>NZ_RWKH01000039.1 GCF_003984625.1 Variovorax sp. DXTD-1 | reverse complement strand
TGAACAAGGCATCGAAGGGCAGAACGTCGCCATCGCCGCCACGACCGTGGATAACACCGCGGGTGCGATTCGGGCGGATGTGAACACCACCGTCACCAGCGGCGGCACCGTCAACAACACGAACGGGTTGATCTCGGCCGGCGACACGCTCGCCATCGCCGATCCCAATGCGGCCAACCCCGGCGCCAAAACACTGAACCTGGTCAATACCGGCGGCACGCTGGTGGCCGACCGGAGCCTGCAGATCGATGCCGCGACCTTCAGCGGCGACGGCCGGGCCGTCTCGGGCCAGGACCTGGGCATCGCGCTCACGCAGGACATCGTGAACAACGGCGAGGTGGCCGCCAACGGCAACCTGACCTACACCACCACCGGCAACTTCACGAACAACGGCAAGCTGCTCGCGGGCCAGACGCTCACCGTGGGCGGCAACAACGTGGATAACACGGCCAACGCGGAGATGTCGGGGACGGATACGGTCGTCAACGCCGGCGGCACCCTGACCAACCGCGGCCTGATCGACAGCACCGGGAAGACCCAGATCAATGCCGGCACGCTGACCAACATCGGCACCGGCCGCATCTACGGCAACGACATCTCCATCGCCGCCGGCACCTTGCTCAACGATGCCGAATCGCTCAATGGCGCGACCAAGGCGGGAACGATTGCGGCACGCAACACCCTGAACATCGGTGCGGGCACCATCACCAACCGCGAACACGCGCTGATCTTCAGCGCCGGCCTGGGTGCAGGCTCGATGAACATCGGCGGAGCGCTCGACGCCAATCGCCAAGCCACCGGCCAGGGCGCCGTGCTCGACAACCTGAGCGCAGACATCGAGTCGATGGGCGACATGTCGATCGCGATGGCGCAGATCAACAACAAGGACACGCACATCAAGCTGGGGCCGCAGACGACGACCCCACTGGCCTATGACACGATCAATATCGAAGGGGTGGGCATCTTCCTGCCCAAGGACGTCATCGCCATCCAGGGGCAGACCTATGTCTGGGCACGCAATGCCGACGGCAGCCAGGGCGCCTTGCTGAACCCGGGTGGCAATGTCTGGGGCACCTGGAAGCACGCGGCCACGGTCACGGCCGACACCGCGGTAGACGCGGCCCCCGCGCGCATCGTCGCGGGTGGCGACATGAACGTGAATGGACACCTGTACAACGAGAACAGCAAGGTACTCGCGGGCGGCACCATCACTGCCAACGACTATGAAGCCGGTCCACCGCTGACCGGTCAAAGCACCACGCTGGACGTGGCGTTCGTGTACGACCGCTTCGGCGTTTTTCAGGAAACGATCGTCCTTCCCATGCCGCCACAGCAGATCGCCCTGGGGGGTTATGAGTACACGTCCAACCTCGACGCCACGAAGGGCTACAACGCGGGGGCTGCGCCCGTCGGCGGCGCGAATGCCAACGCGGGCGCCGCCGGCGGCGTCAATGGCGCCGGCGGTGCAGGGGTCATCGTCCAAGTGCCCGCCAATGTCGGCGGGGTTGCACAAACCTCGGGCACCGCGGCCGGTGCGGCCGGCGGGACCGCGGGCGCAGGCGCCCAGACCGTCCCCATGGTCGTGCGCACCAGCCTGCCGAACACGCGCCTTCCCAATGCCAGCCTGTTCGGCATCCACGCCGGGCCCGGCGGCTACCTGATCGAGACCGATCCGCGTTTCACGAACAAGCGCATGTGGCTCAGCAGCGACTACCTGCTGAACAACCTCGGCCAAGACCCGAACAACATCCTCAAGCGGCTGGGCGACGGCTTCTACGAGCAGAAGCTCATCCGCGAACAGGTGGCGCAGCTCACGGGCTATCGCTACCTGGACGGATTCAACAACGACGACGACCAGTACACCGCGCTGATGAACGCGGGCGTGACCTTCGCCAAGGAATACGGCCTGCGCCCGGGCGTGGGCCTGAGCGCCGCCCAGATGGCCCAGTTGACCAGCGACATCGTGTGGCTGGTCGAGCAGACGGTGACATTGCCGGACGGCGGCACGCAGCGCGTGCTGGTGCCTCAGGTCTATGTGCGCGTGCGGCCAGACGACATCGATGGATCGGGATCGCTGCTGAGTGCCGATGCGACCGTCATCAAGAGCACGGGCGACCTTGTCAATACCGGCACCATTGCCGGCCGCAGCCTGGTCAAGATCGACGCCGAGAACGTGAACAACCTCGGTGGCCGTATCGCTGGCGGCAACATCGGCATCAACGCCCGCAACGACCTGAACAACATCGGCGGCAGCATCACGGCACGGGATGCCGCCGTGCTGACGGCAGGGCGCGATATCAACATCCGCACCACCACGCAAAGCGCGAGCGGCTTGGGTGGGATGACCAGCAGCACCACCATCGACCGTGTGGCGGGCGTGTATGTGACCAACCCCGGCGGAACACTGATCGCGTCAGCCGGGCGAGACGCCAACCTGATCGGCGCCGCATTGGTCAGCGCGGGCAGTGCCGCGGTGGGCGCCGGTCGCGACATCAACATGGGGACCGTGACCGAGTCCAGTGCCATGAGCAGCGCAGGCAAGCAGACAGCTGTAGCCGCCTCGCAAAGCCGTGAAGTCGGCTCGGTCATCCAGGGCCAGGACAACGTGCGCCTTGCAGCGGGCAACGACCTGAACATCCGCGCGGGTGCCGTTCAGAGCACCGACGGCGCCTTGGTCGCCACGGCCAAGAACGACATTAACCTGACCGCGGGCCAGGCCACGACCAGCGTTGCGACGGCCACGCAGAAAACTTCCAACGGCCTGTTCAGGAAGAGCAGTTCCAGCACCCTCGACAGCACCACCACCACCGAGGTGCTCTCCAGCAGCCTGAGCGGCAAGGCAGTGGCTGCAGTGGCCGGTAACGACATCAACCTTCAGGCCGCACAGCTTCACTCTGATGAAGCCATGAGCCTGTCGGCGGGCCGCGACATCAATCTCACGACCGCCACCAGCAGCAGCACCGAACTGCACGCCAGCCAGCAGCGCACCAGCAGCACGGGCTTGTCGCGGGCCTGGGCGCTGGCTTCCGATGCCGGCGGGCCGGTCGGCGGCTACGGCAACCGCAAGAATTCGGGCAACAGCACCAGCGTCGATATCACGACCCAGGCGGTCGGCACCACCATATCGGCCGGCAGCCTGCAAACCGTCAGCGGGCGCGACACCACCTTGCAGGCGGCGACCGTCGTCGCCGACCGGGACATCACCATGATGGCCGGGCGCAATCTCACCATCGAAAGCGCCCAGAACACCCAACTCAGCAGCAGTTCCTCGGCCAATGCCAAGAGCGGCTTTATCGGTTCCTGGTCGAAGCCTGGGTTGGGCCATATCAAGGACTTCGGCGCCCAGACCACCAGCCGCACCACCCAGCAGGCCAGCCAGGTGGCCAGCCTCACGGGTAACGTGACACTGGTGGCCGGCAACGAGTACCGCCAGACCGCCAGCAGCGTCATGGCTGCCGGGCAGGCCGGCCCCTTGGTGGGAGGCGACGTCAACATTCTTGCGAAGAACGTCACCATCAACGAGGCCCACAACACCGAGCAAAGCATGACGGTGCAGCGCAGTGCCAGTACCAAGATGGGTGGCAGCGCCAGCTTCATGGGCATCAGCACCGACACGCTCCGGGGCGGGTCCAGCACGATCAAGGCCATGGGCGATACCGGCGATGGGCGCATGCAGGCCTTGGGCGCCGTCAACTTGGCGATGAGCGGGAAGCAGGCCTATGACGCGGCCAGTGCGCTCGCAGGCGGGGCCGGCGGGCTGAGCTACGGCGTCAGCGTCAACGTCAGCCGCAACACCAGCCAGAGCAGCAGCTTCAGCAACAGCAGCGAGGCCGTGGGTTCCAGCGTGGTGGGTTCGAACAACGTCAACATCGTGGCCACGGGCGGCGGCAAGGACTCCAACATCCGCGCCGTGGGCTCCACCATTGCGGCGGGCAATACCGTCAACCTGGCGGCCGACAATGACATCACTCTGGAGGCCAGCAAGAACACCAGCGCGACGATCGGCCAGAACTCCAGCCACGGCGCCAACGTGGGCGTCACCTTCGGGGCCGGCGCGCAGAACGGCTTCAGCATCCAGCTGGGCGTGAGCAACGGCAAGGGCAAGAACAACCTGAACGACGTCAGCTACAACGCTACGCAGGTCAGCGGCGGCAAGGCTGTCAACATCAGTTCAGGCGGCGACCTGAACATGCGCGGCGGCATTGTCGAAGCCAACCGCGTGACGGCCGATGTGGGCGGCAACCTGAACATCGAGAGCCTGCAGGACGCGAGCGTGGGCCAGTCGCGCCAGAGCAGCTCGGGCTTCAACCTGAGCCTGTGCATCCCGCCGATCTGCTACGGCGTGGTGGCCACGGTGGGGGCCAGCGCGGCCGGGGCCAAATCCAATGGCGTCTTCATCAGCCCGGCCGTGCAGTCGGGCATCAAGGCCGGCGATGGCGGCTTCGACGTGAAGGTGGCGGGCAACACCGACCTGAAGGGGGCGGTGATCGAGAGCACGCAGGCGGCCATCGACGCAGGCAAGAACAGCTTCAGCACGGGCGGCGCGCTCACCATGAGCGACTTGCAGAACGTGAGCCAGTCGAGTGGCAGCAGTTACGCGGTCAGCGGCAGCGTGGGCGTGGGTTACACCACGGCACCGCAGGCTGCGACGGCAACGACACCCGCCACGGAGATGAATTCGGCGTGGTCGGGACCGAACAGCCGGCCCGGCGGCAGTGCGGGTGTGGGCAGCGTCAGCGGCAGCAACCAGACCAGCGTCACGAGGTCCGGCATCTCGGGAATTGCGGGCGACCAGAGCGTGAGGACCGGGGACAACAGCAGCGCCGGCACACTGATCAAGGACTGGAACACACAGACCATCATCAATGATGTGCAGGCGCAGGCCCAGCTCACGCAGGAGTTCAACCAGAACGCAGCAAGGGAAATCGGCACATACGCAGACAAGAAACAGAACGAGCTGAAAAACACGGATCCTGCAGAGGCGGCCAAGTGGGCCGAAGGCGGGGAGTACCGGGTTGCCTTGCACACGGCTGCGGGCGCACTCGGTGGAGGCGTAGCCGGCGCACTGGGAGCAGGGGCTAGTGCAGCACTGATGCCGCGCGTTGGCGAGGCCATCAATGAAATGGGATTGCCAGCACCGGTGGCACAAGCTCTTGGCGCGGTGACAGCGACTGCTATCGGAGCCGCGGCAGGAGGAACAGCTGGGGCGGCCTCGGCTTACAGCGTGGACGTTAACAACAGGCAGCTTCACCCGACGGAAACAGTTTGGATCAAGGGCAACGCCGCGGGCTTCGCTGACGTGCTCTCAGAGAAACTCGGCCGCCCCGTTACTCCAGGCGAGGCCGCAACATGGTTGACGATGGCCGGCGAATCAAACGTTGATCTATACAACCAGACCACAATTTCAAACAATCTGGGAAGTTTTGCGAGTGAAGAGTACCAAGCATTTATAGCGGCCAAGGCATTCATCTCCGAGAATGCAAAGAATACCTTTGTGGATTCGGAGGGACGTACGCAAGAGATTTTTGCTGCAACATCGTCGGATTTCAGAAATCCGATTGTTTATAGTCAATATAAGAACAACCCCGAGTACCGGGAGTTTTACTGGCAAACTCGTCAGAGAAATCTTAAGCCCGAGAATCCAACCCCTGCGGAAAAGTCGATTTATGATGAGCGGCAAAAGATTGTCGCTCAACAAACATTGACGGATTTGGTACTAGTGGGCGCTGCTGTGGGCGGCAGTGTAGTTGGAGCGAAGCTGGTAAATGGGCGAATTTTGCGCGAAGCTCCGAAAGGCGGCACTGTAGAATTATTTACAGACTCAAAGGGGCCTCAGATTAGTGGCGCTGTTGGTGTTGGGCCTACAGATCCTTCTGCTATTGCACCCGATGCCCGAAGCATGCCGAATATCCGAAGCAACAGCCAAGCGACAGTGGTTGCAAATAATCCTTATATTCCCAGGGACGCTGGAGGCACATTTTCGATGATGGACTACCTACCAGAGGCGGCGCGCATTACCCAGCCGGGAGGCATGGTTGTTATAAATGGGAATCAGGCTAACAAGTACTTTGCGAGCATGCCGACTCCCGCTCAACTAGACAGCCTTGGATTGGAGATTAAATACCAAGGACCATTGCTTCCTGAATATCAAGGACTACCATTCGCAACCACACAAGGCAAGCCGATTGCGCCTTCAACAATGCAAACAGTTGTTTTTGTAAAAAAGACAAGGTAGAAATGAAAATCATCGAAAATTGCTGGGAAGAAATAAATGCATCGGAATGCGACTATGGTGCGCATTTATGCAGTAATTCTGTTGCAAAAATCTATGTCAACAACTGGCTTGACGTCGGATCCGATTTATTCGACCTCTTTAGTCGAAAAAATGAAGAAGGATTTGTTGGTCATTGCCTTCTGGTTTTTCGGGGGGTTCGAGAGTTTGATTTTGTTGCTCACCAATATGAACAACGAAATGAAGGTGTTTTATGGGGGGATCGCGTGGTATTCCGCTACGAAGGGCAAGGAAGCAAAGACTTGAAGAAGTATTACTTGAGTGGTGGACTTCATGGTTTTTCAGCCTCTGTTTCCATTGCCATTGAGGCAGAGCAATTTTCTCTTCATGTTCTTGATAAAAATGAGCCGGGAAGGGAGTCGTAATTGAAAAACTCATCTCCATACTAAGCGGATCGATATGCTCTTTGGGAGCCGAAATGGCACCAGCAAACAGGCCTACGACGCTGCCAGCGCGCTCGCAGGCGGAGCCGGCGGGCTGAGCTACGGGGTGAGCGTGAGCGTGAGCCGCAACACCAGTCAGGCGACCAGCTTCAGCAACAGCAGCGAGGCCGTGGGCTCGAGCGTGGTGGGTTCGAACAACGTCAACATCGTGGCCACGGGCGGCGGCAAGGACTCCAACATCCGCGCCGTGGGCTCCACCATTGCGGCGGGCAATACCGTCAACCTGGCGGCCGACAATGACATCACTCTGGAGGCCAGCAAGAACACCAGCGCGACGATCGGCCAGAACTCCAGCCACGGCGCCAACGTGGGCGTCACCTTCGGGGCCGGCGCGCAGAACGGCTTCAGCATCCAGCTGGGCGTGAGCAACGGCAAGGGCAAGAACAACCTGAACGACGTCAGCTACAACGCTACGCAGGTCAGCGGCGGCAAGGCTGTCAACATCAGTTCAGGCGGCGACCTGAACATGCGCGGCGGCATTGTCGAAGCCAACCGCGTGACGGCCGATGTGGGCGGCAACCTGAACATCGAGAGCCTGCAGGACGCGAGCGTGGGCCAGTCGCGCCAGAGCAGCTCGGGCTTCAACCTGAGCCTGTGCATCCCGCCGATCTGCTACGGCGTGGTGGCCACGGTGGGGGCCAGCGCGGCCGGGGCCAAATCCAATGGCGTCTTCATCAGCCCGGCCGTGCAGTCGGGCATCAAGGCCGGCGATGGCGGCTTCGACGTGAAGGTGGCGGGCAACACCGACCTGAAGGGGGCGGTGATCGAGAGCACGCAGGCGGCCATCGACGCAGGCAAGAACAGCTTCAGCACGGGCGGCGCGCTCACCATGAGCGACTTGCAGAACGTGAGCCAGTCGAGTGGCAGCAGTTACGCGGTCAGCGGCAGCGTGGGCGTGGGTTACACCACGGCACCGCAGGCTGCGACGGCAACGACACCCGCCACGGAGATGAATTCGGCGTGGTCGGGACCGAACAGCCGGCCCGGCGGCAGTGCGGGTGTGGGCAGCGTCAGCGGCAGCAACCAGACCAGCGTCACGAGGTCCGGCATCTCGGGAATTGCGGGCGACCAGAGCGTGAGGACCGGGGACAACAGCAGCGCCGGCACACTGATCAAGGACTGGAACACACAGACCATCATCAATGATGTGCAGGCGCAGGCCCAGCTCACGCAGGAGTTCAACCAGAACGCAGCAAGGGAAATCGGCACATACGCAGACAAGAAACAGAACGAGCTGAAAAACACGGATCCTGCAGAGGCGGCCAAGTGGGCCGAAGGCGGGGAGTACCGGGTTGCCTTGCACACGGCTGCGGGCGCACTCGGTGGAGGCGTAGCCGGCGCACTGGGAGCAGGGGCTAGTGCAGCCCTCATGCCAAGGATCGGATCGGCCATCGACGCAATGGGCTTGCCAACTCCAGTTGCGCAGGCTCTGGGCGCCGTTACTGCTGCGGCAATTGGCGGAGTAGCCGGGGGAACTGCTGGAGCATCCAGTGCATATGCCGTGGACATCAACAATCGGCAGTTGCATCCATCGGAGCGCCAGCGGTTGGCGCAAGAGGCAAAGCGGGTGGCGCGCGAGCAAATCCAAGGCTTTGAGCAGATGTCGCCCGAGCAGCAGTCCAAGGCCGAGAAGTACTGGTATGACCAACTGGCTCAAGCCACGCTTGCGCGAGTGGATGATGATGGGAAGGGCAAACGCGATGCGTTCCTCGTGGCCGCTGCGGGAACGGGCCAGTTGCCGTATCAGGGGTACTTTTCATCTTCGCAGGTCATCGCGGATGCTGCTACCGCTGATCGCATCATCGGGGATCTGGCGAGTCAGAAACAACCGATCTTGAACACATACGGGGAGCCCATCCGAGCGGGGGGAAGCGAGTTGATCGCTTTTGACGCAACCAGTGAGCAGAGAGCCAACAGCTATCTTCTGAACACGCCGACCGCTGAAGCCGAACGTCAGCAGACGGCGAATCAACGACAGGCCACGCTTACCTATCTTGGGGCAATTAACGGAGGTGCGCCGCGCGACTACACCTTTGAGGAGATAGTGCTGGGCGGAGCGATCGGTGGCCGTGTGGTTGATGCGGTGGCGGGGGTACTGGAGCGCTCGTCCACGATTCTCACGTCTCGATCTCCGGTTCGTACCGGTAAATATGACGGGGCGAGCCTGACCGCCGACGACGCGAGAGCGGTGTTTGTGGAGCGAGAACTGCCCGCAGCGAAAGGCACTTTGACCGGGGCCCGGGAGCTTCCGCCACCCAATGCCAACGCAGAGCAGATTCGCTCTTTTGCTAGACAAGACGAAGCGGCCGAGATTCTTTCAGAGCGCGGATTAAAGGTGGAACGATTAGAAAATGACGGGGGTCGATCAAAGGCAAAGCAGCCAGACCTCAAGATCAACGGAGAAGTCGCTGATGTCTATTCACCGAGCTCGGCCAATGTGCAAAGCATATGGGATGGGATCAGCAAGAAGGCTAATCCAGCGGAGGTCAAGACTTTCCAAGCAAACAATGTGGTTGTGAACTTGGCGGACTCACCGCTGAGCGCGTCCGAGATTGCGCAGTATGTGCAGCGCAATCCGATTGGTGGACTGCGTAATCTGATCATCATCAAGGACGGGCGGGTTACAAATTTGAATGGAGGATGGTGACCATGGCACTTGATATGTACCTTGAGATGGGTGGTAGCGCCAAGGATTGGGAAATGACAAAAGAGATCCTTTACGAGTTGGGAATGGAGCGTCTCCCGGAGCATCGGCTCGACGCAGTTTGGTACACGCTTGGCAATGGTGAAGTGTTCTGTGAAGCCGAGTGGATGCGACCATCGCGCCGAACCAAAGAAATCATTGCAGAGGGCGATCATGGCTGTTCGTTCCTTGTCGATGCGGAAATTTCGTTTCGCATCAATAACTCCATGTACGACGAAGCCGTCGAAACCATGAAGTCAGTATTGACGCGGTTGACCAAGAGCACGGACATGCTGTTCGTGCTTTCCTTTCAGTACGAAGGGGTGTATGCAATTAGAGATCGAGAGCGTGGCTTCGAGTGGTTTTGGAATGATCCTAGATAGGATTTTATCGATGAAGAATTCAGGGGATTCTTCCAACTACTCAATTTCGGTGGCGCATGGCCTGAGATTAAATCTCGATTTTTGGAGTTCGAAATGAATGGCAAAAGGTCACTGTGCCGTGTCTGTGGCTTCGACTGCTTCCCACTCTTTCCTTGGGGTGAGGATGGTAAAACCCCGTCCTATGCTTTATGTCCAAATTGCAATGTTGAATTTGGATATGAGGATGTTACTGATCGAGGAATAGATTTGTATCGAAAATCGCACTCCATTGCTTACGATCGGAAAAGCAGCGAAGAGAGTAACTCGTGACTGCGAAGGTGGTAGCCCATGGAAACATCGAATTCCCGGCCTCAAGAGCGAACCCCATCGAATGATGAAGATAGGTCAGTTATCCGTTCGCGATGAAACGACTGAAAATGATGCTGTTTTAGGACTCGATCTGATTCAAGGCCTCCCGGAGTTTGCGGGAGACGGCGATTTTGGCGGAGGGAATTTTATTCTTTCACTTCACGGTCTCAAGCTGCCTCATGTCGGATTCACGCTTCCTGATGGCCGTGTATTTTCATTGCTCATCGATATAAACGGCCGGCCCATTCAGGTTGCCAATTTCTATTGCGTCAAACTTCTTTCCACCCAAAATGATGTCCATCGATATTTGATGCAAATAGGTCGAACGAGCCTGCGGAAATTGAGAATTTTTGAAGCTTGGGTCGATGGTAGCTCCTTAAGCTGGCGGGATCTTGATGGTCGATATTCTGATTTTTGGATGGAGGCCTGCATGGATTTGGTAAGTTCAGCTGATTGGATTCAAGAATGTGTCGCTAATGAGGTAATTAATATTAATCCTGATGGTCTGCGTTCTGATGCGGATTTTTATTGTCTTCTGGGGGAGAGTATTTTTGGATATAGAGGGTATGCGGGTGGCAATCTGGATGCGCTATTTGAGGTTCTGACGGCTAATAGGGTCAAGAAGAGGTTTTTATTTGAAGATGAAGAGAAGTTCTCGGATTTCTTGAGCGTGGTTTCTGGCGGGGCGGATTATTTTTCGAAGTTCAAATCTGTCTTGGTGGAGTCAGGCTCCAGTTTCGCTGAGGGTGCTTAGTCAAATTTGTTTAGAGCGATATCAATGAAACGATCACACATTTCCCCTCACCGCATCGCCGCGTTGACCGCCCTCGCTGCGGGCCTCCTCCTCCTGTCCGGCTGCGCCACCAAGCTGACCCAGCCCATCACCGGCTACACCTGCTGCAACCTGCGCCCCGACTACGGCTGGGTCTCCAGCACCAACATGCTGGGCGGCCCCATCGTGCCGTTCGGCGAACCGGCGGTGCTCGACACCATGAAGCGGGACCGGTACCTCTACGGCACCATCGGCAGCGACTACGTCTCCCTGCGCGACGATGCCGCACGCAGCAAGGAAGATGCATTGCGCTGGGCGCGCCAGATCGTGGTGCCCGCCGATCCCAAGCTGACGCTCGCCAGCTGGAGCCCCGAGGTGCAGAAGGCCGTGTATTCCGCCAAGGTCATGGTCGGCATGACCCGGCCCCAGGTGCTGATGGCGCTGAGCTATCCCTCGCGCAACGACACCAAGGACCTGAACGCCAATACCTGGCGCTACTGGACGGTGCAGGAAGACGAACCGGTCGACGTGCTCTTCGGCGCCGACGGCACCGTGACCGGCTTCTCCGGCAAGCCGTCGGCGGTTCGCACGGTCGAATTCCGGCGCTGATCACCATGGCGCATTTCTCGGTCGTGCCTCGGCGCACGCGCATGGCGGTGGCCGTGGCCCTCGCTGCTTCTCCGTTGTGGGCGGTCGCGCAGCAGACGCCGACGACGCCTCAAGCTTTCATCGAACAGCAACGCCAACAGGAACGCGAACGCGCCC
>NZ_RWKH01000038.1 GCF_003984625.1 Variovorax sp. DXTD-1 | reverse complement strand
GCGGAGGTCGGCCATCGGGCCTGCGCGGCTGCGTCCTTCGACACTGCCGCCGCCGCGGCCTGGCCGGGTGTGGCCGCGCGAAACTTCGGGTGCCGCCACCCATGCGCCGAGCGAAGGATTCCAGAGGGTTCGAAAAATTCTGTTCATGGCTCTACCTTTTGGCGGCGTGTTACCCCGCTGACCTGCCAACGGAGGCGTCGCCTGGCGCCCGGAGCGGACTGCAAGCGTTCTCTTTGCCGTGGAGCCAATGTAAAAATTGCGTCACCCGCGGACATGAGCGGTGCGCCCCTTTTCCGGGGAGACAAACGCCCCCGCGCGTGCTGGTGCGAACCATGACAAATCGCCTGCCGATGCGGGCAGGCCTGCGTCTCGTCCTACAGGCGCGGCGCTGCCGAGCCCGCAGGATCGGGTCATGAGCAAATGGATCTTTGCAAGCGTGAGCGTGGCCGCCTGGTGCGTGGCCGTTACCGCAGCGGCGGAGCCGGTGAGGGTGCCGGTCGACAGCGACGAGAAGGGCACCATCTACGTGGCGCCGAACGTCAACCCCACCGAAACCTCGGCCTACACCAAGGGCGCCACCATCGGCGTGGAGCGGCCCGACGGCAGCGGCACCTACATAGGCACCGACACCTCCACGCCGCGGCCGACCTACTCGCTGGGTGCGAGCACGGGCGGCAATGTGTCGCTCACGGGCGGCGTGCTGAGCGACGGCAAGAACAACAACGGCGTGAAAGCCGGCGTCACCATCAAGTACTGAGTTTCAGGCGATCAGACGAGCGTGCCGTACACGATGAATCCGTCGTGCGAGGCCATCTTGTCGTAGAGCATGCGCCCCGCGGTATTGGTGACGTGCGTTTGCCAGTACACGCGGTGCGCGCCCACGCGCTTCACGTGCGCATACACGCCTTCGATCAGCTGGCGCCCCACGCCGCGGCCGCGTTCCGAAGGCAGCGTGAACAGGTCCTGCAGGTAGCAGGTGGGCTCGATGCGCGTGGTGCTGCGGTGAAAGAGGTAGTGCGTCAGCCCCACCAGACGGCCATCGCGCTCGGCCACCAGCGCATGCACTGGCTCGTAGGCGTCGAAGAAGCGCTGCCACGTGACCCGTGTGATCTCTTCCGGCAGCGCCGTGGGGCCCTCGCGCTCGTAGAAGGCGTTGTAGCCGTCCCATAGCGGCTTCCAGCCGGCGTAGTCTTCCGGCACCGGAGGGCGAACCAGAAGGGAAGAAGAAGGCGAAGGGGAAGAAGAGGTCGTCATGCGTCGGCTGCCTGCACGTTGAAAACATGCGATTGCAACACGACTGCAGCCCGCTCAGCGTCCGAAGAACGGTCTTCTTCGGCCGGCGACTTGTCCTTCCGGGCCGCGGACGCGGGCGCACGGGCAGCCTTGCGCGGCACCGAAAGGTTGCATGCGGTCGGCGCCACGGCCGTCATCGGCGGAATGGGCGGCAACACCGGCGGCTCGCCGGCCGGCCCCATCGACTGCTCGAGAAAGTCGAGCATCGCGCGCATGGCGGCGCTGTTGTGCCGGCGCTGCGAATAGGCCGCGTAAAGCCAATGGTCCTTCGGCATGTGCTCGCGCAGCACCGGCACCAGCGCGCCGCGCTCCAGGTGCGACTGCGCCAGCGGCTCGGGCACATAGGCCACGCCCGCGCCGCGCAGCGCCAGCTCTATGAGCGCAACCGCGTCGTTGGCCTCCATGCGGCTGTGCACCTGCACCTCGACCGGCTTGCCCTTGGTCTCGAAAGGCAGGTGGGTGGTGGGCTTTGCCGAATAGCTCAGCACGTCGTGGCGGGCCAGGTCCTCGGGCACCTTGGGAATGCCGCGCTGGGCCCAATAGCCGGGGCTTGCGCACACCACCATGTCGAAAGGCACCAGCCGCCTCACGATCAGGTTCATGTCGTCGATGCGCCCGCCGGTCAGGTGAATGTCGATGCCCTCCTCGATCAGGTCGATCTCGCTGTTGGTGAACACCAGGCTCACATACACCTCGGGGTAGAGCTTGATGAATTCGGCAATCACGTCGGACAGCCAACCCGCAATCAGCCCGTGCGGCGCGCTCATGCGCAGGCGCCCGCGGGGGTGCGAGCCGTGGGCCTGCAGGTCGTTCAGCGTGTTCTCGGCCATGGCCACCAGTTCGGCGCTGCGGTCGAGCAGCACCTGCCCCGCATCCGTCAGGCTCAGCGATCGGGTCGAGCGGTTGAGCAGGCGCACGCCGCTGCGCTCCTCGAGCTCGGCCACATAGCGGCTGACGGTGGCTTTCGACATGCCCAGCGAAATGGCCGCACGGGAGAAGCTGCGCCGGAACGCCACTTCGCGGAATGTTTTGATGAGATCGAGGCCGTCCATGGTGGCTGCATTGTTTCAGTTCCTGCAAAACGCCGCAGAGTCAGGACAACCAGGGCGGTGCGGCCCGCATGCGCGGCCGCACGTCATGCGCACGCCGCGCCTATACCGATCGCCCGTCGAACTGCGTGACCGGAATTGCCTGCAGGTCGATGCCTTCGATGCAGCGGAGGTTGATGGCCGCCATCGGCTCGCCCGACGGAGCCTTGGCCTCGCCGTAGGGGTGAATACCGCACTCGGGGCAGAAGCGGTGCTTGATCACGTGCTTGTTGAAGAGGTAGACGCTGGTGTCGTCTTCGGGCGTGAGCAGCTGCATGTTGCCGCGCGGCACAAACCACATCAGCGTGCCCTTGCGCTGGCACATGGAGCAATTGCACGACAGGGCCGAAGTGATCTCGCCTTCGGCCTCGAACTTGATGCGGCCGCAGTGGCAGCTTCCCTGGTATTTCATGCGGGGTGTCCTCTCATCCAATAGTTAACCGCTAGGTTGAGTATTGAATGAATGCGGCGGTATTGTCAAGCGGCGGCGGCGCGCTTCAATTCGGCCGGCGCGTGCCCATAGGCCCTGGAGAACGCCCTCGAGAAGGCCGCGGCGCTCCCGAAGCCGGCCCGCCGCGCCGTCAGCTTCACGGCTTCTCCGGCTGCCAGGTGTCGGCGCGCCAGCGTGAGCCGCCAGGAGCTCAGGTACGCCATCGGCGTCATTCCCACCGTTGCGCGAAACGCCGACATGAATGCGCTCCTGGACATGGCCGTTCGATCCGCCAGGTCATCCACCGTCCACTGCCGCGACGGCGCCTCGTGAATCGACACCAGCGCG
Source organism: Variovorax sp. DXTD-1 (assembly GCF_003984625.1). Taxonomy (GTDB): domain Bacteria; phylum Pseudomonadota; class Gammaproteobacteria; order Burkholderiales; family Burkholderiaceae_C; genus Variovorax. Next base: position 9,023 of record NZ_RWKH01000038.1, on the reverse strand, counting down.
CGGTGCAGCGCGGGGTGCGCAAGCCCGGCAAGCAGACCCGGCTTCTGCGCACCGGTGTCGATCGCGCTTCTCAGCACCATCAGCATGAGCACTTCGGCCAGCCGGTTCAGGGCTGCGCTGCGGCCGCAGCGGCTTTCAATTGCTTCGGAGAGAAACGCCTTTGCTGTGGCCTCCAGCGCGAGCGACTCCTTCAGGGGTACCGATATTTCTTCAGGCATGGCGCTCATCAGCGGGTTGGTATCGTTGTCGAAATCGACATGCGCCGCAACGCGCACATCGGCCGGCAACGCACTGGCGCCATGCAATCGAAAGACCACCCGGGCACCGGCTTCGCCGTCCTCGCCCGCGAGCAGCAACACCGGTCCGCGCGTGTGAGGCTCCGCGAGCACGGCGACTCGCAGCTTGAACACTTCGATAAATGCCGCAAGTCTGTCCGCCTTGGCGGGCTTTGGACTTTGAATCATGGAATCTGGACTTTTCATGATCGCAAGCATGCGATCTTTGAGCCTCGTTTGCAACCAACTCAAAGGAAAACCCAGATGCTGATGCCACGCCAACAAGCCCCGGACCTCGTGGTCGATACGCTCGCCGGCGGCCCCTTTCGCCTGGCCGGCGACGCACCCGAACGAATGACGCTGCTGTGCTTTTACCGGGGCCTGCATTGCCCGATTTGCGCCACCTACCTGAAGGAGCTGGAGCGGCTGACGCCGTCATTTGCCGAGCGCGGCGTCAGCACCATCGCCATCAGCTCCGACAACGAAGAACGCGCGCGCGCCATGGCTGAAAAAATCGGCGCGGCCAACTTGCGCGTCGGCTACGGCCTTTCGCTCGCGAAGGCCAGGGAGTGGGGCCTGTATGTTTCGACATCGCGCGGCAAGACATCCATCGGCATCGAAGAACCCGCGCTCTTCTCCGAGCCGGGCTTGTTCCTCGTCAAGCCCGACAACACCATTTACTACCTCTCGGTGCAGTCGATGCCCTTTGTACGCCCCAACTTTGCGGAGATGGTGCAGGCGCTGGATTTCGTCATCAAGAACGACTACCCGGCCCGGGGCGAGTACACCGGCCCGCTTATTCGGCAGTAATGCCCGCGGTCTTGATGATCTGGCCCCAGCGGCTGAGTTCGGCCAGCTGGAACCGAGCCAACTCTTCGGGCGTGGAGAGCGCGGCTTCCATGCCGGCCTGCTCGACCAGCTTTTGTACCGCGGGCGTTTCGATGGCGCGGTGCATGAGCGCATTCAGCCGCTGCACCACGGGCGCCGGCGTGCCCGCGGGCGCATAGAGCGCGTTCCAGTAGCCGAACTCGTAGCCTGGCAGCGATTCGGCAATGGCCGGAACGCCCTGCACCAGCGGCAGGCGCTTGGGGCTGCTCACGCCCAGTGCGCGCAGCTTGCCCGCCTTGACGTGGGGCAGGGTGGTGGCCAGGTCGGCAATCATCAGGTCGGTTTGGCCCGCCACCAGGTCGAGCACTGCCGGCGGATTGGCCTTGTAGGGCACGTAGTTGAACTTGGTGCCGGTCATCTGCTGGAACAGCTCGGTCGCCACCTGCGCGGACGAACTGCCCGAGCCGTAGTTGAGCTTGCCCGGCGCGGCCTTGGCGGCGGCAATCAGTTCGGCCACGTTGTTGGCCTTGACCTGCGGGTTCACCACCAGCAGCTGGTAGCCCTTGGTCAACAGCGACACCGGCGCGAAGTCCTTGATCGGGTCGTACGAGAGCTTTTTCTGCAGATGCGGGTTGGCCGACTGCGTGGTGTTGGTGGTCATGAACACCGTGTAGCCGTCGGGCTGGGCTCGCGCAACAAACTGCGCTGCGATGCCGCCGAACGCGCCCGCCCGGTTGTCGACGATCACGGGCTGGCCCGTTTCCTTGGTCAGCTCCAGCCCGATTGCGCGCGCCAACCCGTCGGTGGCACTGCCGGCGCTGGAGCCCACCACGATGGTGATGGGCCGCGCCGGAAAGTTCTGCGCGCTGGCGGCGCCGCAGAGCGGAAGAAGCATGGCAAGTGCCAGGAGCGATCGGCGATGGTTCATTGGTTTGTCCTTAATAGTTATGGAGAAAGAAAGAGAGCGCGGCAACTTCGGATCCGCGCACTGCCCGAAGAGGTCAGCGCAGCAGGTTCCAGCCCGACATGAGCGCATGCAACTGCCGGTGCTGGTGGTCCGTCAACGGCCAGGCCGATGGCGGGCGGGTCGCGCCGCAGTCGTTGCCCATCAACTGCAGTGCGGTCTTCACCACGGTCACGTTGGTGCCGTTGTTTTCTTGCGCGCGAAGCTCTTCGAAAGGCAGCATTTCGCCGATGAGCCGCATGGCCAACGCATGGTCGGCGGCTTCGAGCGCGTTGTAGATGGCCACCGAGCGCTCCGGCAGCACGTTGATGAGGCCTGACGTAAACCCGCGCGCGCCCACGGCGTAGAAGGGCGGCGCCCACACCTCGGCCAGGCCGCCCACCCAGGCCAGCTGGCGGTCTGCGGTGCGGCGCATGGCCTCGGCCAGCACCAGCGGCGTGGGCGAGGCCCACTTCACGCCCACGATCTCGGGTATGCGGCACAGCTCCTCGATGGCGGCCAGGCCGATGTTCTCGTTGCGCAGGTACAGCACCATCGGCAAGCCGTCGGCCGCATCCGCGATCTTTCGCAGGTACGCCACCACGCCGCGCGGCGCAACAAAGGGGTCGGGCGGCTGGTGCACCATCAGCGCGTCGGCGCCGGCCTCGCGCGAGGCGCGCGCCAGTGCGCAGGCTTCATGAACGCTGCGGCCCACGCCGGCCAGAAGGGGCACCCGGCCCGCAATGCATTCGGCTGTGGCATGCACCATGCGCTCAGCCTCGTGCGCCTGCAGGCCGTAGAACTCGCTGGTGTTGCCGTTGGCTACCAGCACATGCACGCCGGCCTGCACGGCGCGGTCGACCACCGGCTTGAGCGGTGCAACGCTGATGGCGTCGTCGGCGTCGAAGGGCGTCACCAGAATGCCGGAGATGCCGTTGAGTGCCTCGCGCAACGCGCGGCCTTGGAAAGAACTCATGTCGATTACAGGAATGGAAAAGGGATGAAGCGCGGAGAACGGCTACTCTAGGAGCCACCGGCAACAGCGTCCAATCCATACATGGGATGCCGCCATTCAAGATTTGAATCGTGTTCCAGCTCACCCAACTCCGCTGCTTTGTGGCCGTTGCCACCGAACTGCACTTCGGCCGCGCCGCCGCCTCGCTGAACATGACGCAGCCGCCGCTCACGCGGCAGATCCAGCTGCTGGAGCATGAAGTGGGCGTGCTGCTGCTCGAGCGTGCCGGCGGCAGCGTGCGGCTCACGCCCGCCGGCGAGGTGTTTCTGCGAGAGGCCGAAGACATCTTGCGCCGCAGCCAGGCCGCCACGCTGGCCGCGCGCCGCGCGATGCGCGCCGATGCGGGCAGCGTGACCATGGGGTTCATCCCCGCGGCCAGCTTCACCATGCTTCCGCAGCTGCTGGCCACCGTGCGGGCCCAGCTGCCCGATGTGCAGGTGATGCTGCGTGAAATGCAGACCGCCGACCAGATCGAGGCCATTGGCGCCGACCGCATCGAGCTGGGCATCGTCCGGCCGTTTGCACCGCGCAGCTTTACCGAATCGGCCGCGATATTCCGCGAGCCCTTTGCGCTTGCCATACCCGCGGAGCATTCGCTCGCGCAGCTTGAATCGATACCGCTGGTCGCGCTCGAAGCGCAGGCCTTCATCGAGTTCTGCCCGTCGGAGTCGCGCTATCTTTACGAGCTGGTGGCCGGGCGGCTGCGCGCCGAAGGTGTTGCGCCTGAAGTGGTGCAGACGCTGAGCCACACGCATTCGATACTGTCGCTGGTGAACGCAGGCGTGGGCGTGGCGCTGGTGCCGCACTCCGCGCACAGGCTGCGCTATGCCGGGGTGGTGTTCAGGCCGCTGCAGGATGCGAACGGCTTCGACGTCGAGCTCCACCTGGCATGGCGCCGCGGTGGGCGGCACGGCGTTGCCGATACGCTGCGCACGCTCATCCAGCAGGCGTACCCGGCCCCCGCAAGGCAGTAGGCCCGGCTGCTGCCTTGCCTACTTTGGGGCCGGCACTCGCCGAAGCACATCGTCGTAAGGCGCAAGGTCGAGAAAGGCGATGACCTCGGTCGCGCGTCGGTCCTTCATCCGGAAGATCCACACATAGCTGTTGCTGTAGGGCACGCCGTCGGCCGCGGTGGTGGCACCGTCCCAATGCACGACCACGTCGTTGCCATTGGCCCAGATGTCTCTCACCATGGGACGTATGGGCGCGGACAACCTGTCGGCAAAGGGTTTCACCGCGCGGTCGAGAAAATCTTGCCGGCCGCGGTACGTGCCGGCCACCGGGCTCGTGCCTTTGATGGTCCACACCACGTCGGGCGACAGCACGTCCTGGAAGAAGGTCTTGCCGCCTTGCTGCCACTGCGTGAATGCATCGGCAATGAACTGGCGGTTGTTCTCCGCTGTTTGCTGCGACGCCGGGGTATTGGCCGCTGCGTGCAAAGGCACAAGAGCGCCAAGGCTGAATAGCGCTGCGGCCAGGGCGGACGCCCACAGCTGGGAAAAATATCGTGGTTTGGTCATGCAGAACTCCTTTGTGTCGGTTGAGGGTCAAGCGAACGGGGCAGTGAAACCGAAGTCAAGTCTGCCGCCGCGAGCCCCGCGCCGTTAGCAAGGTTGTCCAGCTTTCTTGTCCGATCCTCCGAGAAAACGAGCTCGCTTCAACGCTCTTTGGCAGCGCGCGACCGGCTGACGGGCTGACCACCATTGGCCGGGTTGCCGCAGGCGCCCGCGCGCGCCGCCAGCGTCTTCAGTCAGGCCTGGAAGTTGAGCCGGAGCCCCGGCGTCGGCCAATCGTCGATGGCAATCAGCCGCCCGCTGCCCGACAGCGTGACGTAGGCCGTGCGCATGTCGCGCCCGCCAAAGGAGATGTTGGTGGTGTAGCGGTCGGGCAGCGGCACGTGCTCGCAGGTGCTGCCGTCCGGCGCAACGATGGTGATGCCGCCGTGCAGCAGCGTGGCCACGCACAGGTTGCCCAGCGCATCGGCCGCCATCGAATCAAAGCGCTGGTAGTGCCCGCCGGGCGACGCGCAGAGCATGCGCCCGCCGTGCGGCGAGGGCCAGCCGTCTTTGCGCAGCCGGCCGGGCGCCGTGATGTCGAAGGCCCAGAGCCGCGCCCCTTCGGTTTCCGCGTAACACAGCGTGCGGCCGTCCGGCGACAGCGCAATGCCGTTGGGCGTCATGGCCGGCCGCACGACCGCATGCACGGCGCTGCCGTCGCTGTGGCCATGGAACACGCCGCCGCGGTCCATGTCGCGGTCGCGCGTCTTGCCCAGGTCGGTGAAGTAGAAACCGCCTTGCGCGTCGAACACGATGTCGTTCGGGCCGCGCAGCGCGAAGCCATCGACCGTGTCGTACAGCCGCTCGGCCTGCCCGGTGGCAAGGTTCACGCGCTCGATGCGACCACCCGAATAGTCTTCGGCCTGGCCCACGGGGCGGTGGCAGCCGTCGGCCTCGGTGTGCCAGCGAAAGCCGCCGCTGTTGCACACGTACACCGCGCCGTCCGGCCCCATTGCGGCGCCGTTGGGCCCGCCGCCCAGGTTGGCCACCACCTGCACCAGCCCGTCGTGCCGCACGCGCGTGAGCGTGCCGCGCGCAATTTCAACCAGCAGCACAGAGCCGTCGTCCATGGCAATGGGCCCTTCGGGAAACTGCAGGCCGGTGGCGAGTTCGCGGATTTGCATCGGAGGCCCTTTCTCTTGCGGGGCCGCCTTTTTACACCCGCGGTTGCGTTTCAGTCGCCGCCGCAGCCGCTGCGCTCCAGCACCGGCAGCAGCTGCGGGCCCAGCGACTTGAGCAGCTGCGTCGGCAGCGCGCTGGTGAACTTGTAGCGCGCGGCATGCGGCTCGTGCACGTAGGCCATGATGGTGCCGAAGTAGCGGTCGCCAATGGTGAACGCGAAGGTGGCCGAGCGGCTGATCTTGCGCTCCGCAGACTTGCGCCCGCCGCCGGTGTGGCCGTAGCGGTGGTCGCCGGTGCCCGTCTTGCCACCTACTTCGAGCGCGCGGCCGTTCGCATCCACCAGCACGCCCTTCAGCCGGCGGGCCGTGCCGTCTTGCACCACCTGGACCAGCGCGCGGCGCACGGTGGCGGCCACCTCCGCGGGCAGCACCTGCTCGGCACTGGCGTTGCGCGGCTCCAGCCGTGTTTCGTAAGGCGTGTCTCGCGCAAAGTGCAGTGAGCCCACGCGCTTCACCGGCTGGCGCATGCCGTCGCTGGCAATGATGCCCATCAGCTCCGCCAGCGCAGCGGGCCGGTCGCCCGATGCGCCGATGGCGCTTGCGTAAGACGGCGTGAGCGATTCGAACGGATAGCCCAGGCGCTGCCACGAGCGGTGGATCTGCGCGAAGGCGTCGATCTCGATCAGCTCGCGCAGGCGCGTGTCTTGCGCGCTCTTGTGGCGCGTCTTGAAGAGCCAGGCGTAGACCTCTTGCCGTTCGCTGGCGCTCGCGTTCAGCACCTCGGTCAGCGTGGCGCCGGGGTGCTTTCGCAAGAAGCCCACCAGCCACAGCTCCAGCGGATGCACGCGCGCCACGTAGCCGCGGTCGGCCAGCGACAGGTTGGCGTAGGTGGTGCGCAGCGCCCGCAGCTCGCGCGGCGAGCCGTCATATCCGCGGCCGAGCTTTTGCGCCAGCAGCGCTTCAAGCCGCTCGTCGCTGGCATCGGGCTCTATGGTGAACAGCACACTTGCCACGTGCGGTGCAGAGGCCCTTGTGCCCCGCAGCAGCAGCGCTTCGGCATTGGCGGCCGGCAGGCGCTGGTACTTGCGATAGAAGCGCATCAGATAGGCCGACCCCTCGCGGTCGGCAAAGCGCGCGAGCAGTTCGCGCCGGCGCGGGTCGGCCGGGTCTTTCAGCAACACCTCGGCATCGGATTCGCCGCCGAACATGCGGTGGCGCACCACGTCGCGCATCAGGCGAATGAACACCAGGTTGATCGAATGCTTGAAGCCTTCGCGCACCGTGATGAACTCGTTGTTGCGCGAGCGCTCGAAATTCTCGAACTGATGCAGGCCGCCGCCGGTAAAGAAGGCTTCGCCCGGGTTGGCCGAATACTTGCGCTCCATGGCCGCTTCGAGCATGGGCGCCAGGCGCTTGTCCTTGGCGCGCAACAGGTACTGCCGCGCCCACACACCCAGCGGGTCGCGCGGGCTGGGCGCCAGTGCCGTGAGCTGCGCGGCGCCCAGGCCGGCCCAGTGGGCGTGCAGCTCGGCCACCAGCTCGAGGTAGCTCACCAGCGTGCGCAGCTTGGCGGTGGAGCCCAGGTCCAGCCGTGCGCCCTGGTTCACGTCGAAAGGCTGGTCGATGCTGTCCGCCTGAACCCGCAGCAGGTTGCCCTGCGGGCCGCGCTCGAACAGCGTAAAGCTGTAGATCAGCGGGGCCGGGTTCGCGCCTGCATCCAGCAGATTCGGGCCGAACAATCCCGCCGCCTTGGCCGCAGCCGGCGTGCGCAGGCCGGCCAGCACCTGTGCCGCCAGCGCTTGCGCCTCGCCGTCCAGGCTGGTCTCGGCCTCCAGGTCGAGCCGCTCCAGGTCGTAGGCGCGCGGCACGTCGAGCAGGGTGGAGATGTGGGTACGCAGCGCGCTCGTGGCCTTGCGCTGAACAAAGTCGGGCCGCGGGGCCAGGGGCAGCTCGGGCCGCAGGTGCAAGGGCAGGGGCAGCGCCGCATCGCGCAGCGTGGGCGAAATGACGCCCCCCTCGGCCATCAGCCGCAGGTAGCTGTTGGTGAGCCGGCCCAGGCTTGCGCCGTCGCCCAGCAGGTGCTGCGACGGGCGGCGCTGCGCAATCATGAGCGACAGCGCCTGCTTGAAGGCCTGCGCCTGCCGCCGCAGCGCATCGGGCGTGGGGGCGGCGCCCTCCGCCTGGTCGGCAAGCAGGCGGTTCACCTCCCTGAAGTCGCGCCCGTACCAGGCCCACAACCCGTCGCCCATGCCGTGCACCTCGCCCATACCCGGTCGCGCGGCCAGCGGCACCGTGTCGAGGTAGTCGACCACGATCTGCCGGCGCCGCGCCAGCGTGTCGTCCCCGTCTTGATAGGCCCGCACCGAGGCGGACGCCATTTGCCGCAGCTTTTCGCGCACCGAGCCCGTGCGGCCGTGCGGCGAATGGCGGTACTTTTCGATTTGCGTGGCCAGCGTGCTGCCGCCCGTGGCCGACTGGCTGGGGCTGAACACCCGCAGCCCGTGCTCCAGCGCGGCCTTGGCAAAGCGTTCGGGGTCGAGCGCCGGGTTGCGCTGCGGCGGCTCCGCGTCGAGCAGGTGGCGGTCTTCGACGAACAGCAGGCTGCTCACCAGCAGGGGCGGCACCTCTTCGAAGCGCTCGTAGGCGCGCTGCGGCACCCGCGTGTGCAGCAGCGCCGTGTTGCGGCAGTCGCGCACGGTAAGGCCCGCCTGGTTCTTTTCGCGGTAGGGCGTAAAAAGCCCGTGCTCCTGCAGCTCGATGAGCCGCGGCGACATGCGCGCCTGCCGGGTGATGGTGAAGCCATGCGGCCCGAGCCGTTCGATGAAACGGGGCAGATCGTGATAGCCCATCCGCTCGTCGTAAGGCCCCGTTTGGGGAAAGCGAATCGCGTTGCTCGGGCCCGAATCGACGCTGAAGGTGGCGCCGGCGGAAAAGTCGCGCCACAGGGCGGATTGCAGCCGCGAAGTCTTCAGTTCATCGGCCACCAGAAAGGCACCGAGCGCACCCAGCACGGCGAGCCCAGTGCCGATCCAGAAGACCTTCTTGAACCTTGTCATGCTCTGCCTCGCACACAGTCTGCAACGCGGGTTCGCCCAAGGCGATGATGCGCCTTTGGCAGCAGTTTGGGTGGTGCGAGGCGGCCTTTGACGCGGGAGAACTACCTATAGGGGGTTAGCGGTGTGCCGGCATACAAATGCGGGTTGCCGCCGGGCTTGGATAAAAAGGCGTCAGCCCACCGCCTTGATGAGCCGCTCGCGCCCCGCCTTGGCCAGCATCGACGCTACC
>NZ_RWKH01000037.1 GCF_003984625.1 Variovorax sp. DXTD-1 | reverse complement strand
AATGAACAACACGACGACAACATCGACGACCGCAGCAAGCGGCGCCGCGCCGCCGACGCGCTCCGTATGGCGCGCGCCCGAGCTCTCGCTGCGCTGGTGGCCTGTGTTTTTGCGCAACCTGCTCGTGTGGCGCAAGCTTGCGATACCGAGCCTCATCGGCAACATTGCCGAGCCCTTGATCTGGCTGGTGGCTTTCGGCTATGGCATGGGAGCGCTGGTAGGGCAGGTATCGGTGGACGGCGTGAAGGTGCCGTACATCCTGTTCCTGGCGAGCGGCTCGATCTGCATGAGCGCAATGAACGCCGCGAGTTTCGAGGCGCTGTACTCGGCTTTTTCGCGCATGCATGTGCAGAAGACATGGGACGGGATCATGAATGCGCCTGTCGGGCTGGACGACATCGTGCTGGCCGAGATGCTGTGGGCGGCGTTCAAGTCGATCTTCACGGTGACTGCGATCCTGTTCGTGATGCTGGGGCTGGGGATCAGCCACAGCCCTAAGTTGATCGTCGCTTGGATGGTGCTGGCGGGCGCGGGGATTACCTTTTCTTCCATTGCGTTGATCTTCAATGCACTGGCGAAGGGGTACGACTTTTTTACTTATTACTTCACGCTGTTCATGACGCCGATGATGTTCTTGAGCGGGGTGTTCTTTCCGTTGGAGCAGTTGCCTTCTGCTGTGAGGGCTGTGGCGGCTTGGCTGCCGTTGACGAATGCGGTGGCTTTGGTGAGGCCTCTTTTTATGGATCAATGGCCTGTTGAGTGGTGGCGGCATGCATTGGTGTTGACTGTTTATGCGGTTGCTGCGTTTTGGGTGGCGTTGGGGCTTACTCGGAAGAGGTTTCGGGCTTAGTTTTTTCCCGGGGCCGGGTCTCGCCCCGGCCCCGGGAAGCAACCCCAAAATTGAATCCAAAACAATTACATTGCACACAATTCAATTGCTCGCTACAATTCAACCCATGCGCTCCAACACTGCCCCCGCCGACGAAATGCTCAAGCTGGACAACCAGCTCTGCTTCGCCGTCTACTCCGCCTCGTTGGCCATGACCCGCCTCTACAAGCCGGTCCTGGAAAAGCTGCAGCTCACCTATCCCCAGTACCTGGTCATGCTCGCCCTCTGGGAGCAAGACGGCCCCACGGTCTCCGCACTCGGCGAACGCCTTTCGCTCGATTCCGGAACCCTCACCCCGCTGCTCAAGCGGCTGGAAGCCAGCGGCTACGTAGCCAGGGTGCGCGACGTGGCCGACGAACGGCGCGTGCACATCACGCTCACCGCCGCCGGGCGCAAGCTCAAGGCCCGCGCAGCCAACGTGCCCGAGTGCCTGATGGCCGCCGCCCAGTGCTCCGTGCCCGAACTGATTTCGCTCACCCAGCAGATCCAGGCCCTGTGCGACCGCATCAAGAAGGCAGCCTGATCCGCACGCTTCAAGTTTCTTCCCGCTTCGATACAAAGAAGCTCTTTTCACCGTTCCCTCCACCCTCATGCACAAAGGAATCACCATGACCACCAAACTCGACAAGGTTCTCTACACCGCTGAAGCCCACACCGTCGGCGGCCGCGACGGCGCAGGCAAGTCCAGCGACGGCGCCATCGACGTCAAGCTGAGCTCGCCCGGTTCGGGCAAGCCCGGCACCAACCCCGAGCAGCTGTTCGCGGTCGGCTACGCCGCCTGCTTCATCGGCGCGATGAAGGCTGTCGGTCCGAAGATCGGCGTGAAGGTGCCTGAAGACGTGGCCATCGATTCGAAGGTTTCGCTTGGCCCGACGAACGGCGGCGCCGCCTACGGCATTTCGGTGCAACTCGCAATCACGCTGCCCGGCCTGGACGCCGAGCAAAAGCAGAAGCTGGTCGACACGGCTCACCAGGTCTGCCCGTACTCGAACGCCACCCGCGGCAACATCGACGTCGAACTGACGATCGCCTGATCCCGCGCTGAGCGACAAAAGAAGAGCGCCCCGGCCACAAGCCGGGGCGCTTTTTTATGGTCGTCGTTGTCTCTCGGGTGACCCGGAAAATGCAAACGCGATAGCGCCTTTCATCAAGCTTGGCTAATGTGGCCGCACGCCCTTCAACGCACCGTGGAGATCGACCCCATGAGCACCGCCAGCCTCCTCATCCGCAAGGACGAACTCGCCGCCACGCGGCTGCACACCGCCACCGACCAGCCTTTGGCCGACGGCCAGGTGCGCGTTCGCATCGACAGCTTTGCGCTCACGTCCAACAACATCACCTACGCCGCCTTCGGCGATGCAATGAGCTACTGGCAGTTCTTCCCGTCCGGAGAAGAAGGCTGGGGCAGCATTCCGGTTTGGGGCTTCGCGAGCGTGGTGCAGTCGCTGCACCCGGGCGTGGCGGTGGGCGAGCGGCTCTATGGCTACTGGCCCATGGCGTCGGGCGCGGTGCTGAGCCCCGAGCGCCTGTCGCCGGAGCGCTTTGCCGACGGTGCGCCGCACCGCGCGGCGCTGCCGGCGGTCTACAACCAGTATTTCCGCTGCAATGCAGACCCGCTCTACACCGCGGACACGGAAGACGTGCAGGCGCTGCTGCGCCCGCTGTTCATCACCTCGTGGCTGATCGACGACTTCATGGCGGACAACGACTTCTTCGGCGCCAAGGCCATGCTGCTGTCGAGCGCATCGAGCAAGACAGCCTACGGCACGGCCTTTCAGCTGCACCAGCGCGAAGGCATCGAGGTGATCGGGCTCACCTCGCCCGCCAACGTGGCCTTTTGCGAAAGCCTGGGCTGCTACAACCGCGTGGTGACGTACGACGCGCTCGACAGCATTGCGGCCGACACGCCCTGCGTGTATGTCGACTTTGCCGGCAACGGCGGCCTACGCAACGCCATTCACACCCGTTTTGCCAATCTCAGATACAGCTGCTCGATCGGCGGCACGCATGTGGAGCAGCTCTCGTCCAAGGGCGCCGGCAAGGACTTGCCGGGCCCGCGCGCCACCTTGTTCTTCGCGCCTGCGCAAATCAAGAAGCGCACCGCCGAATGGGGTGCCGACGAATTCGGCCGGCGCATGGTGTCCGCCTGGCGCAGCTTTCTGGCCACGGTGACCGATGCAAAGAACCCCTGGCTGCGCGCCGAGCACCACCACGGCGGCGAGGCTGCGCAGGCCGCCTACGCGCAGGTGCTAGCCGGCAAGGGCGACCCGCGCATCGGCCATATCCTTTCGCTTTACAAACAACCCGGCGGGCTTTGACGGGGCCGGGGCGGGGGTAGCGACAATCGCTGCATGACCCCTTCCCCCGCAGCGCCCGCAAACACACATCCTTACGAGAGCCTCACGCCCGACGTGGTGCTCGACGCGCTCGCGACGCTCGGCCTGCACGGCGACGGCCGGCTCACCGGCCTCAACTCCTATGAAAACCGCGTCTACCAGGTGTACCTGGAAGACCGCAGTGCGGTCGTCGTCAAGTTCTACCGGCCCGAGCGCTGGAGCGAGGCCGAGATTCTCGAAGAGCACGCCTTCTCGCTCGAACTGGCCGCGGGCGAAGTGCCCGCGGTGCCGCCGCTGGCCTTCGACGGCACCACGCTGCACCACCACGCCGGCTTCGCCTTCAGCGTGAGTCCGTACCGCGGCGGCCGTGCGCCGGAGCTCGACGACTTCGAGGTGCTCGAATGGGTCGGCCGCTTCCTGGCGCGCATCCACACCGTGGGCAGCGCCAAGCCCTTCGAGTCGCGCCCCGCGCTCGACCTGCAGACCTTCGGCATTGCTTCACGCGATTGGTTGCTGGCCAACAACAAGGTGCCGCTCGACGTGCAGCGCGAATGGGAAGCAGCCTGCAACGAGGCGCTGGACATGATTGCCGCCACGGCGCTGGCGGTGAACGCTCCGGCCTCCGATTTCAAGCCACGCAAGCTGCGGCTGCACGGCGACGTGCACCCCGGCAACATCTTGTGGACTCCCACCGACCGCCCCGGCGGCGGCCCGCATTTCGTCGACCTGGACGATGCGCGCACCGGCTTCGCGGTGCAGGATTTGTGGATGCTGCTGTCGGGCGAGCGCGCGCAGCGCACCGCGCAGCTTTCGGGCCTGCTCGACGGCTACGAGCAGTTCCGCGAATTCGATCGCCGCGAACTCGCGCTGATCGAGCCGCTGCGCACCTTGCGGCTCATCCACTACAGCGCCTGGCTCGCGCGGCGCTGGGAAGACCCGATTTTCCCGATCAACTTTCCATGGTTCGGCTCCAGCGACTACTGGAAGGGTCAGATCCTCGTGCTGCAGGAGCAGTGCGAGCAGATGGCCGAGGAGCCGCTGTACGCCTGAGCGGCACTGCTCGCGAATGGCGCTCTCAGCGCAGCATTGGCCGCAGGCGGCCAGCGCCGCACCTCAACTGCTGCAATCAGGGCGCGATCGGATTGGCAGGCGTGCCAAGCTCGCCGGCCTGCGCCACGGCAGCCGGGCGATACGAAATGCGCGCAGTGGCAGGAGGCTGAAGCGGCACCGGAGCGAGCATGGGTTTTGTCACGCCGTCCTTGGTCACGGTGACGGGCGCGGCGGATGCAACAGCCGCCGAGGTCACCGGTGCAGCCCCACCCGCAGGCACGAACGCGGTTTTTGCTGCATTGGGGTCGTGCAGCACCACGCTCTTGCTCACGCCTACACCGGTGCCGATAGGCCCCACGCCGACGCCCACACCCACGCCGGCGGAACCGGCCACCACGCCCGAGTTGTTGACGGCCACGCCCGCGCCAAGCGGGCCCCAGCCGGTATTGAGCCCGACCGAGAAATTGCCGTCCTTCGTGGCACCCAGGCCGAGCGAGAGCCCGGGCACCAGCGGAATACCGATGCGGTAGTGCGAACAGCCGCTCATCAAAACCAGCAACACCGCCGCCGCGACGGCGGCCCCTGCCCGAACGATGCGCGGCCGGGCTTTCACACCAGCAGCGCGTTCACGCGCCTCACGTAGGCCGCGGGATCGGCCGGCAGGCCGCCTTCGGCCAGGAGGGCCTGGTCGAAAAGAATGTTTGCCAGATCGTCGAAGTGCTCGGAGCCGTCGAGCTTCTTCACCAGCGCGTGCTCGGCGTTGACTTCGAGCACCGGCTTCAGGTCGGGCGCGGGCTGGCCGGCCTGCTTGAGCATGCGCGCAAGCTGCGTGCTCATGCCGCCGTCCTGCACCACCAGGCAGGCGGGCGAATCGACCAGGCGCGTGGTCACGCGCACGTCGCCGGCCTTGTCCTTGAGCGCTTCCTTCAGCTTCTCGAGCATTGGCTTGAAGGTTTCGGCGGCTTCCTCGGCGGCCTTCTTCTCGGCCTCGTCCTGCAGCTTGCCGAGATCGACCGCGCCCTTGGCCACGCTCTGCAGCGGCGTGCCGTCAAACTCGGTGAGGTAGTTGAGCGCCCACTCGTCCACACGGTCGGTCATGAGCAGCACCTCGATGCCCTTCTTCTTGAAGACCTCGAGCTGCGGGCTGTTCTTGGCGGCGGCGAGGGTGTCGGCCGTGATGTAGTAGATCGCGTCCTGGCCGTCCTTCATGCGCGCCTTGTAGTCGGCAAAGCTCACGCTGACCGTGTCGCTCGTGGTCGAGGCAAAGCGCAGCAGCTTGGCAATGCGGTCGCGGTTGCCGAAGTCTTCGCCCAGGCCTTCTTTCAGCACGGCGCCAAACTCGGCATAGAACTTGGCGTACTTGCCCGATTCGTCTGCTGCGGCAGCGGCGGTTTCGGCGGCCGTGGGCGCATTCTTGTCGACCACGTCGGTCACCGCCTCGGTCGGCTCGGGCGCCGGCACCGATTCGCCGGAGCCCACGTCGATCTTGCCCTCGCTGCTTTCCGGCCCGGTTTTCTGCTTCTTGGCCAGGTCTTCGAGCATGCCCAGCACGCGCTTGGTGCTGCCTTCGCGAATGGCCTTCACGTCGCGGCTTTCCTGCAGCAGTTCGCGGCTCACGTTGAGCGGCAGGTCGGACGAGTCGATCACGCCCTTCACGAAGCGCAGGTAGCTCGGCAGCAGCGCCTCGGCATCGTCCATGATGAAGACACGCTTCACGTACAGCTTGACGCCCGCGCTCTTTTCGCGGTTCCACAGATCGAACGGGGCCTTCGAGGGGATGTAGAGCAGCTGCGTGTACTCGGTGCCGCCCTCCACGCGGTTGTGGCTCCAGGCGAGGGGCGCCTCGTAGTCGTGGCTGATGGCCTTGTAGAACTCTTCGTACTGCTCGGGCGTGATGTCCTTCTTGTTGCGGCTCCACAGGGCGTTGGCCTTGTTGACCGTTTCCCATTCGCCGGTCTTGACCATGTCGCCCGGCTGGTCGTTCTCGCCTTCTTTCCACTCCTCTTTTTCCATGAGGATCGGGAGCGAGATGTGGTCGGAATACTTGCCGACGATCTGCTTGAGCTTCCAGGCGTTGAGGTATTCGTCGGCGTCGTCCCGCAGGTGCAGCGTGATGCTGGTGCCGCGCTCGGCGCGCGTGATGTCGGCCACTTCGAAGTCGCCCGCGCCGCCGCTCACCCAGCGCACGCCCTGCTCCGGCGGCAGGCCGGCGCGCCGCGATTCGACCGTGATCTTGTCGGCCACGATGAACCCCGAGTAGAAGCCCACGCCGAACTGGCCGATGAGCTGTGCATCGGCCTTCTGGTCGCCGCTGAGCTTGCTCATGAAGTCCTTGGTACCACTTTTTGCGATGGTGCCGAGGTTGTCGATGGCTTCCTGGCGCGACAGGCCGATGCCCTTGTCGGTGATGGTGAGGGTGCGCGCGGCCTTGTCGAAGGAAAGGCGCACGTCCAGGTTGGGCTGGTCTTCATACAGCTCGGGGTGGTCGATGGCCTCGAAGCGCAGCTTGTCGCAGGCGTCCGATGCGTTCGAGATCAGCTCGCGCAGGAAGATTTCCTTGTTGGAGTACAGCGCATGCGTGACGAGGTGCAGCAGTTGCGCGACTTCAGCCTGGAACGGTAGTTTCGTATTGGAAGAATCAGCCATGGGAAAGAAGAAATATCGAAACCAAAAAATTCTAAGCCGGACAGCCTTGACCGCACGCCCGACCCGCCAACTCTGCGAGTTGGGGCTGGCGCCCCGAAAAACAATAGGCCGCGTTTCTTGCCAGGTGGGGCCCAGCACGTACTGGCGCCAGGAAGCCCGCGCATGCGGCAAGGCCTGCGACGTTCCTGATGGCAAAAGGGCGCATGCGTTCTCCGGCAAATGAATGGAATGGCAGCAAAGCCGCAGGATAGCGGGCAAAGCCGCTCAGCGGGCCGCCAGCAGCGGCGGCAGATGCTCCGCGAGCCAGTCGATCACCACCCGCGTCTTGTGCGGCAGGTAGCGGCTTTTGTGACGGATGACGTTGAGCTCGAAGCCGAAAGGCCTCGGCTCCTCGAACACGCGCACCAGCGTTCCCGCGGCCAGCGCTTCGGCGGCGAGCCACGCCGGCAGCCGCGACAGGCCCATGCCGCCAATGGCGGCTTCGAGCAGCACCTCGGCACTGTCGCAGCGCAGCCGCGAAGGCAGCACCACCTCGACGAGCCGGCCTTCGGCATCGTGAAAGCGCCAGGGCCAGATCTGCCCGTCGCGGGCATAGAACACCGCCTCGTGCGACGACGGAGCCGCCAGCTCGGCCACGCTTGCCGGGCGCTCGTGCGCCGCCAGATAGGCCGGCGCGGCGCACAGCACCATCCACTGCACGCCGACCGGCCGGGCCACCAGGTCGGCGGTATCGGGCAGCCCACCGCTGCGAATGGCAAGGTCGAGACCCTCCTCGGCCAGGTCCACGCGCCGGTCGTTGAATGAAAGCTCCAGCGAAAGTTCCGGATGCCGACGCGCGAGCGCGAGCAGCAGCGGGCCGACCTTCAGTCGCCCGAGCATCGCGGGCATGCTGAGGCGCACCAGCCCGGTCGCGGTGCAGCGCGCGGCATCGGCCATGGCCTCGGCGGCGTCGAGCTCGGCCAGCGCACGGCGGCAGCGCTCGTAGTAGCCGTGGCCTTCTTCGGTGAGGCTCTGGCTGCGCGTGGTGCGCAAAAAGAGCCGCGTGCCCAGCCGCGCCTCAAGCCGCGCAATGCTCTTGGCCACAGCGGAGCGCGTGACGTGCAGCCGCTGCGCAGCGAGCGCGAAGCTGCCGGCCTCCACGGCCGCGACAAATTCTTCTATGCCTTGGAGACGTTGACTCATTGGAGACTTTCAGGCGCCATGGAGTTGAAAATTATCCACCACTGGATAGATCGAATCGCCAATAGCATGAACAGCTCTTTGTTTTATGTGGAGTCTTTTCATGCAGGAACCTCAAGCGCTTCGCCGCTGGCAACTCTCTTCTTTTGGCAACGAGCACCTCGAACAGGTCGAGCGGCCGCTCCCCACGCCCGGGCCGGGCCAGATCCTCATGCGGGTGGGTGCGGTGTCGCTCAACTACCGCGACCTCCTGATGGTGCGCGACGGCATGGGCATGAAGTTCGACATGCCTTTCACGCCCGCCTCCGACATGGCCGGCACCGTGGTTGCCGCGGGCGCGGACGTGCGGCGGTTTGCCATTGGCGACCGCGTGGTCAACACTTTCTGGGGCGGATGGATCGACGGCCAGTGGACGGCCGATGCAGTGCTGGCCGGCGGGCCCGGACCGGGCATGCTGGCTTCGCACGTTCTCCTCGACGCCGCCTGGGCCGTGGCCGCGCCGGCCACGCTGGACTTCGCCGAAGCGAGCACGCTCCCCTGCGCCGGCCTTACGGCATGGTTCGCCTTGGCCGAAACGGGGGCGCTGCGGCCCGGCCAGACCGTGCTCATCCATGGCACGGGCGGCGTGGCGCTGTTCGGGCTGCAGATTGCGCGGCTGCATGGCGCGCGCACCATCGTGATCTCGGGCAGCGAAGACAAGCGCGCGCAGACGCTTGCCCTCGGCGCCACCCACGTGCTGATGCGAGACAGCGACTGGCCCGCCGAAGTGCGCCGCCTCACGCAAGGCCGCGGCGCCGACCATGTGCTCGAACTCTCGAGCGGTCCGAACCTCGATCGCTCCCTGCAGGCCGCTGCGCAAGGCGGGCGCGTATCGATCATCGGCATGCTCGGCGGCGAGACGCTGAGCGCTTCGTTCTATGCCATGGTGCTCGGCCGCACCACGGTGCAAGGCATTGGCGTGGGCCACCGCCGCGCCCTCGAAGACCTGGTGCGCGCCGTCGATGTGAATGCCCTCAAGCCCGTGATTGCGGCGCGCTACGCGTTCGATGCATTGCCCGATGCGCTCGACCACCTCGCGCGCGGCGCCTTCGGAAAGATCGTGGTCACGCTCTGAGACGCCCCGCTAGCCTGTTGCGAAACGCGTGTCAGAAACAAAAGATCGCTGATTTGTGAACAGGTTCCGATAGATGCAACAACATGCGTGACGCTTGTTGTTTCCATTCCTAGAATCCGCCCGCGCCATGGCTCAGGCCACGCATTTTTTCTAACAACTTGAGGATGGAACAACATGGAACATAGCACTTACAAAAAGTGGTCGGCCGAGTTCATTGGTACTTTTTGGCTCACGTTCGGCGGCTGCGGTAGTGCCGTTCTGGCCGCGGCCTTTCCGGGCCTCGGCATCGGCTTTCTGGGCGTCTCGCTGGCGTTCGGCCTCACGGTGGTGACCGGCGCCTATGCACTCGGCCCCATCTCCGGCGGCCACTTCAACCCCGCCGTCTCGATCGGCCTCGCGGCCGCGGGCCGCTTCAAGGCTTCGCAGCTCGCGGGCTACATCGTTGCGCAAGTGCTGGGCGCCATTGCAGCGGCCGGCGTGCTCTACCTGATTGCCACCGGCAAGCCCGGTGCCGACATCGGCGGCTTCGCCACCAACGGCTTCGGCGAGCACTCGCCCGGCAAGTACGGCATGACCGCCGCGCTGGTGTGCGAAGTGGTGCTGACCGCCGTGTTCCTGATCGTGATCCTCGGCTCCACCGCCAAGCGCGCAGCCGGTGGCTTCGCGGGCCTGGCCATCGGCCTGTGCCTCACGCTGATTCACCTGATCTCCATTCCGGTGACCAACACCTCGGTCAACCCGGCGCG
Source organism: Variovorax sp. DXTD-1 (assembly GCF_003984625.1). Classification (GTDB taxonomy): domain Bacteria; phylum Pseudomonadota; class Gammaproteobacteria; order Burkholderiales; family Burkholderiaceae_C; genus Variovorax. Next base: position 17,467 of record NZ_RWKH01000037.1, on the reverse strand, counting down.
CAGCACGGGCCCGGCGCTGTTCGGCCCGTCGTATGCGGTGTCGGAACTGTGGCTGTTCTGGCTCGCACCCATCGTGGGCGCGATCATCGGCGCGGTGATCTACCGCGCGCTGCTCAGCAACAACGACGACTGACGTTTATCAGCTGCCGCTGGCCGACTGCACCAGCGGCAGCGAGGTCGACTGGCCGATCGATTCGGTTCCGCTCGCATGAGAGGCCGCATACGCGCCGGCCTCTACATCGGACACCGGGATCGTCGAGTTCATGGCCGGGGCGCTGGTCGATTGGCCGATGGACTCGGTTCCGCCAGGCCGCGCGGCAGCCATTGCACCCGCAAGCACGTCGGGGTTCTCGGGCGAATTCATCTGCAACGGATGGTAGTCCGAGCCGTCGGTCGTTTCGGCCGACGCATGAACGGCACCCAGCGCCGCAAACGCGGCAAAGGAACCAAGGGCAAGAAGCTTGAAGGAAGTGCGCATGTGTGTGCTCCTGAATGGCGGTTGTCCCCGGCCGCGTGCCATCGCGCGAACTGCGCGTGGCAGGGCCTGAACGCACTCTAGGCAGCCGCACTGAGCTGGCGCTGAGCAATGAATTAGCTGGCAATGAGCGGGGCCGTCGGCGGCGACGGAAGATGCACTCGCGCCATCAGTCCCGAGCCACCCCCTTCCGCTTCGGCACGGTTGCACAGCTCGATGCGCAAGCCGTGCCGCTCGGCCGCCGTGCGCGCAATGGCCAGCCCCAGCCCGCTGCCGCCCGCAGGCGCGCCCGGCACGCGAAAGAAGCGGTCGAACACACGGCCGATCGAAGAGTCGGGAATGCCCGGCCCGTCGTCCAGCACGTCGACCACCGCGTGGCCGCCAACCTCATGCAGCCGCACATCGACCACGCCGCCTTCGGGCGCATAGCGCAGCGCGTTGTCGATCAGGTTGTCGAACACGCTGCGCAGCTCGGCGGCCGGCGCCCGCACCACGGGCGCAATCGATCCTTCGAAGCCGATGTCCACGCGGCGCGCATCGGCCAGCACCATCAACTGGCTCACGCTTTCGCGCAGCAGGGCTTCGATGTCGACCGGCTCGCCCGGCACGGGGCGGCCCGGTGCGTCTTGCCGCGAGAGGCTCAGCAACTGCTCGATGAGGTGCTGCGCGCGCGTGACGCCGGCTTCGAGCTGGTTGAAGCGCTCGGTGGCCTCGCCGGCGGGCACGTGCGCACGCAGGTTCTCGATCTGCAGGCCGATGGCAGCCATGGGCGTGCGCAGTTCGTGCGCCGCGTCTTGCACGAAGCGGCGTTGCGTGGCAAAGGCACTGCGCACGCGCGAGAGCAGGTGGTTGAAGGCCTGCACCAGCGGCGCGATCTCGTCCGGCACGCGGGCCAGCGAAAGATCGGTGAGGCTGCGCTCGTCCTGCGAGGCCACGTCGCGCGCCACCGCTCGCAGCGACCGCGAGGCCGCCGACACGATGAGCCAGAGAATCAGCAAGGCCAGCGGCAGCAGCAGCGCGATGGGCAGGCCTTCGAGCAGCGCGCGGCGCAGTGCCCGGCGCCGCCGGTAGTCTTCGTTCTGCAACACCTGCACGCGCGGCTGGTCGGCGCGCGGGCCGGGTTCGGCGGTGAACACGCGCCAGCGCGAATGCGTGTGCGCGCCGGTGCTCGCGTCGCTGAATCCCGGTCGCGGCTGCAGGGGCACCGCAGCCAGTGGCGGCCAGGAGCTTGAAAGCAGCGTGCGGCCATCGGCGCTCCATATCTGCACCACGAAGGCGCCGCGTGCAAAGGCGGCTTCGCCGTCGAGCGGGCGCGGAGCGCGAGGCGGATCGGTGCCCGCATGGGAATCGGCCACGAGACGCATCTGCTCGTCCAGCGCGTTGTGCACCAGGTCGCCATATGCCACGAAGGTGAACCACGCCGTGAGCGCGGCCGCGGCCACGTGCAGCGTGATGAGCCAGAACAGCAGCTGCGAGCGCAGCGAGCGGGGACGCCACCAGCGGCCCGGCATTGCGCTCATGCGACGACGCGCCATCCCAACCCGCGCACGTTGCGGATCGATTCCGCGCCGAGCTTGCGGCGCATGCCGTGGATCAGCACGTCGATGGCGTTGCTGGTCACTTCCTCGCCCCAGCCATAGATGCGGTTTTCGAGCTGCTCGCGCGAGAGGATGGCGCCGGGCCGCTCGAGCAATGCGTGCAGCAATGCAAATTCGCGGGCCGTGAGCGCCTCGCGCGTGCCGTGGATCACCACCTCGCGCGTGGTCAGATCGAGCTGCATCGCATTGCCGCCAATCAGCGAATGCGCGGCGCCATCACGCCGGCGCACCACCGCCCGCATGCGCGCCAGCAGCTCGCGGAATTCGAATGGCTTGCGCAGGTAGTCGTCCGCGCCAAGGTCGAGGCTGTGGATGCGGTCGTCCAGCCCGTCGCGCGCGGTGAGCACCAGCACCGGCGTGGCATCGCCGCGTTCGCGTGCGCGCCGCAGCACCTCGGTGCCGTCCTGCCGAGGCAGGCCCAGGTCGAGCAGCACGCAGGTGTAGCCGCCGTCGCCGAGCGCGCTTTGCGCCAGTTCGCCGTCGCGCACCCAGTCGGCCGACCAGCCCGCACCCTCGAGCGCCTGCTTCAGGCTGCGCCCGATCATCTCGTCGTCTTCCACCAGCAGCACACGCATCGTGTCGACTCCTTGGGCGGCAAGGTGGCACGCGATCGGGATGACCGGCAGTGCCTTGCGCCGTGGCGCAGCGTAGGGGCGGAGTCTTAGGCGAGTCTTAGGGCCTGTCAACGCTGCACTGGCAAAGGGTTACAGCACGCGTACCTCGTGCCGCTCGCCTTCGGTGTCCGCTGCAAAGGCCAGCAGGCGCATCGCCTCTTCCTGCGCGCCGAGCCGCTCGGCCTTCGACCATCGCGTGAAGGGCTCCAGCACCACCGTGGCCGCGTTTTTCGCACGCTCGATCTTCCAGATGCCGGCGACGAAGCCGTCGAGCAGCACCGTGCCGCGCACGATGCCGTTGACGGTGAACACCCGGGCACGGTGCGCCTCGCTCATCACGCGGCTGCGGTCGGCGTGCGAGAGCAGCAGGTTGTCCCATTCGGCGACCAGGCGCGGCGGCGCGGGCGTGTCGGGGTCGGGCCGTGGCGCGCGCGGCAGGTCGAACAGTTCCCGGCCCTGCTCGCCGGCGAACACGCGCAGCTGCGGCCCCAAGCGCTCGGCCACGGCCCTCCAGCCCGTGAGGCCCGACCATGCACCCGCATCGGCGAGCGTGGCGGGGCCGAAGGCCGCCAGGTAGCGCAGCAGCAGGTCGTCCTGCGTGGCGGGCGCCACATCGGCGGCGGATTCGCCGAGCCACTCTGCGATGGGCTGCAGTTGTGCGCTCTGGTGCGAGTTCCAACTGCCCGCCGGAGGCAGGTGCACCAGCGGTACGTTGTTGCGGATGAGTGCTGCGAGCGAAGCGGGCTCACGACCTTTCCATTGCAGCGCGAGTGCCTGCCCGAGTTCGGCACTGGCAAGCGGGCCTTCGCGCAGCAACGCCCACCCGGCCTTCACCACGGCCGCGTGGTCGATGCCTTCGAGCGCCCGCGCGTGGCTGCTGCCTCGCAATCCGCGCTGATGCACTGGCTCGAGCAGCGGCCGCCAGGCCAGCGCGTCGGATGCGGCCATCAGGTGCAGGGTCGCGCGCATCGTCGACATGCGCACGATGCGCCGCTTCTTCAGAGCCTCGGTCAGCTGTTCGCGCCGAAAGCCCTCGAGCCGGCTCCACAGGCCGATGTAAGGCGGGTTGGGCGCCTGCGCCTGCAGGCCCGCGAGCTTTTCGATGGCTTGCGTGACGGTCGCCCTGCGCCGCTCCAGCAGCATCTGCCGCGCCAGGGTGGCCCGGTTCAGCGCGCGCTGGCTCAGCACCACGGCCATTGGCAAGAACTCAGAACTTCTCGTGCGGGCCGAGGTAGCGCCACTGCCCCACGGGCAGGTTGCCGAGCATCACCTTGCCGATGCGCACGCGCTTCAGGCCCACCACCTTCAGGCCGACCAGCTCGCACATGCGGCGGATCTGGCGCTTCTTGCCCTCGGTGAGCACGAAGCGCAGCTGCTCGGGGTTCTGCCATTCGACGCGCGCTGGCTTGAGCGGCTGGCCGTCCAGGCTCAAGCCGTGGCGCAGTTTGGCGAGCATGGCCGGCGGGAAGACCGCCTGCACATTGGTCGTGACGGGATCGTCGTCGTCCATGCGCACCAGCTGCCCGGGGGGCGCGGGCTGGCCCAGGCCGTGGTAGGCCACGCGCACCAGGTATTCCTTCTCCATCACCGAGTCTTCGCCGATCAGCTGGCGCGCGATGCGCCCGTCCTGCGTCATGACCAGGAGGCCGATCGAATCGATGTCGAGCCGGCCGCACGGCGCAAGGCCGCGCAGCTGCTGGGGGCTGAAGAAGAAGCGCGCGTTGTCTTCGGCCCAGCGGTTCTGCGGCGTGAAGAGCGTCACCGCGGGCTCGTGGCCGTCCTCGGCCTGGCCGCTCACGTAGCCGATGGGCTTGTTGATCAGGATGGTGACCTGGTTCGCCTGCTGGCCCTTGGCGGCCTTGTCCACCTCGATGCGGTCGGACGGCGTGACCTTCACGCCCATTTCGGCCGGCTTGCCGTTCACCTTCACCCAGCCGTTGGCAATCCACTCATCGGCCTCGCGGCGCGAGCACAGGCCCAGCTCGGCCATGCGTTTGTTGAGTCGTACAGGTGCGGCGGGAGCGTCAGTCATGCCCGCATTTTCGCCCATGGTCGGTGTCGGCGGGATGTGTCGCATTGCATGGGGATAATGCGCGCCAATGGCCCGCCGACGGCCCCGGACCCGAATGACAAAAATCCTGATCCTCAGTGTGAGCGCCGGCAACGGCCATGTGCGCGCAGCGCAAGCCCTCGAAGCCGCCATGCAATCGGCCCCGCCGCACACGGCGGTCCACATCGATGCCATGGCACACGTGGCCGGCGGTTTCCGCAAGGTGTACACCGACTGGTACATCCAGCTCGTGAACCGCGCGCCGGAGCTGTGGTCTTACCTGCACCAGCGCGCCGACGCCACGCCGCACCACGCGCCCTCGCAGCGGCTGCGGCGGGGCATCGAGCGGCTGAGCACCGGGGCCCTGGTGCGCGAGATTCGCCGCGAGAAGCCCGACGCCGTGATCTGCACCCACTTTCTGCCGGCCGAACTGCTGATGCGCGAGCGCAACCGTGGACGCATCGACTTTCCGGTGTGGCTGCAGATCACCGACTACGACCTGCACAACATGTGGCTGGTGCCGGGCATGGCGGGCTACCTGGCCGCCACGGAAGAGGTGGCCTTCAGGCTGCGGGCGCGCGGCATTCCCGCCGAACGCATTCACGTAACGGGCATTCCCGTCATGCCGGCTTTCTCGGAACCCGATGCACCGGCGCTCGCGCGCGATGCCTGCGCCGCGGCGCTCGGCCTCGACCCCGCGCGGCCCGTGCTGCTGATGGCCTCGGGCGGTGCGGGTGTCGGAGACCTGCCGAGCATGGTCGAACGCGTGCTTCAGCTCGGCGGCGACAGCGGCTTCCAGGTCATTGCCGTGGCGGGCCGCAATGCCGAGGCGCACGTCAGGCTCCAGGCGGTGGCCGCCCGCCATCCCGGCCGCGTGGTGGCCATCGGCTTCACGAATGAGATGCACAAGCTCATGGCCGCGGCCGACCTGGTGGTGACCAAGCCGGGCGGGCTCACGGTGTCGGAGTGCCTCGCGCTCGGCAAGCCGATGCTGCTGATATCGCCGATTCCGGGCCAGGAAGAGCACAACGCCGGCTTTCTCATGGAAGAAGGCGCGGCCTGGCTCGCCTACGACGCGATCGGCCTCGACTACAAGGTGGCGCGGCTGATGGCCGACCCCGCCAAGCTGGCCGACATGGCCCGCCGCAGCCGCGCGCTCGGCAAGCCGCGCGCGGCGGCCACGGTGCTGCAGCGCGTCTTGGGTGAAGCAGCATGAGCGGCGCCACGGAGAAAACGGGCGTGGCCCGCACCATCGGCTACCTGGCCTGGGTGGTCGTGATGGCCTTCTTTTTTGCGAATGCCGAAATCCAGATCGAAGGCGGCGCGGGCTGGGCCACGTCGCTGCCCACCTGGCGCATCGAGAACAACATCTGGCTCGACATCTTCTGGGGCGGGCGCGCGATGACCGGCTATCACGCCTGGGTGTTCACCTTCATGGCACTGGTGTTCTTTGCGCCCTTGGCCTTCAATGGGCGCTGGACCTGGCGCGACGTGGGCCTGGCCGTTGCGGGCTTGATCGTGTTCTGGATCTGCGAAGACTTCCTGTGGTTCATCATCAACCCGGCCTTCGGCTGGGCACGCTTCAATCCGGTCGATGCGTTCTGGCACAAGCACTGGGTCTGGGGCGCGCCGGTCGACTACTGGGGCGGCCTGGCGGTGGCCTTGCTGATCCTGGTGACGCGGCACTGGCGGCGCGCGAAATGAGCATGAAGCGCGCAAAACGCAAGGACCGCGACGACAGTGCCGCGGCGCACGCCGTGCCGTGCCCGGGGCACTGGGCCGATCCGCTCGGCACGCTCCAGAGAAGATGCGCCATGCGCTGGACCACGCGCCGGTGATTCCCGCGGTGTCCTGAAGGCGCCTGCAGACTTCGCGGGCCGCTTCTATACTGGCCGCCCCGTGGCCTTGGGGCCACCTTCGAACAGACCCTTCTCCGGGGTCGCAAGGGGCTCATCATGGCACTGCAACTGCGCTCGCTCATCCGCGCGAACGGCGAACTCGAACTCTCGCTGCACGACGAGCCGGTGCCCGAACCGCAGCCGCACGAAGTGGTGATCCGCGTCGAGGCGTCGCCCATGAACCCGTCGGACCTGGGCCTGCTGTTCGGCGCGGCCGACATGAGCACCGCCAAGGTCTCCGGCACGCCGGAGCGGCCGATCGTGACGGCCACCGTGCCCGAGCGCGGCATGCCCATGATGGCCGGGCGGCTGGACCAGTCGATGCCGGTCGGCAACGAAGGCGCCGGCGTGGTGGTGAAGGCCGGTTCGTCGGCCGCGGCGCAGGCGCTGCTCGGCAAGACGGTGGCCGCGATCGGCGGTGCCATGTATTCGCAATACCGCGCCGTGGCAGCCGTCCAGTGCCTCGAGCTGCCCGCAGGCACCGCCCCGGCCGAAGGCGCATCGTGCTTCGTGAACCCGCTCACCTCGCTCGGCATGGTCGAGACGATGCGGCGTGAGGGCCACAAGGCGCTGGTGCACACGGCCGCGGCATCCAACCTGGGGCAGATGCTCAACAAGATTTGCCAGAAGGACGGCATCGACCTGGTCAACATCGTGCGCAAGCCCGAACAGGAGGCGCTGCTGCGCGGCATCGGCGCAAAGTACGTGTGCAACGCGACATCGCCCAGCTTTCTTGAAGACCTGACGCAGGCCCTGGTCGAAACAGGCGCCACGCTGGCCTTCGACGCCACCGGCGGCGGCAAGCTCGCGGGGCAGATCCTCGGCTGCATGGAAGCGGCGCTGAACCGCACCGCCAAGGAATACAGCCGCTACGGCTCGACCACGCACAAGCAGGTCTACATCTACGGCGGCCTCGACCGCTCGCCGACGGAGTTTGTGCGCAACTTCGGCATGGCGTGGGGCATGGGCGGGTGGCTGCTGTTTCCGTTCTTGCAGAAGCTGGGGGATGAGGGGGTGCAGCGGTTGAAGGCGCGGGTGGTCGCGGAGTTGAAGACCACCTTTGCGAGCCACTACACGCGGGAGGTTTCGTTGTTCGAGACGCTGCAGCTGGATGCGATTGGGGTGTATGGCAAGCAGGCTACGGGGGAGAAGTTCCTGTTGAATCCGAACAAGGGCATCGCTGCCTGATTTCTTCTTGCGGTCAGCGGTGACGTGAATGCCGCGGCCCTCACCGGCTAAACCACCAACCGATACCCCACCGCAGTCTCCGTCAGCAGATGCCGAGGCTGCGCCGGGTCCGCCTCCAGCTTCTGCCGCAGATGCCCCATATAGATGCGCAAGTAGTGGCTCTGGTCCGTGTGCGACGGCCCCCACACTTCGCGCAGCAGCTGGCGCTGCGTGAGCACGCGGCCTGCGTTGGCAACCAGCACGGACAGCAGCCGGTACTCGGTAGGCGTCAGGTGCACTTCGGCCCCGGCACGGCGCACGATACGCGCGGCGCGGTCCAGTTCGATCTCGCCGAAGCGGAAGACCGCTTCGGCCGGTTCTTCGCTGCCGCCCGCCGCACGCGGGCGGCGCAGGTTGGCGCGCACGCGTGCCAGCAGTTCGCCGGTGCCGAAGGGCTTGGTGATGTAGTCGTCGGCGCCCGCATCGAGCGCGGCGATCTTGTCGGCCTCGTCGGAGCGGGCAGAAAGCACGATGATCGGCACCGCCGACCAACCGCGCACATCGCAAATCAACGACACGCCGTCGCCGTCGGGCAGGCCGAGGTCGAGCACCAGCAGGTCGGGCTGACGCGTGCCGGCCGCAGCCAGGCCGTCGCGCAGCGTGCCGGCCTCATGCACCAGCCAGCCCTCGGCCTCGAGCGCGCCGCGCACAAAGCGGCGGATCTGCGGCTCGTCTTCGATCACGATGGCGGTGGGGGATGGCATGGCTTCAGAGTTGCGCTTCGGCCGGTTCGGGCGGCTCGCGGCGTGGCAGGGTAACGGTGAATTCTGCACCGCCGCCCAGCGCATTGGCCGCCGTGATCTCGCCGCCATGCGCGCTCACCACCGCGCGGCAGATCGCAAGGCCCAGCCCCACGCCCGGCGTGGCCGATTCGGACTCACCGCGCGTGAACTTGTCGAACAGCTTCTGCTCACGACCCAGCAACGCGGCGGGCAGGCCGGGGCCGTGGTCGCGCACCGTGAGCACCAGCGTGCCGGGCTCGGCGCGCGCGCCCACGACGATGGGCGGGGCGCCGTACTTGGTGGCGTTCTCCAGCAGGTTGACGAGCACGCGCTCGATCAGCACCGCGTCGAATTCGACCAGCGGCAGCTCCGCATCGAGCGCAGTCTGCACGACGGCGCCGCCCAGCGACGTGCGCGCCGCACGGATGGACGAGCCCACGACCTCCTCGACCGATTGCCAGTCGCGCCGCAGGTTCACCGCACCCCCGGCGATGCCGCTTTCCAGACGCGCCATGTCCAGCAGGTTGTTGACCAGCGCATGCAGCTCGTGCGCCTGCGCGACGATGGCACGCGCCGCGTTGCCGTGCTCCTCGGGCGGCAGCGTCTGCAGAGATTCGGCCAGCGCGATCAGCGCGGTGAGCGGCGTACGCACGTCGTGCGAGATCGCGCCGAGCAGCGCATTGCGCAAACGCTCCGACTCCATCTCGACCACGGCCTGCTGCGCCACTTCGACGTAGTGCACGCGCTCCAGCGCGATCGCGATCTGCCGCGCGAGCGTTTCGAGCTGCTGCGCCTGCTCCGGAATCAGCAGCCAGCGCGGCTGCGCGGGCGACAGCGCGAGCACGCCGCGCACGCGCATCGGCGCCTGCAGCGGCACGTAGTGCCACGGCTGCGCTGCCAGCGTGGCGGTCGCAAGGCCCGCGGGCTGGCCGTGGCGAAAGGCCCAGTCGGCCACCTGTGCATCGAAACCCTCGGGCGGCTCCTTCGGCAGCACCAACTGGTCGGCCGGGTCCGTCACCAGCACCAGCGCATGGCCGCCGAAGTGGCCCTGCACGGCGGCCGCACCGAGCGTGACAACCTGTGTGCTCTCCAGCGCTGCCGAGAGCTCGCGCGTGAGCTCGAACAGCGAGCGCGCACGCCGTTCGCGGCTGGTCGATATGCCGGCCGCAAAGCGCAGCCCCGCAGTGAGTTGCCCCACCAGCAGCCCGACGCCCAGCATGATCGCGAAGGTCAGCACGTACTGCACGTCGCTCACCGCAAACGAAAGCTGCGGCGGCACGAAGAAATAGTCGAAGGCCGCGACGTTGAGCAGCGCCGCCAGCGCAGAGGGGCCTCGCCCGAAGCGCATCGCGACCCCGACCACGCCTAGCAGGAACAGCATCACGATGTTCGCGAGTTCGAGCACGCCGGCCAGCGGCGTGCAGGCCAGCGTGAGCGCCACGCTGGTGGCCGTGGCCCAGGCGTAGCCGGGCCAGTGGATGGGCGCGTTCTCGTGATCGTCGTTATCGGCACGCGGTATGTTGAACGGCGTGCGCCCCAGGCGGCGCGCGCTGTCGACGCGGCCGACCTCCATGATGTCGAGCGCGGGCGCGCGTTGCGCCAGCGCGCGCGGCAGCGGCACCGCCGCGGCGGGCAACCAGCGGCGCCAGCCGCTCGCGGTCTCCGAACGCCCCATCACGAGCGTGGCGCAGTTGAGCCTGCGGGCCTGCTCGGAAAGTTGCTCGGCCACGTCGGAACCGGTGAGCACCGCGGTGGCCGCACCCAGTTCCTCGGCGAGCTTGAGCACCGCGAGAATGCGGTCGCGCTCTTCGGCGGCCAGGCGCTGCAGCCGCGGCGTCTCGACGTAGGCCGCGTGCCAGCGCACGTTCAGCTGCCCCGCAAGCCGCGCCGCGGTGCGCACCGTCTGCGCGGCGCCTTCGTGCGGCCCGACGCACGCGAGGATCGCCCCCGAGGTGTTCCAGGCCTGCAGCGCGCCGCCATTTCCATCTTTTCCATTGCGGCCGGCCGCGCCAGACTGCTCGACCCGCCAGCCGCGCACATCGTCTTCCACATGCTCGGCGGTGCGGCGCAGCGCAATTTCGCGCAGCGCAATCAGGTTGCCCTTGCGGAAGAAGTTCTGCGCGGCGCGTTCGGCCTGCTGCGGCAGGTACACCTTGCCGGCCGCGAGCCGCGCCGTGAGCTCGTCGGGCGTGACGTCGACCAGCACCACCTCGTCGGCCTCGTCGAGCACGGTGTCGGGCACCGTCTCATGCACGCGCACGCCGGTGATCGCGCCGACGGTGCCGTTGAGGCTCTCCAGGTGCTGCACGTTGAGCGCCGACCACACCTCGATGCCGGCGGCCAGCAGCTCCTGCACGTCCTGCCAGCGCTTGGCGTGGCGCGAGCCGGGCGCGTTGGTGTGGGCGAGTTCGTCGACCAGCAGCACGGCGGGCTTGCGCGCGAGGGCAGCGTCGAGATCGAACTCGGCGAGCGTGCGGCCGCGGTAGTCCAGTTCGCGCATCGGCAGGGTGTCGAGCCCCGCGAGCAGCGCGGCGGTTTCGCTGCGGCCGTGGGTTTCGACCACGCCGATGAGCACGTCGCGCCCCGCGGGGCGCTCGCGCTGGGCGGCGCTCAGCATCGCCCAGGTCTTGCCCACGCCCGCGCTGGCACCGAAGTAGATGCGCAGCTTGCCGCGAAGCGCACGCGCCTCGTCGTTGCGCAATTGCGCAAGCAGGGCGTCGGGGTCGGGGCGGGTGTCGGGCATGGATGGCTGCGCAGGTTAGCGCATCGGGCCGCGCTTGCGGCGCCTGGTCTCGTGCCGCCGCGCCGTGCGCGGGAGCACCCACCAGGCAAAGCCCAGCGGCATGATGAGCGCCACGAGCGCCAGCAGTATGTGGAAAAGGTCAGTGACCATCGCGCAGGCCGCAGCGGGCCAGGTGCTCGCGCCAGCTCACGAGCCGGCCGATCTCGCCCGAGGGCACGCACTCGATCAGGCGGTGCAGCACCTCGGCGTAGCTCGTGATGGGCAGGCGGACCATCAGGCGCACGCAGGGCGCATCGCTCTCTTGCGAGCAGACGGCGTGCAGCAACGGCTCGCAGCGCACCACGCCCGCATCGGGGCAGCCCGCGATGCTGCCGCGCACACGCAGCGCGTCGGCGCAGCAGACGGTGACGTCGAGCACGTGGAACGAGCCCGTGGCGGTCACGGGCGCGTGCATTCGCAACGTGCCGGGGTGTTCACGGTAAGCGGCATAGGCCATGGTTTTTCTCCTCAGCGCATCGAAGCATCGAGCGCGAGATTCAGTGCGAGAACGTTGACGCGAGATTCGCCAAGCACACCCCAGAGTGCGCCTTGCGTGTTCTTTTCGATCAGCGCATTGATCTGTTCGACCGGCACCCCGCGCACGCGCGCGACGCGGGCCGCCTGGTACTGCGCTGCGGCGGGGCTGATGTCGGGATCGAGTCCGCTGGCCGAAGCCGTGACAAGGTCGACCGGCACCGGCGCGGTGTTGCCCGGGTCCGCGGCGCGAAGGGCTTCGACACGGGCCTTGACCGCGTCGGCCAGCGCCGGATTGAGCGGGCCGAGGTTCGAGCCGCCCGAAGCACTGGCGTTGTAGGGCTGCGGCGCGGTGGCCGAGGGCCGGCCCCAGAAGTGCTTCGGGTCGCTGAAGTTCTGGCCGATGAGACTGGAGCCCACGACGGTTCCGCCCTGCACGGCCAGGCTGCCCGCGGCCTGCGACGGAAACAGCGCCTTGGCGGCGCCAGTCACGGCCAATGGGTAGACCAGGCCGGTGAGCACGCTCAGGAGCGTGAAGAGCACGAGCGCGGGACGAACGATGTTGTTCATGATGAAGAACTCCTCAGACGAGATGGACGGCCACGAGCAGCCAGTCGATCAACTTGATGCCGATGAAGGGAACGAGCAGGCCGCCAAGCCCGTAGATGGCCAAATTGCGGCGCAACAGCGCGGCCGCACCCACCGGCCGGTAGCGCACGCCCTTGAGCGCGAGCGGAATCAGGAACACGATGACCAGCGCGTTGAAGACCACCGCCGACAAGATGGCCGATGACGGGCTCGCGAGGCGCATCACATTGAGCGCGCCCAATTGCGGATAGGTCGAGACGAAGATGGCCGGAATGATCGCGAAGTACTTCGCCACGTCGTTGGCGATGGAGAAGGTGGTGAGCGAACCGCGCGTCATGAGCAGCGCCTTGCCGGTCTCCACCACCTCCAGCAGCTTGGTCGGGTTCGAATCCAGGTCGACCATGTTGCCGGCCTCCTTGGCGGCCTGCGTGCCGCTGCCCATGGCCACGGCCACGTCGGCCTGCGCAAGCGCGGGGGCGTCGTTGGTGCCGTCACCGGTCATCGCGACGAGCCGGCCTTCGGCCTGGTACTTGCGGATCAGCGCCAGCTTGTCCTCCGGCGTGGCTTCGGCGAGGAAGTCGTCCACGCCCGCCTCGGCCGCGATGGCCGCCGCAGTGAGCTTGTTGTCGCCGGTGATCATCACCGTCTTGATGCCCATGCGGCGTAGCTCGGCAAAGCGCTCCTTGATGCCAGTCTTGACGATGTCCCTGAGCTCGACCACGCCGAGCACGCGGTTGCCTTCGGACACGGCCAGCGGCGTGCTGCCGCGGCGCGCGGTTTCCTCGGCGGCGCGCAACATCTCGGCCGGCACGCTGCCGCCCAGCGATTCGACATGCCGGCGGATCGCGTCGACGGCGCCCTTGCGCAGCAGCACGACGTCGGAATCGAGGCTGTTGGGAGCAGCCGGCAAATCGGCGCCGCTCATGCGGGTCTGCGCGGTGAACTGCACGAAGCGTGCACCTTCCGCGGCCGTGGCTTCGAGTCCGTCGCGGCGCGCCAGTTCGACGATGCTGCGGCCCTCCGGTGTTTCGTCCGCCAGCGAGGCGACCATCGCGGCACGGGCCAGGCGAGCCTTGGTCACGCCCGGCGCAGGCAGGAACGCGCTCGCCTGGCGGTTGCCGTGCGTGATGGTGCCGGTCTTGTCGAGCAACAGCACGTCGACGTCACCGGCCGCTTCCACGGCGCGGCCCGAGGTGGCGATGACGTTGGCCTGCATCATGCGGCTCATGCCGGCCACGCCCACGGCCGAGAGCAGGCCGCCGATGGTGGTGGGAATCAGGCACACCAGCAGCGCCACCAGCGCGGTGAGCGACACCACGGTGCCGGCGCCCGCCGCCTCCACGCTGAACACCGAGAACGGCAGCAGCGTGACCGTGACCATCAGGAACACGAGCGTGAGCGCCACCAGCAGGATGGTGAGCGCAATCTCGTTGGGCGTCTTGTGGCGCTTGGCGGCTTCGACCATGCCGATCATGCGGTCGAGGAACGATTCGCCTGGGTTGACCGAGATACGCACCACCAGCCAGTCGGACAGCACGCGCGTGCCGCCGGTCACGGCCGAGAAGTCGCCGCCCGATTCGCGCACCACGGGCGCCGATTCGCCGGTGATGGCGCTTTCGTCGACCGAGGCCACGCCTTCGATCACCTCGCCGTCGAGCGGGATCACGTCGCCGGTCTCGACCAGCACAACGTCGCCCTTGCGCAGGTTGGGCGCCTGCTCAGGGAGCCACTGGCCACCGTGATGGGGTTCGGCCAGCTTCTTGGCCCAGGTGTCCTTGCGAAGACCGCGCAGCGAAGCGGCCTGCGCCTTGCTGCGGCCCTCGGCCAGTGCTTCGGCAAAGTTCGCGAACAGCACGGTGAACCACAGCCACACGGTAATGGCCAGCACAAACGCGGGCTTCATGCCGGTGTCGCCCGGAAAGCTCAGCGAATGCACCCAGAGCAGCGTGGTGAGGATGCTTCCGATGTACACGATGAACATCACCGGGTTGCGCCACTGCGTGCGCGGATCCAGCTTGGCGAAGGCGCCCCACAGCGCAGGCTTCACCAGCGCAGCGTCGAGCAGCGAGAGAGAGGTTTTTGTATTGGCAGTCATGGTGCGCTCCTTCATTTCCAGAGCACGAGGTGTTCGACCACCGGCCCAAGGGCCAGTGCCGGCACGTAGTTGAGCAAGCCGACCAGCAGCACGGTGCCGATCAGCAACGAGACGAACAGCGGGCCGTGCGTGGGCAGCGTGCCACCGGTGACGGGCAGGCGCTGCTTGGCCGCGAGCGAACCGGCAATGGCCAGCACCGGCACGATCATCGCGAAGCGGCCGAGCCACATCGCAAGCCCGAGCAGGCCGTTGTAGAACGGCGTGTTGGCGGACAAGCCCGCGAAGGCGCTGCCGTTGTTGTTGGCGGCCGAGCTCAGCGCGTAAAGGATTTCGGAGAAGCCGTGCGCACCGGGGTTCGCGATGCCGGCCTTGCCCGCGCCCGTCATCACCGCCACTGCCGTACCGGCCAGCACCAGCACGGGCGTGACCAGGATGGCGATGGAGATCAGCTTCATCTCGCGCACCTCGATCTTCTTTCCGAGGTACTCGGGCGTCCGGCCGATCATCAGCCCCGCGATGAACACCGCGAGCATGGCGAAGATCAGCATGCCGTAGAGGCCGCTGCCCACGCCGCCGAACACCACCTCGCCCAGCTGCATCAGCACCATGGGCACCATGCCGCCAAGCGGTGTGAAGGAGTCATGCATGGCATTGACCGCGCCGCACGACGCCGCGGTGGTCACGGCCGCGAAGAGCGCCGATGCGTCGATGCCGAAGCGCACCTCCTTGCCTTCCATGTTGCCGCCGCTTTGCAGCGCGCTCGCCGCCTGGTCGACCCCCAGCGAAGCGAGCAGCGGATTGCCGGCATGTTCGGCGGAAATGACGGCCACCACGGCAATGACGAACATCACCGTCATTGCCGCAAGCACGGCCCACCCTTGCCGCATGTCGCCGACCACGCGGCCGAATGCGAAGCACAGCGCCGCCGGAATCAGAAAGATCGCGATCACCTGCAGCAGGTTGCTGAGGGCGGTCGGGTTTTCATACGGATGCGCCGAGTTGGCGTTGAAAAAGCCGCCGCCGTTGGTGCCGATCATCTTGATGGCCTCCTGCGACGCGACAGGGCCCATGGCGAGCGTCTGCGTTTGCGGCTGCATGCCGGCAGTGGCCTCTACCGTTTGCACGGCCTTGTAGGCGTCGAAGTTCTGGATCACGCCCTGCCCCGCGAAGGCCACCGCCAGCACGAACGACAGCGGCACCAGCAGCCACAAGGTGATGCGCGTGATGTCGGCCCAGAAGTTGCCGACCAGGCCACGGCTCTTGCCGTCGCCCCGGCGCGCAAATCCGCGCACCAGCGCAAAGGCCACCGCAATGCCGGTGGCGGCCGAGAAGAAGTTCTGCACCGTGAGCCCGAGCATCTGCGTGAGATAGCTCATCGTCGATTCACCGCCGTAGCCCTGCCAGTTGGTGTTGGAGACAAAGCTCACCGCGGTGTTGAAAGCCGAGTCGGGCGATACGGCCCCCATGCCCGCCGGGTTGAGCGGCAGCCAGCCCTGCAGGCGCTGCAGCGCGTAGAGAAAGATCGCGCCAACGGCATTGAAGGCCAGCAGCGCGAACGCATAGCGCAGCCAGTGCATCGATTGCTCGGGCGTCGTGCCCGCGAGCTTGTAGAGCGGCGCCTCGATGCGCTGCATCCAGCGCGGCAGGCGCCCGTCGCACAGCGCGGCAAGAAACTTGCCGACCGGCCATGCCAGCAGCACCAGTACTGCGAGAAAGAGGGCCAGCAAAGTCCAGGCGGAGGCGGTCATTTCAGAACTCCTCCGCGCAGATCAGCGCGAACACCAGGTAGGCGAAGAGGACGACGGCAATCAATGCGCCGAAGCCGTAGAGCGCTTCGAGGCTGATCATGGCCGCTCTCCTTCGCCCGTGTTCAGCTCATTCGACGCATTCATGGCGCCCGGCCCTTCGAGCCGGTTCAGCCCGAAGGCCATGGCCGCCAATGCGGCCCACAGCGCCAGCAAGGCGCCCATCCAGACGAAATCCATTCATTGCTCCTGCAGCGAAACCAAGGCATCGAGTCTCGGCAGGCGCCCGTAAAAACGGGGAACAGAGTCGACGGGGCCGCATAAAGAAACCGTAAAGACGTCCCGCCTTTCGCAAGGCGCTCGACAGCGAATGCACAGTCATTCAATAATCAAAGCCAGACCTGTGAAATAAAAAGGATGACCACCCGCCCCCTCGACCTGAAGCCCGCCTGGACGCCGCACCAGCCGGCGGACCGCATCCTGTCCACGCTCAAGACCCGCGGCGCGCTCGGCATTCCCGACATTGCCAAGGTGCTCGACGTGACGGTGGAGGCGGTGCGCCAGCAGATGGTCAAGCTGCAGTCCGATGGGCTGGTCGACGCCGAAAGCCGGCCGGCGGGCCGCGGCAGGCCGACGCAGATATGGCGGCTGACGGGCGCCGGGCACGCACGCTTTCCCGACACGCATGCCGAGATGACGGTGCAGATGATCAGCGCCGTGATCACCGTGTTCGGAGAGAAGGGCATGGACCAGCTCATCGGCGCGCGCGAAGAAGCCATGCGCGCCAACTATCGCGAGGCGATGCTGGGCGCGCGCAGCCTGAAGACGAAGCTCGAACGGCTCGCCGAGATCCGCAGCCGCGAAGGCTACATGGCCGAGTTCCGGCCCGAGGGCGAGGGCTTTCTCTTCATCGAGAACCATTGCCCCATCTGCACCGCGGCGCGGGCCTGCACGGGCTTTTGCCGCAGCGAACTGCAGCTCTTCGAAGAAGTGCTGGGAACCGACGCGAGCGTGAGCCGCGTCGAGCATGTGCTTGCGGGCGCGCGGCGCTGCGCCTACCAGGTGAGCCCCAGAAACGCGCCTTGATTCCGACTGTTTTCAAAACCCGAAAGGAAAGACCCACCATGGAACACACCCTCCCACCCCTGCCCTACGCCCTCGACGCGCTGGCACCCGAGTACTCGAAGGAAACCCTCGAA
>NZ_RWKH01000036.1 GCF_003984625.1 Variovorax sp. DXTD-1 | reverse complement strand
TCTAGCTCATTTGCCCCCGCTGCCGCAAGCGCCGGTTCCGCACTCACCTCGCACGTCGGGGTTGCAGACCCTGGCGCGGCCCGACGCCGACACCACGATCGACGTCCTTCGTCCCGACTCGGCCTTCAGCGTGAGGCATCCGGCACCGAAGCCCGTGCCGCCCGCCCGGCGAGCGAAGCCATTGCTGTCGTAGTCCAGCCCCCGCACGAATCCGTCTCCAAGTGCTGCGTCGACGCTCACCCCGTTCGGAAGCTTTTCGAACTTGCGCACCGTGTGCATTGCGCCTTCCGGTCCGGCCTGCACGGCCCAGCCGCTCGACCAGTCGCTTCCCTCGAGGGCGCCCACGTGGACCTTTTGCGAACGCTGAATGGCTTCGGTGCGGGCCAGGTTCAGCGCGGCCACGAAACCGCTCGAAGCAGCGGCAAGCCGCTGGTTGAGCAGCAGGTCGCGAAACGAGGGAACAGCGATCGAACCCAGGATTGCCATGATGGCCACCACGGCCATCAGCTCGACGAGGGTGAAGCCGCCCGACGCGACCCTCGCCCCCATCGACCATTGCCAGCCCTGTCTCATTGCCAGCACCTGGCCCCTGCTGCGCCATCGCAGCCCTTGTCTCCCATGCTGTCGATCCAGAGCGCTCCGACCTCGGGATCGGCGTAGCCCGGCTTCGGGGTTGCCGTGAGCCTGATGCAGCGCTCGATGGTGCCTTGCCCCTCGCAATTGCCGCTCTCGACAAGATACTTGCCGCCCGCACCTCCCTCGCCGGACCCGCCTTCGTAGCGCTTGTACTGACCGGTCATGGTGTATTGCCGCTCTTGCTGCTGCATCTGCTGCATCAGGGCCGAGCGCGCCTCGGTGCGCCAGCCCTTGCGTACGAAGTTCAGGTAAGACGGATAGGAGATGGCGGCCAGGATGGCGAGGATCGCGACCACGATCATCAATTCGACCAGCGTGAAGCCGCGAATGCGACTGGCGCCGCCGTTTGCCGGCGTGGCGGCTTTCATGGCTTTGCTCCCTGAAAGTCGACGATCTGGCGCCAGTTCAGGCGCCCGGCCACTTGCGAAACCTGGCCGCCTTCCAACGGCTGCACAGTCGAAATGGCGGCTCCGCCAGGGCTGCTTCCAGAGCCGACGTTGATTACCGAAAGCTTCTTCGTGGCCGAACGGCGCCCGAACGCATCGGGTGAGGCATAGGCGCCTTCGCCAAGCGCAACGAGCAAAGGCGACGACAACAAACCCACCGTTGAAGGCACGCAGGTCCCGCCCTTCGAAAGCCCGGTCATTGCATTGACCGCGCAGCTGCGGCCGCCGCCGTTTGCGCCGCAGGCATTGCCATTCGGTATCAGCGTGTTGAAGAACAGGTAGCCGTCGCTGAGTGCCAGCCGGGTCACCTGCCGCTCGCCGGAATCGAGCGACCCGGGAAGGTCGAAATACCAGCCGCGGCGGCTTGCCACGCCGCGGTTTCCGGTGCCGTAGACGAAAGGTTCGCCCACGATGGCCGGCAACGGCTGGCCGGCGGCAGCGGCCGCAGTGCGTGGCTGCAGTTGCGTGCGCGTTTCGTGCGCGGGAATGGCGGTGCCCGAGTCGTACACGCCGTAGAGCGTTTGCACCGCATGGCTGGCGCTGCCGATGTCTTCGGCGCTCATGAACTTGCCGGTGCCGAAGAGCACGATGGCGCCGCCGTTCGGCCCCGCCCCCACTTCTGGCGCCACGGTGATCGGTTGGCGCTTTGCGCCCGCGCCGGGCGACACGGCGACCATGAGCGGTTGCCCCTTCAAGCCGAGTGCGTTGTCCTCGTTCCACGGCGCACGGGCGGTGAAGTCGAACTTCCACAGGTTGCCTTGCGTGTCGCCGGCGTACAGCCAGCGCACCGATCCGTCCGCGGCTGCGTAGTCGCCCGGCCTGCCGAGGGCATTCACCATGGTTTTGTCCGCTGGAGCCGGCAGCACGACCTTGTGATAGTTGACGCCCCGCTTCCAGGCAACGCCAGCGGGCTTGTCGAGCGAGAGCAGGAACAGCGCCCCGCGCCGGTCCGGATTGGCGTTGTTGAAGCCCGAAGGAACCACGGCAAACCACGCATGGGCAGCGGCCCCGGTGCGTGTGGCCGCGGAGATGCGGAACTTCAAGATGCGCGGCGGCTGGAGCACATGGCCCATGTCCTCGTCGTCGAGACCGGTGAACTCCCACAGCACCTTGTCGGCTGAAAACGCGGCGGGGTCCGAGACATCGAGCGCGAAGACGCCGGTTGCTCCAGCACCCATTCCAGAAACCAGCACGGTCTTCCAACTGCCGTCAGCCATCCTCGCTTCCGTTGCGGCGGGGGATCCATCGACATAGGATTGATGCACATGGTCCGGCGAGCTGTAGGCACCGAGCTTCGGCAACACCGCGCGTGGCACGTAGGCGAAGAGCTCGCTTCCCGTGGCGGCCGAGAAGGCGTGCAGCATGCCGTCGTTGGCGCCGACGTACACCACCGAGGCGCGCGCCTTGTTCGCCTCCAGAAACAGGCGATAGCTGGTGTCCTGCGCGTGTGGGCCCGGCGCGCCCACGAACAGCGGGTTCGAATTGGCAACATCGCCCATGACCGAGTCACGCACGCGGAATATTCCACCCCGCGCCGACAGTTCCTTGCGGCGGTCCCCGCGCAGATAAGCCACCCGGTCGGCTCCCTGCCCATCGGATGCCACGGGCACCGCGTAGGGCGTGGCATTCAAATAGCCTCGCGCTACGGTGTCGAGCGACTCCCAGCGAAAAGGCGTGCCTCGGCCTGCCGACGAAAGGGTGACGATGTTCCTGTCCGAGGGATCGCGCGCCACAAGTGCCGGCTGAGCCGATGCGCTGCCGGTCAACAGGGCTCCCGCGTCCCACGCGGGTTCATCGGCCTGGCGCACCGTGCTCGCAGCCGCGTCGTAAGCCAATGGATACGACAGCAGCGTGCCCGACCAGCGGCGTCCGCTGAACCGCGGCACGTAGAGGCTGCTCCCGGCTTCCGCAATTCGGCCCGACGAAATGGCCGGGTCCGCCGTGCCCCCGCCCGATGGCGCTGCTGCCAACTCGAAAATCCGGCGGATTGCACTGAGCAATTGCCGCGGCTCGCCCACCATGAAGTAGTTGGAAGGCTTGGGCTGGCCATCGTCGTCGATGCCTTCGGCCCATTCGGAATTGCCCGCCACGTCGGCCTGGCCACCGCCACCTGAGGCCCTGAACGGATTGCCATCCGCGTTGCTGTCTGCAAAGCCACCGTACTTCGAGGCGAGATAGAGCGCGCTGCCGCGCTGCGCTTGCCGGATGGCCCCCTGCCCGCCCGCGTCCAAGTCGATGCCGAAGGTCTGGACCCGTACATCGGGGTAGTCGGCACGAATCTTCTGCGTGTTCGCCCAATAGGCCAGTCCTGCCATGCCGAACGAACCCTTGTCGGCGCCTGTTTCCGCAACTGCGATGGTGCTCGCCGTCAGTTGCGCGCCGCCCTTGTAGTTGAAGGCCGGAAGGCCGCGGTTTCCGGTCGTTGCGAGACCGGCCTTCCCCGAAGGGTGGGTATAGGACAGCGACTCGCGGTTCTCGAACGCGCCGACCAGGCGGGTCCAGTAGGACGTGTCGGGCTCGAACGATGCGTTGCTGAAGCCGCGGCCGCCGCCCGGCAGCCCGGGCAATGAGCGATCGCCGTGCGTTTCGAGATCTCCGATCGCCAGGATGTAGTTCTTGCGGCAGCTGGCACCCACGGGGTCCCAGCTCTTGTGGCCGTCGGTGCGCCATTGCGCGGTGTCGTTGTAGACGGGCAGCCCGTCCTTTCGCGGATCGTCGATGGCTGCTACGCCGGCGATTGCATCCCGCGTGGGCACCTTGCCTTGCAGGTAGCGCAGCGATTCGTAGTAGAGCTCGCCCGCGGGGTCGAACTTCCTGTACGCACCGGCGCGGCCGAAGCGGTTCAGATAGTTGATGGTGGATATCGGATTGCCAAGAAAGACGCCGGTCCTGGCGTCCCATTCGGTTTGGGGGTTGTCCACCCTGTCGAGCTTGGCCTCCAGCTTTCTCGGCCCGGCGTATTTCATCGGTGCGCGCAACACGCCTCCATAGCGGGCCGGGTCGTTGTCGAGCAGATAGCCGAACACGGCGAAACGAAGCTTGTCGGCGTAATGCTGTACCTCTCCGGCGGGCTTGAAATTGCCGCTCGGGTACTTGAGGCACAGGTCGCTGCGCACGGCCGCTTCGGCCGCGGTGCAGACCTCGACCCGCGCGAAGTACGGAGCGCTCGACGCGCCGGGGCCGTATTGCTGGTCGGTGCCGGGGCTGGCGCAGCTGCCGCTTGCGCTCGGTCCGACGAAGATGCGGTCGGCGCAGTGGTTGAAGTGAAGAGTGCCGGCCGCGCGCAAGCCGTTGCCGCTGCCCGCCACCAACGGCGTGAGCTTGTCCAGGTTGCCGGTCACGGCCTTGTCGGGGAAGTGGCTGCTGCGGTAAAAATCCTGTGGCAGCACGGTGCGTTGCAGCACGGTACGGTCGGCTTCGTCCACCACCCGGTCGCCACCTGTCAATGCAAGCCTCAGCACGTCAAGGGTGGACGTCGCGGCCCAGTTCAACAGGTTGCCGCTCCATTGATGCGCGCAAGCAATCTCGCCGCCTGCAAGTCGGGTTGCCGGGGACAGGCGCTTGAAGTAGCCATCGGCGACGGCGTAGTCGTAGCAGGCCATCGGATCCCAATAGCCCAGGTAGACCTTCTTCCAGTCGAAGCTGCCGCGATAGGCTGCACCGGTGTTCGAGAACTCCAGTGCGAGGTCGAGCACCATGTTCGGGTCGACGCGCGAGGCCACGGACGACAGCGGCTCGCTCGGCAGCTCTACAGCCGGCGCCACGCCGCTCTCCGCTGCAGATACCGAGGTACCGATGCAGAGCACCCATGCGGCAACAGCTGCCGCCGAGCGCACGCGACTTTCAAGAGAACGCATTCGGATCCCGTTTCAGCAAAAGAAGGAAGGTCAGGACGGGCAACCCGGACTGGCGGCCGGCTTGTACAAATTGGTTTGCAGCACCACCTGCGTCTCGTCTCGTACGCCGTAGCCGATGGCCGTGACGCGAAAGAGATGCGAAACACTTCGCGCGCTTGCGCTTTGGAGCTGGCTGGACTGCCACCCGCCGAGGTTGCGCGCCGCCTCCACGATGTAGCGGGGGGCGCGTGCGGACAACGCGCCGCCCCGGGCGCCTGCGGCCGCACTGGCCGTGGTGTAGTTTTGCCCGGTGAAGGTGCCGTAGGCGACTGAGGTTGTGCTTTCGGCTGCGAAATCAGCCGTCATCCAGACCGGCTTGGCACCGTCTTCAGCCTGGGCGCACAACCCTTGGTGAATGCCCGTGCCGCCGCATCCCGCAACAAAGGCCGAGACATTCCTGCCGTTGAAAACACACAGGCGCTGCGCCGCGCTTGGGTTCGGGCCGAGCACGTCGCGCTCGGCGTCGACGAGCGCTGCTTCGGCGGCCTGGAACGCGATTTCAGTGTCGCGGTCGTTGCGTGCGCTTCGCTCACCCACCAGCGAGACCTGCGCAGCACCAATGCCCAACACCATCGCAATGAGCAGCATCAACAGCACCACGATCAGCGAGAAGCCTCGCTGCGCCGAAGGGCCGCTCCGGTTCATGGAGCCGGCTCCTTCATGACGTTGCGCAGCATGACGGTGAATGTGGCGGCGCGCCGCAACCTGCCGTCCGCCGGCGGCATGAAGCTCACGCCAGGAAAGTCGGCGCCGAGGGGGTAAAGACGTTCGATCTGCGTTTGGGCTCCGCCAATGCCGGGGCCACTGCGCGCCACCATGCCGATGCGAAGACCGACCACCTTGCGCCACTCATCGTTGATGCCGGCGGTGGAGCCCGCCAGCGCCTCCAGCTGCGCAGCATCGAGCCAGCGTTCAGGCACGCTGTCGCCATTGCCGTCGTAGGCGTAGACGACCTTGAACACCTCGATGCCGCGCGCAAGCGGCTCGGACCTGAACGCACCCTCTTTGTCGCTGCGGTATTTGCAGTAAAGCTCGGGCTCCTTGTCGGCGGCTTCCGCCACGAAGAAGAAGCTCCACGCGCGATCGGCGAGCGACGGCTCGCCATCCGACGGCCCGGCCTGCGCGATCCCCATGCAATCGACCATGGTGCCGTCGGGTTCGGTGTCGCCACCTCCGGCGCGGCTGCGGCCGAAAAACCGCACCCGCAGCGAGTCGCTTCCGTTCACGCCCTTGCTGTTGTGGCTGCCGTGGCTTTCGCCTGTGAAGCCTACCCGCGCATTGCTCGCGCCGACAATGTCCAGGTCGGATGGATCGTCGGGTGAGGCCATCAGGGTGGCGTTGCTGCCGATGACCATGGTGCCGTCGGAGCCGACGCGGTCCGGCGCGTAGTCGGCATAGCCGGCTTGCCGCACCATGCTCCTGATGACGGCAGCCGCGAACCTCAGCGAATCTTCCACCGCCTGCGCTTCCGCATTGGCGGCAAAGAGCTGCCGGCTGCCAAGGAAGGTGGCCGTGGCGGCAAGCACCACCACCAGCCCGATCGCGGCGGCGACCATCAATTCGACCAAGGTCATCCCGCGCTGGCGCAGACGCCTTGGGTGATGAGGGGCTCGCATGGCAGCCGTTCGCCTAGCCGGAAACCAGTTGCATCACCAGGCGAGGCGGAAGCTCACGCTGCGGCTTGCCGCCTTGCTTTGCATCCGCAACATCGGCGTGCGGCACCCAGCCGAGCTTGACGACCACATTGCGGCCTGACTGACTGCATGGCCATGCGTATTCGCCAGCCGACGCGTTCCAAGGGTTGTCGTCGAAGCACACGCTGACGCGGGCACCAGGCAGTGCCTTGGCAACGCGGCGCTTCCATTCGTCCATGTCCCAAGCGGCGAGGCCTTCCGGATCGCAAGCCCCTCCGGCCGCCGCACACCCACCCGAGGCACCGCCGGTGCCGGAATCCGCGCTCCAGTTGACAACGAGGTAAGTATTGGCCGCGTCGTTCCTTGCCGCGACGCCTGGATTCATGCGAACCTTTTCGGAGAGGTCGCGAGCGAGGTTGACTGCCGCAGCGAACGTTGCGGCTTCCTTGCCCGTGCGCACAGCCGTGAGCAGCATGCCGATGGAGCCGAGCAAACCGACGCTCAGCACCGCAATGGAAACGAGTACCTCCACGAGCGAGAAGCCCGCGGCGGCCTGCCTTGATGTAGCCATTTTTCGATGTCCTCCCCCGTCCTGCAACTTCGGTTGCTTCTTTATTCCTGCATCGAAACTGGAGCGTAGGCGTGGCCCTCGGCCGCCCGTTTGCCGTTCATCCGCTTTTGACTGCCGCTCGTATGATCCAGCGGCTCCGGTGTTAAATAATTCTTCTCGCAGCTCATGCCTTCCACCGAACAAGACGCGCAGCACATCGCCACCGCATTGCAGTTGGCCTCGGCCGCGTTGTTGCTGACCGATCCCAACCCGCGCGTCGGCTGTGTTCTGAGCGACGCGCAGGGCCGCGTGCTGGGCCAAGGCCACACGCAGCAGGCCGGCGGGCCGCACGCCGAAGTGATGGCGCTGCGCGACGCCGCGGCCAAGGGCCATTCGGTTGTGGGCGCCACCGCCTACGTCACGCTCGAGCCCTGCTCGCACCATGGGCGCACCGGCCCCTGCTGCGACGCGCTGATCGCGGCCGGCATCGGCAGGGTCGTGGCATCGCTCGCAGACCCGAACCCGCTGGTCGCCGGACAGGGTTTCGCCCGTCTTCGGGCGGCACGCATCGAGGTGCAAACCGGCCCCGGCGCGGCCGAATCGCGTGAACTCAACATCGGTTTCTTCAGCCGCATGGTCCGCAAGCTGCCCTGGGTGCGTCTCAAGGTCGCGGCCTCGCTCGATGGCAAGACGGGCCTTGCCAACGGCGTGAGCCAGTGGATCACCTCCGAGGCAGCCCGTGCCGATGGCCACGCGTGGCGGGCCCGCGCCAGCGCAGTGCTGACCGGCGTCGGCACGGTGCTCGAAGACAACCCCCGACTCAACGTACGCTTGGTCGAGACGCCCCGCCAGCCGCATCTGGTGATCGTCGACAGCCATTTGCAGACGCCGCCCGATGCTCATGTTTTCATAGCAGGCCGCCCGGTTTGGATCTACGCGGCTGTCCGCGACGAAAATCGCGCTGCTGCGCTGGAGGCACGCGGCGCCACCGTGACCTGCCTGCCCAGTGCAGCGGGCAAGGTCGATCTGCCCGCCATGCTGCAAGACCTGGCAGCGCGCGGCGTCAACGAACTGCACGTCGAAGCCGGCCACAAGCTCAACGGCTCCCTCGTCCGCGAAGGCTGCGTCGACGAACTGCTGGTCTACCTGGCGCCCAAGCTGATCGGCAGCGGCCTCGACATGGCGAGCCACCTGCACGCCGAAGGGCCGCTCAACTCGCTGGAAGGCGCGCTGGCGCTCGAATTCAAGTCTGTGCAGATGCTCGGGCCCGACCTTCGGGTCATGTCGCGGGTGCGTGGGCGCGACAGCTTCTAGCGGCCCGCCTCGGGCAAGCGGAGGCGGATTGCACGGCCAAAGCGCCGCGGAAAGGCCGAGGGCCCCCCGCATCTGCGAAAATGTGCAAATGTTCACCGGAATCATTACCGGCGTGGGGCGCATCGCCGCCATCCACGACCTCGGCCCCTCCTCCTCCTACGGCAAAAGACTCGGCATTTCGGTGCCCGACGGATATCTCGACGATGTAGGCCTTGGCGACAGCATTGCGCTCAACGGCGCCTGCATGACCGTGACCACGCTCGATCCGGCGCAGCAGCTGTTCACCATCGACATTTCGGCCGAATCGCTCGACAAGACCGCCGGCCTCACCGAGCAAGGCGCCCGCATCAACCTCGAGAAGGCGCTGCGCGCCAGCGACCGGCTGGGTGGGCACATCGTGTCGGGCCATGTGGACGGCATCGGCACGGTGAGCCACTTTGCGCCCGTGGGCGAAAGCTGGGAACTGCGTGTGGTCGCGCCGCCCGCGTTGGCGCGCTTTCTGGCCTACAAGGGCTCGATCACGATCAACGGCGTGAGCCTCACCGTCAACAGCGTGAGCGACATCGAAGACGGCGCGGAAATCAGCATCAATCTGATCCCTCACACCGTCGAAAACACCTCCCTGGGCAGCCTCACGGCCGGCTCCAAGGTCAATCTCGAAATCGATACCGTGGCGCGCTACGTGGAGCGCATGCTCCAGGCCGGCGTCCTGGTGCCGCCCCCTTCCACGTATTCCAAGGACACCGCTGAATGAACGCCTCCGTCACCCCCATCGGCGCGCCGCGCGGTTCGCGGGCACCCTCGCCGATTTCTCCGGTCGAGGAAATCGTGGCCGAGCTTGCCGCCGGCCGCATGGTCATCCTGGTGGACGAGGAAGACCGCGAGAACGAAGGCGACATCGTCATTGCGGCGGACCACATCACGCCCGAGGCGATCAACTTCATGGCCCGCCATGCACGCGGGCTGATCTGCCTCACGCTCTCGCGTGAAATGTGCGAGCGGCTGCAGCTGCCGCCCATGGTGTCCCGCAACGGCGCCAAGCATTCGACCGCCTTTACCGTTTCGATCGAGGCGGCCGAAGGCGTGACCACCGGCAT
This sequence comes from Variovorax sp. DXTD-1, assembly GCF_003984625.1. Lineage (GTDB taxonomy): Bacteria > Pseudomonadota > Gammaproteobacteria > Burkholderiales > Burkholderiaceae_C > Variovorax. The sequence continues at coordinate 18,040 of NZ_RWKH01000036.1, read as the reverse complement.
CTCGGCTGCCGACCGCGCCCGCACCGTGCAGGCCGCCGTGGCGCGCAATGCCGTGGCCAGCGATCTGGTGCAGCCGGGCCATATCTTTCCGCTGCAGGCGGTGGACGGCGGCGTGCTGATGCGCGCCGGCCATACCGAAGCCGGCTGCGACCTGGCGGCCATGGCCGGCTGCTCGCCCGCCTCGGTGATCTGCGAGGTGATGAACGAAGACGGCACCATGGCGCGGCTGCCCGACCTGCAGATCTTTGCGGCCGAGCACGGGCTCAAGATCGGCACCATTGCCGCGCTCATCGAGCACCGCAGCCGCACCGAATCGCTGGTCGAAAAAGTCGGCTGCCGCGAAATCCAGACCGCGTGGGGCACCTTTACCGCCCACGCCTTCACCGACAAGCCCAGCCGCGGCGTGCACCTTGCGCTGGTGCGCGGCACGTGGGCGCCGGACGACGTGGTGTCGGTGCGCGTGCACGAGCCGCTCTCGGTGCTCGACGCGCTCGAAATCAACCGCTCGCTGCACTCCTGGAGCCTTGACGCCAGCCTGGCGCACATTGCGAACGAAGGCAAGGGCGTGGCCGTGCTGCTGAATTGCGGCGAAACGGCCGGCGAACTGCTTGCCCAGTTCGACGGCACCGCGCGCCCCGCGCAAGCCCCCGAGCGCGGCCGCATGGACCTGCGCAGCTACGGCATCGGCGCGCAAATCCTGCGCGAATGCGGCGTGCACAAGATGAACCTGCTCGGCACGCCCCGCCGCATGCCGAGCATGGCCGCAGGCTACGGCCTCGAAATTGCCGGCTACCTCACGAAAGACTGACACGACATGCAAGGTGCAAACAAGGGAGCGGATGCAAAGCCGCTCGACGGAAAAGGGCTGCGCATCGGCATCGTCCAGGCACGCTTCAACGCCGACATCACGGACGCGCTGGCCGCGGCCTGCCTGGCCGAGTTCGAAAAGCTCGGCGTGGCGGCGGACGACATCCATCATGTGCAGGTTCCCGGCGCGCTCGAAGTGCCCGTGGCCCTGCAGGCCATGGCGGTGCGCGGCGGCTACCACGCGCTTGTGGCGCTGGGCTGCATCATCCGCGGTGAAACCTACCACTTCGAACTGGTGGCCAACGAATCCGGGGCGAGCGTGAGCCGCATCGCGCTCGACCATCGCATTCCCATCGCCAACGCGATCCTCACGACCGAAAACATGGAGCAAGCCATTGCCCGCCAGACCGACAAGGGCCGCGATGCGGCCCAGGTGGCTGTCGAGATGGCGCAATTGCTGGCCTCCCTCAAATGACCGAAGACAACAACAAGACAGCAGGCGCCAAGCCGCGCCAGGCGCGCACGGGCCTCACCAGCACCGGCGCACGCAAGGCTTCGGCCAAGTCGAACCGCAGCCGCGCGCGCGAATTTGCGTTGCAGGCGCTCTACCAGCACCTGGTGGGCCGCAACGACGCCGCCGCCATCGACCAGTTCACGCGCGACCTCGCGGGCTTCCACAAGGCCGACGCCGCACATTACGACGCGCTGCTGCACGGTGCCATCGAAGGCGCGGAGCAGCTCGACGCGCTGATTCGCCCCCTGCTCGACCGCAAGTTCGAGGAAATATCGCCCATCGAGCACGCCGTGATGTGGATCGGCGTCTACGAGTTCCAGCACTGCCTCGACGTGCCATGGCGCGTGGTGCTCAACGAGTGCATCGAGCTTGCCAAGGAATTCGGCGGCACCGACGGCCACAAATACGTGAACGCCGTGCTCAACGGCCTGGCGCCGCAACTGCGCGCGGCCGAGGTGGAGGCCGACCGCACTTCGGGCAAGGCCAGGACGTGAGGATCTCGAAGCGCGCACAGCGCATCGAACCGTTCTATGTGATGGAGGTCGCCAAGGCCGCCGGCGTGCTGGCGCGCGAGGTGGCGCATACCGACCGGCCGATGATCTTCCTGAACATCGGCGAGCCCGACTTCACCGCGCCGCCGCTGGTCCAGGAAGCCGCCGCGCGCGCCGTGCGTGCCGGCGCCACGCAGTACACGCAGGCCACCGGGCTCGACCATCTGCGCGAGCGCATCAGCGGCTGGTACACGCAGCGCTTCGGCGTCGACGTGCCGGCGCGCCGCATCGTGGTGACGGCCGGCGCGTCGGCCGCGCTGCAGCTGGCCTGCCTCGCACTCATCGAATCGGGCGACGAGATCCTGCTGCCCGACCCGAGCTACCCTTGCAACCGCCATTTCGTGAGCGCCGCGGACGGCACCGCGGTGATGATCCCGACCACTGCGGACGAGCGCTTCCAGCTCACCGCCGCCAAGGTCGAAGCCGCGTGGACCGACAAGACGCGCGGCGTGCTGCTCGCCTCGCCTTCCAACCCCACGGGCACATCGATTGCGCCCGACGAACTGCGCCGCATCCACAACGTTGTGTCGCAGCGCGGCGGCATCACGCTGATCGACGAGATCTACCTCGGCCTTTCATACGACGATGCCTTCGGGCAGACGGCCTTGGCCATCGACGACAACGTCATCAGCATCAACAGCTTCAGCAAGTACTTCAACATGACCGGCTGGCGCCTTGGCTGGCTGGTGGTGCCCGAAGCGCTGGTGCCGGTGGTCGAGCGGCTGGCGCAAAACCTCTTCATCTGCCCCAGCACCGTGTCTCAATACGCGGCGCTGGCCTGCTTCGAGGATGCGAGCATTGCCGAGTACGAACGCCGCCGCGCCGAGTTCAAGGCGCGACGCGACTGGTTCATTCCGCAGCTCAATGCGCTGGGCCTCAAGGTGCCGGTGGTGCCAGATGGCGCCTTCTATGCCTGGGCCGACTGCACCAGCGTGGCCGAGAAGCTCGGCATTTCGGGCAGCTGGGATTTCGCCTTCGAAACCATGAAGCGCGCCCATGTGGCCGTGACGCCCGGCCGCGATTTCGGCACCGCCGAAACCGGCAAGTTCGTGCGCTTTTCCACCGCCAGCTCGATGGCTCATCTCGAGGAATCCATCGAACGCCTGCGGGCGATGATCGCGAACCCGGCCCGATGAGCTACGCGTTTCCGATCCGCGTGTACTGGGAAGACACCGATGCCGGCGGCATTGTGTTCTATGCCAACTACCTCAAGTTCATGGAACGCGGGCGCACCGAATGGCTGCGCTCGCTGGGCGTGGAACAGCGAAAGCTGCGCGAGGAAACCGGCGGCCAGTTCGTGGTGAGCGAAACGCAGCTCAAATACCATCGCCCGTCCCGTCTCGACGACGAACTGCTGGTTACAGCCGATCTCCGACAAATGGGCACAGCGTCGTTGATAATCGGTCAGCAGGTGCTATCAAAAACAGAGCAAGAGCGAACAGGCGTCCCGGCGCCCGTCCTTCTGTGCGAAGGCACCATCCGCATCGGCTGGGTGGACGCCACCACATTGCGGCCCGCGCGCATACCGACCCAAGTTTCGGGAACCCTCGAGCGCTCCGGCGGCTCCATGACTCAACCTTTCAAGCCATGAACCAAGACCTCTCGATCATCAATCTCCTCCTCCACGCGAGCTTCGTGGTCCAACTGGTCGTGCTGCTGCTCGTGATCGTTTCGATTGCCAGCTGGGCCGCGATCATCCGCAAGTACTTCGCGCTGCGCCGCATGCGCGCGCTGAACGACGACTTCGAACGCGAGTTCTGGTCGGGCACCAGCCTGAACGAGCTGTTTGCCTCGGCCGCGCAGAACGCCAAGTTCGCCGGTCCCATGGAGCGCATCTTCGCTTCGGGCATGCGCGAATACCAGAAGCTGCGCGAACGCCACGTGAGCGACGCCAGCACGCTGCTCGACGGCGCCCGCCGCGCCATGCGCGCGAGCTTCCAGCGCGAACTCGATGCGGCCGAACAGAACCTCTCGTTCCTGGCCACGGTGGGCTCGGTATCGCCGTATGTCGGCCTCTTCGGCACGGTCTGGGGCATCATGCATGCCTTTACCGGCCTGGCCGCGCTCGCGCAGGTGACGCTGGCCACCGTGGCGCCCGGCATTGCCGAGGCACTGGTGGCCACGGCCATCGGCCTGTTCGCCGCCATTCCCGCGGTGGTGGGCTACAACCGCTTCGCGCGCGAGATCGACAAGATCGCCATCGCGCTCGAAACCTACATCGAGGAGTTCTCGAACATTCTGCAGCGCAATCTCTCGGCCCACCCGGCCGCGAGCGCGACGGCAGCTTCGGCGACTCCGGGCAACCGCTGAACGGAGGCCCAGCGCATGCCCGCCGTTTCATCCCGGGGCCGAGGCCGCCGCACGATCAACGAGATCAACATGGTCCCGTTCATCGACGTGATGCTGGTGCTGCTGATCATCTTCATGGTCACGGCGCCGCTCATCACGCCGAGCGTGATCAACCTGCCCTCGGTCGACCGCGCCAACAAGCAGCCCGACAAGCCCATCGAGATCGTCATCAAGAGCGACGACGAAGTGCAGATCAAGAAAGACCCGTCCACCGGCAGCGGCGGCACGTCCGTTCCCATGACCCAGATCGGCTCCGCGGCCAAGACCGCCCAGGGCGGCGACGACCAGCGCCCCGTGGTCATCAGCGCCGACAAGTCCGTCAAGTACGAAACCGTCGTGAAGGCGATGAACCAGCTCAAGCGCAGCGGCATCGAGCGCGTGGGCCTGTCCGTCACCACCACGGGCGGCAAATAAGGCATGTCGCTCGCCCTGGATCGCCCCGAGTTCGCACCACCGCCGCAGCGCGGCACGCCGCGCGCGGTGCTGCTCGCATTGGTCGCGCATGCGCTCCTGATCGCGGCGCTGACGTGGGGAGTGCGCTGGCGCAGCGACCCCGACGAAGGCGCGGTCGATGCAGAGCTGTGGTCTTCCACGGTGCAGCAGGCCGCGCCGCGCCTGTCCGCACCGCAAGCGCCCACGCCCGCTCCCGCACCTCCGCCGCCCGCTCCCCCGCCGCCGCCTCCTCCCCCCCAGGTGAAGGCTCCCGAACCAGCACCGCCGCCGCGCGCGCCGGACATCGCACTCGAACGCGAGAAGAAGCTCAAGGAAGAAAAAGAGCAGAAAGAGCGCGAGCTGGAGCGCCAGCAACAGCAGCGCAAGAAAGAGCTCGAAGCCAAGCAGCGCGCCGAAGACGAAGCCGAGCGCAAGAAGGCCCAGCAGCAAAAGCTCGCCGAGCAGCAGAAGAAACAGCAGGAAGCCGAGGCCAAGCAGGCCGAAGCAAAGAAGCAGCAGCAGGAAGCGGCAGCCAAGCAGGCCGCCGCCGACCGCGCCGCAACGCTCAAGCGCATGCAGGGCCTGGCGGGCGCCAGCGGCAGCGACGATTCCAAGGGCACGGCCCTGCGTTCGTCCGGGCCTTCGAGCGGCTATGCAGGGCGCATTGCCGCGGCCGTTCGCCCGAACATCACCTTCCCCGATGCGGAGACGGTCAATGGCAATCCGGCCGCCGAGTTCGAAGTCAATCTGGCACCCGACGGCACCATCGTCGGCGTCAAGCTGACCCGATCGAGCGGACTGCCCAGCTGGGACGAAGCCGCCGAACGCGGCCTGCGCAAGACCGACAAGCTCCCGCGCGACACCGACGGGCGCATCTTCCCGTCGCTGATCGTCTCGCTGCGGCCCAAGCGCTAACACAGGCTGGCCAGGCGCTACGCGCGCCCGGCCATCTCGTTCTCTTACTCGTAGACGACCGAGGCTTTACCGGCTTCGGCCTGCGCCGTCCAGCTTGCCAGCGCGGCATCGGTCGGAAAGAACTTGGCGCGCTCACCAAGCTGCAGTTCGACCTGCGCGCCGCCCCGTGCCATTGACAGGCGCACCGGCAGCCCCTGCACCAGGTCGCCGTGTTCGCTCTGCTCGGTGCGCGGCGGAAAGTCTTTCACCAGGCGCGCGATGTCCGGCGCCTTGCCGTTGACCGCCACGCGCAGGAACTTGCCGAAGCGGCAGCGCGCCGTGGCCAGGTCCCACACCTGCTGCACCTGGAAGCGTGCCTCGAAACCGCCGCGGCCCGGTTGCAGCCGGCCGCTCACGATCACCAGTTCGTCGTCCTTCAGCGTGTTGCGGTTCGCGTTGATCAGCGCCTCGTCGGCGGTCGCGTCGATGGAGTCGGACTTGTCGTCGAGCTTGAAGATCGCCAGGCGCCCGCGCTGGCCGTTGATCACGCGGAAGTCGCTCACGATGCCCGCAATCACCTGCTGCTCGCGGGTGTCCATCAGGTCGCCGATCTCGCGCTTGCAGAAGCGCCGCACCTCGTGCGCCACCTCGTCGAACAGATGGCCCGAGAGATAGAAGCCCACGGCCGTTTTCTCGTAGGTGAGCCGCTCCTTCACGCCCCACGGCGTGGCGTCGACCAGTTCGGGCTCCTGCGTGGCCGAGCCGTGCTCGCTGTCGCCGAAGATGTCGACCTGCGCAGCGTTGGCCTCGGTGGCCGATGCGAACTCGAAGGCGCGGTCGACCGATGCAATGAGCGACGCGCGGTTCTGCTGGATCGCGTCGAAGGCGCCGGCCTTGATGAGCGCTTCGACCGTGCGCTTGTTGATGCGCTGGCGATCGATGCGCACGCAAAAATCGAACAGGCTCTTGAACGGACCGCCCTCTTCGCGCGCCCGAACAATGGCTTCGACCGCAAGCTGGCCCGTGCCCTTGACGGCCCCCAGGCCGTAGCGAATCACCTTGTCGGTGACGGGTTCAAAGCGGTAGTTGCCGCGGTTCACGTCCGGCGGCTCGAAGGTGATGCCGAAGTTTTTCTGCGCGTCTTCGAACAACACCTTGAGCTTGTCGGTGTCGTCCATTTCCACGGTCATGTTGGCGCAGAAGAACTCGGCCGTGTAGTGGACCTTGAGCCAGCCCGTGTGGTACGCCAGCAGCGAGTACGCGGCAGCGTGCGACTTGTTGAAGCCGTAGCCCGCGAACTTCTCCATCAAGTCGAAGATCTCGTCGGCCTTGTCCTGGGGAATGCCGTGCGTCTTGAGCGCGCCCGCGCGGAATTTCTCGCGGTGCTCGGCCATCTCCTCGAGCTTTTTCTTGCCCATGGCGCGGCGCAGCAAGTCGGCGCCGCCAAGCGAGTAGCCGCCCAGGATCTGCGCGGTCTGCATCACCTGCTCCTGGTAGACCATGATCCCGTAGGTCTCGGAGAGCATCTCGGCCACGGCCGGGTGCGGATACTCCACCTCTTCGCGGCCGTGCTTGCGCGCCACGAAGCTCGGAATCAGGTCCATAGGGCCCGGGCGGTACAGCGCGTTGAGTGCAATCAGGTCTTCAAGCCGGGTGGGCCTTGCGTCTTTCAGCATGCCCTGCATGCCGCGGCTTTCAAACTGGAACACCGCTTCCGTCTTGCCCTCGGAGAAGAGCTTGTAGGTCTCGCGGTCGTCGAGCTTGATGTTCTCGTAGGCGAAGTTCTCCTGGCCCTTGTGGCGCTTGACGATGAACTCTTTCGCAATCTCCAGGATGGTGAGCGTGGCCAGGCCCAGAAAGTCGAACTTCACGAGGCCGATGGCCTCCACGTCGTCCTTGTCGTACTGGCTCACGGCCGAGTCGCTGCCGGGCTGCTGGTACAGCGGGCAGAAGTCGGTGAGCTTGCCGGGCGCAATCAGCACGCCGCCCGCGTGCATGCCGATGTTTCGCGTCATGCCCTCGAGCTTCTGCGCAAGCTCCACCAGCATGCGCACTTCTTCCTCCTTCTCGATGCGGGCCGCAAGCTGCGGCTCCATCTCGATGGCGTAGTTGTTCTTGTCGCCTTCGACCTTCGGGTCGGGCGGGTACTGGATGGTGACGGGCTGGCCCGGCTTGTTCGGAATGAGCTTGCTGATGCCGTCGCAGAACATGTAGCTCATGTCCAGCACGCGGCCCACGTCGCGAATGGCGGCGCGCGCAGCCATGGTTCCGAAGGTGGCAATCTGGCTCACGGCCTCGCGGCCGTACTTGTCCTTGACGTAGTCGATCACGCGGTCGCGGTTGCCCTGGCAAAAGTCGATGTCGAAGTCGGGCATCGAAACGCGCTCGGGGTTCAGGAAGCGTTCGAACAGCAGCTTGTATTCGAGCGGATCAAGGTCGGTGATCTTCAGCGCATAGGCCACCAGCGAGCCCGCGCCCGAGCCCCGGCCCGGCCCCACCGGACAGCCGTTGTTCTTGGCCCACTTGATGAAGTCGCCCACAATCAGGAAGTAGCCTGGGAACCCCATGTTCAAGATGGTGTTGATCTCGAACTCCAGCCGCTCCACGTAGCGCGGCCGCTCGGCATCGCGCTTGGCAGGGTCTGGATACAGGTGCGCCAGCCGCTCCTCAAGCCCAGCGAACGACTCCTGGCGAAAGAAATCGTCGATCGGCATGCGAACGCCTTCGCTGATGAAGGGCGTCGGAAAGTCGGGCAGCTGCGGCTTGCCGAGCACCAGCGTCAGGTTGCACCGCTTGGCAATCTCGACCGTGTTGGCCAGAGCGCTCGGCACATCGGCAAAGAGCGCCTCCATCTCGGCGCTCGACTTGAAGTACTGCTCCTCGGTGAACTTGCGCACCCGCCGCGGGTTGCCGAGGATTTCGCCTTCCGAGATGCAGACCCGCGCCTCGTGCGCCTCGTAGTCCTGGCGTTCGGCAAACTGCACGGGGTGCGTGGCAACCACGGGCAGGCGCAGCCGCGCCGCGAGTTTCACGGCGGCAATCACATGCGGCTCGTCCTCGGGGCGGCCCGCGCGCTGCAGCTCGATGTAGAAGCGGTGCGGAAACATGCCCGCCAGCTGCAGCGCCAGTTCGGCGGCGCGTTCTTCCTGCCCTTGCAAGAGCGGTGCGCCCAGCGGGCCGGCTTGCGCGCCCGAAAGCGCAATCAGCCCGCCCTGCAGTTCCTCGAGCCATTCGAGCTTGCAGGCCGCCTGGGACTGCCCCCGGCCCACGTTCTGCGTCCAGGCGCGTGCGAGCAGCTCGGACAGGTGTAGGTAGCCCTCCATGTTCTGCACCAGCAGCACGATGCGGGTCAGCACGCCGGGCTCCTTGCCCAGCCCTTCGATGAAGATTTCGGCACCGACAACGGGCTTGACGCCCTTGCCTCGCCCCTGCTTGTAGAACTTGATCGCCCCGAACAGGTTGTTCAGGTCGGTAATGGCCAGTGCGGGCTGCTTGTCGGCAGCGGCGGCCTTGACGACTTCATCGATTCGGTTGGTGCCGTCGACGACGGAAAACTCGGTGTGCAGGCGCAGGTGAACAAACATCCTCCCATTGTAGAAACCGGCACTCCACGATGTGGGTTGGCAATCCCTACAATTCCCCTCCGTGCAAGAGATTTTGAATATTGCGGCCTACAAATTCGTGGCCATCGACGACGCCCCGGTGCTGCGTGAAGACCTGCGCTCGCGCGCCCACTCGCTGGGCCTCATGGGCACCATCCTGCTGGCGCCCGAGGGCATCAACCTGTTTTTGGCGGGCGCAGCCGACGCCGTCCGCAGCTTTGTGGCCAGCCTGCGCGCCGATCCGCGCTTTGCAGACCTCGAAACCAAGGAAAGCTGGTCGGCCACGCAGCCCTTCCGCCGCATGCTGGTGAAGCTCAAGCGCGAGATCATCCGGATGGACCATCCCGCCATCCAGCCGGCCGCCGGCCGCGCACCCGGCGTGGACGCGCACACGCTCAAGCGCTGGCTCGACCAGGGGCATGACGACGCCGGCCGCGAAATTGCGCTGCTCGACACGCGCAACGACTTCGAGGTCGACGAAGGCACCTTCGACGGCGCAATCGACTGGCGCATCACCAAGTTCACCGAATTCCCGCCCGCACTGAAAGCACACAGCGCCGATTTCGCGGGCAAGACGGTGGTGAGCTTCTGCACCGGCGGCATCCGCTGCGAAAAAGCCGCCATCCTGATGCGCGAGGAAGGCGTGGAGAACGTGCTGCAGCTCGAGGGCGGCATCCTTAAATATTTCGAAGAAGTCGGCGGTGCGCACTATCACGGCGACTGCTTCGTGTTCGACGGCCGGCGCGCGCTGGCACCCGACCTGAGTGCACGCGCGGCCGATGCCAGCGCACGCGCCTCCGAAGATCCCGACCTGGAACGAAAGAACTGAGCTCCGAGGCGCGGGGCCTTCGTCGCTGCGGGCTCGTCAGACCGGCGTGGTGCCGACGTCCGGTTCGCGCACGCCGAACGGCTTGCCGGGCAGCGGAATGAATTCGGTCTCGCCGGGCACATGGCCCATGCGCTGGGCGGCCCAGTCGGAGCCGGCCTCCAGAATGCGCTCGCGCCGGCTGGAGACGAAGTTCCAGGTGATGTAGCGCGGGCCATCGAGCGGCTCGCCGCCGATCACCATCAAACGCACCGCCGTATCGGCGCTGAGCACAGCACCCTGGCCGTCCGGAAGGACAACCATCGTATGCGCCGCAATGGTCTCGCCGTTGATGCGCGCATCCGCATCGACGGCATAAACCGCCAACTCGGGTGCCAGCGCGGGCAGTTCGAAGCGGCCGCCCGCGGGCAGTGCGACGTCGAGGTAAAGCGTCTGCGACAGCGTCTTGACCGGTGAGCGCTTTCCAAAGGCATCGCCCACCAGCACGCGCACTTGCGCGCCTTGCTCCGCGAGCTCGGGAATGGCGCTGGCCGGCGTGTGTTCGAAGCTCGGCTCGACCTCTTCATGCGCCTGCGGCAAGGCCGCCCAGAGCTGCAGGCCATGGTTCACGTAGGTATCGGCCTTGAGCCGCTCGGGCTTGCGCTCGGAGTGCACGATGCCGCGGCCCGCCGTCATCCAGTTGATGGCGCCGGGCAAGATTTCCTGCACGCTGCCGAGGCTGTCGCGATGCATCATCGCGCCCTCGAAAAGATAGGTGACCGTGGAAAGGCCGATGTGCGGGTGCGGCCGCACGTCGTGCTCGGCACCGGGCTGCTCGGTGGCCGGGCCAAAGTGATCGAAGAACACGAACGGCCCGACCGATCGGCGCTGCGCCGCCGGCAGCAGGCGCCGCACCTTGAAGCCACCGCCCAGGTCCTTGTCGTGCGGTTGAAGCAGTTGGGTCTGTGCGGTGGTATCGGTCATCGGGGGCTCCGTGGTGGACTGGGTTTTATCCGCGTGATCTTGCCACTTCGGCGATGCGTTCTCCAAACGCGCGGGCTGTGTCGAAGTCGCCCTTGAACATCTCGGCCGGGCTTGCATCCGAAGGCGACTGCGTCAGCAGGCCGCCATAGCCGCCCACGTAGTTCATCGAATCGCGCGTGGCGGCCTTGTTGTTGGTCGGCAGGATGCCCATGCTCACCCAGATGCCGCTGTGCTGCATGGCGAGCGTCCACAGGTAGGCCATGGTCGTGACCTTGTCGCCGTTCATGGTGGCGCTGTTGGTGAAGCCTGCAAAGAGCTTGTCTTTCCAGCCCTGCGTGAACCACACCTTCGACGACGCATCGGCGAACTTCTTGAACTGCCAGCTCACGCCGCCCATGTAGGTCGGCGAGCCGAAGATGATCGCGTCCGCTGCGGCCAGCGTTTCCCAGCCGCCTTCAGGCAGGTTGCCGTCCGCATCGATGGCGAGCAGCTGCGCGCCGGCTCCCTCGGCAACAGCCTGGGCGATGCGCTGGGTGTGGCCGTAGCCGGAATGAAAGACGACAACGATGTTTGGCATTGGATGGTTCTCCAGAAGTGATGGCGATGGTCGTTGATGCGAAAGAGCAAGGGCAACCTGCTTACTTCCTGTCGATGCTGAAACGGCCGGCACCGAAGGCAACAAAGGCGAGCAAACCGCCGGAAATGGCAATGTTCTTGAAGAACATCAGCTGGTTCACGAAGGCCTTGTCTGCGGGCATGCTCCAGTAATTGTGGAACAGCACCGATGCTGCCACGGTGAACACCGCGAGCACCACGGCCGCGAGGCGGGTCTTGAAGCCGACGAGCAGCATCAGGCCCAGGCCCAGCTCCACGATGATTGCGATGACCGCGGCAACCTGCGGCAGCGGCGCCCCAACGGACGAGATGTACCCCACGGTGCCCGCAAAGTCCATGAGCTTGCTGAAACCAGCGGGCACGAAAAGCAGCGCCAGCAGCACGCGGCCTACAAGTGCCAGCGTGTCCTGTGCGGCGGTGGGGTTGGAGGCGGCGGTTGCGTTGATTGCTGTGGTTGACATGATGAAACTCCTCGGTTGTTGAAAGTTGAGAGAAACGGAAAAACAAGAATTGAAGAAAGCGCCTGCTCAGGCGGCCAGGTCGAACACCAGCACTTCGGCATCCTTGCCGGCGCCGAGCGTCAGTTGCGATTCGCCTTGCAGCATCGCGGCGTCGCCGCCCGACAGCTTCTGGCCGTTGACTTCGAGCTCGCCGCGCACCAGGTGCACATAGCTCTTGCGCTGCGGATCGAGCGCCAGGCTGGCTTTTTCGTCGCCATCGAGAAGGCCTGCAAACAGGCGCGCATCGGCGTGCACCGTCACCGAACCGTCGGCGCCGTCGGGCGAGGCCACCAGGCGCAGCTTGCCGCGCTTTTCGTCATTGCTGAATTTCTTCTGCTCGTAGCCGGGCGCAATGCCGCGCACGTTCGGCTCGATCCAGATCTGCAGGAAGTGCGTGGTCTCGTCGGCCTTGTGGTTGAACTCGCTATGCATCACGCCGCGGCCCGCGCTCATGCGCTGCACGTCGCCCGGCGGAATCGATTCCACGTTGCCCATGCTGTCCTTGTGCGCCAGTTCGCCCGAGAGCACGTAGCTGATGATTTCCATGTCCTTGTGGCCATGGGTGCCAAAGCCGGCACCGGCGGCCACGCGGTCTTCGTTGATCACCCGCAGGTTGCCGAAGCCCATGTGGGCCGGGTCGTAGTAGCCGGCAAAAGAAAAGCTGTGGAACGAGCGCAGCCAGCCATGGTCGGCATAACCGCGTTCCTGTGATTTACGGACTTGCAACATCGTCAAACTCCTTCGGCCCTTCCCGTCGGGGATGCTCGGGCCTTCTTCGTATGCCGCACCGGATGCGCGGCGGATGTGAAGAACTTTAGGTCCGCACCCTCGCCTTAAAAGCGCCGGGTTTTGATGGCATCATTCAAATTTTTTGATCGATCAATCGACCGAGCACTCGACGGACCCGAAATGCCCAGCGCCAGAGACGTATTGACCCCCGACGCGCTCGCCATGCTGCAGACCGTGGCAAGCACCGGCAGCTTTGCGGGCGCGGCGCGCGCGCTCAACCTGGTGCCCAGTGCGCTCAGCTACCGCGTGCGCCAGATCGAAGACGCGCTGGACGTGCTGCTGTTCGACCGCAGCGCGCGCCAGGCCCGCATCACCGAGGCCGGGGCCGAATTGCTGCGCGAAGCGGCGCGGCTGCTCGGCGAGATCGATGCCGTGGCCAACCGCGTGAAGCGCGTTGCCACCGGCTGGGAGCCGATGCTCACCATCGCGGTCGACAGCGTGATTGCGCGCGACCCGCTGCTCGACCTGGCCACCGCCTTCTTCGCGCTGAATCCGCCCACGCGGCTCAAGCTGCGCGATGAAACGCTGCTCGGCACCATCGAAGCGTTGACCAGCGGAGAGGCCGATCTCGCCATCGGCGCCGTGCTCGACGCGGCAAGCCTCGCCTTCACCGCCACCGGCATCCGCAGCCGGCCGATCGGCGAGCTGTGCTTTGTGTATGCCGTGGCGCCGCACCATCCGCTCGCGCGCCTGCCCGAGCCATTGACCGATGCGGTGCTGCGCCAGCACCGTGCAGTGGCCGCCGCCGACTCGGTGCGCAGCGGGCCCAGCATGACGGTCAACCTCGTCGGCGGACAAGACGTGCTCACGGTGCCGAGCATGCACGCCAAGCTGAACGCGCAACTGCACGGCCTGGGCGGCGGTTTTCTGCCCGAGCCCATGGCGCGGCCCTACATCGAAGCCGGACACCTCGTCGAACGCAAGACCGAACGCCAGCCGCCGCTTGCAACCATGCATTGCGCCTGGCGCGTGCGCAGCGCGGGCGGCCCGGGGCGCGCGCTCGAATGGTGGCTCGCGCAGTTCGACCACGAGGCCACGCGGCGCGCGCTGCTCGAGCGGCACCGCGGCCGCTAAGGCCGCCTGGTCGGATGCCCCGCTCCCAGACCGTTGTAGAGTGCGACCACATCCATCGTTTCCCGTACACAAGAAAAGAGTCCCTCATGACCACTCGCGCAACTGCCAAGAAGGCAAAGGCCACCGACCGCCACCGAACCCCCGCCGCCCCGCGCCATTACGCCGTCGTGGGCGCCGGCATTGCCGGCGTGGCCTGCGCACGCACACTGGTGCAGGCCGGCCACAAGGTCACTGTCTTCGAACGCGAGGCCGCGCCCGGCGGGCGCATGGCGAGCATCGACACCGCCTTCGGCCGCTTCGACAGCGGCGCCCAATATTTCACCGTGCGCGACGCCCGCTTTGCGCTGGCGCTGGAAGCCACGCCGAGTCTTTGCCGCCCATGGAGCGCCAACCTCGTGCGCGTGCTCGACGCGCACGGCCGCGTGGCCGAAGCGGCATTGCCGGGCCGCGAATCGCACTGGGTTGCCCAGCCCGGCATGGATGCGCTGGTGACCTACTGGGCCGCGCCGCTGGGCGGCAACCTCGTGACCGGCACGCAGGTCACGCAGATCGAACCCGACGCGCTCGATCCGAAGCGCTGGCAACTGCGCACCGCAGGCGCGGACGATTCGCAGCATGTGTACTCGGGCTTCGATGCCGTGCTGCTCGCCGTGCCGCCCTCGCGCACGCGTGCGCTCTTGGGCGACGGCAAGCTCTCGGCCAGCATCAGCCAGAAGATCGAGCCCGTGCGCATCGCGCCCTGCTGGACGCTGATGATCGCCTTTCCGCAGGCCAACCAAGCCAACATGTCGCACCTCGGCCCGCAATGGAATGCGGCGCGCAGCACGCATCACCGCGTGGCGTGGCTCGCGCGCGAGTCGTCCAAGCCGGGTCGCGAACGCGTCGAGCGCTGGACGCTGCAGGCCAGCGCCGCCTGGTCGCAGGAACACCTGCGCGACGACGCCGCGCGCGTCGAAGCCAAGCTGCTGCGCGCCTTCTCCGAAATCACCGGCATCCATGCCGCGCCCACGCATGCCCAGGCACGCTGCTGGACCGAAGCCCAGACGCAAGTCCCCGTGGGCAAGAGCCACCTGTGGGACGCCAAGGCCCGCATCGGCGTGGCCGGCGACTGGTGCACCGGCCACCGGGTGGAAGACGCTTTCCTCTCGGGCCTCTCGCTGGCGCTTGCAGTGATCTGATCCGCGGATGCGTGAGACCGGCCGTTTCGCGCCTTCGCCCACCGGCCCGCTGCACGCCGGCTCGCTGGTTGCCGCGCTTGCGAGCTGGCTCGACGTGCGCGCCCGCGGCCCGCACGCGCGCTGGCTGATCCGCATCGAAGACGCGGACACCGAGCGTTGCCTGCCCGGCATGGGCGAGCACATCCTCCGGCAACTGGCCGACTGCGGCCTGCTGCCGGACGAAGCGCCGGTGTGGCAGACGCAGCGTACCCCGCATTACGAAGCGGCGCTTGCCAGGCTGCAGGCCCTCGGCCTCGCCTATCCCTGCGGCTGTTCGCGCAAGGATATCGACGAGGCGCTGGTCCGGCTCGGCCGGCCGCACACTCGTCATGGAGAGCGGGTCTATCCCGGTACTTGCCGCAATGGCCTGCACGGCAAGCCCGCGCGGGCGTGGCGCTTTGCCACCGAGATGTTCGAAGCCCTGCAACCGGCGCTTCCGTCGGGCGAACTCTGCTGGACCGACCGCCGCCTCGGCCGCCAGTGCCAGCACGTCAGCCGCGAGGTCGGCGACTTCGTGCTGCGCCGCGCCGACGGCCCGTGGGCCTATCAGCTCGCGGTGGTCGTCGACGACGCGGAGCAAGGCGTGACCGACGTGGTGCGCGGCGAAGACCTGGCGGACAACACCGCGCGCCAGATCCTGCTGCAGCGCGCGCTCGGCATGCCCACGCCAAGTTACCTGCATACGCTACTGGTGCGGGGCGCCGATGGCGACAAGCTCTCGAAGCAGAACGGCGCCACCCCCATCGACACCGCCACGCCCGAGGCCGCGCTGGCCTCGCTCGAGGCCGCCGCGCGTGTGCTCGGCCTTGGCGCGGCGCAAGGCGGCTCATGCGCAGCGGCACTGCACGGCTGGGTGCCGGAATGGCGCGATCTCTACAATTCGCAGCCGTAATGACCTTTCCCGACACCGTGCCCAACGATTCCCCGCCGAGCGACGACGCGGCCGACCAACCGCATCCGCTGCACCGTCGCCTCAAGAGCTTCGTGAAGCGCGCCGGCCGCACCACCGAAGGCCAGGCCCGCGCCTTTGCCGAGCTGGGCCCGCTCTTCCTCTTGCCCTACAAGCCCGAGCCGCTCGACCTGACGGCGGCCTTCGGCGGCCGCGCCGCACCGACCGTGCTCGAAATCGGCTTCGGCATGGGCGAAGCCACCGCGCACATCGCCACGGTGATGCCTGAGACCAACTTCCTTTGCTGCGAAGTTCACGAGCCCGGCGTGGGCGCGCTGCTCAAGCGCATCGGCGAGCAATCGATCGGCAACATCCGCATTTGCGCCCACGACGCGGTCGACGTGCTCGACCACATGCTTCAGGCCGACTCACTGGCCGGCGTGCATGTGTTCTTTCCCGACCCGTGGCACAAGAAGCGCCACAACAAGCGCCGGCTGATCCAGCCCGAGTTCGTGAAAAAGCTCGCCGAGCACCTGCGCCCGGGCGGCTACATCCATTGCGCCACCGACTGGCAGCCCTACGCCGAGCAGATGCTCGAAGTGCAATCGGCGGAGCCCTTGCTGCGCAACACGGCCGAAGCCTATGCACCCAAGCCGGAGTACCGGCCGTTGACCAAGTTCGAGAACCGCGGCCTCAAGCTGGGCCACGGCGTGTGGGACCTGGTCTTCCGGCGCGCCTGAGTGGCCGCCGTGTTCGCCAGCAGCCGCCGCAACCTTCACCCGCGTCTTCGCGCGCTACGCCTGGGGAGCATCGAGCGACCACACCTGCGAACAGGTGCGGCTATTCGGATCAGCGCGGCGAGCGCGCTGGCGCTGCGTCAAGCGTTGCCCTGAACGCGGATGTAGAGGTTCATGTCACTGCGATGTTTCTCGGCCAGCCGACGATGTTCGGCGAGGACGTCATCCATTCGCTCCATGGACAATTCCGCGTAAGTAACGGCTACTTGGTCTCGGATCATTGAAGCCATTCGGTGCAAGGCATGGGCAAACAGCCGCAACGCTGTAGCCTCGACATACAGGGCATCCGATGCGCACCGGGCGGTACGGTATGCATGTGCCGCGTTGCGTTCCTCCTGTGAGCCACGTTCGCATTGCAGAAAGTTCATCAGTTCCTGTGCGGTGGTTTGTTCAGCGTTGGTAGCGGCCACCAACACGGGATGTACCCACTCGCCCATCCCTACCGCATCCGCACGCGCGCCAAGCGGCAGCCAAGCCGGCGCGCTCGCGTACCAGGGCGACTGAGCGCAATCCGACGCCAGTTGCTCGGCCCGTTGACGAGCCTCCTTGTTCTCCGGCGCAACAGCCTGCCAGGCGGCAAAGCGCGTGCGTTGCGCATCGAGAAGATTGCGCAAGGCGCCTGTCAACCTGTCCCCACCCGGGTCGTCCAGCAAGTACACGATGTTCACGGCCAGATGAATCGTGTCTTGGGCTAGGGCCTGTGCACCGAAATCGTGTTCCTGGAGTAGCGCAGAGATTGCGTCCGCGTGCAGGTCTGCCAGTGCATTCAGCCCGTACCAGGCATAGAGATTGGTGGCGGTTCCCTGGCTAACCTGGAGTTGTCCGACGCCGTGTGAGAGTTCTGTTTGACTGCGCTGCATGACCGGAAGGTGGCGGCGCAGTGCGTGCAGGCTGCGCCCAGACCTCGTTTTGCGCCATGCGGCGCTTTTCTTTTTCGTTCATTGCTTGGCTTTTGTCGTCGTGCCTCTTGGCGTGGATTGCAGCATGTTCTTGGCGCTGGGTCGGCGGTTTCACAGCATCGCCGCCCCTCAGCCGCCCATCACCGGCCCCTGCTGCTGGTTGGCTTGCGCTGCGGCCTGTGCCTGAGATTGGGCGCGATCATTCGCGCGCTGCTCGTCGAACTGCTGCACGTCCTGCATGGTCTGCTGCACTGTGCGCAAAGGCTGCGCGGCTTCAAGAGAGGCGTATCGGCCGGGCAACGAGGTCGACCTGAACAGAACC
>NZ_RWKH01000035.1 GCF_003984625.1 Variovorax sp. DXTD-1 | reverse complement strand
GGGTTTCCCCGGCGCGCTATGTCGCCTCGACCTTTGCGTTCAGGCGCTGTGACTGAACAAATCCATTTCCTTGTCGAAGTCGAAGGCCAGTTGAATCGGCATACGCCAGATGCGAAAGCGTCGCCATGCCCCTGGTACGAAGGTCGTACCGTTCGCAGTTGAAGGCAAGGCTTGCTGATGCACGGCCAAGCAGCGCGCGTGCGCGCAGCGTTGGTAGCAATAGGACACCGAGATCATCAAATGGTCCGCCACATCTCTCATCCGGTTGTCGAACCGGCGAAGCAAATGGAGGTACGCACCTGCCAATGACTGGTGGGCGGCAGGTTCGTCGTCGCGTGCGGCCTGCGCCTGATCTTCCGCCTCCATCAGTGCAACGACAGGATCGTAGTGCTGCTCGGCGGCCAACAGGTACATCAGCGGGTGTGCTTCGCCTTCTGCGCCATCGAATGCGTGGTCCAGGCGCACTGCATGACGCACCTGCAGCTCTGTGTAGCGCACAAGATGCTGGTAGAGGTGAGCGATGAGCAATGACTGCTGCTCGGACTCAAGCAAGTCGATCACAACGCCCTTGCGGGCGAGTGTGTCGACCATCAACCAGGCCTCTGTTTGCACATCCCCGAGTGACGATTCGCCGCGGGTGTGGCGGCTGATGCGTTGCAGGTCGCGCCGGCGAAGTGTCAGGAACTGGGTGAACGCGTCAGTGCAGTGGGCAGCCATCGGTGTGCCCCGAAGCTCAATTCGCCGCAGATCCGTGTACGGCAGCCCTCGTCGCAGCGGCTGTGCGCCCCAGTGCATGGTGCCGATGCGAGACTTTCGATGCAGGCACGATCTTCTCCTGTTGAAAGCTCCGCCAGCAGTTCAGATCGACTTCCGCTCGCGGTTCCGTCCGAGTGGTTTCGCGCCACCGGTGGCCCGTTTTCGGGGCATGACCATCGCCGCACCAAACCAATTCCCGCGGGTCATAGGGCTTCGAGTATTTGTCCCCCTCCAGAAGGACATGGACCCGCTCGCCACAGGCGCTCGTCACACATCCCGACTTTCCCATGTACTCCACGTGCGCCCCCCGCTTGGCCGGACAATTGTGGCGGGTACGGATGTATTCGAAACTCATGACCCCTGTTCCTCCTGGTTGGATCGAATGACGAGCGGTCTGCGCTGTTGGCTGCCTAGCACTCCACGATATTCACGGCCAGTCCGCCGCGCGCGGTTTCCTTGTATTTGGTCATCATGTCGGCACCGGTCTCTCGCATGGTCTTGATGACCTTGTCCAGACTCACATGATGTACGCCATCGCCGTGCAAGGCCATGCGGGCGGCGTTGATAGCCTTGACCGAGGCGATCGCATTGCGTTCGATGCAGGGGATCTGTACCAGCCCGCCGACCGGGTCGCAGGTCAGCCCCAGGTGATGCTCCATGCCGATCTCGGCTGCGTTCTCCACCTGTTCGGGCGTGCCGCCCAACACCGCGCACAAGGCTGCGGCAGCCATCGAGCAGGCCACGCCCACCTCGCCCTGGCAGCCGACTTCTGCACCGGAGAGGGATGCGTTCTCTTTGTACAGCATGCCTATCGCGGCGGCGGTCAGCAGAAAGTCGATGACGCCATCGGGCGTGGCGGTGGCCACAAACCGGGTGTAGTAGTGCAGAACGGCTGGCACGATGCCCGCAGCGCCGTTGGTCGGCGCGGTGACCACCCGGCCGCCGGCAGCGTTTTCTTCGTTCACCGCCAAGGCGTAGAGGTTTACCCAATCCAGCACCTGCAGTGGATCCCCTGCACTGCCAAAGCGGGCGTCGTCGCGGCCACGATCTGCTCGGGAGGTGGCACAGAGCTTGTCGTGCAGATCGGCGGCGCGGCGCTTGACCTTGAAGCCCCCGGGCAGCACGCCCTGGGTGCGGCAACCCCGCTGTACACAGGCCTGCATCACGGCCCAGATCTTGAGCAGGCCCACGTTGATCTCGGCGTTGCTGCGCCAATGCTGTTCGTTGCGGCGCATGAGCTCGGCGATCGAGACGCCGGCCGTTCGGCATTGCTGCATCAGTTCGTTGCCACTGTGAAAGGGGTAGGGCAGCACAGCCAGGTCCGGGACCAGCATCTTTTGCTTGTTGCCATCAGCCACCACTTCGTCGCTGACCACGAAGCCTCCCCCCACCGAGTAGTAGCAGCGGTTGAGCAGTTCCGCGCCCACCGCGTCATACGCCACACAGCGCATGCCGTTGGGGTGGAAGGGCAGGGTCTCGCGGCGGTAGAACGCTAGATGGTCTTTTTCCCTGAACGCGACGCAGTGCTGGCCCGCTACGCGCAACTGGCCCGTGCTGCGGATGACCTCCAGCAGGGCGGGGATGGCTTCCACATCCACGCTTTCTGGATCATGGCCTTCGAGTCCCAGCAGCACGGCCTTGTCGGTGCCATGACCCTTGCCCGTTGAGCCCAAGGATCCGTACAGCTTGACTTCGATGCGGGTGCAATGCGCCAGCATCCCCTGGTGCAGCAGCCGCTCGGTGAATAGGCGCGCCGCCCGCATCGGACCCACGGTGTGGGAACTGCTCGGACCGATGCCAATCTTGAAGATGTCGAAAACGCTGACGGCCATGGTGTGGGGATCTCGTTCAGCGCTGTGCGCTTTGGTAGTGGGGATGCACGAAGTAGGGCGCGTCGGACCGTGGCAAGGCGGCCTTGCCACGGATGGCATCGGCCAGCTTTTCGGCCAGCATGATGGTTGGCGCATTGAGATTGCCGCTGACCACGTCGGGCATGATCGATGCATCCACCACGCGCAGCCCGGTGACGCCGTGTACGCGCGCATTGCCATCGGTGACCGCCATCTCGTCGGTGCCCATGCGGCAGGTGCATGAGGGGTGCAGGGCGCTCTCGCCGTGCGCCCGGATGTGGGCGTCGATCTCCGCATCGGTTTGCACGGCGTCGGTGGGGGAGATCGCCTGGCCCCGGAACCGGTCAAAAGCGTTCTGCGCAAAGATCTCGCGCGTCAGCCGAACGCCGGCGCGCATTTCCTTGCGGTCCTGTTCTGTCGCCATGTAGTTGAACAAAATGCGCGGCGGTTCTTTGGGGTCAGCGTTGCGCAGCCGGACATGGCCTCGGCTGGTCGGGCGCATCGGGCCCACATGGGCCTGGAAGCCATGGAAGCTGGACGGCGCGCTGCCGTCGTAGCTGATCGCCATTGGCAAGAAGTGGTACTGCAAATCGGGGTGCCGGACACCGGCTTCGCTGCGGATGAAGCCGCCCGATTCGAAGTGGTTGGTGGCCCCCAGGCCTGTGCCATTGAACAGCCATTGGGTGCCGATCTTGACCTTGGCCCACAGATTCATCACGCTGAACAGCGTGATGGGTTCCTTGCAGGCGTATTGCACATAGGTCTCCAGATGGTCTTGCAGGTTGGCGCCCACCCCGCGTAGCGGTGCCAGCACCCGAATGCCCAGGCGGCGCAGGTCATCGGGATTGCCCACGCCCGAGAGCTGCAGCAGTTGCGGCGAGTTGATGGCGCCGCCGCACAGGATCACTTCGCGGCTGGCGCGGATGAGGTCGGTGCGGTGGCCGTTGACCACTTCCACGCCGATGGCGCGCGGCGGGCTGCTTTCGGGCGTGAAGGCCACGCGAGCCACCAGCGCGCGGGTACGCACGTGCAGATTGGGGCGCTTCATCGCCGGGCGCAGGTAGGCCATGGCGGCGCTCCAGCGACGGCCCTTGTGGACCGTCATGTCCATGGGCCCGAGGCCCTCCTGGCGGTAGCCGTTCATGTCGTCGGTGTAGCTGTAGCCGGCTTGCTGTCCGGCTTCCATGAAGGCGGTATAGAGCGGGTTGCGGCAGGCCCCGGTCGACACGTTCAGCGGGCCGCTGTCGCCCCGGTACGCGTCACCGCCCTTGGCCCGCTTTTCGGCTTTGCGAAAGTACGGCAGGCAGTCGGCATACGACCAGTTTTCCAGCCCTTGGTAACTGGCCCAGCCGTCGTAGTCCAGCGCGTGGCCGCGGATGTAGACCATGCCGTTGATGGACGAGGAGCCGCCCAGCACCCGGCCGCGCGGGCAGTACATGGCGCGCTGGTCCATGAAGGGCTCGGGCTCGGAATGATAGAACCAGTTGTACTTGTCATTGGCCAGAGGGTAGGCAAAGGCCGAAGGCATGTGAATGAAGATGCTGCGATCGGCGGGGCCGGCTTCCAGCACCAGCACGCGCACCTCGGGGTCTTCGGTCAGGCGATTGGCCAGCACGCAGCCGGCGGAGCCGGCGCCCACGATGATGTAGTCA
This sequence comes from Variovorax sp. DXTD-1, assembly GCF_003984625.1. GTDB lineage: Bacteria > Pseudomonadota > Gammaproteobacteria > Burkholderiales > Burkholderiaceae_C > Variovorax. The sequence continues at coordinate 31,692 of NZ_RWKH01000035.1, read as the reverse complement.
AAAGATTCGGCGGTCATGGCGTGTCAGCGGTAGCTGGAGGCCACCTGGCCCAGCTCGACATAGACGGTCTTGAGCTGGGTGTAGTGCTCCAGTGCGACCATGCTGTTTTCATGGCCGATGCCGGATTCGCCCGCGCCGCCGAAGGGAATCTCGATGGGCGTGATGTTGTAGTTGTTGATCCAGCAGATGCCGGCCTTGAGGCTGGCCGCCACACGATGGCCGCGCGCACCATCGCGGGTGAACACGCCGGCGGCCAGACCGAAGCGAGTGGCGTTGGCGCGCTGGATCACCTCGGCTTCGTCATCGAACACCAAGAGCGACATCACCGGGCCAAAAATCTCTTCCTGCACGATGCGCATGCCGTCGTCGCAGTCGGCAAAAATGGCGGGAGCGACGAAGTTTCCCTTCTCGCAGCCTGCCACTGTCACCGGCGTGCCTCCGCAGACCAGCGTGGCGCCGTCGGCGATGCCGCTGGCCACGTAGCCCAGCACCTTGTCGCGGTGGTCGGACGAGATCAGCGCGCCCACTTCGGTTTCGGGATCGGTCGGGTCGCCCACGCGCAGGCGTTGGGTGCGTTCCTTGAGCCGCGCAAGGAAGCGGTCCGCGATGCCGCGCTGTACAAACACGCGCGTGCCATTGGTGCAGATTTCGCCCTGGGTGTAGAAGTTGGCCATCATCGCCGCGGTAACGGCCTGCTCGAAGTCGGCGTCATCGAACACGATCAACGGCGACTTTCCGCCCAGCTCCATCGTCACCCGCTTGAGGGTGGCGGCCGCACCGGCCATGACGCGCTTGCCGGTGGGGATGGAGCCCGTCACCGACACCTTGGCCACGCCAGGGTGGGCGGCGAGCAGGGCGCCTGTAGCGCTTCTACCTTGCAGCACGTTGAATACACCGGGCGGTACCCCCGCTTCGAGGTAGATCTCGGCCAGCTTCACCGCTGTCATCGGGGTCAGTTCCGAGGGTTTGAAGATCATCGCGTTCCCCGCGGCAAGCGCCGGCGCTGACTTCCAGCAGGCGATCTGGAGCGGGTAGTTCCACGCGCCGATGCCCACGCACACGCCCAGCGGTTCGCGCCGGGTATAGGCAAACGCGTTCTTCAGCGGGTACTGAGCACCAGCCAACGTGGCGGCCGCACCGGCAAAGTACTCGATGCAATCCGCCCCGCTGGCCACATCGACCAGGTGCGCTTCCTGCCACGGCTTGCCGGTGTCCTGGACTTCGATGGCGGCCAGTGCGTCGTTGCGCTCGCGCAGCAGCTGCGCGGCACGCTGCAAGATGCGACCGCGCTCGGCAGCCGTCATGGCCGACCAGCGCGCGAAGCCGCGTTGTGCGGCCTCGACGGCCGCATCTACATCGGCCTCGGCGGCGTCATGAACGACCCCGATGACGGCGCCGATGGCGGGGTTGAGGGTGTCGAAGCGCTCGCCGCTGCCTTGCACGAGCTTGCCGTCGACAAAGCTGGGGATCAGGGGAAGGGTCATGACTTGGTTTGTCCGGGTCGGGGGCGTCTCAGCGCAGCACCACGGTTTTCATGCCGTTGATGAACACCCGTCGCTCGAGCACGAAGCGCAATGCGCGCGACAGCACCAGGCTTTCCACCAGGCGCCCTGCCTGAGACAGGTTCTGCGGCGTATCGGCATGGTCCACGCGTTCCAGCGACTGCTCGATGATCGGGCCTTCGTCCAGGTCCGTGGTGGCGAAATGGGCGGTGGCGCCGATCAGCTTGACGCCGCGGTCATGCGCCTGCTGGTATGGCTTTCCACCTTTGAAACCGGGCAGGAACGAATGGTGGATGTTGATCACGCGGCCATGCAGCGCTTGGCACAGCGATTCGGACAGGACCTGCATGTAGCGGGCCAGCACCACGAATTCGACGCCGGTGTCAGAGATCAGTTGCTGCAGAATTGCTTCCTGTGCGGGCTTGGTTTCGGCGCTGATGGGCAGGTGGTGAAAGGGGATGCCTTCGGCTTCAGCCAGCGCGGCGAGGTCGGTGTGGTTGGACACGATGGCGACGATGTCCATCTTCAGTTCGCCGCGCCGCCATTGTGCGATCAGCTCGCGCAGGCAGTGGTCGAACTTCGAGACCATGATCAGCACGCGGGTCGGTTGCGCCAGATCGTGCACCTGCCATTGCGCGGCGGGAAAGCTGCGCGCCAGCTCGGCAAACGCCGCACGCAGAACCTCGACCGGGCTGTGCAGGCTGAATACGCCACGCACGAAAAAGCGCTCGGTGGTGTGGTCGTCGAATACCGAGAATTGTTCGATGTAGGCGCCGTGCATGTCGAGCAAGGCGGACACGGCGGCAACCTGTCCGCGTGCGCTGCCGCAGGCCAGATTCAGGCAGAAATGGGTGTGTGGATCCGGTGTCATCGATACGAAGCGTGTTTGATCGCTGTTGTGCTCGGGCGGGACGCGAGCGGTATACGGGGACGTGGCCCCGATGCCCTGAAAGTCAGGCTGATTTCGCCAACAGACCGTGCGGGTCGATGACGAATTTCTTCGGTGCCCCGGCGTCGAACTCGGCATAGCCCACGGGCGCGTTGTCCAGCGAGATCAACTGCACGCCCACCACATCGGCGATCTTTATGCGATCCCAGAGGATGGCCTGCATCAAGGCACGGTTGTATTTCATGACAGGCGTCTGGCCGGTGAAGAAACTGTGCGACTTGGCCCATCCCAGGCCCAGGCGGATGCTGAGCGCGCCGTGCTTCGCGGCCTTGTCGGCGGCACCGGGGTCGTCGGTGACGTAGAGACCGGGAATGCCGATCTTGCCGGCGGCACGCGTGACCTCCATCAATGAATTGAGCACCGTGGCCGGAGCCTCTACCTGCGAGCCCGCATGGCCATGGCCGCGCGCCTCGAAGCCCACCGCATCCACGGCGCAGTCGACTTCTGGCGTACCCAGAATCTGCGCAACCTGATCAGCCAACGTGGCGTCCCTGGATAGATCGGCGGTTTCGAAGCCCACCTTGCGTGCATGCTCGAGGCGCACTGGATTGACGTCGCCGACGATGACCGCCGCGGCACCCAGCAGCCGTGCCGATGCGGCGGCCGCGAGACCCACTGGCCCGGCGCCTGCCACATACACCGTGCTGCCCGGGCCCACCCCGGCCGTCACCGCGCCGTGATAGCCGGTGGGCAGGATGTCGGACAGGCAAGTCAGGTCGCGGATCTTCTCCATGGCCTGCGCCCGATCGGGGAACTTCAACAAGTTGAAGTCGGCGTACGGCACCATGACATATTCGGCTTGTCCGCCGATCCAGCCACCCATGTCCACATAGCCATAGGCGCCGCCAGCACGCGACGGGTTGACGCTCAGGCAGACACCGGTGTGCTGCTCCTTGCACGTGCGGCAACGCCCGCATGCCACGTTGAACGGCACTGAAACCATGTCGCCCGGTTTCAGCGTCTCGACGTCGCGGCCCACTTCGAGCACTTCGCCGGTGATCTCATGACCCAGCACCAGTCCGGCCGGTGCCGTGGTGCGGCCACGCACCATGTGCTGATCGGATCCGCAAATGTTGGTGCTGAGCACCTTCAGGATCACTCCGTGCTCGGCGCTTTTTCCCAACGGGTCAAGCAGCTTGGGAAAGGGTATGGACTGGACCTCGACCTGGCCCTGGCCCAGGTAAACGACACCGCGATTCGTTGACATCTTGAGTTTCCTTTGGGGTTGCGCGAAATGGCTCAGTTCTTGAGTGCCGCTGCGACGGCGGGCAGACCTTCCTCGCCCGAGAAGGTCTTGACCCCCTTGAGCCATCTGTCGAGCAACGAAGGATTCTTCTTCAGGTAGGTCCTGGCCGCGTCGGTGGGCTTGGCCTTGTCGAGAATGCCCAGCATCACCGAGTTCTCGATCTCGGTGGTGAACTGCAGGTTTTTCAGCAACGTCGCCACATTGGGGCAGCGTGCTTCGTAGTTCGGAGGCATGGCCGTGAATACCTTGGCCTCACCCAGGTTCGGGCCGAACACGGCATCACCGCCTTCCAGGTAGTTCATCTTCATCTGCACGTTCATGGGGTGCGGCTCCCAGCCCAGAAAGACGATGGCCTTGCCGCTGCGGGCGGCGCGCTGAACTTCGGCCAGCATGCCTGCTTCACTGGACTCCACCAGCTTGAAGCCTTTCAAGCCGTACTCGTTCTTGTCGATCATGCTTTGCATCAGCGCGTTGCCGTCGTTGCCGGGTTCGATGCCGTAAAGCTTGCCGTCCAGCTCTTTCTGAAATCTGGCGATATCGGTGAAGGTTTTCAGTCCCTTCTCATACAGATAGGCGGGAACCGCCAGGGTGTACTTGGCGCCCACCAGATTGGGCTGCTCGAGCACTTTGATCTGTCCGGCCTTGACGAAGGGTTCGATGATGGGCGTCATGCTGGGGTTCCAGTAGCCCAGAAAGGCGTCGATCTGTTTGGATTTGATGCCGGCGAACGCAATGGGTATCGAGGCAATGGTCACAGTGGGCTTGTAGCCCAGGCCTTCGAGCATCACCGAGGCCAAGCCAGTGGTGGCCGCGATGTCGCTCCAGCCCACGTCGGCGAAGCGCACGGTCCTGCAACTGGCTTCCTCCGCGTATGCGAGAGGCACGCACAGCAACGCGACCGAGACGGTGAGACCGAAGAAGCCGAGAAAGGCGAAGTTCGATGGCATGACCTGTTCCTTGTGAATGTGGGTTGCATCAAGCGGGTGAGCGATACCCCGCACTTTCACAGGTTGACGCCGTTGAACTTGGCCGGGAGCGACGTGAAGTTGTCCGTGCACGGCAAGGCTCTTGCTGATTTGACGCAGTGGCGGACCCTGCGCCCGATGCAAGGCGCGCATCACCATGGAAGACAGTCGATTTCCTGTTGTTCCGCGTCGCAATTGAACGGTCGAATGAAAGTTCGCCGAACTCAAAATGAGGAAATCAACAGGGGTCCCACATGAAATCGAAGCAGCAGTTGCTGATCGGATCTTTCGCTCTGCTGGCCGCAATGGGAGCGGCGGCGCAAGTCCAGACTGCCGATGCGCTCGCTGCCCCGATGCCCAAGTCTGAGGCCTCACCCCTGAGCGCCAATGTCACGCTGACTTCTCAATATGTCTCTCGGGGGTTTCGGCAGACGTGGGGCCAGCCCGCCGTGCAAGGTGGGCTCGACTATGCCCATCCGAGTGGATTTTCCGTAGGAACCTGGCTGTCCACCGTCAACAAAAAATACATCGAAGGCGGGACGCTGGAGTGGGATTTGTACGGCGGCTATACCGGCGCTGTGGGAGACATGGGCTACAGCGCCATTCTTTACTACTACCGGTATCCCGGCGCGCTCATCTCCGCGAGCCATACGAAATACGACTACGGTGAATTGTCAGTCGGCTTGACCTACAAATTCCTCTACGCCAAGTACAACTACACCTTGACCAAGGATTTTTTTGGCATCACGGCTGCGCGTGGCACCGGCTATCTGGACCTCGGCGCCAACTACGATCTCGGTTCCGGCTACACCCTGAATCTGCACTACGGAAGGGGGCGGGTTGCCAGCACTGGCGCGAACGACAACTCGAGCTGGAACTGGCAAGACTACAAGGTCGGTGTCAGCAAGGCGCTCGCAGACGGATGGACGCTGGCCGGGGCTTACACCAGAGCCAAGGGGGCGACCAACATCTACGATTGCTATACAACCGGTGTTCTGAACTCAGCGGGTGTGACGGATGTTTCGAATCCGGCCAAGCGCACTTTCATGGTGTCCCTTAGCAAAGTGTTTTGAGGTGAGGCCGTCGGCTCGACCACGGGCGCTGAACAGAACGCCTCAAGGTATTTCAGGTGAGGCCTGGTGTGGCTTGGCGACGAGAGGGTTGAAGTTCGGCAGGGCAGCCGGCTCAAGTTGCGCGGGTGACGGGCTCGCGCGCCATGTCGGCGTGCGTGGCTCGGCCGTGCCCCCATGGCGGCGCCGTTCTTCGCTGGGCGAATGCCCGAAGAGGCCGCGGTAGGCTTTGCAGAAATGCGACGACGACTGGAAGCCGCAGGCGACCGTGACTTGCATGATCATCAGGCTGCTGTGCGTGAGCAGTTCCTGGGCACGGCGCAGCCGCAGGTTCATGTAGTACTGCGCGGGGTTCATGTTGAAGTAGCGGTGAAACAGACGCTCCAACTGGCGCAGCGATAGCGCGACGGCGCTTGCCAGCTCGACCAACGGCAGCGGTTCCTCGATGCTCGCGGCCATGATCGCGGCGGCTTCGGTCAGGTGCTGATAGCCCGGCCCGATGCACGCGGGCTGCGGAATGCGTTGGCGGTCGTCGCTGGCGCGCAGCCGCTCGACGAGGAACTGTTCCGAGATATCCATCACCAGCTTGGCACCGTGGCGCGCGCGCACCAGGTGCAGCATGAGGTGCAATGGCGCAGTGCCGCCGGAGCAAGTGATGCGGTTGCGGTCGAGAATGAAGACCTCGGACGAAAACCGTACCTTGGGAAACTCTTCGCTGATGGCGGCCAGATTTTCCCAATGGATTGCACAGCGGTAGCCATCGAGCAGGCCCGCACTGGCCAAGGCGAATGCGCCGGTGCATAGCGCGCCAATCGGGACACCGGAGGCGGCGCACTGGCGCAGCAGTCGGCGCACGGCGTCGCCGGTGTTGTGGCGGATGTTGACGCCACCACAGACGAACACCATGTCGCACTCGGCCAGGCTCGCCAGGTCGCCGATGGATGTGATGACCAGGCCGTTGCTTGCCGTCACCGCCGTCTGCTCGGGGCTGACTACGCTCCAGCGGTACAGCGGGCGTCGGCTGATGTAATTGGCCATGCGCAGCGTTTCCACCGCGTTGGCGAAGGCGATCATCGAATAGTCGGGCAACAGGATGAACCCGACATGGGTGATGTCTGCCAAGGCAGAAGCATCGTTGGCGTCAAGCGCCGCAGCGGGGGGCAATACAAGGGGAGTGCGTGGCGGCATGGGACCCTCCTGATTCCTGCCGTTCGCTCAGCTTTCGCGGCTCTGGCGGGCCACGCCGAAGCTTTCGGTCAGTCGATCCAGGATGATGGCCAGCAGAACGACGGCCAGGCCGCTTTCAAATCCGAGGCCGATGTCCAGGCGCTGGATGCTGGCGAGCACGTCGTTGCCCAGGCCCCCGGCGCCGACCATGGAGGCGATGATGACCATGGACAGCGCCATCATGATGGTCTGGTTGACGCCGGCCATGATGGTCGGCAGGGCGATGGGCAGCTGAACTTTGAACAGCAGTTGGGTCGCGGTGCATCCAAAGGCGTTGCCCGCTTCCACCTGTTCGGCGCTCACCTGGCGGATGCCCAGGCTGGTCAAGCGCACCACCGGCGGCATGGCGAAGATCACGGTCGCAATGGTTCCGGGCACGCGGCCCAGGCCGAACAGCATGGCGGCAGGGATCAGGTAGACAAAGGCGGGCATGGTCTGCATGAAGTCGAGCACCGGCCGCACGCTGGCGTTCACCCGGTCGCTTCGGGCGCACCAGATGCCCAGCGGAATGCCGAAAAACAGGCTGATGAGCGTGGCCGACAGCGTGAGTGCCAAGGTCACCATGGTTTGCGGCCAGAAGCCGGTCACCACGATCAGCGTCAGGGCCAGTACCACAAACACACCGAAACCCCAGCCCAGGCGGCGCCAACCCATCACCGCGACGACCGGGATCGTCAGCCAGAACGGAACGGCCAGCATGCCCTGCTCGATTAGCTGGGCGAATCCTTCCACCATGCCGCCGATCGAATCGAAGACGCTGGCGCCGTGGTCCAGCAGGAGCTTGACGCCCGCGTTGACCCAGCGCCCCAGGGGCAGCAGGCTGTGCAAGGTTTCGGTGGCGCGGCTCAAGAGCTCAGACATGGCGGGCCTCCTGGGACATCTTGACGAGCAGGCTGCGGGCGGAAATGCAGCCCAGCAAGCGATCGGTCGCATCGAACACGCCGATCGGCTGGTCCACGCCCAACACGATCTTCATGGCTTCGGGCAGCGGAGTGGACCACGGCAGGCGCGGACCCCCGTGGTAGGAGTGCCCGTTCAGCCCAGGGTCCAGCAAATCCGCCGCCGTGAGATAGCGCGATGTGTCCACGCCCTCGAAAAACTTGCGCACATACGCGTTAGCCGGCCGGGTGATGATCTGGTGCGCGGTGCCTTCCTGCACCAGATTGCCTCCCTCCATGATGGCGATGCGGGTGCCGATGCGCAGCGCTTCCTCGAGGTCGTGCGAGACGAACAACACGGTTCGCTGTTGCTCGCGCTGCAGGTCAAGCATCAGGCTCTGCATCTCGACCCGCTTGAGCGGATCGAGCGCCGAGAAGGCTTCATCCATCAACAGAATGTCGGGGTCGACCGCCAAAGCCCGTGCCAGGCCCACGCGCTGCTGCATGCCGCCGGACAGTTGCGAAGGGTATTTGGCCGCATAGGCTTGCAGGCCCACCTGGGCGAGCACCTCCATGGCGCGGGCTTCGCGCATCTTGCGCGGCGTGCCCGCCATCTCGAGGCCGAGGGCCGCATTGGCCAGGACATTGCGATGCGGCATCAGTGCAAACGACTGGAACACCATGGCCACCCGCTTGCGTCGCCATTTGACCAGTTCGGGCTGGGACAGAGCAGCAATGTCAATGCCGTCGATGTTGATCGACCCGGCGGAGGGTTCGACCAGCCGGTTGATCAGGCGGATCAGGGTCGATTTGCCCGAGCCCGACAAACCCATCAGCACGTAGATCTCACCGGGCATCACGTCGAAGCTGACCTTGTTGACGCCCACGACATGCCCCGTCCGAGCAAAGACCTCGTCCTTGCTTAGCCCTTCGCCGAGCAGTTCGAGGGAGGATGAAATATTCCCGCCAAATACCTTGTAAAGATTCTTGACGCTGATTTTTGGGCTTGGCATCGCGGGGTCTCCGAATTGTTGCGGCAAATCAGGTGTGCTGCATTTTTTAATCAAATGATATGCCACGAATGTGGTGGCGAACTTTCAAGAGTGACAGGGGGATCTTTTTATTGAAATGGTTTTTACCCCTATGAATTGCAAACAATATGGAGTGAATACGTCATCTGTCCAATGCGATGTCACTCAAAGGTTTGCTACAGCAGGGCAGGATCCAGCCTTGGTCGATCTCGCGTTGCCGAATGCCCCCGGTGTGTTTTATTTCGGCATGCCCTGATATTTTTTTACTTTTGCATGTGCCGCAAGCGCCGCTGGTGCATGAAAAAGGCAGACGCAATCCGGCGACGACGGCTGCTTGCAAAATCGTTTGATCCGATCTGCAATCAAATTCTTTTCCCGTCCTTTTCAGTTGAATCTTGTAGACGGATGAGTTTTCACCGGCCGAGCCTGTGAGTTGTGGTGCTGCGGGGGATCCATGCGGTGCCGATCCAAAAGAAAAGCTCTCTTCCCGATAGCGGGACATTTCGAAGCCCGTGCCACTCAGGAGCGTGCGAATGGCGGCCATGAACGGTGCCGGCCCGCAGGTGTAGACGTCGCGCTGCAAGAGGTCCGGGGCGATATGCGCCAGCCGCGGGGCATCCAGGCGTCCCAAATGGCCTGCATAGGCGCTGCCCGGCGTGTGCTGCTCGCATACCGTAGCCAGCCGCAGATGCGGCATATTGCGTGCCATCAGGCCGAGCTCTTCGGGAAACAGCACATCGGCAGGGCTGCGCGCGCAGTGCACAAACACGATGTCGGCGTTGCTGCCCAGATCGTGCAGCGCCCGCGTCATCGACATCAAGGGCGTGATGCCGCTACCCCCCGACAGGAACAGGTAGCGTTGCGCCGGCGCCTTGAAGCAGCTGAACTCGCCCGAAGGCCCCATGGCACCCACCGCCATGCCCACGCGCAGATTGTCGTGGAGCCAGTTGGACACAGGCCCTCCCGGCACCCGCTTGACGGTGATGCTCACCAAATCGGGGCGGGTGGGGGCGGATGACAGGGTGTAGCAGCGGTTGATCTTGCGGCCCGCGATGTCCAGTTCCAGCGTGATGAACTGGCCCGGCAGGTAGCGAAATTGGCGTGCTCCGTCGGCGGCCAGGACGAAGGTCTTGACGTCGTGGGTTTCTTGTCGGATGTGGACGCAGCGCAAGCTCTCGTCCTGGTCGGCGGACCAAGGCCTCGGGGCAGGGGCCGTGAAATCGGGGGCGTTCATCGGGTCAGCGCGCTCAGGCGGCCCACATACCAGTTGCAGAATTTTTCGACCAGGCCTTCGGTGAAGGGGGAGTAGGGGCCGGGTTGGTAGGCGCCGGTAGCGATACCGATTTGCGACTCTTCCACCAGGCGCCGGTCCTGCGCGTTGGTGGCATTCCACACGGCAGTCAGGTTCTCCACGGTGTAGTCCACCCCTTCGATGGCGTCCTTATGCACGCACCAGGTCGTGCGCACCAGGGTCTTGGTCGCCGAAATCGGCAGCACGGTGAAACTGACGATGTGGTCGCTCATGAAGTGGTGCCACGAATTGGGCTGGGTCCAGAACGACAACCCCCCCAAGGCCGGGTCGACGAAGTCTGCCAGCAGCTTCTTGGAAGCGACTTCGGCGTTCAGGGTTTGAGACTGCCCCGAGCGATCGATGGGCAAGCGCTGGGTGCGAAAGCCGGTGATGCGCTCGTCCAGGGTGTCGATCTCGGCCGACGGCAGGCCCATGCCTTCCCAACGCGCATGGTTGACGGCCATGATGTCCTGGAAGCGCTGCAGCCCGGCCGCGTTGTGCTCGTCTGGCTGGTAGCCAAAGCCGTATTCGTACAGGGAAACGGTCAACTCAGGGTGATTGCTCATGCAGTGGTAGCACTCCCGGTTGTTCTCCATCGTGAGCTTCCAGTTGCAGTCCTCCACCAGATCGACCTGGGCCGCCACCTTGCACTGGCGCAGCTGGTGCGGTGCGAGGTAGGGTGTCATGTCCGCCGCCATCTGCTCGAAGTCTTCCGGCGGCTGCTCGGCCAGGCAGATGAAGATCAACCCCGCCAGGCTGCGCACATGCACAGGCTTGAGGCCCAGGCCGCTGGGATCGAAATCGTCGCCCATGTGTTTGGCGTGAATCAGCTTGCCCGTCAGGTCATAGGTCCATTGGTGGTAAGGGCAGACGATGTTGCCCACCACGCCCTGCGGGTCGGCGCACAGGCGCGAACCGCGGTGGCGGCAGACGTTGTGGAAGGCCTGGACTTGCATGTCGTCGTCACGCACGATCAGGATGGAGTTGGTGCCGAAGTCCACTGTGATGTAGTCCCCGGCTTCGGCGATTTGCGGTTCGACGGCGGCGAAGATCCAGTGTTGGCCGAAGATGTGCTCCATGTCGGTCTGGAGCAGCGTTTCGCTGAGGTAGAACGGGGCCTCCAGGCTGTAGCCGGGACGGCGGCGCGCCAGCAGTTCGCGAGTCAGCAGGGCTTGCGCTGAAATGGTTTTGCTCATGGGGGGCGTCTTTGCAGACTTCTCAGAAGGACACGAGTGAATGGCGGCGCAGGTAGTTCAGGACTGCCTGCGCCTTGGTGTGGGCATCGCCGGTCTGAATGACGATGCCGCCGGTCGAGGGAGACTCGATGGCGCCCAGCATTCGGGCATGGCCGCTCTGCACGGTCTTGGCCTCCAGCAGCTGGCGACGCTTGCTGGCGGGTACGCGCTGGCCGGGGGGAGGGCTCGGCGCCAGCGGGGCCGGTGTGGGCGCAAGGTGCCTGATACGGCCCGCCATGGCGTCGGCCAGCGAGTGGCGCAGCTCAAACGGCGCGGCCGCGCTGATTGCGAGCACGGCGGGGGAATGCACTCGCAAACGCCGACGCGCGCCCTGAGGGAGGGCTTGTGTGACGATCCATGTCGTTCCACCGGGTTCAACTCCCAGCACGTCGGTCACTACCGGACGGTTCAACGCGGCAGCCAGGGCATGGGGTAATACGCCGCTGCCCTGGTCGTCTGGTGAGCGGGTGCCCGTCAGTACCCAGTCCGTATCGCGCAAGACAGGTAGCAAATGCGGCAGCAACGGCAAATCGTCCGCGCATTGCAATATCTCCAATTCAACCGCACCCAGGGCTAGGTAGTCGCGGGCGACCGCCTCGGGCATCGGGCCTGCGGCAAGCAGGCGCACGTGTGTGGGCAAGCCCAAGGCCAGCGCGACCGCCGTGGCATCGGCCCGGCAGCGGGTCGGGCGCTGGCTGATCGGATGGGTGCGCGCGGCAACCAGCACGGTGACGGCGTTCATGCGCCTTGCCCTTTCTTTTCCTTGCGCACCAGCCCGAGCAGAGCCTGCATCAGAGCCGCGCTGTCTTCCACCACGGTCAGATCGGCGCGGCGCGTGATGGGCGCCGATGCGTCCAGGTTCACTGCGATCACGTGCCGGCAGTCCTTGATGCCTTGCAGATGCTGTACGGCGCCCGAGATGCCCAGCGCCAGATAGCCCGAGGCGGACACGGTCTTGCCTGTCGCGCCGATTTGCTGCGTGCGGGCAAAGCGTCCGTCGTCCACCGCGACACGCGAGGCCCCGACCGCGGCCCCGACCTCCCGCGCCAGGGTGTGGAACAGCGGCAGATCGCTCACGCCGTTGCCGGCCGCCAGGATGAAATCGGCTTCTTCCAGTGCCAATGTCTGCGGGTCTCCAGCCTGCACGCCCAAGTCTTCGATCCCGTGCTCGGGCAGGCACGGCAACGGTGGTGCGGATTCGCGCAGACCCTGTCCCGCAAAGGGCAGCCTGGTGCTCGCGACGCCCTTGGCCAGCAGCATGACCGGCGCATGCGGGCACAGCCAGTCGTGGCGGGTGTCGGCGGGCACGCGCAAGACATCGGTCCCCAGTTCCACCACGCCACAGGCCAGTCGCAGCCCGGTTTGAACGGCAAAACGACGGCCCAGCTGGCCGTCGGCTCCGTCGTCGGCGAACAGCCATTGCGCAGGGGGCATGGCGTCATGCAGGTCTTGCAGCCATTGCACGCAGGCCGTCGGTTGGTAGCGGTTGGCATCGAAACCGTCCAATGCCAGCAGGCGGTCCACGCCGAGCGCGGCGACGTCGTCATGGCAGGCGCCGAGCACCGCCACGATGACTTCCGTATCGATGGCGGCCAGAATCGCCGCGGCTGCAATCGCCTGGCGCGCCGCGTCGGTCAGCGCGCCGTGCTCGGCATGGGTCACGACCATCGTGGCGCGGGTGAAAGGGCCGGCGCTGCGCACCGGCTTGGCGACAGGCGTATGCAGGCGGCTGGCCGTCATGCGCTCGGTCCCGCGCTCACCTTCGCTGCTGCCCAACACGATGCGTCGCAGGCCCGCCGGCGTGACGGTCGCGGGGCGGCGCGGGTCGATGCGGGGCACGGGTGCGTGTGAGGTCATGCGACCTCCAGTGCGTAGGCCAGCAGTTCGGCGATGTCTCGCACTTCGGGGCGCGGCCCGACCACGCCCTCGAGCATGGCCGTGCAGTTCGGGCAGGCCACCGCCACCACGCCGGCGCCGACACTCTTGGCGTCCGCAATGCGGATGTCCGGAATGCGAATGGCACCAGGAACGTCTGTAAACGGCGCACCACCACCGCCGCCGCAGCAGCGGCCCCGCTCCCGGCTGCGTTCCATTTCGACCACCTGGATACCGATGCCCTTGAGCACTGCGCGGGGCGCGTTCACTTCCCGCCCGTAACGACCGAGGTAGCAGGGGTCGTGGTAGGTCACGGCCTCGCTGCTGGCTGCACGTGTGGGTTGCAGCTTGCCCCCGGCCAGCAAATCGGCCAGCAGTTGGGTGTGGTGCCACACATCGAATGTTCCGCCGATGGCCGGATACTCGTTCTTCAAGGCGTGAAAGATGTGCGGGTCGGGAGTCACGATGTGGTGGAACGCGCGCGTCTTCAGGGTGGCGATGAGCTGCGTTGCCAGACGCTGGAAACCCGCTTCATCGCCCAGGCGCCGCGCCAGGTCGCCACAGTCGGTCTCGGCTGCGCCCAAGAGGGCGATCTTCAAACCGGCTTTTTGCAGCGTCTTGATGAAAGCACGCAGCGTGCGCTGGTAGCGCATGTCGAAACCGCCTTCACCCACCAGCACCAGCCAGTCCGCCTGCGCGCCCGCATCGAGCACCGGCACGTTCAGGTCGGCGGCCCAATGGTGGCGCGCGGCGAGTGGAAAGCCGCCCACGGTGTCGGTGTCGCGCAGTTGCTCCAGCGCTTCCATGCCCTTGTTCGGCACCACGCCTCCCACCAGCGCGAGGTGGCGGCGCATGTCGACGATCGCGTCCACGTGCTCGATCAGCATCGGGCATTCCTGCACACAGGCGCGGCAAGTGGTGCACGACCAGAGCGTGTCGCTGTCGATCAGGCCCGGCACGATGGGCAGACCAGGGGCGCCCCGGTGTTCGCCGGTCGTGCGGCCCGGATAAGGGCTGCCGGCATAGTGGGTGTCGCTCTTGGCGCTCATGCCTACGACCAGGTCCTGGATCAGCTTTTTCGGGTTCAGAGGCTGGCCTGCGGCGAAGGCCGGACACGCCGCTTCGCATTTGCCGCACTGCACGCAGGCGTCGAACGACAGCAACCTGTTCCAGGCGAAATCGGCCGGTTTGCCCACGCCCATGTCGCCGGCGCTCAGGCGCAGAGGTTTCAAGGCCGTGGCGAAGCGTTTGTCGCCAAAGCGTTCGGGCCGGGGATGCAAACCGAGATGCAGCAGGCCCGCCACCGCGTGTTTCATGGGACCACCCATGCCGATGCCCAGCGCGAGTTCGGCGGCGCCCACGGCAAACGCCAGGCTGATCAGCCCGGCCAGCCAAGGGGCCAGCGCGGTGCCCGTGAGTGCCACCCCGCCCGCCAGCGCCACCGCCAGCGCGAACAGCAACAGGGAATAGGGCAGGCGCCGCCAGGTGCCCTGGGACAGGCGTGCCGGTGCGCTGCGCCGCCGCCAGGCCATGGCACTGGCGCCGGCCAGCATCAGCAGGCCGGCGAGTAACAGCAGGGTGTCCAGGCTGGCCCAATACAAACCCAGCCCGTAGTTGAACGCCACCAGCGCCAGGGCCAGCAAGGCACCGCCGGCGACGCCGACGTGGGCCCGCGCCACAAAAGGTTCACGGGCCACCACCTCGTGCAGGTCCACAAAATAGCGCTTCGGAATTTGCAACAGTCCATGCAGGTCCACAGCGCTGGAACGCCCCGTTCGCCACAGCAGCGCACGCCGTGCCATGCCCCAGGCCAGGCCCAGGACCGCCAGCCAGAACACGATGCTCACAAGCTGCGGCAGCATTTCAAAAATCCTTGCACAGCCGCAGCGAGTCGTAGATCGCGGCATGAATGTTGTGCATCGAGACGCAGTCGCCGACGCGATAGAGCAGAAAATCACCGTCGCCGGTGGTCTCGCTCAAACCGGGTTGCGGCAGTGCGTCGTACAGCGCATTGATGTCGGTCTGACCCTTGTTGAGCGACAAGGGCTTGAGCTCCCAGTAAAGGCTGTCGTTGGGAAGAATGCCGTTCTCCACCACCACCTGGTCCACCGCGCGCTCTTCCAGTGCTTCGGTGTATTCGTTCTTCAGCACAGCAATCAGCTTGTCGCCTTCGCGGTAGACCTTGTCCAGCCAGAAATTCGGCGTTTGAATCACACCGTTGGCGTAAAGTTGGCGATAGAAGATCGGAAAGGTGGTGCCGCCCACGTCGTCGGCAACCTTCACGTCGGGCGTCACGATTTCCACCTGCTTGCCGCGCGCGGCAATGAAGTCGGCCACGCCGGTGCCCGCGTGCGTGCTGATGCTGTCGTACACCAGCACGTTCTCGCCGGGCGCAACCGCGCCCGAGAGCACGTCCCAGCTGCTCACGCACAGGCCTTGTGCCGCGCCCCACGCGGGCGTCTGGCCGATGTGCGGTACGCCGCCGGTGGCCAGCACCACGATGTCGGGCGCTTCGGCCAGGACCATCGCCATGTCGGCCGCCACGCCCATGCGCCGCTGCACACCCAGGCGCTGGGTTTCCATGTCGAACCAGCGGACGATGCCAGCCATCTGCTCGCGCTTTGGTGGCTTGGCGGCCAGATTCACCTGGCCGCCGACCGTGGCGTTCTTCTCGAACAGCACGACGTCGTGGCCGCGCTCGCGCGCCACCCGCGCGGCCTCGAGGCCCGCGGGGCCCGCGCCCACCACCACCACTTTGCGGCGCACGCCAGTGGTCTTCTCGATCACGTGCGGCATGGTTTCCTCACGGCTGGTGGCGGCGTTCTGGATGCACAACACGTCCAGGCCGTTGTACTGCCGGTCGATGCAGTAGTTGGCACCCACGCATTGCTTGATCTGGTCTTCCTTGCCGTCGCGGATCTTGATGACCATGTGCGGATCGGCGATCTGCGCCCGCGTCATGCCCACCAGGTCCACCATGCCGATGGCCAGAATGCGTTCGGCCTGGGAAGCGTCGCGAATGCTTTGCGCGTGCATGACCGGCACCTTGGACACCGATTTGATACCCGCGGCCAGGTGCACGAAGGGCTCGGGCGGCAGCGCCATCGGCGGCATGCAGTTGACCAGGGTGTTGTGCGTGTCGGCGCCCGAGCCGACCACGCTCAGGAAATCGATCAGGCCGCTTTCCGACATCGCCTGGGCGATCTCTTTCGCCATCTCGTGGCTGATGCCGTCTTCATGGAACTCGTCGCCGCACATGCGCAGGCCGACGCAGAAATCGGTGCCGACCTGTTCGCGCACGGCGTGCAGCACCTGCATGCCGAAACGCAGGCGGTTCTCCAGGCTGCCGCCGTACTCGTCGGTGCGGTGGTTGACGCGCGGGCTCCAGAACTGGTCGATCAACTGCTGGTGCGCAGCAGAAATCTCGATGCCGTCGAGCCCGGCATCCTTGACCCGTTTGGCGGCCCGACCGTAGTCGGCCGCGATGCGGTGGATTTCCTCGAGTTCGATGGTCTTGGCGTTGCCCCGGTGCACCGGCTCGCGGATGCCCGAAGGGCTGACCAGGTGCGGCCAGTCAAAGCCGTGCCAGGCATTGCGCCGCCCCATGTGGGTGGCCTGGATCATCAGCTTGGCGCCATGTCCGTGCATGGTCTCGGCCAGTTTGGCCAGCGGCTCGATCACCGAGTTCTTCGCCAGGTTGATCGAACTCCACCACGACCACGGACTGTCGCGCGACACCGGGCTGGAGCCGCCGCAAATGGCGAGGCCCACGCCTCCCTTGGCCTTCTCTTCGTAATAGCGGATGTAACGCCCGGTCGGATCCCCGCCTTCGGCATAGACCTCGGCATGCGCGGTGCTGACGATGCGGTTGCGCAGCAGCACCTGGTTCAGGCGAATTGGCTCAAACAAATGCGGGTAGCGCATGGTGTGGCCTAGAGCGGTCGAACGGTGAAGATGCAGTGGCCGGCATGGTGCGGCTCGTCCTTGGAGGCGCATTCGGCGGCGCACTGGTCTTCGGCGCTGGTGGTGCGCACGGCCGAGCCGGCGGTTTCCAGCACCCAGTCCATCGCGCCCGAGAACCAGCCCGCGAACAGGTAGCAGACTTTGCTGCGGTCGATCGGCACGCCGGCAATGCCTTGCGCCAGCACGAAGACCGAACTGTCCAGCCTGATCCGGGCGTGACCGGTGGCGGCATCGGCTTCAATGAACGAAAAAAGTCCCCAGCCGCGTTGCGACAGGCGCTTGAGGTAGTGCTCGTACACCGCCATGCCCTCCAGGCCATGGGTGGCGGCTTCCTGTTGGCACCAGAAGTAGGCCGAGCGATGCCCGGCCTTGTACAGCGCCGGGGCATATGCCGCCCGCCCGACAACCGCTTCGGTCTCGACGTGGTTGTTGACGAAAAAATGCCGCGGCACGTAAATCATCGGCAGACCATCGGTGGTCCAGACGCCGGTGCCGGCGTTCACTTCAATGGGGAGTTGAGGGGTGGTCATCGTGGAGGTTTTTTTGTAGGGAAGAACGCAGGCGCGACGCAAAAGGGTGGGGAAGGGCGAAGACGCGAAAGAAACCAGTGCGGCCGGCTTACTGGATCTGGTCCGGTTTCACGACGATCCAGTTGCGGTCGGCCGTCACGGGCAGGCCCTGGGCCTTCTGGGCCTCGGCATGCTGCTTCTGCATGGCCTGGATTTGCACCAGATACTTGTCTTTGCGGTTCACCCACACGCGCAGGCCGCCGTGTTCGACATCGGTGGCGCGAAACAACATGGGTCCGTCGCTCGCGGGGGTGTCGCCGGCCACCAGAATGGGCTTCTTCCATTCGTCGATGTAGGTGTGGATGGCCGCCGGCTTGCCCTCGAACCAGGTCATCGGCGCCCACAGGGAGGAGGTCAGCTCATGGTCGAGCAAGGCCTCCGGAACGTATTTCTTGGCGGCAATCAATTTGCGCGCATTGGTGACCTCGCCGGTTCGGCGGTCCTTGAGCAGCAGGCCGACACCGATCACGTTCTGCGGCTTGGCGCCGTAGCCGTTCTTCGGATCGGCCAGGACCATGCGTACCAATTCCTCGCTGGCCGCGCTCACCACGTAGACCTCGATGCCGTTTTCCATCAGCTTGCGATAAAGCTCCTGCATGCCGGTGTAGAACTTCGGCGGCTGGACGGCGAGGGTCCTGAGCGTCGTGCCTTCGTAGTAGTTCGCAGGGATGGCCTGGTCCGAGGCCAGCATTTCGTCGACCCACCCTTTGAGCTCGCGCAAGCTGAAGCCCGAAAACACCTGAGCGGCCCAGGGGTAGCACACCTGGTCGTCGATTTCGCACAGGCGGTGGTAATAGCTGTGCAGGCTTTCCTTGTGGCCGTCGATGTCCTTGAACGGAATCGGCTGTAACGACGCAGCCAGTTTGTCGCGACGCAGGACTCCCTTCATTTCCAGGAAAGGAAGGAGCGCTTCTTCCAGATCATTGTTGTAGGTGGTGTTGTCGGCATCGAACACCGCAAACGCGCCCGTGTTGGCGTGGCGTTCGATCATGGCCTCGAGCTGTGCCGCGGCCTCGGGTGGCCAGTGCTCCAGCCTGGTCTGGGCTTGGGCGAAAGATGCCAGGCACAGGCCGAGGGCCAGAATCATCGGCACCCATCTTCCGGAAAGAGTGTTTGTCTTGAACATCGCGATGTCTTTGTGGAAGAGCGCCGCGAGGCCTAGGTCGCCGAGGGGACTTGGCCGAGCCAGGCGGCCACGCGCGCCGGGTTGTCAGCGATCCACTTTTCGGCGGCGGCATCGGGCTTGGCGCCGCCTTCGATGGCCAGCATCACGCCGCCGATTTCTTCGGGCTTCCACGACAGCTTCTTCAAAAAAGCCACGACGGCCGGGGCCTTGGAGTTCAGTGCCGGGTGAATGACGCTGTCCACGTGCTCCTCGGCGCCGTAGATGTTTTTCGGATCTGCCAGGAAGCGCAGCTTGTACTTGGCAAACATCCAATGCGGAATCCAGCCGGTCACGGCGATGGACTTGTTGGCGCGATAGGCGCGGTCGAGTTCAGCTGTCATCGCCGGCCCTGAACTGGGCAACAGGCGCATTTTCAGCCCATAGGCCTTGATGGCTTCCTCGGTCTTTTTCATGACGCCCGCACCTGCGTCGATGCCGACAATGCGGTTGTCAAAATCGGCGCGAAAGCTGTTGATGTCCGCCAGGCTGGTCGCCTTGACGTAGTCAGGCACGATCAGGCCGATCTTGGCGCCGGGGTAATTGGCGCCCAGGATCTGAACCTTGTCCTTGAAGCTGGCCAGATAGGCCTCGTGCGTGAAGGGAAGCCAGGCCGACAGCGTGGCGTCCAGGTCGCCGCGCGCCACACCTTGCCACATGATGCCGGCCGCCAGTGGAACCAGTTCCACCGGGTGGCCCAGCTTCCCGCGAATGATGGCCGCGGCAACGTGGGTGGTGGCCGCGCTGTCGGCCCAACCCTCGACGAAACCGATCTTGATCGTGGGCTTGGTCGGGGCCTGGGCCCATGCCGCCGGGCTCGAGGCCGCCAGTGCGGACAGCCCCAAGGCGCCGGTCAGAAGGCGGCGGCGTTGCCGAGCGAGAATGGTGCGTGCGGGCGTCATCACACGTCCCACACTTCACCAAACACACGCAGCCAGTTGCGTCCCATCACCTTGGCGATCTTGCGCACCGGCCAGTCCGCGCGTTCCATTGCGGCGGTCAGGTTGGGCATTTCTCCGATGGTGCGGATGCCCTGCGGGTTCTGGACAACACCGAACTTGGTCAGGCGGCGGTTCACGCCTTTGTCGTGCGTCAGCCACTCGAAGAACTCGTCGCCGTAACCCTGGGTGAAGTCGGTGCCGACGCCCACGCAATCCTCCCCGACCAGATTGATTACATAGTCCAGCGCTTCCACGTAGTCGTCCACCGTGGCGTCGATGCCGCGCTTGAGGAAAGGCGGAAACATGGTCACGCCGATGAAGCCGCCATGATCGGCAATGAACTTGAGCTGCGCGTCGCTCTTGTTGCGCGGGTGTTCTTTGAGGCCGGCCGGTAGGCAATGCGAGTAGGTAACCGGCTTCTTCGACGCCAGAATGGCTTCTTCGGACGTCTTGGCGCCCACGTGCGACAGGTCGACCATGATGCCGACGCGGTTCATCTCGGCCACCACTTCGTGGCCATAGCCCGACAGGCCGCCGTCGCGCTCATAGCAGCCGGTGCCGATCAGGTTCTGCGTGTTGTAGCAGAGCTGGACCACGCGCACGCCCATGTCGTGGAAGGCCTCGATATAGCCCAGCTGATCCTCGAACGCATGGGCGTTCTGGAAACCCAGCACGATGCCGGTCTTGCCGTCCTTCTTGGCTTGTTCGATGTCGGCGGTGCTGCGCGCCAGGGTCAGCAGATCGCCGTTGTCGCGTATCAGTCGCTTCATGTGGGCGATGTTGGCCACCGTGCCCTTGAAGTCTTCCCACACCGAAACAGTGCAGTTGGCGGCGCTGATGCCGCCTTTTTTCATGTCCTCGAAAACCGAGCGGTCCCATTTGGAAATGATGAGACCGTCGATGATCAGTGCGTCCTGGTGCAGGGTGCTCATGGTGGGGCCTTTCAGGCGTACAGAGGAAAGCGTGCGGTCAGGGCCTTGACGCGGGCGTATACCGAGGCCTCCAGCGCGGCGTCGCCGACGGGGTGGGTCTTCAGGCCGTTGAAGACCTCGAGCATCAGGCGCCCGACCTCTTCGAACTCGACCACGCCAAAGCCGCGCGTGGTGCCCGCCGCCGTGCCGACGCGGATGCCGGAAGTGACGGTTGGTTTTTCGTCGTCGAACGGGATGCCGTTCTTGTTGCAGGTGATGCCGGCGCGTTCCAGGGCCATTTCGGTTTCGTTGCCTTTCAAGCCCAGGGGCCGCAAATCGACCAGCAGCAGATGGTTGTCGGTGCCACCCGTCACCAGATCCAGGCCGCCGGCCTTGAGCACCGCGCCCAAGGCCCTGGCGTTGGCCACGACCTGCTGGGTATAAGCCTTGAACCCGGGTTGCAGCGCTTCGCCGAAGGCCACGGCCTTGGCGGCGATCACGTGCATCAACGGCCCGCCTTGCGAGCCGGGGAACACGGCCGAATTGATCTTCTTGGCGATCTCGGCGTCGTTGGTCAGGATCACGCCGCCGCGCGGGCCGCGCAGGGTCTTGTGGGTGGTCGAGGTGGTGACATGCGCATGCGGCACCGGGCTGGGGTAGACGCCGGTGGCGACTAAACCGGCCACGTGGGCCATGTCCACCATCAGCAGCGCACCGACTTTGTCCGCAATTGCCCGAAAACGCGCCCAGTCGATGGTGCGCGGGTAGGCGGAGAAGCCCGCGATGATCAGCTTGGGCTTGTGTTCGACCGCCAGCGCTTCGACCTCGTCGTAGTCGATCAACGAGTCGGTACGGCGCACGCCGTATTGCACGGCCTTGAACCATTTACCCGATAAGGCAGGCTTGGCGCCATGGGTCAGATGTCCGCCCGCGGAGAGCGCCATGCCGAGCACGGTGTCGCCGGGCTGCACCAGCGCCAACATGACGGCCGTGTTGGCCTGCGCGCCGGAGTGCGGCTGCACGTTAGCGAACTCGCAGCCGAACAACTGGCGCAGGCGCTCGACCGCCAGGCTCTCGACCACGTCCACGTGCTCGCAACCGCCGTAGTAGCGCTTGCCCGGATAGCCTTCCGCGTACTTGTTGGTCAGCACCGAACCTTGGGCTTCCAGCACCGCGCGGGAGACGATATTTTCCGAAGCGATCAATTCGATCTGTTCGCGCTGCCGCCGCATCTCGTGGGCCATTGCGGTATGCACCGCCGAATCGGCTTGGGCGACGCCTGCGGAGAAGAAAGATTCAGTTGGCATGGGTGGCCTTTCAAACGATTTCAAACAAGGGGGCGAACAACGGATCGGCACATTGCGCTGGATCGGCGAGGCACGGTCGGTACGGCTGCGCGGTGCGTTCCAGCAGGCGCCAGATGTAGTCGGCAAAACTGCGGCGGAACACCAGCAGGACACCAGCCTCATCGGTGCGGACCACGGTCAGGCCTGCCTTGGACATGACGGTGTTGACACAGCGGCCAACCGCCAGGCTTTCAAAATCGTAGGGGCCGAGTTGGCGCAGCAGCATCAGGTGATCGGACCCGGTCAGGCGCAGGGTGGTGAACCCGCCGCTGTTGTCCACCACCTGGGAAAATACATCTCGCAGCGTGGCGGTTAGGTCTACAAGCAGCGTGTCGCGGACGGAGCGCTTGCATACCAGCAGCCATTCGTCGGGCGACGACCACAACACCACGCCGCGGCCCGTGAGCAATACCGCCATCGGTTGGGTCGGCAGGGGCCGGCCCAGGACACTGGCCACGGCGTGCATGAATACCGCGTCGTCGGCCTTGCCGCGCAACACCAGGTAGCCCAGATGACTCAACTCGCTTAACACCACGCGGTTCTGCTCGGTGGGGATGGCTGCCTTGGCCGACAGGCCAAAGGCGTGCAGTGGGGACTGCAGCAGGCTCGAGGAATCAGACATTTTGACGATCGCCTTTCACGTCCACGAATACGCTGGCCGCCACCTTCACCGGCGTGGCCTGGCCGTGGGCATGCACGTACAGGATTTGGTCCATCCGCTGCAAGCCGCCTGCGACGACGGCCATGGCGATGGAGCGGCCCAGAAAGGCGCTGTGGTAGCTGGAAGTCACATGGCCCAGCATCTGGTTGCGACTGCCGATGTCGGCGCTTTCCATGATTTGCGCGCCTTCGATCAGCACGACGGCCGGGTCTTCGGGCAGCAGGCCGACCAGTTGCTTGCGCCCGCCGCGGGCGGTGTCGCTGCGGGCCAGCGATCGTTTTCCGAGGAAGCTGAACGCCTTCTTCATGCCCACGGCCCAGCCCATGTCCAGATCCAACGGGCTCATCGAGCCGTCGGTGTCCTGGCCGACGATGATGAAGCCCTTCTCGGCCCGCAGCACGTGCATGGTTTCGGTGCCGTAGGGTGTGATGTCGAACTCGGCCCCAGCGGCCATCACGGCCTCCCACAAGGCGTGGCCGTAGCCGGATTCGACATTCAGTTCGTACGAAAGCTCGCCGGAAAAGCTGACGCGAAAGACCCTGGCGGGCAGCCCGTGCACGGTGCCGGCGCGCCAGTCCATGAACTTGAAATTTTCGGCCGACAGATCGATGTCAGTACACAGTTTGGCCAGTACCGCCCGTGCCTTGGGGCCGACCAGGGCGATGGTCGACCAGTGGTCGGTTACCGACGTCATCCACACCTTGAGTTCGGGCCATTCGGTCTGGTGCCAGCGCTCCAGCCAGTTCAGCACCCGCGCGGCACCGCCGGTGGTGGTGGTCATGTAGAACTGGTTCTGCTCGATGCAGGCGGTCACGCCGTCGTCCATCACCATGCCGTTTTCGTCGAGCATCAGGCCATAGCGGCATTTGCCCACCGCCAGCTGCGTCCAGGCGTTGGAATAGATGCGGTTCAGAAACTCCCGCGCATCCGGGCCGTCGATCTGAATCTTGCCCAGGGTGGAGGCGTCCATCACCGCCACGCCGTGGCGGGCTGCCAAGCATTCACGGTTCACGGCGGCATGCAGATCCTCACCGGTCTTCGCGAAATACCAGGGACGCAGCCATTGGCCTACCGGTTCGAGCGCGGCGCCACGTGCCACGTGGGCTGCGTGCAGCGCGGTGTAGCGGCTGGGGTCGAAGCAGTCTTGCGTCATGGTCCCGGCCAGCGCGCCCAGGCTCACGGGGGTGTAGGCGGGGCGGTAGGTGGTCGTGCCGACGTCGTTCACCGGACGTCCCAACGCGCGGGCGGTGATGACGAAGCCATTCACGTTGGACAGCTTGCCCTGGTCGGTTCCGAAGCCCAGCGCGGTGTAGCGCTTGACGTGCTCGATGGAGTGATAGTTCTCCCTCACGGCGAGCTCGATGTCGGCGGCGGACACGTCGTTCTGGTAGTCCACGAAGGCCTTGGCGCCGGCGCCTTCGGCTTTTCCATCGGGCAAACGGAACATGGGCCGAGCGGCCAGCCGCCGGTGCTGGACGCAGGCCGGCGTTTGCAACGACGCGTGTTTGCCGCATGCTGCCAGCACCTGTTGCATGGCCTGCGTGGTCTGCGCCAGCGCTGCCGGAAGCTCGAACGCGCCCGTGACCGCACCCACGCACGCCACGCCCTTGCGCCCGGCGCACGGCGCCACGAATGCAGCCACCGATTCGTCCCATTGCGGACGACTGCCGTCATGGCAGAACAGATGCACGGTAGGGGACAGACCGCCCGAGCTCAACACCACGTCGCACGCGATGTGCGTGCCTGTGCCTGTCGCTTCGTCGCGGGTGACGTGCAGGGGCACCAAGCGCACGCCCTTGACTTCGCCGCGGCCGGTCGCCTCGGCGATGCCATGACCGGTCATCACCGTGTAGCTGCTGTTGCGCGCGACCGCACCATGACGCACATCGGCCACGATGACCGTGGCGCCGGCTTTGGCCAAACCCTCGGCACAGTCGTGGGCGAGATCGCTGGTGCCGCAGATCACCACGCGCTGGCCAACCAACACCCCATAGCGGTGCAGAAAGGTTTGGCCGGCGGACACCGTCATCACGCCCGGCAGATCGTTGTTGCCAAATACCAGCGGGCGCTCGATGGCGCCGGTGGCCAGAACAACATGGCGGGCACGGATCTTGTGCATGCGCTGGCGCGGCAGGCGGGCTTGGCGTTCGGCCGGGGCGATGTGGTCCTGCATCAGTTCAACCGCCTGCACCAGGTTCTGTTCGTACATGCCAAACGCAGTAGTACGGGTCAGCACGGTGACATGAGGCAGGCTACGCAAGGCCGCTTGCACCGAGCGGATGTAGGCATTGCCGTCGCGGCCGTCGATGCGTGCCGCTGGATCAGACAGCAACCAGCCGCCCAGTTCGTTCTGCTCGTCCACCAGCAGGGTTTTGAGGCCGGTCTGTCCAGCCTGCAACGCGGCCAGCAGACCGCATGCGCCGCCGCCCACCACCAGAACGTCCACGTGATGATGCAGGTGGTCGTAGCGTTCGGCGTCGGGTGTGCTGGGGGCAGCGCCGAAACCGGCAAATTTGCGAATCACGGTTTCGTACAACGGCCATAGTCGACGTGGCCACTTGAAGGTCTTGCTGTAGAAGCCCGCTGGCATGAAGCGCGCGCCCTGGCCCAGTATCGATTTGAGGTCAAAGTCCAGCGATGGCCACCCCGAAGTGGAGCGGGCACTCAAGCCGTCGTAGAGCTCGGCCTGGGTCGCCTTGACGTTCGGTGTCGTGAGCGGGCCCACACCGAGTTGCACCAGTGCATTGGGCTCTTCCGCGCCGGCGCCGATGATGCCGCGCGGCCGCCCGTACTTGAAGCTGCGCGCCATACGCCGTACACCCTGCGCCAGCAGCGCCGAGGCGAGTGTGTCGCCGGGGTGACCGGTGTAGTTGCGGCCATCGAAGCTGAAACTGATCTGGCGCGTGGTGTCGATGCGCGCGCCTGGTTGTATGACCCGTGTGCCGCTCATGCTGGCTGCTCCTTCGCCATGTCCGCAAGAAACAGGGCCTTGCCTTCGGCCAGCGTCCAACTGCCGGCGACCTCGTATGTGGCGGTGTTGCGCTTGACGGCGAACACCTTGCGGCAGCCAGCGGTGTGCTGCCACTGTTCCCAGAACCAACCCTTGGTGTTCTTGCGCATGAAGACGTAGTCTCCCCAGGCCGCGTCATCCACGGCGTCGGGATGGGCGGGACGGGCGATGTAGGCTTCGCCAGCGTTGCTGAACTCTTCCTCGTCGCGCGGTTCGCCGCAATGGGGGCAATGCAATAAAAACATGTCAGTGGGCGACGCCCGCGGCGCCGTGTTCGTCGATCAGGTGGCCGGTATGGAAACGGTCGACCGAGAAGGCTTTCGCCAGCGGGTGGGGCGTATCGTTTGCCAGGGTGTGGGCAAAGACATGACCGGAGCCGGGGGTGGCCTTGAAGCCGCCGGTGCCCCATCCGCAGTTGAAGTACAAGCCTTGCACCGCGGTTGCGGAAATGATCGGACAGGCGTCTGGTGTCACGTCCACGATGCCGCCCCACTGGCGGTTCATACGTACCCGCGAGAACTGGGGGAACAGTTCGATGATGGCCGCCGCCGTGTGTTCGATCACGTGCGGGCTGCCGCGCTGACCGTAGCCCAGGTAGCTGTCGATGCCGGCACCGATCACCAGTTCGCCCTTGTCGGACTGGCTCAGGTAGCCGTGCACGGCGTTGGACATGATCACCGTGTCGATCACGCGCTGCATCGATTCGGACACGAAGGCCTGCAGAGGATGACTTTCCAGCGGCATGCGAAGCCCGGCCATGTGGGCCAGAACCGACGAGTGCCCGGCAGCCACGCAACCCACACGCTCGGCCTTGACCATGCCGAGGTTGGTCTGCAGCCCGCGGATCCGCCCCGCCTGAATGTCCATGCCCGTGACTTCGCAGCCTTCGATCAGGTCCACCCCCAAGCGGCTGGCGGCGCGGGCGAAGCCGCGTGCCACTGCATCGTGGTGCGCCACCCCGGCGCGCGGTTGCCAGCTGGCACCCAGCACCGGATAGCGGCGACTACGGCTGCAATCGAGTTGCGGAATTTTTTCTTTCACTTCCCGTGCGTTCAGCACATGGGCATCGATGCCTTGCAGCGCGTTGGCGTTGACGCGGCGCTCGATGTCGCGCATGTCCTGCAGGGTGTGGCCCAGGTTGAACACGCCGCGCTGGCTGAACATCACGTTGAAGTTCAGGTCTTCGGTCAGGCCTTCCCACAGCTTGAGCGAGTGTTCATAGATCTGCGCCGATTCGTCCCACAGGTAGTTGGAGCGCACGATGGTGGTGTTGCGCGCCGTGTTGCCGCCGCCCAAGTAGCCCTTTTCCAGCACCGCGATGCGGCCGACCTGCGGGTGGTTCTTGGCGAGGTAGTAGGCCGTGGCCAGGCCATGCCCACCGCCGCCGACGATCACTACGTCGTAGGCCGACTTCAGCGCCACCCGTTCCCAGGCTGGTTCCCAGGTCTGATGGTTTCTGAAGCCGTGCCTGAGCAGGCTCCAGAGAGAGTAGTTTTGGCCGCGCATGTGTTCTCGTGGGGGTCCAATGAATCTGGGTTCATTGTTGGATGTCCCTGCTGCGCGGGCTTGCGTCGGGCAGACGCACACTTGTCCAAATTCGACATGATGTCGAATCTGGTTGTGAAAAGACGGACGGATCGAAGGGATGCGGCGAAGACCGCGTCGGCGCCGAGTGCGTGCACGCCAGTGCCGACTCGCTGAGCAAGTGCGCAGCGGTTTTGCGAAGCAACGAAAGAGGGAAAGGCGAGCCCGCTTCGATGGCAGTGGCGGATTTGGCGCCATGCCCCTGGCACCATTCGATTCAGGCCTTGGGTGTCTTCCGATCGGCGGCCGGCTCTTTTGGCGAGAGCCCGGTCACCGAGCCATCGCGGTGGTGCAGCCTGCTGCCAACCCGGCTGGGATAGCGAAAAGCATCCATTGCGCCAGGACGGTCTGCATTCATCCGCATCTCGGCGCCGGTATAAGCCCCTCTGGGGGGGCGCGCTTGGAGCGGCGGCCAACGCCGGGATGGACTCGATATCCGATTCATTTTCCATCTGATGAAGTATCTCCTTGCCCTTGGCGGTGATCGAATACGTCATCGTCGGGCTGCCGTTCTTCTGGCGTGCGGTGTGTTCTCGCACGTAGCCGCATTCACGCAGTGCGACCAGCGGCTCATGCGCATTGCACCTGGCATAGAGGGCGATGGTGCTGGACACCGAAAGATTGGTGTGCGCAACGGCGCGCAGCACCCGGAGCAGCTCGGGAGAGAGAGGGGCGGAAGGCTTGGAACTCATGGCAATCAGATGTGTGATGGGTCAACCCGGCACTATGGTTGCCGATCCTGCTCGTTCTTGCGCGAGAGCTCCGGTCGCTGCGCCACAAGCTGTGCCGTATGTCACTGCCCGTCGGTTTGTGAAGCCGGGCGAATTTTCAAAGGTCAACACGAAGTGATTTGTGAACAGCGCGCGTATCCGGCCTCTTTCAACCGCAATCGTGGGTGCCTTGCGCACAGAGTGTGAGAGCGGCCGGTGCGGAAAGTTGGCGCCGAAGTCATGCGAAAGGCGCGTTGCGGTGTCCTTCCATCGAGCCGAATATTGATCCGAATCGGCTCGATGCCACCGATCACTCTTCGGCCATCTTCCGGGCTAACCGACTCGACCCTTAGGCGAAAGACGTTTTCTTGCGCACAGATTCGATAGTGCCAGGCTTGTCGGTGCCGGTGGCGACTGCCACCACATGCCGCGCATACCCGCGAAGATCCGCAGGGACTCGCTCATCTGAAGCGAGTGTTTCCAGGGTGGTGAGCATCATCGGCGCGGCTGCAAGGACTTTCCCATCGGCCAGCCCGCGTCCCATCAGATTGCCATCTGCGTCGATTTCATCGTCGGTCAGAACCTGGGCAATCTCGATATCGTCATCTTGGGCCGAGACAATGCTTGTTCTACGCAGCTTCCATGCTCCCGGGGTGCGCGACAGAATGGGTTCTGAGGCCCCCACGGCACTGCGGGCCCAAGCCCGCAGTTGCAGAAACCCACCCAACGTCATGTCTTGGCGATACCAGCGTCGTCCGCGCGCGTGAAAGCCATGGCTCCGGAGCCAGGCATTCGCCTCGGCGTCATTCCCGAGGCTGCGGCCGTCAACCACCCAGCCGCCGACGTACGGCGAATCGGCCGTGCCGGCCCCGGCAAAGTTGCGTTTGTAGATTGCATGCAGTGCGATGGCGTGAGGAAAGTCGTCTGGCGCAAGGGCGACTGAAGCCGGCCGCATATGGGAATTGCTCACGGATCGATTCCCTCTGTCTTCCAAAAACTGGGTCGGGTTACTCATTTTTTACGCCCCTGTCTCTAATCTTCACCTGCAAGAGTTGAATCGGCCCGGCCCGCTTGTTTGATTGCGTCGAGGACCGGGCTGAGGCGAAGTGTTCCCGTTTCTGCGATTGAAGATATCTGGCCTTTCCCGTGCCTGTCGAGCTTGCAGGGAAAGACCGACAGGCTTTTGCTGCATTTTTCGACCGTTTTTCGCTCTACTTCGTTGTTCGCAGGCGGCATTGCCTGTGCACGGCTTGATGCGTGCGGGGATCTGCGTGCCCGATCAGTTGTGGTTGACCATTGCCAGGTCAGAGCTGCCAGCGTCGATGCGCAGGAGTCCGCATCTCGAACTTGATGAACTCTTTCACGGTTGGCATTGCCATCGTGCGTGGACGCTATTCCGAATCGCCTGTTCCGGGCATTTCGCACACATGGTGCAACCTCAAGCCCAGTGACGGCGCATAGGATCCTGCCGCGCACCGCTATGGCCGTGGTTACTACAGGAAAAAACATGAAGACGGCCATTGTTGTCACAGCTTTCGGGATTGCACTCGTTCTGATCTCGGAGCTTCCCCCGACGCCGTCCACAGTTGCACCACTCGATACCGTGGCTTCATCGCCGCAACCATAACCATGGCGACAGGCCGCGATGTTTCGCATGCGAGCATGCTTGGGCGCTGGCTCAGCTTTTCTGCGGCCGTGTTGACGCTGGGATTGCTGGCGTGCACCTTCGATCCAACGCAGAGGACTCCTGCGCACGCGCGGAAATGGGAGTCCGTGCTTCCGGGTTATCAATGGACATTGGAATCGGCGTTCGGTGTCCAATCCCGACTCCCGGGCGATGCACGATTGTTCCGGGCCGAGCGCCCCGTGTCACTCAATTTCCGGCCCGATGCGCAACTCGATTTGCAGGGCGGCTGCAACCAGTTCGGCGGAGCCTACGAAATCACCGCCGATAGCGTGATGACGGCGCCGCGACTGTCCTCCACGCGCAGGGCTTGCGCGCCGGCGCTGATGCAAGCCGATGCGGCCCTGGTCGCCCTGCTGGCGCAACCGCTTCAGCTGCAATTGACTGCAGACGATCCCGACGCTCCGCGGTTGCAGGTGAGCGCTTCCGACCAGTCCCGCCTGGTTTTCGTGGGACAGCCCACGCCGGAAAAGCGCTATGGCAAGGCGATCTTGATGTTCCTGGAAGTGGCGCCGCGGCGCAAGGCTTGCCAGGGGATGATGCTCATGAACTGCCTGCAGGTGCGCGAGCGGCGCTACGATGCCCAAGGCCTTGCGCTGGGTTCGCCCGGCGCATGGCAATACTTTTACGACAGCATTGAAGGGTATACCCACGTCGAGGGAACGCGCGATGTGCTGCGGGTGAAGCGTTTCCAGCGTCCCGAGCCCGCGCCCGCGCCGGCCGATGCTTCATCTCATGTGTATGTGCTGGACATGGTGGTGGAATCGGAGGCGGCCGCACGATGAGTGCAGATGTCGCCGTTGCCGCCCGGCGGCCGTGACGCCGGAGCAGAGTTCGAATCGCAGGGTGGATTTGCAATACGCCGGAGCGATCAATGCCGGGGAGGATGATCGAGTTCGAAGACCAGCGTCTGTTCGCCGTCAGCAACGACTACCCAGCGGCGGGCGCGAATGACGAACGCATTCCGCCCAGCAGGGAGGTCAAGTTCCACCACGTCACCCACCTGCGCGCGAGCGTCGAGGGCCAGTGCGCGCAGCACGACTTCTATTCCATGCATGGCCGCATGTCGTCGAGCAGTTTGCGTCAATTCAATTCTGGTTCGCATGATCACGGACAACTCTTCACACGCGCAGGGTGCATGGACACAATACAGCATCCTGTTCGATATCTCGGCGCAGGAAAGAAAAATGGGGA
Organism: Variovorax sp. DXTD-1; assembly: GCF_003984625.1. GTDB lineage: Bacteria > Pseudomonadota > Gammaproteobacteria > Burkholderiales > Burkholderiaceae_C > Variovorax. The sequence continues at coordinate 688 of NZ_RWKH01000035.1, read as the reverse complement.
GATGCAATGATCACCACAAGGAACGCCAAGACCGCAATGGTCCTGGCGCTGGCCGCATTCGCATGGCTGGTGGCATTCAACAATGTCACAGACTACGGTTCGAACTTCGCGTTCGTGCAGCATGTGCTCAGCATGGACACCACCTTCCGCGGCAACGCCGCCATGTACCGCGCGATTTCCAATCCAGCGTGGTGGCATGCGGGGTATGGCGCCATCATCTTGGGTGAGGCTCTGAGCGGCGCGCTGCTGGCCTTGGGCGCGGTGTCGATGTGGCGCGCCAGGCGCGCTGCGGGATCGGTCTTCAATTCCGCCAAGAAGTGGGCGATTGTCGGGGCCACGGCCGGCTTCCTGGTCTGGTTCTTCGGGTTCATGGTGGTGGGAGGCGAATGGTTCCTGATGTGGCAATCCAAGGTATGGAATGGTCAAGAGGCCGCCTTAAGGTTCTACGCAGCCATTCTGGGCGTGCTGGTTTTTCTCAATCAGCCGGACGGCGATCTGGGCTGACATTCTTCTTGGAGGCGCCTCCTTTTTGAGTCGCCCAATCGTTGTTGTTCAGATCGGGGCCGATCTCCAGCGCACGCGTGACGTGCTTTGCCTTTTTCGGGATACTTCGGAACATGCCGGCAGGGATTGGAGCCATCGGGCCGGTAGCGCCAATCCGCGTGTCGCGCAATTCCACGTCAGTGGC
>NZ_RWKH01000034.1 GCF_003984625.1 Variovorax sp. DXTD-1 | reverse complement strand
TCTAGCGCAGCCATCGCCGCCGTCGATGGCCGCCGACCGGCCGTCGATGCGGCATACTCCCACCCCCCAAACTCGCCAGAAGCCCGCTGAATGGACAAGGAAGTCGACCCCCGCGTACTCGCCGTCATCGATGAGATGCGCCTGTCAGGACCGCGGCTCAGTCCGGTTGAAATCGTCGCCAAGATGGGCGTGTTCGACGCGCGCGACAAGCCCTTCGAGTACGCCTGGATGGCCACGGGCGACAACGTCATTGCCACCATCTGGGCGGAGTACGTGCACGTGGGTGCGGGCGGGCGCTGGTTCTATCTTGAATCGCTCGACACGCAGCACCGACCGGGCGGCGGCGCGCGAACGCCCAACCAGGTCCTGCGCGCCAAGGACCGCCTTGCATTGCTCAAGCGCACCTTCGACGCGGGCCAGGGCTTCCGCGCGGTCGTGCAGACCAACCGGGTTGCCATTGCCGAACTCGAAAGCAACAAGAGCGCGAAGGTGTCCACCCGCGTGCGCGACGACTCCGAATGGCACGTTGCAAGCTGGGAGCCCGAGCAGCTGCTGGCGGTGCTGGTGCGCGGCCCGCGCGGCTGGGTTCCCGATGAAGCCGACATGCAGGCCGCCAAGGCGCGCGGCGGCGTTCCGGCCGCGGTCGAAGCAGAGCCCGAGGCGACAAAGCCGGCTTCGGCAGAAGAGGTTCAGGCTGCCGCCATGGCGTATGTCATGGGCCACTTCAAGGGCTACGGCTACAACGCCGAGGACGTGGCCGGCCAGAAGCTGGGCTACGACATCGAGGTGTCGAACGCGAAAGGCGCAACCCTTCTCAGGGTTGCCGTGAAGGGCACCTCCACGGCAACGCCGAACTTCCACCTCACGCCCGAAGAAAACGCGTGCTCCGCGCGCGAGCCGCTTTGGCGCCTGCTGGTGGTGGCAGACGCCGGCGGCCCCACCGCGCAGCACAAGATCTACAAACCTTCGGAGATGAGCCAGGCGTCCGGCTTCGAAACGCGGGGTTAAAGCTGCAGGTTGACGTGGACCTTGGGCGTGCCGGGCGCCGATTGCGCGACCACGACGATCCGTTCTTCGAGCCGCTGAAAGTGCAGGTCGACCCGCGCACTCCCCACCTGCAGCCCTTGCACGTGCAGCTGGTCGATGTCCGCGGGCAGATGCGGCTGCACGATCTTCACCTCGCGCCGGACGCCGTCCACCTGCAGGCCCAGGCAGGCTTGCAGCAGCATGAACACAGACCCCGCCGCCCACGCCTGCGGCAGGCACGCCACCGGGTAGGCCACGGGTGACTGCCCAGGCTGGCGGTCGAAGCCGCAGAACAGCTCGGGCAAGCGCATGCCGAAGTGGGAGGCGGTCTCGAACAGGTTGTCCAGGATGCGCACCACACCGTCGCGCTCGCCGTATTGCGCAAGCCCGGCCGCGCACAGCGCCACATCGTGCGGCCACACCGAGCCGTTGTGATACGACATCGGGTTGAAGCGCACCGCCTCCGTCGGCAAGGTTCGAATGCCCCAGCCGGATGCAAAGGCCGACGACAGCAGCTGGTGGCCCACGGACAAGGCGCGCTCTTCGCCCGGCAGGCCCGTGAAGAGCAGATGCCCCGCATTGGAGGCACGCACGCGGCAGGGCTGGTTGGCGCCGTCGATGGCCAGCGCGTAGAACTTCAGGTCGTCGAGCCAGAAGCGGCTTTCGACCGCTTCGCGCATGGCTTCCGCTCGTTGACGCCAACGGGCGGCGCCGGAGTCGCCCTGCCACTCGGCCATGGACGACATCGCGAGAAACGCCGCATAGACATAGCCTTGCACCTCGACCAGTGCAATCGGCCCTTCGGGCGTGCGGCCGTCGGCGTGGAAGATCGAGTCGTGGCTGTCCTTCCATCCCTGGTTGGCAAGACCGCTGGCTTCGCCGCGCTGGTAGGCCAGCAGGCCATCGGGGTGGCGCGCCATGTTGCGCTCCATCCACTCACAAGCGGCGCATAGCGCGGGCCAGATGTGCGCGATGGTGGCGCGGTCGGCCGTGCGTCGCGCATAGGCACCTGCCAGGGCCACGAAAAGCGGCGTGGTGTCGACCCCGCCGTAGTACTGGCCGAAGGGCAGTTCGTCGACCGCGGCCATCTCGCCCTTGCGGGTCTCGTGCATGATTTTTCCGGGCTCGGCATCGCGAAAGCTCGAGGTTTGGTGCGCCTGCCGTGCCGCAAGAAATTCGAGCACGCCCTGCGCCAGCCTCGGGTCGATCCACAGCGTCTGGAAAGCCGTGACGATGGCGTCGCGCCCGAACGGCGTGGAGAACCATGGAATGCCCGCGTAGGGATACGGCCCTGTGGGCAGGTCGGTCGTGAGCAGCGCAAGGTCGGCGCGCGAGCGGTCGAGCCAGGCCTGGAACAAGCGGCCCGAAGCCTGCAGGCGCGAACCGCGGCGCTGGCGTGCGCGCATGCGCCATCGCGCAAGCACGCCGGCTTCGCGGAACCGCGCCGCGTTGGGCGTGCCGGGCTCCGTGCCCACTTCGATGTGGAGCGTCCACTCGCCGTGCGCTGCAAGCGGCACGGTGAATGCGGCGGTGCCCGCATCGAGGCGCTGCGGCACCTGCGAAAAGTCGATGCAGGCCAGGCGCGTGACCGTGTCGAGCCCCTGGTAGCGCAGCACCACGCCTTGAGGGGTGACCTCGGGTGCGCCGATGTCGCCGCGCCGTGCGCGTTGCTGGCCGCGCACTTCGAACATGTCGCGAAAGTCGGCGCCGAACTGCAGCGTGAGCGGCGCCTGCGCGGGCTGGTCGCTGTAGTTGACGAGCCGGATGCGCTCGAACAGCCGCGCGCCCCACAGAAAGCGCTTGCGCTCCAGATGGATCACGCCCTGCGGCATCGATGTCGAGCCGAGCACCGGCAGCGGACGGTTGGTGAGATTGGCGGTGAAGAAAACGTTGTCCTGGCTGACCCCGCTGGACAACAGCGACGGGCGCGCGCCGTCGAGCCGCAGCACGAATGTCGACAGCATGCGCGTGTCGTCGTGAAAGAGCCCGTCCACACCGCCGCCCACGTCGCCGTGGCCGTCCATCACAAAATAGGTGTCGCCTTCCTTGAGCACGAACGCGTGCTGCACCGCGCGTTCGGTGGCCGGCTCGGCCTGATCGACAGCAGGCACTTCAACGCTCATCGCTCAGGCCGCCTCGTGATAGACATGGTCTTGCGGCGGAAGCACTCCACCGCCGATCAGCCGCTTGTATTGCTCCACGTAGGCACTTGCCATCGCATGCGCGGAGAACCTGCTTTCGAACGCCTCGCGCACGCGGTGCCGGTCGAGCTTGCCGATGGCGCGCACCGCCTCCAGCGCTTGCGACTCGTCTTCGACAATGAGACCACTCACACCGTGCTCGATCACCTCGGGCACCGAGCCGCAGCGCCACCCGATCACCGGCGTGCCGCAAGCCATGGCCTCGATCATGACCAGGCCAAAGGGCTCCGGCCAATCGATGGGGAAGAGCAGCGCACGCGCACCGCCGAGAAATTTCGCCTTATCGGCATCGCCGATCTCGCCGATGAATTCGACCAGCGGATGGTCGAGCATCGGCTTGATCTTTTGCGCAAAGTAGCTCGCATCGGCCGCATCGACCTTGGCCGCGATCTTGAGCGGGAGCCCCGCTTTCTTCGCGATCTCGATGGCGCGGTCGGGCCGCTTCTCGGGCGCGATGCGCCCCAGGAACGCCAGGTATCCGTCAGGCTTGGGCTGGAAGGCATAGGGCGTTTCGTCCAGCCCGTGGGGAATGGTTGCGAACCAGTTGGCAAAAGGCAGCGGCTTGCGTTGGTGGCGCGAGATGGAGACCAGCGGATAGCGGCTCCAGCGCATGTAGGCGCCGGGCAGATCGGCAATGTCGAGCCGGCCATGAAGCGTGGTGAGCGTGCGGCCCGCCATGTCCTCGAAGAACGGAAAGTGCATCAGGTCGACATGGAAATGCAGCACGTCGAACTGGTGCGCTCGTCGCCGCACTTCGTGAAGCATGCTCAGGTGGCTGGCCAGGTCGGACTTCAGCGGCGCAGGGTCCAGGCGCAGGGCCTGCGCGCGCATGGGGGCCAGCTGGGCCCGGGTCTGGGTGTCCGCCGAAGCGAAAAGCGTGACCTCGTGGCCCTGGTCGACAAGCGCGTTGGCCAGGTGGGCGACGACCCGTTCGGTGCCGCCGTAAAGCCGCGGCGGAACGCCTTCGTAGAGGGGTGCGATCTGCGCGATCTTCATCGTCAAGACAGTCTCCTCGGGAGGAAATGAATGAACAAGGAATGAGGGCGAAGAAACGGAGGCGCGAGGCATCCGGGCTGTAATTTTGATGCGGCTGTTTTTAATTTCAAGAGCATTCAAAAGCGCCCCTGCGGCGTTCGCCGCTTGCAGCCGGCGCCGGCTTGTTCTAGATTTTTTTGCGTTGCATTGGAGGTCTCTTGATGAACATTCTCGAAACCGTTGCTGACCAGTCCGACGCGATGCGGCTGCCGCTGTATGCGGTGACCGTGACCGCCGTGGCCCGTGAAGAAGCGCCTGCGTTGCTGTCCCTGCACTGGCACGGCTTCTTCCGGCAGACGCCCCTGCATCTGCCGGGCCTCGAACTGCCCGCACGGCCGGTGCCGCAATGGATGGCGCAGTTCGACATGCCACCGGGCGTGCTCGATGCATTCGACGCGCTCGAGCAATCGCTGCTCGAGGCGGCGTGGCAGCTCGGCGCCTGGGACGTCGAGCGGCTGGAGCGGCCGGCATGGTGGCGGCTGGGCGCGCCCGCAACCGAAGTGAGCGACGGCCGACGCGCCTTTGGCTACTACGAAGACGACGACAGCGACAACGGCCACGTCATGGCCGATGCGCCCGACCGCGAAGAGCTGATGCGGCTTGCCGCGCACCGGGGCTACCTGCGCTGGCTGTTCCGCCCGCGCAAGCGCGGCATCTGGGCCGAAGTGCAAGACGATGGCGACGACACGCTCGACGAGAGCGGCGGGCGCCCGCTGCCCTGCCCCGTGATGCCCCAGCCGCTGCATGGCGACGATGCGGCGCGCCGCACTGTCTACCGGCTGGGCCGTGCGGACCGCATCCTGCTTGGCGGCGGCTGAAAAAAATCGTCACAAAAAAATTTGCGGCGCGGCCTCTTGAAGCGCTGGCCGCCAGCCCATAGCTCTCGCGCGCCGGCATTTCTCGGTGCCGGTTCAACTTTTTTGATGACCTGTATCGCTTAGGAGATTGAACATGAAACTTCATCCTCTGTACGACCGGGTGATCGTCAAGCGGATCGAACAGCAGCGCAAGACGGCTTCCGGCATCGTGATTCCCGACTCCGCCGCGGAGAAGCCCGAACAGGGCGAGGTGCTCTCGGTGGGCCAAGGGAAGCTGCTTGCGGACGGCACCCTGCGCCCCTTGCACCTGAAGGCGGGCGACCAGGTGCTCTTTGCCAAGTACGCGGGGCAGACGGTCAAGGTCGAAGACGAGGAACTGCTGGTGATGCGCGAGGACGATGTGCTCGCGGTTGTCGACACCGGCGAACGCGGCGGCCTGAAGCGCGTCGCCTGATGATGTCCAGAAACCCGTTGTGAAAGGAGTGATGAAAAAATGACAGCCAAGGACGTCAGGTTCCATGACAACGCCCGCCAGCGCATCGTCGCGGGCGTCAACATCCTTGCCGATGCGGTGAAGGTCACGCTCGGTCCCAAGGGCCGCAACGTGCTGCTCGAGCGCAGCTTCGGCGCCCCCACCATCACCAAGGACGGCGTGTCGGTGGCCAAGGAGATCGAGCTTGCCGACAAGTTCGAGAACATGGGCGCACAGATCGTGAAGCAGGTGGCTTCCAAGACGGCCGACGTCGCGGGCGACGGCACCACCACCGCCACCGTGCTCGCGCAAGCCATCGTGCAGGAAGGCATGAAGCACGTGGCCTCGGGCATGAACCCGATGGACCTGAAGCGCGGCATCGACAAGGCCACGGCCGCGGTGCTCGAAGAGCTGCGCAAGCTTTCCAAGCCCATCTCCACGGGCAAGGAAATCGCGCAGGTGGCGGCGTTGTCTGCCAACTCCGACGAAGCCATCGGCAAGATCATTGCCGACGCGATGGAGAAGGTCGGCAAGGAAGGCGTGATCACCGTGGAAGACGGCAAGTCGCTCGAGAACGAGCTCGACGTGGTCGAGGGCATGCAGTTCGACCGCGGCTACCTGAGCCCCTATTTCATCAACGACCCCGAGAAGCAGGTGGCGCATCTCGACGATCCGCTGGTGCTGCTGCATGACAAGAAAATCTCGAACATCCGCGAACTGCTGCCGGTGCTCGAAGCCGCCGCAAAGGCCGGCAAGCCGCTCCTGATCGTGGCCGAAGAGGTCGAGGGCGAAGCGCTTGCCACGCTGGTGGTCAACTCCATGCGCGGCGTGCTGAAGGTGGCGGCCGTCAAGGCGCCGGGCTTCGGCGACCGCCGCAAGGCAATGCTCGAGGACATTGCGGTGCTCACGGGCGCGACGGTGATCTCCGAAGAAACCGGCAAGCAGCTCGACAAGGCAACGCTCGAAGACCTGGGCCGCGCCAAGCGCGTCGAAGTGCAGAAGGAGAACACCATCATCATCGACGGCGCGGGCGACCAGGCGCTCATCGATGCGCGGGTGAAGTCGATCCAGGCGCAGATCGAGCAGGCCACCAGCGACTACGACCGCGAGAAGCTGCAGGAGCGCGTGGCCAAGCTCGCGGGCGGCGTGGCGGTGATCCGCGTCGGCGCCGCAACCGAAGTGGAAATGAAGGAGAAGAAGGACCGCGTCGACGATGCGCTGCACGCCACGCGTGCGGCCGTCGAGGAAGGCATCGTGCCCGGCGGCGGCGTGGCGCTGCTGCGCGCGCGTGCGGCCATCACCGAGCTGAAGGGCGCCAACGCCGACCAGGACGCGGGCATTCGCATTGCGCTGCGCGCGCTCGAGGCACCGCTGCGCGCCATCGTGGCCAATGCGGGCGTGGAGCCCTCTGTGGTCGTCTCCAAGGTGCTCGAGGGCAAGGGCAACTACGGCTACGACGCATCGACCGGTGAATACGGCGACCTGGTGCAGATCGGCGTGGTCGACCCGACCAAGGTCACCCGCACCGCGCTGCAGAACGCGGCGTCGATCGCGGGCCTGATCCTCACGACGGACGCGACCGTGGCGGAACTGCCCAAGCCCGCCGAGAAGGCTCCGGCCATGCCGGCGGGCGGCATGGACTATTGAGCCCGTTGCACGCTTCTTCTTGAAGTGCCGAGCGGCGTCCCTTGCGGGACGCCGCTTGTACTTTTGACTGGCCCCGGCCTTGGGTTCAAAGCGCCGGCGGCAGGCGGATTTCGATGGGGTGCGTGCGCTCGTAGCGCTCCTGGCATTCGACGCAGCGGGCCGAGGCCGGCATGGCATTGAGCCTTTCGGCCGGAATCTGCGCGCCGCAGTCCACGCAGGTACCAAATTCACCGTTGCGCAGCCGCTCCCTGGCGGCTTCGATGTCGCGGAGCTCGGCAACGTCGCGATCCATTTCGGCGCTTCGCAGCGCGCCGCGGAGCCGCTCTTCGGCTGCATCGACCGTGTCCGGCACTTGCACGTGCGGGGTTCGGGTGGGCGCCTCGGCTTCATCGGCCTTGGCGGTCCTCAATTCGGACTCGAGCTCGGCCGCCCGTTCGTCGAGCTTGCGGTGCCACTGTTCGGTGTTCTTCGTCATGCCGGAATCATCGGCAAACCGCATGCCCGCGGCGTGGCTTCTGCAGGCATGCGATGCTCCACCCGAACTCGCGGCAAAAGCCTGAAACCGAATTGCAGCACTCCGACACCCTTCTTCTGGCCGCCCTGCACGCCGCGCCGCGCAGGTACCGCATGCCGCCCTTGCCGGCGGATGCGGGCGTGGCCGCGGCAAGCAGCACGGATGCGGCCCTGGCCTTTGCGATCGAGGCCGTTCGCATCGGGCAGGAGGAGCTTGAGGTGCCGCCGCCGGTTTCCGTCCGGTCGCTTTTTACCGAGGCGCTGGCGCAGCTGATCCGCAAGGCGCTGGCGGCCGAAGGCGGGGACCCGGCTTTCCAGGCACTGGTGATGCAGGTGCAGGACCCGGCGGTTCGTGAACACGCGGAGCTGTCCAGGCAGCGAGAGGCCGACCAGCGTGCCATCAGGGCAGCGACGAATGCCATCGCGCATCCGGGCAAGTTGCGGAAGATGCCGGCCGATGAAGTGCGCGACGCACTGGCGCGGTTGCACGGCTTGGCGGCGGGGGACTCATGGGAAGAGCTCGCGCGCGCCATCGAGAGTCTGCTAGCCCGAAATCTCTCTGCACAGCAAAACTTGCATCCCGCGCTGCGAGCCATTCTTTCCAACCCTGCTCTGGAGCGGCTGGTGCGCGGCAGCCGCTTGCTGCACATGGATGCCGTGCGGCGCTACCAGGCGCTTTGCGAACGCCAGGGGCCGATGGCCGGCAGCCATGCCGCCCTCGCCAAGGGGCGCACGTCGGCCCGCCGGGGCGAGGATGCCGAGGAAACCGGCGTGCAGGCGCTCCGCAAGATTGCGGATGCGCTGAATCAGCGTGAAAAAGGTGTTGCGAACTATCGCGTCGTGCAGAGCCTTCGGAACCCTCCCGCTTTTCCGGGCGAGGCAAGCAAGGCCAAGGAAGAATGGGACGCCGCGATGGTGCGCAGCAGCACGGGCGACGGCGACGAACTCGTTCTTCTTGCAGAGATCAAGGCCTCCCCTGCTGCTGCCACAGCCGATTTCTCGCGCTTGCTGCGCGGCTTGCGGCGCCTGGCGGAGGCACGCTCCGAGACGACCTACGCCTTTGCATCTGTCGATGGGGTCGCGCGCATCCATGGCGCATCGCTGCAACGGCTGCAGCCCGACGGCGACTCATTGCCGCCGCACGTGATCTATTGCTGCTCGGCAGCCGCCCGAAGCGTATCCACCGTTGTTGAGCGCGGCAAGCAAGGCCGTGCTGCTTGGGGAGCCCGCGAGCCTCGCCTTCGCGCACCAGCTCCTTGCAGGCGAGCTGCCATCGCCCGCTTCTCTCGAACAGGTATGGAATGCGCTCACAACAGAGCCGCGGCTGCGGGCTGCGCTGCATCAATACGACACCGCGCGAAAGGCGCGCGCGGCCATGCTGCATCCGGCCGATCTGCTGGCGTCCGTCGCCCAGTGCCGGGAGGCTCCGGGCGGCTAGTGCTCGCGCAGCTTCTGCAGGCGAGCGACTCGCGCCAGGGCTTCAGGCGTCGCCGACGTTCACGGTCACCGTGCCGGTGCCATCGCAGTCCGGACAAGGCCCATTGCCGGCTTGCCCCGAGCCGCCGCAGCGCGGACAGATGCCCTCGGCGGTCTGGGCCGTGCCTGGCGGCGCCTCGTCGCCCTCGTGCTCCGCATGGCTCTTGTGGCCCTTGCGGGAGCGGGGAGATAAGGGAGACGGCGCAGGGTTGTTGATATTCTGGGTCATCGAAAAATCCTCGGCGTGCAATCGGCCTCTCTTGCCGTGCCAGGGCGCTTCGAGGCAACCCGCATGCCCGCAAACTCTGCCCCGCGCCGGGCACCCCGCTTGCCGTGTACGCCGGAAGCGTAACCAGGCGGAACTCCGCCCACCCAGGAACTGAAAAAGATGACGGAAAGCAGAGCACGATCCGGTGACCATGGCGCAACGCGCGACGACGATCGCTCGCAACCGCAAGCACCGGTGTCGGAGGCCGGCGTCGCACGTACCTACGACCGGCTCGCGCCGCTGTACGACACGTTGTTCGGCCAGGTGCTGGAGCCCGGGCGCAAGCGCATGGCGGAGGTCGTTCGCATGCTGCAGCCGGCATCGCTGCTCGAAGTCGGCGTGGGGACCGGCTTGGCGCTGGCGGGCTATCCGCCCCAATGCAAGATCGTGGGCATCGATCTCTCGCATGACATGCTCGACCGCGCGCGGGAGCGCGCGGCCCACCTGCCGCACCACGACATCAGCATCGAGCACATGAATGCCGAGCGCATGCGCTTTCCCGATGGCGCTTTCGATTGCGTGACCGTGCCTTATGTGCTGTCCGTGACGCCGCGGCCGGCCGAACTCGTGCGCGAGATCCGCCGCGTGTGCAAGCCAGGTGGAACCATCGTGGTGCTCAACCACTTCAGCGGCAGCAAGCTGTGGTGGCTTCTGGAGCGCGCCGTTCACTCGGCGGCCGAGCACGTGGGGTTTCGCTCCGACTTCAGATATGACGAGCAGATACTTTCCCATGACTGGCAGGTGCTGAGCGTCGAGCCGGTCAACCTGTTCGGCCTTTCGAAGCTGGTGGTGCTGAACAACCGCCGCTAGTGCGGCCCACGGGCACACTGCTCCCGTCACTGCTCCTGGTAGTTCCACAGCAACCCGCCGTCCACGACCAGGCTGCTGCCGGTGATGTAGCTGGCATCGTCCGACGCCAGGAAGGCGACGGCGCCCGCCACATCGCCCGGCTCGCCCATGCGGCCGAGGGGAATCTGGCCTATGAGCCGCTGCAGCTTTTCAGACTCGCCCAGCAGATCGGCGTTGATGGGCGTGCGAATTGCGCCCGGCGCAACATTGTTGACCGTGATGCCGAGCGGCGCGAGCTCGACCGCGATGTTTCGCATCAGCATCTTCAAGCCGCCCTTGCTTGCGCAGTAGGCCGCGAAATTGGGGAAGGGCAGCTCCTCGTGCACCGAGCTGATGTTGATGATCCTGCCGGGCCGGCCTGTTGAAGCAAGCGCCTGGGCAAAGGCCTGCGTCAGGAAGAACGGACCTTTCAGGTTCACATCGAGCACGGCGTCGTAGTCTTCTTCGCTCACTGCAAGGAAGCCCGCATGCCGCTCGATGCCTGCGTTGTTGACGAGGACGTCGATCGCCGCAAAACGCGCGAGCGCGCGCTGCATCAACTGCTCTACAGCGGCGGTGCCGGCGAGGTCGGCGGGAACGACCTCGCAGGCACGGCCCAAGGCGCCGATTTCTCCAGCGGCTTCGCGCGCACGTTCATCGTCGTGCCGCACATGCAGGACGATGTCCGCGCCTTCCTGCGCAAGCCGCAAGGCGATTCCCTTCCCGATGCCCTGCGCCGCGCCGGTGACCAGCGCGACCTTGCCATGCAACCGGGTGCCGGCAGCGCCTTGTGTTCCTGGATGCGGTGCTTTCACGGACGTGCCGGCTGATGGCATAGGGGGCTCCTTCTCGATATCGTTGGCAGGTGTGCGGCAAGCGTGGTGCCCGTCGGGGCGCTTGTCTGGGGCGACTCGATGATTGCCGCGGCCGTGCGCTGGTGCGCGGGGCGGGCCGCTGCGAGTTGTGCGGCAAATCTTGCCGCACACACGTGGCCCCGCCGCCAGGAATCGAACCTGGATCTCGGCCTTCGGAAGGCCGCATTCTGTCCGTTGAACTACAGCGGGAGCGTTGTCCCATCGGCTCAGCTCTTCGGGCGGACATGGATCTCCGGATACTTGTCGTCGTAGAACGCCACGCGCTCTTTCAGCGCCTGGTGTTCGTCGTACGGATCCTCGTACGCCCACACGGCATCGTCGAGTTGCCGCTCGCCCAGGTTCAGGCTGTAGTAGCTCGCATGGCCCTTGAAGGGACATTCGGTGGTGGTCTGCGAGCGCTTCAGCTTCTCCAGGCGGACGTCGGCGCGCGGAAAGTAGTAGCGCACCGGCGACTTGTCTTCGACAACCTTGATGACGTTCTTCGAGCTGGCGACGATGGCTCCTTCGACTTCGACCTCCATCGATTGTTCAACCGGTTCTTCGCGTACCTTGTGATCGGGCCACTTCTGATGCCCTGGTGACTTGCCGCTCATTTCGCGTTACTCCTTTGCGTGGTTCCTGGGTTGGTTGAGATGGCTCTTGAACCAGTCGCGAGCCAATGTGGAAACGGCGCCGAGCGCGTCGGGCTCTTCGAACAGGTGTGTCGCACCCGGCACGATGGACAGCCGCTTCTCGCAGCGCAGCGCCGCAGCGGCCTGCCAGTTCATGTCGATCACCGGCCCGTCGTTGCCGCCGACGATCAGCAGCGTGGGTGCGCGCACGCGCTCCAATGACGCGCCGGCCAGGTCCGGGCGGCCGCCGCGAGACACCACTGCATCCACCGCATCGGGCCGCTGCGCTGCGGCCACCAGCGCGGCACCGGCACCGGTGCTCGCGCCGAAGTAGCCGATTCGCAAGCGGGCGGTTTGCTCATGGCTGCGCAGCCAATCGGTCAGCCCGACCAGCCGATCGGCCAGCATGGCAATGTCGAAGCGCAGCTCGCGCGTGCGTTCGTCCTCGGCTTCCTCGTCGGGCGTCAGCAGGTCGACGAGCAGCGTGGCCAGCTTTGCCGCATTGAGGCTTTCGGCAACCTGGCGGTTGCGCGGGCTGAAGCGGCTGCTGCCGCTGCCGTGCGCAAACAGCACGATGCCGCTGCATGCGGCGGGCAAGCTCAGGTCCGCCTCCAGCGTGATGGAGGCGGAAGAAGAACGCAGCGGAACGCGGAGCGCACGCTGCTCCACGGGTCTGGATGCGGAGTCCAAGGCTACGCCCCCGCAGAAGAGATTTGCGAAGGGCGTGTTCCATGCGCGCCGGCAGCCGCTGGCATTCGGAACATCTCGACAGTCATTCGGTTTCCTTTGCGCGAGGGCTCGACGTCGTCCGCCGACCCTGCTATCGGTCACCTTAATTTTTTGCGGCTGTTCTTCTGTAGGGTGATGCCCACATTCGCGTAGGCGCAGTGCAGCGTTGCATCTTGAAAGAAAGAGTGACGCGTGGCGTCACTCAGCTGTGCGCCGGGCCAGCTGAATCACGCGCACCGGCCGGGCAAGAGGCCGCACCTGCACAGGTGGTGCCGCCGCAGGTTCGTCATCCTCCTCGTCGAGCTTGAAGGTGGCCACCACCTGCGACAGGCTGCCCGCCTGCTCCTGCAGCGATTGCGCCGCCGCCGCGGCCTCCTCGATCAGCGCGGCGTTCTGCTGCGTCACCTGATCCATCTGCGCGATGGCCTGGTTGACCTGCTCGATGCCTTGGGCCTGCTCGTGGCTCGCCGCCGTGATTTCGCCGACGATGTCCGTCACGCGCTTCACGCTGCCCACGATCTCTTCCATGGTCTTGCCGGCTTCACTCACCAGCGCGCTGCCCACGTCGACCTTGCCCACCGAGTCTTCGATGAGGCCCTTGATCTCCTTGGCCGCCGCAGACGAACGCTGCGCAAGGTTGCGCACCTCGGAAGCGACCACCGCAAAGCCCCTGCCCTGCTCGCCGGCACGCGCGGCTTCCACTGCAGCATTGAGCGCGAGGATGTTGGTCTGGAACGCGATGCCGTCGATCACACCGATGATGTCGACGATCTTCTTGGACGAGGCATTGATCGAGGCCATGGTGTTGACCACCTGGTTGACCACGCCTCCCCCCTTCACCGCAACCTCCGAGGCCGAGAGCGCCAGCTGATTTGCCTGTTTTGCGTTGTCGGCGTTCTGCTTGACGGTGGAGGTGAGCTCTTCCATCGAAGCCGCCGTCTCTTCGAGCGAGCTGGCCTGCTGCTCGGTGCGCGAAGACAGGTCGTGATTGCCCGCGGTGATCTGCCCCGATGCGACCACGATCGAGTCGGTCGATGCCTTGATGCGCGTTACCACGTCGGTCAGCGTGTCTTCCATCTCGCCCATGCCACGCAACAACCGCCCGAAATCCCCGCCGCGCTCGGTCTCGAATTCCTTGCTGAGGTCGCCCGAGGCCACCGTCTCGGCGATGAAGATCGCTTCACCCAACGGTTGCATGATGCTGCGCGAGAGCCAGATGCTGCCGCCGACGCCGGCCACCACCGCGGCGAATCCGAAGCCCAGCATGAAGCTCCGAGTCGACTCGATACGACGTGCGAGCTCCGGGGCGATGCCGCCGCCGGCCGCAATGTCGTGCAGACATGCAATGCCAATGGCAAGCGCCGTCGCCATCAACAGCAACACGATCCCGAATGCCATGCCCAGCTGGGCACCGATCTTCCAATTGCGCATGTGCTTTTCCGTGACGGCCGCCGGTGCGGAGGCCAGGTATCCAGGGATATCGGCAGGCGGTCGCGGAAACTTGAGGGGTGGGATCTAGGGATAAACCCGCAACGGCCCGCGAGCGCCGGCCGGATCACGGATGTCTCCGGACAGATGCCGAGGGAGATGCGGTTTGCTACGCCGATGTGGAACCGCGCGTCGCCTGCTACTGCGCGCTTCGAGCACGCCATTCCGAACACACGAATCCATGGAACGATTCAAACGATTTCGGTCGCCTTCGCCCATATCCGGTTGAAGAACGACTCCCGTGTTTTATTGAACACGACCCTCGAGTGCAGGCCGACAGCGGACTCTATCCGCGTTGTCTTGCCAAAGTCGGCGCTGGAAACCCAGACCGTGTCCGGCGCCACGAGCACAAGTTTGGCGTTGTTGTTGCTGTGCAGCGCGATGCGTATCCCGGGGAAGCGGCGCTTGAGCATCCGCGCTTCCTTTTGCGCGTCCACATTGGCAATGATGAAGATGTCTCGCGGGCGCTTACCCAAGGTTTGAGAAATGTATTCCGGGTCCGGAAGAGACCCGGTCATGATCAGGACGGGACCGGTGACGCGTGCAATTTGCGCAAGGCGCTTGTTCCACGTGCTGGTGCAGACGGACATCTTCGCGTCGTCGCAGGAAAACGCGAATCCACCACTGTCGTCTCTGAAAATCATGTGATGCTGCAACCCGTGTCAAAGCGGCGGCGGGTTGGGCAAACTCGTCCGTTGCGCCTTATCTTCCGCGGCGCTAAGCCCTGGCTCGGCCGCGTTGGTTTGGGCGGCTTCCGGCTCGCGCGACTGATCTTTTTCATGACTGCCCGAGAACTGACCGGCAGGTCATCCAATGAACTCGGTGCGAGGCTAGAGAACAGACGAATGCCCGTCCAGACTTTTGACAATTGCTGAGCATCCCAAGCGGATCTCCGGAAGTTTTCGCACTTCCGAGAAGCGCAGCATCCAGCGCCGCGGACACGCGCGTTTCCGACGCGCCCGGATTTGACAGTTTTTGAGTTTTGGTCCGCGGCTTGAAATTGGTTGCTACCTAAAATTGCATCAGCAAGCGCCCGGCTGCGTGCGCGCTTCCTGCATCCGCAACCCGATCGAAGCAACCGAAATCATGCGAATCGCAGCTCTTGACGACGATACTGACCAGCTTGACCTGATTAAGAGCATCCTGAAGGCGATGAACCATCAGTGCCACCTCTTCACGGACGGTGCTGCATTGGTGAATGAACTGCGCCGCGAGTCCTTCGATTTGCTGGTGCTCGATTGGGAACTCCCCGGCATATCAGGGCTGGATATCGTGCGATGGGTAAGGGCCAATGTGACGGAGCACATCCCGATCCTTTTCGTGACCAACCGGCGAGACGAGCGCGACATCGTCGAAGGCTTGATGCTTGGCGCGGACGACTTCATGAGCAAGCCCGTGGGCGTCGGTGAGCTGACCGCGCGTGTGCGAGCGCTGCTGCGCCGCTCCTATGCACAGGTTCGGACCGAAGAGGAAATCTGGGGCCGCTACCGGTTCATTCCCGCCCTGACGCAGCTCGAGATCGACGGCAATCCCGTACAGCTGACGCAAAGGGAATTCGACTTGGCACTCTTTCTGTTCCGAAACCTCGGTCGACTGCTCTCGCGCGGGCACATGCTGGAAACCATATGGAAAACCAACAATCCAGCCGGCACTGAGTTGATGTCACGTTCACTGGATACACATATTTCTCGGGTTAGAACGGTATTGGGATTGCGGCCGGAGAACGGCTTTCGACTGACGGCGGTCTATGGCCAGGGCTATCGCCTGGAGGCCGTCCGGGCCCCTAGAGCAGACATTGGAAAGATGGCTTGCGCGGCCTGATTTCTCCATAGCACGATTCCACTGGGACTCTCACCCCCTCCAAGCCCTTGCAGCTCGTGTCTGAGCGACACAGCCGAGCTGACCCAACAGCAGCACATCCCAAGTGGCACGCAGCTTGCACGACTGCCGTACACCCCTGAATCTTCCAGTCTTGCATACAAGACTGATGGCCGAATTTGAACCACCCACTCCCCTTTGAGGTGCATTTCACGCACCGTTCTAGCGCCTCTCGGAGGGTCGACCATGGGTTGCCGATGGCTGCGGGAGCTGAAGGCTGTTGAAAGCGCCGATACCCGAGTACCTCTGGCCGTATGCAGGCATGGATATGCACGCGCGTCGGCCTGGGCATTCCAACCCGAACACTCACGCCCGACACCGGTACAGGCGCTGGATCCGATGGGCGGGCCTCGCGGGTTTTGCGCTCATGCTGGTATTGGGACTGGATGCACTGGGAGTCGTGCGACAGCCGAACCGCGTCTGGCAGGACGCGCTCGTCGCATTGCAAGGCCGCGATGTGCGCAAAAGCAGCGTGATCGTGGTGGCTGTCGATGAACGGAGTATTGCGGCGCTGGGAAGCTGGCCCTGGCGCCGGTCGACTCACGCCGCGTTGATCGAGCGCCTCACGAAAGACGCGCCGCTTGCGATCGGCTTCGACATTCCGATCTCGGAGTCGGACCCCCATTCTGTTGAAGACAGCAGGGCACTGGCGGCGGCGCTGGAGCAGAGCGGGAAGGTCGTATTGCCGATCCAGATGTACGAAGGTGGCAGTCCACTGACCCTGCAACCTGTGTGCCCGCTTGTGGCGAGTGCAAACCGCGTGGGGCTGGACCGCTTGCCTGTGGACGATGACGGCCTCTTGCGCAAGATCTATCTGCGCGAAGGCTTGCGAGGTTTCGAGATGGACCATTTCAGTCTCGCAGTGCTTCGGGTGGGCGACCCGTCACGCTTCTCCAAGGATTTGCCTGGCAGTCCGGAAGGAGAGGACCACCTTCACACGCCGCCCTCCGGCAAGTGGCTCGATTGGGAGCGCTCGCACAAACTGATGGTGCCGTTCGCCGGACCGGCCGGGCACTTCCGGCGCATCTCGTACATCGATGTGCTCGCGGGGACGGTTCCGCCGGGCACGTTTCGCGGCAAGTATGTTCTAGTGGGCACCACCGCCGCGTCGCTGGGTGGCCTCTATGAAACGCCTGCGACCGACGACGCCGGCTTGATGCCGGGCGTTGAAGTCAACGCCAACATCCTGGACAGCCTGCTGGACCGTCGTGAAGTGACGAACGCTCCACCTTGGTTGAACACGGGCGTTAACGCATCGATGGTATTGCTTGCCTTTGTCGGCATGGCTGTTCTCGAACCGGTTTCCGCGTTGCTGATGACCGGCGCGCTGGCCTTGGCATTGCTGGTGGTCTCTGGAATCGGCACCGTTGCGTTCCGTTTGCAGTTCGCTCCCGCCGCGGGAATGCTGGGCCTGGGCACGGCATACACCTTGTGGAGCTGGGGCCGACTGAACGCAGCGACAAGGTACCTGATTGAGGCGTCCGCACACTTGCGCGCAAGCGCGAGCATCGCGCAAGTGCCTGCGATGCAAATGCATTCGTCCGGCGACTTCCTCGACCGGCGCATCAAGGGACTTGCGGTTGCCGCACAGCACCTGCGCAACGTCCATCAACTGGTGAGCGACAGCCTCGACAACCTGCCAGATGCGACGCTCGTATGCGGCAAGCACGGTGACATACGCTTGGCCAATGCGGCCGCGGCACGTTATTTCAACGCGGACTCGGCCGAAGCGTTGCAGAACCTGTCGATCGTTGAGCTCATGCAGCAGGTGCGGTCTGTCGACGACAACCAGCCTGTGGCCACGCCAGCCTCGTTGGCGCGCCACCCCCTTGCCGGCGCGGTGCAGGCACGGGATCAGGCAGACCGCGATCTGCTGGTGAAACATGCGCCGTCGCTCAGCATTGATGGACAACATGCCGGGTGGATCTTCAGCCTTGTCGACGTGAGCGAACTGCGGCGGGCCCAGCGCCAGCATGACGATGCAATCCACTTTCTGAGCCACGACATTCGCGCGCCGCAGACAGCCATCGTCACCCTGCTTGAACTCAATCGGCACGACCCCGCGGCCATGACCGCAGCGCAGCTGCGGGAACGGATCGCCCGGCATGCGCACAAGGCGCTGGCGTTATCGGAGGGATTCATTCAACTGGCGCGTGCACGATCGCAGCCCTACCGGATTGAACTGCGCAACCTTCCGGCTCTTCTGAACGAATGCATCGATGACGCTTGGGAAGCGCATGCAAGCAATCAGATTCAGGTGGTGCTCGACCCAAGCAGCGCAACCAGAGCTTTCTGCCGCATCGACCGCGACCTGGTCTCGCGCGCAATCGACAACCTTCTGGACAACGCCATCAAACACTCTCCGCCCGGTTCGACGATCGGGTGCGCCATCGAGCTGCACGGGGATTGCTGGGCAGTCCGCATCCAAGACCAGGGGCCCGGCATCGAGGCAGATCGGCAAGCCGCGGTCTTCGAGCCGTTTGAACGCGGTGACCATGGCGGCGGCCGGAGTCACGGCGCCGGGCTCGGCCTTGCGTTCGTCAAGACCGTGGCTGCTCGCCACGGTGGGCGGGTCTCGCTCTATAGCGCCGAAGGGATGGGCTGCGTATTTCGGTTGTTTCTACCGAGAGCGCCTGGCAGCCGGGAGTGAAGTGCCACAGACATTCCGGTATTGAGGAAATGCGGGCATCCCACTTGCCCGCGCGGAATTCCCTCAACCCGTTCCGACCAGTCTTTCACCTGACTCATAATCCAGCGCATGCCTGCCCTGCGTCATGTCCGCAATCTCGTCCGCTTCGTGCTGGCCTGGTTCGTGTTGTCGCTGGGCGTGGCAGTGGCATCGCCCATGGTCCATCCACAAGAGATGGAACTGGTGTGTTCGGCTGCGGGCGCCATCAAGGTCGTTGTGCAGACCGATGACGGCGCACGCGAGCTCGGCGCCAGTCACCTCGACTGCCCGATGTGCGTGCTGACCGGCGCACCGCCGCCCGTGGCGCACGCGGCCGATCTCCCTGGCATCTTGCCGCTGGGCCACGCGGTCCAGTCGATTCCGGCCGCGCGTCTCGCCGCAGCCACCGCCGCGCCGTTGCCCGCGCGCGGCCCTCCCGCTCTCTGCTGACCCGATCGAGCTTCCGACGCGCGTGACGCCTGCACCGGTCTTCAGACCCTTGCGGCGCGCGCAGCCTCTTTCGTTTCCGCAGACAAGCCGGCACCCCGATGGGCGCCGCAGAGAGCATCCATGAAGAAGACCATTTTTCCGCTCGCGCTGGGCGCGGCGTTTCCCTGGCTGGCCACGCCGGCCCATGCCGCGGACGAACAACAACCCGCGCTTCCCGTCGTGTCGGTCACTGCCACCCACGATAGCGGCCTTGGCGCGCCCGTCGCAACAGGTTCGAACCTGGGCATTACGCCATTCCAGACACCGGCGAGCGTGGGCACCATCACGCGCGAGCAACTCGAGCAGCGCGGCGATGCGAACGTGGCCGACGCCATCACGCGGTCGACCGGCATCAGCAGCCTGGCCCATCCCGGCAACGGAGGCTCCTCCCTGGCCGCACGCGGATTCACCGATTCGACCTCCGTGATGCGGCTGTACGACGGCACGCGCCAGTACGGCGGCGTCGGCGTGACCTTTCCGTTCGACACCTGGTCGATCGATCGCATCGAGGTTCTTCGTGGGCCGGCATCGGTCATCTACGGCGACGGCGCCATCGGCGGCGTGGTCAACGTGATCCCCAAGAAGCCCCACCGTGGTCCCATCGAGAACGAGGTGCAAGCCACCATCGGAACCGACAACACGCAAAGACTCGGCTTCGGCAGCGGCGGGGCCATCAACGACAGGCTGTCGTACCGGTTGGATGTCAGCGGCGACCGTTCCGACAGCTGGGTGGACAGGGGCGATTCGCGCAACCGGACCTTCTCGGGCGCGGTTCAACTGAAGGTCTCTCCCGAGTTCAGCCTGCGGCTCAGCCATGCCCAGGGCAGGCAGAACCCGATGCGCTACTTCGGAACACCGCTGGTCAACGGGCAGCAGCTCCCGGCACTGCGCGAGAAGAACTACAACGTCGGCGACAGCACCATCCAGTACCGGGACCACTGGACCGAGCTGGCGGCGCAATGGACGCCAAGCGCGGATACCACGGTGCGAAGCCGCCTGTACCGCATCGACAGCCAGCGCTACTGGCGCAACGCGGAGTCGTATGCCTACAACCCGCGAACAGGCCTGATCGACCGGTCCGGCAACACGCAGATCCGGCACGACCAGTCGCAAACGGGGAACACGACCGATGCGACTTTCAAGGGCACTCTGTTCGGCCTGAACAACCAGGCTTCCGTGGGGTTCGACATCAACTCGAGCTCATTCACGCACACGAACAACACCTACGTCGGCTCGTCGCCGTCCGTCGACCCACTGAACCCGATTCCTGGCTACTTCGTCAGCGGGGTGCCCTTCATTCCCCGCTACCGCAACGAAGCGAGGCAATCGGCGGTGTTCGCGGAGAACCGGCTCGAACTGAGCGATCGATGGTCCCTCGTCGCGGGCCTGCGCCACGACCACGCGCGCATCTCGCGCCGCGATCTGGTGGCCGGCACGGCGGCGTTCGACAGGTCTTTCTCCCACACCGGGTGGCGCATCGGGACCGTGTTCGAGATGGTCCCGAACCTTGCGCTGTACGCGCAGTACGCCAAGGCCGCGGACCCGGTGAGCGGGCTGCTCATGCTGTCGCCGGCGAACAGCAAGTTCGATCTCTCCGCTGGCAGGCAGGCCGAAGTCGGCGTGAAGCAGACGTTCTGGGACCAGCGCGGTGAATGGAGCTTGGCGGCCTACCACATCACCAAGAACAACCTCGTCACGCGGGACCCGAACAATCCGGCACAGCGCATCCAGGTCGGCCAGCGCTCGTCGCGGGGCCTCGAAGCCAACGTCGCCATGGCCTTCGCTGCCGGCTGGCAGCTGGATGCCAACGCGGCCGTGCTGCGCGCGCGGTACGACGACTTCTCGGAAACCGCGGGGGGCATTGCCGTTTCGCGCGCGGGGAATGTGCCGACCGATGTGCCCGAGCGGCTTGCGAATGTGTGGGTGAGCTGGAACTTCCTGCCGAAATGGACGCTGAGCTCCGGCCTGCGCTACGTGGGCAAGCGGTATGCGGACAACGCCAACACCTTGACGTTGCCTGCCTACACCACGACGGACCTGGCGCTCCGGTGGCAGGTCACGCCCGACACCACAGTGACGCTGCGCGGCTTCAATCTCTTCAACAAGCGCTACTACACGACGGCGTACTACACCAACACGCAGTGGTTCGTCGGAGAGGGGCGCCGGGTCGAGCTGACCGCCCATCACCGGTTCTGAGCACGGGAGCTTCAAGATGTCGCTGGGCAAGCGCATGAAGCGCCTGACCTATCTCGTCCACCGCTGGACGGGCGTAGGGGCATGCGTGCTGATGGCACTTTGGTTTGTGAGCGGTGTGGTGATGCTGTTCGTGGGTTATCCGAAGCTCACGCCGTGGGAGCGGATGCGGGCACTGCCCGCGCTCGATCCCGCGCGGTGCTGCGTGCCGGTCGGCGTGGCGCTGTCCGCGGCCGCCGCAAGCGGACGCGCGCACGAGGTCGTCCTGACCCGCGTGAGTGGAAGGCCGGCTTACCGCGTCCGCACGGCCGAGGGCAAGTACCTGCTGGTGGACGCGGCCGAAGGAAAGCCGGTGCCACCGGCCAATGCCGGTTCGGCGCTGAACGCAGCGCGGCTCTTCGTCGGCGGCGGCCAAGGTGAATACGTGGGCCTCGTCAGTGAGGACCGATGGACGCACTCGCGCGGCCTCGATGCACACCGCCCGCTGCATGTCGTCGAGATGGACGACACGGCGCACACGCTGCTGTACGTTTCTTCCGCCACCGGCCAGGTCGTGATGGACGCACCGCGCGCGCAGCGGATGTGGAACTACGTCGGCGCATGGCTGCACTGGGCCTACATGTTCCGCGACCGGTCCATCGACCCGGGCTGGAGCTGGATCGTGATCGTGCTGTCCGCCGCGTGCGTTCTGACCTCGGTCACGGGCACCGTGGCCGGCATCTGGCGCTGGCGCTTCAGTGGCCGCTACAAGTCCGGCTCGCGTTCTCCCTACCGCGAGTTCCATCTGCATTGGCACCATGTGCTGGGGCTGGCCTTCGCGTCGATTGTCTTCACATGGATCTTCAGCGGCCTGATGTCGATGAACCCGGCAGGCATCTTCGATGCCAGGGGGCTCCGTCCCGACATGGCGCAGTACCGCGGAAATGTTCCCGGGACGGCGCGGCTGGATATTCCGGTCGCACAGGCCCTCAGGCTCCTGGAAGCCTCGCGCTTTGCTGCAAGCGAATTGGAATGGCGGGTCCTCGACGGCCGCCCGTTCATTCTTGCGCGCAATGCCGCCAACGACACTCGTTTGGTCGTGCAGGAGAAGGATCGGTATCGCGTGCTCGACCGATGGCCCCGGGCGGACCTCGTGCATGCGGCGACGCGGCTGCTTGCCGCGCCCATCCTGACGCAGGAGGACCTCGAGCGCTACGACGCGTACTACTACGAGAGACAGCCCGAAGCGATGATGGGTGCCGCGGAGCGCGGTCTGCCGGTGGTGAAGCTTCGCTTCGGCGATCCTCACGACACCTGGGCGTACCTGGACGTGCGAACCGGGGACGTAGTGCTGAGCGCGGACAGATCGCAGCGCGTGGGCCGATGGCTTTTCAGTTTCCTGCACAGCTGGGACCTGCCGGCGATGCTGCGCGCGTCAGCCCTGCGGGAGGCCGTGCTGATCGTCTTCAGCCTGGGAGGGCTGCTGGTCAGCTTGACGGGTATCGTGATCGGGTACCGGCGTGTGCTCACCTGGATCACGCACATTAAAAGTCGGCCTATCTATTCGAGCCGGCAGCACTGAGTCTGGGCTGGCGGCGCGTAGATCGACCTCAGCAATGGCGCTGCGGGACCTCAGCAACAGGCGCGAACCCCGTGGGGGGATAAAACGAAAAAGGCGCTACAACTTTGATAGTTGTAGCGCCTTACGAATACTGGTGGCCTGGGGCGGAATCGAACCACCGACACGCGGATTTTCAATCCGCTGCTCTACCAACTGAGCTACCGGGCCTTGGTGTGCAGCCTTAAATTATACAGCGCTTCTGCGGCCTCTCGAAAGATCGACGCCAAGTTGTTTGAGCTTGCGATAAAGATGGGTGCGTTCCAGTCCGGTCTTCTCTGCAACGCGGGTCATGGAGCCGTTCTCCATGGCGAGATGGAATTCGAAGTAGGCCTTCTCGAAACCGTCGCGTGCATCGCGAAGCGGGCGGTCCAGGTCGAAGCTCTGGGTCGACTGCGGGCCGGCGTCGGGCACGGGCACTGAAGCCAGCGAGGCGAGCAGCAGGCTGTCGCCGGTGGTGGTGATGGCAGCCGCCGGGTTGACGCCCGAGGCCGGCGGCACGACGCCCGCGGCCGCGCGCCTGGCGCTTTCGCGCGCGAGGCCCTGCTCCACGGCCTTGAGCAGCTTCTGCAGCGTGATGGGTTTTTCGAGGAACGCGAAGGCGCCGATGCGGGTGGCGTCCACGGCGGTGTCGATGGTGGCGTGGCCGCTCATCATGATGACGGGCATGCTCAGCAGGCCGGCGGTGGACCATTCCTTGAGCAACGTGACACCGTCGGTATCGGGCATCCAGATGTCGAGCAGCACGAGATCGGGCCGTGCGCGCTGCCGGGCAGCGCGTGCTTCGGCGGCGTTTTCCGCGAGCTCCACGTTGTGGCCTTCGTCATTGAGAATTTCGAAGAGCAGGTCCCTAATGCCCAGCTCGTCATCGACCACGAGAATGTTTGCCATGAGTGCTGCTTGTTGTATGCGCCGGTGTCTGCAATGGTGTGTATGGTCCGCCAGCCGATCCATCGACTGAGCGCAATGGATTTCTTTCGCGCTCAGGCGGCGGAAGACTTCGAATCTTCGGTGTGAGCGACCGCTGTTTGCGACTCGCCTGCCAGCGCGAATGATAGCGAGACTTGCGCCCCCGCTACAGCCCCATCGACAACGCGGTTGGAAAGCTCGATGCGGGCGCCGTGTTCGTCCGCGATCTTCTTGACCACGGCCAGCCCCAAACCAGTACCTTTTGTTTTCGTGGTGACGTAGGGCTCGAAGGCGCGCTTGAGAATGTTCTCGGCAAAACCGGGCCCGCTGTCCTGCACGGTCAGTCGCACGCGCTGGCCCGAATCGCCCAGGCGGGTGCGAATGACGACCTCGCCCGCCCTGCCGGTGCTGCTGGCCGCGGCCTCGGCGGCGTCTTGCGCGTTTTGCAGCAGGTTGTGAATGACCTGGCGGATCTGCTGCGCATCCCCGCGGATGGGCGGGCAGCGCTCGTCCAGCTCGGAGCGCAGTGCGATGGGCGCGTTCTCGGCGCTGTAGAGCTGGAGCACGTCGGTCAGCAGCGCATTCAGGTCGACTGGCTTCAGGTCGGCCGCGGGCAGGCGGGCATAGTCGCGGAATTCGTTGACCAGCCGCTTCATCGCATCGACCTGGTCGACGATGGTCTTGACCGACTTGACGAGCACGGCCTGCTCGGGCGGCGCGACCTTGCCGGAGAGCTTCATCTCCAGCCGCTCGGCGGAGAGCTGGATGGGCGTGAGCGGGTTCTTGATTTCGTGAGCCAGGCGGCGCGCGACCTCGCCCCAGGCCTGTGCGCGCTGGGCCGAGACAATTTCGGAGATGTCGTCGAACACCAGCAGCCGCGCGGCGCCGGGCAGCTCGGCGCCGCGCGCGACGATGTTGATGGCGCTGCCCTGCTGCGGCAGGTCAGTGCCGGTGGCGTGCAGCTCGAAGGCATGCTGCCAGTGGTCGAGGCCGTGCTGCAGGCGCTCGACCTGGAATTCGTCGAACTGCTGTTGCACGCTGTTGCCAAAGTCGGCCAGGCCGGGCACCTGCGCGAGGGGTTGCCCTTCATAGGCGGCCAGCGGCGCGCGCAGCACGCGGGTGGCGCCGGGATTGGTCGAAAGGATGGTGCCCTTGGCGTCGAGCACGATCACGCCTGAGGTCAGGTTGTCCAGAATGGTCTGCAGGTTGGCACGGGCAGCGTCGAGCTGGCCCATGGTCTTTTCGACCGCACCGCGGGCATCGGCCAGCTGCTGGGTCATGACGGCGAAGGAGCGGGTCAGGCCGCCAAGCTCGTCCTTGCCTTGCAGCACGGCGGTCGGCCGCAAGTCGCCGGCGGCCACCTGGCGAACGCCTTCCGCCAGCACAAGCAGCGGCCGCGCCAGCTGGTTGCCGAACAGCACCGCGAGCAGCACGGCGCCGAACACGGCCAGGAACAGGCTCAGCGTGAGCGTGCCGATGTACATGCGCCGCAAGCCCTCGCGGGCCAGCGCGCGCTCCTGGTATTCGCGGTTGGCCTCTTGCACGGCAAGCGCATTGGCCACCACGGCCGGCGGCAGCGGCTGCGTCACCTGGAGAAAGCGCGGCGCGGTGTCGAAGTCGAACCCGGGGCGCTGCACCATGGCAATGGCGCGCACCGTGGCGGGCGGCAGGCTGGCACCCGGCGGCGCGGTTTCGTCCAGGCCCTCGATGTGGGCGATGGCGCGGTCCGCGCGCACTTGCCGCAATTGCTGGATGGTCGGCCGCTCGGGGTTCAGCTGAAAGCGCGAGGTGCCTGCCCCTGCAATGAGCTGGCCGGTGCCCGTCCAGAGCACCACATCGCTGGCCTGCAGCTGGTCGCGAATGCGCTCGAGCGCGAGGCCCGCGCTCGCATCGGGCACCTGTGCAAGCTGCGCGCTGGCCGCGCGGGTCTTGGCGGCCAGGTCGTCGGAGAGCGAATCGAGCGTGGCACGGCCAAGATTGAGGCCGGCATCGAGCGCGCCCTCGACCTTGACGTCGAACCAGCTTTCGATCGACCGCGCGACGAACTGATAGGACACCACATAGACCAGCGCGCCCGGCACCACGCCCACCAGCGCGAAGATGGCGGCCAGCTTGATGAGAAGGCGGCTGCCGAACTTGCCTTGGCGCAGCCGCCGCAGCAGGCGAAAAGCGACCCAGCCGATGACCAGCACCAGCAGCACCGCCACCACCACGTTGATGCCGAAGAGCCGCACGTAGTAACGCTCGTACAGCGCGCGGTTGTTGGTGGCCTGGGCCAGCAGGAACATCAGCACCAGGCCGATGGCGGTGACCAGCGCGGCGCCGACGCCCACGGCCCAGCGGACCGCGCGCGAGCGGCGAGCGGCGGGTGTGGCCGCTGCGCCGCTGCGCGGTTTGGTGCTCACCGCTGCTTCTCCAGCGGCAGCTTGGCGCTGCGCTCGGCGACGATGTTCCAGTCCGCCTGCCCGACCACGCCGATCTGGAACGGGCGCGGCAGCTGCGAGGTGTCGAGCCGGAAACGGAACACGACCTGGTGCTGCGCCTCGTCGCCGATGTCGGCCAGGTCGCCCAGCCGCAGCCGGCCGACGCGCTTGACGGCGTCCATGGCGTCGGAAAGGCTGTCGAAGTTCTGGTTCAGCGAAACGCCGAACCCGCCGGTGCCGGTGATCGGCACCGGCGACACATTGAGCCGCCAGCGGCGCGTGAGCGGCTGGTAGGCAAGCCGCATGTGGCGCGTGACCTGGGCGACCTTGCGGTCGGTCCAGTACCAGCGCTCCTGGAAGACCTCGGCCTCGGCCACGAAGTAGATGGCAATGCCCTTGTCGAGCACTTCTTCGACCAGCGACGGCAGCTCGAACTGCACGGCCGCCGTGAGATACACGCCGTCGTCCGCCTGCTCCAGGCGCATCTGGGTGACCGAAGGGCCGTTGCGCCCTTGCGCCGTAGCGGTCAGGGGCAGCCAGCCCAGCAGCGTGACCATCACCACCGCCAGCAGCAGCGCCGCCATCCGCGCCAAGCCGCGCCGGGCCCAAGTTTTAACCGGGACGTTTTTCAAGCAGGGCGTAGAAGAAGCCGTCGTGATCACCTGAGGGATTGTCCGGGACGGCGCGGGCATTCGCCCCGCTTTGGGGGAGCAAATGGCCCGGCGATGCCTTCAATCGGGCGTTGGTGTTGTGCGCAAGAAACGCATCGATTTGTTGCGAGCCCTCTTCGCGGAACACGGAACAGGTGCAATAGAGCAGCCGGCCGCCGGGCCGGACCAAGGGCCAGAGCGCCGCCAGCAGCGCGGCCTGCTGCACCGCGAGCTGGCCCGTGTCGCTCTCGCGGCGCAGCCAGCGTACGTCGGGGTGGCGCCGGACAATGCCCGAGGCCGTGCACGGCGCATCGAGCAGAATGGCGTCGAAGGGCGTGCCGTCCCACCACGCGGACGGGCGCGCGGCATCGGCCACTACTACTTTAGCGGTCAGTCCAAGCCGGCTCAGGGTCTCGTCGATGCGGCGGCTGCGAACAGGGTCCACCTCAAGAGCCGTGACTTCGATGGCACCCGGGCCGCCCACCTCGAGCAGGTGGGCCGTCTTGCCGCCCGGAGCGGCGCAGGCATCGAGCACTCGCAGCGGTGCGGCGCCGTCGGCGGGCAGCAGCCCTTCGAGCAGCAGCGGCGCCGCCATTTGCGCGGCGGCATCCTGCACCGAGCAATCGCCGTCGGCAAAGCCGGGCAGCTGTTGCACCGGCCGGGCACGCGCCAATTGCAGGCCGGACGCACCCACGCGAACGGACTCCAGGCCGATCGCTTCGAGCGCCAGCTGATAGGCCGGAACAGTGATCTTCTGCACGTTCACGCGCAGGGTCATCGGCGCGTGTGCGTTGTCTGCGGTGAGCACGCGCTGCCAGTCGCGCGGATGGTCGCGCTTGAGGCGCTCGATCCACCAGCGCGGATGGTTCCACTGCGCCACCGGCTCATGGTCGGTCGCGGCCACGAGCTCGTCGCGCTCCCGCAGGAAGCGGCGCAGGCAGGCGTTGATGAAACTCGCCTGCGCGCGCGTGGCCGGGTTGCGTTTGGCGGCCTCCACGGCCTGGTCGACCAGGGTGAAGGGTTCGTACGGCGCCTGCTGCGCGTCCCAGGCCAGCGCCAGCGCGGTGCACAGCAAGGCGTCGGGCAGCGGCGGCGGCGTGCGCTTGGCCAAGTGGCGGCGCAGTGCTTCGGCGCGGCCAAGCCAGCGCAGCACCTGAAAGCCGAGCGCCTGCACGCCGGGGCGCATGGCGGGCTCCACGGATTCGAAGGCGACGGTGCCCGAGCTGCCGGCGCGAATCGACGCGAGCGCCACCGCTGTCAATTGCAGTTGGCGCCACAACGGCGGTTGCAGCAGCGGCGCGCTGCCGCCTGGATGATCGGAAGATAGTTCTGGCAAGTTGGGGCGATGGTAACGGGCCCGCGTGACGCACAGCGCCGCACAGGCTTTAAGAAAAAAATACGACTTCGCGCAGCCGGCCTCAGAGCAGAGGCGCGGCAGGACGCAATCGCACCAACCATGCCACCAGCAGGGCCGGGAACTGGACGATCGCGGCGTTGTACTGGCCTACCGCCACGTTGAACTGGCTGCGCGCAATTTCCGCCGAGGCCGAAGGCTCGGGCCATGCCATGGGCTCGACCGCACTGGGCAGTGCGACCTCGGCGCCGATTCCGGCCGACAGCAGCGGCGCGGGCCGCGAGAGCGTGCCGTCCGCATCGAACACGGTGACCGCCGCGTCCGGATGCTGACGCTGCCATGCGTTGATCAGCACCTGCAGCGCCGTGGCCAGCGCGGCCATGGCACCCGGGTCCAGCGGACGCAGCCGGGTTGCACCGAGTACCGAGGCAAGCTGGGTGGTGGCGGCCTGCAGCGGCGCCACGGATGAAGACAGGCTGTCCGGCGGCGCCTCCTTCGGTGCCGTGGCCGTGATGCTGGCCTGAACGAAGTCGAGCTGCTTTCGCAGCGCCGCGTCGAGCGTGGCATAGGCCTGGAGCACGGCCGCGCGCAAGCGCACCAGCCGGTTATAGGCGCCCACGAACCAGAACAACAGCACCGCGGTGGCGATCCAGCCGGCCAGCGAGTCGGGCAATACGCTCATCGACGAAAACGCCTCATGGAAAGCTCAAAGAAAAACGCCCCCCAACCGGAAGCGGTCGGGGGGCGTCGGATACCGGTCATGACCGGTGATGCTAACCAGTTATTCGGACGCGGCGCCTTCGCTGGCGTCGGCCGTGCTGTCGACATCGCTGGTCGAACCGGCCAGCTCTGCAGCTTCCGATTCGGCGATGGCGCGGCGCTCGGCCTCGTCCATCTGGTCCTTGACCTTGCGGGCCTGGTGGTAAGCCATGCCGGTACCTGCGGGAATCAGGCGGCCGACGATGACGTTTTCCTTCAGGCCGCGCAGCTCGTCGCGCTTGCCCATGATCGCGGCTTCGGTCAGCACGCGCGTCGTTTCCTGGAACGAAGCGGCAGAGATGAACGAGTCGGTCGAGAGCGATGCCTTCGTGATACCCAGCAGCAGGTTGGTGAACGTCGCGGGGATCTTGCCTTCGGCGCGCAGGGCGTCGTTGGTGTTGAGCATTTCGCTGCGTTCGACCTGTTCGCCGGAGATGTAGCTCGTGTCGCCGATGTTGTCGACCACGACGCGGCGCAGCATCTGGCGAACGATCACCTCGATGTGCTTGTCGTTGATCTTCACACCCTGCAAACGGTACACGTCCTGCACTTCGTCCACGATGTAGCGCGCGAGTTCTTCCGAACCCAGGAGGCGCAGGATGTCCTGCGGATCCGCCGGACCGTCGACTACGCTTTCGCCCTTGTTCACCACCTGGCCTTCGTGCACCAGGATGTTCTTTTCCTTCGGCACGAGGTCTTCCCAGACCGTGCCTTCCGGATCGGTGATCTGCAGGCGGATCTTGCCCTTGGTCTCCTTGCCGAACGACACGGTACCGGTCATTTCGGCCAGCATGCCCTTGTCCTTCGGCGAACGGGCTTCGAAGAGCTCGGCAACACGCGGCAGACCGCCGGTAATGTCGCGCGTCTTCTGGCCTTCGACCGGAATGCGCGCCAGCACTTCGCCGGGGCCCACGTCCTGGCCGTCACGCACCTGCACCAGGGCGCCGATCGGGAAGCCGATCGTCACCGAGTGGTCGGTACCCGGGATCTTCACTTCGGCGCCGGAGGCGTCGATGAGCTTCACCTGCGGGCGCACGACCTTGGCAGCGCCGCGGCGCTTCGGG
Source organism: Variovorax sp. DXTD-1 (assembly GCF_003984625.1). Classification (GTDB taxonomy): domain Bacteria; phylum Pseudomonadota; class Gammaproteobacteria; order Burkholderiales; family Burkholderiaceae_C; genus Variovorax. Next base: position 11,276 of record NZ_RWKH01000034.1, on the reverse strand, counting down.
TCGATCACGACCAGGGTCGACAGACCGGTTACTTCGTCCACCTGCTTGGCGACCGTGAGGCCTTCCTCGACGTTCTCGAACTGCGTCTTGCCGGCGAACTCGGTAATGATCGGGCGCGTCAGCGGATCCCAGTTGGCAAGCACGTGGCCGGCCTTGATCTGCTGGTCGGCCTTGACGGCCAGGGTCGCGCCGTACGGCACCTTGTGGCGCTCGCGCTCGCGGCCGTGCTCGTCATGGATGACGATCTCGCCCGAACGTGCAATCACCACCAGCTCGTTCTTGCTGTTGGTCACATAGCGCATCGTGGCGTTGAAGCCGATCGTGCCGTTGGACTTGGCTTCGACGCTCGAGGCCACTGCCGCACGCGATGCCGCACCACCGATGTGGAACGTACGCATCGTGAGCTGCGTGCCGGGTTCGCCGATCGACTGCGCCGCGATCACACCGACGGCTTCGCCGATGTTGATCAGGCCGCCGCGGCCCAGGTCGCGGCCGTAGCAGGTCGCGCAGATGCCGAAGCGGGTTTCGCAGGTCAGCGCGGTGCGGACCTTGACTTCGTCGACGCCCTCGGCTTCGAGGAGTTCGATGTTGTCTTCGTCGAACATCTCGCCGGCCTTGAGCAGCACCGAACGGTTTTCCGGGTGCAGCACGTCATCCGCAGCCGAGCGGCCGAGGATACGGTCGCGCAGCGATTCGATGACTTCACCGCCTTCGACGATGGCGCGCATCAGGTAGCCGCCGTGCGTGCCGCAGTCCTGCTCCGTCACCACCAGGTCTTGCGTCACGTCGACCAGACGACGGGTCAGGTAACCCGAGTTCGCGGTCTTCAGTGCCGTGTCGGCCAGACCCTTACGGGCACCGTGGGTGGAGATGAAGTACTCCAGCACGTTCAGGCCTTCGCGGAAGTTCGCGGTAATGGGCGTCTCGATGATCGAGCCGTCCGGCTTGGCCATCAGGCCACGCATACCGGCCACCTGGCGAATCTGCGCTGCGGAACCGCGGGCGCCGGAGTCGGCCATCATGTAGATGGAGTTGAAGGACTCCTGCTCCACTTCCTTGCCGTGGCGGTCGACGACCTTCTGCTTGGACAGCTTGGACATCATCACCTTCGACACTTCGTCGCCGGCCTTGCCCCAGATGTCCACCACCTTGTTGTAGCGCTCGCCGGAGGTCACCAGACCCGAGACGTACTGCTGCTCGATCTCTTTCACTTCCTTGGCGGAACGCTCGATGATGCCGTGCTTTTCAGCAGGCACCAGCATGTCGTCGATCGCGATCGAGATACCGGCCTTGGTTGCCAGGCGGAAGCCGTTTTGCAGCAGCTTGTCGGCGAACACGACGGTCTCTTTCAGGCCGCACTTGCGGAACGAGACGTTGATGAGCTTGGAGATTTCCTTCTTCTTCAGCGCCTTGTTGATGTTCGAGAACGGCAGGCCCTTCGGCAGGATCTCGGACAGCAGTGCGCGGCCCACGGTGGTGTCCACCAGCGACGTGGACGGCGTGAATTCACCCGTTTCCTTGTCCTTGGTGTACTCCGTGATGCGCACGGCAACCTTGGCGGTCAGCTCGACCTCGTTGGCGTCGAGCGCGCGCTGCACTTCACCGATGTCGGAGAAGATCAGGCCCTCGCCCTTGCCATTGATGCGGTCGCGGGTCGTGTAGTACAGACCCAGCACCACGTCCTGCGAAGGAACGATCGACGGTTCGCCCGAGGCCGGGAACAGCACGTTGTTGGAGGCCAGCATCAGCGTGCGGGCTTCCATTTGCGCTTCCACCGACAGCGGCACGTGAACGGCCATCTGGTCGCCGTCGAAGTCGGCGTTGAACGCCGCGCAAACCAGCGGGTGCAGCTGGATGGCCTTGCCTTCGATCAGGATCGGCTCGAACGCCTGGATGCCCAAACGGTGCAGCGTAGGCGCACGGTTCAGCATGACCGGGTGTTCCTTGATCACTTCTTCCAGGATGTCCCAGACCACCGGCGTGCCGGATTCGACTTCCTTCTTGGCCGCCTTGATCGTCGTCGCGATGCCCATGGCTTCGAGGCGCGAGAAGATGAAAGGCTTGAACAGCTCGAGCGCCATCAGCTTGGGCAGGCCGCACTGGTGCAGCTTGAGCGTCGGGCCCACCACGATGACCGAACGGCCCGAGTAGTCGACGCGCTTGCCCAGCAGGTTCTGGCGGAAGCGGCCGCTCTTGCCCTTGATCATGTCGGCCAGCGACTTGAGCGCGCGCTTGTTGGCGCCCGTCATGGCCTTGCCGCGACGGCCGTTGTCCAGCAGCGAATCGACAGCCTCTTGCAGCATCCGCTTTTCGTTGCGCGCGATGATTTCCGGAGCCTTGAGCTCCAGCAGGCGGCGCAGGCGCGAATTGCGGTTGATGACGCGGCGGTACAGGTCGTTCAGGTCGGACGTCGCAAAGCGGCCGCCGTCCAGCGGCACCAGCGGACGCAGGTCCGGCGGCAGCACGGGCAGCACGTCGAGCACCATCCACTCGGGCTTGATGCCCGACTTGCGGAAGGCCTCGAGCACCTTCAGGCGCTTGGAGTTCTTCTTGACCTTGACTTCGGAGCCGGTCAGGTCGCCGCGCAGGCGTTCGATCTCGCTGTCGAGTTCGATGCCTTCGAGCAGGTCCTTGATGCCTTCGGCGCCCATCTTGGCGACGAACTCGTCGCCGTATTCCTTGCGCTTCGCGTCATAGTCGTCCTCGGACATGATGCCGAACTTCTTCAGCGGGGTCATGCCGGGGTCGGTGATCACGTAGGCTTCGAAGTACAGCACGCGTTCGATGTCGCGCAGGGTCATGTCGAGCACCAGGCCCAGACGCGACGGCAGCGACTTCAGGAACCAGATGTGCGCGCAGGGCGCGGCCAGGTCGATGTGGCCCATGCGCTCGCGGCGCACCTTAGTCTGCGTGACTTCAACGCCGCACTTCTCGCAGATCACGCCGCGGTGCTTCAGGCGCTTGTACTTGCCGCACAGGCACTCGTAGTCCTTGATGGGGCCGAAGATCTTGGCGCAGAAGAGACCGTCGCGCTCGGGCTTGAACGTGCGGTAGTTGATCGTCTCTGGCTTCTTCACCTCGCCGAAAGACCACGAACGGATCTTCTCGGGCGAAGCCATGCCGATCTTGATGGCATCGAAATGCTCATCGGGTGTGAACTGCTTGAACAGGTCGAGTAGCGATTTCATGTGACTCTTTCCTCTTCTGATTACGAACGCTCGAGCTCGATGTCGAGACCCAGCGAACGGATTTCCTTGACCAGCACGTTGAACGATTCCGGCATGCCGGCTTCGATCGTGTGTTCGCCCTTGACGATGCTTTCGTACACCTTGGTACGGCCTTGCACGTCGTCGGACTTCACGGTCAGCATTTCCTGCAGGACGTAGGCGGCGCCGTAAGCTTCCAGCGCCCACACTTCCATCTCACCGAAACGCTGGCCGCCGAATTGCGCCTTGCCGCCCAGCGGTTGCTGAGTGACGAGCGAGTACGGGCCGGTCGAACGTGCGTGCATCTTGTCGTCCACCAGGTGATGCAGCTTCAGGAAGTGCATGTAGCCGACGGTGACGGGACGCTCGAACTGGTCGCCGGTGCGGCCGTCGAACAGGTACGCCTGGGTACGGGTATCGGTCAGGCCCTTGAGCTTGGCGATGTCGTCCGGGTAGGCGAGCTTCAGCATGCCGCGGATTTCTTCTTCCGAGGCGCCGTCGAACACCGGCGTGGCGAAGGTCGCGCCGCTCTGCAGGTTGGCGGCCATTTCGAGCACGTCGGTGTCGCTCAGCTTGCTGAGGTCTTCCTTGCGGCCCGAGCCGTTGTACAGCTGCTCCATGAACTTGCGCAGCTCGGCCACCTTGGCCTCTTGCTGCAGCAGGTCGCCGATGCGCTGGCCGATGCCCTTGCCGGCCCAGCCCAGGTGCACTTCGAGCACCTGGCCCACGTTCATCCGCGAAGGCACGCCCAGCGGGTTCAGGCAGATGTCGCACGGGGTGCCGTCAGCCATGTGAGGCATGTCTTCGACCGGAACGATCTTCGACACCACACCCTTGTTGCCGTGGCGGCCGGCCATCTTGTCGCCGGGTTGCAGGCGGCGCTTGACGGCCAGGTAGACCTTGACCATCTTGAGCACGCCCGCGGGCAGCTCGTCGCCCTGCGTGAGCTTCTTGCGCTTTTCTTCGAACGCGAGGTCGAAGCTGTGGCGCGTCTGCTCCAGCGAGTTCTTGATCGACTCGAGCTGCGTTGCCACTTCGTCGTCCGCCGGGCGGATGTCGAACCAGTGGAACTTCTCGACCGACGACAGGTAAGCCTTGTCGAGCTTGGTGCCCTTGGCCAGCTTGTTCGGGCCGCCGTTGGCGACCTTGCCGGTCAGGAGCTTCTCGATACGGTCGAACGCGTCGGCTTCGACGATGCGAAGCTGGTCGTTCAGGTCGAGGCGGAAGCGCTTGAGCTCGTCGTCGATGATCTGCTGGGCGCGCTTGTCGCGCGTGATGCCTTCGCGGGTGAACACCTGCACGTCGATCACGGTGCCTTGCGAGCCTTGATCCACACGCAGCGAGGTGTCCTTCACGTCGGAAGCCTTCTCGCCGAAGATGGCGCGAAGCAGCTTCTCTTCAGGCGTCAGCGTGGTCTCGCCCTTCGGCGTGACCTTGCCCACCAGCGTGTCGCCCGGCTGCACTTCGGCGCCGACGTAGATGATGCCGGATTCGTCGAGGCGGTTGAGCTGCTGCTCGGCCAGGTTCGGAATGTCGCGCGTGATTTCTTCGGCACCCAGCTTGGTGTCGCGAGCCATCACCACCAGTTCCTCGATGTGGATCGAGGTGTAGCGGTCTTCCGCGACGACGCGTTCGGAGATCAGGATCGAGTCTTCGAAGTTGTAGCCGTTCCAGGGCATGAACGCGATCAGCATGTTCTGGCCGAGAGCCAGTTCGCCGAGGTCGGTCGATGCGCCATCGGCCACCACGTCGCCCTTGGCGATCTTGTCGCCGCGCTTGACGATCGGACGCTGGTGGATGTTGGTGTTCTGGTTCGAACGCTGATACTTGATCAGGTTGTAGATGTCCACACCGACTTCACCTGCAGCCGCTTCGGCGTCGTTCACGCGCACCACGATGCGGGTCGCGTCGACGTAATCGACGATACCGCCGCGGGTGGCCGTGACCACGGTGCCCGAGTCGACCGCGGAAACGCGCTCGATACCGGTACCGACGATCGGCTTCTCAGGACGCAGCACAGGCACGGCCTGGCGCTGCATGTTGGCGCCCATCAGCGCGCGGTTCGCGTCGTCGTGCTCGAGGAACGGAACGAGCGAGGCGGCCACCGACACGATCTGCGCGGGCGACACGTCCATGTACTGGACGCGCTCTGCCCCCACCAGGATCGATTCGCCGGCTTCACGCGCGGAGACCAGGTCGCCGATCAGCTTGCCGTCCTTGTCCAGCACCGCATTGGCCTGGGCGATGACGTACTTGCCTTCTTCGATGGCCGACAGGTAGTCGATGTCCATCGTGACCTTGCCATCCACCACCCGGCGGTACGGCGTCTCGATGAAGCCGTATTCGTTCAGGCGGGCGTACAGGGCCAGCGAATTGATCAGGCCGATGTTCGGGCCTTCAGGCGTTTCGATCGGGCACACGCGGCCGTAATGGGTCACGTGCACGTCGCGCACTTCGAAGCCTGCACGCTCGCGCGTCAAACCACCCGGGCCAAGGGCCGACACGCGGCGCTTGTGGGTGATTTCGGACAGCGGGTTCGTCTGGTCCATGAACTGCGACAGCTGCGAGGCACCGAAGAATTCCTTCAGCGCGGCCGAGATCGGCTTGCTGTTGATCAGGTCGTGCGGCATCAGCGGCTCTTGCTCCGCCTGGCCCAGACGCTCCTTCACGGCCTTCTCGATACGGGCGAGGCCGGTGCGGTACTGGTTTTCGGCCAGTTCGCCGACGCAACGCACGCGGCGGTTGCCCAGGTGGTCGATGTCGTCGACTTCGCCGTTGCCGTTGCGCAGGTCAACGAGAATCTTGACCACGGCCAGGATGTCTTCGTTGGTCAGCACCATCGGGCCGGTCGATTCGTCGCGGCCGACCTTGGCGTTGAACTTCATGCGGCCGACGCGCGACAGGTCGTACGTGTCCGGGTTGTAGAACAGGCGCTGGAACAGGGCCTGCACGGCATCTTCCGTCGGCGGCTCGCCGGGGCGCATCATGCGGTAGATGGCCACTCGGGCGGCAAACTCGTCCACCGTTTCGTCGATGCGCAGGGTTTGCGAGATGTACGCGCCCTGGTCGAGTTCGTTGGTGTAAATGACCTGGATGTCCTGCACGCCTGCCGTGCGCAGCTTCTTGAGTAGCGCTTCGGTCAGCTCGTCGTTGGCCTTGGCCAGGATTTCGCCGGAGTCGGCGTCGACGATGTTGCGGGCAATGACGCGGCCGACCAGGAAGTCTTCCGGCACGCTGATGTGCGTGGTGCCCGACTGCTCGAGCTCACGCGTGTGGCGCGCGGTGACGCGCTTGTCCTTGGCGACCACGACCTTGCCCGACTTGTCGGTGATGTCGAAGCGCGCGACTTCGCCGCGCAGGCGCTCGGGAACGAATTCCATCTGCGCGCCGCTGTCCATCAGGCGGAAGTTGTCGTTCACGAAGAAGTTCGCGAGGATCGATTCCGGGTTCAGGCCGATGGCCTTCAGCAGGATCGTCACGGGCATCTTGCGGCGACGGTCGACGCGGAAGTACAGCATGTCCTTCGGGTCGAACTCGAAGTCGAGCCACGAGCCGCGGTAGGGAATCACGCGGGCCGAGAACAGCAGCTTGCCCGAGCTGTGCGTCTTGCCCTTGTCGTGTTCGAAGAACACGCCGGGCGAACGATGCAGCTGCGAGACGATCACGCGCTCGGTGCCGTTGATGATGAACGAACCCTTTTCGGTCATGAGCGGCACTTCGCCCATGTAGACCTCTTGTTCCTTCACTTCCTTGACCACCTTCGACTGCGACGTCGACGACTCGCGGTCATAGATGATGAGCTGGACCTTGGCGCGCACGGCCGAGGCGAAGGTCAGGCCGCGGGTCTGGCATTCGCGCACGTCGAAGGCCGGCTTCGCGAGGTTGTACTCGAGGAACTTCATCTCGACAAAACCATTGTGCGAGACGATCGGGAAGGCTGCGTCGAACGCGGCCTGCAGGCCTTCGACGGTGCGTTGTTTGGGCGGAATGCCGGCTTGCAGGAACGCGGTGTACGCGTCCTTTTGCATCTGCAGCAGGTAGGGGATTTCGACGACGCTGTCGCGGTTACCGAAACTTTTTCGGATGCGCTTGCGTTCGGTGTAACTGTACGCGGACGATTGGGCCATGAGAGCTCCGGAGCTTGAGATCTTCAGCGACTTGTCAGCAATGCCGAGGCACTACTGCTTGGCGGCTGGCCACTACCAGCCGTTGGCGGACAGCGATGCGTTGCACATCGCCCGAACCAAGGGGTCTTCTGCAGTCGGGGTCAGAAGACACTCAAAAAACGCATAGAGACGGCGTCTTTTGGGTGCGCTCTGAAAGCGGCAAAGGCTGGAGGGCCTTTTCAGGCACCTCCAGCCCTCTAGGGGGTCTGAATTACTTCAGTTCCACCTTGGCGCCAGCGTCTTCCAGCTTCTTCTTGGCGGCTTCGGCGTCAGCCTTCGACAGGCCTTCCTTGACAGCCTTGGGAGCGGCTTCCACCAGGTCCTTGGCTTCCTTGAGGCCCAGGCCCGTGATTTCGCGCACGGCCTTGATGGCCGAAACCTTGTTCGCGCCTGCATCCATCAGCATGACGTTGAACTCGGTCTGCTCTTCGGCAGCAGCGGCGGTAGCACCACCACCAGCGCCGGCGGGGGCAGCCATTGCAGCGGCGCTCACGCCGAACTTCTCTTCGATGGCTTTCACCAGGTCGTTGAGTTCCAGGACCGTCATGCTGTCGAGCGCGGTCAGAAATGCGTCTTTATCGAATGCCATTTTTGTTTCCTAACAATTGGGTTGAATATTTCAAACGCAAGGCTCAAGCGGCCTGCGCTTCTGCCGGTGCATCGGCGGGTGCAGCTTCGCCACCACCGCGCTTCTCGGCCAGCGCCGCGAGCACGCGAGCGGTACGAGAGATCGGGGATTGCATCAAGCCCAGCAATTGCGACAACAGCACTTCCTTGGAAGGGATGTTGGCCAGTTGCTTCACGCCCTCGACGTCCAGGACCTTGCCGCCAAACGCGCCGCCGCGAATCACCAACTTGTCGTTGGTCTTCGCGAAGTCGGCCACCACCTTGGCGGCGGCCACTGCGTCTTCGGAAAAGCCGTAGATCAGCGGACCGGTCATCTGGTCACCGACGACTTCGAATGCGCTACCAGCCACAGCACGGCGTGCCAGCGTGTTCTTCAACACGCTGAGAGTCACACCCTTGCTGCGAGCTTCGGTGCGCAGTTTGGTCATATCGGCAACCGTGATGCCACGGTATTCCGCCATCACGAGCGTTTGAGCTTTAGCGGCGAGGCTGGTCACATCACTGATGACCGCTTCTTTCTCACTGCGATTCAGACTCAAGGTCTACTCCTTTTAATGCGACCTTCGGCCAGGGCCTCGGATCGCGCTTCATGCAGCGACCAACTGTTTCGGAACAAAAATCAAATTCCTTGCAGTGGGGTCGCCATCTGCGCTGGATACCGGAAGGATCGATCCGGCGATTAAGTGCAGCGCCCTGCACACCAGCGGTCTTGGATGGCTCGCGGCAACCGAAGCTGCCGCGACCCACCACATTCGCCCTGCTCTTTTCAGAGCCGGGCAAATCTCTTTAGCTCGCCGAAATGGTTTGCGTGTCCACGCGGACACCCAGACCCATGGTCGACGAAACAGCCACCTTGCGCAGGTACACGCCCTTGCTCGTCGCCGGCTTGGCCTTGACCAGAGCGTCGATCAGCGCGGCGAGGTTGCCCTGCAGCTTGTCGGTGTCGAACGAACGGCGGCCGATCGTGCCGTGCACGATGCCGGCCTTGTCGACGCGGAACTGAACCTGGCCAGCCTTGGCGTTCTTCACGGCCGTGGCGACGTCCGGGGTCACGGTGCCGACCTTGGGGTTGGGCATCAGGCCCCGCGGGCCGAGGATCTGGCCGAGCGTACCGACCACGCGCATTGCGTCGGGGGCGGCAATCACGACGTCGAAAGGCATGTCGCCAGCCTTGACCATTGCAGCGAGGTCGTCCATGCCGACGATGTCGGCGCCGGCAGCCTTGGCTTCGTCAGCCTTGGCGCCTTGGGCGAACACGGCCACGCGCTTGGTCTTGCCGGTGCCGTTGGGCAGCACGACGGCGCCACGCACGACCTGGTCAGACTTCTTCGCGTCGATGCCGAGCTGCACGGCCACGTCGATCGATTCGTCGAACTTGGCGGTGGCGGCTTCCTTCACGAGGCCGATGGCGTCAGCCAGCGGGTACAGCTTGTTGCTGTCGACCTTGCCTGCGAGCGCTTTTTGCTTCTTGGTGATCTTGGACATTTACACGCCCTCCACATTCACGCCCATCGAACGGGCAGTACCGGCGATGGTGCGAACCGCGGCGTCCATATCGGCGGCCGTCAGGTCCTTCATCTTGGTCTTGGCGATTTCTTCGAGCTGAGCGCGCGTGATCTTGCCGACCTTGTCGGTGTGCGGACGGGCCGAGCCCTTGTCCAGCTTGATCGCCTTCTTGATCAGCACGCCAGCCGGGGGCGACTTGATGATGAAGGTGAAGCTCTTGTCGGCGAACGCGGTGATGACCACCGGCAGCGCCAGACCCGGCTCGTAGCTCTGCGTTTGCGCATTGAACGCCTTGCAGAACTCCATGATGTTCAAACCACGCTGGCCCAGTGCGGGACCGATGGGTGGTGATGGGTTGGCCTTGCCAGCTGGTACTTGCAGCTTGACGAAGCCGACGATTTTTTTCGCCATGTTTTTGCTCCTTGCGGGTGATATCGCCTTGGCTCTCGCCTCGGCTCCCCGGGGTTAAACGACTCTTCGATCAAGGCCGCGCGCCGAGTCGGACAACGCGCAGCCGGAAATGGTTCCGGTCCGGAGACCGGAGGACTCAGGTCTTCTCGACCTGGCCGAATTCGAGCTCCACAGGCGTCGCGCGGCCGAAAATCATGACCGACACGCTGACCTTGCTCTTTTCGTAGTTCACGTCTTCAACGGTGCCGTTGAAGTCGGTGAACGGGCCTTCCTTGACGCGCACGAATTCGCCCACGGTGAACTCGACCTTGTGGCGCGGCTTCTCGGTGCCCTGCTGCATCTGGCTGACGATGTCCTCGACCTCTTTCTGCGAGATCGGGGCCGGGCGGTTCTTGGCGCCACCGACAAAACCCGTCACCTTGTTGGTGTGCTTCACCAGGTGCCAGCTCTCGTCGTCCATGATCATTTCGACCAGCACATAGCCCGGGAAGAAGCGGCGCTCGGTGGTGCGCTTCTGGCCGTTCTTGATTTCGACCACTTCTTCGGTCGGAACCAGGATGCGGCCGAACTTGTCCTGCATGCCGGCGCGGTTGATGCGCTCGGTGATGTTGCGTTCGACGGCCTTTTCCATGCCCGAGTAGGCATGCACCACGTACCAACGCAAATCAGGGTTGGCGGCAGGAGCCAGCACGGAGGTGTTTTCCTCTTCCGGGCTGCTCGGCGTGGTTTCAACAGCGTCGTCAGTCATTTATTTTCTCCAGCCCAGAATGAGGTCGAAAAACACCCATTCGAGCGTCTTGTCGGTGAGCCAGAGGAAGACGGACATGACTGCCACGAAGGCAAACACGTAAGCCGTCATCTGCATTGCTTCTTTGCGGGCCGGCCAGACGACCTTCTTGACCTCGCGCCACGAGTCGCGGCCAAAAGCCCACAACTGGCGGCCATTCTCCGAACTGCCGAACGCGCCCACAGCCGCGGCCAGGCCGACCAGCAGCGCAGCCCATTGCACCAGCGAGCCTTGACGCGCGAGCAGATAGAACGCGACGATGGCGCCCACTGCCAGCAGCACCGACACAGCCAATTTGGCCTTGTCGGCACCCGTGCTCACGGTTTCGATTTGAGAAGTGGCCATGTTTGGCTGATTTCCTGCGGCCTTCCGGCCTTCAATTCAATGCGTCTTCTTGAGACGCCGAAGCCCATCGGGTCACGATGGGCTTTTTTAGCCTCCCATCGGGTCAACGATGGGCTTTTCGGGGCGCCACCTAGGTGGCAGGGGCAGTAGGAATCGAACCTACAACCTTCGGTTTTGGAGACCGACGCTCTGCCAATTGAGCTATACCCCTCCGGTACTCTTTACGCT
>NZ_RWKH01000033.1 GCF_003984625.1 Variovorax sp. DXTD-1 | reverse complement strand
GCTAGATCATCAAACGCGCGCCCGAAGAAAAAGACGTCGATTCTTGCTCTACTCAGAAGGGCAAGTCGTCAATTATGTCGTCTAGCATTTGATCTACGCCATAGAGCCTCTCGGAAACCACCATATACAGCTCAGAAAAAGTTGATTTGGCTTCTCGTGTACCAATCTCCCAATCTTTGTAGGTCACCATGGCAACGTCCTCCCAATCGCCACCTTCAAAATAAACCAAATTTTCAGGGGAAGACACGTTAGGGTAATACCATAGGATGACGCCATCCGAATTTTTCGTCATCGACCAGACATATTTACCCTTGTAGACAAAAAACAGTTCTCCACCGGCACCTTTCTGCACCAGGGAGATGTTGCTTCGATTTGCAATCATCGAATTTACCGCTTGAACTATTTTGCTCATAGATTCACCTCAAAATTGCTGACCTGAATTGTCCTGATTTTTTCGCGTAGCTCGCTTACTAAGGCTCGTTTTAGCGGTTCAGACAACTTCCTGCCTGCAAGACTCTCAAATTTTGCAGAAAGCCCAGGCATCGCATGGACTAGGCGGCTATTGCCAGAAATTTGCCCTGCAATCTCGTGCAAAATATTTCTTATTTCTTCGACTTCGCTAGCTTCATTCGCGTTGTATTCATTTAATCGCTCCAGTTTCTCCTTTAGCTCCCCCAAGGTTAACTGATACGAAAAATCGAGTAAAAGTGCAAAGGCAGAAGATATTTTGTGGCGATTTTTTAACCAAAGGAAAATTGCCAAAAGCGACGCTGCGAGGGTAGCAAGATTTGCCACTCCAGCCAACATGTCAAGCCAGAACTTTAAGTTATCCGGGGTCGCCGACGGGGCGGACAAGGCACCAGAACTGGTTTGCGCCGGTTTTGGCGCATCTTGCATGATCGATGCGGCTTGGACCGGTGTCGGCCTCTGCACCGACTCAACCCCGGTGGCGTTTTGGCCATGGCAAGTACTGCATGTCACGCAGATTGTTAGCGCTAACGCGGCTCTTATTTTCATAAAGCGGCCTGCAACATCCTTACATGAAGCTGGTTGTAATTGTTAGTAAAGCACATTGTGCCTGCCTCAACCGTGAGCGGGCGAGCTTTTAGGTGTCTCTGAGTTGATAGCACAACTTTTCTGATGTTCTTCCGTGCGATGAGATCCCGGCGTTCAAGCAACAAGTGCACCCAGTCATCCGAAACACAATGTGCATTTCCGGCTTGATTTTTTAGGCACTGAATTTCCTTCAATGCCAGACGTAATTAAACGTCAATTCAATACCGCTTAGCAATACGCGATTTCTGTCCGCGCAGAAACACGCAGCCAGGCCCGCGAGAAGCAATTGGGGGAGGGTACCTTCAGTCAATTCGGGCACCGCTTTGCAGGGGCGCTTCGCCCCCTCCCTGCGCTTCGCTCCGCCCCCCGAACTGCCTGGCCGGCGTAACAGTCCCACGGCCGTCGTAATCCACGCCCGCAGCCCGCAGCGCCTCCTCATACCCCTCGACGGCGAGAGACAGCCGCTCCAACGCACCAGCCAACAGAATATCGACCGTGCCACCCTCGGGCAGCAACTGATCACGCAGCTCACCGAACGCCTGCGCCTCAGACTGAGCACCCATCAAATTACGGAATACGGCACCCACACCGCTAGACTCACGATTAGCCATTTCAGCTCTCCTACAGTTGAATTTGGTTAGGCCCTCGGGCGTGCTCGACACACCCCCGGGGACCGACTTTTTTACGCTTTGGGGACCACCTCCTTTTCGTCGACGAGGACAACCCCTGCACCCTCGGTGACCTCAGACCACACCTGTGCAGCGACCGCTGCCACATCAACCTCAGTGTTAAGTTTTGTTAGGTCAGACTTGCGAGGCCTGCCACGCTTCTTCCCCGCAGGAGCAGGCTCGACAGCAGGTGGCGCGGGAAGGGCACCAGAACGCACCAGGAGGCCCTGCAACAGGCCCGGGCTCCCCGAGGCCGCCCCAGGAGCGAATCGACGCTTAAAGGCCATTTCGTAGGTCCGAGACGAGACCCCCCGATTAATGGCCTTGCTGGCCAGACGCGATGTGCGTTTCACGGCAATCCCCCCTTAAAAGTTAGTGGCCGCTGATCCTTGGCTATGGAATCGATAGCAGAGAAGCCAAGAACGACGCCGCTTCGATAATTCTGTGTTCTAAAGTGTTTTAAGAATAAATTAAGGGCCGGCGCTGCGCGCCGCCCCTCGGCTTCGCCTGCGGGGCCGGGCTCTGCGCTCCGGCCGGAGCGTCCTCGTACCTCGGCCGCACCCGTCCGCCGCTCCGCACCCTGTGCCTCGATAGTTCGCTCAAGGGCGTTCGCACGCTCGTACTCAGCCTTGAAACCACGGGCCTGACGCACGAGCAGCGACCACCACGCACCATCGGAAGGATCGAACCCGAAGCCCTCGGGCGTCCACAGCTTGCCGCTGTGCATGTGCCAGCCTGGCCAGCCCGGCAGCTCAAAGCGGTTCAAGATCCGGAGCAGCTTGTAGGCGGCATAGGGCACCGCGGTTTTGCCTGAAAACCACGCATAGACGGTGCGCTCGGTGACCTGAAGAGTTCGCGCCACGTCCGGCACCTTTAGGCCCGCATCGAGGCATAGAACCCTGAACCGAGCAGCAATAGAAGCACGAGCATCAGCGTCTTTTCGGGGTGGTCGTCCGGTGGTCTTTGGATAACACAATGTGCACTTTTTTTTAGTTTTCTTGCTCACTGAATTTCCTTCAATTAGACACCAATTGAAGACAGCTTTGCAAAGCGCGAATTAGCTCCTGCGGTGCACGAGCAATTAGCCACGCGGCAAAGACCAGCGGAAGTGTTGCCTCAGTCAATTCGGGCTCCGGCTTTGCAGGGGCGCTTCGCCCCCTCCCTGCGCTTCGCTCCGGCCCCCGAGAAGCCACATCGACGCCACGGCTGCGAGAGGATCTCGAGCAGATGATTCAATCGGCCTCGGGAGCCTCAGCGAGGCCTTAGCGGGGGGTTTGGCACGGCGCGCCTCCGCGTTGGCATGCTCACGCCTCAGCCTGCCGGCCTCATAGCCCGGCCTGAAGCCCTTGGGGACCTCAGCAAGCCGCTCAACCGCCCATTGATCAGACCGCGGCCACATTCGAGCATGGACCAACCCCTCGAAGACCTGCGCCAACGATTCCCCAAACTGCTCAGCGGTAGGCCACTCAGCGGGGTCACGCTCCTGCAGGGCCATGTGCGCAGCAACTTGGAATGCCTCCTCGCCAAGCTTTGCAGCCCGGGCAGCAGTCCAAGAACCAAACAGGCCAGAGGCCCGCGTAATAGACTCACGTTCAGCCATTTCGACTCTCCATCAGTTGAATTTGGTTAGGGCCAAAGGGGTGTTACCGCACCTCCCACGGCCCGACTAATCACTCTTTGCCCAGCTTGGTATCTCGACCCTCCACGTAGTCCTCAACCACCTGCATGGCCTCCTGAACCCGCTTGGGCACCTTGACCCGCACCTCGGCAGGCATGCGAGGCGAGACCGCCGGCGATCGATCCAACAACGCAAACAGAAGAGGGCGGGCAAACCCGTTCTTCCTCGCACGAGCTTCACGGGCGAGCACGTCATGAGCATGCTCGTTTCGGGTCTTGGTCATGGGTACCTCGCATTCCACGTTACGAAATTTGGAGACTTTGCCGGCACTGCCAACAAGCCCGCTACAGAGGGACCTGTCGTGAAGTGTCTTAGTAATAAATTGGGCGGCGCTTCGCGCCGCCCGGCTGCTTCGCTAGCCGGGCGCGGCACTTCGCGCTCGCCGGCTCGCACGTCGCAAGCTAGTGCGGCCGGCGCGCGCTCAGCGCCTTCCGCCAGTGCCCGCTCAAGCTCGCCGGAGCGGTCGTAGAGCTTCCGGAAGGCCCGAGCCTGCCGAACGAGCAAGGCCCACCATGCGCCGTCCTGCGGCTCGAAACCGAACCCCTCGGGCGTCCACAGCTTGCCGCTGTGCATGTGCCAGCCTGGCCAGCCCGGCAGCTCAAAGCGGTTCAAGATCCGGAGCAGCTTGTAGGCGGCATAGGGCACCGCGGTTTTGCCTGAAAACCACGCATAGACGGTGCGCTCGGTGACCTGAAGAGTTCGCGCCACGTCCGGCACCTTTAGGCCCGCATCGAGGCATAGAACCCTGAACCGAGCAGCAATAGAAGCACGAGCATCAGCGTCTTTTCGGGGTGGTCGTCCGGTGGTCTTTGGATAACACAATGTGCATTATGTTAAATGAAATGTGTTGAGCTCCGCGCTGATTGGCTAAACCGTCTACTAAAAAGTGTTGACTTCATCGGCACGGTGACATTTGCCAACGTTCTTCACCGTCGCGATGTACGCGGCACCGCATGGCAAGGCGTTGACTAAGCGTCAGGGCTATGTCTCGCCCTCAGGAGTTGAAATGACTTTTCCCCGAGCCGCTCTCAAGTTAGGTGCCGCAAGTCTCGTTGCTGCCGCAGCCTTGTTCACCGCCGCATCGGCCAATGCGGGCACCAGCTGGTCTATTGGTATCAACTTGCCCGGCGTAGCCGTAAGCGAACCCGCACCGGTCTATTACGAGCCGGCGCCTGTCTACTCGAGGCCGGCCCCGACTTACTACCAGCCTGCACAGCCGGTTTACTCCGTGCCGGCACCTGTCTACTACGAACCTGGCTCTCGTTGGGAGGAGCGCCGCGCGCAACGATGGGAAGAGCGTCGCGCAGAGCGCCGTGAGTGGCGGCGTCAGCAGTGGGAGCGCGAGCAGTACCGCCGCTACTACGAGGATCGCGATTGATGTTGGCGGTGTCGATCCGTGCAAGGCGCAAAAAGTCCTGTCTCGCCGCACCGTATGACTGAACCGGCCATAGGTGCCCTCCGAAGAGACCTCTCAGGCAGGCGCCAGTTCTCGCCGCCCCCCGTCCAGCCTGAAGACACCCACCAACTGAGACAGACTGCCCGCCTGGTCCTGCAGCGAGGCGGCCGCGGCTGCGGCTTCTTCCACCAGAGCGGCGTTCTGCTGGGTGACCTGGTCCATCTGCGTGATGGCCTGGTTGATCTGCTCGATACCGGTCGTCTGCTCCTGGCTGGCGGCGGCGATCTCGCCCATGATGTCGGTCACCCGGCGCACGCTCGCGACAATTTCATCCATCGTCTGGCCCGCTTCAGCCACCTTCTGGCTGCCGGCCTCGACCTTGCCGACGGAGTCGTCGATCAAGCCCTTGACTTCCTTGGCCGCCGCGGCCGAGCGCTGCGCAAGATTGCGTACCTCTGCCGCCACCACCGCGAAGCCCCTGCCCTGCTCGCCGGCGCGCGCCGCCTCCACTGCGGCGTTCAGCGCCAGGATGTTGGTCTGGAATGCGATGCCATCGATCACCGCGATGATGTCCACGATCTTGCGCGAGGATGAGTTGATCGATCCCATCGTGTCGACCACCTCGTTCACGACGCTGCCGCCGCGCACCGCCACTTCAGACGCCGAGGCCGCGAGCTGGTTGGCTTGGCGGGCGTTGTCCGCGTTCTGCTTGACGGTAGAGGTCAACTCTTCCATGGAGGCGGCGGTTTGCTGGAGTGAGCTTGCCTGCTGCTCGGTTCGTGACGACAAGTCCTGGTTGCCGGAAGCGATCTGGCCGGAAGCCGTGGCAATCGTGTCGGTGCCTTGGCGCACGTCCCCAACCACCTTCGAAAGGTTGTCGTTCATCGACTTGAGTGCCGCCAGCAGCTGACCGACCTCGTCGCGCGTGTTGCTGACGATTCGTGTGGTCAGGTCGCCCGACGCCACCCGCTCCGCCAATCGGAGCGCATCGCGCATCGGACGCACGATCCCGACGGTCAGCCGCCATGCGCACAAGGCACCCGCCAGCAGCGCAACAGCGGACAGGCAGATCACGACCCAGCGGCTGCTGCGATGGATCTGCTGGATTTCGCGGGCCTTCGCGTCAATCTGCACGCGCTGGTTTTCTGCGATCTGCTGCACGGCCTTGCCGTAGACCTGAAGCGCGGCCTGGTATTCCGTGTCGGCCAACCTGCCGGCCGCTTCGCCGTCGCCGGCCGCTTTCAGCTTGTTGATTGTCGCGAGGTGGGCCAGCACCGCCTTGCGGGCCTCGACCACCTCGCCGAACGACTTCTTCTCTTCCGGCGTGATGAGCAGCCTGCCCATCTCCTCTTGAACCGGGTTGATCGACGCCACCCCCTCGGTCAGGTTCTTCTTGAAGTAGGCTTCATTCGCGCTGTCGGTGGCCTTGGCCATGCCAAAGGAGTGAACGATGCTTGGGCCGAGCAGGTTGGCCCACCGGTTTGCGACGCGTTCCTTGACCAGCGCTTCGTCGACCATCACGCGGGCCGAGTGAGCCACGGCATTCAGCCGGATCAGGGCGACGCCGGAAACCAGCATCATCAGCAACAAGATGGCGGCAAAGCCTCCGCTGAGGCGGACGCCGATTTTCATATCTCGCAAGTGCATGGAACTCTTTCTTTCGCAAATGAGGGGCCTGTCCGGTAGGGAGTGGAACTCCGGGCGCTGGGGTCCCAGGGCCGGCCACATCTGGTTATCGGCAACCAAGCCGAAAGTTGAAGGCCTGCGGTGAGATGTAGGTCGAACGCCCGTTCAGTTCGCACCGTTGGCTGACGCGCGCTACGGGCTACGATGGCAAGCCTGTGAGCATCCAGACAGGAGACATCGACATGGGTCAGCCCCGTGCAGTACAGCAGCCTGGCGATCTGCCGGATTCGTGGGTTCCAGTGGCCGCGATCCTCGATGCGGTCGGGCAGGCGGTCATCGTCAAGGACGAGGCCTCGCGGTTTGTGCACCTCAACCGGCGGGCTTGCGAGCTGCTCAACGTGTCGCTCGATCGCGCACGCGGAAAGACGGACCGGGATTTCCTTCCGCGCGTGGAGGCCGATCGAATCAGGGCGGTCGATCTCCAGATTCTCGCCAGTGGAGAAAGCCGCAGTTTCGAGGAAGAAATCACCACGGAGGACGGATCGACCAGAACCCTGGTCACGCTCAAGCAAGCGGTCGATCTCGCGGATTCCGGCGGCAAGCTGCTCGTGGCCGTGATTTCCGACGTGACCGACCTGCGCACGGCCGAGCGGGTGCTCCGGGCCAGCGAGGCGCACTACCGCTCGTTCGTCGAACTGCACCCGCAGATCACCTGGACCGCCGATGCGACCGGCGCCATCACCGAGGTTGGACCGGGCTGGCCGACGCTCACCGGCAATTCGGTCGAGAAGACGCTGGGCTCGGGCTGGGAATGCGCCTTGCACACCGACGATCTCGAACGCGTCAGAACGCAATGGATCGACTCGGTGGCCCGCGGCATTCCGTTCGACGCCGAATACAGGGTGCGCAGCGCCGCAGACGGAAGGTACCGATGGTTCAGGGCCCGGGCGGCCCCCCGTCGGAACGAGAACCATGCCATCGTGCGCTGGTACGGTTTGCTCGAGGACGTTCACCAGCACCGAATCGCAATCGAAGCTCTGCGCGAGAGCGAGTCGCTGTTCCGCCTCATCGCCGACAGCGTGCCGGTGATGATGTGGCTCACCGATCAGCGCGGCGAGGCCACCTTCCACAGCCGGCTGTGGCTCGAGGTGACGGGCCAGACGGAGACCGAGTCGCTCGGTGCAGGTTGGACCCGGGCCATTCATCCCGAAGACCGCGCCTCGGTGCTGAGGCAGTTCGAGGCGGCAAGCGCCCAGCGGATTCCGGTTCAGCTCGACTACAGGCTGCGCCGGTCGGATGGCAGCTGGGCCTGGGTCATCGACACCGGCGCGCCCCGGCTTTCGCCTGACGGAGGGTTCCTCGGTTACGCCGGCTCCATTCTCGACGTCACCGACCGGCGCGAGGCCGAAGCCGCGCTGCGCGAGAGCGAAGCTTCTATTCGGAGCATCTTCGACAGCAGCCCCGATTGCATCAGCATGCTCGACCTGTCGGGCAATACGCTTTTGATGAACAAGGCGGCGCGGCGGATGATCGGGCTCGACGTCTCGGAACTCGCAAACCGCGAGGTGCTCGAGACGGTCTTTCCCGAAGGCCGGCTCCGGAAACTCAGCGCCATGTTCGACGTGGTGCGCGCCGGCGGCACGTCCAGGCTGGAGGTGGATGCCATCGACGCCCAGGGCGTGCACCGATGGCTCGATGTCATCGGCGCACCCGTGCTGGACGCATCGGGCACGCCGATCCGGATGGTGAGCATCTGGCGCGACATCAGCGAGGCCAAGGCGGCGCGCAACGATGCCGTGGTGGCGCAGCAGCAGGCGGAACGTGCGGCGACGCGGCTCTCTGCGGTTCTCGAGAACACGATGGACTGCGTGCTGGTCGTCGACCATGCATGGCGCATCACGTACATGAACGAGAACGCCCGCCGGTTCCTCAGGCTCGGCGAGGAAGCCGTGAACGCAAGGCTGTGGGACCTCTTCCCCGCCGAGGTCGAAAGCCTGTTCGGCGACTACTTTCGGCAGGCGACCGCGGGCAACAAGGCCGTGTCGTTCGAGGAATTCGTACCGGCGACGCAGGTGTGGCTCGAGGTCCATGCCTCGCCCACCGAGGAGGGCCTGTCGATTTTCTTCCGCGACACCACCGCACGCCGCAAGGCGGAGCAGGAGCGCCTCCACGCCCAGAGCCAGGTCTCCCACATGGCCCGCCACGACGTTCTCACCGGCTTGCCCAACCGCCTGGCATTCCGCGAGGCGCTGCAGCAGCACTTGAACGATGCGGGCGCGCGCGGGACTTTGGTGGCCGTGCTGACGCTGGATCTCGACGGCTTCAAGGCGGTCAACGATGCTTACGGTCATTCGGTGGGCGACATCTTGCTCCAGGAGGTCGCGCAGCGCCTGCGGCTTGGCCTTGCGGGCGACGAGCACTCGCTTGCGCGACTCGGCGCGGACGAGTTCGCGGTCGGCTGTTTCGGGTTGCCGCATCCCGACGCGGCGATCGAGATCGCGCGCCGCCTCATGGCGAGCCTGCTCGGGCCCTTCGACCTGGGCGGGAACAAGGTGAGTATCGGGGCGAGCGTCGGTGTCGCCATGGCGCCGGACGACGGCAACACGGTCGACGAGATCAAGCGTGCCTCTGCCGCGGCACTCCACCGCGCCAAGGCTGCCGGCGGGAGAAGCCTCCGCAGGTACGCCAGGAGCATGGACGCCCACCTGCAAATGCGCCAGGCCCTGAAGCTCTCGATGCGCGAGGCGCTCGCCCACGGGGAGTTCGAGGTCCACTTCCAGGCGCTCGTGAGCCTCGCCTCCAATCGCTGCACCAGCTTCGAAGCGCTGGTGCGTTGGCGCCATCCGGAACGGGGAATGATCTCGCCGGCCGACTTCATTCCGATTGCGGAGGAGACAGGGCTGATCGTGGAACTTGGCGAATGGGTCCTTGGCGAGGCCTGCCGCGAGGCCGCCACCTGGCCCGATGGCATCGGCGTGGCGGTGAACCTTTCGCCGGTCCAGTTCGGCGCCGGCAACCTGATCGAGGTGATCAGGAACGCGCTCGATGCTTCCGCGCTCTCCCCTTCGCGCCTGCAACTCGAGATCACCGAGTCGGTGCTGCTCGGCAGCGACGACCAGAACCTGCGCACCCTGCAGCAGGTCCGGCAACTGGGCGTGAAGATCGCGATGGACGATTTCGGGACCGGGTACTCATCGCTGGGCTATCTGCGCAGCTTTCCGTTCGACAAGATCAAGGCAGACCGCAGCTTCATCGCCGATCTGCCCGACAGGAAGTCGCTCGCGATCATCCGGGCCGTGGCCGGCATCGGCACGAGCCTGGGCATTGCCACCACCGTGGAGGGTGTCGAAACCGAGGCGCAGCTGCAGATCATCCGGCAGGAAGGGTTCGACGAGGCGCAGGGTTACCTGTTCGCGCGGCCGGTCCCGGCCTCGCAGGTGCGCGGTGTCATTGCCTCGCGCAGGAATTGACTGAGGCACCACCTCCGCTTGCCGCCGGATTTGCCCCGCTGCGTGCTCTTCGCCGACCACCGATGGCGAATGCTGCGAATCGACCATGCGGGACAATTCTGCAAACCAACAAACATACTCGCCCTATGCCAATCGAGTTCTCACCCCAAGCCATCGGCGCAGTCCTTGCAGCCACCATTGCGGGAGGCATGAGCTTTCTCGGATCTGTGTTCAGCAAGGACCAGAAGACTTCGGAATTCCGCCAGGCATGGATCGACGGGTTGCGCTCCGAAATCTCGCAGCTGATCGCGCACGCCAACGCAATTCGAGGCGCTGCGGCAGTTGGCTATCCCGCCCGGAGTGAGCTTTACGACGCGGCCAAGGATCACTTCGTGGGGATCACCGTTGCCAAGACCAGCATCCTCCTTCGGCTGAACCCTTCAGAGGAGAACAGCGCGAAGTTGATCGGGCACGTCAATGCGCTTGAGAAGCTCATGGACACGAGTCCCATCGACCTCGCGGGCTGCCAGAAGGAAGAAGCGGCGCTTGTTGCGACGGCCCAGGCCGTGCTGAAGGGCGAATGGAGCCGCGTCAAGCGAGGCGAGCCGCTCTTTTTCATGACCAAGATCATCGGCCTGTTCGTGTTCCTGGGAGCTCCTCTCATACTTGGTGCCCGCTATTTCGGGTGGTTCTGAGGGATAAACCCAAACAACCCATCACCCGACAACCGGAGCAGCCACGCGGTCCAGCGCTTCGATCGCATCGGCCGGCAGTTCCAGCTTTCCGGCGGCCAGGTTTTCACGCAGGTGCCCGACCGACGAGGTTCCGGGAATCAGCAGGATGTTGGGCGAGCGTCGCAGGAGCCACGCCAGAGCCACTTGCATCGGCGTGGCGCCCAGACGCTGCGCGACCTCGGAAAGCCCTGCCGACTGCAGCGGCGTAAAGCCGCCGAGCGGAAAGAACGGAACGTACGGAATGCCGTCGCGTGCCAGGTCGTCGATCAGCGCGTCGTCGTTGCGATGCACGAGGTTGTACTGGTTCTGTACGCAGGCAATGCGGCAGATGCTGCGCCCCTCGGCGACCTGTGCGGGCGTCACGTTGCTCAGGCCGATGTGGCGCACCAGGCCTTGGCGCTGAAGCTCGGCCAATGCCGCGAGCGGCGCCTCGATCGATCCCTCGGCCGGGCCGTGCACATCGAACATGATGCGCAGGTTCACCACTTCCAGCACGTCCAGCCCAAGGTTGCGCAGGTTGTCGTGCACGGCCTGCGTCAGCTCCTCGGGCGAAAACGCAGGCAGCCACCCGCCTGTGTCGGAGCGCCGCGCCCCGATCTTGGTGACGAGGACGAGATCCTTCGCATAAGGCGCGAGTGCCTCGCGGATGAGCTGATTGGTGATGTGCGGGCCGTAGAAGTCGCTGGTGTCGATGTGATCGACGCCATTGGCGACCGCTTCGCGCAACACGGCCAGCGCCGCCTCGCGATCTTTCGGCGGGCCGAACACGCCGGGGCCGGCGAGCTGCATGGCGCCGTAGCCGAGCCGATGGACCGAACGGTCGCCGAGGGTGTAGGTGCTGGGGGTGTGCATGCTGGACATGATGTTTTTTCCTGGAGTTGAAGAGGTCAATGAAGTCGTGAAGCCAGTCTAGGCAGCCCGTCTCTGTTTGATAAGCCGCCATAATCGGCACGGGCTGTGCAGGATTCAGAACAATGAAAGTCGATCTCGAAGATCTCAACGCCTTCGTGGCGGTGGCCGGCGCCAAGGGCTTTCGCGACGGCGCGCGCCTGACCGGCGGTAGCGCATCGGGCCTGAGCGAGGCGGTGCGCCGGCTGGAAGCTCAACTCGGCGTACGCCTGCTTCACCGCACGACCCGCAGCGTGCGGCCGACAGAAGCGGGAGAACGCCTGCTCGAACGGCTGAGGCCCGCGCTCAGCGAGGTGGAGGCGGCGCTCGACGTGGTGAACGGCTTTCGCGACCGGCCCGCCGGCACGCTCAAGCTGAACGTGCCGATCAGCGCAGCTCGGCTCGTGCTGCCAGCGATCGTGCCGCGTTTCCTTGCGGCCTATCCCGACATCTCTCTCGAAGTGATTGCCGAGGATGGTTTCGTCGATGTGCTGGCCGCCGGTTGCGATGCCGGCATCCGCTATGACGAGCGGCTCGAGCAGGACATGGTCGCCGTGCCCATCGGCCCGCGCATCCAGCGTTTTGCCGTGGCGGCAGCGCCCTCCTACCTCGAGCGCCATGGCCGGCCCGAGCATCCGCGCGATCTGCTCGGCCACAACTGCTTGCGCGGCCGGTTCGCCAGCGGATCGATGCCGCCGTGGGAGTTCGAGCGCAACGGCGAAACCTTGCGCATCGACGTGACCGGGCAGCTGATCGTGCGGATCGGTGCGGCGGCGGATCTCTCGGTCGATGCGGCGCTTGCCGGTGCCGGCGTGGTGTACCTGTTCGAAGACTGGCTGCGGCCACACCTTGACAGCGGCGCGCTCGAACCTGTGCTCGAGCCTTGGTGGCTGCGCTTC
This sequence comes from Variovorax sp. DXTD-1, assembly GCF_003984625.1. Classification (GTDB taxonomy): domain Bacteria; phylum Pseudomonadota; class Gammaproteobacteria; order Burkholderiales; family Burkholderiaceae_C; genus Variovorax. The sequence goes on along the minus strand of NZ_RWKH01000033.1, from coordinate 31,036 downwards.
TCCGGCCCCTTCCTCTACTACCCCGGTCGCCGGTTGCTGCCGGCGCCGCTAAGGGCTTTTGTGGACTTCATACAGCACGCGTCCTGACTGCGTTGCAGACGCGGCCGGTGCGATCGATGCGCCTTCGGTGCCACGAAGCCTCATCTACACGCCATAGTCACTCCTCGGCCAACACGCCGAGCACCACCCCCGTGCCGACATTCTTCTTTTGTGTCTTGATGACGAAGGCCACTACCTGCCAAACGGCGAAGACGGCAATCAGCGCCATGAGCGTGCCGCTGATGGGCCTGTTCACGAACACATTGAAGCTTCCGCGGCTCAGCAGCATCGCCCTGCGAAAGTTCTCCTCGAGCATCGGGCCGAGGATGAATCCGAGCATGAGCGGCGCGGCGTCCAGTTCGAGCCGCATGAACATGTAGCCCATGAAGCCGAAGGCGGACGTGATGAAGACGTCTTCTAGGTTGTTGTTGACGCTGTAGGTGCCAATGCAGCAGAAGAACAGGATCGACGGGAACAGCACGCTGTAGGGAATCTTGAACACCGAAAGCCAGTAGCGCACCAGCGGCACGTTCAGCACCAGCAAGAACACGTTGCCGATCCACATGCTGGCCACCAGGCCCCAGAACAGCTCGGGGTGGGCACCGATCATGTTGGGCCCCGGCTGAATGCCCTTGATGATGAACGCCGCGAGCATCAGCGCCATCACGGCGTTTTCGGGAATGCCGATGCTCATCAGCGGAATGAAGCTGGTGCGCGCGGCCGCTTCATCGGCGGCGGCCTGGCCGGCCACGCCCTCGATGCAGCCGGAGCCGATCTCATGCTTGTACTTGCTGACCTTCTTGTCGAGCGCATAGGCCGCGAATTGCGCGATGGTCGGGCCGCCGCCGGGCAAGATGCCCAGCAGCGAGCCGACCACGCTGCCGCGCAGCGCGCTCGGGATGATCCGCTTGAACTCCGCCCAAGTGGGAATGAGATTGATCCTGCCGTTGAAGGGTGAGCGCTCCTCGCGCGAGTCGAGGTTCTTGGTGATCTCGGCAATGCCGAAGCAGCCCAGTGCGATGCTCACAATGCCGACGCCGTCAGTCAAAAACGGCATGTCGAGCGTGAAGCGCGCCATGCCGCTGTTCACGTCGGTGCCAATCGTTCCCAGCAGCACGCCAATCATGCACATCGCCAGGCCGTTCAGCAGGCTGCCGGTGGTGACGAAGCTCACGCACACAAAGCCCACCAGCATCATCGCGACGTAGTCCGCGGGGCCGAACAGGAAGGCGACCTCGCCCAGCATCGGCGCGAAGAACGACAGCACCAGAATGGCGACCGTGCCGCCGATGAAGCTGGAGAAACCGGCCGTGAAGAGCGCCAGGCCGGTCTGCCCTTTCAGCGTCATCGCATACCCGTCGATGCAGGCCACGATGCTGCTCGCATGCGGGATCTTCATGGTGATGGCGCTCACGCTGTCGCCGTATTGCGCACCGTAGTAAATGCCGGCCAGCATGATGAGTGCGCCGGTCGTGGGAATGGAATAGGTCAGCGGCAGCAGCAGGCTGATGGTTGCCAGCGGACCGAGGCCCGGCAGCAGGCCCACCAGCGTTCCCACCGTGCAGCCGATGGCGCAGAACAGCAGGTTCTGCCAAGTGAGGGCGTACGAAAAGCCGAACGCCAGGTTGTTGAGGACTTCCATATCTCGCCCCTCAGAAAAGCGGCAGGTTCAAGCCGAGGAGCTTCTGAAGCGCAAACGCCATGGCGATCAGCCCGGCGGAAATCTTCACGTTGCGCATCCACGAGTTGGAGCTGCCGGCAAAGGCCGAGCAGAACACCATGAAGACGATGCCCACGGCCATGTCCAGGTACATGGAGATCAACGCGAAGCCGCAAAGGCTCGCGAGGATGAGTGCGATGTTCTTGAAATGAAGGTCCAGCCGCACCGGCTCGACGAAGAACGACCGCACCACGGTCGACACGCCGATCAGCAGCAGCAGGCTGCTCACCATCACCGGAAAAAGCCCCGGTCCGGCACGGCTCAGGTCCCCGATGGGATAGCGAAGGGCCGTGAGGCCGAAGGCCAGCGCGATTGCCATGAGGAAGAGTCCCCTGGCAAGATTTCTGTTTTTCATACGTGCCCGATGTAGTGGGTTGTCGAACGCAACGGGATGCTCTTGCGCCGGCCTGATCGCAATCTGACGCGGCCGCGAGGGGAACTACGTACCCGCCGACAACCGGCGCCGTTGACCGCGCTGGCTGGCTGATGTATCAAGCGAACCTGGAGACGCTCCGCCCTCCTCCAGCTTCTTCCATCCTTTTCACGGAGTGATTAGTGGCACAAGAAAAAGTCGATCCAGGTTCGAATAGTTGGGTACTACGCCGAAAGCTTCTTGGCGGCGTGGGAGCCGCGGTAGGCGCCTCCTTCGTCTTTCCGCGATGGACGCATGCGCAAGCTGCTTCCGGCAAGCCGGCTGCGCCGCCGAGCACCATCACCCAGCCGCCGCGCGACTTCGGCCCAGGCGGAGCCCCGACCACCTACTTCACCGACCCCGACGTGCTCACCGTCGAGCCGGCCTTCGATGGCCTGCGCCAGCCCAACGCACCCATCCAGCGGCTGTGGACCGGGGCGCTGTGGTCCGAAGGGCCGGCGTGGAATTCGGTCGGCCGCTTTCTGGTGTGGAGCGACATACCGAACAACCGCCAGTTGCGCTGGAGCGACGACGACGGGCACGTGAGCGTGTTTCGCGCGCCTTCCAACAACAGCAACGGCAATACCTTCGACTACCAGGGCAGGCAACTGTCCTGCGAGCACCTGACGCGGCGCGTGGTGCGCTACGAGCTCGACGGCTCAGTCACCATCCTCGCCTCCAGCTTCAACGGCAAACGGCTCAACTCGCCCAACGACATCGTTCCTCACCCTGACGGCAGCTACTGGTTCACCGATCCGCCCTACGGCGCCCAGCTCTACGAGGGCGCGGTCGACGCGCCGGGCGGGCCCGCGAACAAGGCCGGCCGGCTCAACCCGAGGCTCGGGCAGCCGCCCGAAATCGGCTCGTACAAGCGCGAACTGCCGACCGCGGTGTACCGCCTGGACAAGAGCGGCACGCTCACGCAGGTGGCTGGCGAAGACCTGGTGCCCGACCCGAACGGCCTGTGCTTCTCGCCGGACTTCAAGAAGCTCTACATCGTCAGCACCGGGCAAGGACCGGGCGACACCATTGCCGGCGGCAAGGGCGACATGTATGTGTTCGATGTCGGCTCGGACAACAAGCTCAGCAACGGCAAGCTCTTCAGCAACTTCATGGTCGACGGCGTGAAATGCGCGCCCGACGGCGTGCGCGCCGATGTCGATGGCAACCTGTGGTGCTCCAGCAATGCGGGCCGCAGCGTGGGCTACAGCGGCGTCACGGTGTGGACGCCGCAAGGCCGGCTCATCGGGCGTATCCGGCTGCCGGAAGTCTGCGGCAACATCTGCTTCGGCGGCCCCAAGCGCAACCGCCTCTTCATGGCGGCGAGCCAGTCGCTGTATGCCGTCTATACAGCGACACAGGGCGCAGCGCCGGGCTAGACGCTACTTCAAGGTGGCGCCGCCTCGCGCGAGATACTGACTCGAGAGGCGGGCAAACTGGCCGCCGTCGGTGCTGATCGAAGTCTGGTGGCTGCCACCCGGACTGAAGACAATCGCGAACGTGTGGGTATCGCCGTACTCCTGGGTATTGCTCAGCATGTAGTCGACATGGTTGTTCCGGTAGTGCTGATCGGTACCGTCGGGCGTGTCGGACGGCACGCCCATCGGTGTCTGCCACCACAGGATCGGGAGGCCATTGCCCAGGGCCGCCCGGTAGGCCGAGATCTGGCTTTGGGGCCGCAATGCGTTGGTACATCAGCCGGACCTTCGCCCAGTAGTTGTTCATGAAGGCGGCATCGTCGAGGATGCTCAGATTGCCCTCCCCGCTGGTTGCCATCTGGTAGAGCGTGAACATCGGAACCGCGCCGTAAGCCTGGATGGCCTGCGCGGTGTAGGTGACATAAGCGCCGTCCGGACTGTTCCAGCTGGGCCAGGCGCCTGCGCCAACGCCCACGAGATAGGTGTCGACGATATCCGGGTGAATGTCCTGGCTTTTCATCAGATCGATCGGACTGCCTGCGCCGAAAAGACATGATCATGAAAAGCGCTTTTTTGATTTGAAAAGAATCGACCGCGCATATGGCGCACGATCCATGCCCGCGTTGCCCTCGAAGAAAGGCACGCGAGTTCCCTCCAAAAGGTGACACGCAGCGTCGCTTCAGGCTCGACATGCGACAAAAAGGAAATGCCGCAGCGCAGGTAGAGACGGCGATCGACGTTTTTTGTAGAGTCGGGGCCTTCGATGAAAAAAGCGCCCTCTCCTCCGTCGCCCGAGACGGTTCCAGATCCGTCCATTGGCTCCAGGTCATCGAACGACGCGAGCTCCTTTGCCCGAAAAACGGACGCGCAAAGAAGCCGTGTCATCTTCGGCACTACTTTGTTTGTAGTCTTTGTGTGCGTGGCGCTGCTGGTCATGAACGCATGGCTGGTCATTCGCGCACGCACGGCAGAAAACGAGCAGATCACGCGGGCGAATACCAACCTCGCACGCGCGGTCAGCCAGCAGATCGACAGCACCGTCGCCCTGGCCGAACACATCATCTCGGGCATCGTCTTCGAGCTCGAGCGCGCGGACATCACGCCCGAGACGCTGCAGCGTCTTCAACCCGTTCTCGTGAACCATGCCTCCGAAGTCCAATCCATCAAGGGGCTCTTCATCTATGACGAGCAAGGCCGCTGGCTGGTTTATTCCGAGGCATCCCCGGCGGGTACCAAAAACAACTCGGACCGCGAGTACTTCATTTACCACCGGGCCAACCCGAGCGCGCGCACCCTGATCAGCGGGCCCATCGTGAGCCGCTCTTCGGGCGAATGGGTGATTCCCGTCTCGCGAAGGATCAACGACCCGGACGGCAACTTTGCCGGCGTGGTGCTGGTCACGCTCAGCGTCAAGCACCTGCTGAGCGTGCTGGACCGCTTTCAGATCGGCGACCAAGGAGCGATTGCGCTGTTCGGAGCGGGCCAGCTCCTGGTTCGCCGCCCCTTCAGGGAAGCCGATATGAACAGGCGCAACACCGATTCGCCGTTCCAGAAGCGCTTCCAGGCCTCACGCTCGGGCACTGTCGAAGGAAGATCGGCGATCGACGGCGTGACGCGGATCATCAGCTTCGAACACCTGCTGGACTACCCGCTCTTCGTGACCGTTGCCGTCGGCAAGGACGAGGCGCTGCAGGAATGGAAATCCGCATCGATCTATCAAACGACCTGGGTGGTCCTTCTGTGCCTGATCGTCGGCGTCTCAGGCCGCTACCTGATCCGGTCGATGCGAAGGCGGCTGGTGGCGGAACTGCATCTGCGCAGCGCCCGCGACGCACTGACCGAGGCCAATGAGCGCCTGGAACATCTTGCGCAGGAAGATGGGCTCACAGGCCTGGCCAACCGCCGCTACTTCGACGCCCGCCTGCTCTTCAACTTCCAGCAGGCGCTGGAAGGCCAGACGCCGCTGGCGGTTGTCATGGTCGATGTGGACGAGTTCAAGAAGTACAACGACCTGTACGGTCACCTTGAAGGCGATGAGTGCCTGCGCCGTATCGCCCACGCGCTGCGCTCGGCCGTGTGGCGCTCGGGCGACCTGGTCGCGCGCTACGGGGGCGAGGAAATGGTCCTGCTGCTGCCCGCGACCGACGCCGAAGGTGCGCTCGAAGTTGCGCAGAGGGCACGGCTGGCCGTGGCCGATCTGCGGATTCCCCATGCAGCGTCAGTGCTGGGCACGGTGTCCATCAGCCTTGGCGTGGCGGCCGGAGTGCCGCAGCCCGACAGCACGCCGTTCGAGCTTTTGAAAGCCGCGGACGAGGCGCTCTATCTTGCCAAGCAGGAGGGCCGAAACACGGTCATGGTGCGCGAATGAACTGTTGAGTCAAGTTCGCGCAACCCGCCCCGACGGGACGGCGCTTCGTTTGACTTTCACCCAATCGCTCGACCGGACGCCGGGCTGGTAGACGCTGCCCGCGCGCTTGGCCACCAGGCCTTCCAGTTTCATCGGGATCACGACATCGGCAAAGAGCTGGGCAGCGCCCGATTCGAAGTGATCGACGTACATGATGTACGGCCGCGGCCTCTTCTTGAAGATCCCGGCGAGCGCGGCCTTGCGCTCGAGCAATGGCTGCTGCGTGATGTCGACGCTGCGGTGCACCAGCAGATCGAAGACGCAGTAGACGACGTTCGGGCCACCCGGGTAGCGGCCCCGAGCCCCACGATCCTGCAGCTGGCTGAAGTCGCTGCGGCCCACCTGGTCGAACACGCAAACCTCGCCGTCCACCACGCACTGCCCGCTTCTCAGCTTGCCCAGGCTTTGCGTGATCTCCGGAAACCACGTGGTGGCGTCGGTGCCGTTGCGCGTGCGCAGCTGCACGGCGCCGTCGAACTCGGCCAGCACCCGATAGCCGTTCAACTTCAGTTCGTAGATCCACCCCGGCTCGTCGAGGTCGAGCGGGCGTTCGTCGAGCAGCATGGGCTGGTAGCGGTCGACCTTGTTGGCCATGTTGGGACGCTGTACCTCGCGGCACCGGCTGGCTGTCAGCCAATGTCGCAATCTGAAGCCGATGCCGTCCATGATCCCCAGGGGTACGATCCGGTGTCATCCGCAGGCCGCCCATGCTCCTCCACGTCGACGAAGAAATCACTTTCCGCAAGCTCGAGATCCTGCTGGCCTTCATGGAAGCCGGCAATCTGGCCCGCGCGGCGGAAAAGCTCGACATCAGCGCCGTGAGCGTGCACCGCGCCCTGCATTCGCTGGAAACCGGCTTGCGCTGCGCCCTGTTCCGGCACGAAGGCCGCAACCTGCACCCGACCGAAGCCGCCCATGCGCTGGCCGAGGTAGCGCGCGATGTGCTTCGCACCATGTCCGAAGGCGTTCGCGCCACGCGGGAAGTTGCCGGCTACTCGGCCGACCGGATCCGCATCGGTTCGCTCTATTCCCTGACCAGCCGCACGGTGCCGCAGCTGATCATGGGCATGAAGCTGCGCAAGCCCGACCTGCACACCGAGCTCGTGCTCGGCTCCAACGCGCACCTGCTGCAGAAGCTGCGGGACGGCGCCATCGACGCCGCGCTCATGGCCATTCCCGAAGATGTTTCCGACGTCGAGTCGGAACCGCTGTTCGAAGACGACATCCAGTTTGCCGCACCCGTAGGCTCCCCCTACTCCGCCCTGAGCGAAATCGACCTGAGCAACTGCGCCGGCGAGCGCTTCGTGAGCCTGAGCGAAGGTTTCGTCACCTACCGTGGGTTTGTCGAAACCTTCCGCATCGCCGGCTTCACGCCCAACGTGGTGATGAAGACCGACGACATCTTCTCGTTGATGAACCTGGTGAGCGGCGGGGTCGGCTACACGCTGCTGCCGGGGCGAGTGCGCGGCGTGATGCCGCAGAAGGTGCAGCTGATTCCGCTGCAACCCCGGTACTTGATGCGCCAGACCATCGCGCTCAACTTCCTGCGCACGCGCGAGCGCGACCCGAACCTGCTGGCGTTGCTGTCGGTGTGCCGCCTGGCAAGAGCTGAACTCCGCTGAGGGTTAAACATCCGACCGATCAGGGTTAACCCTCGATCGTTTCACAAGGCGTAAAGGTCGGCAACGCCGCTTCATTGATCGTCCCGGAGGGGGTGCGTACCGTACGGACCCAGACGCGTGGTGCCATGTGCGTCGTACCTAAAACACCGGAGACGCATCGATGAGTTCACATTGGATTTCGATTTACACGCTGGTCGGCATGTTCGTGCTGGCCACCGTGCTGCCCATCAACATGGGCGTGATCGCCTTCGTCGGCGCGTTCCTGGTCGGCACGCTGGTGGCCGGCATGAACACGAAGGCGATCATGGGCGGCTTTCCGGCCGACCTGTTTCTCACGCTGGTGGGCATCACCTATCTGTTCGCGCTGGCGCAGAACAACGGCACCATCGATTGGCTGGTCAGGCTGGCGGTGCGCGCGGTGCGCGGGCGCATTGCCGCCATTCCCTGGATCATGTTTCTCATTGCCGCGCTGCTCACGGCGGTGGGCGCGGTCAGCCCGGCGGCGGTGGCCATCATTGCGCCTATCGCGCTCGGCTTTGCCGCCAAGTACGGCATCAACCCGCTGCTCATGGGTTTGATGGTCGTGCACGGCGCTCAAGGGGGCGGCTTCTCGCCGATCAGCATCTACGGCGGCATCACCAACAAGATCGTCGCCAAGGCCGGCCTGCCGCTGAACGAGGTTGCCACCATGCTGGCAAGCCTCGGGGTCAACCTGTCGGTGTCGCTGCTGCTGTTCTTCCTGATGGGCGGCATGAAGCTGCTGCGGCAGCGAGCGAATGCCGACGGCAGCGCCCCAGTCGTGCAGCGCGTGTCGCATGGGCAAAGCGGCGCGCAGGTGTATGGCGATGCCGAGGGCGAATCGTTTCCCGAAGAGCGGCGCATCGCGGCGCGGGCGGAAAACTCCCTGATGGAATCATCGCGCGCCGAAGCCGCGCAACCTGGCTCGCATGCCTACCGCATCGCCACCGTGGCCGGACTGCTTGCGCTCGCCGTGCTGACGCTGTTCTTCAAGCAGGACATCGGCTTCGTCTCGATCAGCATCGGCCTCGTGCTGACGCTGATGGCGCCCAACCTGCAAAAGCGCGCGCTGGGACAGGTGTCGTGGCCGGAGATCATGCTGATCGTGGGCGTCAGCACCTACGTGGGCGTGATGGACAAGATGGGCACCATCGACTTCGTCGGCCATAGCGTGGCCGGACTCACCTCGCCCATGATCGCCGCGCTGCTGCTGTGCTTCGTCGGCGCCGTGGTCTCGGCCTTCGCCTCGTCGACCGCCGTGCTCGGCTCGCTGATTCCGCTGGCGGTGCCATTCCTGCAGGGCGACACGGGTGTGAGTGCCATCGGCTTCATCGCGGCAATGGCCGTCTCCTCGACCATCGTCGACGTGAGCCCTTTCTCCACCAACGGCGCGCTGGTGCTTGCCAACGCCAAGGGCGTGGACCGGGACGTGTTCTTCCGGCAGCTGATGGTGTACGGCGCCATCGTGACGCTGGTGGCGCCGGTGGTGGTGTGGCTGCTCTTCGTGGTGCTGTGAGGGCGCCGCCGTTTTCGATCGAACTTCAACTCCTCTTCCTATGATCTCCAGATCCTGGACCTCCAAGGCCGACGACCGCAGCATGCGGTTGGCGCGCGCGGCCGATGCACTCGGAAACCGGCTCGCCGGCAAGCGCGTCGACACCGAAGCCATCGCCACCCTGCTCGAGGCGGTGCTCTCGCCCGGCGACCGCGTCTGCCTGGAAGGCAACAACCAGAAGCAGGCCGACTTCCTCGCGCGCGCCCTGGTCCAGGTCGATCCGGCCAAGGTGCATGGGCTGCACATGGTGCAGTCGGTGCTGGCGCTGCCGGAGCATCTGGACGTTTTCGAGAACGGCGTGGCTGCGCGGCTGGACTTCAGCTTTTCGGGGCCTCAGGGTGCGCGGTTGGCCAAGCTCGTGTCCGCCGGGCGCATCGAGATCGGCGCCATCCACACCTACCTGGAACTGTTCGCGCGCTATTTCGTCGACCTGACGCCCAAGGTGGCGCTGGTCGCCGCGCAGGCGGCCGATGCGGAAGGCAATCTCTACACCGGCCCCAACACCGAAGACACGCCGGCCATCGTCGAGGCCACGGCGTTCTCGGGCGGCATCGTGATTGCGCAGGTCAACGAAATGGTCGATGGCAAGACGACCACGCTGCCGCGCATCGACATTCCCGCCGACTGGGTGAGCTTCGTGGTGAAGGCACCGAGACCCAATTTCATCGAGCCGCTGTTCACGCGCGACCCGGCGCAGATCAGCGAAGTCCAGATCCTGATGGCGATGATGGCCATCAAGGGCATCTACGGCGAGTACGGCGTGCAGCGCCTGAACCACGGCATCGGCTTCGACACCGCGGCCATCGAGCTGCTGCTGCCGACCTATGCCGAGTCGCTCGGCTTGAAGGGCAAGATCGGCAAGCACTGGGCGCTGAACCCGCATCCGGCGCTGATCCCTGCCATCGAGGCGGGCTGGGTCGAATCGGTGCATTCCTTCGGCTCCGAGCTGGGCATGGAAGACTACATTCGCGCGCGCTCCGACGTGTTCTTCACCGGCCCAGACGGCAGCCTGCGCAGCAACCGGGCGTTCTGCCAGGCGGCCGGCCATTACGCCTGCGACATGTTCATCGGCTCGACCTTGCAGGTCGATCTGGACGGCAACAGCTCGACCGCCACGCTGGGCCGCATTGCCGGCTTTGGTGGTGCGCCCAACATGGGCGCCGACGCACGCGGACGCCGGCATTCGAGCCCGGCCTGGCTCAAGGCGGGGCGGGAAGCGCGCGCCGGGCGCACGGGCGCAGCCGGCACGCCGCGCGGGCAAAAGCTGGTGGTGCAGATGGTGGAGACCTTCCGCGAGCACATGCAGCCGGCCTTCGTCGACCGGCTCGATGCATGGACCCTGCAGGAGCAGGCCGGCATGGAACTGCCGCCGATCATGATCTACGGCGACGACGTCTCGCACATCCTCACCGAGGAAGGCATTGCCAACCTGCTGCTGTGCCGCAGCGATGAGGAGCGCGAGCAGGCGATTCGCGGCGTGGCCGGCTATACCGCGGTGGGCCTGGCGCGCGACAGGCGCGCAGTCGAGAACCTGCGCGACCGCGGCGTGATCCGCCGACCGCAGGACCTGGGCATCGACCCCCGCCAAGCCACCCGCAACCTGCTGGCCGCACGCAACATGCGCGACCTGGTGCGCGCCTCCGGCGGGCTGTACCAGCCGCCCAAGCGTTTCAGAAACTGGTAGCAGGAGATTCAACGATGAGCGACGTTCCCGCAGGGCTCGAAACCCTGGACTTTTCTTTCTCCGGCGGCCGCCAGGCCGGTGCCTTTGCGCCGGTGCTGGTCGGCGTCGTCGGTTCCGGCAACCTCGAAGTCATGCTCGAGCCAGACGCCGGCAACGGCTGCGCCGTACGTGTCGAAACCTCGGCGCGCGGCTTCGGCCCCATCTGGCAGGCCGTGATGAACGACTTCCATGCCCGCCATCCGCTGGCCGGCGTGCGCGTGTCGATCAACGACATGGGCGCCACGCCCGCGGTGGTGAGCCTGCGGCTCGACCAGGCGGTGGCCGAGATCGCAGGAGGCCGGCCATGATCAGCTATGCCGAATGCTCGGCGCGCGAGCGGCTGGCGCTGCTGCTCGACGCCGGCAGTTTTCATGAATGGCTGCCTCCGAGCGAGCGGGTCACCAGCCCGCACCTGGCGCAGCTTGGCGTGCCGTGTGCATTCGACGACGGCGTGGCGGTCGGCCGCGCGATGCTCGATGGCCACAGCGTGTTCGTGGCCGCGCAGGAAGGCGCGTTCATGGGCGGCGGCGTGGGCGAGGTGCACGGCGCCAAGCTGGTCGGCCTGCTGCAGCGCGCGCTGCGCGACCGGCCGGCGGCGGTGCTGCTGCTGGCCGAATCAGGCGGCGTGCGCTTGCACGAGGCCAACGCCGGGCTCATCGCGGTATCGGAAGTGATGCGCGCCCTGCTCGACGTGCGCGCCGCCGGCATGCCGGTGATCGTGCTGATCGGCGGCGCCAACGGCTGCTTCGGCGGCATGGGCATCGTCGCGCGCTGCGCCGACCACATCGTGATGAGCGACGTCGGCCGGCTCGCGATGTCGGGCCCGGAGGTGATCGAGGCTTCGCACGGCGTGGACGAATTCGACTCGCGCGACCGCGCGCTGGTCTGGCGCACCACCGGCGGCAAGCACCGCTGGCTCACTGGCGACTGCGATGCGCTGGTGGAAGACGATGTTGCTGCTTTTCGCGCGGCGGCCATTGCGGCGCTATCCGGTTCGAAACCATTGACCTTGGCTGCGCTGGAACAGGAGCACGTGCTGCTCACGGAGCGCTTGCATGCCCTGCCCTCCACCGGCACCACCAACTCCACTGACAGCGACGAAGCAACCCTGCTCTGGACCGCGCTCGGCATTCCCGATGCGCAGCAGGTACCCGAGCTCTCGGTGGATGCCGTCCGCGCGCTGCGCACCGTTTGACAAGACAGAGAGGAGCACTCCATGCAGTGGAATTCACTCGTCACCCAGCTCTTCGGCCCGTACCACGGCATGCGCGAAGGCGGCGACTTTCTGCAAGGCGAAGTCATCTTCGACGGCGAGCCTGTTGCGGTGATCGGCACCACGAACCATGCACCGATCGGGGTGCGGCTCGCGCTGGCGCAAGCCCGCGTGGTGCTGGACACCGTCACGCAGCACCCGGGCCGGCCAATCCTGCTCCTGATCGACACCCAGGGCCAGCAACTGCGCCGGCGCGACGAACTGCTCGGTATCAACCGTGCGATGGCGCACCTCGGTGCGAGCATCGACCTGGCGCGGCGCCGCGGCCACCGCGTGATCGGCCTGGTGTACGACCAGGCGCTGTCCGGCGGCTTCATCACCTCGGGGTTGATTGCCGACGCCTGCTACGCGCTGCCCGAGGCCGAGATCCGCGTGATGCGCATCCCCGCCATGGCGCGCGTGACCAAGTTGCCGGAAGAAAAGCTCACTGCCCTGTCGCAGTCCAACCCGGTGTTCGCACCCGGCGTGCAGAACTATGTGGCGATGGGCGGCGTGCGCGCGCTCTGGCAGGGCGACTTGCAGGCCTGCCTGCGCGAGGCGCTGGCGCACACGCCGACGGAAGACCAACGTGCGCGGGACGGCGCCGAACGCGGCGGACGCCGCATGGCCGCCGCTGTCGTGCGGCGCGTGCTGGACGCGGCCTGACAGCCGTCTGAACAGGCAAGACCGCCATGGCTCCGCTGCGCCGCCATCAACTCGCCCGGCTTTCCACCAGCGGCTGGGCCGCCGTGCTGGGCCGGCCATGGGACGAGCAGGCACGCGAATGCCTCGCGCATTGGGCTTCGCATCAACTGCCGCTGGTCGTGACGCGGCAGCCAGCCGATTCCGCTGCCGGCGAGCGAATCGCGCTCGGCTTGCCGGCGCCCGCGCGCTGGGACAAGCGCCGGCTTGCACTGCAGGTACCACACGCCGCGGTGCTTGGCCTCGACGAGTTCCCGCGGCTGGGTGACGTGCACGAGCTGCTGCCACCGCCAGCACAAGGCGCGATCCGCGAACTGCTCGGCAGACTCGACGAACGCCACGCGGCGGCACGCATTTTCGGCAGCTACGGCTGGCAGGCGATCAGCGGCCTCGATCACGTGCACGCGGCCTCCGATCTCGATCTGTCGGTCACCGTCGAGGGCGCGGCGCATGCGGATGCTGTGGTTCAGGCGCTTGCGTCGTTCGAGGCGCCACGGCCGCGGCTGGACGGCGAACTCCTGTTCAACGACGGCTCGGCGGTGGCATGGCGTGAATGGAACGAGTGGCGCGCCGGACGTGCACGGGCCGTGCTGGTCAAGCGGCTCGATCGCGTGAGCCTGCAACGCGATACCGCGTGGTGCGAGCATGTCCAAATGACGGAGCTGCCCGCATGAAAAACTCAGCGCTTCCGCTGCAGCCGCAAGCGCCACTCACACCACAGACGATCGGGCGCGCCGCCACGCTCGCGCTCTACGACGAACTCGCCCTTTCGCCCAAGCCCGGCCTGGTCACGTTGATCGACCGCGGCAGCCACGACGACATGGACGCGCACACCTTCATGCGCAGCCTGTTCTCGCTGCGCCGCTACTTCGTGCAGATTGCCGAGGCCGGCGCGGAAGGCGCGGATTTTCCGGTGCTTGAACGGCATGGCATTGCGGCCGAGGCGCGCATGCTGGCCGCCACCGGCGGCGTCAACACGCACCGCGGCGCCATTTTCATGCTCGGCCTGCTGTGCGCGGCGGCAGGTGCCGCGCTGCGGGAGCAAGGCGGCGCATTGCACCCGGCCGGCTTGCGTGATGCGCTGCGCCGCCACTGGGGCGATGCGCTGGCCAGACGCAGCCAGAGGCCGTCCGCATTGCCCGGTGGCATCGCTGCGCGGCGCCACGGCCTGCGCAGCGCATCCGAAGAGGCGGCGTTGGGTTTCCCGGTGCTGTTCGAAACAGCCCTGCCGGCATTGCAGCGCGCGCTGGCCCGTGGCCTCACGGCTCGCCAGGCCCGGCTCGATGCCTTGTTCCACATCATCGCGGTGCTGGACGACAGCAACCTGGCGCACCGCGGCGGTCTTGCGGGCCTGCGCGGCGCCCAACGCGCGGCCCAACGCTTTCTGGATCGGGGAGGCATCGCACGGCCCCAAGGGCTCCGGGACGCGCAGGCCATTGCAGACGATTTCGTGCGGCAGCGGCTGTCGCCCGGCGGCGCGGCCGACACGCTCGCCGCCGCCTGCTGGCTCCAGCGCGTGTGTCCGGCCCCATGAGCTACGCGCTGCTCTTTTCCGGCCAGGGCACCCAGCACCCTGCCATGCTTCCCTGGCTGGCGGACGACGCCGTCGTGCGCGGCATGTGCGCGCAGCTTGGCATCGACGACTGGCGCGGTGCGCTCGCCGATCCGGAATGGGCCGAACGGAACAGCAATGCCCAATTGCTCCTGACGAGCCTTGCGTTGGCAGCCTGGGGGCAGCTCGCGCCCCTGGTACCGCCGCCGGCCGCGGTGGCCGGCTACAGCGTCGGCGAGCTGGCCGCCTTCAGCGCGGCCGGCGTCATCGATTCCGGCGCGGCGGCAGTGCTTGCGCCGCAGCGGGCCGAGGCAATGGACCGTTGCGCCGCGCATGCGCCCGGTGGCTTGCTGGCTGTCAGCGGCCTGCCGGAGCAGCACCTCGATCGGTTGCGTATCGAAGCGGGACTCGAGCTCGCCATTCGCAACGGCAATGCCAGCGTGGTTCTCGGCGGCCCGATTGCCGCGCTGGAGGAGGCCGAGCGCACGGCCATGGCAGCCGGTGCCCAGTGCACGCGCCTGCGGGTCAACGTCGCCTCCCACACACCCTGGATGCGCGAGGCGGCAAAGAGCTTTTTTCAGACCCTCGCGCAGGTGCCTTTTCGCGCGCCCCGCGTCGTGCTGTTCAGCAACACGGGGGACCGCATGCGCGATGCGAACTCCGCGCGCACGGCATTGGCCGCCCAGATCGCGCAGACGGTTCGCTGGGACGAATGCATGGAAAACATCATGGCGCGGCAGGTGCGCTGCGTGCTGGAAGTGGGGCCGGGCCAGGCGCTGGCGCGCATGTGGAACCAGCGCTATTCCACCGTTCCGGCACGCGCCTGCGACGACTTCCGCAGCGCCGCGGCCATTGCAGCCTGGTTGAACAGCCATGCGGACCGATGAACCAGTCGGCTCGGCGTCTTTGAATCGAACAACAGGAGATCCATCGTGAGCACCCAAGAACCGACAACCCCTTTCATTCCCACCCCGGAGATAAAGGATGCCCACGTGTACGGCATGGCCGCGTACGACAAGCTGGTGGCCGACGCGGAGGCCGACTACAGCGGCTACTGGTCGCGCCTTGCGCGCGAGTTCCTGAGCTGGAAAACCCCGTTCACCCAAGGGCTCGACGACAGCCAGGCCCCTTTCTTCAAGTGGTTCGAGGACGGCACGCTCAACGTGTCCTACAACTGCCTCGACCGCCAGGTGGAGCGCGGCCTGGGCGGCAAGACCGCCATCGTCTTCGAGGCCGACGACGGCCAGGTCACCCGCGTCAGCTATCGCGATCTGCTCGCGCGCACCTGCCGCATGGCCAATGCGCTGAAGGCGCGCGGCGTGAAGAAAGGCGACCGCGTCGTCATCTACATGTCGATGAGCATCGAGGGCGTGGTCGCCATGCAGGCCTGCGCGCGCATCGGCGCCACGCATTCGGTGGTGTTCGGCGGCTTCTCGGCGCAGAGCCTGCGCGACCGCATCCAGGACGCCGGTGCGGTGATGGTCATCACCGCCGACGAACAGGTGCGCGGCGGCAAGCAGCTTCCGCTCAAGGCCATCGTCGATGAGGCCATCGCACTGGGCGGCTGCGAGAGCGTGAAGAACGTCATCGTCTATCGGCGCACCGGCGGCCCGATCGGATGGGCTCCGTCGCGCGACCGCTGGCTGCACGAAGAAACGCAAGCGCAGCCGGAGACCTGCGAGCCCGAATGGGTGGGCGCCGAGCATCCGCTGTTCGTGCTCTACACCTCGGGATCGACCGGCAAGCCCAAGGGCGTGCAGCATTCCAGTGGCGGCTACCTGCTGCATGCTGTGCTCACGACCCAGTGGACCTTCGACCTGAAGCCGGACGACGTGTTCTGGTGCACCGCCGATATCGGCTGGGTTACGGGCCATACCTACATCGCCTACGGCCCGCTGGCGCTGGGCGCCACCGAAGTCCTGTTCGAGGGCGTACCCACATACCCGGACGCCGGCCGCTTCTGGAAGATGATCCAGGACCACAAGGTGAGCGTGTTCTACACCGCACCGACGGCCATCCGCTCGCTGATCAAGGCGGCCGAGGCCAACGAGGCCGTGCACCCCAAGCGCTACGACCTGTCGAGCCTGCGCATCCTGGGCTCGGTCGGCGAGCCCATCAACCCGGCCGCGTGGGAGTGGTTTCACCAGCATGTCGGCGGCGACCGTTGCCCCGTCGTCGACACCTTCTGGCAAACGGAGACGGGTGGCCACATGATCACGCCGCTGCCCGGCGCCACGCCGCTGGTGCCGGGCTCGTGCACCCTGCCCTTCCCCGGCATTGCTGCGGCCATCGTCGACGAGACCGGTGCCGATGTGCCCAACGGCCAGGGCGGCATCCTGGTTGTGAAAAAGCCCTGGCCGAGCATGATCCGCACGATCTGGGGCGACCCGGAACGCTTCAAGGCGAGCTACTACCCTCCGGAACTCAAGGGCTACTACCTCGCGGGCGATGGCGCCATCCGCGATGCGAAGACCGGGTACTTCACGATCACGGGCCGCATCGACGATGTGCTCAACGTCTCGGGCCACCGCATGGGCACGATGGAAATCGAATCGGCGCTGGTGTCTTGCACCGCGCTGGTGGCCGAAGCCGCGGTGGTCGGCCGGCCCGACGACACCACGGGCGAGGCGATCTGCGCCTTCGTCGTGCTGAAACGCTCGCGCCCCACCGGAGACGAAGCGAAGAAGATCGCCAACGAACTGCGCAACTGGGTTGCCAAGGAGATCGGCCCCATCGCCAAGCCCAAGGACATCCGCTTTGGCGACAACCTGCCCAAGACGCGCAGCGGCAAGATCATGCGCCGGCTGCTTCGGTCGGTGGCCAAGGGCGAGGCCATCACCCAGGACACATCGACGCTGGAGAACCCGGCCATCCTGGAGCAGCTATCGGAACGGAACTGAGGGCAACCTCACGGCTCCGGCCGCCTCCATAGCCAGATGGCAACCGCGGCCATGAGCAGCGGCGCGCCGATCTTCACGGCGATGTGGGCGCTGGTGGCCAGCAGCAGGGCCGAACTGAAGGCCATCATCCAGCTGGCCGCCCACTTTGCGCGGCGTGGTACGCAGCCTCCCTCCCGCCATTGCCGGATGTACTTGCCATAGCGCGGGTGCCCGACAAGCCACTGCTCCAAGGCAGGCCAGCCGTGTCCGCCAGCCCAGGCGGCGGCAAGCAGAAAAGGTACCGTCGGCAGAACGGGGAGAAAGACGCCGAGCAGGCCGAGCGCGACCAGCACCAGCGCCAGCACACGCCAGAGCAGTTTCGCGACCGAAGCGCCGAGCCGCTTCAACGGGCGCGTCCTCTGGGTTGCTCTGACGAAAACGGGGGGTGCAGCATCGGCCGATGGTAGCCAATGCCAACTGGAACAACCTGGTTGAATGCCTGGCCGATCTCTTGCCTACAGCTCCAGCACCAACCGCCCCTCGCACGCACGCGAACAGCAGGCCATCATCCGCGTGTTGGCCTCTCGCTCAGGCCGGGTCAGCACCATGTCGCGATGGTCCACCTTGCCGGACAGCACCCGCACTTCGCACGAACCGCAAAGGCCCTCCTCGCAGTCGCTCTGCACATCGACGTTGGCCGCGCGCAAGGCGGACAGCAGTGTCTGGTCCGGCGGCACGGTGACGACCAGGCCTGAATCCTTCAGCTCGACTTCGAACGCATGCTCCTTCGAAGGGTCGAGCGTGGCCAGCGTCGATTCGAAATGCTCGACGCGCAAGGCGCCTTCGGGCCATGCGGCGCAGCAGCCCTCGAGCGCCTGGAGCATCCGCAGCGGACCGCAGGCATAGACCTGGGCACCAGGCACCGGTTCGGCGAGCAGCGACGGCAGATCGCAGCGCCGGCCTTCGTCGCCCGCATAGACGCGCAGCCGTTCGCCGTGCAACGCCGCAAGCTCGTCCAGAAAGGCCATGTGCTTGCGGCTGCGGCCGCTGTAGTGCAGCTCGTAATCGATGCCCAGCGCCTTCGCGCGGCGCGCCATTGCGTTCACGGGCGTGATGCCGATGCCGCCCGCGATGAAGATCGCCTTCTTCAGCGACTCGTCGAGGCGGAAGTGATTGCGAGGCCCACGGATGCGCAGCCGGTCGCCGGCCTTCACCTGCGTGTGCACCCAGGCCGAGCCACCGCGGCCCTCGGGCTCGTGCAGCACCGCAATCTCCAGTACGCCGGGTTCGTCCGGGTCGCCGCAAAGAGAGTACTGGCGCGACAGCTCGGACGAGCCGCACTCCACGTCGATGTGCGAACCCGCGGTCCAGCGCGGTAGCGGCTTGCCGTCGGGCGACACCAGGCGCAGCTTGACCACGCCCTCGGCCACGCGCGTGACGCGCTCCACCACCACAGGCCGCGACACGGCATGCCGCGAAGTCTCGCCGACGCGCACCGGCAACTGCGCCTCGCGGAGCGCCGGGTTCCGGCGCTCGGGGTTGGCGGCAGGATCCCACTCGACCCACAGGTGCTCGGGTCCGCGGAACGAGGTGTTCGGCACATAGGTGAAGCGCTGCTGCGCAAGCCGCATGTGCGGCATCCGCCGTGTGAACTCCGAGAGGAAGACCTGCATCTCCATGCGCGCAAGGTTCTTGCCCATGCACTGGTGCGACCCGTAGCCGAAGGTCAGGTGGTCGCTCGCGTTCTCGCGGCGGATGTCGAACAGGTCGGCATCGGCAAAGTGCGCCTCGTCGTGGTTGGCTGACGAGGTGACGATCAGCAGCCGCGATCCCGCCGGCAGGTCCACGCCGCCTACCTGCGTGTCCCTGGTGACGAGGCGCCGCCACGCGGCCACCGATCCGTTGTGCCGCAGGCACTCTTCCACTGCGTTGGGAATGAGCCCCGGGTCTTCGCACAGCTCCTGCCACACCTTGGGGTGCTGCAGCAGCAGCTTCACCGCGTTGGCGGTGGCATTGGCGGTGGTTTCGTGCGCGGCCACAATGCCCGCCATCATCATCGAGTGCAGGTACGAATCGGTCACCACCTCGGGGTGCTGCTTCTGCTTGCGGATGCCGTACTGCATCCAGCCGGGCGCGTCGGGGTCTTGCCGCATCTTCTCGAGCACCTTGCCGGCGTACTGCCAGAAATTGCCCACTGCATGCGCCACGGCCACTTGCTCCTCCGGCTTGGGCCGGCCCCAGGTGTTGACGGTGTGCGCAATCGAGTATTTGCGGAGCTGGTCCATGTCTTCCTCGGGCACGCCAAGGAAATGCAGCGCCACCGTCAGCGGAATTTCCCACAGCATCTGGTCCACGAGGTCGGCCTTGCCGTCGTCGATGAAGCGGTCGACATAGGTGCAGGCCAACTCGCGCACCATCGGCTCGTGGTGCTTGAGCGCCTCGGGCGTGAACGGGTCCATCAACACGCGGCGGCGCGGCATGTGGGCGGGCTCGTCCTCGTTCACGAGCGTGCGGTTCAGCGCAAAGCCATAGGAGGCGAGCACGGCATTGGCCTCGTCGCTCGTCGGCGTGATTTTCTCCAGCGCATTCGAGGGGCTGAAGGTGATGTTGTCGCGAAACACCGCCTTGATGTCGTCGTAGCGAGTGATCACCCAATAGCCGAGCTTGGGGCTGTAAAAGATCGGCTCCTTCTCACGCGCCCAGCGCACGTACTCGGGAGGGTCCTGCTGGTAGCCGTCCTCGAAGGGGTCGAACTCGGCGGCGCGCGCGCTCACGGGGCAGCCGGTGGGCGTGCGCTCTGCCGACAGCGGCCCGTGCGCGACAGGACAGCCGGATGAGCGCGAAGGATTGGCGGTATCTGACATGGGCGGTGCTCCCCGGTCTTGTCAGTCGAGCGTGATCTTCAGGTCGCGAATCAGCTTGTGCCAGCGCGCCGTCTCGCTCTTGAGCAGCGCGGCATATTGCGCGGGCGTGTTGGCCACCGGCTCGACGCCGAAATCGACCATGCGCGTGCGCACCGAGGGCTCGTTGATCGCCGCCACCAGTTGGCGATTGAGCGTGTTCACCACCTCGGGCGGCGTGGCCGAGGGCACCACCACGCCGACCAGCGCCGCGGCTTCGACGTTCTTGTAGCCGAGCTCGGCGAAGGTGGGCACATCGGGCAGTTGCGGCAGGCGCGTGGGGTTGGCCACCGCCAGCGCACGGACCTTGCCGCCCTTGATGAAGCCGGCACCGGCCGCCAGGTCGACCATCATGGCCGGCAGCTGTCCGCCCACCACGTCGGCCAGCGCCGGCGCGGCACCGCGGTACGGCACGTGAACCATGAACAGGCCGGCCTCTACCTTGAGCAGTTCCATCGCCAGGTGATGCGGGCTGCCCGCGCCTGCCGAGGCGTAGCTCACGTCGCCCGGCTTGGCCTTGGCCTTGGCGATGAAGTCCTTGGCCGTGGCAATGCCGGAATTGGCGCCAACCACCAGGATCATCGGGAACTTGCCCATCAGCGTGACGGGTGCGAGGTCCTTCGTGGGGCTGTACGAGAGCGACTTGTAGAGCGCCGGATTGAACACCAGCGTGCCGTTGTCGGCCGACAGCACGGTGTAGCCATCGGCCGGTGCGCGTGCCGTTTCAGACGCGGCCAGCGCGGTGTTGCCGCCGGGCTTGTTGTCCACCAGCACCGGCTGGCCCACCTGGGTGGAGAGTGTCTGCGCCACCGTGCGCGCCAAAAAATCGGAGCCGCCACCTGCCGCGTAAGGAACGAGCCAGCGGATCGGCTTGGCCGGGAAGGTCTGGGCACTGGCGCCGGCCGCGGCAAGGAGGGAAAGAGCAGCAAGGCACCGGACAAGACGGTTTTTCATGGGGGAGGCTCCAGTTAGTGTAGTTTCGTATTGCGTAAATATCATACGCATTGCGTAATGATGTACTTTCAGGGCTAACCCTGCATCCGAACGCTCCCCTTACCACTGCGCCCCAGCAACTAACATCAAGCGCACATGACCAAAGCCCTGGAGCCCTCCTCTCTTCCTCCCACTACCCGCGAGCGCCGCCAGCGCGTGCAATCGGCCGAAACGGGCATGGCGGTGCTCAAGGGCCTCGCCCACCTGGGCGGCCGCAGCAGCCTCACGGCCCTCTCGGCCCATGTCGCCGAAAGCCCGGCCAAGGTGCACCGCTACCTTGCCAGCCTGATGGAAGAAGGCCTGGTGCTGCAGGATGCTGTCTCGCAGCACTACTACCTGGGTACCGAGGCCATCCAGATCGGCTTGGCCGCGATGCGCCAGGCCGACCCCATTCGCGCGGCCGAGCCCTGCCTGGTCAGGCTGCGTGAATCGCTGGAGGTCACTTGCTTCGTCGCCGTCATGGGCAACAAGGGGCCGACCATCGTGCGCTTCGAGGAGCCAGGCCTGCCCGTTACGGTGAACGTGCGCGCCGGCTCGGTGATGTCGATCCTCTGGTCGGCCACGGGCCGCGCGTTCCTGGGCTTGCTCGATGAGTCGCGGGTGCTCGCGCTCGCCGAGCAGGAACTCGCCGATTCGCCTGAAGACATGCGTGCCACGCTCGACGCGGCCGACCCCATCGGACAGCTGCGCCGCGACGTGCAGAAGGCGCATTGCGCGAGCGTGAAAGACACCTACCTGCGCGGCATCAGCGCCGTGGCGGCGCCGGTCTACGACTATGCGGGCCGCGTGTGCGCGGTGCTGACGGCATTGGGAGCGACAGGTGGATTCGATCCCGCCGTCGACGGCCCCATTGCCACCGCGGTTCGGAAAGAAGCCCGCGCGGCCAGCGAGCTGCTGGGCTACCGCACACAGGACTAGCAACGGCCGGGTCCGGCGTCCTGCTACTCCTCCTCGTGCCCCCGGTACTGCCCCATCAGCGTCTGCTGAACCCCCGGCGGCACGGCTTCGTAGTGCGACAACGCGATGGTGTATCGGCCCTGGCCGCTGGTCATTGCATTGAGCCTTGACTGGTAGTTGGCCAGTTCGGCCATGGGCACATGGCCGCCGACGCTCACGGTGCCGGCGCCGACGTCGGACGTACCGGTGACCACGCCGCGCCGCGCGGACAAGTCGCTCGTGACATCGCCGACGGAATGCTCGGGCACGTCGATTCCTATCTGCACGATCGGCTCGACCACCACGGGCCGGGCCTCGCGGATCGCGGCCATGAAGGCCTTGCGGCCGGCGGTCGCAAAGGCGATGTCCTTGCTGTCGACGCTGTGGTGCTTGCCGTCGCACACCACCACGCGCACATCGACGACTGGGTAGCCCGCAATCGCACCGCTCGCCAGCACCTCGCGCACGCCTTTCTCCACCGCGGGAATGAACTGGCCCGGAATGGCGCCGCCCCTGACTTCGTCCGCAAACTGAAAGCCGGCGCCGCGCGGCAGCGGCTCGATGCGCAGGAAGACCTCGCCGAACTGGCCCGCGCCGCCGGTCTGCTTCTTGTGGCGGTGGTGGCCCTCGGCCGGCGCGGTCACGGTCTCGCGGTAGGCAATGCGCGGCGGCCGGGTCTGGACCTCGAAGCGGTACACCTCGCGCAAGCGCTCGAGCACGATGCGCAGGTGAAGCTCGCCCAGTCCGTAGAGCACCGTCTCGTTGGTGGCGGCCACATGCTCGATGCGAAGGCACGGGTCCTCGGCCGCGAGCTTGCCGAGGATTTCCCAGGCGCGCTGTTCGTCGCCATGGCGCTTGGGCTCGACCGCCAGGCCATGCACCGGCACCGGAAACGCGAGCGGCGCGAGATGAACGTGGCTGTCGTCCGCGGCGTCGTGCAGCACGGCATCGAAATGAATCTCGTCGACCTTGGCCACCGCCACGATGTCGCCCGGCACCGCGTGCGACACCTCCACATGGTCTTTGCCCTGCAGCATGAACAGGTGCCCCACCTTGAAGGGCTTGCGGCCGTCGCCGATGTAGAGCTGGCTGTCGCGCGTGAGCGTGCCCTGGTGCACGCGAAAGATGCCCATCTTGCCAACGTAGGGGTCGACCGTGACCTTGAACACATGCGCCAGCACGTGCAGCGAAGGATCGGGCCGGACTTCCATTGGCCTGGCCTCCGCGCCCTCGCCAAGCAGAAACTCCGGCGGATTGCCTTCGGTCGGGTCGGGCAGCAGCTTGACGATCACGTCCAACAGCTCGGCCACGCCGGCGCCGCTGCGCGACGAGACGAAGCACACCGGTATCAGGTGGCCCTCGCGCAGCGCCTGTTCGAGCGGGGCGTGCAGCTCCGCCGGGTCCACGTCGCCCTCTTCGAGGTAGCGGTCGACAAAGGCCGCATCGACCTCGACCACCTGCTCCACCAGCGCGCGGTGCGCCGCTTCGACGGGGCCGAAGTCGGAGCGCCCGAAGCGGTTGAAGAAACAGTCGACCACCTGCCTGTTGACGCCGTCGGGCAGGTTGAGCGGCAGGCATTCGCGGCCGAAGGCTGCCTGGATATCGGCCAGCAGGCCCTGCAGCGAAACGCCCTGCGAGTCGATCTTGTTGACGATGATCATGCGCGCAAGGTGGCGCGAGGCCGCGTACTCCATCATGCGCACCGCCATCGGCTCGATGCCGGTGGCGGCGTTGATGACCACCGCCGCAGTTTCGACCGCTTCCAGCGCCGGCAGGCTCTGGCCGAGAAAGTCGGGGCCGCCGGGCGTGTCGATGAAGTGGATGCGCGTGCCGGCGTGCTTGAGGTGCATTACCGATGCGTTGAGCGAATGCAGCATGCGGCGCTCGAGCGGGTCATGGTCGCTGACGGTGCTGCCGCGCTCGATGCTGCCGCACGCGCCAATGGCACCCGCCTTGTGCAGCAGGGCCTCGGCAAGGGAGCTCTTGCCCGCGGCGGCGGGCCCGACGAGCGCCAGCGTTCGCACTGCTTCCATATCGGCCGCGAGGCCGTTCGATCGGCTTGGCATGGCGTGGACTCCTTGGCGTCCGGAAGGCCGGCCCGGCGGCCTGCACAGGCTCGGGCACCGCGTGTGAACGCTGAGAGTCAGCCTACGGGATTGGCACTGCCGACGCAACGGCGCCAACCCCGGCCGGCATTCGTTCGCAGCCCTACCCATCAACTCATACGTTGTCCTACAACTGTGTAACTACTGGTGATACTTTGAAGCGAATTTCTTCGCAACTCCCGATTGACGCGGCATTGAAGCTGCTCGAATAATCCGCGCGCTGCGTCATAAGACAACTGATGTCGTATGACATCTGATGACGCTGCCCGACCGACCCCGGACATTCGATCAATAAAGGGAAATGCCATGAAACGCCGACAGTTTGCAATTTCGGTCCTGTCTCCCGTCGCGCTGGCCGCCTGTGGCGGCGGCGGCAACGATGGGCCGACCTTCCCGATTCCTCTTCCGCCAGCACCACCGCCCCCTGCTCCCCCTCCCGCGCCAACGCCGCAAGCCACCGCCGCGGCAGGACTCAAGCGCGCGGCAAGCTACATGGACGAAGTGGTCTCCTACAAGGGGGGCTATGTGTGGTCGTACTCGCCAGACCTCACGCAGACATTCGGGGAAATGGAGGCCAAGCGCACGATGCTGTGGCTGCAGCCGCCGGGCACTTCTTCCATCGGCCATATCTACCTCGACGCCTATCACGCAACCGGCGACGAGCGCTTCTACCAGGCGGCGGACCGCACGGCCAAGGCAGTTGCCGCGGCCCAGCACAGCTCGGGCGGCTGGAACTACATCTACGACTTCGCCGGCGAGGCATCGCTGCAGCACTGGTACGAAACGGTGGGCATGAACGGCTGGCGCCTGGAAGAGTTCCAGCACTATTACGGCAACGCCACCTTCGACGACGCCACCACCGCCGTCGCATCGCAGCTGATGCTGCGCATGTACCTGGAGAAGAAAGACCCGGTCTACCAGGCCGCGACCGAAAAGGCGATCAAGTTCATCACCGATGCGCAGTTCGGCCCCCAATTCGGCATTGCGGACGGCGGCTGGCCGCAGCGCTTTCCGCACAACCCGAACGCGATCACGTCGATGCCCTTGCCCAACCCGCAGCAGTTGCCCGCGGGCGCTCGCGCGGGCATGGAAGACAGCGACTACACGCTGCACGTCACCTTCAACGACGACGTCATGGGCGAGAACATCAAGTTCCTGACCATGTGCGTGATGACGCTGGGCCGCACCGACCTGGTGGCCAACATCATCCGGGCGATGGACTGCATGCAGCGCATGCAGTGGACCTCGGGGGTGCTGCCGCTGCAATCGGGCTGGAGCCTTCAGCACCTGTCGCGCGAAACCAATGGCCGCCCGGCGGGCGCTCCGGCCGGTGCGCGCTCCTACGAGCCGCGCTCGCTGGCCACGCACACCACGCAGACCAACATCCAGCAGCTGCTCGGCTACTTCACGCTCACCGGCGACAAGAAGTACCTGTCGCAACTGCAGAAGGCGATCGACTGGCTGAAGTCGCCGTCCATTCAGCTTCCGGCCGATGTCGCGACCATCAACCCGCTGCTCGCGGGGCGCAACGTGGCCACGTTCATCGAGCTCGACACGAACGAGCCGCTCTTCGTTCACCGCTACGGCTCCAACATCCACAACGGCGCGTACTTTTTCGACAAGGACATCACCAACACGGTCAGCCACTATTCGTCTGGCCGATCGGTGAATGCCGCCGCGCTGCAAAAGCGCCTGGACGAACTCAACGCGATGACGCAGCCGCAGATCGATGCCATGGTCGCCAAGTCGCCGCTGCGGGCCACCGCGCCCCGCGCCCTGCCAAAGTACTTTGCCGCCGTGCGCGAAGTGGACTTTCCGGACCTGTTCGAGGGCGCGGTGCTGAAGACCCCGGCGGTGCCCGAATCGGAAGTGCAGACGATCCTGGCCGCGCTGGTGGACGGCAACTACTGGACCGCGCCCGTGCCCGAGATCGTGAACCCGTACCGCGGCAACGGCCCGACGACGCCGTACACCGGCACGGCGTACCGCAGCCGCCACGTGGGCGATATCTACGACACCTCGCCGTATCCGGCCGATGCACCGCCGGAGATCGAGCCGTATGTGAAGCGCGAAAAGCCGCAGTTCATCGTCACATCGAACTTCATCGCCCGCATGGGACGGTTGATCTCGTTCATCTCGCCGGTGGCCTGAGCCGGGCCCGGCGATCCGCGCGGCGGCAGAAAAATCTAGCTGCCGCCGCGCGCACTGATTGCGATGTGCGGCCGCCACTCACAAGGAGCAGAGACATGTCGAATCACGTTGACAAGTCGCTCGAACTGACCGGCTCATCGCGCATTGGCAAGTGCCGCTGAAGATCGGGTTCACGCTGGAATAGCCGCCCGGTAGAGGCCGCCGATTCAGGGCTGTTTTCCTGCATCGCATGGCGCGGCATCCGGAGTGGCTGCCACACCGGCCAGACGGCGTTGCGCCGCCACCTGCTCTCCATCGACGAAGACGCCGTTGATGTTTTCAACCCCCGCCGCAAACACCAGTGCCGCGTACGGGTCCTTGTAGGGCTGGAAACCTTTTGCGTCGACCAGCAGGAAATCCGCTTTCTTGCCTTCTGCGAGACTGCCAACCACGCCGTCGACACCCAGCACTTCCGCGCTGCCCAGCGTGTGCATGCGCAGCACATCGAACGCACTCAAGACCGAGGCGCTCTGGCGGTTGGCGCGGATCTGATACAGGCCGGCGCGCATGTTCTCGAAGGGGTCCGCGCGATCCGCGCTGGCTTCACCGTCAACGCCCATGCCAATGCGCAGGCCTTGTGCGCGGTAGGCCGGAATGTCGGGCGTTCCCGAACCCAGGCGACCGTTGGACAACGGATTCCAGCTCATGCCGGCGCCTGCCTGTGCTGCTTCGAACACCATGTCCGGCGTGGGATGCACGAAGTGCCCGTAGACCAGCTTAGGGCCTACAACCCCGAACTCCTTGAGCCACCGGTAGCGTGCGCGTTCGGCACTCACCAGCCCCGGTGCTTCGAGGTAATGCTGCTGGTTGTCCAGGCCAAAGGCTTGCATCAGCCCGGCTTCGGTACGTGTCTGGGCCGGGTCGTCGTAGTACATGCCGGCGCCGGCAATGACGGTTCCCAGATAGCGGCCGCTGCCGCGCTGCTCGCCAGCCCATTGCAGGAAGGCGCGCAACCGCTCCTTCGCGTCTTCAGGCGTCCATTGCGCATCGATCTTGCGCACGTTGAATCCGTGGAGTACTCGCATTCCGCTGTGGGTAGCTGCGAGCAACTGGCAGCGATCCACGCGCCCTGTCTTGTCGCCGCCCGTGACCGTGAAGTTGAAGGCGGTGGTGATTCCATTCAACAGATGGTGCTCAGCCCCCAGCCGGGTCAGACGGTACAGCTGCGCCGCGTCGAGCCCGGGCGTGACCTTGCCATAGAGCTGCGCCATCCAGCCCTCCAGGTTCTGGTCGGATGCGATCCCGGCAAAGTCGCTCTGCCATAGATGACTGTGGGCCGAGACAAACCCTGGAAGCAGCCATTGGCCTTGTGCATCGATGCGCCGGGCCGCGCGCAGATCGGCGGCCGGCCGGCCTTCGCCTACGCGAGCGATGGTGCCATCGGATGCAACGAGCAGATAGCCGATGAACGGGGCGGGCCGGGCCGGATCCATCGGAAAGACCAACGCGTTCTCGACCAGCAACCGGTTGGCTGGCAGCGAAGCAATGCCCGCGCAGCCCCCAAGCAACATGGCCGTCGCAGTCATGGTGGTCGCCAACCACTGCCTGAATGAACCAAGGCGCCAATTGGAAACGGTCGCCGTGATCGGCCCGTTTGTACGGCTGCAAGCGGAAATTTTCATGACGTACTCCGTTGGAGGCGCCATTGCACCTCAAGAGACGCTGCGTGCTCCCTCGGCATCCGTGATTTAAGTCGATGTCTCGAGAAAAGCCGGCACAAACTCTTTAACAGCCGTGATTCTGGCTGGGCAGATTCTTTTTTGTTGCCCCCGTGCTCAGGGCTGCCGGATCCGGCCAGTCAACCACCGGCGAGTGTCCCGTCGCTCACCAGTTGCCGAAGAGCCTCTGCCACAGGGGCCATGCTTGCAGCCTGGCGGTACAGCCGGATTTCCACCGGCACCCGCCAGGCGCCCTTGCCTGCATCGGCCAGCGCACCGCTGTGCAAGTCGTCCGCAACCAGGCTCATGGGCAGCCATGCAAGGCCGCGTCCTTCGAGCGCCATGGTTCTGAGCAGCGCCGCGTGGTGCGCCGTAAAAACCACCGAGAGCGACGATGCGAAGTCTTTGCCGAACTCGCTGTCCTGTATCGCACGCATGATCCGCCCCAGGCCCGAGGCTTCGCTGTAGGCCAGCACCGAAGGCGCCTGGGCAGTGCCGAGCGCATGCAGCGGCGCGCCGTGAACATCGGCGCATCGCTGCACCGCTGATACCAACGCACCCATGCCAACGCGCATTGGGTCGAAAGTGGTGCGAGTTTCCGACACCTCTTGTAGCGTGTTCCGCACGACTACTGGGGTGACACCCTGAGCACAAGCCGAAGTTGTTGGGCTAGTATTTCCATACAGTGCCAGCAACACCCAGACCCATTGAGTACTTGCTCGAACTCGAGCACGCCAGTTTCCCGGTGCACATCCGGGACCGGGAGGCGATCCAGGCCATTGCCGTTCTGAAGGCGATTGGCTGCGTCGAGGCGGAGATTTCTCCGCCCCTCGATCTCTGCAGTTCGTTCGAGGACTACGAATGCGCGGTGGTGAGAGAAATCACGCCGGTGGGACGAACGGAGCTGGCCGCGGAATACGGCTGACGCGCTTCATTCATCACAACGTTTGCGCCAGCCCGAGCACGGCCGTGGCCTGGCTGGATAGCGTACCGCCATTGCCATGCGCCAGCGCCGTGCGGGCACTGCGCACCTGCCGGTCGCCGCCTTCTCCGCGAAGCTGCCGCACGGCCTCGATCAACGCGAAGATCCCGTACATGCCAGGGTGCACGCAGGACAACCCGCCACCGTTGGTATTGACCGGCAGCCTACCGCCGGGCGCAATGGCACCGCCGCGCACGAAGGCGCCGCCCTCGCCCTTGGCGCAGAAGCCAAGGTCTTCAAGGAAAAGCAGCACGTTGATGGTGAAGGCGTCATACAGCTGCACCACGTCGATGTCGCTCGGTGCCAGGCCGGCCATGGCAAACGCGGCGCGCCCGCTGTCGCGCGCGGCCGTCGTCGTCAGGTCGTGCATCGATGAAATCTGCCGGTTCCACACGGCCGTGCCGGTGCCCAGCACATGCACCGGCTCGCGCGGCAAGTCCCGCGCACGGTCGGCGCGCACCAGCACGAAGGCGCCTGCGCCGTCGGTCACCAGGCAGCTGTCGCGCACGGTCAGTGGGTCGCAGACCATGCGCGCGCCCAGCACGTCGTCGATGGAGAGCGGGTCGCGCATGAACGCCTCGGGGTTCAACCGAGCCCAGGCGCGCGCGGCCACCGCCACCTCCGCAAGGTCGCGCCGCGTGGTGCCGAACTCGTGCATGTAGCGCGATGCGGCCAGCGCATAGGCCGAGAGCGGCTGCATCGGTTCATAAGGCGTTTCGTAAGGCTGCGGGTCGAGGTAGCGGCGGCTTGCCACCACTTCCCTGCGCCCGAAGGTGGCGGTGCGCTGCGCGCTTCCGTAGCAGACGAGCACCGCGTTGCACTGGCCGCTGGCCAGCGCCTGCATGGCCGGCAGCAGGTGCGCGATGAAGCTGGAACCGCCGAGCATCGTGCTGTCGATGTAGGTCGGGCGAAGGCCCAGGTACTCGATGACGGGCATGGCCCACATCGTTGCGCTCGCGCTGGCGGTGCAGAGTCCGTCGATGTCCTTCATGGCCAGCCCGGCGTCGGCCACGGCGCGGCGCGCGGCCTCGGCCAGCAGTTCCATGTCGGTGTGGCCCGGCGACTCGCCGCAGCCGTAGGTGGCCACGCCGGCGATGGCGGCGCTGCCGCGCAGTTGCTTCAGCGTGGTCATGCAGCGTCTCCCGTGATTGCATCGAAAACAACCATGCCGCTCCCGCCGGCCGGCACCACCACGCGCGCCCGCACACGCAGGCCGATGCGCACGTCGGCCGGCGGCATGCCTTCGACGCGGCTCATCAGGCGCACGCCTTCGTCCAGCTCGACGATGCACACGTTGTAGTCACCCCCGGCCTCCGGCTTGCGGCGCACAGTAGTCACGGCATATACGGAGCCCGTGCCGGCAGGTGCCACCAAGGCGGGCTCTTCGGCGCCGCAGTGCGGGCATAGCACCCGCGGAAAATACACAGCGCGCTGGCAGGCGCCGCAGCGCTGGATGAGAAAGCGGCCCGCGTCCAGCTCGGCCTGGTGACGCGCCAGCACGCCGGCGCCGGTCGGTTTTGATGTCGTCGATGGATTCGTCATTGAAATGGCCGGAGTTCGGCATGTGTTGCGTCGAGCATGCCGGCTGCGCCCCATCCGCGCCATTCGCGATTGCCGAAGCCCCCGCTCGGCCAAGCCGAACCGGGGGGCCGTGGGTGCAAATTGATTCTCCATTGCACGTGCTACGTGCACGACCGCACCAGTTCCGAGCACGGGCTCGCTCCATCGCTCTCCCAGTCCGTCGCTTCGGCGCCTTCCACGGAGAAGCATCGATCTTCGCGCGCAGGCACGGTCTTTGCGTGATCAGGAAATCACGGTGTAACGAAGCACCGCTTTGGTGTGGTTTTCGCGGTCTTGCGAACACCCGGCGCAAATAGCGCCAGCACCTTCAGCCCGCACTCCGCGGGCGCCCCTCCCCCCAACCCCGCTCGTCAATGCAGCCCGCAAGGCTGCGTTGCGGCATTTGCATTTTC
>NZ_RWKH01000032.1 GCF_003984625.1 Variovorax sp. DXTD-1 | reverse complement strand
TCTAGCCCTCCTCGCGAATCTGCCGGCCGGTGAGCTTGAGAAAAAGGTCTTCGAGGTTCGCCGGTCGATGAAAGGTGCGCAGCCGGCCGTGGTGCGTCAGCGCATCGAGCAGGCGGCGCGCATCCTGCGTGTAGAAGAACACGGTCTCGCCGCTCACCTCCACACGCGCGGCCATGGTCTTGAGTTCGGGCGACTCGGCCAGCGAGAGCGCGCCGTTGCCGTACACCTCGACCACGTCGGGCTCCAGGTGCTCGGCAATCAGGTCGCGCGGGCGTCCTTCGGCAATCTTGCGGCCATGGTCGAGCACCAGCAGGCGGGAGCACAAGCGCTCGGCCTCGTCCATGAAGTGCGTGGTCAGCAGGATCGACTTGCCCTGTTGCAGCAGCACCTGCAGCCGTTCCCACATCAGGTGGCGGGCCTGCGGGTCGAGCCCGGTGGTGGGCTCGTCGAGCAGCAGCAGCCTCGGGTCGTTCACCAGCGCGCGCGCCAGCGAAAGGCGCCGCCGCATGCCGCCCGACAGTTCGCCGGGCTTTGCGTCGGCCTTGTGCGAAAGCGCCGCGAACTCCAGCAACTGCGGCACGCGCTCGCGCACCTGCGCCTTGCTGAAGCCGAAGTAGCGGCCGTACACCACCAGGTTCTCGGCGCAGCTGAAATCGGGGTCGAGCGTGTCGAACTGCGAGACCACGCCAAGCTGCGCCTTGATGGCCAGCGCGTCGCGCGGCATCTGCAGGCCCAGTGCCGAGATTTCGCCGCCGTCGGGCGTGGTCAGGCCCAGGCACATCCGGATGGTGGTGGTCTTGCCCGCGCCGTTCGGACCGATCACGCCCAGGCACTCGCCTGGCGCGATCTCGAACGACAGGTCGTCGACGACCGTGGTGTTGCCATAGCGCTTGAGGAGATGGCTGGCTTGGAAGAGGGGGGTGGAAGATGAGGAGGATTGCACGCGGCCATTCTGGCCCAGGCGCGTGAAATTTGCCGGCATCGCTTCAACCGATGGCCAAGCCCCGCGCGTTCGTAGCAGCCTGCCGCACTACATCCGCAAACCGTTGAACTCGGCCTTCATCCAGTCGATGAAAGCCCGTGTGCGGGCCGGCAGCAGGCGCGCGCTCGGATAGATCACGCTCACCGGCCGCGGCGGCGGTTCGTAGTCTTCGAGCACCAGCTTCAGGCGCCCTTGCGCCACATACGGCAGCACCTGGTACGAAAAGAAAGTGCCAAAGCCCATGCCCGCCGCGCAAGCTTCCACGGCCGGCGCGAGGTGGTTGAACTCCAAGCGGTTGCTCGGCGTCACGTTCACGGTCTTGCCGCCTTCGTGAAACTGCCATTGCGGCGGCGCGTCGATGCGGCCGCGCACGCAGGGAGCGCCGGCAAGATCGCGCGGATGCCGCGGCGTGCCGTGCTGCGCAAGAAATTCG
Source organism: Variovorax sp. DXTD-1 (assembly GCF_003984625.1). Taxonomy (GTDB): domain Bacteria; phylum Pseudomonadota; class Gammaproteobacteria; order Burkholderiales; family Burkholderiaceae_C; genus Variovorax. Next base: position 47,267 of record NZ_RWKH01000032.1, on the reverse strand, counting down.
GGGCTCGCAGCCACCACGCGCCGGATGGTGCCGAGCGTCTGGGCAACCAGCGACGAATCCTGCAGCGGGCTGATGCGGATGCCGATGTCGATGTTTTCTTCCAGCAGGTTCACCGTGCGGTCGTACAGCAGCACGCTGCACCGCACCTTGTCGTAGCGCTTCATGAAGCGCGTGATGGCGGGCCCCACATACATGTGGCCGAACAGCACGGGAGCGGTAATGGTGAGCTGGCCTGCCGGCTCGTGGGCTTCGGCCTTGAGCGCGAGGTCCGCGGCGTCGGCCGCGAGCAGCACTTCGCGCGCGCTCATCAGGTAGTGGCGGCCCTCCTCGGTGAGCGACAGGCGGCGCGTGGTGCGGTGAAAAAGCCGCACACCCAGGTGCGCCTCCAACGCCGCCAGCGAGCGCACCACGGCGGGCAACGAGCTGCCCAACGAGTCGGCGGCGCGGGTGAGGCTGCCCTGTTCGGCAATCTCCACGAGGGTCTGCATGGCTTTGAAGCGGTCCATGGCGCGATTATTAAACCGGAAAACGCAGCAGTGAAATCCTCGAAAGGGTATTCATTCACTTATCGGATTAGAAAAGAATGCAGGCATCCCATAGCCATTCGAGGAAATTCCATGAACGCAAGCACAGCCGCCGCCCGCCTTCCCGCACAGCCCATCAAGCTCTATGGCACGCCGATCTCGGGCCACGTGCACCGTGTGCGGCTCTTTCTCTCGATGCTCGAACTGCCTTTTGAATTCGTCGAACTCGACCTGCGCAAGAAGGCCACGCGCACGCCGGAGTTCCTCGCGCGCAATCCCTTCGGCCAGGTTCCGGTGATCGAAGACGGAGACATCACGCTGGCCGATTCGAATGCGATCCTGGTGTATCTGAACGAGCGCTACGCGGCCGATCCGGTGCGCTGGATGCCGCGGGATCCGGTCGGCGCTGCGCGCGTGCAGCGCTGGTTCTCCGTGGCCGCGGGTCCGCTGGCCTACGGACCGGCCGCGGCCCGAGTCATGGCGCTGTTCGGCCTGCCGGTGGACCCGGCTGAAACAGTGTCGCGCTCCCACTTTCTGCTGTCGGTCATGGAGACACACCTGGAGCGCGAGGCTTTTCTCGCAGGCCCGTCGGTCACGCTGGCCGACCTCTCGAACTATGCCTATGTGGCGCATGCCCCCGAAGGCAGCGTGTCGCTCGAGCCGTATCCGCAGCTGCGTGGTTGGCTCGAGCGCATCGAGGCGCTGCCCGGCTTCGTGCCCATGGTGCGTACGCCCATCGGGCTTGCGGCGGCCGCATGATCGCCGCGCCGTTCCACGCCGGCGAACGCGCGCTGCAAACCCTGGCGGGCTCGCGCGAGGTCATGGCCGCGGCCGGCTCCCGCGTGATTCGCGACTTCATGCCCGACCAGCATCGCGACTTCTTCGCGCAGCTGCCGTTCCTCGTCGTCGGCAGCATCGATGCACGGCTGCAGCCCTGGGCCAGCGTGCTGGCGGCGCCGACTGGCTTCGCGCATTCGCCGGACCCGACGCACTTGCGCATCGACGCGTTGCCTATGGTGGACGATCCACTGGCAGGGCAACTGGTGCAAGGCGCATCACTGGGCCTGCTCGGCATCCAGCCACACACGCGCCGGCGCAATCGCATGAACGGCAATGTCGAGGCGATCGATGCCACCGGCTTCATGGTGGAGGTGCAGCAGAGCTTCGGCAATTGCCCCAAGTACATCCAGGCGCGCGAGCCGTTGTTTGCAGCGGGCCAGGCGGCAGCGCCGGCGCAGCGGCTCGATGGCCTCGATGACGCGGCGCGCGCACTCATTGCACGGGCCGACACCTTCTTCATCGCCTCCGCGTTTCCCCAGCACGCTGCGGACGGCGACGAGGCCGACCCGGCGGCGCAGGGTGTGGATGTATCGCATCGCGGCGGACTGCCGGGCTTCGTCCGCGTCGGTAAAGACGGCGTGCTCACCGTGCCCGACTTCACCGGCAACCGCTTCTTCAATACGCTGGGCAACCTGTCGGTTCATCCGCGCGCGGGGCTGCTGTTCATCGACTTCGAGAACGGTGAACTGCTGCACCTGGCGGCCGCTGCGGAGATCGTGTGGGACGGTCCCGAGGTCGCCGCCTTCGAAGGCGCAGAGCGGCTGCTGCGCCTGCGTGTCGAGCAGGTGTTGCGGCGTCCGGCCGCGCTGCCGTTGCGGTGGGGAGAAGCCGAACTGTCTCCGCACCTGGCCCGCATGGGCCATTGAGTGGACTGAGCGGCATCCGGCATGGCGCCGGCTTGAAGGGACGGGGCTTCAATCGAAGACCGGAATGCGCGCGTTGACCGAAGGCCTGTAGTGCCAGCCGCGCTCGCGCAGTGCGTCCAGGTCGGGTCTTCGCGCAAGCAGCGCTTCGAGCCCGGCGGCCGCGAGCATGCAGGCCAGTGCCTGGCCAGGGCAGGCGTGTACCCCATGTCCGAAGCCGAACATGCGCCGCTGTGCGCGAACCGGCATGAAGCGGTCGGGCTCGGCATTGGCTGCCGGATCGCGGTTGGCGGACGCCAGCACCAGCAGCACCGCATCGCCTGGTGCCAGCGGTACGCCCGCGATGGTGACGGGCTGCGCCACGAAGCGCCGTGTGTTCTGCACCGAGGGATCGTGCCGCGCCGTCTCCTCGACGATGGCATGCAGGCCGTTGCGTGTGCGTGCGATAGCGCGCAACGCGGGCTCTCGCAGCAGGGCGACGAGGCTGTTGCCCAAGAGGCCGGCCGTTGCGTCGCAGGTCTGCGACAGCAGCCCGACCAAGTTGGCGAGCAGGGCGCGCGAGAGCGGAGCACCTACCGCGCTGTCCGCAAGCACGGCCGCAAGCAGTGTGCCGTGCCGCGGCGGCGTGCCCGCGGCCAAGGCCTCGAAGCGCGTCATCAGCGCGCCGGCTGCGCTGCTGGCGCGCTGCAATTGCGCCTCGGTCGACAGCGGCGAGAGGCACGCGACAAAGTCACGCATCCACAGGTCGACCTGAGGCAACGCCTCGGGCGCAAAGCCGAGCAGGTGGGCGACCGCCTGGATGGGCATGGCAAACAAGGTGTCCGACAGCGATTGCTCCGGCACCTGCCGTGCGACCTGCAGCGCCGCGGCATGCGCGGCGCCAAGATCCAGCCCCGCCAGCGCGCGCTGCAGTGCCGGCTTGTGTGCGGCATGCGCCGGACCGTCGTTCATCCGCACCAGGTGGCCGAACACCTCGCCCGCCGGGCTGCCGGCAATCACGCGCGGCACCGGTTCTGCAACCGGGCGCACCCGCAAGGCGCCCGGGGCCATCAGCAGCGCCTCGATGACTTCGGCGCGGCTCGCAATCCAGAGGCGCAGGCTTTCGTTCCACGCAAGCGGCGGCCCTGCCCGCAGGGTTTCGTAGAAGGGATAGGGATCGGCATGCGTGACGGCCGCCACCGGGTCGACGGGCATGGATGGGAGAGAAAGGCTTGGATTCATGCCGCGCAGTGTGCAGTTGCAGTCGCCGGCACACTTCGCCCGCGAACGAAGTGTCGGTTGCGTGGGCGCCTTACGATAAAGGGATGAGCACTAATTCATCGCCCCGCGGAGCGGTGTCCGAAAACGCGGATGTCCAACTCGCTCGCCTGGCCGGCGCCATTGCAGAACCGGCGCGCGCACGCATGCTGAGTTGCCTGATGGACGGCCATGCGCGCACCGCGACCGAGTTGGCCTCGGTGGCTGAAGTGGCCGCATCCACGGCCAGCGCGCACTTGGCGCGGCTGAAGGAAGAGCGGCTGGTCGAACTGCTGGTGCAAGGCAAGCACCGTTACTTCCGCCTGGCCGACGACAACGTGGCCGCCGCACTCGAAAGCCTCATGGTCGTGGCGGGCACGCCGCGCGCCGCGGCGTTCGAGCCGAGCACGCCGAGCCGGCTGCGCACCGCGCGCACCTGCTACGACCACATGGCCGGCACCGCGGGCGTTGCGCTGCACGACCGGCTGCATGCGCAGGGCTGGCTCAGCGGATTGCAGAGCGGGTCGTACGAGCTCACGCCCGAAGGCGCGGTGGCACTGGAGAGCCTGGGTGTGGAGATCGACGCGGTGCGCCGATCGCGGCGGCGCTTTGCCTGCGCCTGCCTCGACTGGAGCGAGCGCCGCCCGCACCTGGGCGGTGCGCTCGGCGCGGCGTGGCTCCAGCTGTCGCTGCGCCGCGGCTGGGTGCGCCAGGCACTCGACAGCCGCGAGCTGGCGCTCACGCCCAGGGCGCTGCGCGAGATGCCGGAGCTCTTCGCCTGAACTCTTTGCCTGAGGCGCCGCGTCAGGCCTTCAGCTTGAGCAGATAGATCATCGGCCCGGCCATGGCCAGGTCCAGCTCGAGGAAGCTCTCGAAGTCCTTGCCGGCCATCCAGAACGAATCCCAGTTGTTGCGCTTGATGGTCTTGTTCCAAACGTCGGCGGTGGTGGCGCGGTGCACGGCTTCGAGCAGCACGGCCTTGCGGTCGGGCGGCACCTTTTTGCCGGTGAGCACGCCGCGCCAGTTGGCCAGGTCGGCGTCCACGCCCTGCTCGCGCACCGACGGAATGCCGAGGAAGGGCCGCTTCGACGACACACCGATCGCGCGCAGCTTGCCGCTCGAGAGACCTTCGCTGAATTCGCTGAAGCCCGAAATGCCCGCCACCGCCTTGCCGGTGATGAGTGCCTCGACCACCTGCGCGCCTCCGGGGTACGGCTGGTAGACCAGGCCCGCGGTGTTGCCGGCCACGCGCGCCAGCATGCCGGCGTACATGTGGTCCACGCCGCCGGCCGAACCGCCGGCGATGATGGTCTTGGCCGCATCGGCGCGCAGCTGTGCGATCAGGTCCTTGGGTGTCTTGATGGGCGAATCGGCCTTGACCGCCACCACTTCGTAGTCGCTGGTGAGGCGCGCCACAGGCGCGACCTGCGCCATGGTGACGGGCGGCTTTTGCAGCGCCACCGCGCCCACCATGACCATGCCGCTCATCAGCAGGGTGTCGGCGTCGGCATCGTATTTCTCGACGTACTTGGCCAGCCCGATGGTGCCGCCCTTGCCGCCGATGTTTTCATAGATCACTTCGCCCGCGGCGCCAGAGGCGACCAGCGCGGCGCCGAGCGCGCGGCCGGTCTGGTCCCAGCCGCCGCCTTCGTTGGCCGGAATGACGATGCGCAGCTTGGAAATGAGCTGCGGCTCGGCGGCGCCCGCCGGGCGGGACCACAGCGCGGCGTGGCCGGCACCCGCAACCGCGGCTGCGCTCGCCATCCATGCATTGAAGTTGCGGCGAGAAAGACTCGCGGGCGACGAACTAGGCATTTCGTTTCCATTTGTTGGCAGAAGTAACCAATGATGTCCGCGAAATGAGTCTGTCACCTGCCTGTCGAAGTAAGTAAAAACCCTAATGAGTGTTAAATATTACTGAAAAGCGACCTCGGCGAAGCTTCGGAGCTTGCGGCTGTGCAGCCGCGTCGACCCCTGCTCGCGAAGGATGTCGATGGCTCGCATGCCAATGCGAAGGTGCTGCTCCACTCGCTCGCGGTAGAAGTGGTTGGCCATGCCCGGCAGCTTGATCTCGCCGTGCAGCGGTTTGTCGCTCACGCACAACAGCGTGCCGTAGGGCACCCGAAAACGGAAGCCGTTGGCGGCGATGGTGGCGCTTTCCATGTCCAGCGCCACCGCACGGCTCTGGCTGAAGCGGCGCTGCGGCTGATTGCCGGGCAGCAGCTCCCAGTTGCGGTTGTCGGTGCTCGCCACCGTGCCGGTGCGCATGATCTTCTTCAGATCGGGCCCGGTGTAGCGGGTGACGTCGGCCACCGCTTTTTCGAGGGCGAGCTGGATTTCGGACAGCGCCGGAATCGGCACCCACAGCGGCAGCTCTTCGTCGAGCACGTGGTCCTCGCGCACGTAGGCGTGGGCCAGCACGTAGTCGCCGAGCTGCTGCGCATTGCGCAGGCCCGCGCAGTGGCCCAGCATCATCCAGGCGTGGGGGCGCAGCACGGCGATGTGGTCGGTAATGGTCTTGGCATTGGCCGGCCCCACGCCGATGTTCACCATGCTGATGCCGCTGCAGTCTTCGCGCACCAGGTGGTAGGCCGGCATTTGCGGCAGGCGCGGGGGCGCGGTGCCCTGGCTGCCGTCGAGCAGGGCGCCAAAGTTGGTGCTCGCGCCCGCGGGCAGGCCGCGGCGGCGCGTGATCACGTTGCCGGGCTCGATGAAGGCGATGTACTCGCTCTTCTCGTCGGCCATGGCCTCGTGGCCCAGCCGCACGAACTCGTCGATGTAGAACTGGTAGTTGGTGAACAGCACGAAATTCTGGAACCACTCGGGCGCCGTGCCGGTGTAGTGCCGCAGGCGGTGCAGCGAATAGTCCACCCGCGCCGCCGTGAAGAGCGACAGCGGCTGCGCTTCGCCGGCCTGCGCTTCGTAGGTGCCGTTGGCAATGCCGTCGTCCATCACGCCCAGGTCGGGCAGGTCGAACACGTCGCGCATGAGTGCGCGCCGCTCGTCGCTCATCGTGCCTTCGATGTGGTCGTTCTCGGCGAAGGAGAAGTGGATGGGAATAGGCTGCGTGCTGGTGCCGACTTCGATCTCGACCTGGTGGTTTTCGAGCAGCAGCCGAAACTGGTCGAGGTAGTAGCGCGAAAAAAGATCGGGCCGCGTCAGCGTGGTTTCATAGCGGCCCGGCCCTGCGACAAAGCCGTAGCTCAGGCCGGCATTGGCCGGCGGCGTGTGGCGCGACACCGTGTGCGTGTGCACCCGCACAAAGGGGTAGCAGGCGCGGACCCGGCCGGGCAATGCCTCGCCGGCGACGAAGCGAAGCATCGATTCCCTCAGGTGCGCAAGGCCGCCTTGGTAGATGGACTTGACCTGGTCCAGCGCCGCGGTGGCGTCGTTGAAGCGGGCGGGAGCAACGAAAGTGGGCATGTGGGGCATGACGGCATTGTGCAATGTCCGTGCGCGCGGGGCCCGGGCGAGAAAGGGGCAAGCGAAGCGATTACCCTCGGCCGATCTCCACAGACATCCCGAAAGGTGAAGCAATGAAGGTCGCAGTGATGGGCGCCGGCGCGGTCGGCTGCTACTACGGTGCCATGCTGGCGCGCGGGGGCCACGAAGTGGTGCTGATCGGGCGGCCGTCGCATGTGGAGGCCGTGCGCGCCAACGGGCTGCGGCTGGAAACCAAGGCTTTCGATGAGCATGTGAGGCTCGACGCAAGCACCGAAGCCAGCGCGGTGCAGGGCGCCGGCCTGGTGCTGTTCTGCGTGAAATCCACCGACACCGAACTGGCCGCGGCGCAGATCGAGCCGCATCTTGCCGCCGATGCGCTGGTGCTCACATTGCAGAACGGCGTCGACAACGACGAGCGCGTGCGCTCGGTGCTGCCGCGCCACGAGGTGGCCGCCGCCGTGGTCTACGTGGCCACCGAGATGGCAGGGCCGGGCCATGTGAAGCACCACGGCCGGGGCGAACTGGTGATCGCGCCGTCGCGCGCCAGCGAGCAGGTGGCGCAGCATCTTGCAGCCGCCGGCGTGCCGACGCAGATCTCCGGCAACGTGCGCGGCGCGCTCTGGGCCAAGCTGGTATTGAACTGTGCGTACAACGCGCTCTCGGCCATCACCCAGCTGCCGTACGGCGAACTCGCAAAAGGCCAAGGCGTGGACGATGTCATTCGCGACGTGGTCGATGAGTGCCTTGCCGTCGCCAAGGCCGAAGGCATCGTCATACCCGGCGATACCGGTGCCGCCGTGCGTGGCATCGTGCAGTCGATGCCCTCGCAATACTCGTCGACCGCACAGGACCTTGCGCGCGGCAAGCCGAGCGAAATAGATCACCTCAACGGCCTTGTGGTGCGGCGCGGCGAGGCGCTGGGCGTGCCCGCGCCGGCGAACCGCGTACTGCTGGTGCTGGTGAAGCTGCTCGAAGGCAAGCAGCAGCAGAGGCCAGGGGCCTAGCCGGGCATCGGTTCGCGCATGGTCACGAACTCTTCGGCCGCCGTGGGGTGGATGCCCACGGTGCCGTCGAAGAGCGCCTTGGTGGCGCCCGCGCGCATGGCGACAGCAAAGCCCTGCACGATTTCGCCCGCATCGGCGCCCACCATGTGCAGGCCGACCACGCGGTCGTTCGACTTCTGCACCACCAGCTTCATGAAGGTGCGCTCGCTTCGGCCGGAGAGCGTGTGGCGCAGCGACTTGAACTCGCTCGAGAACACCGTCACCTCGCCGAACCTGGCGCGCGCATCGATCTCGGTGTAGCCGCAGGTGCCGATGTTCGGGTGCGTGAAGACGGCGGTCGGAATGTATTCGTACTCGAGCTTGCGCTTGCCCTGGCCGAACAGCGCATCGACCACCACCATGGCCTCGGCCAGCGCGACCGGCGTGAGGTGCACGCGGGTGGAAACGTCGCCCACCGCGTAGATCGACGGCACCGAGCTGCGGTAGTTCGCATCGACCGCGATCGCGCCGCGCTTGTCGACAGCAACGCCCGCCGCCTCCAGGCCGAGGCTCTGGGTGTTCGGCACTCGGCCGGTGGCAAAGAGGACCGCGTCGGCCTCGACCTGCTGGCCGCGTGCCAGGGTGACGACCAGCCCGCCCGGGCCGCGCGCAATCGACGCCGCCTCGACGTTGAGCCGCACGTCGATGCCGGCCTTGCCCATTTCGTGTGCGACGAACTGCCGCACGTCGTCGTCGAAGCCGGTGAGCAGGTGCGCGCGGCGATGCAGCTGCGTCACCTTGGCGCCCAGGCCGTTGAAGATGGATGCGAACTCGCAGGCGATGTAGCCGCCGCCCACCACCAGCAGGCGCTTGGGAAATGGGTCGAGGTCGAACATCGCGTCCGAGGTGGCGACGTGCTCGCGCCCCGGAATCTCGGGCACGAAGGGCGTGCCGCCGGTGGCAACGAGCAGGTGGCGCGCGGTGTGGCGCTGGCCGTCGACTTCCACCGTGTGGCCGTCGACCAGCTGGGCCCAGCCCGTGATCAGCCTGACGTCCGAATTTTTCAGCAGCGAGGCATACACGCCGTTGAGCCGCTCGATCTCCTTGGCGCGCTGCGCCTTGAGCTGGCCCCAGTCGAACTGCGGTGCCTCGGGCAGCTTCCACCCGTAGCCCGCGGCTTCCTCGAACGATTCGGCGTAGCCTGCGGCGTAGCTGTAGAGCTTTTTGGGAATGCAGCCGACGTTGACGCAGGTGCCGCCAAGGTCCGCCGCTTCGGCCAAGCCCACGCGCGCGCCGTGCTGCGCCGCCATGCGCGCTGCCCGTACGCCGCCGCTGCCGCCGCCGATGACGAAAAGGTCGAAGTCGAATGTGCGCATGTGAAGGGTGCTCCTTGCCGGCGACTGTAGCCGCCGGCGGGGAGCACCGGTATTCGCGGGTCTTGCGCAGGGCGATGCGCTACCCCCGCGCGCTCGGCGTTCAGCGCTGCTGCGAGTCCGGCGAGGTCATCAGCCTGCGCCGGTCGTCACCGCCGCGCTGGCCGGGTGGAGGTTGGGGCTGGGCTTGCTGGGACGGCGGCGCAAAGCCGCGTTGCTGCTGCATGGCGCGCACCTGCGCCTCCTGGGCCTGCCTCATGGCGTTCTGCTGAGCCTGCTGCTGGGCGAGCGCTTGCTGCTGCATTTGCGCGGCGCGCTGTTGCGTCTCCTGCTGCTGGCGAATCATCTGCTGCTGGGCCAGCGCCTGCTGCGCGGCGCGTTGCTGCTGTTGTTGCAGTTGCATCTGCTGCGCTTGGGCCTGGGCGGCGCGCTGCTGCAGTTCCTGCTGTTGCCGCTGCGCCTGTTGCTGCTGCTGGAGTTGGAGCTGTTGTTGATGCTGCTGTTGCTGCCATTGGTTCTGGTTGGCGCGCTGCTGCCACTCCTGCTGCTGGCGCTGGCCTTGCTGCCGCTGCCATTCCATTTGCTGCTGCTGTTGTTGCTGTGCCGCCTGCTGTTGCGCGGCGCGCTGCTGCATGGCCTGGATGTTCTGCGCCTGCTGCATCTGCTGGACTTGCCGCGCCTGCTCATACTGGAACTCTTGCTGCTGGCGGGCTCGCAGCTGCGGCGGCGGCTGCATTGCGGCGGGCCGGCCGAAGCCGCCGCCAAAGCCATGCATCGGAATGCCGGGCGCCGGTGCAACCGGCACGCGCGCAAAGCGGTCATCGGGCAAGCGCACCAGGTCGCGCCGGCCAAAAGGGCCACGGCCGAAGCGGTCGGCCGGCACCACGGTCACCGCGCCCGGCATCCGCTGGTTGGCATAGAAGTCGTTGCGCATCTCGGCCTGGCGGTTGCGGTAGGCGGCCATGCGGTTGACCCGATCGATGTAGCGAGGGCTCGCGCTATAGGCGGGGCGCCATTGTTCGCCGGGCGCGAGCGGAAACCAGCCCACGCCGCTGCGGCCGTCGCCGATCTGCAGGGTGGCGTTCACGCCGCCACTGCCGCCGCCCACAAAGCCGACCAGCGCGGGCGAATAGACGGGCCGTGCGGTGGTCTGCCCCGGTACCCAGGCCCAGCGCGGACCCACACGCGCCCAGCGGCCGTAGTGGAAGGGTGCAAAGCCCCAAGGCGCGGCATCGACCCAGGTCAGCCCCCAGGGCGCGACGTTCACCCACTGGCCGTCGCGGTAGGGCGCCCAGTCGGCGTCCACGTTGCGCGGGAACCAGACGGCGCCGTAGGAGGGGTCGTTCTGCCAGTCGCCGTAGTTGTCGAGCTGCTGGTAGCCCACGACCTCGCGCGACACGTAGCGCGCGGAAACCGACTGGTCCTCGATGCGGTTGCGCTCGGCCACCCAGGCGTCGAAGCTGCCGTTCTGCGGCGGGAAGCTGTTCACCGCGGCAAGGTCGCGGCCGGACACGGTGAGTTGCTGCCGCGCGCCCAGTGTTTGCGACTGGCCGTTTTCACCATGGAGCGTGGCGCGGCCCGAGGCCACCGCGACCCAGGTGGTGCCGGCGGACGGGTCGGCCGCAATGCGGTATTCGCCGGGGGCGTCGATCACCACGGCGAGGTTGCCGGTGTCCACCTCGACGCGCTGGCCCGAAAGATCGTCGCGCACGCGCAATTGCAGATTGCCCTGGTTCGCGGTGATGCGCACGGTGTCGTCGTCGAGCTCGGAAAATTCAACATGCGTCTGCCCGTCCATCCGCAGTGCCGCCGATCCGATGTGAACCTCGGCGCGCGCATTGCGGTCGGTCCAGAGCCGGTCGCCGCTGGTGATGGGGCGGTTGGGCTGCGCGTCGTACCAGCTGTCTTCGCCGGCCGGCGCAAAGCTCACCGTGCCTTGCTGCAGGTTCAGGCGCGCCACGCGCCCGGGCGGGTCTTGCTGCGCGCCGGCCGCGGCGCCTAGGCACAGCAGCGCCAAGCCGAGCAGCCATCGGTGCAGCGGCCGGTGAAGAAGGGCAAAGGCGGTGCGGTTCATGGTTTGTCTCTGGTTCGCGGGACCGAGTTGAAGCGATGCGCATGTAACGCGCGAGAATGCGCTGCCGCTGTCAGCGCATGCCCCCTGCTTGGTGAAGCGCACGCACATTCCGCAACCGCTTGTAATGAGGGACTCTGCATGAAAAACGACAACAACCCAGGTGCATGGCGCAAAGTGCGCTACCGGAACCATAGCGAATCGTGGGGGATGATGGCGCTCGGCTTCGGTGCGGCGATCTTCCTCGCGGCGCCATGTGCCGAGGCCCAACTGGCGCGCAAGCCCTCTTACTACCAGCAGCAGAACAGCAGCAACGCGGCTCCTGAGGCTGCAGCCGTCCGCCCTGCAGCGCCCGCGTCGCTGCCCATGCTTCGCAGCCGGGGCGATTTCGACGCCCTGGCGCGCGTCTATGACGCCGGCACGCCGATGCAGCTGGCCCACGTGCTCTTCGCCGTCGACCGCCGGGCCAGGCCGGTGCGCACCTACTACATCGACACGCCGCGATTTCAGCTGCATGTTCGCTTCGTGCGCGACACCGGCCTTGCACTTGGCGCAGGCAAGCGCGAAATCGACCGCAACTACCTTGTGCCGGACCGCCGCTTCCTGTTCGGCACGCTGAGCTGGCAGCAGAACATCGGCGCCTTCACCTACGAATTCTGGGAAGGCGACCAGCTCACCCCCGCGCTGCTGCGCCAGGCCGATGCGCAGGTGAAAGCCAGCTTCTTCGCACCGGTCAAGTTCAAGACCAATTCGACGCTGCACGAGCGCATTGCAAAAGAAACCGGCATCGACTTTGTCAGCCAGGAAGCGCTGATCCGCGAGCAGCCCTACATGCCGATGAACCTCGGCACGGCCACGGGCCGGGTGCGCATCGTGGACGAGGCTTCGGGCGCGAATGTGTTGAATGCCCTGCTGCCCGACGACATCGCCGTGCTGCGCCAGGTGCCGATCAGCCTGCCGCCCGTGGCCGGCGTGCTGACCGAGCGGCCTTCGACCGCGCTTTCGCACGTCAACCTGCTGGCCAAGGGCTGGGGCATTCCCAACGCCTATGTGCGCGATGCCGCGGCTGTGCTGCGCGAACACGAAGGCCATTGGGTGGCGCTCAAGGTCGCGGCCTCGGGCTACCAGCTGCGCCGCCTCACGCCCGAGGAGATCGCGGCGCTGCCGACGCGCACTGTGCGCACCGCGGCCATCGGTGCGGTGCCGGGCGGTGCGAAAGCCGCCAGGCCCGACCTGCGCGAAGCCCGCCTGCTGCCGCTCGCGTCTCTTCGCGCGCGCAACAGCGCGCAGTGCGGCTCCAAGGCCGCCAACCTCGGCGCGGTGCTGGCCGCGCGCATTCCGCAGACCACGGTGCCCGACGGCTTCTGCATTCCCTTTGCGCACTACGACCGCTTCATGCGCGCCAATGACCTGGCCGGCCGCATCGCGCGCATGCAGCAGCAACCCGGCTTTGCGAGCGACCCGCAGATCCGGCAGAAGGCGCTGGCACAGCTACGCGATGAGATCGTGCAGTGGCCGGTCGATGCGGCCATCGCGGCCGCGTGGCGCGCCGCTTGGCAGTCGCAGCTGGGGGGCGGCGGCGTGTTCGTGCGCAGCTCGTCCAATTCGGAAGACCTGCCCGGCTTCAGCGGCGCGGGACTCTACAGCACGGTGCCCAACGTGAAGACGGGCGATGCGCTCGAGCTTGCGGTGAAGAAGGTATGGGCCTCGGTGTTCAACCCCGAGGCGTGGGAGGCGCGCAGCGCCGCCGGCTTTGGCGCCGAGTCGGTGGTGATGGGCGTGTTCGTGCAGACCGCCATCGATTCAACCAACGCCGGCGTGATGATCACGCGCGACCCCTTCGACGCCGGGCATCCGCACGTCACCTACATCTCGGCCAAGCGCGGCATCGGCATCCGCGTGGTTGAAGGCAAGCGCGTGGCGGAGCAGGTCATGTATTCGAGCTGGTCCAAGGCCATCCAGGTGCTGAGCCGCTCCGCCGAAGAGACGGCGCTGCAGCTGGACAAGGACGGCGGCGTGAAGGAAGTGCCGGTGGAAGTGGGACGCCATGTGCTCACCGACGAACTGGTGGTGCGCCTCGCGAACGTGGGCGCGGCGGTGAAGCGCACCTTCAACGGCGTTGACCAGGACATCGAATGGGCCACCGTGGGCGACCGCATCGTGCTGCTGCAGGCGCGCCCCTATGTGGAGCGGCGCCGCTGATCCTTGCCGCTTACTTGTACAGCAGCTGCGGCAGCCAGAGCCCGATCTGCGGCCAGATGTACAGCAGCACGATGGCCAGCACCTGGATGCCCATGAAGGGCAGCATGCCCAGGAAGATCTGGTTCAGCGTCACGTGCGGGGGGCTCACGCCCTTCAGGTAGAACGCCGCCATGGCCACCGGGGGGCTCAGGAACGCCGTCTGCAGGTTCATTGCAACCAGCAGGCCGAAGAACAGCGGATCGACGCCGAAGTTGTCGAGCAGCGGAATGAAGATGGGCATGAAGATCACGATGATCTCGGTCCACTCCAGCGGCCAGCCCAGCAGGAAGATGATCACCTGGCTCAGCACCAGGAACTGCACCTTCGTGAGGTTCATGCCCAGCACCCACTCTTCCACCAGTGCCTGCCCGCCAAGCAGCGCGAACGCCGCCGAGAAGATGGCCGATCCCACGAAGAGCCAGCACACCATGGCCGAGGTCTTGGCCGTGAGAAACACCGATTCCTTCAGCACCGACAGGTTGAGCCGCCGGTAGGCCGCCGCCAGCAGCATGCCGCCGAGCGCACCCATGGCCGCCGCCTCGGTCGGCGTTGCCAGCCCCAGCACGATCGAGCCGAGCACCGACAGGATCAGCAGCACCAGTGGGAAGAACGAGGCCAGCAGCATCTTGAAGATCTCGAGCCGCGCAAAACTCAGGAACAGGTAGAACAGCGTGACCAACGCACCGAAGATGGCAAAGGTGACCCACCACCACGTGGGCGCGGGGCGCACCGATGCGCCTTCTGCCACGGGTGCATTGGCGGCCGGCGGTTGCGCCGGAGCCGCTTGGGCCGGCGCGGCAGATTCGGCGGATGCGCCCGGCGGTTCCGAAAGCGGGCCTGAAGAGGGCGCGTCCCCCGACAGCGGCTCCTGCAGCCCGCCCTCGGCCGGTGGTTCCTGCAGGCCTCCGGTGGAAGGCGGCTCCTGCAACCCGCCTGCGCTTTCGGTTTGGGCCGGATTGCCGCTGCGCGTGGCGCCGATCTCCTCGATCTCGTAGCGCGCCTGCGCCTCGACGGTGGTCACGGCCTTGTAGCTGAAGCCGGCGAGCAGCAGAAAGATCACGCCGGGCATGGCAACGATGCCGAGCTGCCGCAGCACGTGCGAGAAAGGCACGTCCGCATTGCGCCGGCCTTTCAGCAGGGCGACCACCGCGTGCGCGGCGGGGCTGTCCGCCAGCCGCTGCGAGAGCGGGGTGAGCGGCACCGCGCGTTCCGCCTGCGACAGCGGCGGTGCCCATTGCGGCTTGAGCCGCGCGATGATGATCACGTACAGCACATAGAGCGAAGCGAGCATCAGTCCCGGAAAGAAGGCTCCCGCATACAGCTGCACCACCGAGACGCCCGCCGTGGCGCCATAGACGATCAGCAGCACCGAAGGCGGAATCAGGATGCCGAGGCAGCCGCCTGCCGTGATGGCGCCCGCCGCCAGCGGCACGCTGTAGCCCGCGCGCAGCATGGCCGGCAGCGCCAGCAGGCCCATCAGCGTGACCACCGCGCCCACGATGCCCGTGGCGGTGGCAAAGATGGTGCAGGTGACCAGCGTGGCCACGGCCAGTGCGCCCGGCAGCCGCGCGAGAGCCAGGTGCAGGCTCTTGAACAGCGACTCGATGAGGTTCGCGCGCTCCACCAGGTAGCCCATGAAGACGAACAGCGGCACCGCAATGAGCACGTCGTTGGCCATGGTCTTGTAGGCGGCCTGCACCATCAAATCGAGCGTGCGGTGCCAGTCGCGGTCGTAGGCCAGCCAGGTGAAGAGCATGCCCATGCCCATCAGCGTGAAAGCCGTGGGAAAGCCCAGCATGATGGCCACCACCACCAGCGAGAGCATCAAGAGGCCCAGGTGGCCGTTGGTGATGGTGTCGGCGCTCACCAGCACCGCGGCCGCGCCGATCACGATCAGCGCCATGAACGAGAGGCCGAACCAGAGTTCGCGGCGGATCATCGCGCGGCCTCCTTGGAAACCACCACGCGGTCGAGCGCGGCAATGTCTTCGTCCTTGACGTTGACCATTTCCTTGAGCTTCTCGACGTCGACCTCTTCCACGTCCTGCTCGCGTGAGGGCCACGCACCGCTCTGGATGCATTGCACGCAGCGGATGATCTCGACCACGCCCTGCAGCAGCAGCGTGAAGCCGGCGAGCGGAATGATGTACTTGAAGGGGTACAGCGGTAGCGGCTCGGCCGAGAAGGTCTGCTCGCGGATGGCGAGCGATTCGCCCGCGTAGATCCAGCCGGCCCAGGTCAGCGCGACGATGCCGGGCAGGAAGAAGATGATGTAGAGCACCAGGTCGACCAGCGCCTGCGTGCGGGGGCGGAAGAAGCCGTAGAGCACGTCGCCGCGCACGTGGCCGTTCTTGGAGAGCGTGTACGCGCCGGCCGTCATGAACATGGCGCCGTACAGCATGATCTGCGCGTCGAGCACCCATGCGTGCGGGTGGTTCAGCACATAGCGCGAAAACACCTCCCAGCTGATGAGCAGCGTGAGCAGCAGCGCGCACCACGCGAAGGTCTTGCCGATCCAGGTCGAGAAACGATCGACGGCCAACAGGAAAGATTGCATCGAAAAGAACTCCTCGCTGCGGCCGGCGCAGCATGGGCGGGCATGAAAAGAGGGCACCCGCCGGGTGCCCTCGCATCACCGGATCGGCGTCAGGACTTCTTGGCCTTCGCGCCGAAGTAATGGTTGTAGGCCATCTTGAAATCGACCGTGTAGTCGTTCTGCCACTGGCCGGCGCGCTCGGCGAAGGCCATCTGCGAGTCGAGCACCTTCTTGAACATCGGGTTCTCGGCGGCCTTCTTGGCAATGGTCTTGTCCCACGACGCAAGCTGTGCGCGCAAGATCGCATCGGGCGTCTTGTAGAACTTGATGCCGGCCTTCTTCAGCTCGATGTAGTCCTGCGAATTGCGCTGGATGGCCTTCCAGCTCATGTCGGCGCTGGACGCCTGCACCGCATAGTCGATGATCGACTTGAGCTCGGCCGGCAGCGCCGCAAGCTTGGTCTTGTTGAAAAGAATCTCGAACTGCTCGCCCGACTGGTGAAAGCTCTGCAGCATGCAGTTCTTCGCCACGTCCGGGAAGCCCAGCACGCGGTCGCTCGAGGCGTTGTTGAACTCGGCAGCATCGATGAGGCCGCGGTCCAGCGCCGGCACGATCTCCCCACCCGGCAGCGGGTTCACGGCCGTGCCCATGTCGGTGAACACGTCGACCGCCAGCCCCACGGTGCGGAACTTCAGCCCCTTCATGTCTTCGACGCGAGCCACCGGCTTCTTGAACCAGCCCAGCGGCTGCGTGGGCATGGGGCCGTAGAGGTAGGACACCACGTCCAGGTTCAGGCTCTTGTAGATTTCCTCGATCAGCGCCTTGCCGCCGCCGTAGTTGTGCCAGGCCAGCACCATGTTGGCGTCCATGCCGTAGCCGGGGCCCGACCCCCAGAGCGCGAGCGCCGAGTTCTTGCCGTACCAGTAGGCCACCACGCCATGGCCGCCGTCGAGCGTGCCCTTGGCAACCGCGTCGAGCAGCTGGAACGCCGGCACCACGGAGCCGGCCGGCAGCACTTCGATCTTCAGGCGGCTGCCCGCCATGTCGTTGACCTTCTTGGCAAAGTCTTGCGCGTATTCATGGAAGATGTCCTTGGCCGGCCAGGTGCTCTGGAAGCGCAGCGACGTGGTCTGCGCCATGCTGACCATGGGCGCCGACATGGCGCCCGCAGCCACGGCCGCGCCCTTGAGAAGGCTGCGGCGGCGGGGTGATTTGCTCTCTGTCATGTTGTCTCTCTCCATACAAGTTCTGACCGAAAAACCCTGCCCACCTTCTTGGCGCTATGTTCGGCAGGCCCGACACGCATCTTTGGCGCGCGGGAATATGCGACAAACAGGGTTTTCACGAACTGGTGAAAAATTCCATCATCCGGCGGGGCTTCGGGGGCGGCGCAAAGGCGCTGTTTTCTGTGTAAAGAGCCCCGTCCATCAAAAGGACTCGAAGACATGACTGAACCCGTTGGGGAAAAGGGCTATGCCGGCGACGTGACGCCCGAGCAGGCCGCACAGTGGATGGCAAGCGGCGAGGCCGTATTGGTCGACGTGCGCAGCGACGCCGAGCGCGAGTGGGTCGGCTACGTACCCGGCGCCGTGCCGCTGGCCTGGAAACAATGGCCGGGCATGACGCTCAACCCGGCCTTCGACGGCGGCATCAGAGCCGCGGGCGAAGACGGCAAGAAGAAGCTGGTGCTGCTGTGCCGCAGCGGTGTGCGCTCCATCGCGGCCGCCAGGCGCGCCGCCGAGCTGGGCCTGGAGGCGTACAACATCCTCGAAGGCTTTGAAGGCAACCCGGACGACAACGGGCACCGCGGGGTGCTTGGCGGCTGGCGCAAGCGCGGGTTGCCCTGGAAGCAGAACTAGGGTTCACCATCAGCGTTTCCCGTTGGCCGGTGCACACGCCCTGAACAACAGCAAAAAGCAAAAGGCCCACCGTCTCCAGTGGGCCTTTCCATTGGTGAGCTGAATCAGCTCAAAGCGCCGGAATCCGCAGCTTCTGCCCCGGATAGATCTTGTCCGGATGGCTCAACATCGGCTTGTTGGCCTCGAAGATCGCGTTGTACTTGTTGGCATCGCCGTAGTACTTCTTCGAAATAGCCGAGAGCGTGTCGCCCTTCACCACATCGTGGTACTGCGCGGGCGCTGCCGCCGGTGCAACCAGGTTGTTGTCGACGCTCGTCACATTGGCGACGTTGCCCGCCGCAAGCCCGGCCTTTTCGCTCGCTTCCTGCGAAGGTGCCTGGCCGGCCAGCGTGACGACGCCCGTCGCGGCCGTGTAGGTCACTTCCAGGCCCGTGAGACCGAGATTTTGCGTCTCGATATAGGTCTTGATGGCAGCCGCAGCCTTGGTGTTCGCGTCCGGCTCGGCAGCCTGGGCCGATGAACCGCCGAACAGCTTTTCTCCTGCTTCCTTGATGAAACTCAGCAAACCCATGGGGTACTCCTTCTGCCGTGGTTGTTGGGAATCGCGACTGTAACGGCGGCAAGTGACCATGGCGCGTAGTCCCTTGCCGCAAGTTCAAGCGGCGGTAAGCGACATAAAGTCGCAATAATCCCGACCATGGCTTCCCCCTTCCTTGCGATCGACATCGGCAACACCCGCCTCAAATGGGCTCTCTACGATGGCGCGCATCCGGGAGCCGCGCTGCAGGCGCACGGTGCCGAGTTTCTCGACCACATCGAGCGGCTCGCCGAAGGCCCCTGGGCCGACCTGCCCGCGCCCGGTGCCATGCTGGGCTGCGTGGTAGCGGGCGATGCGGTGCGCCGCCGCGCCGAGGAACAGATCGAGGAGCGCTTCGAATGCGCCCCGCGCTGGGTCGTGGCGAGCGCAGCCGAAGCCGGCATCGTCAACGGCTACGACCATCCGACGCGACTGGGCGCCGACCGTTGGGTGGCGATGATCGGCGCGCGCCACCGCATGCTGGGCACGGGGCCCGCGCGGCCGATGGTGGTGGTGATGATCGGCACGGCCGTCACGGTGGAGGCCATCGACGCGAGCGGCAAGTTTTTGGGCGGGTTGATCCTGCCGGGCCACGGCATCATGCTGCGCGCGCTCGAATCGGGCACGGCCGGGCTGCACGTGCCCACGGGTGAGGTGCGCGAATTTCCCACCAACACCAGCGACGCGCTCACCAGCGGCGGCACCTACGCCATTGCCGGTGCGGTGGAGCGCATGGTGCAGCACGTGCGCTCGCACTGCGGCGCCGAGCCGGCCTGCTACATGACCGGCGGCGCGGGCTGGAAGATGGCGCCCGTCATGAACGGTGACTTCGAACTCGTCGAAAGCCTCATCATGGACGGCCTGCTGGTGATTGCCAGCGAGCGGGACGGCGGCTGAGCCCTTTTCCCAAAGAACTCAGGGCCGCATCAACGCCTCGGCCACCGCGTGGAACGCGGGCAGCGTGAGCGGGTCGTTCCCCGCATTGGCCGCCACCGGGTGCGCAGCGTAGCGCACGATCACCATCTCGGCCTTCGGATCGACATAGATGCTCTGCCCGTGGATGCCGCGCGCCATGTAGGCGCCGTGCGGGTTGTTCGTCACCCACCACATGTTGCGATATGACCAGCCCGGCAGCAGCGCGTAGCCGGCCTTGGCGAACCTGGCCGTGTCGCCGCCGCGCTGGATGTCTTCGATTACGGCTTTCGGAATGGCCTGCTGCCCGTTGGTCGCACGGCCTCCGTTGCGCATGGTCTCGCCGAAGCGCGCCAGGTCGCGCAGCACGGTGTTGAGCCCGCCGCCGCCCGATTCGGTGCCGATGCGATCGACCATGAAATAGGCGTCCTGCTCCGCGCCGATGCGGCGCCAGATCTTTTCGCTCAGCAGGTCGGCGAGCGGCTGGTTGCTCACGCGGCGCAGGATCCAGGCGAGCACTTCGGCGTTGACTGTCTTGTAGGCAAACGCGGCGTCGTGCGCGCCTTCCTTCTGCAGCGTGGCGAGGAATTCGTAGAACGACTTCGGGCCTGTGTAGTTCGGGCCTTGGGTCAGCATGCCGCCGGCGCGCGCATAGTCCCAGACCTCGGCTTTCGGGTCTGCGTAGTTCTCGGAGTAGCGCACGCCGATGGTCATGTCCATCACCTGGCGCACCGTGGCGTCGCCGTACGCCGTGTCCTTCAGTTCAGGCAGGTATTTGGTGACGGGTGCCGCAGGGTCGAGCTTGCCTTCGTCCGCGAGGATGGCCGCCAGCGTGCCGACGAAGGACTTGGTGATCGACATCGCGATGTGCGGCCGCTCGGGCGTGAGCGCGCCGAAATATTTCTCGTAGACCACTCGGCCGCGATGCATCACCAGGATGCCGTCGGTGTAGGTGCGCGGAATCATCTGCGCGAAGGTCACGGCCTCGCCGGTACTCCCCAGGGGCTTGAACGTGACGGCTTCGATGTCGGTGCGCGGCGCCGCCGGCAACGGGCTGGCCGCGCCGCTGCCGCGCCACACGTTGGCGGTGGGCACTGTTTCGCGCACGTGCGAAAAGCTCCAGCGCGTGCGCGGAAACACGCCGCCGGCCGGGTTGTCGAACGTAATCAGCTTGTCGGCCGGGGGCGGAAAGCCCTTCATCCAGCCCATGGCCTCGACCGAGGTGGCCGCGGGATCGGGAGGCGCGGCGGGCGCGGGCGTCTGGGCGTTCGAAGAGGTGTTCACGGCAATCAGTGTGAAGGCGGCGACGAGCGCCGTGCGTTGGAAGAAGGACATGGGCATGGTGGCTCCGGGGCGGTTCATCTTCAATTTGCTCGTCAACGGCCGCTGAAGCGCGCGGGCCGGCGCTCGACGAACGAACGCACGCCTTCAGCCGCGTCTTCGCTGTTCGACAGTCGCTTCTGCGTTTCGATGAATTCCGATACGGCGGCGAGCGGCCCTTGCTCGACAGCCTTGATCACATTGAGCCGGGTGGCCACCACCGCCAGCGGCGCTTGCGCCGCGATGCGCTGCGCAATGGCCAGCGCCGTGTCGAGCTCCTGCCCGGCCGGCACCACCTTCTGCACGAAGTTGAGGCGATAGGCCTCGGCACTGTCGAACTCGTCGGCCGTGAGCAGGTGCAGCATCGCGTTGCCCATGCCCGCGCGCTCGGCCATGCGCAGCGTGGCGCCGCCCGTGGCCATGATGCCGCGCTGAACTTCCATCTGCGAGAAGCGGCAGTTGTCGGCCGCCACCACGATGTCGGCGCCCAGCATCAGCTCGATGCCCACCGTGAAGCAGATGCCCTTCACCGCCACCACCATCGGCTTGGTACGGCGGCGGTAGCCGGGCAGGCCGAAGTCGTGCGGCTCCACCAGCCCGGCGGGGATCGCCTTTTCGCCGCGTTTCATGTATTCGGTGACCGCCGGCAGGTCCAGGCCCGCTGTGAAGTGATCGCCGAAGGCATGCAGCACGCCCACGCGCAGGTCCGGGTCGTCGTCCAGCCGGGTGTAGGCCTCGGCCAGCTGCCTGAACATCGGCGGCGTCCAGCCGTTGCGCTTGGCGGGGCGGTTGATGCCGATCAGCAGCACATGGTCGATGACCTGCGTGTCGATGCAGCCGTCGGCGGGTGGGGTGGTCGGAGTGATGGGCGTGGCGGTCATGTGCTTGTCTCCTTGTTTTTTTATTCTTGCTGCGCTCAGTAGGTGTACACGCCGCGCCCGGTCTTGCGCCCGAGCTGGCCGGCCGCGACCATCTCCTTCAGCAGCGGGCAGGGGCGGTACTTGGAATCGCCGAACTGCTCCAGGTAGACCTCCATCACGGCCAGGCACACATCCAGGCCGATCATGTCCGCCAGCGCCAGCGGGCCGATCGGCTGGTTGCAGCCCAGCTTCATGCCGGCGTCGATGTCTTCGGCCGTGGCGATGCCTTCGGACAGCACGAAGAAGGCCTCGTTGATCATCGGCACCAGGATGCGGTTGACCACGAAGCCCGGCGCATTCTTCACCGTGATGGGCGACTTGCCCAGCTTCTCGGCCAGCGCCTTCACGGCGTCATGCGTGGCGTCGCTCGTAAGGTAGCCGCGGATCAGCTCTACCAGGGCCATCATCGGCACCGGGTTGAAGAAGTGCATGCCAATGAAGCGGTCGGCGCGCGAAGTGGCGGCCGCCAGTTGCGTGATCGAGATCGACGAGGTGTTCGACGCGATGATCACCTCGGGTGCCAGAAGCTCGTCGACCTGCTTCAGGATCTTGAGCTTGAGCGCGTGGTTCTCGGTGGCGGCTTCGATCACGAGCTGCGCGCTCTTCAGGTCGTCATAGTTGGTCGAGCCCTTGATGAGGGCGAGTGCCGCGGTCTTCTGCTCGGCCGTGAGCTTTTCTTTCTTGATCAGGCGGTCGAGGCTGCCCGAGACGGTGGCCAGGCCCTTGTCGACCGCCGCCTGGGCGATGTCGACCATCACCACATTGACGCCGGCCACCGCGCAGGCCTGCGCAATGCCATTGCCCATCGTTCCGGCGCCGATGATGCCGACGGTCTGGATCGTCATGAGAAAACTCCTTGAATAAAGAAAAAACGGGATAAGGGGCGCGTGGCGCGAAGGGCTGCCACGCTGCAGGAGATCGATTGTGAAGCAGCCCCGCCAGGCCGCTGTTGCCGCGAGTGACACGGCCGCCATCGGGTGGCTTACAGTGCGGCGATCGCTTTTTTCCTTTCTCTTTTTCGACCCGACCATGACCACCCTCGGCACCCCTCTTTCCCCCTCCGCCACCCGCGTGATGCTGCTCGGCTCCGGCGAGCTCGGCAAGGAGGTGCTGATCGCCCTGCAGCGCCTCGGCGTCGAGACCATTGCGGTCGACCGCTACGAGAACGCGCCCGGCCAGCAGGTGGCGCACCATGCGCGCACCATCACCATGAGCGACCCGGAGCAGCTCAAGGCGCTGATCGAGGCCGAGAAGCCCACCCTCGTGGTGCCCGAGATCGAGGCCATTGCCACGCCGATGCTCCAGCAGCTCGAAGACGCGGGCGTGGTGCGCGTGATTCCCACCGCCCGCGCCACCCGCCTCACGATGGACCGCGAGGGCATCCGCCGGCTGGCCGCCGAGACGCTGGGCGTGCCGACCAGCCCCTACAAGTTCTGCGACTCGCTGGCCGAACTGCAGGCGGCCATCGACGCAGGAATTGGCTACCCCTGCATCGTCAAGCCCGTGATGAGCAGCTCCGGCAAGGGCCAGAGCAAGATCGACGGCCCGGCCGACGTGCAGAAGGCCTGGGACTACGCCATGGCCGGCGGCCGCGTGAGCCACGGCCGCGTCATCGTCGAAGGCTTTATCGACTTCGACTACGAGATCACGCTGCTCACCGTTCACGCCAGGGACGCAGCCGGTGCGGTGCAGACGCAGTTCTGCGAACCCATCGGCCATGTGCAGGTGAGCGGCGACTATGTGGAAAGCTGGCAGCCCCACCCCATGGCGCCTGCCGCATTGCAAAAGGCGCAGCAGATTGCGCAGGCCGTGACGGCCGACCTCGGCGGCCAGGGCTTGTTCGGCGTGGAGCTGTTCGTGAAGGGCGACGAGGTCTGGTTCAGCGAAGTGAGCCCGCGCCCGCACGACACCGGCATGGTGACGATGGCCACGCAATGGCAGAACGAGTTCGAGCTGCATGCGCGCGCGATCCTCGGCCTGCCCGTGGACACGTCGCTCAAGAGCCCGGGTGCCAGCGCGGTGATCTACGGCGGTGTCGATGCGACCGGCATTGCGTTCGACGGCGTGGCCGAGGCGCTGCAGGTGCCCGGCAGCGACATCCGGCTGTTCGGCAAGCCCGAGAGCTTTGCCAAGCGCCGCATGGGCGTGGCCCTCGCGCATGCGGGCGATGTGGGCACCGCGCGCGTCAACGCGAAGGAAGCCGCCTCGCGCGTGAAGCCGCGCAAGGCCTGAGCGGCCCGCGCAGGCAGGCAAGCACAGCCAGTTTTCGCAAGCCGGGCCGGAGGCTCGAAGGCATCGTGCGCAGGAGACCGGGCGAACACCGCCCGGCCCACCGGAGACACCATGCCGCACCCCCAGGCCCGCGCCCTGTTCGAAGGCGCCCAGCGCACTGCCGCGCAAGCCGACGCATTGGCGAACGCCGGGACGCGCCGGGCGTTTGCATGAGCCTAGGGAAAGTCCCCGCGCAAATGCATGCCGCGCAGCAGGCCCTCGCCGCTACGATCCTGCCAACGCAGCGCCGGCCATCGGCCGGCAGCGGCCCGATGCAGGAGACAGACAGCATGCAGCGATCGAACACGACGTTGCCAGGCAGCGGCGCCGGGCAGCGCGGAGAGCGCCTGATGTGGCTCACGCACCAGCGCGTGTTCTATGCAGGGCTGCTCGGGGCCGCAGCCGAACGCACCATGGGCGGGTACGGCGTGTATGTGTCGCCCGCCGGCGCACCGCCCAACCGCCTGCGCATCGGCGGCGGCGCATGGCAAACGGGCGAGCTGTTCGTGGTGCCGCCGCAGGTGCCGCACCGCGTTGAAAGCGCACACCCGCTCATCTTCAATCTGCTGATCGAATCGGAGTCGGTCGACCCTGCGCGCCTGCCTGGTTACCTGCAGCACTGCGGCCCGGTCGATGCGCCCGCGTTCGTTCAGCGCATGCGCGGTGCGCACACCCATCTTCTTGCGCTTTCGGGGCGCCAGAGCTTCGAAGGGCTGGAGTTCGATCGCCTGTTCTTCGGCGAGGCGCTCGCGCCGCGCGCACTCGACCCGCGCATCCGCAAGGTCATCGATGCCATCAACGCCGACCCGGCCGCGCCCACTTCGGCCGAAGGCTGCGCGGCTTCGGTGCACCTGTCTTTCTCGCGCTTCCTGCATTTGTTCAAGCAGGAGACGGGCACCGCGTTTCGCGCCTTCCGCGCCTGGAAGCGCGCGCGAAGCCTGTTGCGCTACGTGCGCCAGACCAGCACGCTGACCGACATCGCGCTGGACACCGGCTACCCGGATTCGACGCACTTCAGCCATTCGATCCGCCAGGTCTACGGGCTCAAGCCGAGCGACATCGTCGCCGGCTCGCGCCGTCTTGCGCTGCACGATGCCGCCGGTGGCTACAGGCAGTAGCGCGCAAAAGAAGAGGCCGCATGCAAATACTCCAGCTCCTGCTGTCGGGCATTGCGCAAGGCTGCATCTATGGGCTGATCGCGCTGGGTTTCGTGCTGATCTACAAGGCCACCGAGACCGTGAGCTTTGCGCAGGGCGACCTGATGATGCTCGGCGCTTTCGGTGCCTTTGCCGGCATGTCGCTGTTCGGCATGCCGTTCTGGCTTGCGGCCGTGCTGGCGCTGGTGGCCATGGCGGCTTTCGGCGTGCTGCTGGAGATGGTGGTGATTCGTCCCATCCTCGGGCAGCCGCAGTTCTCCATCGTGATGCTGACCATCGGCATTGCGTACGTGGCGCGCGGGCTCATCACCATGGTGCCGGGCATTGGCACCGACACCCACACGCTGGCCGTTCCGTACAAGGACCAGATCTGGAAGGTGGGGGAGCTGGTGGTCAACCTGGAGCAGCTCGCCATCATCATTGCCACCGCCATCCTCTGCGGGCTGCTGTTTGCGATGTTCCGCTACAGCAAGCTCGGCATTGCCATGCAGGCCTCTTCGCAGAACCAGCTCGCGGCCTACTACATGGGCATTCCGGTGAAGCGGCTCAACGGGTTGGTGTGGGGCCTGGCGGCGGCCGTGGCGGCCATTGCCGGCATGCTGCTCGCGCCCATTACCTTCGTGCACGCGAACATGGGCTTCATCGGGCTCAAGGCTTTTCCGGCCGCGGTGGTGGGCGGGTTCGGCAGCCTGCCGGGCGCCATCGTCGGCGGGTTGGTGATCGGCATCGTCGAATCGTTCGCGGGTTTCTATCTGCCGGACGGCTTCAAGGACACGGCGCCGTACATCGTGGTGCTGCTGATGCTCATGATCAAGCCCAACGGGCTGTTCGGCGAGAAGCTGCGCAAGAAGGTGTAGCTGGACATGCGCTTCATCTTCAAGACCAGCTACGACCAGGACATCCGCCTTGCGCGGCACGGCGGCCATGTGTTCTGGTACGGCCTGCTGGTCGCTTTCCTCATCGTTGCGCCGTGGGCCATCGACGAGTACTGGCTCGCGCAGCTGACCTTCGTGCTGATCTACGGCATCGTCGGATTGGGCTTGATGCTGCTCGCGGGTTTCACAGGGCAGTTTTCCATCGGGCATGCGGCCTTTCTCGGGGCGGGTGCGTACACGCAAGGCGTGCTGACCAACATGGGCGTGCCGTTTCCGATTGCGCTGCTCGCGGCCGCGGCGCTTTCGGCGGCGGTGGGCGTGGTGGTGGCCTTGCCGGCGTTGCGGGTGAAGGGCATCTACCTTGGTATCGCGACGCTGTCGTTCGGCTTCATCGTCGAGGAAGTGTTCGCGCGCTGGGAGAGCGTGACGGGCGGCAAC
This sequence comes from Variovorax sp. DXTD-1, assembly GCF_003984625.1. Lineage (GTDB taxonomy): Bacteria > Pseudomonadota > Gammaproteobacteria > Burkholderiales > Burkholderiaceae_C > Variovorax. The sequence goes on along the minus strand of NZ_RWKH01000032.1, from coordinate 20,828 downwards.
GCGGGGCTGCATGTGAAGTCGCCGCAGCTCTTCGGCTGGTCGCTCGGGTCGGGCAACGGCTTCTACTTCCTGTGCCTGGTGGTGGCGGTGCTCAGCACGCTGGGCATCCTGAATCTGCTGCGCTCACCGACAGGGCGCGCGTTCGTCGCGATTCGCGATTCGGAAATTTCGGCGCAGAGCATGGGCATTCACCTGGCGCGCTACAAGACGATGTCGTTCGCGATCTCGGCCGCGCTAGCGGGGCTGGGCGGTGCGCTGTATGCGCACAAGCTCAGCTTCATTTCGCCGGACCAGTTCAACATCCTGCAGTCCATCGACCTGCTGCTGATGGTGGTGATCGGCGGACTCGGCTCGGTGCACGGTGCGTTCCTGGGAGCGATCTTCCTGATTGCAATGCCGCAGCTGATCTCGATGGGCAAGGACTGGCTTCCGGCTGTGATCGGTCAGGCGCCGGGGCTGCAGGGGCTGGTGTACGGCCTGGTGCTGATCGCGTTTGTGCTGTTCGAGCCGCTGGGGCTGTATGGCCGGTGGCTGAAGATCCGCACCTGGCTGCAGCTCTTTCCGTTCTACCGCCGGGGTTTGTTCAAGCGGCAGAAGTCGTTCACCAAGTCGGACCGGCTGAGATGAGCAGCGCGGACGTCCTTCTTTCTGCCAAGGACCTGAGCGTGCGCTTCGGCGGCGTGCTGGCGGTCAACAAGGTGAGCTTCGATGTGCGGCGCGGCGAGGTGTTCACGCTGATCGGCCCCAACGGCGCGGGCAAGACGACGGTGTTCAACCTGATCAGCCGCATCTACACGCCGACCGTGGGCGAGATCACATGGCATGGCGAGGCCTCGGGCTCGCTCGCGTTGACGCAGCAGGCACCGCACGCGATTGCGGCATTGGGCATTGCGCGCACTTTCCAGAACATCGAACTCTTCGAGCACGCGACGGTCTTGCATAACCTGCTGATCGGCCGCCACACGCATCGGCAGACGGGGTTCTGGAGCGAGATATTCTTTACGCCGGCCACGCGGCGTGCCGAGATTCAGGCGCGCGAGAAGGCGGAGCAGGTGATCGACCTGCTCGACCTGCAGCATTACCGCGATTCGATGGTCGCCGGCTTGCCTTACGGCGTGCGCAAGGTGGTGGAGCTGGCGCGCGCGCTGTGCACCGAGCCGAAACTGCTGTTGCTCGATGAGCCTTCTTCAGGGCTCAACGTCGAAGAGACGGCTGACATGGCGTTCTGGATTCAGGACATTCAGCATGAACTGGGTGTGTCTGTGCTGATGGTGGAGCACGACATGTCTTTGGTCTCGAAGGTCTCGGACCGTGTGCTTGCCATGAACATGGGCGAGGTGTTGGCGACCGGCACGCCGCGTGAGGTGCAGGCTGATTCGCGCGTTGTCGAAGCCTATCTTGGGACTGTGGATGATGTGAGCAGCTTGAGGAGGGTGGCGGCGTGAATGTCCTGTTCGCTGCTTCGTTGGAGACGCCCGGTATGCGGTACGGCGCGGACGCCCCCACTACGCCGGCCCTCCGGGCTCCCTTCCGGTGCTCGCTTTCCGCGGGGTCTCGCCCAAACTCGCTTCGCTCAAACAAGGGCGAGCCCTTATCCGCGGAAAACTGCGCTCCTCAGCGGCGCAGAGGGGGCGCCCACCCCGCACCGCACACCGGGCTCGAGCGGAGGAGGAACCGCCCTGAGCGTGCCCACGGCGTTGGGGCCCCTGCCCCGGGCGGGCCGTTGAGGCGCCGCCGAGCAGCGGAGCGACAGGCGGATCAGGGCTCGCAGCTGTTTGAGCGAAGCGAGTTCTGCGAGACCCCGCCTGTCGTGAGCAGCACAGGGCAGCCCGAAGGGCCGGTGACGTCGGCCCGACGGGGGCAGGGGCCCCAACGCCGTTCCCCGCCCGAAGCACGAGGGGCAACGCCATGACCGACGTCGTCCTCCAGCTGCTCAACGTGGAAAGCGCTTACGGCCCCATCAAGGCAATCCGTGGCGTAAGCCTGAAAGTCAGGCAGGGCGAAATAGTGACCGTCCTGGGATCGAACGGCGCCGGCAAGACAACCATCCTGAAGACGATCTCCGGAATCATCGACCCGAGAAAGGGCAGCATCGAATTCCAGGGCAAGGACATCACCGCCAAGGATCCGGCCTACATCGTGCAGCAAGGCCTGAGTCACGTGCCCGAAGGCCGCGAGGTGTTTCCGCTGCTTTCGGTGAAAGACAACCTGCTGATGGGCGCCTACACCCGTAAGGACCGCGACGGCGTGGCGCGGGACATGGAGAGCGTCTACAGCTACTTTCCCATTTTGCGAGAACGCGCCACGCAGGACGCCGGCCTGCTCTCGGGTGGCCAGCAGCAGATGCTCGCCATTTCGCGCGCCATCATGGCGGCGCCGCATCTCATCTTGCTCGACGAGCCCAGCCTTGGCCTCAGCCCCAAGCTGACGAAGGAGATCTTCGAGATCGTCGTGCGTATCAACCGCGAGCGCGGCACCACCATCTTGCTGGTGGAGCAGAACGCCAACATGGCGCTCAACGCCTCGGACCACGGCTACGTGCTCGAGAACGGCCGCATCGTCATGGAAGACACCTGCGAGCGCCTGCGCGAGAAGGAGGACATCAAGGAGTTTTACCTCGGCGTCAAGGACGAGGGCGTGCGCGGCGAGCGGCGCTGGAAAAAGAAGAAGACCTGGAGATGAGGGCATGAGCACAACAGCCTTGCGCGCTCCCGCCGGCCTCTGGGACCTGGCGCACCTGCAGCCCAAGCCCGGCATCGTGGTGTCCGGCGAGACCATTCCCGCCGTGTTCTGGAAGGCTGTGGAACTGCGTGCCGACAAGGTGTGGATGCGGCAGAAGGAATTCGGCATCTGGCGCGCCTGGACCTGGCGGCAAACCGCCGAGGCCGTGCGCGAAATTGCGGGTGGGCTGCTGGCGCTGGGCTTTGGCCGGGGTGAATGCGCGTCGATTCTTGCCAACACCGTCATCGAATGGGTGCTGTGCGATGTTGCCGTGCTCAGTTGCGGCGGCGTGTCGAACGGCATCTACCCCACGGACGCGGCTTCGCAGGTGCACTATCTTTGCGAGGACTCCCGCACCACCGTGCTCTTCGTGGAAGATGACGAGCAGCTCGACAAGGCACTCGAGGTGCGTGCGCAATTGCCCATGCTGCGCAAGGTCGTCGTGTTCGACATGGACGGCCTGCGGGACCTCGACGACCCGGGCGTCATCAGCCTCGATGCTTTGCGCATGCTCGGCCGTGAGTACCTGCAGGCCCATCCGCAGGCACTGGAGCAGCGCATTGCCGCCTGTCGACCGGAGGACCTGGCCATCCTCGTCTACACATCGGGCACCACCGGCAAGCCCAAGGGCGCGATGCACAGCCACCGCGGGCTGGTGTACACAATGCGGGGCTACAACTCCCTGCTGGCGCAGGGCGAGGGCGACGAGCGCATGTGCTTCTTGCCGCTGTGCCACATCGCCGAGCGCATGGGGGGCGAATACTTCGCGATGTACACCGGCTCGATTCTCAACTTCGTCGAAAACCCTGAGACGGTGCCCGAGAACGTGCGCGAGATTTCGCCCACCGTGTTCACCGCCGTGCCGCGCGTGTGGGAGAAGTTCTATTCCGGCGTGATGATCGCGCTGAAGGAGGCGAGCCGGCTGCAGCAGGCGGCGTACGGCTGGAGCATTGGCGTGGGCCGGCAGATTGCCGAGCGCGTGCTGCAGGGCCAACCCGTGGGCGCGGGGCTGCGCTTCAAGTTTCGCCTGGCGCGCTGGCTGGCGCTGGACAACGTGCGCAAGCTCATCGGGATTCACCGCGCGCGGTTCCTCGTGACCGGCGCGGCACCCATTTCGCCCGATCTCGTGCGCTGGTACCTGGCGCTGGGCGTGCCCATGCTGGAGGTGTGGGGCATGACGGAATCGTGCGGTGCCTCGACTGGCGTGCCCCCGTCGCGGATCATGCCGGGCTCGATCGGGCCGGCCACCAGCTACAACGAGGTTCGGCTCGACCCGCAGACCGGCGAAATACTCGTGCGCGGCCCCAACGTCTTCATGGGGTACCTCAACCTGCCCGAGAAAACGGCCGAAACCATCGACGCCGACGGCTGGCTGCACACCGGCGACGTGGGAACGGTCGACGCGGGAGGGTATTTCCGCATCACCGACCGCATGAAGGACATCATCATCACGGCAGGGGGGAAGAACATCACGCCGAGCGAGCTGGAGAACGAGCTCAAGTTCAGCCCCTACATCACCGACGCAGTGGTGATCGGCGACAAGAAACCGTACCTCACGGTCATCGTCATGATCGACCAGGAGAACGTCGAGAAGTTTGCGCAGGACCACGATGTGCCGTTCAGCAACTACGAAAGCCTGACGCGTGCGCAAGAGGTGCTGGACCTGATCCAGGGCGAGATCGATCGCGTCAACGCCAAGTTTGCGCGAGTCGAGCAGATCAAGAAGTTCTTCCTGCTCGAGACGCAGCTGAGCGCCGAGGACGAGGAGCTCACGCCCACGATGAAGCTCAAGCGCAAGCTGGTGCAGGCCAAGTACGCCGAGCGCATCGAGGCGATGTATCGCTGATTCCTTTTTCGTCAACCCGAGGAGACAACCCCATGAAGCTCAAGACAGTGACGGCCCTGGCGGTGCTGGGCCTGGCAGCAACGCTCGCATCCGCGCAACAGCAACAGGGCGTGAGCAAGGACGAGATCCGCATCGGCACGATTCAGGACTTGTCGGGGCCGCTCGCGGGCTTTGGCAAGCAGGCGCGCAACGGCATGCAGCTGCGCGTGGACGAGCTCAACGAGCAGGGCAACATCCACGGCCGCAAGCTCAAGCTCTTCGTCGAGGACTCGGGCTACGACCCGAAGAAGGCCGTGCTTGCGGCGCAGAAACTGGTCAACCAGGAAAAGATCTTCATCATGGCCGGCCACATTGGCACGGCGCAGAACATGGCGGCCATGCCGGTGCAGTTCGACAAGAACGTCGTCAACTTCATGCCCATTACCGCCGCGCGCGAAATGTACGACCCGTTGCACCGCCTGAAGTATTCGTTCGCGGCCACCTACTACGACCAGATCCGCCTGGCGCTGCCCAAGATGATCAAGGAGAAGGGCGCGAAGAAGGTCTGCACCATCTACCAGGACGACGAGTTCGGGCTCGAGGTGCAGCGCGGCGCCGAGGCGGGCCTGAAGACCGCCGGCATGGAACTGGCCGAGAAAACCTCGTTCAAGCGCGGCGCCACCGACTTCAGCTCGCAGGTCGCAAGGATGAAGGCCGCCAACTGCGACCTGGTGGTGCTCGGCACCATCATCCGCGAGACCATCGGCACCGTGGGCGAGGCGCGCAAGACCGGCTTCAACCCGACCTTCCTGGGCTCGAGTGCGGCGTATACCGACCTGATCCACAAGCTGGGCGGCAAGGCGATGGACGGCATCTACGCCACCATGACGGTGCAGAATCCCTACACCGACGAGCAGTCGCAGCCGCTGCGCTTCTGGGCCAACAAGTACAAGACCAAGTTCAACGAAGACCCGACGGTGTTCTCGGTGTACGGCTACGTCATCATCGATTCGTTCATCAAGGCGGCGCAAAAGGCCGGCCCGAACCTATCGACCGACAGCTTCATCAAGGCCATGGACAGCATGACCTTCGAGCCCGACATGTTCGGCAGCCCCAAGAGCAGCTACACCGCCACCAAGCGCCTGGGCAACGACCAATCGCGCTTGTCCCAGATCAAGGACGGGAAATGGGTCGTCGTGTCTGACTATGTGACACCATAACGGGCACCATGCCCAATTACTGGTTGATGAAATCCGAGCCCGACGAGGTCTCGATCGACGATGCGCTTGCAGCGCCCAACGCCACGGTGGCTTGGACCGGCGTGCGCAACTATCAGGCACGCAACTTCATGCGCGACGGCATGAAGGTCGGCGACGGCGTGCTGTTCTATCACTCGAGCTGCCCGGAGCCCGGCATCGCGGGCATTGCGCGGGTAGCCTCGGGCATCAAGCCCGACCCGACGCAGTTCGACCCGAAGTCTCCGTACTACGACGCGGCCTCGAAGAAGGAAGACCCGCGTTGGCTGCTGGTTGACGTGCAGGCGGTGCGCAAGACGCGGCTCCTCGCGCTGCCCGAGCTGCGCGCCAAGCCCGAACTGGCCGAGCTGGTCGTGCTGCGCAAGGGCAACCGGCTGTCGATCACGCCGGTCGATCCCGCGCATTGGCGCGTCATCGAGAAGATGCTGGCCTGAGCCGGTCAGCCCACGCGCTGGAGAATGGGAAACAGCTTGCCGAGGCCGTCGGCCATGACCTCGACCGCAAGCGCGGCGAGGATCAGGCCCATGAGCCGCGTCATGATGTTGATGCCGGTCTTGCCGAGCACACGCGCGATCGGCTGTGCAAGCGAAAACGCCAGCGCGGTGGCCAGTGCCACCACCACACCGTAGCCGACCAGCAAGCCGAGCTCCCACAGGTGCTGCGTCTTGTCGGCGTAGATCACCACCGTGGATATGGTGGCCGGCCCGGTGAGCAGCGGAATGGTGAGCGGCACCACCGCGATGGACGCGCCCATGGAGGCCTTTACCTCGGTGGCGCGCAGCTCTTCGACGTTGGTCTTGCTCTCCGCCGGCTTGGCATTGAGCATCGACAGCGAGCTCATGAGCAGCAGCAGGCCGCCGCCCACCTGGAAGCTGGCAATCGAAATGCCGAAGAACGCCAGCAGCTGCAGCCCGATCAGCGCGCTGACCGCAATGACCACGAAGGCGCTGAAGGCCGACATGCGCACCGTGTGCCGCCGCTGCGCATCCGAATACCCCTGCGTGTAGTGGATGAAGAAGGGCACGATGGCCAGCGGGTTGACGATGGCCACCAGCGTGACCAGCGGCTTGATCAGGTCCATCGAGGTGCTCATGGCTACCTTCCTCCCGTGACGTCGAGCAAGGCCATGGTGGTGTAGCTGGCCTCGGCGGACAGCAGCCACAGGATGGCACCGGCAATTTCTTCGGCGCTGCCGGTGCGCTGCATCGGCACGGTGGGTGCGAGTTCGAAGGCGCGGTCGGGCATGCCGCCCGATGCATGGATCTCGGTATCGATCAGGCCTGGGCGCACCGCATTGACGCGGATGCCCTCGGCGGCGACCTCCTTGGCCAGGCCGATGGTGAAGGTGTCGATGGCGCCTTTGCTGGCCGCGTAGTCGACGTACTGGTCGGGTGAGCCCAGCCGCGCGGCACCGCTGGAGATGTTGACAATGGCGCCGCCCGAACCGCCGTGCCGGGTGCTCATGCGCCTGACTGCTTCGCGCGCACAGATGAAACTGCCGATCACGTTGATGCGGAACATGCGCTCCAGGCGCGCCACGCTCATTTGCTCGACGCGCGCCTGCACGTCGACCACGCCGGCGTTGTTGACGAGCGCCGTGAGGCGGCCAAGCTTGGCGTCGACCTTCTCGAACATAGCCAGCACCTGGGCCTCGTCGCCCACGTCGGCCTGCACGGCCATGGCGCTGCCGCCGCCCGCGCGGATGACGCGCACCACCTCGTCGGCGGCGAGCGAGTTGTTCGCGTAGTTGACGGCCACCGCGTAGCCGCGCTGCGCCGCCAGCAGGGCCGTGGCGGCGCCGATGCCGCGGCTGCCGCCCGTGATCAAGAGCACCTGGTCCAAAACCCACCTCCTGCAGAGAAACTGCGTGTCAGTTAAAACCGTTGGCCTGGATTACATCATCGAGGGCCAGCGCATGAGCGTGAGCGCTCGCCGGGCCGCCCCAAGCAAGCTTGCACCGGAGGTGCGAAGCACGGAGGTTATTGAATGCACAAGACGATTGACTATTACTTTGCGCCACAGAGCCCGTGGACCTATCTGGGGCATTCCCGGTTTGCCGCGATCGCCGCGGCCGCCGGCGCCACGGTGCGCGTGCGGCCGATCGACCTGGGCAGCGTGTTCCCGGTTTCGGGCGGGCTGCCGCTGGGCAAGCGCGCGCCGCAGCGCCAGGCGTACCGGCTGGTCGACCTCGCACGCTGTTCGCGCCACCTCGGCCTGCCGCTGAACACAAAGCCGAAGTTCTTTCCGGTGGCCAGCGACGACGCGGCCCGGGTCATCATCGCCGTCGACATGCACGACGGCACCGAGGCGGCCATGCGCATGTGTGCCGCGGTGTTCGCGGCCGTGTGGGTGCAGGAGCGCAACATCGGCGACCCGAAGGTGCTCGATTCGCTGGTCGTCGAATGCGGGCTGTCGCCCAAGCGCGCGGAGCAGTCGCAGAGCCAGGCGGTGCAGGAGCGCTACGAGGCCTACACGCAGGAGGCCATCGACATCCAGGTGTTCGGCGCGCCAAGCTACGTGATCGACGGTGAAATCTTCTGGGGGCAGGACCGCCTCGACTTCGTCGAACGGGCGCTGCGCGCGTAACCCGGCCTTCTTTTTTCAGTTGCCATCAAGGAGCAAGACATCATGGGTCAATTCATCGATCTGAAAGCCAAGGACGGCTTCACCTTCCCCGCCTACGTGGCCGAACCCGCCGGCACGCTGCGCGGCGCAGTGGTGGTGGTGCCGGAGATCTTCGGCGTCAACTCGCACATCCGCTCGGTGGCCGACGGTTATGCGGCGGACGGCTACCTGGCGGTGTCGCCCTCGACCTTTCATCGCGTGAAGCCCGGTGTGGAGCTCGGCTACAGTGACGAGGACATGAAGGCCGGCTTCGAACTGAAGACCGCGGTCGAGGCGCTGCCCGCGCCGGGCGTGCTGCAGGACATCGAGGCCGCTGTGGCTTACGCGGCGAAGGCCGGCAAGGTGGGCATCGTCGGTTTTTGCTGGGGCGGCCTCCTGGTGTGGCGCGCCGCCAGCCTGCTCCCCGGGCTTGCCGCCGCGGCGCCGTACTACGGCGGTGGGATGACCACGCCGGAAGAAACGGCGCGCCAGCCCAAGGTGCCGGTGCTGGCGCATTTCGGCAACCAAGACCACTGGATTCCGCTGGACACCATCGAGGGCTTCAGGAAGGCGCATCCAGAAGTTGAAGTTCATGTCTATGAGTCGGGCCACGGCTTCAACTGCGACCAGCGCGGCTCGTACAACGCCGAGGCCGCCAAGCTGGCGCGTGCGCGCACGCTGGAGTTCTTTGCCAAGCACGTCGGCTGAGAGAGCCCGAGCCCGCTCCGGTCTCAAGCGAAGCCCGGCCCATGCCGGGCTTTCTTATTTTTTCTTTTGCGAGCCGGGCCCCTTGCCGACGCGGGTCTGGAGAAAGTCGAGCAAAGCGCGCAGGGCGGCGCTGTTGTGGCGCCGCTGCAAATACGCGGCCGAGAGCCACATGTCCTGGCGCGCATAGCCTTGCAGCACCGGCACCAGTTCACCGTCGTCGATGTGCGACTGCACGAGGATCGAGGGCAGATAGATCACGCCGAAGCCGCGCATCGCAACCCGGATCAGCGGCGCGCCCTCGGTGCAGTCCATGCGGCTTTTCACCGGCACGTCCAGCGGCTGGCCACCGTCTTCGAAGCGCCAGACCGGCTGGGCGCCCAGCCGCGAGTGCGTGAGCGCGTCATGTCCGGCAAGCTCGCTCGGGTGATCGGGCTTGCCATGCTTCTTCCAGTACACGGGCGAGGCGCAGACGACCATTTCCATGAGCATCAGCTTGCGGACGATCAAGTTGTCGTCGGTGACCGGGCCGCTGCGGATGTCGACATCGATGCCTTCCTCGGCGAGATCGACCGCGCGGTTGGTCAGCTGCAGGCTGATGCTCACATCCGGGTAGTAGCGCATGAAGTCGGCCAGCAGGCCCGGAAATTCGCCGTTGCCCATGCCGTGCGGCGCCGAAATGCGCAGTCGGCCGCTGGGCTGCGTGGCGCGCTCCTGCAGTTCGGCCTGCGTGAGCTCCACCATTTCGAGCACCGGGGTGCTGCGCTCCAGCAGCAGTTGCCCGGCATCGGTGAGGCTTACGGAACGCGTGGACCGGTTGAGAAGGCGCACGCCGAAACGTGTTTCGAGTTCGGCCACATACTTGCTGACAGTGGCTTTCGACATGTCGAGCTTCTTGGCCGCATGCGAAAAGCTGCCGTGCGAAGCAACCTCCCGGAAGGTTCTGATCAGATCGAGACTGTCCATGTCAAAGCGCCTATTCTTTCCGTTCCGGGAACGGCATGCGCCGATTTTCCAGCGAACCCGATGAATCGAGTGCATGCCTTCCGGTTGTCATTGTTTCAATAGAGGAAACACGGTGTCTCTGTTCCACGTGTTTTGCAGCCGCAATTCAGTTGGAAACTCGCCGCACAGGTGAGCAACCAGCGAGCCTGGTGGACGAACCATCCAACGAACACAAGGAACTGAAAATGAAGACCTCGCACATCCTCGCCGCTGCAGCCATCGCCGTGCTGGCCGCCACTGGCGCCCAAGCCGAATCCTACGAAGGCGTGAACACCGCCGTCTCGACCAAGAGCCGTGACGAAGTGAACGCCGAAGCCGTGCGCACCGCATCGGCTCCGAACCAGAACGTGACCCGCGGCTCGCGCGGCCCGGAAACCGTTGCCGTGTCGAAGGACCGCGCACTGGTCGAAGCCGAAGCGATTCGCACCGCCTACGCCCCCGACCAGAACGTGACCGGCGGCTCGCGCGTCAACAGCAAGGTCATCTCGACGATGCCCCACCCCATGGACGCACGCGTTCAAGCCCAGCAAGGCTCGGGCGCTGTCGCCAAGTAAGCCAGGCGAATTTGCGGCCCTTGCGGCCAGCAATTAAAAAAGGCCACGCAACTGCGTGGCCTTTTTGCTTTGGAGAACAGGTAGCGCCCGCGCTGCTCAACGCGTACGCGCAAGGTAGCGCTTGCGCCAGAACACCACGACCAGCACCAGCGCAATGACCAGCATCGCGCCCATCGCAATCCAGAACCCGTCCGCCTTGTGCACCAGCGGAATGAATTCGAAGTTCATGCCGAAGATGCCGGCGATGAGATTGAGCGGCAGGAAAATGGCCGTCAGCGCGGTGAGCACCCGCATGATGTCGTTGGCGCGGTGCCCCTGAACGCTGAAGTGCATCTGCACCGCGGTTTCGGCGTTCTGCTCCAGCCGGTGGACGTGGTGCACCACGCGTTCGATGTGTTCGAGCACGTCGCGGCTGCGCACCATGATCAGCTCCTGCTCGCGCTGCTCCGCCTCGTTCTTCGGCGATGGCAGCGTCTCCAGCGAATCGATCCAGTCCTGGATGGCGGCGCGCTGGTCCTCGCAGATTTCGTCCAGGTGGTGCAGCGACTGCCGGGCTTCCATCAGCGCGCCCCAGTTGGTAAAGCGGCTGCGCGGGTCGATCAGCTCGGTTTGCCAATGGTCGAGCTGGCGCGTGAGCTCGCGGCGCATGTCCAGGTAGCCGTCGACGATCTGGTTGATGACGCGCAGCATCAGGTCGGCGGTGCCGGTGGGCACGCGCGCCGAAGTGGCCCGCACGTCGAGCGCCGGGGCGCCCTTGTCGTCCGGCGATCCCGCGGCCAGCAGGCGGGCGGCAAAGGCGTCGCGCACCGCGCCGTCCTCCGGGTGCACCGACAGCAGCACGCGGTCGAACAGCGCAAACCCCACCGGCCGGGTGTCGATCCGGCGCAGCACCGGCGGACCGCGGCGCGACGGCGTGGGAAGGGGCGGCTCGCCGCCCGAGGTGCCCTTGCCGTCGCCCAGCGCCGCCTGGCCCGGCCCGGCCGAAAGGCGCCGGAACACCAGCACGTCGTATTGGGAGGTGTAGTCGTAATGCGAAGGCAACTGGTCGTTGAGCAGGTCGGCCACGTGCAGGTCGACCAACTGCGTGAGGCAGAGTGACTGCAGGATCTGCTGGACTTCGGCCAGCGACGCGCGAAACTCGTCCCGTGTGAGAGAAATCCAGAGATAGCCCTGTGCAGCGCAGGCGCCCGGCACCGTGAGCGGTGCCAGCGCCGGATGCTCGCTCACCTGGGAGCGGTTGATTTCGAAGATGCGCATGGGCCCGCCCTGTTGCTCTCTTTTTGGAATACCGATCGGCCCGCGCTGCGGGCGCAAGGGTGCGAGCTATTGTTTTTGTAGCAAGCGCGCGGCGTCAAGTGCAAAGTAGGTGAGCACGCCATCGGCGCCCGCGCGCTTGAAGGCGAGCAGGCTTTCGAGCACGACCGCGTCGTGGTCGAGCCAGCCGTTCTGTGCGGCGGCCTTGAGCATCGCGTATTCGCCGCTCACCTGATAGGCGAAGGTGGGCACGTGGAACTCGTCCTTCACGCGGCGCACGATGTCCAGGTACGGCATGCCGGGCTTCACCATCACCATGTCGGCGCCTTCGGCGATGTCGAGTGCCACCTCGCGCAACGCCTCGTCGCTGTTGCCCGGGTCCATCTGGTAGACCTTCTTGTTGCTCTTGCCGAGCGTGGCGGCCGAGCCCACGGCGTCGCGGAACGGGCCATAGAAGGCGCTGGCGTACTTGGCGCTGTAGGCCATGATCCGGGTGTGAACGTCGCCGCGGGCCTCCAGCGCGGTACGGATGGCGCCGATGCGCCCGTCCATCATGTCGCTGGGCGCCACGATGTCGACGCCCGCCTGTGACTGTGTGAGCGCCTGCTTCGACAGAACTTCAACGGTGGCGTCATTGATGATGTAGCCGGTGTCATCGAGCAGGCCGTCCTGCCCGTGGCTGGTGTAGGGGTCGAGCGCCACGTCGGTCATCACGCCAAGCTCCGGAAAGCGCGCCTTGAGCGCGGCGACCACGCGCGGAATGAGCCCGTCGGGGTTGAACGCCTCGTCGCCGCCGGGCGTCTTGAGACCCGCATCGATCACCGGAAAAAGCGCCATCACCGGAATGCCGGCCGCCACGCACTGCTCCGCCACGGGCAGCAGCAGATCGAGGCTCAGGCGCTCCACGCCCGGCATCGAAGACACGGCCTCGCGCTTTTTTTCACCTTCCTGTACGAACACGGGGTAGATGAGGTCGTGCGCCGTCAACGCATGCTCCCTGACCAGGTTGCGGGTGAAAGTATCGCGGCGCAAGCGGCGGGGCCGGCCGGCCGGGTACATGGCGTAGGAGGGGGAAGGGCGCGTCATAAGCCGAAAATTGTGCCTGATGCGTGAAACTCCGGCAGGGCGTGGTTGCGGCAGTTGTCTGATAACACGACAAATTAGTAGCTCGAAGGTTCTCTTTTTTCTGTAAAAATGTCAAAGAAAGTGGCTGAGTCGCTTGAAACCTTGTTTCGTCTTTGTTAAATTCTGAAGCGGGCGGCTTGCCGCTCCCCGCTTTTCCTCCCTGAGCGGGTGCCTTGATGTGTGACAGCAAAAGGGCTTCCCAGCCCGGCGTGAAGACGTCGGGCTTTTTTTTGCCTGTCGTTGGCATCGGGTCGGGAGGCCAAGGCCGGTGCATGGCGCAGTCGGCCACTAAACTGCCTCCATGCTCTGGGTCAAATCTCTTCACATCGTCTTCATTGCCAGCTGGTTCGCGGGGCTGTTCTACCTTCCGCGGATCTTCGTCAACCTGGCGATGGTGCCGCCAGAGTCCGTCGCAGAGCGTGAGCGCCTGCTGCTGATGGCGCGCAAGCTGTTGCGCTTCACCACTTTCCTGGCCGTGCCGGCCCTGGGCTTCGGTTTGTGGCTCTGGCTGGGCTATGGCATCGGGCGGGGCCCCGGCAACGGCTGGATGCATGCCAAGCTGGCGCTGGTGCTGGTAGCCATCGGCTATCACCATGGCTGCGCGGTGCTGCTGCGGCGTTTCATCGCGGGCGGCAACCGGCGCAACGACCGCTGGTATCGCTGGTTCAATGAACTGCCCGTCCTGCTGCTGCTCGGCATCGTGGTGCTGGTGGTGGTCAAGCCGTTCTGAGCCCGGTGTCCACGGTGGAGAAGCAGCACAAGTCCGCCGCGCTGCCTCTTGCGCTCGCCTATGCGGCGCTGATCGTCTATGCCAGCCTGTATCCGTTTGCCGACTGGCGCGACCAGGGCATTGCGCCCTGGGCGTATCTGTCGGCCTCATGGCCCAAATACTGGACCGGCTTCGATTTCGCGGTCAATGTCGCCGGCTACGTTCCGTTCGGCTTTCTGTGCGCGCTGGCCGTGCTGCGTACGCGGCAGGACGCCAGCGGCTGGCGCGCCATGCTGCGCGCCACCGCGGCCGGCGCGGCGCTGGCCTTTGCGATGGAGACGCTGCAAAGCTACCTTCCGGCGCGCATTCCTTCCAATGTGGACCTGGGCCTGAACACCTCCGGCGCGCTTCTGGGCGCCATGCTGGCCGCGGGGCTCGAGCGCCTGGGGGCGGTGGCGCACTGGAGCCGTACGCGCTCCCAGTGGTTCGTCGACGATGCGCGCGGCGCACTGGTGCTGCTGGCGCTGTGGCCGTTCGCGCTGCTGTTTCCGGCGGCGGTGACGTTCGGCCTCGGCCAGGTGTTCGAGCGGTTGGAGGTCGCCATCTCCGAGTGGCTGCTCGACACGCCTTTCATCGACTGGATGCCGCTGCGCCAGTTCGAACTCGAGCCGCTGGTGCCTGCGGCCGAACTGCTGTGCGTGATGCTCGGCGCACTGGTGCCGTGCCTGCTGGCTTTCCTGGTGACGCGCACGGTCGCACGGCGCGCCGTGCTGCTGCCGCTCACGCTGCTGGCGGGCATGGGCGCGTCGGCGCTGTCGGCGGCGCTGAGCTATGGGCCCGAGCACGCCTGGGCCTGGCTGGGCCTGCCGGTGCAGGTGGGCATTGCGACGGCTCTTGTCGCAGGCGTGCTGTTGCTGGGCGCGCCGCGCCGGCTGTGCGCGGCGTTGCTGCTGGTGGGGCTTGTCATTCAACTGAGCCTGTTGAACCAGGCGCCCGAGAGCGCGTATTTCGCGCAGACGCTGGCCACCTGGGAGCAGGGGCGCTTCATCCGCTTTCACGGCCTGGCGCAGTGGCTGGGTTGGCTCTGGCCTTTTGCGGTGCTTGCCTATGTGGTGGCCGCGCTGTCTCGGCGAAGCAAGGCCGCAACCTGACGCTGCCGGCGGGCGTCACTAAAATCTACCGATGCCCAGTTCCACCTCTGCCGCGCCGCGCGGCTACTACGGCCGCCACATCTTCTTTTGCCTGAACGAGCGCAAGAACGGGGAAGACAGCTGCGCCCTGCACAACGCCCAGCAGGGCTTCGACCGCTGCAAGGCCAAGGTCAAGGAAGCGGGGCTGGCCGGGCCGGGCAAGGTGCGGGTCAACAAGGCGGGTTGCCTTGACCGTTGCGCCGGTGGGCCGGTGGCGGTGGTTTACCCCGAAGCAGTCTGGTACACCTTTGTCGATACCGACGACATCGATGAAATCGTCGAATCGCATCTGAAGAATGGCGAAGTCGTCGAGCGGCTCTTGCTGCCTCCCGATGTGGGCCGCTGAACTTTCTCGAAAATTCCGCGCTCGTACCGTGCG
Source organism: Variovorax sp. DXTD-1 (assembly GCF_003984625.1). Classification (GTDB taxonomy): domain Bacteria; phylum Pseudomonadota; class Gammaproteobacteria; order Burkholderiales; family Burkholderiaceae_C; genus Variovorax. The sequence continues at coordinate 5,501 of NZ_RWKH01000032.1, read as the reverse complement.
CCCAGCGCGCCGCAGCCGCGCAGTCCTGATCCTTGCACCATGAACTCCCAGACCGAAAAAATCCGTCTCCAAGGCGCCGCCGGCATCATCGAGGTCCAGCGCGATCTGCCGGCCGACGCTCCGCGCGGCATTGCGGTCATCGCCCATCCCCATCCGCTGTTCGGCGGCACCATGGACAACAAGGTGGTGCAGACCCTGGCGCGTGCTTTCGTCGCCTGCGGCTGGACGGCGGTGCGCTTCAACTTCCGAGGCGTGGGCGCGAGCGAAGGTGCGCACGACGAAGGCCGCGGCGAGTGCGAGGACATGCTGGGCGTGGTGAGCCAGCTGGCCGCCGAGGGGCCGTTGGCCATTGCAGGCTTTTCGTTCGGCGCTTTCGTTGCAAGCTGCGCGGCCGAAAAGCTCTGGGCTTCGCGCGACGTGCGGCAACTCGTGCTGGTGGGAACGGCTGCTTCCCGGTTCTCGGTAGCCACGCTTCCGGCCGAGGCGCACGAGCGCACATTGGTGGTTCACGGCGAGGCCGATGACACGGTGCCGCTCGCGGCTGTCATGGACTGGGCGCGGCCGCAGTCACTTCCTGTCACGGTTGTCCCCGGGGGCGGCCATTTCTTTCACGGACAATTGCCGCTGCTCAAAAGCTTGGTCGTCCGCCATCTGCGCGCGGGCGCCGCATGAAAGCCCTGCGGGCTTGTTTTCGTTTTCTCCAATTTTTCCCATGAATCGTTTTCTTGACGCATTTCGCGCGCTGGTGCTCGCCGCCGCCGCATCGGTTTGCATGATTGCCGCTGCCCAGGTGCCGGCGCCGCCGGAAATTGCCGCGCGCAGCTACCTGCTGCTCGATGTCACCGCCAACCAGATCCTCGCGCAGAAGGACATTGACAGCCCCGTCGAGCCGGCCTCGCTCACCAAGCTGATGTCGGCCTACATCGTGTTCGACGCGCTGCGCGCCAAGAAGATCACGCTGAACCAGACCTTTCCGGTCAGCCAGCGCGCCTGGAAGATGCCCGGTTCGCGCATGTTCATCGATCCCAAGATGCAGGTGCCGGTCGAAGACCTGATCAAGGGACTGATCGTGCAGTCGGGCAACGACGCTACCGTGGCGCTGGCCGAAGGCGTGGGCGGCACCGTGGAACACTTCGTCGAGCTCATGAACGCCCAGGCCAAGGCGCTGGGCATGAAGAACACCACCTACAAGAACCCCGAAGGCCTGACCGCGCCCGGCCACACCACCACGGCCCGTGACCTGAGCATTCTCGCGACGCGCCTGGTGCGCGACTTCCCGGAAGAAGCCAAGTACTACGCCATCAAGAAGTACCGCTACCCGGGCACGCCCTCCACCAACGACACCAACCGCAACCTGTTGCTGTTTCGCGACCCGACCGTGGACGGCCTGAAGACCGGCCATACGGACGCAGCCGGCTATTGCATGATTGCCACCGCCAAGCGCGATTTCCCCAATCTGACCGGGGGGCGCCGCCTGCTGTCGATCGTGCTGGGCACCTCGGGCGAGACCGTGCGTGCCAACGAGTCGCAGAAGCTGCTGAACTGGGGCTACACCGCCTACGACGCCGTTCGCCTGTTCGACGCCGGCCAGCCGGTCGCCACGCCGGCGGTCTGGAAGGGCAAGGCCAACACGCTCAAGCTTGGCCGGCCTGAAGCCATCGTGGTTGCGGTACCGGCCGGTACCGCCAGCAAGATCAAGACCCAGGTGGCGCGCCCCGAACCGCTGGTGGCGCCGTTCACCAAGTTCCAGCCCGTGGGTTCGCTCAAGGTGACCCTGGACGACCAGCCCCTGGCCGACGTTCCGCTGGTGGCGCTGGAAGGCGTCGAGCAGGCGGGTGTCTTCGGCCGCGCCTGGGACGCCGTGCGGCTCTGGATCAAGTGATTTTGCGCGCCTCCGCGCTCTTCGTTTGCCGGTAACCGAGGCGACTGCTATACTCGTGGGCTTTTCGGAATTTTCCGAAGGGTTTCACGTTTTCGTTATTCCCGGCTTCCTTGCCTTGCGTCACGTCAAGGACAAGGGCGGTTCACAGCCAAAAGCCGGGTTGTTTTGGGACTAATTCATTCATGCCAACCATCAATCAACTGGTGCGTCAGGGTCGAACGGTCGAAAAGATCAATTCGAAGAGCCCTGCGATGCAGAACTCGCCGCAACGCCGCGGTGTCTGCACCCGCGTCTACACCACGACGCCAAAGAAGCCCAATTCGGCGCTTCGTAAAGTTGCCAAGGTCCGTCTGACCAATGGCTTCGAAGTCATTTCCTACATCGGCGGCGAAGGCCACAACCTGCAAGAACACAGCGTCGTGCTGGTTCGCGGCGGTCGTGTCAAGGACTTGCCCGGTGTTCGCTACCACATCGTGCGCGGTTCGCTCGACTTGCAAGGCGTGAAAGACCGCAAGCAGTCGCGCTCCAAGTACGGCGCGAAGCGTCCCAAGAAGGCTTAAGCCTTCCTGTCGTAAGAAACAAACAATGGTGTTCGGTTGCCTTGGCGGGCACATCGAACGAAGTGACCCACTGTCGGGTCGAGTAAGTGAGAGTCCGGAATGGCTCTCGCGGTGCCGGAAACGGTGCCAACTGAAGCAAAGAGGTTAGTAACATGCCACGTCGTCGCGAAGTCCCCAAACGTGAAATCCTGCCGGATCCCAAGTACGGCAATGTCGAGCTGTCGAAATTCATGAACGTGATCATGGAAGGCGGCAAGAAGGCGATCGCCGAGCGCATCATCTATGGCGCGCTCGACTTCATCGAAAAGAAGAACCCCGACAAGGACCCGCTCGAAGCTTTCACCGTTGCCATCAACAACGTGAAGCCGATGGTCGAAGTCAAGTCGCGCCGCGTCGGCGGTGCCAACTACCAGGTGCCGGTCGAAGTGCGTCCGGTGCGCCGCCTGGCGCTCTCGATGCGCTGGATCAAGGAAGCCGCTCGCAAGCGCGGCGAAAAGTCGATGGCCCTGCGTTTGGCCAACGAACTGATGGAAGCCACGGAAGGCCGTGGCGGCGCCATGAAGAAGCGCGACGAAGTGCACCGCATGGCAGAAGCCAACCGCGCTTTCAGCCACTTCCGCTTCTAAAAATCAAACTTCGCTTGGGCGTTGGGTATTGAGTGTCGGGCGACGTCGCCCGTACTCAAGGCCCAGCGCTCAACGCATTTAACCCGAAAGTAAATCATGTCCCGCAAGACCCCCATCGAGCGCTACCGCAACATCGGCATCTCCGCGCACATCGACGCCGGCAAGACCACGACGACCGAGCGCATCCTGTTCTACACCGGTGTGAATCACAAGATCGGTGAAGTGCACGATGGCGCCGCCACGATGGACTGGATGGAGCAAGAGCAAGAGCGTGGCATCACGATCACCTCGGCTGCCACCACCTGCTTCTGGAAGGGCATGGCCGGCAAGTTCGACGAACACCGCATCAACATCATCGATACCCCTGGCCACGTGGACTTCACCATTGAAGTCGAGCGCTCGATGCGCGTGCTGGACGGTGCCGTGATGGTGTATGACGCCGTTGGCGGCGTGCAGCCCCAGTCGGAAACCGTCTGGCGCCAAGCCAACAAGTACAAGGTTCCGCGCCTCGCGTTCGTCAACAAGATGGACCGCACCGGCGCCGACTTCCTGCGCGTGCGCCAGATGATGGTCGACCGCCTGAAGGCCAACCCCGTCGTGATCCAGATCCCGATCGGTGCCGAAGAGCACTTCCAGGGCATCGTCGACCTCGTGAAGATGAAGGCCATCATCTGGGACGAAGACAAGGGCGTGACGTTCCAGTACGGCGAGATCCCCGCCAACCTGACCGACGTCTGCAACGATTACCGCGAAAAGCTCGTCGAGGCGGCTGCCGAAGCCAGCGAAGAGCTGATGAACAAGTACCTCGAAGGCGGCGAGCTGAGCGAGGAAGAAATCAAGAAGGCCATTCGCCAGCGCACCATCGCCGGCGAGATCCAGCCGATGCTGTGCGGCTCGGCCTTCAAGAACAAGGGCGTGCAAGCCATGCTCGACGCCGTCGTCGAGTACATGCCCGCACCGACCGACATTCCCCCCGTCAACGGCCTGGACGAAGACGAAGCGCCTGTCGTTCGCAAGGCTGACGACAACGAGAAGTTCTCGGCTCTGGCATTCAAGCTGATGACCGACCCGTTCGTGGGCCAGTTGACCTTCGTGCGCGTCTATTCGGGCGTGCTGACCAAGGGCGACAGCGTCTACAACCCGGTTCGCGGCAAGAAGGAGCGCATCGGCCGTATCGTGCAGATGCACGCCAACAACCGCGAAGAAGTCAACGAAATCCGCGCCGGCGACATCGCCGCATGCGTGGGCCTGAAGGAAGTCACCACGGGCGAAACCCTGTGCGACCCGTCGGCCATCGTGACGCTCGAGCGCATGGTGTTCCCTGAGTCGGTGATCTCGCAGGCCGTTGAGCCCAAGACCAAGGCCGACCAGGAAAAGATGGGCATCGCCCTGCAGCGTCTCGCTCAGGAAGACCCGTCGTTCCGCGTCAAGACCGACGAAGAATCGGGCCAGACCATCATTGCCGGCATGGGCGAGCTCCACCTCGAAATCATCGTGGACCGCATGAAGCGCGAGTTCGGCGTGGAAGCCAACGTGGGCAAGCCGCAAGTGGCCTACCGCGAAACCATCCGCAAGACCGTGGAAGAAGCCGAAGGCAAGTTCGTTCGCCAGTCGGGCGGCAAGGGCCAGTACGGCCACGTCGTGCTCAAGCTCGAGCCGCAGGAAGCCGGCAAGGGCTTCGAATTCGTCGACGCCATCAAGGGCGGTGTGGTTCCTCGCGAATACATTCCCGCGGTGGAAAAGGGCGTTGTGGAAGCGCTGACGCAAGGTGTGCTGGCGGGCTACCCCGTCGTGGACGTCAAGGTCACGCTGCACTTCGGTTCGTACCACGACGTGGACTCGAACGAAATGGCGTTCAAGATGGCCGCCATCTTCGGTTTCAAGGAAGGCGCCCGCAAGGCCAACCCGGTCATCCTCGAGCCGATGATGGCCGTGGAAGTCGAAACGCCCGAAGACTACGCCGGCAACGTGATGGGCGACCTGTCCTCACGCCGCGGCATGGTGCAGGGCATGGACGACATGGTTGGTGGCGGCAAGGCCATCAAGGCCGAAGTGCCGCTGTCGGAAATGTTCGGCTACTCGACCACGCTGCGCTCGATGTCGCAAGGCCGCGCCACGTACACGATGGAGTTCAAGCACTACGCTGAAGCTCCGCGCAACGTTGCCGAAGCCATCGTGGCTGCTCGCGCTAAGTAAGTTTTCAAGAATGTCGGGTGACGCACGGCGCCGCCCAACTTGTCTGCGATCCGGTGCCGCCCTGTTCCCGTGCGGGGCGAACCAGCAATCGGATGCAGACATAAAACCAATACACGGGAATGCTCTTTCAAGGATTGAAAAATGGCAAAAGGTAAATTCACCCGCACCAAGCCGCACGTGAACGTGGGCACGATCGGTCACGTTGACCACGGCAAGACCACGCTGACGGCTGCGATC
>NZ_RWKH01000031.1 GCF_003984625.1 Variovorax sp. DXTD-1 | reverse complement strand
CTCGAGGGTTTCCTTCGAGTACTCGGGCGCCAGCGCGTCAAGCGCATATGGCAGGGGTGGGAGCACATGTTCCATGGTTTTTTCTCGTGGGTTGGTTGCGGGGAATAAAGGATTCTAGAAAGGAATTACGCACCCGGCGTCGGACGTCGTCCCGTCTCGCCGGGCGTGACGGTCAGGTCGACCGAGCCATCGGCGAGCCGCGCAACCACGGCGTCGCCCGCCTTCAGTTTCTTCGCGCTGACGATCGCGCGCCCGTCGGGGCCGGTGAGCCAGGCATAGCCGCGCTGCAGCACCAGGGCCGGGTCGAGCAGCCGAAGGCGCAAAGCCACGCGCTCGAGGCGCTCGCGCCGCTGCGCCAGCGCGCGCTCGAGCTTCAGCGGGAAATCGGCCGAAATGGAGCGTGGCACATGGGCAAGCCGCTCCGTTCTCGATCGCAATGCGTAGTGCAGCCGCTGGGAATGGTGCGCCAACCGAAGCTGCTGGCGGGCCACGAGTGACGAGGGCCGGCCGAGCCGCGCCGCCGCCTGGTCGAGCCGCTGGCCCAGCACGTCGAGACGCGCACCCACCGCATCGCCGAGGCGCTCTTCCAGCAGGTCGAGCGCACCGAGCCACATCGTCTGCGGAGCGCTGACGAGTTCCGCCGCCGCCGTGGGTGTGGGCGCGCGCAGATCGGCGCAAAAGTCGGCGATGGTGAAGTCGGTTTCGTGCCCCACGCCGCAGACCAGCGGCACCGGGCTCTGGACGATGGTGCGGGCCAGGGTTTCGTCATTGAAAGCCCAGAGGTCTTCGATGGAACCGCCGCCCCGCACCAGCAGGATCACGTCGACGGCTGGCTCCAAGGCATACAACGATTGCAGCGCACGAACGAGCTCGGCCGGCGCACCGGCGCCCTGCACCGCCGCCGGCGCCAGAACCACCGGAATATGCGGAACGCGGCGCCGCAGCGCCGTGACAACGTCGTGCAAGGCCGCCGCCCCGAGCGAGGTGACCAAGCCCACCGAGCGCGGCATGGTGGGCAGCGCCCGCTTGCGCGCGGCATCGAAAAGCCCTTCGGCTTCGAGCCGCGCCTTGCGCTGCAGGAACTGCTCGAACAGTGCCCCTTGCCCTGCGCGCTGCAGGCTCTCGACCACCAGCTGCAGATCGCCGCGCGGCTCGTAGACCGCCAGGCGCCCACGCACCTCGACCTGGTCACCGTCGCGCGGCGAAAAATCGAGCAGGCCAGCCGCGCGCCGGAACATCGCGCAGCGCAGCTGGCCGGACACGTCCTTGAGCGCGAAGTAACAATGTCCACTTGAGGCGCGCGAAAAACCCGAGATTTCGCCGCGCACCGCGACGGGGTTGAACCGCGCGTCGAGCGCATCGGCAACCGCGCGGCACAACGCGCCGACAGCCCAGATCCGCGGACCCGGTGTGGCGTTCGGTTCACGCAAGTTCACAAATCGCACAAGTGGCCGGCAGCCACTCTTCCACAGTGAGCGGCCAGCCCCGGGCCATGAGGCCTCGATACGAAACAGGCGCACGGTTTGTCGTGCAAGCTGTTGATTTCATTGGAAAAAGTGCTGCTCAAAATTCAATCGATCTAATGGGAGGCCCGTCCCATGCGGGTCCGGAGCTGTTGCGCATCGGGTTAGTCACAAAGTTATCCACAGAATCTGTGCGTCATCGCTTACATGCAAACAAGCCGCGTGGCGATGGTGGGCTCGGTGGATAATCGCCGCGCATTTGCAGTCTACGGGCCGGAGGATTTTCTTGTTTTCCATCATAGTTGCCGCGGGCTGGCCGATTTGGCCATTGCTCGCTTGTTCGGTCATCGCGCTCGCGCTGGTTATAGAACGTTTCACAAGCCTGAAGACCGTGAAGGTCCTTCCGCCCAAACTGCTCGACGAGGCCATGACCGTCTCCCACGGCGCGGTTCCGGGCCCCGACGTGGTGACCAAGCTCGAACGCAATTCGATGCTCGGCCAGGTGCTGGCCGCCGGGCTGCGGGCGCTCAACGCCAACCCGCGCTGCACCGAAGACGACCTGCGCGCGGCCATGGAAGCCTCCGGCCGTACCGTGGCGCACAAGCTGGAGCGCTACCTGCCCGCCCTGGCGACCATCGCGTCGGCGGCGCCGCTGCTCGGGCTCCTGGGCACGGTGATCGGCATGATCGAGATTTTCGGCTCGCAGTCGCCCGGAAGCGGCGCGGTGGGTTCCGGCAACCCGGCGCAGTTGGCGCACGGTATTTCGATTGCGCTCTACAACACGGCCTTCGGCCTGATCGTGGCTATTCCAACGCTGATCTTCTGGCGCTATTTCCGCAGCCGGGTCGACGAATACCTGTTGAACCTGGAACTCTCTGGCGAGCGCTTTGCGCGCCACCTGAACGCGCTGCGGAAATGATGGCCTGCATGCCTGTCACTGCCGCATCGTTCGTCGGAGGCCTGGCATGAGCCGCGGCCGCATGCATTTCCGCCACGGCGCGCGCGACGAGCCCGAGATCAACCTGATCCCGTTCATCGACGTGCTGCTGGTCGTGCTCATCTTTCTGATGCTGTCGACCACCTACAGCAAGTTCACGGAGATGCAACTGCGCCTGCCGACGGCGGACGTCGATTCGCAGCGCGACTACCCCAAGGAAGTGATCGTGGCGGTGTCCGCCGACGGCCGCTACTCGATCAACAAGACGCCCGTTGCCGACCGCAACGTGGCAACCGTGGCCGCAGCCCTCGGTGCGGCGGCCACGGGCGGCAAGGACAGCGTGGTCATCATCAGCGCCGATGCCAGCAGCCCGCACCAGTCCGTGATCACGGTCATGGAAGCGGCGCGCCGCGCAGGCCTCGTGCAGATCACCTTCGCAGCCCAGTCGACGGCGCAAGCAGGACGCTGAGTGCCGTCCCACGGCCGCAGCAGCAGTACCGGCGCATCGGCCTCCCGGCTGCAGCGCGCCTGGCTGCAGCGCGGTGTGCTGGCCTGCCTGCTGTGGCCTTTGTCGCTTCTTTATGCGGCGCTTTTTGCGACGCGGCGCTTGTTCTACCGATTGGGGTGGCTGAATACCGAACGCGTAGAAGTGCCCGTGATCGTGGTCGGCAACGTCATCGCGGGCGGTGCCGGCAAGACTCCGGTCGTGATGGCCGTGATTCGGCATCTGCAGGCGCGCGGGCTGCGCGTTGGCGTGATCTCGCGCGGCTACGGCCGCCGCACCGGCGACTGCCGTGAAGTGCTGGACGAAAGCGATCCGCAAGATGTCGGCGACGAGCCGGCGCTGATCCGCCACGCTACCGGCGCGCCCGTTTTCGTGGCGCGGCGCCGCGCCGAAGCCGCGCAGGCCCTGCTGGCCCGGCACCCTGCCACACAAGTCATCGTGAGCGACGACGGGCTGCAACACCTGGCGCTTGCGCGCGATATCGAGATTTGCGTGTTCGACGCCCGCGGAATCGGCAATGGCTGGCGTTTGCCCGCCGGCCCCTTGCGCGAGGCTTGGCCGCGCCGGTGCGACCTGGTGCTTCACAGCGGTGAGCGGCCGGCATTCGCCGGCGGCTACACCGCCACCCGCGCACTGGCGCAGGACGCCGTGGCAAGCGACGGCAAACGCCTGCCGCTGAGCGCCCTCGCCGGCAAGCCGGTGATTGCGCTCGCGGCCATTGCGCGGCCCGAGGCGTTTTTCGAAATGCTGCGGGCGCGCGGCCTGACGCTGGCCGAGACGATTGCGCTGCCCGACCACTTCGATTTCGATGGCTGGCAAGCCCCCTCAGACGCCGGGCACCCCCTGCTCTGCACCGAAAAAGACGCCGTCAAGCTTTGGAGAAAAGCTCCCGGCGCGCTTGCCGTGCCGCTGCACTTCGCACCCGCGCCGGAATTCTTCGCCGCGCTCGACGCAAAGCTATCATCGCTCGATGGATACCAAGCTGCTTGAACTGCTCGTCTGCCCCGTGACCAAGGGCCCGCTGACCTGGAACGCCGAAAAGCAGGAGCTCTGCTCGCGCAGCGCCCGTCTCGCTTATCCGGTGCGCGACGGAATTCCGGTGTTGCTCGAGAACGAGGCGCGCACGCTGTCCGACGACGAGCTGGGGCTGTGAGCTTTACCGTTCTGGTGCCGGCGCGCCTGGCTTCGACCAGGCTACCCAACAAGCCGCTGGCGGACATCGCCGGCTTGCCCATGGTGGTGCGCGTGGCGCAGCGGGCGAGCCAGTCGACCGCGCTGCGGGTGGTGGTTGCCGCGGACGACCTGTCCATCGTCGCAGCCTGCAAGCAACACGGCGTGGAGGCCATCCTCACGCGCCAGGACCATCCGAGCGGCACCGACCGTCTTGCCGAGGCCTGCGAACAACTCGCGCTCGACGGCGGCGACATCGTCGTCAATGTGCAAGGCGACGAGCCGCTGATCGACCCTGCGCTGATCGACGCTGTCGCGTCCGCGCTCGCCCTTCGTCCGGAAGCCGCCATGAGTACCGCGGCCCATGAGATCGATTCGCTCGACGACTTTCTGAACCCGAACGTGGTGAAGGCGGTGCTCGACGCGCAAGGCAACGCGCTGTACTTCAGCCGCGCACCCGTTCCGTGGTGGCGCGACGGCGCCGTCAACCGCGTGCCGACGGCCCTGCCGAGCCCGGCTCCGCTGCGCCACATCGGCATCTACGGGTACCGCGCGGGTTTCGTGCGCCAATTCCCTTCGTTGCCGCCGGCTCCTGTCGAGGCGACCGAGGCGCTGGAGCAACTGCGGGCGCTCTGGCACGGGCATCGCATCGCGGTGCATGTCACCCACGCGGCTCCCGGACCGGGCATCGACACCCCTGAAGACCTGGCCCGCGTGCGTGCATTGTTCGCAGCCAAGCCGGCACCCTGAAGCGTGCGCCACAGGGTGGCTGTAACGGAAATTCTTCACGCTCACGCATGCTATCCTCGACGCAATTCCGCCTTGCACGGCTCCCGGGCCGGCGCTTGGCGCGACACAAGATCTAAGAACCGTCCGAGGACACCATGAGACTAATTTTGCTGGGCGCGCCCGGGGCGGGCAAAGGCACGCAAGCGGCCTTCATCTGCCAGAAGTACGGCATTCCTCAAATTTCGACCGGCGACATGCTGCGCGCAGCTGTCAAGGCCGGCACACCGCTCGGCCAGCAAGCCAAGGCGGTCATGGAATCGGGTGGCCTGGTGAGCGACGACCTCATCATCAACCTCGTGAAGGAACGCATCGCGCAACCCGATTGCGCCGACGGCTTCCTGTTCGACGGCTTTCCGCGCACCATTCCGCAGGCGGACGCGATGAAGGCAGCGGGCGTCAAGCTCGACTACGTGCTCGAAATCGACGTGCCCTTCAGCGACATCATCGAACGCATGAGCGGCCGCCGCTCGCACCCGGCGTCTGGCCGCATCTATCACGTGAAGTTCAATCCGCCGAAGGTCGAAGGCAAGGACGACATCACGGGCGAAGAACTGATCCAGCGCAAGGACGACGAGGAAGAAACCGTGCGCAAGCGGCTCGAGGTGTACAGCCAGCAGACGCGTCCGCTGGTCGACTACTACTCGGCCTGGGCCAAGGCCGATCCGGCCTCGGCACCGAAGTACCGCGCCATCAAGGGCGTCGGCACGGTCGAAGAGATCACCCAGCGCGCACTGGCCGCACTGAGCAACTGAAGCTGGCGGCAGGCGGGCTGCCTTGGCAGCTTGCGCGCCTGCCCGCTTGTGCCCGCAGCGCCTCAGGCGGCTGTTCCGATCAGCTCCAGCATCAACGCGATCCGTGCCTTGACCGGCGTCAAAGCACCGGCATCGCGCAGCTTGTCGTCAGGCCTCGGAAGAATGCGCCCGCTCGCGCAACGTGTGGCGCGCAGCACGGCGACGCCCGCATCCTGCGCGCGAAGCGCGGCAGCCTCCAGCACATGGTGCACCGTGCCGTTGCCAGTGGCTGCCAGCACCAGCCCGCGCACCGGCTCGGCGACGCCCATCGCCCGCTCCTGAAGCAGCAAGTCGACGATGGCACCGGTCGCACCGGCGTGGCTGGTGATGATTTCGACCCTCGGCCATTGCATCGCCGCGCCTTCGCCGGCTTCGAGAAGCTTCGAGCGCGCCGGTGATTCGGGCCAGTCCCGCATCCGCCGTACCGCCCCCTCTTCCACATAGCCGACCGGACCGGCATCGCCCGAAGCGAACGCATCCGGCCGATAGGTGTGCGCCTTCTGCACATCGAAGGCGCTGTGGATTGCGCCTGCGCAGACCACCGTCACACCTCGGGCGGCCGGCGTGGCTGCCACCGCGATGGCGTCGCGCACATTCTGCGGGCCGTCGGGCGAGAGCGAACTGGCCGGGCGCATGGCGCAGGTCAGCACCACGGGTTTGCCGGGCGCAAGCACGGCCTGAAGAAAGAAGGCGGTTTCCTCGAGCGTGTCGGTGCCGTGCGTGATCACCACGCCGGCCACGTCGGCCTCGGCGAGCCAGAAGGCGCAACGCCGGGCGAGCTGCAGCCAGACGTCGGGTTCCATGTCCTTGCTGTCGAGCTGCGCCACCTGCTCGGCCGCAAGCTCCAGGCCTTCGGGCGCCTCGATGCCGCCAAGCAGGTCTGCCACGCTCACCTGGCCGGCTGTGTAGCCGATGTTGTCGCCGCCGCTCGCGGCGCGGCCCGCAATGGTGCCGCCCGTTCCCAGAACCACAATGCGCCGCAGGCTCGGCGAGAGCGAATTAACCATGGCTTGCCAACTTTTAAAAACTGGTTAAAAATACAGGTACTGGATATCTAGCCAGTGCCGCAAGGAACAACATATGCAGTTCGCCGTGAAGCTTACCGCCCGCCAGCAGCAAATCCTGGACTTGATCCAGAGCGCCATCGCACGCACCGGCGCTCCGCCCACGCGGGCAGAAATCGCCAATGAGCTGGGCTTCAAGTCGGCCAACGCGGCCGAAGAGCACCTGCAGGCGCTGGCCCGCAAGGGTGTGATCGAACTCGTCAGCGGCACCTCGCGCGGCATCCGGCTCAAGGGCGACGCGCTGCGCTCGCTCAACGAGTCGCGCCACCGCGAAGGCAACCAGTTCTCTCTCTCGCTGCCCGGCATGGCGCAACTGGCACTGCCTCTCATCGGCCGTGTTGCGGCGGGTTCGCCCATCCTCGCGCAAGAACACGTCGACCAGACCTACTACGTCGAGAACACGCTGTTCCAGCGCCAGCCCGACTACCTGCTGAAGGTGCGCGGCATGTCCATGCGCGACGCCGGCATCATGGACGGCGACCTGCTGGCGGTGCAAGCCACCAAGGAAGCCCGCAACGGCCAGATCGTGGTGGCGCGCCTCGGCGACGAAGTCACGGTCAAGCGCCTCAAGCGCAACAAGCAGGTCATCGAGCTGCACGCCGAAAACCCCGACTACCCGACCATCGTGGTCCAGCCCGGCGAGCCGTTCGAAATCGAAGGCCTGGCGGTCGGCCTCATTCGCAACACCATGCTGATGTAGGCCCTGCGGCCTGCCGAAAGCAGCACCCCATCCGGTCGCAACAGGTGGCGGGCGTATGGCGCGAAGTCGCCATCACCCTGTTGCGCCCGATCAAAGAAATCCTGCCTGTGTTCAACCTCAGACTTTTTTGGAGTTCACATGGGAATCGCCCTCCTCGCCATCGTTGATTTCTGGATGCCGCTGCAATCGCTCGCAAGCCGGCTGCTGCCGGCACGCCGCCCGCGCCGCCGCGACAGCGGCAGTGCTTCCGCAGGCTTGCGCTACGTCGCGGTCCGGCCCTCATGCACGGCTCGGGCCCATGGTCCGGCCGCCCCTGCTGATGCAGCACCCGCGCCCGTACGGCCCCTGCGCGTCATTCGCGTGGTGGACGGCCTGCAGGGCGAAAAACGCAGCACCAACCGCATGGTGATTTCCGGCCGCATGGCCGACGTTTGCGCCGAACTCGACCGGCTGGCGGCACTCGAGGCCATGGAAGCCGTCAGCACCGCGCCTGGCTCCACGCGCCTACATTAAGCCCATGCAACCCCCGGTGACCATTGCCCGGGGCGGGTATCCAAACGTTCACACGCGCGTCGTGCCAATGCTGCGAGGCACAATGGCACGCCATGAACATTGTGATCCTCGACGATTACCAGGACGCCGTGCGCAAGCTGCGCTGCGCCACCAAGCTGGACGCGTACGCGGCCAAGGTCTACACCAACACGGTCAAGGGCATTGGTCAACTGTCAATCCGCCTGAAGGACGCCGATGTGATCGTGCTGATCCGCGAGCGCACCCACATCTCGCGCCAGCTGATCGAAAAGCTGCCCAAGCTCAAGCTCATTTCGCAGACCGGCCGCGTGGGCAACCATATCGACGTCACGGCCTGTACCGAACGGGGTGTGGCCGTGGCCGAGGGCACCGGCTCTCCCCAGGCGCCCGCCGAACTCACCTGGGCGCTGATCATGGCGGCCATGCGGCGCTTGCCGCAGTACATCAGCAACCTCAAGCACGGCGCGTGGCAGCAATCGGGGCTCAAGTCGGCGTCGATGCCACCCAACTTCGGGTTGGGCTCGGTGCTCAAGGGCAAGACGCTCTGCATCTGGGGCTACGGCCGCATCGGCCAACTGGTGGCGCGCTACGGTCAAGCCTTCGGCATGCAGGTCGTCATCTGGGGCCGCGAGGCAAGCTGCGCCAAGGCCAGATCCGACGGCTTCCAGGTGGCGCAGAACCGGCACGAGTTCTTTGCCGCGGCCGATGTGCTGTCGGTACATCTGCGGCTCAACGAGGAAACCATGGGCCTGGTCACGCTCGAAGACCTTTCGCGCATGAAGCCGACGGCGCTCTTCGTCAACACCTCGCGCGCGGAGCTGGTCGAGCCCGACGCCCTGCTGGCGGCGCTCAATCGCGGCCGACCGGGACTGGCGGCGGTCGACGTGTTCGAGAGCGAACCGCCGCTGCAGGGCCACGCGCTCTTGCGCCTCGAAAACTGCATCTGCACGCCGCATATCGGCTACGTGGAGCAAGACAGCTACGAGAGCTATTTCGGGCAGGCTTTCGACAACGTGGTGAGCTTCATCAAGGGCAACCCCACCAACATCGTGAATCCGGGCGCGCTGCAGGTTCGCCGGTGATTTCATGAGCCGCCGGGCCGCCTCAAGGCGAGTACCGCAGCCGAAGGCGAAGGTCCTTCAATGAACCGGGCTGCGCCCCGGGGCGCGCTTTGGGCGCTGCTGGCCGGCAATTTCGTGATCGGCACGGGCGTGATGGTAGTGCCCGGCACGCTCAATGAAATCAGCACGTCGCTGGCGGTTACCGTGGCCACCGCGGGCCAGTTGATCACGGTTGCCGCGGTTGTGATGTGCCTTGGCGCACCGTTGCTGGCGGCGGTGGTCGCGGGCTGGGACCGACGCCAGCTGCTGGCCCTCACCCTCGTCTGGTATGCCGCCGGGCACGTCGTTGCGGCATTGATGCCGAGCTTTGGCGCCCTGCTGCCGGTGCGCATGCTCACCGTGGTGGCTCCGGCCATCTTCACGCCGCAGGCCGCGGCCTGCGCGGGCATGCTGGTGCCGCCGGAGCAGCGCGGGCGGGCCGTGACCTTCGTCTTTCTCGGCTGGTCGATGGCCTCGGTGCTGGGCCTGCCGGTCGGTGCGCTGATTGGCGGCCACCTGGGCTGGCGCATGGCTTTCACGGCCATCGCAGTGCTCAGCATCGTGAGCGCGGTGTCGATCTGGCTGACGCTTCCGCGCGGTATCCGCCCTGCGGCGCTCACGGCAGCCGCGTGGTCGCGCGTGCTCCGCAGCCCGGTGCTGATGGGCATCGTCTCGGTCACGGCGCTGCAGGGGGCCGGGCAGTTCGTCCTGTTCAGCTATTTCGGCCCCATCCTCAAGCAGGACTTCGGCGCCGACCCCACCACGCTGAGCCTGATGTGGGCCCTGTTCGGCGTTTTCGGGCTGCTGGGCAACATGCTGGTAAGCCGCTTCATCGACCGGGTGGGCGCGGGCCGCATGGTGCTGCTGACGAGTTCACTCATCGCACTCAGTCTCTTTCTCTGGCCGTGGGCCGGCACGCTCCCCTGGCTGGCGGCCGTTCTCGTGCCGTGGGGCCTGGGGTGCTTTGCCACCAACTCGGCGCAGCAGGCGCGGCTGGTAGGCCTGGCGCCCACTCTTGCGCCGGGCTCGGTGGCGCTCAACAGCTCGGGCATCTACATCGGCCAGGCAGTGGGCGCCGGGCTGGGCGGATGGCTGCTCGCCAACGATGCGGTGGCATGGATGAACTGGGTCGGCCTCGCGCTGCTGCTGCTGGCCATCGGCCTGAGCGTGGCCATCGATCGCAACCGCCGCGCGGCCTGAAAAGCGCGGCCCCGCGTAAAACCCGGGAAGCCGCTGCGCCCGGTGGCTGCAAAATCGAAGGCTGTGCAAGCTCCGCGGCCCCGCCAGCAATCAGGCCCGGATACACCTCAACCAGCGAAAATCTTCTTCCAATGACAGTGAACTACACACGGATCGGCGTCGTCGGCGCCGGCGCCATGGGGCGAGGCATCGCCCAGATCGCCGCGCAAGCGGGTAGCGAAGTGCTGCTGCTCGACAGTTTTGAAGGCGCCGCGGAGCGCGGGCGCGAAGCCCTCGCGGCGCAATGGAACAAGCTGCACGTGAAGGGCAAGATCGACGCCGCGGCGCGCGATGCGCAGATCGCCCGCGTCAAGGCGGTCGATTCGGTGGCAGCCCTGGCCGCCTGCGACCTCGTGATCGAAGCGGTGGTCGAAGACATCGAGGTCAAGCGCTCGCTGTTCCGTGAGCTCGAATCGGTTGTCGCACCTACGGCCACGCTCGTGACCAACACCTCGTCGCTTTCGGTCACGGCCATTGCTGCGGGCCTCAAGCACCCCGACCGCGTCGCGGGCTTTCACTTCTTCAACCCGGTGCCGCTGATGAAGGTGGTCGAGGTGGTGGCGGGCTTCAAGACGTCCGCCGAGGTCTGCAAGCAGCTGGCGGGCTATGCGGTGCAGATGGGCCACAGCGCCGTGCAGGCGCAAGACACCCCCGGTTTCATCGTCAACCACGCCGGCCGCGGCTATGGCACCGAGGCGCTGCGCATCGTGGGCGAAGGCGTGGCCGACTTCGCCACCATCGATCGCATCCTGAAGGACCAGGCCGGTTTTCGCCTTGGTCCGTTCGAGCTGATGGACCTGACGGCGCTCGACGTGTCGCATCCGGTGATGGAGTCGATCTATCGCCAGTACTACGAAGAGCCGCGTTTCCGCCCCAGCGTGATCACCGCGCAGCGGCTCGCTGCGGGCGTGCTCGGCCGCAAGACCAATGAAGGTTTCTACAGCTACAACGACGGTGTGATGCAGCAGCCCGCCGAAGCCGCGGCGCCGACCGTGGCGGCGCTGCCTTCGGTGTGGGTTTCGCCGCGTGCCGCGCGCCGCGCCGAGCTGCTGCGGCTGGTGAATACGCTGGGCGCCCAGATCGACAGCGGTGCCACCGCCGCGCCCACTTCGCTCATCCTGGTGGCGCCGCTGGGCTTCGACGTGACCACCGTGGCCGCGGTCGAGCGCCTGGACGCGACGCGCACCGTCGGCATCGACATGCTGATCGACGATGCCGCCACCAAGCGACGCGTGCTCGCCACCAACCCGGCCACACGGCGCGACATCCGCGATGCAGCCCACGCCCTCTTCGCGCGCGACGGCAAGGCCGTGAGCGTGATCCGCGACAGCGGCGGCTTCGTCACGCAGCGCGTGATCGGCACCATCGTGAACATCGCCTCCGACATGTGCCAGCAGCGCGTGTGCTCGCCGGCCGATCTTGAAACGGCCGTACAGCTGGGCCTGGGTTATCCACGCGGCCCGCTGGCCATGGGCAACCTGTACGGCCCGACCAACATGCTGGAGGTGCTGTTCAACCTGCAGACCGTCTACGGCGATCCGCGCTATCGCCCGAGCCCGTGGCTGCGCCGTCGCGGTGCGCTCGGCCTGAGCCTGCTGCACGAAGAAGAATGAACGAACGCCAAGCCAGGAAAGCACGACACCGATGACCGCCGAACTCAAGAGCACCAGCGAAGGACGCACCATGGTGCTGACCATCGCCAACCCGACCCAGCGCAACGCGCTGGGCCCCGAGATCTACGCCGCAGGCATCGAGGCGCTCAACGGCGCCGAGAGCAGCGACGAGATCCGCAGCGTCGTCATCGTGGGCGAAGGCGCGTGGTTCTGCGCTGGCGGCTCGCTGCAGCGGCTGTCCGACAACCGCCAGCGCGACCCCTCGGTGCAGGCCGAAAGCATCGAGGGCCTGCACAACTGGATCGACTCCATCCGCACCTTTCCCAAGCCGATCATTGCAGCGGTCGAAGGCGCGGCGGCAGGCGCGGGCTTTTCGCTGGCACTGGCCTGCGACTTCGTGGTGGCCGCGCGCGACGCGATTTTTGCTGCGTCGTACAGCAATGTGGCGCTCTCGCCCGACGGCGGCCTGAGCTGGCACCTGGGCCAGGCGTTGCCGCGCCAGCTGGCCAGCGAATGGCTGATGGCCGGCGAGCGCATCGGCGCGCCGCGGCTGCATGCGCTCGGGCTGGTCAACGAACTGAGCGAAAACGGCCAGGCGCTCGCCAGCGCGCTGGCGCTTGCAGCCAAGCTCAATGCCCGCGCACCCAACTCGCTGGCCAGCATCAAGGAACTGCTCAGCGAGGCGCGAGGCGCCACCTTTGCGTCGCAGCTCTCGCAGGAGCGCGACCACTTCGTTCGCAACCTTCACCACCCCAATGCCGGCATCGGCATTGCCGCTTTTCTCGAGAAGAAGCCGCCGCAGTACGAATAGCGGCACGACGTCACTCCCGTGACACCCATCAGCCTTTCAGTCGCCGACAGGACAGACCAATGGACGACCCCATTCTTACCATCGAAGAACGTGAAGCGATCAACAGTGGTCGCTGGTTTTCTTCTCTCTCTCCATCGCTACGGCACGACATTCTTCGATGTGCTTTTGTCAAACGCTACAAGGACGGCGACCTGATTGCCGCCCGCGGCGATCCGCCCGATCACTGGATTGCCTGTGCCAAGGGCGCGGTGCGAGTGAGCTCGACGGCCGTCTCGGGCAAGCAGGTGACGCTGACCTACGTGGAGCCGGGCATCTGGTTCGGCGACGTGGCGATGTTCGACGGGGACCGGCGCACGCACGACGCCTATGCGCATGGCGACACCACGGTGCTCTGCGTGGCGCGGGCCGACTTCCAGAAGATCCTGGCCACGCACGTGGAACTGTACGAAGCATTGATGCGGCTGCAGGCGCGCCGCATCCGCACGCTGTTCGGGCTGGTGGAAGACCTCAACACCCTGCCCTTGCGCGCGCGCCTGGCCAAGCAGCTCATTCACCTGGTGCGCAGCTACGGCGTGCCCAACCTGGAAGACGGCAGCCAGACGCGCATCGGCCTGCAGCTGGCGCAGGAAGAACTCGCACAGTTGCTCGGCGCCTCGCGCCAGCGGGTCAACCAGGAGCTCAAGACCATGGAGCGCGAGGGCACCATCCGGATCGAGCCGGGCGGGCTGGTCGTGCTGGATCGCGCGGCCCTGATGCGTGTCTCCGAAGCTGAGACCTGAGAAAACCAAAAAGAGACTGAGACATGAGCCAGGACTTCTCGAACTTCATCGGCACCCGCGCCGTCTCGCAGCAGCATGCATTCGACATCGAAACGCTTGCGGCCTGGCTCACGAAGAACCTCGACGGCTTCAAGGGCCCGCTCACGGTCGAAATGTTCAAGGGCGGGCAATCGAACCCCACCTACAAGCTGGTGACGCCCACGCAGAGCTACGTGATGCGCGCCAAGCCCGGCCCCGTTGCCAAGCTGCTGCCCTCGGCCCATGCGGTGGAGCGCGAGTTCAAGGTCATGAGCGGCCTTGCCGGCACCGATGTGCCCGTGCCGCACATGCACTGCCTGTGCGAAGACGAATCCGTCATCGGCCGCGCCTTCTACGTGATGGAGTTCATGCAGGGCCGCGTGCTCTGGGACCAGTCGCTGCCCGGCTTCACCAACACCGAGCGCGGGGCCTACTACGACGAGATGAACCGGGTCATTGCGGCGCTGCACACCGTGAAGTTCGCGGAGCGCGGGCTTGCCGACTACGGCAAGCCCGGCAACTACTTCGAGCGCCAGATCGGCCGCTGGAGCAAGCAATACAAGGCCTCGACCGATGGCGCCGGCGAACTGTCGCAGCCGATCGACGCCATGGAGCGCCTGATCGACTGGCTACCCGCCCACATGCCGGCGAGCGCGCGCGACGAGAGCAAAGTCTCGATCGTGCATGGCGACTACCGCCTGGACAACGTGATGTTCCACGCCACGGAGCCGCGGATCATCGCGGTGCTCGACTGGGAGCTTTCCACGCTGGGCCACCCGCTGGCGGACTTCAGCTACCACTGCATGTCCTGGCACATGCCTCCCACCACCGGCCGCGGCATCGGCGGCGTGGATGTCGCGGCGCTGGGCATTCCCACCGAAAGCGAATACATCCGGCGCTACTGCGAGCGCACGCGCATCAGCACGCCCGAGGCGCTGGCCCCGGACTGGAACTTCTACCAGGCCTACAACCTGTTCCGCATGGCCGCGATCCTGCAAGGCATTGCCAAGCGGGTCGAGGCCGGTACCGCGTCGAGCGAGCAAGCCGTGGCCTCCGCCCGCGGCGCGCGACCGATGGCCGAGATGGCCTGGCAGTTTGCCCAAAAGGCGTAACCAGCCCCAAAACCCCACCAGGAGACAGCATGGATTTCGAATATTCGGCCAAGACCAAGGAATTGCAGAAACGCGTCACCGCGTTCATGGACGAGCACATCTACCCGGCCGAAGCCGAGTACGCCGCCGAACTGGCCGCGAACACGGCTGCGGGCAAGCGCTGGACCGCGCTCAAGACCGTAGAGAAGATCAAGGCCAAGGCCAAGGCCCAGGGACTTTGGAACCTGTTCCTGCCGGTCGACAGCGCCTCCGCCTCAGGGTATGAAGGCGCGGGCCTCACCAACCAGGAATACGCACCGCTGGCCGAGATCATGGGCCGGGTGCAATGGGCTTCCGAGGCCTTCAACTGCTCGGCGCCGGACACCGGCAACATGGAAACCATCGCGCGCTACGGCTCGGAGGCCATCAAGGCACGCTGGCTCAAGCCGCTGCTCGAAGGCGAGATTCGCTCGGCCTTCGCGATGACCGAACCCGACGTTGCCTCCAGCGATGCCACCAACATCTCGACCCGCATCGAGCGCCAGGGCGACGAGTACGTGATCAACGGCCACAAGTGGTGGATTTCAGGTGCCGCCGATCCACGCTGCGCCGTCTTCATCACCATGGGCAAGAGCGACCCCGATGCGCCGAGGCATTCGCAGCAGAGCATGGTGATCGTGCCGGCCGACGCCAAGGGCATCCGCATCGTGCGGCCGCTCAACGTCATGGGCTACGACGATGCGCCGCACGGGCACGTCGAGATGTACTTCGAGAACGTGCGCGTGCCTGTCGACAACATCCTGCTGGGCGAAGGTCGCGGCTTTGAAATTGCGCAGGGCCGCCTTGGCCCCGGACGCATTCATCACTGCATGCGCCTGATCGGCCTGGCAGAGCGTGCGCTCGAGCTGATGTGCAAGCGCGCTTCTTCGCGCGTGGCGTTCGGCAAGACGGTCGCTTCGCAGACCGTGACACAAGAGCGCATTGCCGAGGCACGCTGCAAGATCGACATGGCGCGCCTGCTCACGCTCAAGGCCGCCTGGCTGATGGACGTGGCCGGCAACAAGGTTGCGAAGAACGAAATCGCAATGATCAAGGTGGTGGCGCCAAGCATGGCATGCCAGGTGATCGACTGGGCGATGCAAGTGCATGGCGGCGGCGGCATGTGCGACGACTTTCCGCTGGCCTACGCCTACGCCGGCGCCCGCACGCTGCGCTTTGCGGACGGTCCGGACGAAGTGCACCGCAATGCGATCGCGAAATGGGAGCTGGGCAAGTACGCGCCCAGCAAGACCGAAGCCGAAGCACCCGTCACGCGCTTCTGATCTGCATTACCCCTCTCGCTCCGAGAGAGGGTTGGGGTAAGGGCCGACGGCGCCAAGCGCGCCACGGCCCTTTTTCTTTTTCAGAGCTTTTTCTGCAAGAACACCGCGTGCCCGAATGCCGGATCGAGTTGGTAGCCGGCAAACCCCTCGCGCTCGTAGCTGCGCAGCGCCGGCGCATTACCCGAGAGCACTTCCAGCGTGAGCTTGCAGGCACCGCGCGCACGGGCCTCTTGCTCCACGCGTTCGAACATGCGCTGCGCCACCCGCCGGCCGCGATGGCTGGCCAGCACAACCACGTCGTGCACATTGACCAGCGGCTTGCAGGCAAAGGTCGAAAAACCTTCGATGCAGTTGATGAGCCCGATGGGCTGCGAACCGTCGTAAGCCAGCACGCTGAAGGCCTGCGCCCGCGCCGCCAGCGCAGCAGGCAGGCCGGCGCGCACCTCGGCTTCGAGAGGCGTGCCGCCGCCGGCAGGGTCTTGCGCATAGCTGTCGAGCAAGTCGACCAGCGCGGCTGAATGCGCTGCGTTGCCGTAGTCCGCCAGCACGACTTCGATCATCGCCGTCACTGTGCGGACTCAAGGGTCGCGGCAAGGCGCTTGGCGCAGGATTCGGCCTGCTTTGCGTCGCGTGCCTCGACCATCACGCGCACCAGCGGCTCGGTGCCGCTCGCACGAATCAGCACGCGGCCGCCGTCGCCGAGCTCGGCCTCCATACGCTGCGTTTCGCTGGCCAGCGCCTCGTTGCTCTTCCAGTCCTGCCCCGGTGTGAGGCGAACGTTGATGAGGGTCTGGGGAAACAGCGTGATGTCCGCCAGCAGTTGTGCCACCGTCTTGCCGCTTCGCACGCAGGCTTGCAGCACCTGAAGCGCGCTCACAATGCCGTCACCGGTGGTGTGGCGGTCGAGTGCGAGCAGATGGCCGGAGCCCTCGCCGCCGAGCAGCCAGCCGCGCTTGTCGAGCTCTTCGAGCACGTACCGGTCGCCCACCTTGGCGCGCACGAATTCGATGCCCTGGTTGCGCAGCGCCACTTCGACAGCCTTGTTGGTCATGAGGGTGCCGACCACGCCGACCGGCTTTTCTCCGCGCGCAATGCGCTCGGCCACCATGAGGTAGAGCAGTTCGTCGCCGTTGAAAAGGCGTCCGCTCGCATCGACCAACTGAAGTCGGTCGGCGTCGCCGTCGAGCGCGATGCCGTAGTCGGCTTTTTGTGACGTCACGGCCTCCACCAGCGCGGCGGGATGGGTTGCGCCGAAGCCCTTGTTGATGTTGAGACCGTCTGGTGCGCAGCCGATGCTGGTGACCTCGGCCCCCAGCTCATGGAACACATTCGGCGCCACCTGGTAGGCCGCGCCGTGCGCTGCATCGATCACGAGCTTCATGTCGCGCAGCGTCAGGTCGTTGGCGAAGGTGCTCTTGCAGAACTCGATGTAGCGTCCGGGCGCGTCGTTCAGGCGGCGCGCCTTGCCAAGTTCGGCCGAGGTCGCCCACACGGGCGCCTCTTCGAGCGCGGCCTCCACCGCGAGCTCCCATTCGTCGTCGAGCTTGCTGCCGTGGGCGTTGAAAAACTTGATGCCGTTGTCGGGGTAGGCGTTGTGGCTCGCGCTGATCACCACGCCCAGGCTCGCGCGCTGCGCGCGCGTGAGGTAGGCCACGCCCGGCGTGGGCAACGGACCCAGCAGCACCACGTCGACCCCGGCGGAGTTGAAGCCCGATTCCAGCGCGGATTCGAGCATGTAGCCTGAGATGCGTGTGTCCTTGCCGATCAGCACCGTGGGGCGCGACTCGCTCTTCTTGAGCACGCGACCCACCGCATGTGCAAGGCGCAACACGAAATCGGGTGTGATGGGCAACTGGCCGACAGTGCCGCGGATGCCGTCGGTGCCAAAGTATTTACGGGTCATGAGGTTTGTCGTTTTTGTTGATTGGTTGAAGCTGGTGCCACCGACTGCGGCTCTTGGGCCTTCATGGCTTGCCAGACCGCGAGCGCCGCCACGGTGTCGCGCACGTCATGCACCCGCACGATGGCCGCACCGCGGTCCACCGCGAGCATTGCCGCCGTCACGCTGGGCACCAGACGCTCGGCTGCAGCCGGAATGCCGCTCACCGTGCCGATGGAAGATTTGCGGGACCAGCCCAGCAGCAGCGGATAGCCGGCTTCGAGCAATTCACGCTGGCGTGCCAGCAGGGCAAAATTTTGCGCCACCGTCTTGCCGAAACCAATACCGGGATCCAAGGTGATTCGCGAAGGATCGACGCTGAGCAAACGAAGTTGCGCCACTTGCTCGGCCCAGAACGCCAGCACCTGGGGGAGCACGTCGCCCTGCATGGGCGCGGTCTGCATGGTTTGTGGATCGCGGTGCATGTGCATCAGGCAAACGCCGCACGAAGGATGCGCGGCCACGGCTTCTCGCGCGCCGGGCTGCCGCAACGCCCAGACGTCGTTGACGATGTCGGCACCGAGATCGAGCACCGCGCGCATGACTTCAGGCTTGTAGGTGTCGACGGACACCGGCACACCCAGCCTGACCGCCTCGCGGACCACCGGCAGCACGCGCGCCAGTTCGGCATCGAGCGGCACGGCCGGGCTGCCGGGCCGGGTCGACTCGCCGCCAATGTCGAGGATGTCGGCGCCCTCTTTCAGCAACTGCTCGCAATGCTGCAGCGCGGCCGATGTGGAGGCATGCGCCCCGCCGTCGGAAAACGAATCGGGGGTGACGTTGACGATGCCCATCACGCGCGGCTGCGCGAGATCGATGGTGAATCGTGCGGTCTGCCACGTCGGCGAAGCTGCCGTCACAGGGCACCTGCGCTATGAAAAACGGGGCCAAGGGCCCCGTTGTGGTGTGAAGCCGGATGCACTTCAGGCAGCTGTCGGTGCCGGATCCGGATTGACAGCCGGCGTACCGCCGCTGCCGCCGCTGCCCGAGGGCGGAATGCGCGGGGTCCAGTCCTTGGGCGGACGCGGCGCGCGGCCGGCCATGATGTCGTCGAGCTGTTCGCTGTCGATGGTTTCCCACTCGAGCAGTGCCTTGGCCATGGCGTGCATCTTGTCGCTGTTTTCCTCGATGAGGCGGCGCGCCAGGGCGTACTGCTCGTCGATGATGCGGCGGACTTCGGCATCGACCTTTTCCATGGTCTGCTCGCTCATGTTCGTGGTCTTGGTGACCGAGCGGCCCAGGAACACTTCGCCTTCGTTCTCGGCATAGACCATCGGGCCGAGCGCGTCGGTCATGCCGTAGCGCGTGACCATGTCGCGGGCGATGGAGGTCGCGCGCTCGAAGTCGTTGCTGGCGCCCGTGGTCATCTGGTGCATGAACACTTCTTCGGCGATCCGGCCGCCGAAAAGCATGCTGATCTGGTTCAGCATGTATTCGCGGTCATAGCTGTAGCGGTCTTGCGCCGGCAGGCTCATGGTCACGCCAAGGGCGCGGCCACGCGGAATGATGGTGACCTTGTGGACCGGGTCGCACTTGGGCAGCAGCTTGCCGATGAGGGCGTGGCCGGACTCGTGGTACGCCGTGTTGCGGCGCTCTTCCTCGGGCATGACCATGCTCTTGCGCTCGGGGCCCATGAAGATCTTGTCCTTGGCCTTCTCGAAGTCCTGCATCTCGACCACGCGCGCATTGCGGCGTGCAGCCATCAGGGCGGCTTCGTTGCACAGGTTGGCCAGGTCGGCGCCGGACATGCCGGGCGTGCCACGCGCAATCACGCTAGGGTTCACGTCCTGGCCGAGCGGCACCTTGCGCATGTGCACGCCGAGGATCTGCTCGCGGCCGCGGATGTCGGGCAGCGTGACATACACCTGGCGGTCGAAACGGCCCGGGCGCAGCAGTGCGGCGTCCAGAATGTCCGGACGGTTGGTTGCAGCCACGACGATCACACCGAGGTTGGTTTCGAAGCCGTCCATCTCGACCAGCATCTGGTTCAAGGTTTGTTCGCGCTCGTCGTTGCCGCCACCCAGGCCGGCACCACGCTGGCGGCCCACCGCATCGATTTCGTCGATGAAGATGATGCAAGGGGCGTTCTTCTTGGCGTTCTCGAACATGTCGCGGACACGGGCCGCGCCCACGCCGACGAACATTTCGACGAAGTCGGATCCCGAAATCGAGAAGAACGGCACCTTGGCTTCACCGGCGATCGACTTGGCGAGCAAGGTCTTGCCGGTACCCGGGGGGCCGACCAGCAGCAGGCCGCGCGGAATGCGGCCGCCGAGCTTCTGGAAGCGCTGCGGGTCTTTCAGGAAGTCGACCACTTCACGGACTTCTTCCTTGGCCTCGTCGCAGCCTGCGACGTCGGCGAAAGTGACCGTGTTGTTGTTCTCGTCCATCATGCGGGCTTTGCTCTTGCCGAAGCTGAATGCTCCGCCTTTGCCGCCGCCCTGCATCTGTCGCATGAAGTAGATCCAGACACCGATCAGGAGCAGCATCGGCCCCCAGCTCACCAAGAGCGTCATGAGGAGCGAGCCCTCTTCGCGCGGCTTGACGTCGAACTTGACGTTGTGGTCGATCAGGTCGCCCACCAGGCCGCGGTCGAGCACCGTGGCGGTCGTGCGGATCTTGCGATCGTCGTTGGTGACGGCGATGATTTCTCCGCCGCCTGCGCCTTCAGGAATGACGGCACTTTTGATCTGGTTGTTTCGGACCTGATCCAGGAACTCCGAATAACTCACCGTCCCCGAGCCAACGCCGCCGCGGGTGTCGAACTGCTTGAACACAGTGAACAACACCATGGCAATGACGAGCCATACGGCAACTTTGGAAAACCACTGATTGTTCAAACGAAGCTCCAGTCGAAAGCGCGTGACAAGATTGTGAAAAAGAACGCGCTGTGGATACGCAATTGCGCCCCATTTTAGGCTTTTCAAGCTACGAAAAGCGGGCATTTCCCTAATGCAGCCATAGCCTGACAAGGGTTTGCGCCCCATTGACACCCTTGCGGCGCCCTGTGGAGGGCTGCCGCGTCAAGGTATCAAAGCGTTTCCTGTGCCTTCAGACCCATGCCGACCAGAAAGGTTTCGGACGATTTGTCGCGCGAGGCCTTGGGTTTGAAGGGTTTTACGGTGCGGAAATTGGCCTTGAACAGCTTCACCAGCTCGTCGTAGCCGCTGCCGTGGAAGAGCTTGGCGACCAAAGCCCCTTCGGGCTTCAGGTGGTGCTGGGCGAAGTCGATTGCAAGCTCGATCAGGTGCGCGACACGGGCGGCATCAGCCGAATGAATGCCCGACAGGTTGGGCGCCATGTCCGACACCACCAGGTCGGCCTTCCGGCCGGCCAGCACGCCCAGCACCTGCTCCAGCAGCTCCGCCTCGCGGAAATCGCCCTGCAGGAAGGTCACGCCCTCGATCGGCTCCATCGGCAGCATGTCGAGCGCGATGATGGTCCCGTTCAGCGCGCCGGCCGCGGCGCCCTCGGGCGACATGCGCCGCCGCAGGTACTGGCTCCAAGCGCCCGGCGTGGAGCCGAGGTCGACCACCAGCTGGCCCGGTTTGACCAAGCCCAGCGACTCGTCGATTTCCTTGAGCTTGTAGGCGGCGCGTGCGCGGTACCCCTCGCGCGTGGCCAGTTTCACGTACGGATCGTTGATGTGGTCGTGCAGCCACGCCTTGTTGACTTTTTTGCTCTTTGCCTTGGTGCTCATGGGTGGCCTCTCGTGCTTCGCGCTGCGGTATTCACCTTGGAAGCGGCCCGGCGGTTCGAGAGGTTGCTTTCTACCCTCGATAATACGGGGATGCCCGCCATTCAACTTACCCCTGCCGAGCGCAAGGTGCACCGCGCCGAAGCTCACCACCTGGATCCGATCGTCATGGTCGGTGGAGACGGGCTGACCCCTGCCGTTAAAAAAGAAGCCGACGCGGCGCTCAAGGCTCACGGCCTGATCAAGATCCGCGTCTTCTCCGACGACCGCCTGGCGCGCGACGCCATGCTGCAGGAGCTGGCCGACGAGCTCAATGCGGCGCCCATCCAGCACATCGGCAAGCTGCTGGTGCTGTGGCGCCCCAAGCCCGAGAAAGAACGTGTGGTCGACGAAGACCGCATGCCCGGTCCGCGCGACATCAAGGTGCTGAAGTACAGCAAGCGCGGCGGCCAGCGCCCCGAAATCAAGACCCTGCGCGTGCTCGGCAACCAGCGGCTCACCCCCGGCGGCACCATCAAGCGCGCCAAGGCGAAACGGCCGCTCTCGGCCAAGAAGCGTAACCAGGCAGACTGAACTTGGCGCCAGCGCAAGGCGCCCAGCGCCATATCCTCTGCATGAAGTGGGGCACGAAATACGGCCCCGAATACGTCAACCGCCTCTACGCAATGGTGCGCCGCAATCTCAGCGGCGACTTCAAGTTCGTGTGCCTGACGGACGACGGCACCGGCATTCGCCCCGAAGTGACGTGCCTGCCGATTCCGCCGCTCAACCTCCATCTGGCGCCGGGCCAGCGCGACGGCGCGTGGAAGAAGCTCACCACTTTCGAAAAAGACCTGCACGGCCTGCGCGGCACTGCCCTCTTCCTGGACGTGGACGTGGTGATCGTGGGCAGCCTCGATGCATTCTTCGAGCATCCTGGCGAGTTCCTGATCATTCACGACTACGCGCGTCCCTGGCGGCGCCAGCGGATCACCGGAAACTCATCGGTCTACCGCTTTGAACTGGGTGCCCATGCCGACGTGCTGGCGTACTTTCGCGACAACATGGACAAGGTGCAGGCCGAGTACCGCAACGAGCAGACCTACCTGTCCGCCATGATGCACAAGCAGGGCAAGCTGGGCTATTGGCCCGCGGCCTGGTGCCCGAGCTTCAAGTACCACGGCATTCCCACGTGGCCGGCCAACTACTGGGAAGAGCCCTTTGTGCCCGAAGGCGCGCGCATCATGGTGTTCCACGGCGAATGCAATCCGCCGGATGCGCTGGCGGGCCGGCGCAACCGGGCCTTCCGCTACATCCGGCGGGCGAACTGGATCGCGAAGTTCTGGAAGGAATGAGCTGAACGGACAGGGGCGGCCGAGCGGCAGCGCCGCCGCAGGTCCTCAGCCTTCCGCGGGCGCCTTGGCAGCGCCCATGCGCCACAGCAGCGCACCGGCGCACAGCCACTGAACCAGGTACATGCC
The DNA here is from genome assembly GCF_003984625.1 of Variovorax sp. DXTD-1. Taxonomy (GTDB): domain Bacteria; phylum Pseudomonadota; class Gammaproteobacteria; order Burkholderiales; family Burkholderiaceae_C; genus Variovorax. Next base: position 33,271 of record NZ_RWKH01000031.1, on the reverse strand, counting down.
GCTTCCCACGGCGTGCCAGAGCTTCAGGTTGTCGCGCGCAAGAATCCGGGGCGCCACGGCATATTGCTGGAGCAGCGCCAGCAGCAAGGCACCCAGTATCAGGAAGATGGCCGTCATCGACGCGTTGTCGATGCGGTCGTCCATCTTGGTCCTGAAATGAACCAGCAGCAGCAGGCCGCAGCCGATGGCGATCCAGCTCTGCGCTTCGAACAGCTGCCCTGCGAAATTGCCCGCCACGGCGGGATTGCCGAGCCGTGCGAAAAGCATCGGCACGACCAGAAAGCCGATCGTCGTGAGGCTGCCCCACCAGAAGGCGGCGAGCAACAGCGCGAGGCGGTCCTTCATCGGGCGTGAATCAGGTGGTCAGATGTAGCGAACCGCCACGATCTCGTAGCGCTTCAGGCCGCCCGGGGCCTGCACCTCGGCGACGTCGCCCTCTTCCTTGCCGATGAGCGCACGCGCAATCGGGCTGGAGATATTGATGAGTCCAAGCTTCAGGTCGGCTTCATCCTCGCCGACGATCTGGTACTTGACCGCTTCGCCGGTTTCTTCTTCCTCAAGCTCCACCGTGGAGCCGAACACCACCTTGCCACCGGCATCGAGCTCGGCCGGATCGATGATCTGCGCAGCCGACAGCTTGCCTTCGACTTCCTGGATACGGCCTTCGATGAAGCCCTGGCGGTCCTTGGCGACTTCGTACTCGGCGTTTTCGCTCAGGTCACCCTGCGCGCGGGCTTCGGAAATCGCGTTGATGACCCAGGGGCGGTCCACGGTCTTGAGCTGGTGCAGCTCGGCGCGCAGCTTCTCGGCACCGCGCTTGGTAATTGGGATGGTGGCCATGTTTGGTTCTCCATAAAGCGAAACCGCCGAACGCTGCCGTTCGGCGGTCGATTGGGGGAAAGGATCAGACGAGTGTGCGTCCGGTCAGCCGGCTCAGGATGGCGAGCGGGCTCGAATTTGGATTGTATTGCTTCGACGCAGCCAGATGAAGGGTCTGCTCGAGCATGTACTGGCCCGCCATGACGGCGTGCGAGGTCTGGTCGGAAAAGCACACCCACACCGAGCCCGGCGGAAATTCGGCCTTCTCCTGCGGCGAATTTTCCTGGTAGGCCATGTCCGACTTCATGCCATCGTGCAGCTGCAGCATCAGGTGGTCGTACTCGCTGCGGAACGACTTGGTCACATGCAGCGCCTGCAGCAGCTTCGCCTGCCAGCGCACATAAGGCTTGGCACGCGGCAAGAAGCGCTTGGCAATGTCTTCGAACGGCTCGCCCACGCGCCACACGCGCGGTGCACCTTCGGGGTTCACGTTGGTGAACACGCGGAGGATGCGCTCGCCGTAGTTGGGCCGCGAAGGAAACGCATCGACGTGCAACCGGCGGTCGTCGGCGCGCCATGACTGCACGCGCGTCTCGACCTGTGCCGGCCGGTAGCTGGTCGGCGCCAGCCGCAGCGCCGGCGTGTAATGCGGCAGCAGGCCATGGATGAGTTGCTGCGCCTGCGCCCGAAACCGTCCCACCATTGCCGTTGCCTTGCGCTGCACGTCCTCGTCGCCGACGGCGCCCTTGAGCTTGCCGTTGGCGTCGAGGCTGATGTTGCGCACATCCGGCGACAGCAGGCTCGGCGTGAGCAGGCTGCGCTCTTCGGGCAGCAGCTCGAAGCCCAGGCGCGGAAAGTACAGCACCTTGCCCGCTTCCAGCTCGGCGATCCACGCCTCGTTGGGCGTGGCCGCGCTCCAGTCCGCGAGGTCGAGTTCGACGAGCTGCGTTTCCATGGCCACGCTCAGGCAGCTGCCAGCTGCGCGTGCATCTCCTGCACCGAGATCACGCCGAGCTCGTCCATGAAGCCCATGCCTTCGACCGCCGCTTCGGCACCAAAGATGGTGGTGAAGGTGGTCACGCGCGCGAGCAGCGCCGAGGTGCGGATCTGGCGAGAGTCGTTGATGGCGTTGCGGCGCTCTTCCACCGTGTTGATGACCAGGGCGATCTCGTTGTTCTTGATCATGTCCACGATGTGCGGGCGGCCTTCGGTCACCTTGTTCACCGTCGCGCATTCGATGCCTGCTGCGCCGATGGCGGCGGCCGTGCCCTTGGTGGCGATGATCTCGAAGCCCAGCTTGACCAGGCCGCGCGCCACTTCCACGGCGCGCGCCTTGTCGTTGTTCTTCACCGAGATGAAGACCTTGCCCGACTTCGGCAGGTGCGTACCCGCGCCCAGCTGCGACTTCACGAACGCTTCGCCGAAGGTCTTGCCCACGCCCATCACTTCGCCGGTCGACTTCATCTCGGGGCCGAGGATGGTGTCCACGCCCGGGAACTTGACGAACGGGAACACGGCCTCCTTCACGCTGAAGTACGGCGGCGTGACTTCCTTTGTCACCCCCTGCGACTTGAGCGACTGGCCGGCCATGCAGCGTGCCGCCACCTTGGCGAGCTGGATGCCCGTGGCCTTGCTCACGTAAGGCACGGTGCGCGAAGCGCGCGGGTTCACTTCGAGGACGTAGATGACGTCCTTGCCGTCCTTCTGCTGGATGGCGAACTGCACGTTCATCAGGCCCACCACGTTGAGCGCGGCGGCCATGGCGGCGCTCTGGCGCTTGAGCTCTGCAATGGTTTCGGCGCTCAGGCTGTAGGGCGGCAGCGAGCAGGCGGAGTCGCCCGAGTGCACGCCGGCTTGCTCGATGTGCTCCATCACGCCGCCGATCAGGGTCTGGCCCTCGGCATCGCGCAGGCAGTCGACGTCGCACTCGACGGCATCGTTCAGGAAGCGGTCGAGCAGCACCGGCGAGTCGTTGCTCACCTTGACCGCTTCGCGCATGTAGCGCTCGAGGTCGCGCTGCTCGTGCACGATTTCCATCGCGCGGCCGCCGAGAACATAGCTCGGGCGCACCACCAGCGGGTAGCCCAGCGCGGCGGCCTTTTCGAGCGCCTCGGGTTCGGTGCGCGCGGTGGCGTTCGGCGGTTGCAGCAGCTTGAGCTCATGCAGCAGCTTCTGGAAGCGCTCGCGGTCTTCGGCCGCGTCGATCATGTCGGGCGAGGTACCGATGATCGGCACGCCGTTGGCTTCGAGGTCGAGTGCAAGCTTGAGCGGCGTCTGGCCGCCGTACTGCACGATCACGCCGAGCGGCTTTTCCTTGTCGACGATCTCGAGCACGTCTTCGAGCGTGAGCGGCTCGAAGTACAGGCGGTCGCTCGTGTCGTAGTCGGTCGACACGGTCTCCGGGTTGCAGTTGACCATGATGGTCTCGTAGCCGTCCTCGCGCATGGCGAGCGCGGCATGCACGCAGCAATAGTCGAACTCGATGCCCTGGCCGATGCGGTTGGGACCGCCGCCGAGCACCATGATCTTCTTCTTGTCGGTCGGGTCGGCTTCGCACTCGTCCTCGTAGGTCGAATACATGTAGGCCGTGTTGGTCGCAAACTCGGCCGCGCAGGTGTCCACGCGCTTGTAGACCGGGCGCACGCCCAGGGCGCGGCGCTTCTCGCGGATGGCGGTGTCGGTGGTCTTGAGCTGGCGTGCCAGGCGGCGGTCGGAGAAGCCCTTCTTCTTCAACGCGAGCAGCGTGTCCTTGTCGATCTCGTCCAGCGACTTGGTTTCCAGCTCGAGCTCGATCTTCACGATCTCCTCGATCTGCACCAGGAACCACGGGTCGATCTTGGTCAGCGCGAACACTTCGTCCACGGAGAGGCCCATGGCGAAGGCATCGCCCACGTACCAGATGCGCTCGGGGCCGGGCTCGCCCAGTTCCTTCTCGAGCACTTCGCGGTCCTGCGTCTTTTCGTTCAAGCCGTCGACGCCCACTTCAAGGCCGCGCAGCGCCTTCTGGAACGACTCCTGGAAGGTGCGGCCCATGGCCATCACCTCGCCCACCGACTTCATCTGCGTCGTCAGGCGCGAATCGGCCTGCGGGAATTTCTCGAAGGCGAAACGCGGGATCTTGGTGACCACATAGTCGATCGACGGCTCGAACGATGCCGGCGTGGCGCCGCCGGTGATCTCGTTGCGCAGCTCGTCAAGCGTGTAGCCCACGGCCAGCTTGGCCGCGACCTTGGCAATCGGAAAGCCGGTGGCCTTCGACGCCAGCGCCGACGAACGCGACACGCGCGGGTTCATCTCGATGACGACCATGCGGCCGTCCTTCGGGTTGATGGAGAACTGCACGTTCGAGCCGCCGGTATCGACGCCGATCTCGCGCAGCACGGCCAGCGAGGCGTTGCGCAGGATCTGGTATTCCTTGTCGGACAGCGTCTGCGCGGGGGCCACGGTGATCGAGTCGCCGGTGTGCACGCCCATCGGGTCGAGGTTTTCGATCGAGCAGACGATGATGCAGTTGTCGGCCTTGTCGCGCACGACCTCCATCTCGTACTCTTTCCAGCCGAGCAGCGATTCTTCAATCAGCAGTTCGTTGGTCGGCGAGGCTTCGATGCCGCGCTTGCAGATGGTCTCGAACTCTTCCGGGTTGTAGGCAATGCCGCCGCCGGTGCCGCCGAGCGTGAAGCTGGGGCGGATCACGGTCGGGAAGCCGACCGACTTCTGCACGGCCCAGGCTTCGTCCATCGAGTGGGCGATGCCGGAGCGCGCCGAGCCGAGGCCGATCTTGGTCATCGCGTCCTTGAACTTCAGGCGGTCTTCGGCCTTGTCGATGGCTTCGGGCGTGGCGCCGATGAGTTCGACCGGCTTGTTGGTGGCAGCGCCGGTGTACTTGTCGAGCACGCCGTTGCGCCAGAGGTCGAGCGCGCAGTTGAGCGCGGTCTGGCCGCCCATGGTCGGCAGGATCGCGTCGGGGCGCTCCTTGGCGATGATCTTCTCGACCGTCTGCCAGGTGATCGGCTCGATGTAGGTCACGTCGGCCGTGGCCGGGTCGGTCATGATCGTCGCGGGGTTGCTGTTGATCAGGATGACCTTGTAGCCCTCCTCGCGCAGAGCCTTGCAAGCCTGCACGCCGGAGTAGTCGAACTCGCAGGCCTGGCCGATGATGATCGGGCCGGCGCCGATGATGAGAATGGATTTGAGGTCTGAGCGCTTGGGCATCTTATTTGTCCTTGGTGAAACCGATGCCGCGGCCGCTGTAGGCGCCCGGCTTCGGTTCATCCATCAGTTGATGGATCGCGTTGAATACATCGCGAAAGTTCTGGTCGTATCGCTGTTCCAGCGCGTTCAGCTTGCGCTTGAGATCGGTGTGCTCCGACAGCATGCTGCGCAGCTTGACGAAGGTCCGCATGATCTCGATGTTGACGGCCACGGCGCGTTCGCTGCGCAGCACGCTCGACAACATGGCCACGCCCTGTTCGGTGAAGGCCACGCTTCGGTAGCGCGCGCCGCCGGAACCAGGCTTCTCGGGTTTTGAGATCACAAGTTGTGATCTCAAGTTCTCGAGGTCCTGGTTCTCCAGGGTGAAGGCAAAGTCCGCGGGAAAACGATCGAGGTTGCGGCGCATGGCCTGCAACAACACCCGGGTCTCGACGCCATAGAGCGCGGCAAGGTCCTGCGCCAGCATGACCTTGAGGCCGCGCAGCACATAGATCTTGCCCTCGGCATCGCGCAAGGCAGCGATGACCGAGACGTCGAGCACCGCGGGTGCATCAGCCACGTGCCTGCTCCATGAGCGCGGTGAAGCGGTCGAACAGGTAGCCGATGTCGTGCGGGCCGGGCGAGGCTTCCGGGTGTCCCTGGAAGCAGAACGCCGGCTTGTCGGTACGCGCAAGGCCCTGCAGCGTGTTGTCGAACAGGCTGATGTGGGTGGCGCGCAAATTGGCCGGCAGCGATTTCTCGTCGACCGCGAAACCGTGGTTCTGGCTCGTGATGCTCACGCGGCCGTTGTCCAGGTCCTTCACCGGATGGTTCGCGCCGTGGTGGCCGAATTTCATCTTGAAGGTCTTCGCACCCGAGGCCAGCGCCATGATCTGGTGGCCCAGGCAGATGCCGAAGGTGGGAATGCCGGTTTCGATGAGCTCCTTGACCGCGCTGATGGCGTAGTCGCAGGGCTCCGGGTCGCCCGGGCCGTTGGCCAGGAAGATGCCATCGGGTTTGAGCTTGAGCACATCGGCGGCAGGCGTTTGCGCCGGCACCACGGTGATGCGGGCGCCGCGCTGCGCGATCATGCGCAGGATGTTCTTCTTGACGCCGTAGTCGAAAGCCACCACGTGGAACTTGGGCGTGATCTGCACGCCATAACCCGCGCCCAGCTTCCACTCGGTTTCGGTCCACTCGTAGGTCTGCTTCACCGACACGACCTTGGCCAGATCGAGCCCGGCCATGTTGGGCGCGCCCTTGGCGGCGGCAATGGCCTTGTCGATCAGCGCCTGCGTCACGGCTTCGCCCGCGGCCAGGCCGAGGATGCAGCCGTTCTGCGCGCCATGGGTGCGCAGGTGGCGGGTGAGCTTGCGGGTGTCGATGTTCGCAATGGCCACCGTCTTGCCCGCGACGAGGTATTCGCTCAGCGTCGCGGTCTTGCGGAAATTGGATGCGACGAGCGGCAGGTCTTTGATGATCAGGCCAGCGGCATGGATCTTGTCGGCTTCGATGTCTTCCCCGTTGACGCCGTAGTTGCCGATGTGCGGATACGTGAGCGTCACGATCTGCTGGCAATAACTCGGGTCGGTGAGGATTTCCTGGTAACCGGTCATGGAGGTGTTGAACACCACCTCACCGGTCGTGGAGCCGGCGGCTCCGATCGAATTGCCTTGAAAGACCGTGCCGTCTGCGAGCGCCAGGATGGCGGGCGGGAAACTTCCCTTGAGAGACAAAAGCACTGGGTTCTCCGGATGGTTACGGTCGCCCGGAGCCCCAGGCGCGTTGCCTGCGGACTGCTGCTTAAGGGGAAGATGGCGTTGTAGGCGGCCGGGCGACGCTATTGCGAGTAAGCCCCCGATTGTAGCCCGGCGCCGTCACCCTCTTGCCTCGGACAGGCGGAAAACATACGTTGCCGACGCCTTTACGGCGTCCAGAATCAGGAACCGGCCTGTGCAAGCGCGGCCGCGCCGCTCGCGTGCAGGCAGATGGCCGCCGCGGCCGCCACGTTCAGCGATTCCTCGCCGCCCGGCTGCGCAATGCGGATGTGGTGCGTTGCCCGAGCCTCCAGCGCCGGAGAAACGCCCTGTCCCTCGTGGCCCATCAGCCAGGCGCAGGGGTGCGGCAGGCGTGCCTGGTGCAGCCATTCGCCCCGGTGCGAACTGGTGGCCACCAGCGGCACTTTCAACTCGTCGAGCGCGTCGGCCTCCACGCCTTCGATCAACCGAAGGCCGAAATGTGCGCCCATGCCGGCCCGCAGCACCTTGGGTGCCCACAGCGCTGCCGTGCCCTTGAGCGCGATCACCTGCTTGAAACCGAAGGCCGCCGCACTGCGCAGGATGGAACCGGCGTTGCCGGCGTCTTGCAGGCGGTCGAGCACGACGCTCGGTGCGTGGGGCAGCAGCGCCGGCCGTTCGGGCAGGTCGAGCACGAAACCCATGGGCGCCGGCGACTCCAGGCCGCTGACGGCACGCAGCAGATCGTCGTCGACCACTACCGTTTTAATAGCAGCATTCACCCATTCGGCGGGAGATTGCGGCCAGAAAGATTCGGAAAAAACGGCGATGGCGGGCTTGATGCCCTTGGCAAGTGCCGCGCGGCAAAGGTGGTCGCCCTCCAGCCAGACGCGGCCAAGTCTGCGGTAGGCGCCCGGGTACTGCGCCAGCTTGCGCAAATCCTTGAGCAGCGGGTTGTCGCGCGAGCTGATATGGCTCGCGCCGGTCGGGGTGGTCATGTGGCGGGGAGCGGCTCAGGGGGCAGCGCGCAGATCGAGACGAACTGATTCGACCGTCAAGGGTGGCGCCGGCGTCACCGACGCAAGCATCATGGCCTCGGCCGGTACGGCAGCACCGGCGGCGGTGCGCGCCAGCGCTGCGGCCACCGGGCTGAACGAACGGCGGTGATGGACGCAGGCGCCGTGGCGCAGCAGCGCCTCGAGATGCTCCGGCGTGCCATAACCCTTGTGGCCGGCAAAGCCGTAATGAGGAAATTCGACGTGCAGTTGCTCGCACAGGCGGTCGCGGTGGACCTTGGCAAGGATGGACGCCGCGGAAATTGCCTTGATTCGCGCGTCGCCCTTCACGATGGCCTCGGCCAGCACATCGAGCGTGGGAAGGCGGTTGCCGTCGACCAGCACCTTCGCGGGCTTGAGGCGCAGCCCCTCCACCGCGCGGCGCATCGCGAGCATCGTGGCCTGCAGGATGTTGTGAGTGTCGATTTCCTCAACCGTGGCCTGGGCCACCGAGCAACACAGCGCCTTGGCAAGGATCTGGTCATGCAGGCGCTCGCGCTGCAAGGCAGTGAGCGTCTTGGAATCGGCGAGGCCTCGAATCGGGCGCTGGTCGTCGAGGATGACTGCCGCAGCGACCACCGGGCCGGCCAGCGGACCGCGGCCCGCCTCGTCGACGCCCGCAATCAGGCCCGGCGCATCCCACACCAGCGCCGCCTGCTCAGCCTTCAAGAACTTTCTGGATCGCATCGGCGCAAAGTGTCGGCGTATCGCGCTGCAGTTGCACGTGCAGCTCTGAAAATTTTTGTTGCAGCGCCCGGGTTTTTTCAGGCGCATCGAGCCACTCCAGCGTGGCGTGGGCCAGCGCCTCGGGCGTGGCGGCCTCCTGCAGCAGCTCGGGCACCACGAACTCGCGCGCCAGGATGTTGGGCAAACCGACCCAGGGCTGGAGCTGCTTGCGCTGCATGAGGCGCCACGAGAGCGCGTTCATGTTGTACGCAATGACCATCGGCCGTTTGAAAAGCGCCGCTTCGAGCGTGGCGGTCCCGCTGGCAATCAGCGTCACGTCGCACGCAGCCAGCGCGGCATGCGACTGGCCATCGAGCAGCTTCACCCGGCCCGCTGCGCCACTGGCCTGCAACAAGGCCTCCACCTCCACACGCAGCCCCGGAAGGATGGGGGCCACAAACTGAAGTGCCGGCCTTGCCTTGAGCATTTGCGCCGCGGCGGCGAAGAATCGCGCGGCCAGATAGCGCACCTCCGAACGACGGCTGCCGGGCAGCAAGGCGACGACCTCCGCATCCGGCGCCAAACCCAGCGCTGCACGGGCGGCGACACGATCGGGCGTCATCGGAATCACGTTGGCCAGCGGATGGCCGACGTAGCTGCCCTGCACTCCGTTTTCCGCCAGTAGCGCGGGCTCGAACGGAAAGATGCACAGCACATGGTCGGCCGCGGCGCGGATCTTTTCGATGCGCTCTGCACGCCAGGCCCAGATGGACGGACAGACGAAGTGCACGGTCTTCATGCCGCGGCTGCGCAACCCGGCCTCGAGATCGAGGTTGAAGTCGGGCGCATCGACGCCGATGAAGAGTTCGGGCCATTCGCGCAGCAGCCGTGCCTTGAGCTGACGGCGGATGCCGGCGATTTCGGCGTAGTGGCGCAGCACCTCGATATAGCCGCGCACCGCGAGTTTTTCTTGCGGCCACCAGCTCTGGAAACCATGCGCGAGCATTCGGGGGCCGCCGATGCCGGCGGTCTGGAGCGATGGCCAGCGCGCCTGCAGGCCGTCCAGGAGCAGGCCGGCCAGCAGGTCGCCGGACGCCTCTCCCGCGACCAGCGCGAACCGCCGCTGTTCGTCCTTGCCCATGCGACTGCTACTTCAGCGCGCGATGCCGCGCGTCGAGTTGGAGAGAAAACGCTCCATCAGCGCCACGTCCTCGGCCGCTTCAGGGGCTCCGGCCACCAAGGCGTTGATGCCGGCGCGCGCTTCTTCGAGCGTCTTGCCCTGCCGATAGAGCAGGCGATGCATCTGCTTCACCGCGGCCAGCCGGGCTGCCGAAAAATCGCGGCGGCGGAGGCCCACTACATTGAAGCCCCGCACCGCAAGCGGATTGCCGTCGACCAGCATGAAGGGAGGCACGTCCTGCGACACGGCACTGGCAAAGCCGACCATGGCGTGCGCACCGATCGAAACGAACTGGTGAATGCCCGTCAGCCCGCCGATCGTGACCCAATCGGCCAGATGCACATGGCCAGCCAGCGTGGTGTTGTTGGCGAGGGTGGTGTGGTTGTCGACACGGCAGTCGTGCGCAATGTGCGTGTACGCCATGATCCAGTTGTCGCTGCCCACGCGCGTGATGCCGCCCGCCCCCGGCACGCCGAGGTTGAAGGTGCAGAACTCGCGAATGACGTTGCGGTCGCCAATGACCAGTTCGGTGGGCTCGCCGGCGTATTTCTTGTCCTGCGGCACGGCGCCCAGCGACGAAAACTGGAAGATCCGGTTGTCGCGGCCGATGGTGGTGCGGCCCTCGATCACGCAATGCGCGCCGATGGTCGTACCTGCGCCAACCCGCACATGCGGGCCGATGATGGTGTAGGGCCCGACCGAAACCGAGGCGTCGAGTTCTGCCTTCGGATCGATGAGCGCTGTCGGATGAACCTGCGTCATGCCTTGTTGTAACCGCCGCAAGATCAATTGATCTGGCGCATGGCGCACATCAGCGTGGCCTCGCAGGCGAGCTCTGCACCCACAAGGGCACGGCCCTTGAACTTGGAGATGCCGGCCTTCATGCGCTCGATCTCGACTTCGAGCGTGAGCTGGTCGCCCGGCTCCACGGGACGCTTGAATCGCGCACCGTCGATGGCTGCAAAGTAGTAGACCGTGCTGTCGTCGGGCACGATGTCCAGCGAATGGAACGACAGCAGCGCCGCAGCCTGCGCCATGGCCTCGAGCATCAGCACGCCCGGCATGACCGGACGGTGAGGAAAGTGGCCGTTGAAGAACGGCTCGTTCATCGTCACGTTCTTGAGCGCCGTGATGCGCTTGCCCTTTTCCATGTCCAGCACGCGATCCACCAGCAGGAACGGGTAACGGTGGGGCAGCAGCTTGAGGATTTGATGGATATCGAGCGTCGTCGTCATGATTTTCTGTTCCTGCATCGTCTTCATTTTTTCTGGGGTGCCTTCTCCAGCGCCTTCAGTCGTTCGCGCAGGCTGTGCAACTGCTTGAGCGTTGCAGCATTTTTTTCCCAGCTCGCATTGTCGTCGATGGGGAACATGCCGGTGTACTGGCCGGCCTTGTGGATCGAGCGTGTGACCACCGTGGCCGCCGAAACGTGCACGCCATCCGCAACGGTCAGGTGACCCAGCACGATGGCACCGCCGCCGAAGGTGCAGTGCGCGCCGATGGTGGCGCTGCCCGCCACACCGACGCAGCCCGCCATGGCGGTGTGCTTGCCCACGCGCACGTTGTGGCCGATCTGGATGAGGTTGTCGAGCTTGACTCCGTCTTCGATGACGGTGTCGTCCAGCGCGCCGCGGTCGATGCAGGTGTTGGCCCCGATCTCGACGTCGTTGCCGATGCGCACTGCGCCCAACTGCTCGATCTTGACCCACTCACCCTTGTGCGGCGCCAGGCCGAAACCGTCGGCGCCGATTACCACGCCGGGATGCAGCAGGCAGCGCTCACCGACTACGCAGTCTTCGCTGATGGTCACGCGCGACTTCAGCACCGTGCCGCCCCCGACGCGTGCACCCCGCTCCACCACGCACAGGGCGCCGATGCGCGCTGTCGGGTCCACATGGGCTTCGGGATGGATGACCGCCGAGGGATGGATTCGATCGGCCTCCGGGCGCGCATGGTGCGCCTTCCAGAGCTGGGTGAGCCGCGCAAAGTAGAGGTACGGATCGGCCGCGACGATGAACGCTCCGCGCGCCGCTGCCGCCTCGCGCATGGCCGGCGAAACGATCACGCAGGCGGCCTTGGAGGCCGCCAGATCCTGCTGGTATTTGGGATGGCTCAGGAAACTGAGCGCATCGGGCTGAGCGTTCTGCAGCGGCGCGAGCCGCTCGATGGAGAGCGCAGCGTCCCCGTGGAGCTCGCCCCCGAGGGCGTCAACAATGGCTCCGAGCTGCAATGCCACGCCGTTTTTGCGGCGTTATTTGCCGCCCGCAGGCGCGGAGGAAGTGGTCGAGGCGTTCAGCGCCTTGATCACCTTGTCCGTGATGTCGTGCTTCGGATTGATGTAGATCGCTTCCTGCAGGATGGCGTCGTACTTTTCAGCCTCGGCCACCTGCTTCACCACGCGGTTGGCACGCTCGTAGACCTGCTGGAGCTCTTCGTTCTTGCGCGCATTGAGATCTTCCTGGAACTCGCGGCGGCGGCGCTGGAAATCACGGTCCTGGTCGACCAGCGCGCGCTGGCGTGCCGTGCGCTGGCTTTCCGACAACGTAGGCGCCTCGCGCTCGAACCTTTCGGAAGCCGACTTCAACGCCTCGCCCTGCGTCGTGAGGTCTTTCTCGCGCTTGAGGAACTCGGACTCGAGCTTGGCTTGCGCAGCCTTGGCCGGCTGGGCTTCGCGCAGCACGCGGTCCGGATTCACGAATCCGATGCGAAAAGTCTCCTGCGCCTGGGCAGCAGGCGCGGCAACCAGCGCAAAAACGGGGATCAACAACGCGCCAGCTGCGGCGCGGATCAAATGCGTCATTTAGAAAGAAGTTCCGATCTGGAATTGCAAGCGCTGAATTCTATCCTTCGGGATCGTAATGAAGCCGGTCGCCGGATCCACCACTTCCTTCTGGGACCTGATGGGGAAAGCGTAGGCCAGGCGCAGCGGGCCGAGCGGCGAAATCCAGCTGACGCCAAGGCCGACGGAGGCGCGCAGCTTCTTCTGGGCCTTGTACTGGGCGTCGGTCAGGCCTTCGGCCCGCGAGCCGAACACATTGCCGACGTCGAAGAAGCCGTAGAGGCGAAGAGTGCGGTCGTTGCCGGCGCCGGGGAACGGCGTGCTGAGCTCGGCATTGAAGATCGCCTTCTTGGTGCCGCCCAGGGCGGCGCCTTCGGTCTGGCCAAGTAGCGGCGCGTCGCGCGGACCCAGCGAGTTCTGCTCGAAACCGCGGATCGAACCCAGGCCACCGGCATAGAAGTTCTTGAAGATCGGGAAGGTCTTGCCGCCGAACGCCTTGCCGTAGCCGACTTCGCCGTTGATCGCGAAGGTGTACTGCTTGCTGATCGGGAAGAACTGCTGGTACTGGTAGCTCGTCTTGAGGTACTTCATGTCCCCGCCGACACCCAGCTCGACATTGGCGCGCTGCAGGCGGCCGCTCGTCGGAATCAGCGCGCTGTCGCGGCTGTCGCGGCCCCAGCCGATGGTCAGCGGCACGCCCCACACGCTGTCCTGGTCGCATCGCGAGACGAACAACCCGCTGGCGTCGGTCTTGCACTGGAAGTAGTCGCGGTACGACTTCGGCGTAAGGAAGGCGAACGAGCTCTGCGCGTCGAAGGCGTAACGCTCCAGGCCGACGCCGAAGAAGACCGTATCGACTTCGCTGAACGGCACGCCAAAGCGGATGGAAGCGCCCTGGTTGACCAGCTTGTAGTCGCCGTCGACCGAGTAGTTGTACGGCCGCGTGGTGGTGTGATAGACGCTCACCGTGCGCGAGATCCCGTCCTGCGTGAAGTACGGGTCGGTGGTGGTCAGCGAAAGCGTGCGGTTGTACTTGCTGGTGTTGACCTGCAAGCCGAGGAAGTTGCCCGAACCGAACACGTTCTCCTGCGAGATACCGAAGGTGAGAGCCACCTTCTCGGCGCTGGAGTAGCCGGCGCCGAGCTGCAGGCTGCCGGTAGGCTTTTCCGCCACGTTCACGACCAGGTCGACCTGGTCGGGCGAACCCGGGATTTCCTGAGTTTCGACGTTCACTTCGGTGAAGAAGCCGAGACGGTCCACCCGGTCGCGCGAGATCTTGATCTTGTCGCCGTCGTACCACGAAGCTTCGAACTGGCGGAATTCGCGCCGGATCACTTCGTCGCGCGTCTTGGCGTTGCCGCCCACGGCCACGCGGCGCACATAGACGCGGCGCGACGGTTCGGCTTGCAGCGTCAGCGTCACGCGGTTGTTGACGCGGTCGATTTCAGGACGGGCCTGCACGCGCGCGAACGCGTAGCCGAAGGTACCGAAATAATCGGTGAAGGCCTTGGTGGTTTCGGTGACCTGCTCGCCGTTGTACGGCTCGCCGGGCTTGATGGTCACGAGCGACTTGAACTCTTCGTCGCGGCCGAGGTAGTTGCCGTCGAGCTTGACGCCGGCCACCACGAACTTCTCGCCTTCGGTGATGTTCACCGTCACCGTCAGGTCCTGCCTGTCGGGCGAAATGGCCACCTGGGTCGAATCGATGCGGAACTCGAGGTAGCCGCGCGTGATGTAGTACGAGCGAAGCGTTTCCAGGTCGGCGTTCAGCTTGGTGCGCGAGTACTGGTTCGACTTGGTGTACCAGCTCATGAAGCCGCCGCTGTCCTGGTCGAACAGGCTCAGCAGCGTCGATTCGCTGAAGGCCTTGTTGCCGACCACGCGCACTTCGCGGATGCGGGCCGAATCGCCCTCGGTCACGGTGAACGTGAGATTGACGCGGTTGCGCTCGATGGGCGTGACCGTGGTCACGACCTGCGCGTTGTAGAGGCTGCGGCTCACGTACTGGCGCTTGAGCTCCTGCTCCGCACGGTCGGCCAGGGCCTTGTCGTAGGGCCGGCCGTCGGTCAGGCCGACTTCGCGCAGCGCCTTCTGGAGCGCGGCCTTGTCGAATTCCTTGGTGCCGACGAAATCGACGTCAGCGATGGTGGGCCGCTCTTCGACGATCACCACCAGCACGTTGCCGTTGACGTCGATGCGCACGTCCTTGAACAAACCCAGTTCGAACAGCGCGCGGATGGCCGCCGATCCGCGTTCGTCGCTGTAGGTATCGCCCACACGCAGCGGCAGCGACGCGAAGATCGTGCCGGGCTCCACGCGTTGCAAGCCTTCGACGCGAATGTCGCGCACCGTGAAAGGCTCGACGGCCCAGGCTGCGGTGGCCGCCAGGGCGCTGGCCACTACCGCGGCAACGCTACGCAGGCGAAAGCGACTGAAGTTTGTGTTCATCTGTGAATTGGGCCGGCGCGGAAAGGGCCGGCAGAAAGTTAACCAAAGAGCCGCGTGACGTCGTTGAAAAGTGCGACCGACATCATGACCAGCAGCAAAGCGACACCGCCGCGCTGAAGCCGTTCCATCCAAGCGTCAGAAACGCTCTTGCCGGTCAGGCCCTCCCAAAGATAATACATCAGGTGTCCCCCATCGAGGACTGGCAGCGGCATGAGATTGAGCACACCCAGGCTCACGCTGATCAGCGCAAGGAACACCAGGTACTGGGTCAGCCCGAGGCTTGCGGACTTGCCCGCATAGTCGGCGATCGTGAGCGGCCCGCTCAAGTTCTTGAGCGAAGCTTCGCCGATGACCATCTTGCCCATCATGCGAACGGTGAGCGCCGAGACCTCCCAGGTGCGCACGATGCCGCGCCAGATACCATCGACGGGGCCCTGCCGAACCGTGACCATTTCGGGCGGCGCGCCCACGTAGGCGCCGATCCGGCCGACCTTCACGCTCGCCTCTTCACGCAGCTCCGGCCTGACTTCGAGCTCGACCAGTTGGCCGCCGCGCTGCACCTGCCAGGTTTGAACGCGCGGCTGATCGCCGTCGATCGAAGTGCGGATCAACTCGCGCAGTTGCTGCCCATCGACGATGGGCGTGTTGCCGATGGCCCGGACCAGATCGCCGTTGCGCAGGCCGGCGCGTTCTGCGGCGCTGCCCGCCATGACCTCGCCGATCTCGGGCCGCGTGAGCGGAGCGAGCACGCCGATCTTGCGGAACATCTGCGGGTCGGCGTCCTTGGCCTGCATGCGGCTCAGCGGCAGCACGAGCTGGCGTTCGGGCCGGCCGCCCTCGCCTGCGATTTCGAGCGTCAGGTCCTGGCCGTCGAGGGCGCCGCGCGTCATGCGCCAGCGAAGGTCTTCGAACGACTGCACCGGCTCCAGGTCGCCGTCGAAGCCGGCGTGCGTGATGTGTTCACCGCCGCGCAAGCCTGCGGCTTCCGCGAGCGAGGCCGCCACGGGGCGGGCCAGCTTGGCGACGGGCTCATCCACGCCGATCCAGTTGACGGCCGTATAGAGCACCACCGCGAGCAGCAGGTTGGCGATGGGCCCGGCGGCGACGATGGCCGCGCGCGCACGCAGCGGTTGGGTGTTGAAGGCGCGGTGCCGTTCTTCGGGTGCTACCGGCCCTTCGCGCTCATCGAGCATCTTGACGTAGCCGCCAAGGGGGAATGCGCCGATAACGAATTCTGTCGACTGGCCGGGATGCTGGCGCTTGGGCTGCCAGCGGTAGAGCGTCTTGCCGAAGCCCACCGAGAACCGCAACACTTTGACGCCGCAAGCGACGGCGACGCGGTAGTGGCCGTATTCGTGCACGGCAATCAGCACGCCGATGGCAACCACAAAGGCTATGACAGTGAGCATCCGAGTCCTCGGTTGTCTGGCGTATCAGGCCGCAAAACGCAGCGCCGCGGCATTGGCGGCCGCGCGGGCACTGGCATCGAGCGCCAGCAGGTCCGCCAGCGATGCGGGCTTGGAGGGAGAAATGGCTTCCAAAGTTTCCATGTTGACCGCATGAATGCGATCGAAGCGAAGCCGCCGGTCAAGAAAGGCCTCGACCGCGACTTCGTTGGCAGCATTGAGCACCGCCGTGGTCCCGGGAGCCGCGCGGAGCGCGTGCCAGGCCAGGCCCAAGCCCGGGAAGAGCGCTGCATCGGGGGCATCGAAGCTCAGTGCCGCCATCTGGCGGAAGTCCAGGCGCCCCGCCCCGCTTTCGATGCGCTCTGGCCAGGCCAGACCGACGGCAATGGGCACGCGCATGTCGGGCGTGCCGAGTTGCGCGATGACTGACGCATCGGTGAACTGGACCATCGAATGCACCACGCTCTGCGGATGGATGACCACCTCGATCTGCTCGGGCTGCACGCCGAACAGGTGGCGAGCCTCGATCACCTCGAGCGCCTTGTTCATCATGGTGGCGGAATCGACCGAAATCTTGCGCCCCATGACCCAGTTCGGATGCGCACAGGCCTGCTCAGGCGTCACCGCGCCCAGGGTGCCGGGCGCGCGAGTGCGGAACGGGCCACCCGAAGCGGTCAGGATGATCTTGTCGATCCGCCGCGACCAGGTGGACGGATCTTCAGGCAGCGACTGGAAGATGGCCGAGTGCTCGCTGTCGATCGGCAGCAGCGTGGCGCCGCCTTCGTGCACGGTGCGCATGAAAAGCTCGCCGCCGACCACCAGCGCCTCCTTGTTGGCCAGCAGAAGCCGCTTGCCGGCGCGCGCGGCAGCCAGGCAGGGGCCAAGGCCCGCAGCACCCACGATGGCGGCCATGACGGCATCGACCTCTTCGTGAGATGCTATTTTTTCTATAGCACCAGGACCGCTCAGGACGTTCGTCGGGAGATTGTTCTGTTCGAGCTTTTCCGCCAGCAGCGCCGCGTGCGGGGCACTGGCCATGACCGCGAAACGGGGCGAGAACCGCGCGCATTGCGCCAGCAGTTCGTCGACCTTGGTCGCTGCGGAGAGTGCAAAAACCTCGAAGCGCTCGGGGTGCCGGGAAATGACGTCGAGCGTGCTGACCCCGACCGAGCCGGTCGAGCCCAGCACCGTGATGCGTTGTTTGGGTGTGTTCACAAGGAAGCCAGCATCATTGCGATGGGAAGCGCAGGCAAGAGGGCATCCACGCGGTCGAGCACGCCGCCGTGGCCCGGCAGCAGGCGGCTGCTGTCCTTGGCGCCGGCGCTGCGCTTGATCAGCGATTCGACCAGGTCGCCGACCACGCTCATCGCGGCAAGAAACACCACGCCCACGAGCAGCAGCCACCAGCCGCGTTCATGCAGCCGGGTATAGAGGCTTGCCACGGTTGCACCGGCCGCCTTGTCGGCCCAGACCCACGCGAAGGCCAGCACCACCACGCCCGCCATGCCGCCCCATACGCCTTCCCAGCTCTTGCCGGGGCTGATGGCGGGCGCGAGCTTGCCGCGGGTGAACTTGAGGCCGAAGGCGCGTCCCGCGAAATAGGCGAAGACGTCGGCCACCCAGACCAGCACAAGAATGGAAAGCAGAAAGTTGATGCCGACCATGCGCGCCTGCACGGCCGCGAGCCACGCCACCCAGAGCGCCAGCAACCCGCCGACCAGCCGCAGGCCGCGCGGAATGCGGGGCCAGCCCGGCACCGCCACGCGCAGCAGCGCGGCGCCACCAAGCACCCAGGCTGCACTGGCCAGCAGCCACATGAGCATCAGCGGCCGTTCGAGCAACCCGAGCCACCACGACAACGCGCAAAGCGCCACCGTTTCCAAGCCGAGGAACACCGACAGCTGCTGTCCATACCCGTTGAGGCGGCCCCATTCCCAGGCTGCGGCACCAATCAGCACCAGCATGACGCAGGCAAATGGAACGTGCGAGGGATAGAAGAGCGCCGGCAGCAGGATCGCTAGCAGGACGATGGCCGTGAGGATGCGTTGTTTGAGCATGCGGCGGTATTTCGGGCCGTTGAAGGCCGTCAGGCCAACTGGCGATCCGAGGTGGAATCGCTGCCGGCCGTGACCTGTGCGGAAGTCTTACCGAAACGGCGCTCGCGAAGCTGGAACGCGGCAATTCCCGCGTCCAGCTCGGCTTCGTCGAACTCCGGCCACAGCTTGTTGCTGAAGAACAGCTCCGCATAGGCGCTTTGCCACAGCAGGAAGTTCGACAGGCGCTGCTCACCGCCAGTGCGAATGAGCAGGTCGGGGTCTGGCACATGGGCCAGGGCCATCGCGCGATCGAGGTTGGCTTCGGTAAGCGGCTCGCCCTGCTCGGCCAGCTTGGCGGCTGCCCGTGCAATGTCCCATCGGCCGCCATAGTTGAAGCAGACGTTGAGTATGAGCTTGGTGTTCTGCGCCGTGGCCTCTTCGGCATCGACCAGGCCTTGCACCATCTTTTTGGAGAGCCCGGCCCGCTCGCCGACGAAGTGCAGCCGCACGCCGTCGCGGCTCAGCTTGGGCACTTCGCGTGCGAGCGCACCGACCATGATTTCCATCAGCCCCGAAACCTCTTCGGGCGGCCGGTTCCAATTTTCAGACGAAAACGCGAACACCGTCAGAATGCCCACGCCGCGATCGACGCATGCCCTGACGCAGCGGCGCAGCGATTCGACGCCCTGCTTGTGGCCCGCCACGCGAGGCAGGAATCGCCGCGTGGCCCAGCGTCCGTTGCCATCCATGACGATGGCAATATGGTGGGGAATCTGCAGCGAAGACGAGGCCATGCGCAGCCTCAAACGGCCATGATCTCCGCTTCCTTGGCCGCGACCAGCCGGTCGATTTCCGCGATGTGGCGGTCGGTGACCTTCTGGATCTCGGCCTCGGCGCGCTTCTGGTCGTCTTCGGAGGCAAGCTTTTCCTTGACCAGCTTCTTGACCGCTTCGTTCGCGTCGCGGCGCAGGTTGCGCGTGGCGATCTTGGCGCTTTCGCCTTCGTTGCGGACCAGCTTGGTCATTTCCTTGCGGCGCTCTTCGCTCATTGCGGGAAGCGGCACGCGGATCAGGTCGCCCATCGACGCCGGGTTCAGGCCCAGGTCGCTTTCGCGGATGGCCTTCTCGATCTTGGCGCCCATGCCCTTTTCCCAGGGCTGGACGCTGATGGTGCGCGAGTCGAGCACCGACACGTTGGCCACCTGGCTCAGGGGAACCTGCGAGCCGTAGTACTCCACATGGATCGAGTCGAGCAGCGCGGAGTTGGCGCGGCCGGTACGGATCTTGGTGAGGTTGTTCTGGAACGCAGCCAGCGACTGGTTCATCTTCGCATCGGTCGTGCTGCGAATTTCTGCAATGGTAGGGGTCGTCATCTCAATACTCCTCAGGCATGCACCAGCGTGCCTTCGTCCTCGCCCATGACGACGCGCTTGAGTGCGCCGTTCTTGAAGATCGAGAACACCTTGATCGGCAGCTTCTGGTCGCGGCACAGCGCAAAGGCCGTGGCGTCCATGATGCCGAGATTTTGCGCGATTGCCTCGTCGAAGGTGAGCGTGGAATAGCGCGTTGCATCCGGATGGGTCTTGGGGTCGGCGGAATAGACACCGTCGACCTTGGTCGCCTTGAGCACCAGCTCGGCGCCGATTTCGGCCCCGCGCAGCGCGGCGGCCGTGTCGGTGGTGAAGAACGGGTTGCCGGTACCGGCGGCAAACACAACGACCTTGCCCTCTTCGAGGTACTGCAGCGCCTTGGGCCGCACGTAGGGCTCGACCACCTGCTCGATGGCAATGGCGGACATGACGCGCGCCACCAGCCCTTGCTTGTTCATGGCATCGGCCAGCGCCAGCGAGTTCATCACCGTGGCCAGCATGCCCATGTAATCGGCCGTGGCGCGGTCCATTCCGACCGAGCCTCCCGCGACACCGCGGAAGATGTTGCCGCCGCCGATGACGACGGCGACTTCCACACCCATATTCACCACTTCGGCCACCTCTTCGACCATGCGGACGATGGTGGCACGGTTAATACCAAAGGCATCGTCTCCCATCAACGCCTCACCCGACAGCTTCAACAAGATTCGCTTGTGGGCTGGACGGGGATCAGACATGGGCAATTTCCTTACTTGGGTTGGCGGGGGCGAGTGTAGAACGAGGCGGTGAAAAAGCGGCGGCACACACACGTGCGCCGTCGCTTTGGGGCGTAACAGTTTTTACGCCGCGGCCTTGGCGGCAGCAACTTGCGCCGCCACTTCGGCTGCGAAGTCGTCGACCTTCTTTTCGATGCCTTCGCCGACCACGTAAAGGGTGAAGCCCTTGATGGTAGTGTTGGCGGCCTTGAGCATCTGCTCGACGGTCTGCTTGTCGTTCTTCACGAACGGCTGGTTGTGCAGCGAGACTTCCTTCAGGTACTTCTGCACCCCGCCTTCGATGCGCTTGGCAACGATGTCGGCAGGCTGCGCCTTCTTGCCTTCGGCTTCGGCCGTCTTGCGGTCTTCCTCGGCCTTGCCGGCGGCAACAGCGCGCTCTTTTTCGATCAGGTCGGCGGGCACGTCGGCAGCCGAAATAGCGACCGGCTTCATGGCGGCAATGTGCATTGCCACGTCCTTGGCCGACGTTTCGTCGCCCTCGAACTCGACCATCACGCCGATGCGCGTGCCGTGCAGGTACGAAGCCAGCTTGCCGTTGCCGGCAAAGTGCTTGAAGCGGCGGAAGCTCATGTTCTCGCCGATCTTGCCGATCAGGCCCTTGCGCACGTCTTCGAGCGTGGGGCCGAAGCCGTCCTGCTCATAGGACAGCGCGCCGAGCGCAGCGATGTCGGCGGGGTTGTTCTTGGCGACCAGCATCGCGGCAGCGTTGGCCATGGCCAGGAAGCTGTCGTTCTTGGTGACGAAGTCGGTTTCGCAGTTGATTTCGATCATGCCGCCGGCCGAGCCTTCGACAAACGCCGTGACCACGCCTTCGGCGGTGATGCGGCCCGAAGCCTTGCCAGCCTTGTTGCCGAGCTTGATGCGCAGCAGCTCTTCGGCCTTTTCCATGTTGCCGTCGGCCTCGGTCAGGGCCTTCTTGCATTCCATCATGGGCGCGTCGGTCTTTGCGCGCAGTTCGCCGACCATGCTTGCGGTGATTGCAGCCATTGTTCTATCTCCGTGTCCAAAAAATCAGATTAAAAAAAAGGGGCACCAAAGCCCCTTCTTCAGGCGCGTGAGAGCACTCGATCAGGCCGAGGCGCCCTCTTCGACTTCAACGAATTCGTCGCTGCCTTCGGCGATGGCCTTGACCACGTCACCGGTGGCGCTGTTGCGGCCTTCGATGATCGCGTCGGCGATGCCGCGGGCGTACAGCGTGACGGCCTTCGACGAGTCGTCGTTGCCCGGAATGACGTAGTCGATGCCTTCGGGCGAGTGGTTGGAGTCCACCACGCCGATCAGCGGAATGCCGAGCTTCTTGGCTTCTGCCACGGCGATCTTGTGGAAGCCCACGTCGATCACGAAGATGGCGTCGGGCAGCGCGGTCATGTCCTGGATGCCGCCGATGTCCTTTTCGAGCTTCTCGATTTCACGGGTGAACGTGAGTTGCTCTTTCTTGCTCAGGCTCTCGAGACCAGCTTCTTGCTGGGCCTTCATGTCCTTCAGGCGCTTGATCGAGGTCTTGACCGTCTTGAAGTTGGTCAGCATGCCGCCGAGCCAGCGGGTATCGACGAAAGGCACGCCGGCGCGGCGGGCTTCGGCAGCCACGATTTCACGGGCCTGGCGCTTGGTGCCGACCATGAGGATGGTGCCGCGGTTGGCGGTGAGCTGCTTGGCGTACTTCATCGCGTCCTGGAACATCGGGAGCGACTTTTCCAGGTTGATGATGTGGATCTTGTTGCGATGGCCGAAGATGAACGGAGCCATCTTGGGGTTCCAGAAGCGGGTTTGGTGTCCGAAGTGGACACCGGCTTCCAGCATTTCGCGCATGGTGGTCGACATTGAAATTACTCCAAAGGTTGGGTCTAAAATCCAGCCCGTTTTGCGCCTCCTTCGAATGGAGTCACAACACCTTGATTGGGCCGGTTTGCGAATGTGTCTGGCTGGGTGCGGCGAGAGCCGCCGCATGATCAGCGAAACCCAACGAGTATAGCACGGCCCGTCCCGTCCTTTCCCCCTTCCACCTCCCGGAACCGAGCCGTCCACGCCCTCGCAGCCCACCCATGAACGACCTTCACGCCGCCCGTTTGAACCTTCTGGCAGGCGGCAGCGATGCACGCACCGAAATGGAGCGCGCCATCGAGATCTCCGAATCCCCGGCCTGCAACCACGTTTTCACCCGCACGCTGTTCGACGAAGCGCGCCGGCAAGCCGATCGGCCGGTGTTGCAAAGCAGGCTCTCCGGGCTGGCATTCACCGCCAAGGACCTGTTCGACATCGAGGGACAGCCCACTCCCGCGGGCTCCGTGGTGCTTTCGCATGCCCCGGCCGCCAAGGCGGATGCCGTGGCCGTGGCGCGGCTGCGCGCCGCGGGCGGCGTGCTGACCGGCCGCACCAACATGACCGAGTTCGCTTTCTCGGGCGTGGGGGTCAACCCGCACCATGGCACCCCGGCCAATGTGAGCGACTCGGCCACACCGCGAATTCCGGGCGGCTCTTCTTCCGGCGCCGCCGTTTCCGTAGCCACCGGGGCGGCGTTCATCGGGCTGGGTTCCGACACCGGCGGCTCGATCCGCATTCCCGCGGCGCTGAACGGCATCGTGGGCTTCAAGAGCACCGCCCGACTCGTTCCGGCCGACGGCGCCCTGCCGCTGTCGACCACCCTGGACACCGTTTGCGCCATGACGCGATCGGTGCGGGACGCCGTCACCGCGCATGAAATCCTCGCGGCGCGCCGCGTGACTGCCGGTGCAGCCGCTCTGGGCGCATACCGGCTCGCCGTGGTGAAGAACGTGTTTTTCGACGGCATCGAGCCTGCGGTGGCTCAGGCTCTCGAACGCGCGCTGCGAGCATTGCGCGCCGCTGGTGCCCAGATCGAGGAAATCGCGCTGCCGGAACTGGCAGAGCTGCAGGCCATCAACGCCACCGGCGGATTTTCGGCAGCCGAGTCTTACGCCTGGCACCGGCTGTTGCTGGAACGCAGCGGCGCCGGTTACGACCCGCGCGTGGCGCAGCGCATTCTCAGAGGCGCCGCCATGAAGGCGCACGAATACATCGACCTCGTGAATGCCCGTCACGCGTGGATCGAGCGCGTCGAAACGGCGCTCGCCCCCTACGACGCCGTGCTGTCGCCGACCGTTCCGATCACCGCGCCTCCCATCGAGAGCGTGGCGCCGGGTGCCGAGCGCGACGACGAGTTCTTTCGCATCAACGCGCTACTGCTGCGCAACCCGTCGATCGTCAACATGCTCGACGGCTGTGCCATTTCGCTGCCCTGCCATGCCGCCGGCGTGCTGCCCGTCGGCCTGATGCTGTGGCACGCCGCACTGCACGACGACGCCATTCTCGCGATTGCCTTACAAACGGAACACGCACTGCGAAGACAATAGCTGCACGCCTACCGACGGGCGTCAGCCATCTCTTCTTACTCAAGCATTCAATGAAAATCGCGATCGTGGGCGCCGGCATCATCGGCGTCACCACCGCCTGGGAACTGGCTTCGGACGGCCATGAAGTGTCTGTGTTCGAGCGCCGCGGCGCAGCGGCCGAGGAAGCCAGTTTTGCCAATGCGGGCGTGGTCGCACCGGGCTATGTAACACCGTGGGCCGCACCGGGCATGCGCGCCAAGGTGCTGCGTTCACTGCTCTCCTCCCACGGCGCCATCAAGCTGCGCTGGCCGCTGAACTCACGCGATATCGGCTGGATGTCGCGTTGGCAGAAAGCCTGCAAGCTCGAAACCTACCTGGCCAACCGCGCCCGCATGCAGCGGCTGGCGTTCTACAGCCGCACCCGCCTGCACGAGGTGACCGAAGCGCGCGAACTCAGCTACGAGCGCAGCGACGGCTACCTTGTGCTGCTGCGCTCCAAGCGCGAGAAAAAGCTGGTGCGGCCCGGCCTCGACGTACTGCGAGCTGCAGGCAGCGTCTTTCGCGAAGTCGACGCCGACGAGGCCCGGCGCATCGAACCCGCGCTCAGCACCGATACCGCGCTTGCAGGCGCCATCTACTTGCCCGAGGACGAAGTGGCCAACTGCCGCCAGTTCGCGCTGCTGCTCAAGTGGGAGGCCGAGGCACTCGGCGCCCAGTTCCATTTCAACTGCGACATCGCGCCGCTGAGCCGCGCCGACCCCACTTCCGTTTCGCTCGCAAGCGGTTCCCCACCGTTGCGGTTCGATGCCGTGGTGGTCTGCGCCGGGCTGGCCTCGGCTGCGCTCGTGCGGCCGCTCGGGCTTCGGATTCCGCTTGCTCCCATCTACGGCCACTCCATCAGCGCGCCAATTCGCGAATCGCTCAACGCGCCGCGCAGCGCGGTGATGGACGAACGCTACAAGGTCGCGATCTCGCGGTTGGGCCAGCGCGTGCGCGTGGCCGGGAGCGCCGAAATCGGCGGTTCGCTGAGCACGATGAATCCGTCCGCGGTGCAAACGCTTTACAAGGTGCTGCACGACTGGTTCCCCGGCGCGGTCACGCTGCAGTCGGGCGTGCAGCAATGGAAGGGCGCGCGGCCGATGCTGCCCGACGGCCCCCCGGTTCTTGGAGCCAGCGGCGTGCCGGGCGTCTGGCTCAACCTGGGCCACGGCTCGAGCGGCTGGGCGCTGTCGTGCGGCAGCGCGCGGGTGGTGGCCGACCTGATCGGAGGCCGAGATCCCGGCGTCGACTTGGAAGGCCTGGGCGTCGAGCGGCTCCACCTTTCCTAGGGATTCCGCCGCAGCTCCGGCCAGGACACATGCAGCGGCAAAATGGCCTGATGCAACGCATCACGTCCGACACCGTCGCCGACCTTTTCGATATTGCGGCAACGCGGCGCATCGAGCAGGCCGCCGCAGCCGCCCTGCCCGCCCACACGCTGATGCAGCGCGCCGGCCTTGCGGTTGCGCGCCTGGCCATGGCGGTCGCGCCGCATGCGCGCACGGTATGGGTCGCCTGCGGGCCGGGAAACAACGGCGGCGATGGTTTTGAAGCGGCCGCGCAGTTGCAGCAACGTGGCTTTCTGCCGATCGTCACGTTCGCCGGCGATGAAAGTCGCCTGCCGCCGGACGCGAAGTTATCGCTACAGCGGGCCAGGGATGCCGGCGTGATCTTCGCGCCCAACCCGCCCGCCGCCTATGGATTGGCCATCGATGCGCTGCTCGGCATTGGCGCCGCCCGCCCCATCGAGAACGCCATGGCCGAATGGCTGCGGCAGATGCATGCGACGACGCAACCGGTACTGAGTGTCGACGTGCCGTCCGGGTTGAACGCGGACACCGGCGTGTCGAGCATCGCCCCTCATTCGGGTGCCGCGTCGCCCCGCTTCTGCGTCACCTTCCTGACCCTGAAACCAGGCCTTTTCACGGCGCAAGGCCGCGATGCCGCGGGCACAGTGTGGTTCGACGACCTGGGTTGCGGCGGCGGCATCGCTGAACAGCCCGCCGCGCGCCTTGCGGGCCGGCCGGCGGGCCCGCGACGCAGCCACGCATCGCATAAGGGGAGTTATGGCGATGTCGCGGTGATCGGCGGCGCACCCGGCATGGCGGGCGCCGCGCTGCTGGCCGGATCGGCTGCACTGCATGCGGGCGCCGGACGTGTATTCGTGGGCTTGCTCGACCCGAGTGCCGCCCCTCTCGACTTTGCACAGCCCGAGCTGATGCTGCGAGACGCCGATGCGCTCGATCTTTCAGGCATGACAGCGGTCTGCGGATGCGGCGGAGGCACAGACGTACGCGCGGTGCTGCCGCGCGTGCTGGCGACGGCGGCAGCACTGGTGCTCGATGCCGATGCATTGAACGCCATTGCGAGCGACAGCGCGTTGCAGGCGCAACTGGCATCACGCGGCCGACGCGGAAAACCGACCGTCATCACTCCGCATCCGCTGGAGGCCGCTCGCCTGCTGGATTGCACGGTCGCCGACATTCAAGCCGACCGGCTTGCAGCAGCACGCGAACTGGCGTCGCGCTATGGCGCAGTTGCCGTGCTCAAAGGCTCGGGAACAGTCATCGCCGACAACAGCGGTACGCCGCCCGTGCTCAATCCCACCGGCAATGCCGCGCTCGCAACCGCCGGCACGGGCGACGTGCTGGCCGGGATGATTGGCGCCGCGATGGCCTCGAAACAATTGTCATTCGAGG
This sequence comes from Variovorax sp. DXTD-1, assembly GCF_003984625.1. Taxonomy (GTDB): domain Bacteria; phylum Pseudomonadota; class Gammaproteobacteria; order Burkholderiales; family Burkholderiaceae_C; genus Variovorax. The sequence goes on along the minus strand of NZ_RWKH01000031.1, from coordinate 6,725 downwards.
CTGCGCAAAGCGCCGTCTGGCACCACGGCCACATCGCCGACACCTGGCCGGCCGATGCGCCCCCGCTCACGGCCGGGGCACTGGCGCGCCAGGCACCCGGCTGACGAGCTTCTAGCCGCGCCCGACGAAGGGCATCTTCGTCGCCATCACGGTGTGGAACAGCACGTTGGCTTCCAGTGGCAGGTTCGCCATGTAGAGCACCGACTGCCCGACGATCTTCACGTCCATCAACGGCTCGATCGCAAGCTCGCCGTTGGCTTGCGGCACACCCTTGGCCATGCGCGCAGCCAGTTCGGTCATGGCGTTGCCCACGTCGATCTGGCCGACGGCGATGTCGTACTTGCGCCCGTCCAGCGATGCGGTCTTGGTGAGGCCTTCGACCGCATGCTTGGTCGCCGTGTAGGCCGGCGAATTCGGCCGCGGTGCGGTGGCCGAGATGGAGCCGTTGTTGATGATGCGGCCGCCTCGCGGGGTCTGCGCCTTCATCGTGCGGAACGCCTGCTGGATGCAGAAGAACATGCCGTTCAGGTTGATGTCGACCACGCCCCGCCATTGATCCGGCGTCCAGTCTTCGAATGGACCCGGCGGATTGCCCACGCCGGCATTGTTGAACAGCAGATCGACGCGGCCGAAGCGTTCGACCACGGCGGCGAACAGCGCCTGCACCGATTCAGCATTGGCCACGTCGGTAGGCACTGCAAACGCACGTGCGCCGGCGCCCGACTCTTCCGCCACCTGCTCCAGCGGCTCGGGGCGGCGCCCCGCCAGCGCCACGTTCCAGCCATCGGCCAGCAATGCGAGCGCCGCGGCGCGCCCGATGCCCGAGCCGGCACCCGTGACGATGGCGATGCGGCCCTTGTTGTTTTCCACGCTCATGCTCAGTGTCTCCTTCTCAGCTTGTCTGTCTTGCTTACGTATAGGGGCAAAGCGTTGTGCGTCATGCACGGCGCGGCGGTTTGCGCCCCTTCATCTTGTTGGCGGCCTTCTTCACCGCCGACTTGAAGGCCTGCATCGCCGATTGAGGGCCCGCAACTGCAGTAACGGCGCGATCGGTGCGCTGTTCGGGGGCGGCCTCGGCCTTGTGGCGCGAGCTCCGCTTGGCTGACGCCTTCACCGGCACGCCGGCCGAGCCCACGCCCTTGTCCTTCATGGCACGCGACGTGAGCTCTTCGCCCTCGCGCACCAGGCGGAAGTCGATCTTGCGCCCGTCCAGGTCGACCCTGCTCACCTGCACCCGCACGCGGGTGCCGATGGCATAGCGAATGCCCGTGCGTTCACCGCGCAGTTCCTGGCGCATTTCATCGAACTTGAAGTATTCGCCGCCAAGCTCGGTGATGTGCACCAGTCCCTCGACATACATGGCGTCCAGCGTCACGAAGATGCCGAAGGTCGTGGCCGCGGTGACCACGCCGCCATATTCCTCGCCCAGGTGCTCGCGCATGTACTTGCACTTGAGCCATGCCTCGACGTCGCGGCTGGCTTCGTCGGCACGGCGCTCGTTGGCGCTGCAATGCAGGCCGGCGGCTTCCCAGGCCAGCACCTCCTTGGTGGGTGCGACCGTGGCCTTCTGCGGCTTGGTCGTGGGCGCCTTGACGCGAGAGGCCAGCCGCTTGGCAAGCTTGGCATGCGCCTCACCTGGCGTCGGCAGCATCGGCAACTGATAACGTGTCTTGCCGAGAATCGCCTTGATCACACGGTGCACCAGCAGGTCCGGATAGCGCCGGATCGGGCTCGTGAAGTGCGTGTAGGCCTCGTAAGCCAAGCCGAAGTGGCCGCTGTTGATGGGCGTGTAGATCGCCTGCTGCATCGAGCGAAGCAGCATGGTGTGGATCTGCTGCGCGTCGGGCCGTTCCTTGGTGGCTTCGGCAATCGCCTGGAACTCGCCGGGCCTCGGGTCGTCGGTGATGCTCAGCCCCACGCCCATGGCTTTCAGATAGCCGCGCAAAATTTCCTTCTTCTCGGGCGTCGGGCCTTCGTGCACGCGGAACAGGCCCGGGTGCTTGCCTTCTGCGATGAAGTCGGCGCTGCACACGTTGGCCGCGAGCATGGCTTCTTCGATGAGGCGGTGCGCCTCGTTGCGCGTGCGCGGCACGATCTTCTCGATACGGCCCGCGTCGTCGCAGATGATCTGGGTCTCTGTGGTCTCGAAGTCGACCGCGCCGCGCTTGCCGCGCTGCTTGAGCAGGGCCTTGTAGACGTCGGCCAGGTTCAGCAGGTCCTTCACGCGGTCCTTGCGCTTGGCTGCTTCGGGGCCGCGCGTGTTGCCAAGAATGGCGGCCACTTCGGTATAGGTGAAACGCGCATGGCTGAACATCACCGCCGGGTAGAACTGATAGGCGTAGATCTCGCCGTCGGCGGCCACCAGCATGTCGCACACCATGCACAGGCGCTCGACCTCGGGGTTCAGCGAGCACAAGCCGTTCGAAAGCTTTTCCGGCAGCATCGGGATAACGCGGCGCGGAAAGTAGACACTGGTCGCGCGGTCGTAGGCGTCGATGTCGATCGCCGAGCCGGTCTGCACATAGGCGCTGACATCGGCAATGGCCACCAGCAGTCGCCATCCCTTGCCTCGGCCAACCTTCGCGGGTTCGCAGTACACCGCGTCGTCGAAGTCGCGCGCGTCTTCGCCGTCGATGGTGACCAGCGGCACGTCGGTCAGGTCGATGCGCCCCTTCTTGTCCGCTGGCCGAACCTTCTCCGGCAAGGCCTTGGCTTCGGCCAGGCATTCGGCGGAAAACTCGTGCGGCACGCCGTACTTGCGCACGGCAATTTCGATCTCCATGCCCGGGTCGTCGATTTCGCCGAGCACTTCCTTCACGCGGCCCACGGGCTGGCCGAACAGGGCCGGCGGCTCGGTGAGCTGCACCACCACAACCTGCCCCACCTTCGCGGGACCGGTTGCGCCCTTGGGAATCAGCACGTCCTGTCCGTAGCGCTTGTCTTCGGGCGCCACGAGCCAGATGCCGCCTTCATGCAACAGGCGGCCGATGATCGGCTGCTCGGGGCGCTCGACGATTTCGACCACCCGCCCCTCGGGACGACCGCGCCGGTCTTGCCGCACCACGCGCGCCTTGACGCGGTCTTTGTGCAGCACTGCACGCATCTCGTTCGGGGGCAGATAGATGTCGGCTTCGCCGTCGTCGCGCTGCACGAAACCGTGTCCATCGCGATGTCCCTGAACAGTTCCTTCAAATTCATCCAGCAGACCGCTGGAGTGGCCATTATTTTTGATATGATTCTCTCTTTCCTGAAATTCAAAACATAACTGCTTCGGCAGCTATGTGGGCCCAGATGGCGGAATTGGTAGACGCACTAGTTTCAGGTACTAGCGAGTAACATCGTGGAGGTTCGAGTCCTCTTCTGGGCACCACCACTACCAAGCTGAAACCCCTGTGAATCTGTGATTTACAGGGGTTTTTTCTTTTCCCTGGGAACATGATCGAAGGATGTTCTCCCTCACGAAAGCCGGTCACGGCCAAGGCAGGCCAGACCGACAGAAATCCGCCGCATTCGCGCACGCCATCGCAGTCCCGAAGCGGGAGTTTTTGCGAAACGGTTTTCGACGACACGGATTCGGACAAGTGGAACGGGCTTCGTCTCATGAAGTGATGCAGCAACCTGCTCACCGAAGATCGGCTTTTCGCCATTCTGACGCAGTACATCGACGAATGATCGCGCACAGTCTCATGAAGCGCGGCAACCGAGTCAATACACCGCGTTGCCAGTAAAGGTGAACCGCAAACCCAACCTGATGAGCGCGGCGTTCAACTCGCTGCCCGGCCATGGAATGGACCTGCGGAGTTGCGACAGGCCTTGCAGCCTGTTGTGCACCTTACCACGCCAAGGTTGCTGCCGATCCGGCGATCCGCGAAGCAAATCTTTCCCGCCATCATCGCGCCATACTTGCGCGGTAACCGCTCCTTCTCGTCCATGTCCATTTTCAAGAGCATCCGACAGTGGGCATCGCGGATCAAGCGCGACGCCGTGACGCTGTGGTTTGCCTACCGCCATCCGGGCGCGCCGTGGTTCGCAAAGGCTCTCGCCGCTTTTGTGGTCGCGTATGCGCTGAGCCCGATCGATCTCATTCCCGATTTCATTCCGGTACTTGGCTATCTGGATGACGCCTTGCTGTTGCCCGGCCTGATCTGGCTGAACATCCGGCTCATTCCCCGGGACGTTCTCGAGGAATGCCGTGCCCGCGCGGACGGGTGGATGAAAGAACAGGGCGCGAAGAAGCCCCGAAGCATGGCCGGCGCCGCGCTTGTCGTCGCCGTCTGGATTGGTGTTGCCATTGCTTTTTGGGCTTGGTTGAACAACCGCTCCTAATTTCGCCGCGTCCGCGAGCCCACAGACCGAACCAGAAGTGTGGCGAAAGTCACACTTTTAGCTCAATATGATTCTAAAAGTAACTTAAGAATGCACACATGGTTACGTTTAGTTCGAAAATACGGCTATCAACCCAACGGAAACCATCGTGATTACTGCATTTACCCTATTGATCGGCATGTTCCTCGGCGCGCTGTTCATGAGCCTCCTGGTCATTTCGCGTTCGGATGACTGAGCACTGCCGGGCAGTGGCAGCCTCACCCAAGCCAAAAGAAAAGCCCGCTTCCGCGGGCTTTTCTTTTGGAGCAGCCGCTGCGACTCAGATCGGCAAGGCGATCAGGTCGTGCCCCTCGGCGCCGACGATGCGGGCCTTGGTGAACTCACCCACCTTGAGCGTCTTGCTGATTTTTTCGGGTGGCAGCAGGCGCACGGTGCCGTCGATCTCAGGGGCGTCGGCGTAGGTGCGGCCAACGCCACCCTTGCGGCCCATGCCGGGCGCTGAATCCACCAGCACCTGCATCGTTGCGCCGATGCGCTGTTGCAGCTTGGCAATCGACACGGCTTCAGCCACTTCCATGAAGCGGGCACGGCGTGCTTCGCGCTCGGCCGCCGGCAGCATGCCGGGAATGTCGTTGGCCGTCGCGCCTTCCACCGGACTGTAGGCAAAGCAGCCTGCCCGGTCGATCTGGGCTTCGCGCATGAAATCGAGCAGGTGCTCGAACTCCTGCTCGGTCTCGCCGGGAAAGCCCGCGATGAAGGTGCTGCGGATCACGAGTTCGGGACAAACCTCACGCCAGCGCGCAAGGCGCTCCAGGTTCTTCTCGCCGCTTGCCGGCCGCTTCATGCGCTTGAGCACATCGGGGTGGCTGTGCTGCAAGGGCACGTCGAGGTAAGGCAGCACCTGCCCGCTCGCCATCAACGGAATGATCTCGTCCACGCTCGGATACGGGTACACGTAGTGCAGCCGGACCCACGCGCCGTACGGCTCGGCAATTTCGCCCAGCGTGCGCACCAGTTCGAGCATGCGGGTCTTGACCGGCTTGCCGTCCCAGAACCCGGTGCGGTACTTCACGTCCACGCCGTAAGCCGAGGTGTCCTGGCTGATCACCAGCAGCTCCTTCACGCCGCCCTCGAACAAGGCCTTGGCCTCGCCGAGGACGTCGCCGACCGGCCGGGACACCAGGTCGCCCCGCATCGAGGGAATGATGCAGAAGGTGCAGCGGTGGTTGCAGCCTTCGCTGATCTTCAGGTATGCATAGTGGCGCGGCGTGAGCTTGAGGCCGGCAATGCCGAAGGTGTTGGGAACGAGATCGACGAACGGGTCATGCGGCTTCGGCAGGTTGGCATGCACCGCGTCCATCACTTCTTGCGTGGCGTGCGGGCCGGTCACGGCCAGCACGCTCGGGTGCATTTGCCGAACCAGGTTGCCGCCCTGGTCGCCCGTCTTGGCGCCCAGGCAACCCGTGACGATGACGCGGCCGTTTTCCGCCAGTGCCTCGCCGATGGTGTCCAGGCTCTCCTTCACCGCATCGTCGATGAAGCCGCAAGTGTTGACGATCACCAGGTCGGCACCTTCGAAGGTCTTGGCCGTCTGGTAGCCCTCCGCGCTGAGCTGGGTCAGGATCAATTCGGAATCGGTAAGGGCCTTGGGGCAGCCCAGGCTCACAAAACCGACCTTAGGGGCAGCCGGCGTGGCGGTACGTTCGGGGGAGGCAACTTCGCTCATATATGCCTCTATTGTCCCAGCTATCGGCCGGGACCGGGATTTCAGGGGCGTTTGATGCCGAATGCGCCCAGAACCTGCTCGGTATTCTTCTGCATCTGTTCCTGCATCTGCAGGAACACGTTCTTGGACTGCTCGACGTAATTGCCCATCAGCCCCTGGAGCATGGGCGACTGCATGGTCATGAAGCGCGACCACATTTCGGGCGTCAGGCCTTCGGCCTTTTCGGCGAGCTGGGCCTGCACTTCGGTCATGGCCTGGATGTTCTTCTCGAGGTACGGCCCCATGTAGCCCTGCATGGCCTGTCCGTAGAAACGGATGATGTTGGCCAGCACCTGCTCGGTGAACATGGGGGCGCCGCCCGCCTCTTCTTCGAGAATGATCTGCAGCAGGATGCTGCGCGTGAGGTCGTCCCCCGTCTTGGCATCGCGCACCACGAACTGGGCGTTCTGTATCACCAGCTGCTTCACCTCGGTGAGCGTGATGTAGGTGGATGTCTCGGTGTCGTAGAGCCTTCGGTTGGGGTACTTCTTGATTACACGTTGCACCGGCTTGACCCCGGACTTCTTGCTCTGCACTGCGGACTCCTTCACATGGATGCCCATGTCATCCGATCAATTCTAGGTAGCGGTTTTGCTGCATCGCGACAAGGTTTACCCTGACCGCGCGTCCGCTG
>NZ_RWKH01000030.1 GCF_003984625.1 Variovorax sp. DXTD-1 | reverse complement strand
CGATGCACCTCCGTTCCGCGAGCACGGCGAACTTGCTCGGACTTGGTGGGTCGTCCCCGTTTGTTGGTGCTGACAACGTTCAGTTGCTGTGCTGAGTCGACGAGTGAGGGTGCGGATTTACCGCCGACGAAGCTGGCCAGCCATGCATCTACGTCCGGCCTGCGCCAGAGGAGGCGCTTGGTTTCAGGCAAACGGCAAATAGGTGGGAGCGATGCCGGCTTTCGCGATGCATCGCTTCTGATGCTGGCCGGTGACTTGTGGAGTACAGCGGCAAGCTGTTCCACACTGAGCAGTGTTTCCATGGAAGCCCCAAAAGGGGCCGCGGCCTGGCTTCGCCGCGGCAACCTGGTCTCCCGTTTAGACCAGACGCTTCACCGCTCTCGGCTGGGGTGCGTCCACATGAGTGAACGCACTAAGCTGCGTAGCCATTGCGCAACTGAGCGATATCGTATCAGTGCTTGGTGATTGGGCCAAGGTCGCTGTCCATGCGGCAGTGGGCCTGGTGCCACAAATTTGCCACAACGGACACGCAAAAACCTGCCAAAAATTGCAAATCAATGCCCTACACCGCAAGGCGTAAGGTATTGATTTACAAGGGAAATGTTGGTGGAGAGGATGAGGATCGAACTCACGACCTCCGCATTGCGAACGCGGCGCTCTCCCAGCTGAGCTACCCCCCCAACGCAAGCCGGATTTTAACCAGAACACCCCTGCAAGCGCATGCGGCAAACCCAGGATGCGCCAAGATGCGCGGTCTCCAAAAAAGAAGGAAGCAGGAACCGCATGGCATCGCACGACCCCGCCTGGCTGGAAGGCATGTACAACAATCTCGCGCGGGTGAAAGACCACCCGGCGTACTTCAAGCGATGGGCAGGCGATTCCGTTGCAGCGCGCGAGGCTCTTGGCGGCCGCATCGATGTGCCTTACGGCAAGGGCATCAACGAAACGCTCGACATCTTTCCCGCGCCCGTACCCGGTGCGCCGGTACTGGTGTTCATTCACGGCGGCTACTGGCGCGCGATGGACAAGCGCGACCATTCGTTCATTGCGCCTGCGTTCAACGACCGGGGTGTGTGCGTGGTCATGCCCAACTACGCGCTGTGTCCTGGCACGGCGGAGCAGCCTGTGACCGTGCCGGGCATCCTCATGCAGATGGTGCGTGCGCTCGAGTGGACGTGGCGGAACGCCGCGAGCTTCGGTGCGGACCCGTCGCGCATTACCGTGGCCGGGCATTCGGCCGGCGGCCACATGGCGGCCGCGCTGCTGGCCTGCAACTGGAAGGCAGTTTCGACCGACCTGCCGGCCCAGCTGGTGCGCAATGCGCTGTCGATCTCGGGCCTTTACGATCTTCGGCCGCTGCAGCGCACGCCGTTCCTGGAAAACGTGCTGAAGCTCAGCGATGCGGATGCGCGGCGCGCGAGCCCGGCGCTGTGGGCGGCGCCCGCGCGCGGCCAGCTGCATGCGGTGGTGGGCGGCGATGAAAGCGAGGAGTTCTTGCGCCACAACACGTTGATTCGCGAGGCATGGGGCCACAACACCGTGCCCGTGTGCGAAACGCTGCCGGGCCTGAACCACTTCAGCGTCGTCGATGCGCTGGCGGACCCGGCCCACAGGCTGCATCGCGACGCGGTACAACTCCTGGAGGCCTGACCCGGCCGGGGCTTACATCAGCAGGTGCTCGCCCGCGTTGTCGCCGCCCAGCGTGACGTAGTTGACCTTGCGGATGTCCATCAGCGTGCGGCCGCCCGCGTAGCTGATGGAGCTCTGCACGTCCTGCTCCATCTCGACCAGCGTCTCGGCCAGCTTGCCCTTGATGGGCTCGAGGATGCGCTTGCCCTCGACGTGCTTGTACTCGCCCTTGTTGAAGTCGCTGGCCGAGCCGTAGTACTCCTTGAAGAGCACGCCGTCGACTTCGACCGTCTTGCCGGGCGACTCCTCGTGTCCCGCGAAAAGCGAACCGATCATCACCATCGACGCGCCGAAGCGCACGCTCTTGGCAATGTCGCCGTGGTCGCGAATGCCGCCGTCCGCAATGATCGGCTTGGTTGCCACGCGCGCACACCACTTGAGCGCGCTGAGCTGCCAGCCACCCGTGCCGAAACCTGTCTTGAGCTTGGTGATGCAGACCTTGCCCGGGCCGATGCCGACCTTGGTGGCATCGGCGCCCCAGTTCTCCAGGTCGATCACGGCTTCGGGCGTGCCGACGTTGCCGGCGATCACGAAGGAACCCGGCAGCTTCTGCTTCAGGTAGCCGATCATGTTCTTCACGCTGTCGGCGTGGCCGTGCGCAATGTCGATGGTGATGTATTCAGGCACCAGGCCCTCGGCCGCCAGCTGGTCGACCGTGTCGTAGTCGGGCTTTTTCACGCCCAACGAAATCGAGGCGAACACGCCCTTGCCGTGCATCTCCTTGACGAACCTCACGTTGTCCAGGTCGAAGCGGTGCATCACGTAGAAGTAGCCGTTCTGCGCCAGCCAGAGGCAGATCGGCTCGTCGACCACCGTCTTCATGTTGGCCGGCACCACCGGCAGGCGGAAGCTGCGCGCGCCCAGCGTCACGCTGGCGTCGCACTCCGATCGGCTTTCCACGCGGCACTTGCGCGGCAGCAGAAGGATGTTGTCGTAATCGAAAATTTGCATGACCAGGCTCCTGAAAGGAATCGTTGAGAAGAACGAATGAGCGCTTGGTCCGGCCGGTTCCCGTGCCGCTTTCGGAAAGAAAACGGGCACAAAAAACCGGACGCAAGAAACTTGGGCCCGGTGATTGATTTTACGCAGTCTCGCCGCGGCGGGTCTTCCAGTTCTTCGTATAACCCGCATACGGGTTGGTTTCTACAATCGACGGATGTTGTTTAACGAACCTGCGGCTGATGCCAACCCCTCGGAACTGCCATTGCTGCAGAACCTGAACCCGGAGCAGCGCGCCGCGGTCACCTTGCCTGCGGGCAATGCTCTCATTCTTGCCGGCGCCGGCTCGGGCAAGACGCGGGTGCTGACCACCCGCATCGCCTGGCTGCTGCAGACGGGCCAGGTTTCCGCCGGCGGCATCCTGGCCGTGACCTTCACCAACAAGGCCGCCAAGGAAATGATGACGCGGCTGACGGCCATACTGCCCGTCAACGTGCGCGGCATGTGGATCGGCACCTTCCACGGCCTGTGCAATCGCTTGCTGCGCGCGCATTGGAAACTGGCCAACCTGCCTTCCACCTTCCAGATTCTCGACACGCAAGACCAGCTTTCGGCCATCAAGCGGCTGATGAAGCAGTTCAACGTCGACGACGAGCGCTTTCCGGCCAAGCAGACGCAATGGTTCATCGCGGGTGCCAAGGAAGACGGCCTGCGCCCGCGCGATGTCGAGATCCGCAGCGACGACGACCGCAAGAAGGTCGAGCTGTACCAGCTCTACGAAGAACAGTGCCAGCGCGAAGGCGTGGTCGACTTCGGCGAGCTCATGCTGCGCAGCTACGAGTTGCTGCGCGACAACGACCCGGTGCGCGAGCACTACCAGCGGCGCTTCCGCCACATCCTGATCGACGAGTTCCAGGACACCAACCGCCTGCAGTACGCGTGGATCAAGATGCTCTCGGGCACCACCGCGGCGGGCCAGTTCACGCCGGGCCAGAGCAGCGTGATTGCCGTGGGCGACGACGACCAGAGCATTTACGCCTTTCGCGGCGCGCGCGTGGGCAACATGGCCGACTTCGTGCGCGAGTTCGATGTGCAGCACCAGATCAAGCTGGAGCAGAACTACCGCAGCTACAGCAATATTCTCGATTCGGCCAACGAGCTCATCAGCCACAACAAGAAGCGGCTCGGCAAGAACCTGCGCACCGACCAGGGCCCGGGCGAACCCGTGCGCGTGTACGAGTCGCCCACCGACTTGGCCGAGGCGCAGTGGATGGTCGAGGAAATGCGCCAGCTCGTGCGCGACGGCTTCGACCGTAAGGAAATGGCCGTGCTCTACCGCAGCAATGCGCAGAGCCGGGTGATCGAAACGGCGCTTTTCAATGCCTCGGTGCCGTACCGCGTGTACGGCGGGCTGCGCTTCTTCGAGCGGGCCGAAATCAAGCACGCGCTGGCCTATCTGCGCCTGCTCGAAAACAAGGACGACGACACCAGCTTCCTGCGCGTGGTCAACTTTCCGCCGCGCGGCATCGGCGCGCGCACGCTCGAGCAGCTGCAGGACGCGGCGCGCACGGCCGGCCGCTCGCTGCACGATGCGGTTCATGCCGTGGGCGGCAAGGCGGGCTCGAACCTCACGGCCTTCGTCGCCAAGATCGACGTGCTGCGCGAGCAGACGCAGGGCGTCAGCTTGCGCGAGATCATCGAGCAGGTGCTCGACCACAGCGGCCTTATCGAACACTACAAGGCCGACCGCGAAGGCGCCGACCGCATCGAGAATCTGGAAGAACTGGTGAACGCGGCCGAAAGCTTTGTCACGCAGGAAGGCTTCGGCCGCGACGCGGTGGCGCTGCCCATCGACGAACTGCGCCAGTCGCCTGCGAGCCAGGGCATCGATGCGAGCCGGCCGCTCATCGACGAGCCGCTCGCGCCCGACGCCGAAACGGGCGAAACGCTGAGCCCGCTGGCCGCGTTCCTCACGCATGCCGCGCTCGAGTCGGGCGACAACCAGGCGCAGGCCGGACAGGACGCGGTTCAGCTGATGACCGTTCACGCGGCCAAGGGCCTGGAGTTCGACTGCGTGTTCATCACCGGCATGGAAGAGGGCCTGTTCCCGCACGAGAACTCGATGAGCGATTTCGAAAGCCTCGAGGAAGAGCGCCGCCTGATGTACGTGGCAATTACCCGCGCACGCAAGCGCCTGTACTTGAGCCATTCGCAAACCCGCATGCTGCACGGCCAGACGCGCTACAACGTGAAGAGCCGTTTCTTCGAAGAGCTGCCCGAAGGTGCGCTCAAATGGCTCACGCCGAAGAACCAGGCGTTCACGCCGTCGGCCTTCGGCTACGGCGGGGGCTATGCGAGCACGCGTGGCGGCGGTGGCAGTTACAGCAGCGGTAGCGGCTACGGCGGCGGCAGCAAGGACACCTTTGCAAGCCCGCCGGTGCCGCCGCAGAAAACCGCACCCTCGCACGGCCTGCGCTCGGGCATGCAGGTGTTCCACAACAAGTTCGGCGAAGGCACGGTGCTGTCGCTCGAAGGCACGGGCGACGACGCGCGCGCGCAGGTCAAGTTCACGCGGCATGGCGTGAAGTGGCTCGCGCTGTCGGTGGCCAAGCTCACGCCGGTGTAACGCTGCCGCAGTGCTATTAAACAAATAGCTGAGATTGCAATAGCCACGGGCGTTTCGGGCGGTTTCTAGAGAAGCAATCGCCGTACACTCCATGCTCGCCAAAACAAGGGGAGCTGAGGATGTGGTTCATTGGCATGATTGCCGGCCTTTTCATAGGGGCCCTGACCGAGTCTGTTCCGGCCGCGCTGATACTGGCGGTTGTCGGCGCGTTCGCGCTGCCGAAAATCATCGGGAAGAAGAGCGCCGCCGAACCTGAGCGCACCGAGGCTGAACGCGCGCAGCCTTCCGGCACCGCATCGGCGTCTGGCGCCGGCGCGGGCGCGTCGACTGCCCCCGCAGGCGGCATGCTGAAGCTGCAGCAGCGCGTGGCCGAACTCGAACAGCGCGTGAGCATGCTTGAACGTCGGCTGACGCAGGACGCTGGCGACGCGGCGCGCGCCGATGAGCAACCCGTCTCGACAGCAAGCGTCCCCGCAACATTGGCGGTGCAGCCAGTCCCCCAAGCCCCCCAAGTCGCACCGGCCGCCCCCATCACGCCGGTGCCCGTCGCACGGCCCGCACAGGCGGCCGCTGCCGCAGCCGCCGCAGCGCGTGCCTCGATGCCGGGCACATCGCCCGGAACTGCGGAGCCGGCTCCAGCGCCCGTGGCCCCCGCAGCCGCCAAATTGCCCGCAGCCGTGCCGCCGCCGGTCCGGCGCTTGCCTCCACCTCCGCCGCCTCCGGCAATTCCGCTGCGCGACCGCCTGCCCGCACCCATCGCCAACCTGATCTTCGGCGGCAACATGCTGGTGAAGCTCGGCGTGCTGATCCTGTTCCTGGGGCTCGCCTTTTTGCTGCGCTACACGGCCGAACGCGTCACGGTGCCTGTCGAACTGCGCTATGCGGCCGTGGCATTGGTGGGCGCCGGCCTGCTGGCGCTGGGCTGGTTCCTACGCCGCAAGCGCACCAGCTATGCGTTGATTCTGCAGGGTGCCGGCATCGGCGTCTTCTATCTGACGACGCTCGCGGCCATGAAGGTTCACGAGCTGCTGCCGCCGACGGCCGGCTTCGCTTTCCTGTTCGGCGTGGCCGCATTGAGCGCGGTGCTGGCGGTGCTGCAGAACGCGCCGCTGCTGGCCATCGTCGCCGTGCTCGAGGGCTTTGCGGCGCCGGTGCTTGCATCCACCGGGCAGAACCGGCCCGTGGGGCTCTTCACGTACCTGCTGGTGCTCGATGTCGGCATCGTGCTGATCGCCTGGTTCAAGGCGTGGCGCGTGCTGAACCTGATCGGCTTCGTCGGCACCTTCACGCTGGCCGCCGGCTGGGCTCAGAAGTACTACACCGACGACCAGTACGGCATCGTGCAGCCCTTCCTGATCGTGTTCTTCCTGCTTTTCGTTGCCATCGGCCTGCTGTTTGCGCGCCGCACGCTGTTCGATGCACCCGTGCAGCCTGCGCAGCCGCTGGCCGCACGCGCGCTGGACACGCTGCGCCGCGCGGGCCGAGTCGACAGCTCGCTCGTCTTCGGCGCGCCCATGGTCGCGTTCGGCATGCAGGTTCTGCTGATGCGGCCATGGGAATACGGCGCCGCCTTCTCGGCCATGGCGCTCGCGGCGTTCTATCTGGTGCTGGGCCGCCTGGTGTTCGCCACACAACCGAAGGGGTTGGCGCTGCTCGCGGAGGCCTACGCCATCGTGGGCGTGATCTTCGGCACGCTCGCCATTCCGCTAGGCCTCGAAGGCCGGTGGACGGGCGCGGCCTGGGCTGTCGAGGCGGCCGGCATGTACTGGCTGGGTGCGCGGCAAGGGCGCGTGTATGCGCGTGCCTTCTCGTTCCTGGTGTTCGCCGGTGCGGTGTGGAAGCTGCTCGAGGCCACGCAGCTCGATGCGGCGGCGGGGCATCCGCTGCTGCAGGGCTCGGTGATCGGGCCGATGCTGGTGGCGGTGAGCGCGTTCGCGATGTGGACCATCCACCGTCGCGCCAGGCTCGACGAGGGCAACGGCTGGGAGGCGCTGGTCGGCACCGCGTTGCCGTGGTTCGGCATGGGTGCGCTCACGCTGCTGCTGTGGCAATGGTTCACGCCGCCGTGGGCGGCGGCGGCAACGGCCGTGCTGGCTTCCGCCGCCTTTGCCGTGGCGGTGCGCTTCAAGCTCAGGCCGCTGGCATTCGTGACCTTCGGCATGCAGGCGCTGGCAGTGGCCGGCTTCATCGCCACCTTGCATCGCGCGGCCGATGATGCGCGCGGCAGCGCCGAGCAGGTGCTTGCAAGCGGCTGGCAGGGCGCGGTGGCTGCGAGCCTCATTGCACTGAGCCTGCTCGGCAGCGCCGCGTGGTCGATGCTGCAGGCGCACCGCGCCGCATTGGCGCGCGGCATTCAGCCGGTGTGGTCGCCGGGCAATGCCATCGGGGTGATCGCCGGCGTGAGCCTGCTGCATCTCGCGATGCTGTTCCAGGTGAGCCTTGCGCAGGCCGCGCTGCTGTGGCCGCTGACCGCGACTGTCGTGCTCTGGGTGGCGCTGCGCATTGCGCACAAGCCGCTCGCGGCGCTGGCGGGCGTATTGCAGGTCGTTTCGGCGCTGCTGCACGTCTTCGGTCAGATCTGGATCTTCTACGGCAATACCCCGCCGGCGGCTTTCGCGCACCTGGGGTTCTGGACGTCGGTGGTGCTGGGGCTCGCCGCCTTGCTGGCGGGCAGCTGGATGAGCGACGAGGCACGGCGGCGCGCCACCGACGGCATCACAACGGCCAAGCGCACGCGCTGGATCAACGACTGGTGCGCGAATCCGGCCGTGCTGTGGGCGCCGGTGATCTGGGGGCTGGGCTGGTGGCTCTTCGGGTGGCTTGCCGAAACCGCCGCGGTGCTGCACCGCAACGCAATGGCCGGCCATGTAGCCGCGGCTGCTCTCGCCATCGTGCTCGTTACCTCGGCTCTGTCGGCCGTGGTGGCGCACCGGCGCGGCTGGCCGCAGCTGGGCCGGGCCACGCTGGCCACTTTGCCGGGCTTGGTGCTGATCGCGGCCTACGGTGTTGCCTTGGCTGCGCCGCTGGTCTACGTGCCTTCGAGCGCGCTGGGCTGGGCTGCCTGGCCGTTGGCGCTGCTGTGGCACCTGCGGCTGCTGCATGCGCAAAAGCGCTGGCTTGCTCAGGCTGCGTTGGCGCCTTTGCACGTGGCCGGTTTCTGGTTCTTCTTGCTGCTTGCGGCGCGCGAGTGCCAATGGCAGCTCGGGCGCATCGGCGCGGAGTGGTCGAGCTGGCAATTGCTGGGCTGGGCCATCGTGCCCGCCGCCATGCTGTGGCTGCTGCGCTCGCGCGTGCTGCTGCAACGCTGGCCGGTCGCCGAGTACCGCGCCGCGTACCTCGAATTCGCGGCGATGCCGGTGGCCGCCTACCTGCTCGCATGGGTGTGGGTCACCAACGGCACGAGCCCGGGCGATGCGGCGCCGTTGCCCTACGTGCCGTTGCTGAACCCGTTGGAACTGGCGCAGTGGCTGGTGCTGTTTGCGCTGGTGCTCTGGTGGCGCGCCTTGCCGCAGGGTTCGTTCGCGCGCGTGCAGCCGATGGTCGCAAAGGGCGTGCTTGGCCTTACAGGCCTTGCGCTGCTGACCGGCGCGGTGCTGCGCAGTTGCCACCACTACGCGGGCGTCGAATGGCGCTTCGATGCGCTTTACGCATCGTGGCTCACGCAGGCGGCACTCTCGATCACGTGGGCCATTTGCGGCGTGATCGCGATGGTGCTCGGCCACTCTCGCGGCGTGCGCACGCTCTGGGTCGGCGGCGCCGCGCTGCTGGGCGTTGTGGTGCTGAAGCTGTTCTTCGTCGAACTGGCGGACAGGGGCGGCTTGTTCCGTATCGTGTCGTTCATCGCGGTCGGAGCATTGCTGTTGCTTGTGGGTTATTTCGCACCCGTGCCGCCGAAGAAGAACGAATTGGAGAAAGATGTGTTGGCCGAAGGAGGTGCAGCATGAAGCAGGGTGCGAAGCCATCGCGCCATGAGGTCCGTGGGGTGTGCGTTCGTTTGGCCGTGGCTTTGGCAACGGCCTGGTTCGGCGCGGCCTGGGCGCAGCCGGCCACCACCGGGCCCATTGCCTTGCAAGGCAACGGGCCGTACCACCAGCTCACGCTGCCGCTCGGCATCTACGCCCATGCCGCACACGGCGATCTGCGCGACCTGCGGGTGCGCAATACCGCCGGCACAGCGGTGCCCTACGCATGGCTGCGCAACGAGGCCGCGGCACCGCGCTTCACGTCGAAGGATGTGCCGATCTTTGCGCTGCCCGCGAGTGCCGCAGGCGCTGCCGACACGTCCGAAGACGCATCGTTGAACTTCAGGGTGCGGCCCGACGGCTCGCTGGCGCTGGCCCGCAAACCAGCGCGCAAGCAAGCCGAAGCGGCGCAGTGGCTCATCGATGCCAGCCAGCTCAAGGGCAGCCTGCTGCAGGCGCGCTTCGAAGTGGCGCCGGACGCGCGCGGCCTGTTCGCCTTCAGGCTCGAAGCCAGCGACGACCTGCGGCATTGGCGGCCGGTAGGCGGCGAAGAGCAACTGGTGCGGCTGGCCCATGGCGGCCAGACCATCGAACGTCTGGCGGTCGAGTTGGGCAACGTGCAAGCGCGTTTTCTGCGCCTGCGCTGGAGCGATCCGCAGAACGGAGCACCGCTGGTCAGCGTGGCGATCGACAGCGTGCAGGAGGTCGAACCCGTCGCGCCGCTCGAATGGTCGGGCGCGCTGAGGCCGGAGCGCTGCGGCGCCGACCATTGCGACTATGCGTTGCCGCGCGGGCTGCCGGTGGAAAGCCTGCGCATCGACCTGGCCGACGTCAACACGCTGGCACAGGTCGGAATTTCGGGCTTGCTCGCGGCCGTTCCCACGGTTGCCGCCGAGCCGGCGCGGGTGCCGCGCAATCCGCTGTACGCCTTGCGGCATCAGCAGCGCCGGCCGGCGCCGTCTTCTTCGGGCACTCCGGGCGAGGTGCCGCTGCTCGACGCCGTGGTGTATCGCCTCGCGCAAGCGGGCGGCGAAGCGCGCTCGCCGCTGCTGGCGCTCGACGGCACGAGCTATTCGCACCTGCGGCTTCGCACCTCGGGCCCGGTGAGCCTGCTGGGCGCGACGCCGCCGACGATTTCAGTGGGCGCCGCGCCGCGCACGCTGGTGTTCCTGGCGCAAGGTGCCGCGCCGTTTTCGCTGGTGTGGAGCGCGGTACCGGAAAAGAACGCAGTGCAGGGCGGTGCGCCGGGTGCGGCCCTGACGCTGGCCACGCTGATGCCGGGCTACACCGCGAACAAGCCTGTCGCGGCGGACCAGGCCAGCGTCACGTTGCCGACGCCGCCGGTTGCAGCGGTCGATGCCGCGGTGGCCGCTGCAGTGCAATTGCCGGTGCCCACGCAGCCTGACCCGTCGCGCAAGTGGTGGCTGTGGGGAGCGCTGGGTGTCGGCCTGCTGTTGCTGGCTGGCATGGCGTGGTCGCTTTTCGCGAGCCTGCGCAAGGACCGGGCAGCGGCCGATTGACGAAGAAAGCTTCGGGCGAAACCCGGAACTCCACCCGGGAGGTCGTCAGTTCGGATCGAAGCTGTCGCGGAAGGTGAACCAGGTCGAGCTCATCGACATGGCCGCAAGCACCAGCGCCGAGCCCACGATCAGCACATTGCCGATGGCCGCGGCGGCGCCGCCTCCGCCCACCGACCCGACACCGATCAGCACGGTGGCGACCAGGCCCATGGCGATGCCGGCGAGCAGGAACACGCCGAGCCATGCCAGGCCGAACAGCGCATAGGCGCCGAAGTTGCGAAACACCGCAACCACGCTGAAGAAAATGCTCTTCACCGGCTCCACGCCGTGCCAGTGCACGAGCGCGGGCGCATGCCACATGGCCAGCGAAAGCGGCAGGTTCAGGCACATCAGGAACATGCGCGCCACCTGGAAGTCGCTGCTCGCCATGGTCTCGGGCGTCAGCGCTTCGTCGAGCAGGTAGGCCTTCGCCAGCTGGCCGCCGTCGATGAACGTCGTCAGCAGCACGGCGAGCACGAAGTACACCGCGGAGATCACCCCCAGCTTGACCAGCGAGCGCCACTCGGTGCGCATGGCGGCAACCACCGCCACGAACATGGCGGAGCCGGTGGGGCGCTGCGCGTGGCCGGCGGTGCCGAGACCCTCGGCGTTGTCGGTGTAGGCCACCGACGTCGCCACCATCAGCCCCAGCGTCATGAAGGGCAGCAGCACCGGCGCCAGCACGCTGCCGAGCAGCGGCAGCAGCGACGCCGTCGAGATCAGCGCCATCATCAGAAAGAACAGCGAGATGAAGGCGAGCGGCTGCCGCCAGAAGGTCTTGAGTCCGAGGCGGACCCATGTAGCGCCGGTTCGCGCCGGCACGAGGTTGAGTTTCATTTTTTAAGGGTCAGGCGGCCAGCGGCTCGAGCGACTGCGCCATGGCGTGCGGGTGGGTGGCGCGCTCGCGCAGCACGCGCTCGAAGTGCGTCGGGTCGTGCGGCTTCAGCATGCTGGCTTCGCGCGGAAGATGGAAGTCCCAGAGCCGCGAAATCCAGAAACGCAGCGCCGCGGCGCGCAGCATGGCGGGCAGCAGGGCGCGCTCGGACGCATTCAGCGGTCGCACGGTTTCGTAGGCAGACAGCAGCGAGTCCGCGCGTTCGGCGTCGTGTTCGCCGGTCGGCAGGTCGATGGCCCAGTCGTTCAGGCACACGGCCAAGTCGAACAGCCAGGTGTCGGTGCCTGCGAAATAGAAGTCGAACACGCCGGTCAGGCGCGGAGCCGCGCCGGCGTCTTCGCCGGTCGCGAACATCACGTTGTCGCGAAACATGTCGGCATGCACGGGGCCGCGCGGCAGCGCCGCGTAGGCGGACGACTCGGCAATGTGGTTCTGGTAGGCGAGTTCGGCGCGCAGCAGCGCCGCCTGCGATTCGTCGACGTAGGGAACGACCACCGGTACGGTTTCGTTCCACCACGCAAGGCCGCGCAAGTTCGGCTGAATGCGCGGAAAGTCGCGCGCCGCCAGGTGCATGTGCGCCAACATTGCACCCAGTTCGGCGCAATGCGCGGCGTCCGGTGCCAGTTCGCTCCGGCCCGAGAGCCGCTGCACCAGTGCGGCCGGCTTGCCCGCCACCTTGAGCAGCAGTTCGCAAGGGGCGTTCGCGGGAATCGTCAGCGCATGGCCCGAGGGCGGCGCGATGGCCGGGTCTGCCACGGGCTCCGGCACCGGCAGGCCGCGGCCCGCCAAGTGCTTCATGAGACAAAGGTAGTAGGGGAGCTGCTCGGCGCTGAGGCGCTCGAACAGCGTCAGCACGGCCTCACCGGTTTCGGTGGTCGCGAAGTAGTTGGTGTTCTCGATGCCGCCCTCGATGCCGCGCAACTCGCGCAGGGGGCCCAGACCCAGACGCTGCACGAGCGCGTCTGCCTCGCCGAATTCGACTTCGGTAAAAACTGCCATGGCGGTGCTCAGCGTTGCGCTGCCGATTGAAGGCGCAGCACGGTCAGAATTTCATCACGTTCCAGACGCGCGGGCCGTTCCCGTTCGAGTCGGCCGAGCTCGGGCGTGCGCTGCCTGCGTCGTTGGGCAGCACTTCATAGCCGGGCACGTTGGCCTTCGGCTTCACGTTGATGCTTTGCGTGCGGCCGCCGTAGCGGACTTCGTCGACCGAAGCGCCGCTGTCTTCGGTGTGGATGTGCTCGACCTTCTGGTTGCGTCGGCCGTCGGGTTGCTCCTGATTTTGTAGCGGCTCGGCCGGCGCAGGCGGCCGGGCGGGTGCGGACTGCGCCTGAACGGCGGCAAAAGGAGCGGCAAAGGCCAGCGCCAGCAGAATGCGGCGGGCGACCAGGAGTGTGGGGCTAGGCATGCAAGGATTGTAGGCTTGGCGCCGCTTTCGAGGTGTCGGTCGCCAGCGTACGCCGCCGTGGTTCAGGGCGCCGCGCCGGGCACGGCAAAATGGCCTGATGACCGACAAGAAAACGCTGCTGCTCGTCGATGGCTCGAGCTATCTTTACCGCGCCTTCCACGCCATGCCCGACCTGCGGGCTGTGCCCGGCGATTCGAAGAGCCCCGCGACCGGCGCCATCCGCGGAATGATCAACATGATGACGGCGCTGCGCCGCGAGGTTCGTGCAGACTACGCGGCCTGCATCTTCGACGCGCCCGGCAAGACATTTCGCGACGACCTGTACCCCGAGTACAAGGCCAACCGCTCGCCGATGCCCGACGACCTGCGCAGCCAGATCGACCCCATCCACGAGGTGGTGAAGCTCATGGGCTGGCCCGTGCTCTGCGTGCCCGACATCGAGGCCGACGACGTGATCGGCACGCTCGCAAAAACCGCGGCGGGGCAGGGCATCGAGGTCATCGTGTCCAGCGGGGACAAGGACCTGAGCCAGCTGGTGGACGAGCACATCACCATCATCGATACGATGAACGGCAAGAAGCGCGACGTGGCCGGCGTCACAGCCGAGTTCGGCGTGCCGCCCAACCTGATGATCGACTACCAGACGCTCGTCGGCGATGCGGTCGACAACGTGCCCGGCGTCGAGAAGGTCGGCCCCAAGACTGCTGCCAAATGGCTGCTCGAATACGGTTCGCTCGACACGCTGGTCGAGCGCGCCGCCGACGTGAAAGGCCAGGCCGGCGAGAACCTGCGCAAGGCGCTCGACAAGCTGCCGCTGAGCCGCCAGCTCGTGACCATCCGCACCGATTGCGACCTGGCCGCGCATGTCGTCGGCCTGCCTTCGCTCGAAGGCCTTCCGGTGGGCGCGCCGCAAACCGCCGAGCTCAAGCCTTTCTACGAGAAGTTCGGCTTCAAGAGCCTGGTCAAGTCGCTCGAAGCGCTGGAAGTGCCGCCCGAGCTGATCGAGGAAAACATCAAGAAGCAGGCGGCCCGCGGCGGTGCTGCGAGCGCCGACCAGGGCGGGCTGTTCGACGAATCGGCCGAGCTCGGCGCGCTAGCGGCCGCATCGCCAGCGAGCAACCTGAAGTACGAGACGATCACGACCTGGGCCCAGTTCGACACCTGGCTCGCAAAGCTGGAAGCCGCGGACCTGGCCGCCATCGACACCGAGACCACGTCGCTCGATGAAATGGTCGCGCAGATCGTGGGCGTGAGCTTCAGCGTCGAGCCCGGCGAGGCGGCCTACATTCCGCTTGCGCACAACTACCCCGATGCGCCCGCGCAATTGCCGTTCGACGAAGTGCTCGCCAGGCTCAAGCCCTGGCTCGAAAACCCCGCGAAGAAAAAGCTCGGCCAGCACATCAAGTACGACCGCCACGTGCTTGCCAACCACGGCATCGAGGTGCAGGGCTATGCCCACGACACCATGCTGCAAAGCTATGTGCTCGAAGCGCACCGGCCGCACGGGCTTGCGAGCCTGGCCGAGCGCCACCTGGGCCGCAGCGGCATTTCGTACGAAGACCTGTGCGGCAAGGGCGCGCACCAGATTCCGTTCAGCCAGGTCGACGTTGCCAAGGCCGCCGAATATTCGTGCGAAGACAGCGACCAGACGCTCGACGTTCACCTGGCGCTGTGGCCCCAGATCGAGTGCGACGAAAAGCTGCGCTTCATCTATCAGCTCGAGATGGATTCGAGCGAGGCGCTCTACCGCGTCGAGCGCAACGGCGTGCTGATCGATGCGCCGACGCTCGCCGCGCAAAGCCATGAGCTCGGCACGCGCATCATGGCGCTCGAACAAGAAGCCTACGAGATCGCGGGCCAGCCCTTCAACCTGGGTTCGCCCAAGCAGATCGGCGAGATCTTCTTCACCAAGCTGGGCTTGCCGGTCGTCAAGAAAACGCCGAGCGGCGCGCCGAGCACGGATGAAGAAGTGCTCGAGAAGCTGGCTGAGGACTATCCGCTGCCCGCAAAGATCCTCGAGCACCGCGGCCTGTCCAAGCTCAAGGGTACGTACACCGACAAGCTCGGCCAGCTGGCCAACCCGCGCACCGGCCGCGTCCACACGCACTATGCGCAGGCGGTGGCGGTGACGGGGCGGCTCAGCAGCAACGACCCCAACCTGCAGAACATTCCGATCCGCACGCCCGAAGGCCGACGCGTGCGCGAAGCCTTCATTGCGCCGGCCGGCAGCGTGATTGCAAGCGCCGACTACTCGCAGATCGAGCTGCGCATCATGGCCCACATCAGCGGCGACGAGTCGCTGCTGCGCGCATTCCGCGAAGGCATCGACGTGCACCGCGCCACCGCGGCGGAGGTGTTCGGCTCCACGCCCGACCAGGTGTCGAGCGAACAGCGCCGCTATGCCAAGGTGATCAACTTCGGGCTCATCTACGGCATGAGCAGCTTCGGGCTCGCACGCAACCTGGGCATCGAGACCAAGGCCGCGGCCTCCTACATCGAACGCTACTTCGCGCGCTACCCGGGCGTGAAGGCGTACATGGACGAGACCAAGGCGCTCGCAAAAGAAAAGGGCTATGTCGAGACCGTGTTCGGCCGGCGCCTTTACCTGCCCGAGATCAATTCGCCCAACGGCCCGCGCCGCGGCGGTGCCGAGCGCGCGGCCATCAACGCGCCGATGCAGGGCACGGCGGCCGACCTGATCAAGCTCAGCATGATCAAGGTACAGAACGTGCTTGACGAGGAGAAGCGGGCCACTCGGATGATCATGCAGGTGCACGACGAACTGGTGTTCGAAGTGCCCGAGGCCGAGGTCGAATGGGTGCGCACCGAAATCCCGCGCCTGATGGCCAGCGTGGCCGAGCTGAAGGTGCCGCTGCTAGCCGAGATCGGCATCGGCCCGAACTGGGACAAGGCCCACTGAGCGCCGGCCGCGCCTGAAGAAGGCGTGGCTCGCCAATGCCAGCAGCCCCACGCCGATGCCGGCGTAGAGCATTGCGTCGCCGAACCCGTGGCGCAGGGCGGCCTGCGCGAGAGCGGGGCCTGCCGCCCCCGGCACGATGTCCAGCTTGCCCGCTGCCACGCTCTGCGCCAGTTGCAGCAACTCGCTGGCCCCCGCGCGCAGGCCGGCTTCGCCCAGGTGCCGCGCAATGCCGCTCACCAGCACGAAGCCCATCAGCGCAATGTTCAGGGCGAGCGTGATCAGCCGCGCGCTGAAGTCGATGCCCGAGGCCATGCCCGCGCGCGCGGCCGACACCGCGCCGGTGCTCGTGTTGGTAACGGGCGAGTTCGTGAGGCCCAGGCCGATGCCCGCAACCAGGCACGCGGCAATCACCCACGCGTCGCTGCCGCGCGCATTACCCGCGGCCATGAGCAGGAAGGCCAGCGCCATCAATCCAAGGCCGCCGGGAATCACGCGCTCGGCGCCGTGGCGCAGCGCCAGCCGCTCGGCCAGCGGCGGCACCAGCAGCGTGGGCAGCGTGTAGGCCAGCAGCGCCCAGCCGGCGCGCATCAGGTTATGGCCGAGCGCCGACTGGAAGTAGATCGGCAGGTAGATCATGAAGGGCCAGAAGCTGAAGTTCATGCCCACCGAACCCATCATCGCGCCGTTGAAGCGGTGGATGCGAAAAACCGAAAAGTCGAACATGGGATGCGCACTGCGCCGCTCGGCCGCGACGAACAGCGCGAGGCAAGCCAGCGCACCCGCCAGCAGCGCCAGCCCCACGCGGTTGCCGAAGCCCTGCACCGTGCCGAGCGTGATGAAGCAGACCAGCGCAAACACCGCAAGCGTGAGCGTGAGCATGCCCGCCACGTCGAGGCGGTGTGCGTCGGGGTCGCGCGACTCCTGCACGCTGGCGCGCACCAGGCCCAGCGTGAGCAGCGCCAGCGGGGCATGCACCAGAAAGACCCAGCGCCAATCGGCCAACGCCACGATGGCGGCGCCCACCAGCGGACCGAAGCCCAGCCCGATGCCCGCCACCACGCCCCAGACCGCGAAGGCGCGCGAGCGTGCCGCGGGCTCCCGGAACTGCTGCGACAGGATGGCGAACTGGCAGATCATCATGGTGCCGGCGCCCACGCCCTGCACGAAACGCGCGGCAATCAGGAGCGGCGCATTCGTCGCCCAGCCGCATGCCAGCGATGCCAGCCCGAACAGCCACAGACTGGCCACCAGCACGCGGCGTCGGCCGTACCGGTCGGCCAGTGTGCCGGCGGCCATCAGCACCGAGGTGCAGGCCAGCGTGTAGGCATTCATGATCCACTGCGCGTCCTGGAAGTCGGCGTGCAGCACGCGCTCGAGCTCCGGCAGGATCACCGGCACGCTGGAGATTTCGAGGCCGAACATGAGGGCGACGAGGCAGACGGCGGTGAGCGCGGCGGCATCGCGGCGCGGGTTGGTAGTTGAAGCAGTAGAAGACGGTGTCATGCCGCCATCTTGTCGGGAAACAGATTCTTCATTGAGGACATCGATTCAGCAGATTCGGGAACCAAAAGGCACAATCCCGAGCCATGACCGATCGTTTCGATGGCATCCAGACTTTTCTCGAGGTGGTCGAAAGCGGCAGTCTCACGCTCGCGGCCGAGCGGCTGAACCTCACGCGCTCGGCCGTGGGCAAGGCGCTCGCGCGGCTGGAGGCGCGGCTCGGCGTGCGCCTGCTCCAGCGCACCACCCGCAGCCAGAGCCTGACCGAGGAAGGGCAGGCCTACTACGAGCACTGCCTGCGCGCGCAGGCCGAACTGGAGGCCGCGGAATCGGGCCTCGAAAGCGGCCGGCGTGAGCCGCGCGGCCGCCTGCGGGCCAGCCTGCCGCTGGCCTTCGGACATCACCATGCGGCGCCGGCGCTGCTGGGCCTCATCGAGCGCTATCCGCAACTGCAGGTGGACATTGCCATCAGCGACCGCGTGGTCGACCTCGTGCAGGAGGGCTACGACCTGGCGGTGCGGATCGGCGAACTGCCCGACACCGACCGGCTGGTGGCCCGTCGGCTCGGCGAGCAGACCATGAGGCTGGCGGCCGCGCCGGCCTACCTGGCGCGCTTCGGGCGGCCGGCTGACGTGGCCGCGCTGGCGCAGCACCGGGGCATCGACTATTGCGGTCCCGGCCAGTCGCAGCGCTGGGAACTGCGCGATCCGCAAGGCCGCGAGCACACGGTGCATCTGCCCTGGCATGCGCGGCTGAACGACCTGCAGGCGGTGGCCGACGCGGCCATTGCAGGTGCAGGACTCGCCTGGTTGCCGAACTGGCTGCTGGCACGCTACGTGCAATCCGGACAACTCGAGCCCGTGCTGACCGACCACCGCGCCGCGGCCATGCCCATCCATGCGCTGTGGCCACGCTCGCGGCACATGCCCGCGAAGACGCGCTGCGCAGTCGACGCGCTGGTGGCCGCGATGCCGGCCTGCATGGAAGAATGCCGAACCCGCCCGGTGTCCACCGCGCGGACCAGAAAAACACAAGGAAGCCGTTCATGACCCTGTTCCCCGTTCGTTCCTGGTGCCGCGCAGGCGGCGCACTCCTGATTGCCGCAGCCTGCCAGGCCGCGCTGGCCGCACCCGATGCGCGCATCGCCTCGCTGGCCGCCGAGCAGAAGCAGCCGCTGCTCCATTCGCTTTCGCAGCTCGTGGGCATCGAGTCCGGCAGCCGCGATCTCGAGGGCCTGGAGAAGATCTCGGATCTCATCGCCGGCAAGCTCAAGGCGCTGGGCGGCGAGGTCGAGCTCATCGACACCAGCGCCGAGGCCTACCGCATGGAAGACACGCCCGAGAAGATGGGCCGCGTGGTGCGGGCCACCTTCAAGGGCACGGGCAAGAAGAAGATCATGCTCATTGCGCACATGGACACGGTCTACACCGTGGGCATGCTCGGCAAGCAGCCGTTCCGCGTCGAAGGCGACAAGGCCTACGGCCTCGGCATTGCAGACGACAAGCAGGGCGTGGCGGTCATCATCCACACGGTGGCGATGCTGCAGGCGCTCAAGTTCAAGGAATACGGCACGCTCACCGTGCTGATCAACGGCGACGAGGAAATCAGTTCGCCCGGTTCACGCGCGCTCATCACGCGGCTCGGCGGCGAGCATGACGCGGTGCTGTCGTTCGAAGGCGCCTCGGTCAAGGAAGACAAGCTCTCGCTTGCCACCGCGGGCATCGCCTCGGTCACGCTCAACGTCACGGGCAAGGCATCGCATGCGGGCTCTGCGCCCGAGCTGGGCGTGAACGCGCTCTACGAACTCTCGCACCAGGTGCTGCAGATGCGCGACCTGTCAGACCCGGCAACGGGCCTGAAGATGAACTGGACCATCTCGAAGTCGGGCAGCAACCGCAACGTGATTCCGGCGAGTGCCACCGCCAGCGCCGACGTGCGCGTGCTGAAGGTGAGCGACTACGACCGCATCGAGCAGCAGGTGCAGGAACGCGTGAAGAAGCAGCTGATTCCCGAGGCCAAGGTCGAGCTGAAGTTCGAGCGCCGCCGTCCGCCGCTCGAAGCCACCGACGCCTCGCGCTCGCTGGCCGCGCACGCGCAGCGCATCTACAAGGACGAGATCGGCAAGCCGCTGGGCGCTGACGACAAGGCCGCCGGCGGCGGTACCGACGCGGCGTTTTCCGCCCTCAAGACCAAGGCGCCGGTGGTCGAGCGCTTCGGCCTGCAGGGCTTTGGCGCGCACTCGGCCGATGCCGAATACGTGCTGGTCGATTCCATCGAGCCGCGGCTCTATCTTGCGACCCGCATGGTGATGGACCTTTCGCGCAACAAGGTGGGCAACTGACCGATGCGGCTGCGCCACATCGAGGTCTTCAACGCCATCATGCTCACGGGCAGCGTGAGCGCGGCGGCGCGGCTCATCAACATCACGCAGCCGGCGGTGAGCCGCACGCTGCAGCATGCCGAGCTGCAACTGGGCTTTCCGCTGTTCCAGCGCGCCAAGGGCAGGCTGACGCCGACCACCGAGGCGCTCACGCTGTATCCGCACATCGAGCGGCTGTTCGCGCAGCTCGACGAAGTGCAGCGCCTGGCGGCCAACCTGCGCGCGGGCAGCGACACCGGCGAGCTGCGCATCCTCAGCGTGCTGGCATTGAGCTACGAGGTGCTGCCGCGCGCGCTCAAGGCGTTTCGCGAAAAGCACCCGGGCTATTCGATCACCGTCGAATCGCTGCATTCGCCGCAGATCATGTCGGCGCTGCTGCTGCAGGAGGCCGACGTGGGCTTTGTCTTCAGCCCCGCGGTGCATTCCTCGCTCACGCAGGAAACGCTTGCCGACACGCGCATGGTGTGCATCGCGCCGAAGGGCATGCTTCCGCGCGCGCTGGTGCGCAATGGGTCGGTGGCGCTGCATGACCTGGTCGACCGGCCCGTCATCGGGCTCGACAGCCGAGACCCGGTGGGCACCAGCCTGAGCCAGGCCTGCCGCCAGGCCGGCGTCGGCTTCCAGCAGGCGGTGGTCACGGTGCAGACGTATCACGCCGCGCTGTCGATGGCCCACCACGGGCTGGGCGTGGCGCTGGTCGATGGCTGCACGGCGCGCTCGGCCGACGGCACCAAGGTCGACGTGCTGGCACTGGAGCCGCACATTCCGGTGCCGGTGCGCGCGCTGCGCTTTGCGGGACGGCCCGATTCAGTGGCGGTCCGCGGAATTACGCGCTGCATGCGCGAGGCGATAGAGCAGGCGGCCTGAGGGCGGCCTGCCGCCCGTGAAGCTCAGGCCAATGACTCCGCGGGCTCCAGCGCATCGGCAATCCGCCGAGCGGAGCCGAAAGCCAGTGTGAAGCCCAACGCGCCGTGCCCGGTGTTGAACAGCATGTTCGGTGGAGCGCTCGCAAGTCGGCCGATGATCGGCAGGCCCTTCGGCGTGGCGGGCCGCATGCCGGTCCACGGGTGCAGTTCTTCGAGCGGGCTCGCATGCGGGAACACGGCGCGTGTCGCGGCCGCCAGCGTTTCGATGCGCGTCGCCGGAATGCTCGCGTCGTGCCCCACGAGTTCCGCCATGCCCGCTACGCGCAGCCGTGAGCCGATGCGCGCGAACACCACCTTGCGTGCGCTGTCGGTCACGTTCACGCTGGGCGCTGCGCCGGGCGAAGGATCGACATCGACCGTGATGCTGTAGCCCTTGAGCGGGTACACCGGCAGGTAGGCGCCGAGTGCACGCCCGAGCTTGTGCGAGGCCGAGCCCAGTGCCATCACGAAGGCGTCGGCCTCCACGTCGCCATCGCTCGTTTTCACGGCGGCCACCCGGCCCTCGCTGCGCGCGAAGCCGTGCACGTCGGCGCCGAGCAGAAAGCGCACGCCGCGCCCGCTGAGCACCCGCATCAGTTCGCCGCAAACCTTCAGGCAATCGGCCGCGCACTCGCTCGGCGTGTAGACAGCGCCGGCCATCTGGCCGCGATAGCCGGCGAGCGCGGGCTCGATGGCGGCGCATTCGTCGGGCGAAACAATGCGCTGCTCGCTGCCCATGGCGCGCTGCAATTCGAGCTGCGCGCGCGCGCCTTCGAGCGATACGGGGCTGGCATAGAGCACCAGCTTGCCGGTGGCGGAAAAATCGCAGTCGGGCGCAACGTCGGCCTGCATGGCCTCGAACCCGCTGCGGCTCAGCGCGGCCAAGGCCAACAGTTGCGCCGTGGTGTCGCGCGAGGTCTGCGCATTGCAGGCCGCAAGAAAGGCCAGGCCCCAGCGCCACTGCAGCGGATCGAGCTGCGGGCGCAGCTTGAGCGGGGAGGAGGGCGAGAGCAGCAGCTTGGGCAGCTGCTTCCAGATCGACGGATCGGCCAGCGGCTGCACGTACGAGTAGCTGAGCTGCGCGCCGTTGCCGCCGCTCGCGCCCGCACCCGGGGCCGCTCGGTCGATCACCGTGACTTGATGGCCCAGGCGTTCGAGTTGCCAGGCGGTGGCCAGGCCCACGATGCCGGCGCCGAGCACACACACATGCATGGGGCAACTTTCCAAAGGAGGGAGCAAAGAGAGGGGAGTGCTGAATGTAGGCGCGCGCACGCCTGCCCGGAAATGCCAAAAGCGCGGTGGCCCATAGCCAAAGCGCATGCCTTGGTGCTCGCTCTTCCTAACCCATAACCTTTGGGTATGGCCTAGGGTTCATTTGGAATTGTCGCCATGTGTCACTCCTTCTTACACTGGCCGCTCTGTTCAACCAACTGAAGAAGGCTCGCATGAAACTCTCCGCATTGATGGCCGCTGCTGCCGTGGTGCTGCTTACCGCCACCGGCGTCCAGGCCGCCGACACGCTGGCCAAGATCGCCGAGTCCGGCAAGATCACGCTCGCCTACCGCGAGTCGTCGGTGCCCTTCAGCTACCTGGACGGCCCCAACAAGCCGATCGGTTTCTCGGTCGAACTTTCCAACGCCGTGGTCGAGGCGGTGAAGAAAAAGCTCAACAAGCCCAACCTGCAGGTGCAGCTGATGCCGGTGACCTCGCAGAACCGCATTCCCCTGATCACCAACGGCACGGTCGACCTGGAGTGCGGCTCCACCACCAACAACACCGCGCGCGGCAAGGACGTGGCCTTTGCCGTCAACCATTTCTATACGGGCACGCGCCTGTTGACCAAGAAGTCTTCCAAGATCAAGGACTACGCCGACCTGGCCAAGAAGACGGTGGCCAGCACCACCGGCACCACCAACGCGCTGGTCATGCGCAAGTACAACACCGAGAAGAACCTCGACATGGACATCGTGCTCGGCAAGGACCACGCCGACGCCTTCCTGCTGGTGGAAAGCGACCGCGCCGTGGCGTTTGCCATGGACGACATCCTGCTGTTCGGCCTGATTGCCAACGCCAAGAACCCGGCCGACTACGAAGTGGTGGGCGAGGCGCTGCAGGTCGAGCCTTATGCCTGCATGCTGCCGAAGGACGACCCGGCCTTCAAGAAGCTGGTGGACGACACCTTCATCGGCATGATGAAGAGCGGCGAGTTCGAGAAGCTCTACACCAAGTGGTTCATGTCGCCGATCCCGCCGAAGAACGTGCCGCTGAATTTGCCCATGAGCCAGCAGCTCAAGGACAACCTCAAGACCCCTTCGGACAAGCCGGCGACCTGACGCGAGCGGACGTACGCAATGGCTTCGACGAACGTAGTGGGCATTCTGGGCGGCATGGGCCCTGCGGCGGGGGCGGACTTCGTCCGGCTCTTCGTGCAGGCCTGCGCCCAGCAGATGCGCGCTCGCGGGGAGCCGGTGCGGGACCAGTCCTTTCCAGAGCACTGGCTGGCGCAGGTGCCGGTGCCTGACCGAACCGACGCGCTGGGCTCGGCGGAGACCGGCGCGCACCAGCCGCTCGAGCCGATGCTGCAGGCACTGGGGCGGCTGGCCGCGCTGGGCAGCCAGGCCGTGGCCATTGCCTGCAACACCGCGCATGCCTGGCATGCCCGACTGCAGGAACGCTTTCCGCAAGTGGAGCTGCTGCACATGGCGCGCGAGGTGGCGCAGCATCTTGCCGCGCAAGGCGCGGGCAATGTGGCGCTGATGGCCACCGAGGGCACCTACCGCGTGCGCCTCTACGAACATGCGCTGGCCGAGGCGGGACTCGACTGCCTTGTGCCGCTGCAGGAAGAACGCCGCATCATCACGCGCGGCATCTTCGAGGGCGTGAAGGCCGGAAACATGCGGCTGGCCGAAGAGTGTTTTTCGCAGGTGGCGCTGCGGCTGGCGGAACGCCACGGGCCGGTCACCATCATCATGGGCTGCACCGAGGTGCCGCTCGGCCTGCAGGGCTCGGCCGCGGTCGCCGGGCTGAACCTGGTCGATCCGGCTCAGGTGCTGGCCGCCGCATTGGCGCGCCGCGCCTATCGCAACTGAAGACTTTAGGCCGCACTGCAGCCCTGTTGACATCCGGGCCCCTGGGATACGGACCGCGCTGAATTCGCCTACATTGCGGCGTGCGTTTTCACGCATGCCCCTTGTCCGACGATTCAACTGGAGCCCTTCCCATGTCCCTTCGCGACGACAGCCGTTCCGATTTCGATTCGCTTCGCCCCGGCGAGAGCACAGAGCAGGGCGCCACGCGCCGCACCGCACTCAAGGCCGCCATCGGCGTGGGCTATGCGGCCGCCGTCCTGCCCGTTGCCGCGCAGACTGCCATCAGCACCTCGGCCGAGGGCCTGAAGGCCGGGCCGATCAAATACACCGTCAACGGCTTCGAGGTGCCTGCCTATGCGGCCGCGCCGGCCGGCAAGACGGGCCTGCCGGTGATCCTGGTGATCCAGGAGATCTTCGGCGTGCACGAATACATTGCCGACACCTGCCGCCGCTTTGCCAAGCTGGGCTACCTGGCCATTGCCCCCGAGCTTTATGCACGCCAGGGCGATCCGCGCGGCTACACCGACATTCCCAAGCTGCAGGCCGACATCGTGACCAAGGTGCCCGATGCGCAGGTCATGGCCGACCTGGACGGCGCGCTTGCGTATTCCGGGGCCAACGGCGGCAATGTTGCCAAGGCCGGCATCACCGGCTTCTGCTGGGGCGGCCGCATCGTGTGGCTCTATGCCGCCACCGGCAAGGTGAAGGCCGGCGTGGCCTGGTATGGCCGCCTGGTCGGCCAGCCGAGCGAATTGACGCCCAGGCACCCCGTCGATGTGGCGGCCAGCCTGCAGGCGCCGGTGCTCGGCTTGTACGGCGGAAAAGACCAGGGCATCCCGCTTGACACGGTTGATAAGATGAAAGCAGCGTTGGCAAATGGAACCCCGGCTGCCAAGGCTTCGAGCTTCGTCGTGTATCCCGAAGCAGGCCACGCGTTCCATGCCGACTACCGCCCGAGCTATGTAAAGAGCGCGGCCGATGACGGATGGCAGCGAGCCACGGCCTGGTTCAAAGCCAATGGCGTCGTCTGACGACGGCCTGTAGCCACTCACCGCCGAAGGCCGTCCCTGTGACGGCCTTTCTCTTTTTATGAACGTTGTCGGGCATCGGTGCCCATCGAAATTGCGCAAGCAGCTATGAATTTGATAGTGATCATCGCGGCGACCCTGGTTGCCGGCATCGGAAGCGTGTGGCTCGCGGCCTTGCTCTTGCGCGTGGGCGTGCGCAGCGGCTCGGGCGGGGTGAATTCGCAGCACCTGCTGAGCCTGGCCGCAGGGGCGCTGCTCGCCACCGCGTTCATGCACCTGTTGCCGGAGGCCTTCGAAAGCCGCATCCAGCCCGCGCTGCTGTTCGGCGTGCTGCTGTTCGGCCTGGTGTTCTTCTTTCTGCTGGACAAGGCCGAACTCTGGCACCACGGGCACGAGCATCACCATGGCAGCCCCGCGCCGGGGCCGATCGGCGCAGGGCACCAAACGAATCACGCCGCGCACGATCATGCGCACGGCCGCGCCCACGATCATGACCACGCCGGCCATGGCCATTCGCACAGCCACGCGCCTCGCGCGGGCGGCGGCTGGGCCGTGCTCACCGGCGACAGCGTGCACTGCTTCGGCGACGGCATCCTGATCGCGTCGGCCTTCATCGCGGACATCCGCCTTGGCCTGGTGGCGGCCATCGCGGTGCTCGCGCACGAGGTGCCGCACCACATCGGCGACCTCGTCGTGCTGCGCCAGAGCTCGGCCAACCAGCGCGCGGCGTTGATCAAGGTGTCGCTCGCCGGCACCATGACCATGCTCGGCGGCATCGTTGGATGGTGGCTGGTCGACCAGCTGCACGGCTGGTTGCCTTACTTCCTGGTGCTGGCCAGCAGCAGCTTCGTCTACGTGGCGCTGGCCGACCTGATTCCACAATTGCAGAAGCGTTTGCCGGCGCGGCAGACCGCGGCGCAGATCGTGTGGCTGGTGGTGGGCATTGCGCTCGTCACGCTCGTGAGCCGGCTTGCGCACGGCGAGCACGACCATGGCCACTCGGAACATGGTCACGCCGAGCATGGCCACTCGGAGCACGGCCATGCGCACGAAGGCGAAGGAGCCCCGGCGCACAAGGACTGACCCACAGCACGGGTTGGATGGATACGTTCCGAAACCGACGCTGTTCCGGGGAATTGACGCACGGCACCTGAAAGAGGTGCAACATTGGGGGTCTGACGAATGTCTCGCTCATCCCATCGCCGAGGAACCGATCATGAACAACGTCGACGCCAAGAAGCGCCCCGCTCCGCCATCGCCCGAAGATGACGACGACGATTCGCCTGTCGACGACTTCGAAGAATCGGAATCGGAAGCCGCCGACGACCTGTCGGATGCAACCGGCATCGACCTGACCGATGCCAGCGAACTCGACGCCGACAACGTGCCCGCGGACGAAGAGTTTGCCCGCGTGATGAACGCGCCCGACTAAGCCGCTTTCGACGACCCCTCGCCACTTGCAGCCGCCGCACGCAAGCGCTGCGGGCCCAGCATTCCGGCCGTCAGCCCGAAGCCCGCAATGCGCTGCGGCACCGGCAGGCCGCGCGCGAGTGCCGCACATGCCTCGCCCATGGCTGCCGAAGTCTGGATGCCA
Source organism: Variovorax sp. DXTD-1 (assembly GCF_003984625.1). Taxonomy (GTDB): domain Bacteria; phylum Pseudomonadota; class Gammaproteobacteria; order Burkholderiales; family Burkholderiaceae_C; genus Variovorax. The sequence goes on along the minus strand of NZ_RWKH01000030.1, from coordinate 33,300 downwards.
TAGCCACCCTGCGCCGCAAGCCAGAAGAAGCCGGGCGCCTCTGGCTCGAACCCGCCCACCAGGTCGCCATCGGCCACGAAGGAACGCAGACCCGCCCAGGTGCGGGTGGGGCGGCGAATGGTGAGCGTGGTGGCTTCCTCGATGCGGTGGATGGCGAAGGCGACATCCAGCTCTTCGGGCTGCACGTCTTGCGGCTCGACCGGATCGGCGTTGGCCGGCGAACCGAGCAGCATGCCGGCGTCGGGCTTGATGTACCAGCCTTCGTCGGCGCTGAACACCATGGGCCAGTGCGCCACATTGCTGCCTTCAGGCGGCGCGAAGATGAAGGCCGAGCGCCGCCGCGGCTCGATGCCGATGGGCCACACGCCCGCCAGTTGCGCAATGGTGTCGACCCACGCGCCCGCCGCGTTGATGACCACTGGCGCTTCGTAGACCACGTCGCCTGCCGTCACGCGCCAGCCGTCGCCCACGCGCTCGAGCGCGGTCACGCCGGCGTCGCACACCAGCTTGCCGCCGGCCTGCCGCATGCCGCGCAGGTAGCCCTGGTGGATGGCGTGCACGTCCATGTCGGACGCATCGGGCTCATAGACGCCGCCCGCCACTTGTTCGGGCCGCAGCGCCGGCACCATCTCGATGGCCTCTTCGCTGCTGAGCCGCTGTGCACCGGTGTTCATGGCGCGCAGCACCTCCCAGTGGGCTTCGAGCTCGGCCACGTGGTCGGCGTCGGCCACCATCAACGCGCCGCGCGGCGTGAGGAGCGGGTGCTCGGCAAAGCCTTCTGGCGGGCGTTCGAGAAACGCGCGGCTTGCCATGGTGAGCGCGCGTACCTGGGCCGTGCCGTAGCTTTCCATGAAGAGCGCGGCCGAGCGGCCGGTGGAGTGATAGCCCGGCTGGGCCTCGCGTTCGAGCAGGATCACGCGGGCATGCGGCGCGAGCCAGTAGGCCACCGAGGCACCGGCAATGCCGCCGCCAATCACGAGGTAGTCGGCCGCAACGGGCGCTGGTGTGTTGGAAGTCATTGGCGGAGTGTAGGTAGAAATTTGCGTATACGCAAATTTCTTCAAGGCCCACCGAGAGGGGGTGGGACGCACCGTGGTGGTGAAATTTGCGTGTCCGCAATTTGCGCATACGCAATTTCCGTGCATCGGCCGCGGGCACCGTGGCACGGATTCGGGCACTGGACTGGCAGAATCGCGCTGCACTACAAGAGAAAGCCAAGCGTGAATCCACACACGGGCAACAAGCCGCGACCCAAGCTGGGGACAAAGCCGAAGGACGAACAGCCGGCGCTGGACCGCACCACCTTCGGCAACCGCCTGCGCACAGCACGCAAGCGTTTCGGCTGGACGCTGGCTCAGCTGGCCGAGCGCTCGGGCGTGTCGATCACCACCATCTCGCGCGCGGAACGCGGGCAACTCGCGCTCGGGTACGAGAACTTCACCGCGCTCGGCCGCGCGCTCGAGATGGACATGAACGCAATGTTCGCGGGGGCCGGCGTCAAGCCCGCGCAACTCGATGGGCCGGTCGTCACCCGCGCGGGCAAGGGCGTGGTGTACCGCGGCCTTTCAATCGCCTACGAGTTCCTGGGCACCACGGCCGCGGGCAAGCAGATGAGCCCGATCGTCGGCACCGTGCACGCACGGCGCATTCACGGGCCCGAGGACTTCGTGAAGCATCCGGGAGAAGAGTTCGCCTATGTGCTTTCGGGCGAGATCGAGGTGCATTTCGACAACGGCAAGGTGGTGCGCCTTGCCCGCGGCGATTCGCTGTATTTCGACAGCCGCATCGGCCACGCCTACGTGAGCGTCAGCCGGCAGCTTGCAAAGATCGTGGGCATGACCACGGCGGAAAGCGGGCACATGAAGTCGGCGCGAGAGGCGCCTGATGCGCCCGCTCCAAAGCCGGCACGCAAGGCCCGCTGAGGCGTCGCGCCGCCGGCCAGTCTATTTGGCGCCGCCCGAGTATTTGGTGACGCTCGTCGCGTTCACGTGATAGCCGCTCACGCCCATCATGGAGTCGTTGCGCATCGTCTGCAGCTTGCCCGTGACCCACACGGTGTCCATGGCGCGGAACTTGGCGCCCTTTGACGTGACCACGTGCAGGATCTGGTTGGCCGGCGGCGGCGGGGTATGAATGCAGGCGCCGAAGTAGGGCACGAGCAGGAACTCGGTCACTTCGCCCTTGGCTTCTTCGAGCGGCACGATGAAGCCCGGGATCTTGATTTCGGCGCCGTTCATCGCGGGGTTGGTCGGCGCGTTGTTCGACACTTCCTGCATCTTCATGAGCAGCTCGTTGGCGCGCGGGTCGCCGTCGTTGAGCGAGCTCAGGTCCATGCCCTTGAACTCCTTGGCCGGATCCCAGTCTTTCGGCACCAGTTCTTCCCAGGTGATCTGGCGCGGCTGGCCGGGCGTGCCCTTGGCAGCAGCAGGTGCGGCCGGCGCTGCCTTGCCGCCGAGCGGGTTCGAGGCGGTGGTGTCCTTGGGCGCAGGGTCGGCGGCCCATGTGGCGGCTGCTAAGCCCGCGCCGGCAAGCAGCATCGAAAGCCGGGTGAAAGCTCGGAACGTGGAGGTCTTCTTTGCGATGCGCATGGTTTCAAATCCTGGGTGAGAGACCGTCGGCAAGAGAGAGCCGGTAGGCACGAATGCCGGGCAGCAGGCTGGCCAGCCAACCTGCCACCAACAGGCTCGCCATCAGCAGCCATTCGTTCAGTGTAGGTTCTGAAAGGCTCAGTGTCAGCCCGAACTGCGACTGCAGCCATGGCGCGAGCAGGGCAATGCCGAGCACCGCCATGACCACACCCAGCGCCACACCCAGAACGGTGACCATGGCGCCCTCGAGCGCGAGCAGCGCCAGCACCTGGCGCAGGCCGGCGCCCACGGCGCGGAGCACGGCAAGTTCGCGCCGCCGCTCGTTCAGGCTCGCCATCACCACCGAGACAAGGCCCGCAAGGCTCACCAGCGCGACCAGCGCCGACATCAGCAGCAACGCGTTTTCGCCGATCCCGATCACGCTCCACAGTTCGTCGAGCGCCACGCCGGGCAGGATGGCCATCAGCGGTTCGCCGGTGTAGGTGGAAATCCAGCGCTGCACGCCGAAGACGGCGGAGCGGTTCTTCAGGCCCACGAGTGCGGCCGTTACGTTCTTGGGCGTGAGGTCGAACTTGCGCACCTGCTCGGCCGGAATCTTGACGCCGGGCATCGGGGCGCCGCCCACCCATTCGAGATGAATGGCTTCCATCGCTTCGAGGCCGATGTGCACCGTGCGATCGACCGGCGTGCCGGTGCGCGCGAGCACGCCGACCACCGTGAAGGGCTTGTCGGCATGCTCGGCCGTGTTGAGTTCGCCGCTGCCGTGGGCGAGGGTGATCTTCCGGCCGACGTGGTAGCCGAGCTTGTCGGCCACTTCGGCGCCCACCACGGCATCGAACAGTTCGCTGAAGGGCTTGCCCTCGCGCAGTTTCAGCGACTGGCGGTCGCCATAGCGAAAGCGGGTGAAGTATTCGGGCGAGGTGGCCAGCACCGCGAAGCCGCGGTGCGAGTCACCGAGCGAAAGCGGCACCACCCAGTCGACGCCCTGGTGTGAAGCCAGGGCCTGCACGCTCTTCCACGAGATGTTGTTCGTGGCCGCGCCGATGCGGAACACCGAATACAGCAGCAGCTGCGTGGCGCCCGTGCGCGCACCCACGATCAGGTCGGTGCCCGAGACGGACGACGCGAAGTTCTCGCGCAGCTCGGTGCGGATGCGCTCCACGCCCAGCAGCAGAAAGGTCGACAGCGCAATCGAGAACACGGTGAGCGCGAGCGTGAAGCGCCGGTTCCAGGCGCTGCGCCAGGCAATGGAAAAAAGGGCGCTCATCGGCGTGCCTTCATGCGTCCGCCGCCATTGCTGCCGTCGCGGCGCGATTGATGTCGGGCAGCAGCACATGGCGTGCAAAGCGCTGCGCAATGCGCTGGTCGTGGCTCACGAACACGAGTGCGCTCTGGTTCGTTGCGCAGGCCGTCAGCAGCACGTCGAGAAAGGCCTCGCGCCGGTCTTCGTCGAGCGCGGAAGTGGGCTCGTCGGCGATCACCACCTCGGGCTGGCCGATGAGCGCGCGCGCCGCCGCCACGCGCTGCTGCTGGCCGACGGAAAGCTGCATGGCCTGGCGCTTCCACAGGTTGTGGTCGAGGCCCATCTGGTCGAGCAGGTGCTCGGCCTCCTCACGGGAGCTGCCGCCGCGGGCGGCCTGCGCTTCGCGCCGCTGCGAGAAGCGGCAGGGCAACAGCACGTTGTCGAGCACGCTCAGGTACGGCAGCAGGTTGAACTGCTGAAAGATATAGCCCACGTGCGCAACGCGGCAGCGGTCGCGCGCGGCGCCGGAGAGCTTCGACCAGTCATGCCCCAGCAGCGTGACGCGGCCTTCGTCGGCCACCAGCACGCCGGCCAGCAGGGACAGCAGCGTGCTCTTGCCGCAGCCGCTCGGGCCGTGCAGAAAGACCAGTTCGCCGGCCGTGATGCGAAAGGCCTCGATGTCGATGCAGGGCGTTTTCATGCCGGGCCACGCAAAACGCAGCGCTTCGGCGGCAAGCACGACACGCAGCGGTGCCGCGTCGGCCTGGGGGGCGGTGCTCACAGTGTCACTTGCCCAAGTTCAGGCGCACGGGCTGGCTCGCCTGCGCGCCGGCCGGGCGCTTGAGCTGGCGCTTGAACTGGCCTTGCGCCGAAGCAATCTGCGAATCGATTTGGCGCGTGCCCTTGAACGCGGCGAACAGACTCACGTCGATGAACTTTGCCGCGGCCGCATTGGTGCAATTGAAGGAGAAGGTGGCGTCGAGGTCCGCATGGCCCGGCGGTTCGTTCGGGTCGGGGTTGCCGAGGCCCAGGGCGCTGGAGCGCAGGTCGACGGGGCCGAGCTTGCAATTGGCGGCGGGGTCGACAACAAAGAGCTTGTCCGCTGCACGAAGCTGGGCAATGGCGTCTTCGGCAATTTTTTTCTCGGCGGCGGTCTTGGGCGCGCGCTCGAAGCCGACGATGTTGTCGAGCGGGGACTCCATGTCGATCACCACCGTGGGGCCGTCGATGGCCACGTCGAGCTTGATCTGGCCGTGCACATGCGCGTGCTGTTGCTGGGCCTGTGCCGAGAGAAGGGGTGCTGCGAACAGTGCCGCGGCGAATGCGAAGCCGGATGAAATGCGTCGAAGTCGGATGTGTTTCATGGTTCTGCGCCTTGCCGGGTCGGCAGCCCCGGCGTGTTGCTCCATTCGCTCCAGCTGCCGGCATAGAGCGCGGTCGTCCCAAGCCCTGCGATCTGCATCGCAAGCAGGTTGGGCACAGCGCTCACGCCGCTGCCGCATTGGTGGACAACCGTCGCCGGATCGCGCCCCATGAGCATCGCTTCGAACTCGGCACGCAGTTGCGATGCCGGCTTGAACTTGCCGTCGGGGCCGAGGTTTTCGGCGAAGGGCCGGTTCAGAGCCCCGGGGATGTGACCCGCAATCGGGTCCAGAGGTTCCACCTCTCCGCGATACCGCGCGGCGGCGCGTGCGTCGATCAGCTGCTGGTCAGGCTGGCCGAGCCGGCGCGCTATCGTTTCGGTCGTCACGAGCTGCGCGAGCGGCTCGCCCGGCACAAAGTTCGACTGGAAGCGCGCCGGTTCTTCGCGGCTGGTGACTTCGCCGCCCGCGGCTTGCCATGCTTGCAGGCCGCCGTCGAGCACGGCCACCGCATCGTGGCCCATCCACTTGAGCATCCACCAGAGCCGGCCGCAGAAGTTGGCGCCGTTGCGGTCGTACACCACGGCCTGCATCTCGTTCGAAAAACCGATGCCCGACAGCCAGGCCGCGAACTTCTCGCGGCTCGGCAGCGGGTGGCGTCCGCCCGAGGCCGGTACGCCGTCTTCCTGCGCCACCACCACGTCGCCGTGCGCACCGGGCACGCCGTGTTTCGCGCTGAGGTCGGTGTCGAGGTTCGCAAACACGGCGCCCGGAATGTGGGCGGCGGCATATTGCTGCGCGCCGGCCTCGGGCTTCATGAGGTCGAAGCTGCAGTCGAAAACCATGAGCGGCGTACCGCCGGCTTGCAGCTGCTGGAGTTGTTCGACGCTGATGAGGGTGGTGTACATGACGGGCTCCTTCGTTGTCGATGGGGTTCGATGCGATTCAGTGTTCTTCGGCCGGCGCCTTGGGCACCGCCCGCTGGCGCAGCACCGTGGCCGCGATGCCGCTCACGATGATGAGCGCCATGCCGGCCCAACCGGCGGCGTCGATGCGGTCGTCGAACAGCACCACGCTGTAGAACGCCGCGAACACAATGCCGGAGTACTGCAGGTTGGCCACCACCAGCGTGCCGGCCTGCGTCTTGGCCGTGGCGTAGGCGCGCGTCATGCAAAGTTGCCCGAGCGCGGCCAAGAGGCCGATCGGCAGCAGCCACAGCGCATGCTGCCACGTCCAAGAATTGCCACCCGAAAACCCGGTCGCGGCCGTGGCAAAGGCGCCGGCCACGGCCGAGCCGACCGCGAAATAGAACACCGTGCGCAACTCGGGTTCGCCGATGCGCGACAGCGCCACCACCTGCATGTAGGCAAACGCGGCCGTGAGGCCGGACAGCAGGCCCAGCAGTCCCGCAAAGCCCTGGCTCGCATCCACGCTCGGCTTGAGCATGAGCACCACGCCCACGAAGCCCGCGAGCACGGTCAGCGCGAGCGTGCCCTGCAGCGGCGGCCGCTCGACGCGGCCGTCGCGTCCGGGCACCGGCACCCAGGCCAGCAGCGCACCGCCGACCAGGAAGGCCGCGATCCACACGCTGCTCATGTAGTTGAGCGTGACGGCCGTGGCCAGCGGCATGTGGGCAATGGCATAGAACCACGCGCCGAGCGACACCACGCCGATGATGCTGCGCCAGGCATGCATGCCGGGGTAGCGGGTGGCCATGGAGACGCCGCGGTTGCGCGCCAGCAGCCACAAGAAGACGATGCCGATCAGGCCGCGGCCGAGCACCATTTCCCCACTGTTGAACCAGGCCGACGCCACCTTGACCACCACGCTCATGGTGGCGAACAAGAAGGCGCCAAGCACCATCCAGAGTGCTTGCACTGTTCGCTCAGGCGTTCTGCTGCATCGCGCTGCGGTACCACTCGTGAAACTGCTGCATGCCGTCTTCCATCGGGCTCTGGTAGGGGCCGCTCTCGTCGTCGCCGCGCAGCATCAGCGCGCGGCGGCCGGCGTCCATGCGCTCGGCAATCTCGTCGTCTTCCACGCAGGTTTCCATGTAGGCGGCCTGCTGGGCCTCGACGAATTCGCGCTCGAATGCGACGATTTCCTCGGGGTAGAAGAATTCCACCATGTTGAGCGTCTTGGTGGGGCTCACCGGGTGCAGTGTCGACACCGTGAGCACGTGCGGATACCACTCGATCATGACGTGCGGGTAGTAGGTGAGCCAGATGGCACCGTACTTCGGCGGCTTGCCCTCGCGGTACTTGAGCAGCTGCTCTTGCCACTTTTGATAGATGGGGCTGCCCGCGCGGCCGAGCCGGTTGGCCACGCCCACCGTTTGCACCGAGAAGTTGCGGTTGAACTCCCAGCGCAGGTCGTCGCAGGTCACGAAGCTGCCGAGGCCGGGGTGGAACGGACCGACGTGGTAGTCCTCCAGATAGACCTCGATGAAGGTCTTCCAGTTGTAGTTGCACTCGTGCAGCTCGACGCGGTCGAGCGCGTAGCCCGTGAAGTCCAGGTCGGTGCGCGGGCCGAGTTCGGCCATGTCGGCCGCCACGTCGCGCCCCACGCCGTTTGCGCCGCGCTCGAACAAGAGGCCGTTCCACTCCGTGAGCGGATAGTTGTGCAGGTTGAGGCAGGGGTCCTGGTCGAAATGCGGCGCGCCGATCAGCGTGCCCGTGGTGCGCGGGTCGCTCGCGGCGTAGGTCCAGCGGTGCAGCGGGCAAACGATGTTGCCGCCGGTCTGGTTGTCGAGTTGGCCGCGGCCCTGCAGGATGAGCGCCTGCCGGTGGCGGCACACGTTGGAAATGAGCTCCACCCCCTTGGGCGTGTGCACCAGCGCGCGGCCCTGGTGCTCTTGCGGCAGGGTGTGGAAGTCGCCCAATTCGGGCACCGCCAGGCGATGGCCCACATAGCGCGGACCTTGCGCGAACAGCGTTTGCATTTCGCGCGCGTAAAGCGACTCGTCGAAGTACGCGGAAACTGGAAGTTGGCTCGTGGCCTGCTGCAGTTGAAGACTTAAATCAGACATGGAGGACCTGACCAAGCTCCCCACAGGGAGAAAAAGAGAAAAAACGGAAGGCGCCGTCAGGGAAGGCAACGGCCCGAGAGTTGTGCCGGCGCGGCCGGCAGGGGAACACGCGATTGTACCCAAGGGGGCACCGCAGTGCCCGCGCCCTTTCGTATGCCATTGCGGCAGATTCGGAACCGCGGCGTCCGCTCATCGGTGGCCCCTTGGCCGGGCGCTCCGGGAAGACCGGCGGCCATTTGGTTCCCCGCCCTAAAATGCCCGATTTCATACTTGTTCTCCCGCATGCCCAAGGTCCCTTCTTCCGCCGCCTCCAGCCCGGCGCCCACGCCCGACACCGGGCCGCTGCCGGCCAGCTACGAAGCCGGGCTCCAGGAGTTGGAACAATTGGTTGCAGAGCTCGAGTCGGGCCAACTGCCGCTCGACCAGTTGCTTGGCAGCTACCAGCGCGGTGCCGCGCTGCTCGCCTTCTGCCGCGAGAAGCTCCAGGCGGTCGAAGACCAGATCAAGGTGCTGGACGCGGGCAGCCTCAAGCCCTGGACCGCCGAATGAGCGCCGCTGTGGCCGATTGGGACGCCGCCCGGCTGGCAGGCTGGAGCGAGCCGCATCTGGCGCGTGTAGAAGCCGCGCTGTCGCGCTGGGTCGGCGTCGATGCGCCGGTGCTGCTCGGCGATGCCATGCGCTATGCCGTGCTCGATGGAGGCAAGCGGCTGCGGCCTTTGCTGGTGCTGGCCGCGAGCGAAGCGGTGGGCGGCAATGCGGCTGCGGCGTTGCGCGCAGCCTGCGCCACCGAACTCATTCACGCCTACTCGCTGGTGCACGACGACCTGCCGAGCATGGACAACGACGTGCTGCGGCGTGGCAAGCCCACCGTGCACGTGAAATTCGGTGAGGCCGATGCACTCCTGGCCGGCGACGCCTTGCAGGCCCTGGCCTTCGAACTGCTGACGCCCGAAGGCGACGAGATTCCCGCAGCCACACAGGCCACGCTGTGCCGCCTGTTGGCACGTGCCGCGGGCAGCCAGGGCATGGCTGGCGGGCAGGCCATCGACCTTGCCAGCGTGGGCCTGGCGCTGAACGAAGCGCAGCTGCGCGAAATGCACCGCCTGAAGACCGGCGCGCTGCTGCAGGGCAGTGTCGAGATGGGTGCCGCCTGCGCTGCCAACGTGGCGCCCACCGCGCTGGCCGCGCTGCGCGACTACGGTGCGGCCATTGGCCTGGCGTTCCAGGTGGTGGACGACATCCTCGACGTGACCGCCGATTCGGAAACCCTCGGCAAGACGGCCGGCAAGGACGCCGCCGCGGACAAGCCCACTTATGTCTCGCTGTGGGGCCTCGACGGTGCGCGTGCGCAGGCAAAACAGCTGCTCGCCGAATCGCTCGCTGCGCTCGAGCGCAGCGGCCTGGCCGAGACCGCGGCACTGCGCGCGCTGGCCCACATGGTCGTCGACCGCGACCGATGAACTGCTGAACAGATGGACAAGAAGAACCACGACGCTCCCATGGCCCCGCTGCTTCCCACGCTCCACGATCCTTCGCCCATCCGCCAGTTCGACCGGGCCCAGCTCAAGCAGCTGTCCGACGAAGTGCGCGCCTGCGTGCTCGACAACGTTTCGCGCACCGGCGGGCACCTGAGTTCCAACCTGGGAACGGTGGAGCTCACGGTCGCGCTGCACCATGTGTTCAACACGCCGCACGACCGGCTGGTGTGGGACGTGGGCCACCAGACCTATCCGCACAAGATCCTCACGGGCCGGCGCGAGCGCATGCCCACGCTGCGGCAGATCGGCGGCATCTCGGGCTTTCCGCAGCGAAGCGAGAGCGAGTACGACACCTTCGGCACCGCGCATTCGTCCACCAGCATCTCGGCCGCGCTGGGCATGGCCATGGCCGCCAAGCAGAAGGGCGAAGACCGCCATGCCGTGGCCATCATCGGCGACGGCGCGCTCACCGCCGGCATGGCCTTCGAGGCGCTCAACAACGCCGGCGTGTGCGACTGCAAGCTGCTGGTCATCCTGAACGACAACGACATGTCGATCAGCCCGCCCGTGGGCGCGCTCAACCGCTACCTTGCGCAATTGATGAGCGGCAACTTCTACGCCGCCGCCAAGAACGTCGGCAAGAGCGTGCTGCGCGCCGCGCCGCCGTTGTTCGAGCTGGCCAAGCGTTTCGAGCAGCATGCCAAGGGCATGGTGGTTCCGGCCACGCTGTTCGAGCAGTTCGGCTTCAACTACGTGGGCCCCATCGACGGCCACGACATCGATTCGCTGGTGCCCACGCTCGAGAACCTCAAGCACCTCGACGGCCCGCAGTTCCTGCACGTGGTCACGAAGAAGGGGCAGGGCTACAAGCTGGCCGAGGCCGACCCGGTGGCCTACCACGGCCCTGGCAAGTTCGACCCGCAGGTGGGGCTGGTCAAGTCCGCCGCGGTGGCCAAGCAGACCTTCACGCAGGTCTTCGGGCAATGGCTGTGCGACATGGCGGCGCACGACGGCCGGCTGGTCGGCATCACGCCCGCCATGCGCGAAGGCTCGGGGCTGGTCGAGTTCGAGCAGCGCTTCCCTGACCGGTACTACGACGTCGGCATTGCCGAGCAGCATGCCGTGACCTTCGCGGCCGGCCTCGCTTGCGAAGGCCTGAAGCCGGTGGTCGCCATTTATTCGACCTTTTTGCAGCGCGCCTACGACCAGTTGATTCACGATGTCGCAATCCAGAATCTGCCGGTGATTTTCGCGCTCGACCGAGCGGGCCTGGTGGGCGCCGACGGCGCCACGCATGCGGGCGCGTACGACATTCCGTTCTTGCGCTGCATTCCCAACATGAGCATTGCGTGCCCGGCCGACGAGCGCGAATGCCGCCAGCTGCTGTCGAGCGCTTACGAGCAGAACCACCCGGTGGCTGTGCGCTATCCGCGCGGGTCGGGCGCCGGCGTTACGCCGCACCTGGCGCTCGATGCGCTGCCGTTCGGCAAGGGCGAAGTGCGCCGCCAAGGCAAGCGCATTGCCATCCTCGCATTCGGCACCTTGCTGTACCCGGCGCTCACGGCAGCCGAGTCGCTCGACGCCACGGTGGTCAACATGCGCTGGGCCAAGCCGCTCGACGTCGAGCTGCTGCTGAAGGTGGCAGGCACGCACGACGCGATCGTCACGCTCGAAGAGGGCGCCGTCATGGGCGGCGCGGGCAGCGCGGTGCTCGAGGCGCTGCAGGCGGCCAACGTGCAAAAGCCGGTGCTGCAGCTGGGCTTGCCCGACCGCTTCATCGAGCACGGCGATCCGGGCAAGCTGCTCGCCTCCATCGGCCTCGACGCGGCGGGCATCGAAGCCTCCATCGCTCGGCGCTTCGGCTCCGTCGCAGGGTAAACCCCGGCGGGTTGCCTGTAAGCAGGTTTTTACAATCGCCACGACTTACGAAAGTCGTCGACGCGGCCACAAGCCGCGTTTCGTTTTTTCCAATGCACTCGGAGTGAATTCAATGGATCGTCGTTCCCTCATTAAAAACGCCGGCATTGCCGGCGTTCTGGCCGCCGGCATTGCGCCCGCAGTTCATGCGCAGGCCGCCGTCCGCTGGCGCCTGGCCTCCAGCTTTCCCAAGTCGCTGGACACCATCTACGGCGGCGCGGAAGTGTTTGCCAAGGCGGTCAAGGCCATGTCGGGCGGCAAGTTCGAGATCTCGGTTCACGCCGGCGGCGAGCTGATGCCTCCCTTCGGCGTGGTGGACGGCGTGCAAAACGGTTCGGTCGAGATGTGCCACACCGTGCCTTACTACTTCTACGGCAAGAACCCCGCCTTCGCGCTGGGCTCGGCCATTCCGTTCGGCCTGAACTCGCGCCAGATGAACGCGTGGATGATGCACGGCAACGGCCGCAAGCTCATGAACGAGTTCTACGCCAAGTACAACATGCTGAGCCTTGCCGGCGGCAACACGGGCTGCCAGATGGGCGGCTGGTATCGCAAGGAAATCAAGTCGCCGGCCGACTTCAAGGGCATGAAGATGCGCCTGGGCGGCGGCCTCATCGGCGACGTGATGACCAAGCTCGGCGCGGTGCCGCAAAGCATTCCCGGCGGCGAGATCTACCAGTCGCTCGAAAAGGGCACGCTGGATGCCGCCGAATGGGTCGGTCCTTACGACGACCAGAAGCTCGGCTTCAACAAGGTTGCGCCGTTCTACTACTACCCCGGCTGGTGGGAAGGCGGTCCTGAAGTGGACTTCTTCATCAACCAGAAGGCGTTCGACGGCCTCTCGGCAGAGAACAAGGCCATCGTGGAAGCCGCCGCGGCCGTCGCTTCGTCCGACATGCTCGCCAAGTACGACGCGCTGAACCCCACGGCGCTGAAGCAACTGGTGGCGTCCAAGACCAAGGTGCTGCCGTTCTCGCAGGCCGTGCTCGACGCGTCCTTCAAGGCTTCGATGGAAGTGTTCGCAGAGAACGACGCCAAGAGCCCCGAGTGGAAGAAGATCTACGCCGACCTGCGCACGTTCCAGCGCGACCAGGTGCTGTGGTTCCGCTTTGCCGAATCGGCTTTCGACAACTTCATGTCCAAGCAGAAGCTCTGATCCGCGGCTTCGGCCCGGCAAAGAAAAAGCCCGCATCGCGCGGGCTTTTTTTCGTCTGGGGCCTGCGCGGTGCGCAGGCCCTGGGGCACGGCTGAAGGGGTTACTTCTTTTCCCGCTCCATCGATTCCAGCATGGCCTTCATCGGGTCGTCCTCGGCCGCGGGAGCCGCCGCACCGCCCGCGGGCGCGGAGGCTCCGGATTCCGGTGCAGGCGCGGTGCCTGCGTCGGGCGCCGGCACTTCGGGCGCGGGAATCTCAGGCGCAGAGCCCGGCATGTTGGCTTCCATCTCGCGCATGACCTTGTCGAGGTCGTAGACCTCTTTTTCGTCCAGCCCGCTCGACACGATGCCCGGGAACGCAATGATCAGGCCCACCATCGTCAGCTGGATCAGCAGGAACGGCACGGCGCCCCAGTAGATCTGCATCGTGGTGACGGGCTCGATCATCTGGCCCGTGACGCGGTCCTTGTAGGCCTTGGTCGGCGCCACGCTGCGCAGGTAGAAGAGCGCAAAGCCGAACGGCGGATGCATGAACGAGGTCTGCATGTTCACCGCCAGCAGCACGCCGAACCAGATCAGGTCGATGCCCAGCTTGTCGGCCACCGGGGCCAGGAGCGGCACCACGATGAACGACAACTCGAAGAAGTCGAGGAAGAACGCCAGGAAGAACACCATGACGTTCACCACGATCAGGAAGCCCAGCTGGCCGCCCGGCACCTTGGCCAGCAGGTGCTCGACCCAGCGCGGTCCGTCCACGCCCTGGAACACCAGGCCGAAGATCGTTGCGCCGATCAGGATGAACACCACGAAGCACGACAGCTTGGTGGTGGTGTTGAGCGCCTGCTTGAGCAGCGACATGCTCATGCGCCCGCGCACCATGGCCATGATGAGTGCGCCAAGAGCACCCATGGCGCCGCCTTCGGTGGGCGTTGCAACGCCCAGGAAGATGGTGCCGAGCACCAGGAAGATCAGCAGCAGCGGCGGAATGAGCACGAAGGTCACGCGCTCGGCCATGCGCGAGAGCAGGCCCAGGCGCGTGACGCGGTTGATGACCGCGATGACCAGCGCCAGCAGCACGCCGGCGCACATGGAGACGACGATGGTCTCGTCGGTGGCCACGCGCGTGACTTCTTCGCCCTTCCACCAGGTGTGGATGTCGGCAATGTGCCGTGCGAACCACACCGACGCAACCACGCAGACCGCGGTGAGCACCAGCAGCGAGGGACCGCCGCTCTTGCCGTTGTCTTCGCGCAGCGTGCGTGCTTCCGGCGGCAGCGCCGGCACCCATGCCGGCTTGAACAGCGCGAGCAGGATGACGTAGAGCGCGTACATGCCCATCAGCAGGAAGCCGGGCAGGAAGGCGCCCTTGTACATGTCGCCGACGCTGCGGCCGAGCTGGTCGGCCAGGATGATCAGCACCAGCGAAGGCGGAATGATCTGCGCCAGCGTGCCCGAGGCCGCGATCACGCCCGTTGCCAGGCGCCGGTCGTAGCCGTAGCGCATCATGATCGGAAGCGAGATCAGGCCCATCGAGATCACCGATGCAGCCACCACGCCGGTGGTTGCCGCGAGCAGCGCGCCTACGAACACCACGGCCAATGCCAGGCCGCCACGAATCGGGCCGAACAGCTGGCCGATGGTCTCGAGCAGGTCTTCGGCCATGCCGCTTCGCTCGAGGATCAGCCCCATGAGCGTGAAGAAGGGGATGGCCAGCAGCGTGTCGTTCTGCATGATGCCGAAGAGCCGCAGCGGCATCGCCTGCAGCAGCGCCTCGGGCAGCAGGCCGAGTTCGATGCCGACGAAGCCGAAGAACAGGCCGCAGGCGCCAAGGCTGAAGGCAACGGGGAAACCGACCAGCAGAAAGCAGATCAGGCCCGCGAACATCAGCGGGGCGTAGTTCTGGGTAATGAATTCCATGATGTTCCGGTTCAGCTGGACTTGGTTTGCGCTTCGGCCAACCGGCGGATCGACTCGGCAAGCTCTTCTTCAGCGGTTTTTTCGCCTCGCTTGGCCGTCGGGTCTTCGATGCGGCCTTGCAGGAAGGCAATGCGCTTGATCAGCTCGGACCATCCCTGCAGCATCAGCAAACCAAAGCCGAGCGGAATCATTGCGTAGACCGGCCAGCGGATCAGGCCGCCCGCGTTGTTCGACATTTCGCCCGAGCGGTAGCCCTGCATGAAGAACGGAATGCCGTACCAGAGCACGGCCAGGCAGAACGGCGTGAGAAAGAAGACAAATCCGATGATGTCGATCCAGATCTGCCCGCGCTTGGACAGCTTTCCGGCGAGTACGTCGACCTTCACGTGCTCCTGGTTCAGCAGCGTGTAGCCCGCGGCAATCAGGAACGATGCCGCGAACAGGTACCACTGCACCTCGAGATACGCGTTGGAGCTGATGTTGAAGGCCTTGCGGACCACCGCGTTGATGGCGCTGATGACCGTGGACGCCAGGATGAGCCAGATGACGTACTTGCCGATCTGGCCGTTCAGCCAATCGACCGCGCGCGAAAATCTGAGCAGGAAATTCATGCTCTTCTCCAGAAGAATGGATGCTTGGATGCAGAAGCGGCCGGGACTCGGCCGGCAGGCGGCGGTCGGAGCTTTTGCGGACGCGCGATTTTATCGGCGCGGGAAGCCGTTTTCAGGCGGGGCCGGGCGGTGTATTCCCGTAGACGCGCCCGCCGTGCGCCACGCTGGTGCCGCGGCTCGCCATAATGAAACATGCCATCGTCGCCGCCCCTGCTGCCCACGGGCCTGCCGCACTCCATCGATTCGCCCGACATGCGGCGAGCCGGCCGCGAGCTGCTGTCGCTGGCCCTCATGGATGCGCGCAACCACACGCTTCACCTGCTGTCGCTCTACGAAGAGGCGCTGGGCTCGCCCGATCTTGCGGTGCCGCGCACCGACGACGCGAGCGTGGTGCCGCCGGTCTGGCTGGCCGGGCATATCGGCTGGTTTGCCGAATGGTGGATCGGCCGCAACACGCAGCGTGCCTTCGGCGCCGATTGCCCGGTGCGCCCGACGCGGCTGGCCGCCATCGACCCGCATGCCGACAGCTGGTGGGATCCCGCCCAGGCGACGCCGGAGCGAATCTGGTCGCCCGGCCTGCCGGACCTCGGCCAGACCAAGGCCTACCTGCTCGAGACGCTGGAAAGCACGCTCGAGCTGCTCGAGCATGCGGCCGAGACTGACCCTGGCCTGTACTTCTATCGCCTCGCGCTTTTCCATGAGGACCTGCGCGGCGAGCAGCTCATCGTGATGGCGCAGACGCTGGGGCTCTCCCTCGGCATCGAGCCGCTGCCGGTTTCGGCCACGCGCGAGCCGCTGGTGCTGCCTTCCACGCAGTGGGAGCTCGGCCTGCCCTCCAACGGCGGATTCGCCTTTGCGCAGGAGCAGGGTGTGCACCGCGTCGAGGTGCCTGAATTCGAGATCGACGCCCAGCCCGTCACCTGGAACCAGTACATCGAGTTCGTCGACGAAGGCGGCTACGACCGCGAAGAGCTCTGGCACCCCGAAGGCTGGCGCTGGCTTTCGGCGCAGATCGATGGACGCCGCGGGCCGCGGCACGTCGAGCAGATCGGCGCTGCCCGCAACGGCACCGGCGGCTCGGTGCTGCAGCACCGTTTCGGTGCAACCGTGCGTGCGGCCGGCCACCACGGCGCGGTGCACCTGAGCTGGTGGGAGGCCGATGCCTGGGCGCGCTGGGCCGGCCGGCGCATCGCAACCGAGGTCGAATGGGAGATTGCGGCGCACACCGCCGCACGGCGCGGCTTTCGTTGGGCCGACGACGTGCACGAATGGACCGCAGGCACGCTGCGGCCGTGGCCCGGCTTCAGGGCCGACCCGTGGAGCGGCGGCGGGGAGTTCGACCCGGCCCCGGCGTTCGGCCAGGCCCGCGTGCTGCGCGGTGCGTCGTTCGCGACCCGCGCACGGTTGCGCTCGCCGCGACGCCGCGGGTTTGCGCTGCCGGGTCGCGACGACGGTTTCTTTGGCTTCCGGACCTGCAGTCTGTGACTCGCTCCGAGCCCTCGCGCATCTGCGCCGCTTCAATGGCCGCCGTCACCTGACGACAGCGGCGGCGCCACTTCCTCGAGCGGCTTGCGCTCCGCATCGGCCGCATAGCGCAGCGCCAGCAGTCCCGCCACGATGACCAGCGCGGCGCCGATGAGGTAGCCCACCATCACGGCGCCCCGGCTCCCGGTTTCGATCAGCGCACCGAACAGCACCGGCGCCACGAAGCCGCCCGCGCCCATGCCGATGGCGTAGAAGATGGCGATGGCCATCGCGCGCATCTCGAGCGGGAACACTTCGCTGACCGTGAGATAGGCCGAGCTCGCCGCCGCCGAGGCCAGGAAGAACACCGCCGACCAGCACAGCGCCTGGCTGCGTGCGTCGAGCCAGCCCATCATGAAGGCCCAGCCGGTGAGTGCGAGCCCGACGCCGGCCAGCACATAGGTCAGCGCAATCATCTTGCGCCGGCCCACGCTGTCGAACAGCGGGCCCAGCAGCAGCGGCCCCAGCACGTTGCCGAGCGCGAACGGAAAGATATACAGTGCCACGTCGTCTTCGGCCACGCCGTAGAAGCGCGTGAGCACCAGCGCATAGGTGAAGAAGATCGCGTTGTAGAAGAAGGCCTGCGACACCATGAGCGCCACCGCGACCACGCTGCGTTCGCGGTAGCGGCGCAGCAGCACGTGCGCCACTTCGCGCATTGTTGGACTCCGGCGATTGCCAACGTAGGCGACGCGGCCCTGCGCTTCAGGCAGCGGCCCATGCTGCGCCCGCACTTCGGCCTCGATGGCCTCGACGATGCGCAGCGCCTCGTCGGCGCGGCCGTGCGCCATCAGCCAGCGCGGGCTTTCGGGCACGTTGCGCCGCACCAGCAAGATGGCTACGGCCAGCACCGCGCCCAGCGCAAAGCCGGCCCGCCAGCCCCATACCGGCCCGATCACGCGCGCATCGAGCAGCACCAGGCTGAGCGCGGCCCCCAGCCCTGCGCCGATCCAGAAGCTGCCGTTGATGGCCAGGTTGACGCGGCCGCGCACGCGCGCCGGAATGAGCTCGTCGATGGCCGAGTTGATGGCCGCGTATTCGCCGCCGATGCCCAGGCCCGTGATGAAGCGGCAGACCGCAAAGAAGGCAAAGTTGGGCGAGAACGCGGTGGCCAGCGTGCCCAGCGTGTAGACCATCAGCGTGACCAGGAACAGTTTCTTGCGCCCGAGCCGGTCGGTCAGACGGCCGAAGAGCAGGGCGCCGATGACCGCGCCTGCGATGTAGATGGAGCCCGACCAGCCGATTTCGCCGGCGCTGAGCCCCAGGGTGTCGGGCCGCTCGAGCACGGCACCGATCGAGCCGACCAGCGTCACCTCGAGGCCGTCGAGCACCCACGCCACGCCGAGCGCGATCACCACGCGCCAATGCCAGCGCGACCAGGGGAGGCGGTCGAGCCGGGCGGGAATATCGCTATGCACCGCAGCCGTCATGAGCGCAACCTTAACCCACGCGCCCGGCGGCCCTTCAATGCGCGTGATTCTTCTCGCGCTGGAAGGTCCACCAGGGCAGCAGCGTGCGCAGCGACTGCACCTCGCCGCTCCCCGCGGTTTCGTACCCGGGCAGCGTACCGAGCAGATGCTGCCAGCTTGCACTGCGCAGCACCGCCACCAGCGCCTGCATGGCGGGCTGTTCGAGCGCCGACTTGAGGCAGGCGAGGTGATAGCGCTCGTGCACCAGCGGCACGAAGCCGAGGCCTTCGGCGTGGGCGGCGGATTCGAGCCCGAGCCCCGCATCGGCCTGGCCGGACGCCACGGCGTGCGCCACCGCGGCATGCGAAGTTTCGCAGCGGTCGTAACCCGCGAGCGCCGCGGCATCGAGCCCGGCCTGTGCGAGCAGTTCGTCCAGCAGCACGCGCGTGCCGGTGCCGATCGTGCGGTTGACGTAGCGCGCGCGCAGCCGCGCCACATCGGCCAGCGAGCGCAGGCGCAGCGGATTGCCCGGTGCAACGAGCAACCCCTGCGTGCGCCGGGCGAAACCGATGAGCTTGTGCTGCCCGGGCTTGAGCAGCGGCTGATACGTGCGCTGGGCCAGCGACCCGCGCGGCGGATGCTCCAGCGTATGAAAGCCCGCCATCACGCAGCGGCCCTGGTTGAGCGCGCGTATCGCGTCGACGCTGCCTGTGAAATGAATGTCCAGATGCAGCTGCGCCGTGCCCGCCGCATGAGTGCGCAGCAGCGCGAGCGCATCGTCGTGGCTCGCCTGCAGGCTCAGCACATGGGTGCGGTCATCGAAGGCGAGGGCGAAGGCGCGCTCGAGTTCGGCATGCAGCGCCTCGATCTGCGGCGCGAGCCGGGCTTGCGCCTGGCGCTCGGCCCACAGCAGCTTGTCGCCGAATTCGGAGAGCTGCGCACGCTGGCCCTGCTCGCCCTGCACCAGCGGATGCCCGAGCGTCTGTTCCCAGTGCTTGAGTTCGCCCCACACGTGGCGATAAGACAGGTCGAGCGCGCGCGCCGCGGCCGAGATGGAGCCGTGCTCGCGCACCGCCTGCAGCAGCTGCATCAGCGGATTGCGGATCTGCCGCGGGCCGCTCCGGCGGGGGCGGATCGCGTAGGAAAGGTCGATCTGTTGCACGAAGACGGGCGGGGAAATGGAGGCGGGCTCATTATGCAGAGCCGTCCAATGCCTGCCTGCCTGACGTGCCTCAGGCTGTTTCGGCCAGCGCGTCGCCCAGCGCGTTGACGAGGCGGTCGATCTCGGCCTTCTCGGCGATGAAAGGCGGTGCAAGCTGGATCGTGTCGCCGCCGTAGCGCACGTAGAAGCCCTTCTTCCAGCAGTTCATCGCGATCTCGTACGGGCGGCGCGCCGGCTCGCCCGGCAGCGCGGCAATCGTCAGGCCCGCGGCCAGGCCGTAGTTGCGGATGTCGGTGACGTGCTTGCTGCCCTTGAGGCTGTGCACCGCGTTCTCGAAATGCGGAGCGAGCGTTTTCACGCGGCCGATCATGTCTTCCTTCTGGAGCACGTCGAGTGCCGCGATGCCGGCGGCGCAGGCCACCGGGTGTGCGCCGTAGGTGTAGCCGTGCGGAAACTCGAGCATGTAGTCGGGGCCGCCGGCCGCCATGAAGGTGTCGTAGATCTCCTTGCTGGCAATCACCGCGCCCAGCGGCTGTGCGCCGTTGGTCACCTGCTTGGCGATGTTCATGATGTCCGGCGTCACGCCGAAGGCTTCCGCGCCCGTGAGCGCGCCGCAGCGGCCGAAACCGGTGATCACTTCATCAAAAATCAGCAGGATGTTGTTCGCGGTGCAGATGTCGCGCAGGCGCTTCAGGTAGCCCTTGGGCGGAATCACCACGCCGGCCGAGCCCGCGAAGGGTTCGACGATCACGGCCGCGATGTTCGATGCGTCGTGCAGCGCAATCAGGTCGAGCAGGCGGTCGGCCAGTTCGGCGCCGTTCTCCGACATGCCGCGCGTGAACGCGTTGGCCGCAATCTGCGTGTGCGGCAGGTGGTCGGCTTCCACGCCTTGGCCGAAGAGCTTGCGGTTGGCCGCGATGCCGCCCACCGAAATGCCACCGAAGTTGACGCCGTGGTAGCCCTTTTCGCGGCCGATCAGGCGCGTCTTGCTGGCCAGGCCCCTGGTGCGCCAGTAGGCGCGCGCCATCTTCAGCGAGGTGTCTGCGGCTTCGGAGCCCGAGCCGGTGAAGAACACGTAGTCCAGGCCCGCGGGCGTGAGCTCCTTGATCTTGTTGGCCAGCTCGAAAGAGAGCGGGTGGCCGAACTGGAAGGCGGGCGAGTAGTCGAGCTTGGCGATCTGGCGGCTCACCGCCTCGGTGATTTCGGGGCGGCTGTGGCCGAGGCCCGAACACCAGAGGCCCGAGAGGCCATCGAAGATCTTGCGGCCGTCGCCATCGGTGAAGTAGGCGCCCTTGGCCTCCACGATCATGCGCGGATCGGCCTTGAAGTTGCGGTTGCCGGTGTAGGGCATCCAATGGGCGTCGAGCCAGGCGGCGTCGGTACGCAGGGCGGGCGTCGGTTCGATGGCGGGCGTTGCAAGGGTCATGGCGCTTCCCGCACGCGCGGGCTCCGGAAGGGTGATGAGGTGTGCCGATTGTTGGCAAGGCCTTCAGTGTGGAGAATGGCGCAATATCAATGTTCACTTGACGTTTCATGCAAGTAAAGGCCAAACCCCAAAACAGTGCCCAAGGCACGCGCAACCGCGCCGTTCTGGGGCAGCTCAGCGACATGGACTTGCGCCTGCTCAAGGTGTTCAAGAGCGTGGTCGACTGTGGCGGCATGGCGGCGGCGGAGCTGGAGCTGAACATCGGCACCTCCACCGTGAGCCGGCATGTGAAAGACCTGGAGACGCGGCTTGGGCTGGTGCTGTGCCGGCGCGGGCGGGCCGGCTTTGCGCTCACGGCAGAGGGGCAGCGGGTGTACGACGAGACGCTGCGGCTGCTGGCGTCGGTCGATGCGTTTCGCGGCAGCATCGACGACATTCACAACCGCATGGGCGGGCAGCTGGAGGTGGCGCTGTTCGACAAGACGGCCACCAACCCGAAGGCGCGCATCGGCGAGGCCATTGCCCGCTTCACCGAGATTGCGCCAGAGGTGAACCTGGCGGTGCATGTAGGTTCGATCAACGCCATTGAGCAGGGCGTGCTGGAGGGCAATTTCCAGATCGGCATCATCCCGGCGCACCGCGCGTCGAAAAGCCTGGTGTACGCCGACCTGTTCGACGAGACGATGCTGCTTTATTGCGGCAAGGGACATCCGCTTTTCGAGAGCAACAACGCAAAGCTCACATGGGCCAAGCTGCGGGAGCACCACTTCGCAGGACTGGGCTACCACTCGCCCAATATGGAACTGAGCCACCGCGCCAAGCTCTCGCGCAAGGCGACAGGCTTCGACCAGGAGGCGATTGCGACGCTCATTCTTTCGGGGCAATTTCTCGGTTTCTTGCCAGACCACTATGCGCAGGTGTTCGAGGAGCGGGGGCTCATGAAGCCGGTGCTGCCAGCACGGTTCAACTACGCGTGCGGGTTCGTGAGTTTGCTGCGGCGGTCGCCCAAGCCGTCGCGGGCTGTGTTGGCGTTTCAAGCGTGTCTGGAGAAGGCGCACGCCTGAATTCTGGGCGGCGCACCCGCCGACGGGGTACCTTTCTCCGCGAATGTCCCCCGGCCTGCGGCCTCCTCCTTTATTTCGCTGCGCAAGGCACCCCGCCAGCGGGCGCGTTGCACAGAGCGGTGGTTGAACAGCGGCACACCCAGAGCGTGCCCAAGTGCACAGGGCATCGGGTGCTCCGCGCAGCGAAATAAAGGAGGAGGGGCGCAGCCCCGGGGGACATTCGCGGAGGGGAGTACCCGGTGGCCTTTGCACACGCCCTGAATCAACGCTGCCCACTAGGCAGCAGCAAATGCTTGGCCCCGATATGCGCCTCCATCTCATGCATGTGCGCCTCGGCATCGACCATGTGCTCGGCCATCAGCCGGCGCACCTCATCCGCGTCTTCCCGGCGGTAGGCCGACAGCAACTGCGTGTGGTAGTCGACATTGGCCTCGCCAAAGTGGTGATGGTCCAGTGCCTTCTTGTAGACCACCAGGTCGCGCAGCAAGTCATTCAGGAAGCGGCACATGAATGAGAGCACCGGATTGGGGCAGGCCTCCGCCAGCATTGTGTGAAACGCGAGCTCGGCCTCGCGCTGCGTGCGCAGTTCATCTTCGTTGGTGGGCTCCAGCGTGCAAAGGCGCACATTCGCTTCCAGCCGTTCGAAATGTTCGGGCGTCAGTTTGCCGATCACGCTCACCGCCAACTCGGGCTCCAGCACCTTGCGCAACTGGTAGATGTGGTGGCCGTCCAGGTGATGAAAGTGCAGAAAGTTGCGTAGCGGCTCCGACGCATGGTCGACCGACACCTGCTGCAGATATGCCCCGCCGCCCGGCCCCGTGCGGATGGAGATCAGCCCGCGCACTTCCAGCGCCTTCAACGCTTCGCGCACCGTGCTCTTCGAATAGCCGAAGAGCTCGATCAGCTCCTTCTCATTCGGCAGCCGGTCGCCCGGCTGCTTGCGCTCGGCAACGATCCAGCGCTTGACGTCCTCGACGATGACGTCGGAGAGCTTTTGCCGCTTCGGGCGGTTCTGCCCGAATGCCATGGCGTCCTGCGTCGATTTCATGCGTAGCGAGTCATTTTCGAGAGTGATGAGGATCTGGAGCAGGTATAGGGCCCGGACCTTCTCCGAATTTTGGCACGGCCATTGCTAGCGGGTTTTTACCAGCATATTAATCCTATTTATCCGCTTAAATTTGCAGCCGACCTGAGGCCGCACCTTCTCTTACCTCCCCAAACCACGTCCGGAGAATTTCATGCAACGCAGACACCTTCTTCAGCTGGCAGCCCTGTCGGCCGCTCCCGCCTCGCTCCTGGCCGGCCGCGCCGCCTTCGCCCAGTCGGCCGAGGCCATCCGCTTCGGCTGCCCGGTTCCCATGTCGGGCGCCTTTGCGGCCAACGGCAAGTTCGCCGACCTCGGCATGAAGCTGGCCATCGAGCAATACGGCAGCGTGCTCAAGCGCCCGCTGGCCTACACCGTGCTCGACACCGAAGGCAAGCCGGCCACCGCGGTGCGCAAGGTGCAGGAAGCCTCGCAGCAGCAAGGCGCCAAGTTCTTCGCAGGCGGCATCCTGTCGTCTGAAGCGCTGGCCATGGGCAAGGAGGCCGAGAAGGCCGGCGGCGTGTTCATCACCACCGCCGGCGCCGACGAGATCACCGGCAAGGACTGCAACCCCGCCACCTTCCGCTGGTCGGTGCCCACCTTCGGCGCCATCGAGCAGACGGTGCGCCCGCTGATCGCCTCTAGCCCCAAGGCCAAGCGCTGGTACACGATCACGCCGCAGTACGTGTTCGGCGAAGGCCTGCTCGGTGCGGCCAAGAACATCTTCCAGGAGAAGGGCATCGAGCACGTGGGCAACAGCTACCACTCGCTCAACGAGAAAGAGTTCAGCGGCTACCTCACCAACGCGATGGCCGCCAAGCCCGACGTGCTGCTGCTGTTGAACTTCGGCGCGCAATCGTCGGCCGCGCTGCGCCAGGCGGTGAGCTTCGGCATGCACAAGAACATGACGATCCTCATTGCATGGGCGTCGGGCCTGGAGCAGTTCGACGAACTCGGCGCCGACCTGTGCGACGGCGTCTACTTCGGCGCGCAGTACTGGCACACGGCCGACACCACCCTCAACAAGGACCTGGTGAAGCTCACGGCCGACAAGCTCAAGATCGTGCCCAACTACAGCCTCGCGGGCTCGTATGTCTGCACCAAGATCCTCATCGACGGCATCGTGAAAGCCGGCACCGTGGACCAGAAGGCCGTGATTGCCGCGCTGGAAGGCATGAAGTACGAAGGGCTCACCGGCACCGAAGAAATCCGCAAGGCCGACCACCAGGTCATCAAGGACTACTACCTGCTCAAGGGCAAGGCCAAGTCGAAGATGAAGAACCCGGCCGACTATGTGGACGTGGTGAGCTCGGGCAAGTCCTTCCTGCCCGTCGACAAGACCGGCTGCAAGCTGGCCTGAGGCGGCAAAAGGACACCGACGCGCCCATGACCGTCTACCTGCTCCAGACCATCAACGGAATCGGCATCGGCATGCTGTATTTCCTGCTGGCCGTTGGCTTGTCCATCGTGTTCGGCCTGCTGCGCTTCGTGAATTTTGCGCACGGGGCTTTCTATCTGCTGGGCGCGTACCTGTGCTTCCAGGCCATGCAGTGGGGGCTCGACTTCTGGGCCGCGCTGGTGCTGGTGCCGTTGTTCGTCGGCGCGCTCGGCTGGCTGGCCGAGAAACTGCTGCTGCGCCGTGTGTACGCCAAGCCACATGAATTCCACATTCTCGTGACCGTGGGCCTTGCGCTGGCGGTACAGGAAATAGTCATCGTTTTCTGGGGACCGCTCGGCAACAGCGTGCCGACGCCCGACCTGCTGCAGGGCGTGGTGATGTGGGGCAGCTTCATCTATCCCAAGTACCGGTTGTTCGTGATCGGCTTCACCGCCGTGCTGGCGGTGCTGCTGTGGTGGGTGCTCGAAGGCACGCGCCTGGGCAGCGCGGTGCGCGCGGGCAGCGAATCGACCGAGATGGTGTCGCTGCTCGGCATCAACGTGTTCCGCGTGTTCAGCCTGGTGTTCGCCTTGGGGGCGGCCACCGCGGCGCTGGCGGGCGTGCTGGCCGCGCCGATCCGCGGTGCGGAGCCCTTCATGGGCGTGGAGGCGCTCAGTGTCGCCTTCGTGGTGGTGGTGATTGGCGGGCTCGGCAGCTTCGGCGGAGCACTCGTCGGCGGCTTGCTGATCGGCATCGTGCAAAGCCTGATGAGCACCATCTGGCCGCCGGGGGCGAGCCTGATGATCTACGTTGCAATGGGAGCAGTGCTGCTGCTGCGCCCGCATGGCCTGCTCGGCCGCAGAGGATGAACATCGCCATGCCGAGAAAAATCACTTTCCTCCTGGCGCTGATCGTCGCGCTGGGCCTTCCGCTGGTGCTGCGCTCGGGTTCGCTCGCGAGCGAGGTGCTCATTTATGCGCTTGCCGCGCTGGGCTGCAACCTGCTGCTGGGCTACACGGGCCTGCTCTCGTTCGGGCAAGGCATCTTCTTCGGGCTGGGCAGCTACACCATCGCCATTCTTCTCACGCGGCTGCAACTTCCGATGCCGCTCGCGCTGCTGGCCGCCATCGCCATGGGGGCGCTCGGCGCGGCGGTGGTCGGCTGGGTGGCCATCCGCCAGCGCGGCACCTACTTCGTGATGCTCACGCTGGCCTTTGCGCAGATGTTCTACTTCGTGGCGTACACCGCTTCGGGGCTCACGGGCGGCGACAACGGGCTGCTCGACGTGCCGCGCCCCGCCTTCATGGACACGCCCTGGAAGTACTACGCCTTCGTGGCGGTGGTGTTCCTCATCGCCTTCGGCCTGCTGCTGCGCGTGACCGACTCGGTGTTCGGCCGCACGCTGCTCGCCATTCGCGACAACGAGGACCGCGCTGCCGCGGTGGGCTACGACCTGAAGCGCTTCAAGCTGCTGGCCTTCGTGATCTCGGGGGCCGTCACAGGCCTGGCGGGCGGGCTGCACGCGATGATGACCGGCATCGCGCCGCTGTCGAACGCCGAGTACCACACGAGCGAAATGATCCTGGTTATTACCGTGATCGGCGGAACCGGCAACCTGTTCGCTTCGGTGCTGGGCTCCGCCTTCTACGTGCTGCTGGCCGACTGGCTGTCCACGCTGTGGCCGCGATGGTTGTTGTTGCTGGGGCTCTTGCTGATCGGCGTGAGCATCGGCATGCAGCGCGGCCTCTGGGGCCTGGGTGAGAGTGCATGGCGCCGCGTGTTCCGCAAGGGGCCAATCGCAAAGGACGCATCGCACGCGCCAGCAACGCAGGGAGAAAAGGCATGAGCGAACCGGTACTCATCGAAGCCATCGGCGTCACCAAGCACTACGGCAAGTTCGCCGCGCTCGGCGGGGTCGACCTGAAGATCAAGCGCAACACCGTGCACTCGGTGATCGGCCCGAACGGCGCCGGCAAGACCACGCTGTTCCACATGCTCACGGGCACCGGCACAACAACCGGCGGGCGCATCCTTTTCGACGGCCACGACGTGACGCGCGAGCCCGATTACAAGCGCGTGCAGCGCGGCATGGCGCGTTCTTTTCAGGTGACCAGCTTGTTTGCGAGCTTGCCTGTGCGCGAGAACCTGCGCGTCGCGGCGCAAGGCATAGCGCCGCGCCAGGCCATGAACTGCTGGCGCGCGCCGGTCGGCGAGCGCGCCTGTGCCGAAACGGTGGCCGAGGTGCTGGAGCGCGTGGGCCTGGAGCGGCTGGCCGACGTGCCCGCCAGCGAGCTCTCGCATGGCCAGCAGCGCCGCCTCGAAGTGGGCATGGCGCTCGCCGCGAAGCCTAAAGCCATCTTCCTCGACGAGCCGACCTCGGGCATGGGCATCGACGACCTGGACGACATGAAGCGACTGATCCGCGGCCTGCGCGACGCGCATACCGTGGTGCTCATCGAGCACAACATGAACATCGTGATGGACATTTCCGACACCGTGACAGTGATGCAGCTGGGCCGCGTACTGGCCGAAGGGCTGCCGGGCGACATCCGGGCCGATGCGCGCGTGCGCACGGCTTACCTGGGCAACATGATCACCGGGGGCAAGGCATGAGGAGCACTGTTTCTTTCTCCCTCTCCCCTCGGGGAGAGGGCAGGGGTGAGGGCCGTGGCCTTCGCACATGCACCGCTTTTGCCATCGCCGCTGGCCCTCACCCCAGCCCTCTCCCCGAGGGGAGAGGGGGCAACAGCCGGGCCATGGCCGGCTCTCAGAGAACGGAGGCGCCCCGATGAGCGCGAACATCCTCGAAGTTGACGGCCTGCACGCGCACTACGGCAAGAGCCACGTGCTGCAAGGCGTGTCGATGACAGTGGGCGAGGCCGAACTGGTCACGCTGCTGGGCCGCAACGGCGCGGGCAAGTCGACCACGCTCAAGAGCATTGCCGGCGCGGTCACGCCCACCAGCGGCCGCGTGCGCTTTCAAGGTGCGGACATCGCGGGGATGCCGCCGCACCGCATTGCGACGCGCGGCGTGTGCCTGGTGCCCGAGCACCGCGGCGTCTTCAAGCTGCTGACCGTCGAAGAAAACCTGCTGCTCGGCCAGCGGCGCGACTCGCCCTGGCAGCTGGACGACATCTACCGCATCTTTCCGCGCCTGAAAGAGAGGCGCCGCAACGGCGGCGGCCAGCTTTCGGGCGGCGAACAGCAGATGCTGGCCATCGGCCGCGCGCTGATGAACCACCCGCGGCTTCTGATTCTCGATGAGCCCGTGGAAGGCCTTGCGCCAGTCATCGTGGAGGAAATCGTCGCGCAGCTCAAGCTCATCAAGGCGGCCGGCGTGGCCATCCTGCTGGTCGAGCAGAACCTGGAAGTGTGCGTACAACTGGCCGATCGCCACTACATCCTGGAACAGGGTGTGATCGTGCACGAGGCCGGCAATGCCACCTTCATGGCCGACCACGATGTGAAAGACCGCTATCTGGGCGTGGGCCTTGCTTGAGGCTTCGCGCATTCCTTCTTTCTTTTGCAAAGCCATGAACTCACAAACCCAACTCCGCATCAACGGCGAGCGCCTCTGGGGCTCGCTGATGGAACTGGCGAAGCTCGGCGCGACCGAGAAGGGCGGCGTCTGCCGCATTGCACTGACCGACCTCGATCGCCAGGGCCGCGATCTCTTTACCCGCTGGGCGCGTGAAGCCGGCTGCGAGGTGCGCGTGGACCAGATCGGCAACATCTTTGCGCGCCGCGCCGGCCGCGACAACACACTGCCCCCGGTGGTCACGGGCAGCCATATCGACACCCAGCCCACGGGCGGAAAATTCGACGGCAACTATGGCGTGCTGGCCGGGCTGGAGGTGATCCGCAGCCTGAACGACGCCAACATCGTCACCGAGGCGCCGCTGGAAATCGCCGTATGGACCAACGAGGAAGGCTCGCGCTTCGTGCCCGTGATGATGGGCTCGGGCGTGTTCGTGGATGCCTTCACGCTCGAGCACGCGCTGGCGCAGCGCGACACTGAGGGCATCAGCGTGGCCGAAGCGCTCGCTTCGATCGGCTATGCAGGCACCGCGCCGGCTTCGGCCGCGGCTTCGCCGGTGGGCGCGTATTTCGAGGCGCACATCGAACAAGGGCCGGTGCTCGAGGCGAACGAACGCGTCATCGGCGTGGTCGAGGGCGCACTGGGCCAACGCTGGTACGACGTGGTGGTGCAGGGCATGGAAGCCCACGCCGGTCCCACGCCCATGGAGCTGCGCAAGGACGCACTGCTCGCGGCTTCCGAGCTGGTGATCGAGGTCAACCGCATCGCACTGGCCCATGCCCCGCACGCGCGCGGCACGGTGGGCTGGATCGACAACTATCCGAACTCGCGCAACGTGATTCCGGGCCGCGTGAAGCTCAGCGTCGACCTGCGCGCGGCGGACGACGTGGTGCTTTCGGCCATGGACGCCGAACTGAAGGAGGCCGTGCAGCGCATCGCCGCCAAGGGCAAGGTCGAGGCCACGGTGGAGCAGGTCGTCTACTTTCCGCCGCAGCCCTTCACGCCTACGCTGGTGTCGGCCATTCGGGAGGCGGCGCAGGCGCAGGGCATGACCTGGATGAACGTGATCAGCGGTGCGGGGCACGACGCTGTGTACCTGGCGCGCGTGTGCCCCACGGCAATGATCTTCGTGCCGTGCCTCGACGGCATCAGCCACAACGAGATCGAGGATGCGCAGCCCGACCATCTCGAGGCCGGCTGCAATGTGCTGCTGCAGGCCATGCTGCAAAGCGCCGGAGTGGCGTCGCAATGAAGGTGCTGATTGCAAGGCTCAACCACGAGACCAATACTTTCTCGCCGGTGCCCACGCCACTGGCTACCTTCGGGCCCGACGGCCCCACGTTCGGCGAGCAGGCCTACAGGGACAACAAGGGCATGCGCACTGCCATGTCGGCCTTCATCGACCTGGCCGAGCAGGCGGGTGCGACGATGGTCACGCCGGTGTCGGCCTCGGCCAATCCGAGCGGGCCGGTCGATGCGCAGGCCTACACCACACTCACGCAGTGCATCGTCGATGCGGCGCCGGGCTGCGACGCCATCCTGCTCGACCTGCACGGCGCCATGGTGGCGCAGAACAGCGCCGATGGGGAGGGCGACCTGCTGGTGCGCCTGCGCGCCGCGGCACCCGGTGTTCCCATCGGCGTGGCGCTCGACCTGCACGCCAACGTCACGCCCGCGATGGTCGGCAACGCGGACGTGATCGTCGGCTTCAAGACCTATCCGCACATCGACATGTACGAGACCGGCGAGCATGCCGGCCGCCTCCTGTTTGACCTGCTCGCGGGGCGCAGCAAGCCCGCGATGCGGTGGCATCCGTTGCCCCTGATGGCGCACACATTGCGCAGTGCGTCGTTCACCGGCGCGATGCAGCGGGCCATCGAGGCGGCGCGCGAAGCCGAAAAATCGGAATCGCTCGCGGTGTCGATTTTTGCCGGCTTTTCGCTGTCGGACATCGAGGCGCCCTGCATGAGCGTGGTGGCGGTCGACGCGCAATCGCCCGAGCGTGCGCAGGCCACGGCCGACCGCATTGCCAGGCAGATGTGGGAAAAGCGCGAGGCGTTTGTCTACCGCAGCGAGCCGCTGGCCGAATCGGTGGCGCGTGCCAAGGCCATCGCCCAAGGCGCGACGCGGCCTGTGCTGCTGCTCGACCATGGCGACAACTGCATGTCGGGCGGCAGCTGCGACACCATGGACGTGCTGCAGGAAGCGCTGGCGCAGGGGCTCGACGGCATCGGCGTGGGCCCGCTGTGCGACCCGCAAGCGGTGGCCGAGCTGATTGCGGCGGGCGAGGGCGCCGAGGTGACGGTGGCGCTGGGCAACAAGGTGTCGCTGGAAGGCATCGGCCTGTCGAAGAAGCCCGTCATGCTGACCGGCATGGTGCGCACTGTCAGCAACGGCGAGTACGTGATCATCGGCCCCACCTACACCGGCCAGCGCAGCAGCATGGGCCGCACGGTGCTGTTCGACATCGGCACGGCGCGCATCGTGGTGACCGAGCGCACGCAGGAGCCCTGGGACATCGGCGTTTTCGAGTGCGCGGGGCTCGACCCGCGCAAGGAACGCTTTCTGCTGCTCAAGTCGCGCATGTACTGCCGGCCGGTGTTCGAGCCGATCTCGGCCGCGCTGGTCGAGTGCGACAGCCCGGGCGTGACCAGTTCGGACTACAGCCTGTTCCCGTTTTCCAAAGTGCGCCGGCCGGTGTTTCCGCTCGACGCGATCTGAGCGAATGGGGTACCCGGCTACCTATGCAAAAAATTGCATAGGTAATTGGAGGTACACCCCGATACTGCGGCGCTTCCACCCATGAAGCCCATCGCGTGAACACCTTTGCACAGAGCGCCGTCGCGGCTTGGCAGCTGCTCGTCTCGGGCGATCCGGTGCTGCTGGCCATCGTCGGGCGCTCTCTCGCGGTCAGCGCCAGTGCGTGCGCGCTGGCCTGCGGGTTCGGCCTGTTGCTCGGGGCATGGCTCGGCGTGGCGCGCTTTCGCGGCCGGGCCGCGCTGCTCACGGTGCTGAACACGCTGCTGGCATTGCCATCGGTGGTGGTCGGACTGGTGATCTACCTGCTGCTGTCGCGCTCCGGCCCGCTCGGATTCCTGGGTTGGCTGTTTTCATTCAAGGCCATGGTGCTGGCGCAGACGGTGCTGGTGCTGCCGGTGGTCACGGCGCTCACGCGCCAGACCATCGAGGACGCCGAGCGCGCGCACGGCGAGCAGCTGCGCTCGCTGGGCGCCAGGCCGCTGGTGCGGGCGCTGCTCCTGGTGTGGGACGAACGGTATGCCTTGCTCACCGTGCTCATCGCCGCCTTCGGGCGCGCCGTCTCTGAAGTGGGCGCGGTGATGGTGGTGGGCGGCAACATCGACGGCTTCACGCGCGTGATGACCACCGCCATTGCGCTCGAAACCAGCAAGGGCGACCTGCCGCTGGCGCTGGCCCTCGGCATCGTATTGCTGGGTGTGGTGCTGGTGCTCAACCTGGCCATCGCCGCAGTCCGCGGCTGGCGCGAACGGGTCGACGGCGGGGGAGGCGAAGGCGGCGGCATGGCGGCCTGGTGGCGGCCGGAGGCGCGTCCGTGAACGAACACGTGCAGCTCGCGAGTGTCGACACCACCGTCTTTGCGCTGTACGGGGTCGACGTCCGGCTGGGGCGCGTGGCGGCCTTGCAAGGCGCCACCTTGACCATCGCGGCGGGCGAGCGCGTGGCGCTCATCGGCGCCAACGGCAGCGGCAAGACCACGCTGCTGCGGCTGCTGCACGGCCTGGTGCCGCATGCGGCCGGGAGCTTCACCAGCGCCGCGCCGCGCCGCCACCAAGCCATGCTGTTCCAGCGCCCGCATATGCTGCGCGCGTCGGTGGTGGTCAACGTGGCGATGGCGCTGTGGCTGCGCGGCACGCGCTGGCGTGATGCGCGCCGAGCTGCTCTTCCTGCGCTGGCGCGCGTGGGGCTGGAAGACCTGGCCGACCGCAACGCACGCGCCTTGTCGGGCGGCCAACAGCAGCGGGTGGCACTGGCGCGCGCGTGGGCGCTGCATCCGGCGGTGCTGCTGCTCGACGAGCCCACCGCCAGCCTTGACCCCACTGCCAAGCGCGAGGTCGAAACGCTCATTGCCGAAGCCGCCGCCGGCCGCACGCTGGTGTTCGCAAGCCACAACCTCGGGCAGGTGAAGCGGCTGGCTAGCCGCGTCGTCTACCTGGAGCATGGCCGCGTGCTGGCCGATCTGTCCGTCCACGATTTCTTCCATGGGCCGCTCCCCGAAGAGGCCCGCCTGTTCGTCAAAGGAGAGTTGGCATGAATCTGTTGTTCTTCAAGCACCGCGGCAATGCGGGCATACGCGCCTCGCTGGCGGTTGCGGTTTTCTTTCTGGCCACGGGGGCCGCGCACGCCGAGACCATCACCATGGCCTCGACCACGTCGACCGAACAATCGGGCTTGTTCTCGCACCTGCTGCCGGCTTTCAAGAAGGCCAGCGACATCGACATCAAGGTGGTGGCGGTGGGTACCGGCCAGGCCATCGACATGGCCAAGCGCGGCGATGCCGACGTGCTGTTCGTGCACGACACCGCGGCCGAGGAGAAGTTCGTGGCCGAGGGCTTCAGCGCCAGGCGCTACCCCGTGATGTACAACGACTTCGTGCTGGTGGGCCCGAAGGCCGATCCGGTGGCTGCGAAGGGCGGCGATATCGTCGCCGCGCTGAAGAAAATCGCGGCCGCCAATGCGCCTTTCGTTTCGCGCGGCGACAAGAGCGGCACCGACGCGGCCGAACGCCGGCTCTGGACGCAGACCGGCGTGGCTGAAGCCGGGCAGCCGGTGCCCAACGAGCGCAAGGGCACGGGCTACAAGGAATGCGGCTGCGGCATGGGGCCGGCGCTGAACATCGCGGCCTCGTCGGGCGGCTATGTGCTCGCGGACCGCGGCACCTGGCTCAGCTTCAAGAACCGCGCCGATCTTGCGGTGCTGGTCGAGGGCGACAAGCGGCTCTTCAACCAGTACGGCGTGATGGTCGTGAGCCCCACCAAATTTCCCTCGCTCAACAGCAAGGGCGCACAGAAGTTCGTCGACTGGGTGATCTCGCCCGCAGGTCAGCAAACCATCGCGGCCTACAAGATCGGCGGCGAGCAGCTGTTCTTTCCGAACGCGCTGGCCAATTAGAGGTTCGGTCGCGACATTTGATGAGTCGGATAAATCCTGAAGCGATCCGCCTCGGATGTCCACTGTTTGCAGATGAATTCGTGGGGGCCTTTCCGAAGCGATCCGCCCGCCACCCCGGCCTTTAGCGGCTTAGGGGCAGGCGGCTTTTTTTGTTTGTTGAAGATCAGGGGCAACGAGCAAGACCTGACCTTGACCCCCGCTAACTGCTGTATTCGAGAACTGGCTTCCCGAGTGCAGCAAGGTACAAATCGCAGTTGACTCGTAGCTCTT
>NZ_RWKH01000003.1 GCF_003984625.1 Variovorax sp. DXTD-1 | reverse complement strand
GTGTAGACGGCGCTGTCCATCTAAAGTTAGCTGGAAGCCATCTATAGGCATCAATTTGAAGCAACGGCGCCGTCACCTATCAGGTTCAGGCCGCTGCAGGCGCTAAGCCCAGGGGGTATCGGCCGCTTCCGTCGTATCGGCTCATACGCATTCTTGGGCACAAATTTTGCGCAAGCGAGCAAGGAAAAATCGGGAAGTTGCGGGAAAACCCAAATTCGATGGGCAATAAAAAACCGCCCCGAAGGGCGGTTTTCAGAGGGAACGGTTCCCTGTATGTGGTGCCGGAGAGATGAATCGAACACCCGACCTTCTCATTACGAATGAGCTGCTCTACCGACTGAGCTACACCGGCGAAGCCTCGGATTATAGCAACACCGTCAGGCCTTTTCGGTGTGGTACTTGGTCAAACGCTCGACTTCGTTACGCGAACCCAACATCACGCTCACGCGCTCGTGCAGTTTGGTGGGCTTCAAGTCCAGGATGCGCTGCTTGCCGTTGGTGGCGGCGCCGCCGGCCTGCTCCACCAGCCAGCTCATGGGGTTGGCCTCGTACATCAGGCGCAGCTTGCCGGCCTTTTCGGGTTCGCGCTTGTCCCACGGGTACATGAACACGCCGCCGCGCATCAAGATGCGGTGCACGTCGGCCACCATGCTGGCAATCCAGCGCATGTTGAAGTCTTTGCCGCGCGGGCCTTCCTTGCCGGCCAGGCACTCGTCGATGTAGCGCTTCATGGGCTCGTCCCAGTGGCGCATGTTGCTCATGTTGACTGCAAATTCCTTGGTATCGGCCGGAATCTGGATGTCTTCCTGTGTGAGCACAAAGCTGCCTTGCTCGCGGTCGAGCGTGAACATGGCCACGCCGTTGCCCACGGTAAGCACCAGGGTGGTCTGCGGGCCGTAGATGCAGTAGCCGGCGGCTACCTGCTGGGTGCCGGCCTGCAGAAAGTCGGCTTCCTGCACGCCGGGGGTGTCATCAGGCTTCTTCAGCACGCTGAAGATGGTGCCAATGCTCACGTTCACGTCGATGTTGCTGCTGCCGTCGAGCGGGTCGAACATGAGCAGGTATTCGCCCTGCGGGTAGCGGTTGGGCACCACGTGGATGGTTTCCATTTCCTCACTGGCCATGGCCGCGAGGTGGCCGCCCCATTCGTTGGCCTCGATCAGCACTTCGTTGGCGATGATGTCCAGCTTCTTCTGGATTTCGCCCTGCACGTTTTCGCTTTCGGCGGTGCCGAGCACTCCGCCCAGCGCGCCCTTGTTGACGGCCTGGCTGATGCTCTTGCAGGCGCGGGCGACCACTTCGAGCAGCAGGCGCAGCTGGCCGGGAATGAGGCCGTCGGCGCGCTGTTGTTCGACGAGGTAGCGGGTGAGGGAGATCTTTTGTTGAGCCATGTGCTTCCTGTGTTCCTTGCTTATCAGTTGCCGGCCAGGGCGCGGGTCACGACTTCATGCGTGTCCTTGCTCAGGTCGGGCTTGGCGGCCACGCGGGCAATGGCTTCGCGCGCGGCGCTGCGGTAGGGCTCGGCCAGCTTGCTCCAGCGGTCGAGCGCGCGGGCAAGGCGGGCGGCCACCTGGGGGTTGATGGCGTCCAGCTCTATGACGCGCTCGCTCCAGAACACGTAGCCGGCCGCGTCGGGGCGATGAAACGCTCCGGGGTTGGCGCTGCAGTAGCTGAAGATCACGCTGCGGGCGCGGTTGGGGTTCTTGATGGAGAAGTCCGGGTGCTTCATCAGCTGCTTGACCAGCGGCAAGATGTCGCCGCCGCGGTCGGGCGCGCCGGCCTGCAGCGAAAACCACTTGTCGATGACCAGCGCTTCGTCCTTGAACAGGGCGTGAAAGCGCGCGAGCGCCTGCGCGGCCAAGGTGTGGCCCGACGCCACCAGCGCGTTGAGCGCGTTGAAGCGGTCGGTCATGTTGCCGGCGTCCTTGAAGCGCTGCAGCGTCTTGCCGGGCCACACGGTGTCGCCCGAAGAGCGCGCCGCCAGGCACAAGAAGTTCAGCGCCATGCCGGCGAGCGCGCGGCGGCCTGAAGAGGTGGGGTCGGGCGTGTAGGCGCCGGTGTCGTGGTTTTCTTCGTAGACCTGTTGCCAGTCCTGGAAGAGGGCGGTGGCCAGCTGGGCGCGCATGGCTTCGCGCACCAGGTGCACGCGCTGCGGATCGACCACGTCGAGCTGCTCGGCAATGTAGGTTTCCGAAGGCAGGGTGAGCACCAGTTCCTTGAAGGCGGCGTCGAGCTTGGGGTTGCGCAGCACGCTGCGCATGGCGTCCAGATACGCGTCGTTCAGCACCGGGGTGGTGTCGGTCGCAAGCGCCGCAATGCCTTGCAGCGCGGCGCGCAGGCCCAGGCGCTGGCCGGCTTCCCAGCGGTTGAACGGGTCGGGGTCGTTGGCCAGCAACGTCAGCAGTTGGGCGTCGGTGTACTCGAAGTCGAGAATCACCGGCGCGCTGAAGCCGCGCAAGATGGAAGGCACGGGCTCGGCGTCGAGGCCGACAAAGGTAATTTGCTCGCCGGCGCGCGAGAGCACCACGGTGCGCGTGCAGGGCGTGCCCGGCGCGCCGCGGGTTACTTCGGTTTCGCCTTCGAGCTGCAGCGGCAGTTCGCGGCCGCTGGCATCGAGCAGGCCAATGTTCACCGGAATAACGAACGGTTCCTTGGTCGGCTGGCCCGGCGTGGGCGGGCAGCTTTGCACGATGCTCAGGGTGTAGCTGCGCGCTTGCGCGTCGTACACGCCGTGGGCGGCAAGGCGCGGCGTGCCGGCCTGGCTGTACCAGCGCTTGAACTGCGGCAGCAGGCGGGCCAGCTCCGAATCGGGGTTGGTATCGGCAATGGCCTGGGCAAAGTCGTCGCAGGTCACGGCCTGTCCGTCGTGGCGCTCGAAGTAAAGGGTCATGCCCTTTTCAAAGCCCTTGCGGCCGACCAGCGTCTGCATCATGCGGACCACCTCGGCACCCTTTTCATAAATGGTGACGGTGTAGAAGTTGCTGATCTCGATGTAGCTGTCTGGCCGCACCGGGTGGGCCATGGGGCCCGCGTCTTCAGGGAACTGGGCGGTGCGCAGCACGCGCACGTCTTCGATGCGCTTCACGGCGCGGGCCGAGGCGTCGGCGCACAGGTCCTGGCTGAACTCCTGGTCGCGGAAGACGGTCAGGCCTTCTTTCAGAGAGAGCTGGAACCAGTCGCGGCACGTGACGCGGTCACCGCTCCAGTTGTGGAAGTACTCGTGGCCGACCACGCTTTCGATGTTGCTGTAGTCGGCATCGGTGGCGGTGGCCTGGTTGGCCAGAACGTACTTCGTGTTGAAGATGTTCAGGCCCTTGTTCTCCATGGCGCCCATGTTGAAGTCGCTGGTGGCCACGATCATGAAGCGGTCCAGGTCCAGCGGCAGGCCGAAGCGGGCTTCGTCCCACAGCACCGAGTTGACCAGCGAGTTCATCGCGTGCTCGGTCTTGTCGAGGTCTCCGGCGCGCACGTACACCTGCAGCAAATGCTCCTTGCCGTTGCGCGCGGTAATGCGCTGCTCGCGCGCCACCAGCTTGCCGGCCACCAGCGCAAACAGGTAGCTGGGCTTCTTGAAGGGGTCGACCCACTTGGCAAAGTGGCGGCCCTCGGGCAGGTCGCCCTGCTCGACCAGGTTGCCGTTCGACAGCAGCACGGGGTAGGCGGCCTTGGCGGCGCGCAGCGTTACCGTGTACATCGCCATCACGTCGGGGCGGTCCAGGAAGTACGTGATGCGGCGGAAGCCTTCGGCCTCGCACTGCGTGAAGAAGGTGTCTTCGCTCACGAACAGGCCCATCAGCTTGGTGTTCTTGATGGGGCAGCAGGTGGTGAAGATCTCGAGCTCGAAGGCGTCGGGCAAACCATCGATCACGAGCTGCTCGCCTTCCATGCGGAACGACGCGCCCTGGCCGTTGACCAGCACGCGGGCCAGGTTCAGCTCGTCGCCGTCCAGGCGCAGCGGTTGGGCCGGCACGTCGGGGTTGCGGCGCAGTTGCATGCGGTTGAGCACGCGGGTCTTGGCGGGGTCGAGGTCGAAGGTCAGGTCGACGGTGTCGATCCAGAATGCCGGAGCGGCATAGTCTTCGCGGCGAATGGCAATCGGTTGCCCTTGGGCGTCACGCTGCAGCAGCATCGAGTGTCTCCAGAAAATTCGAATGGGCGAGTTCGTCGTAGTCGCGAACGGCGGCAATCACATGGGGGCCGGCAAGCTCGGCGGCGGTATGGGTGCTGCACACGGCCACGGCACGCATGCCGCCGCGGCGCGCAGCCTCGATGCCGAAGGGCGCATCTTCAAACACGATGCAGCGCTCGGGCGGCACGCCAATGCGGCGCGCGGCTTCCAAGAAAATCTCGGGCGTGGGCTTGCCGGCAAAGCCTTCGTCGCCGCCCACAATGGCCAGCGGCAGTGGGTCCATCTTCAGGCGCGACATCGCAAACTCGATGTTGTGCCGGTCGCCCGCCGTGCCCACGGCCACCTTCAGGCCGCGCGCCACGGCGGCCTTGGCAAAGGCGGTGAAGCCGGCCACCTCGGTGAAGTTGTCGCTGAACATGGCGCGGTAGATTTCTTCTTTCTCGTGCACCAGGGCCTGGCATTCGTCGTCGGCCAGTTCGCGCTCGAACAGCTCGCGCATGCACTCGGCGCCGGTGCGGCCCGTGGTGCGCGCAAGAATGTCGGTCACGTCGAGCTTGAGCCCGTGGCGCGCCACAAACTCCACCCACGAGCGCGCATGCCACGGCATGGAGTCGATCATGGTGCCGTCCATGTCGAAGATGAAGGCTTCGACCTTGTCGTGGGTCAGGCTCATCGATTACACGCCTTGCTTCAGCGAGGCTTCGATGAACACGTCCAGGTCGCCGTCGAGCACCTTTTGCGTGGCCGAGACTTCGACGTTGGTGCGCAGGTCCTTGATGCGGCTGTTGTCCAGCACGTAGCTGCGAATCTGGTGGCCCCAGCCCACGTCGGTCTTGCTGTCTTCGAGCTTTTGCTGCTCTTCCTGGCGCTTGCGCATTTCGTGGTCGTACAGGCGCGAGCGCAGGCGCTTCCACGCCACGTCGCGGTTGCTGTGCTGGCTGCGGCCGTCCTGGCACTGCACCACGATGCCGGTGGGGATGTGCGTCAGGCGCACGGCCGAGTCGGTCTTGTTGATGTGCTGGCCGCCCGCGCCGCTTGCGCGGAAGGTGTCGGTGCGCACGTCCGAAGGGTTGATCTCGATCTCGATGGAGTCGTCGATTTCCGGGTACACAAAGATCGAAGCAAAGCTGGTGTGGCGCCCGCCCGACGAGTCGAACGGCGACTTGCGCACCAGGCGGTGCACGCCGGTTTCGGTGCGCAAGAGGCCAAAGGCGTAGTCGCCTTCCACCTTGATGGTCGCGCCCTTGATGCCGGCGGTGTCGCCGGGGGTTTCGTCTTCGATCTGCGTCTTGAAGCCCTTGCGCTCGGCGTACTTCAGGTACTGGCGCAGCAGCATGCTGGCCCAGTCGCAAGCCTCGGTGCCGCCGGCGCCGGCCTGGATGTCGACAAAGGCGTTGAGCGGATCGGCCGGGTTGTTGAACATCCGGCGGAATTCGAGCTGCTTGATGTCGGCTTCGAGCGCGGCGGCGTCATCGGCAATGGACTGCAAGCCGTCCATGTCGCCTTCTTCCTTCGACATCTCGAAAAGCTCGGCGTTGTCAGACAAGCCGCTGGTCAAGCGGTCGAGCGTCACGACCACGTCGTCGAGCGATTTCTTCTCGCGGCCGAGTTCCTGGGCCTTCTTGGGGTCGTTCCAGACGTTCGGGTCTTCGAGCGATGCGTTGACCGTCCTCAGGCGTTCGGCTTTGGCATCGTAGTCAAAGATACCTCCGTAAATCGGCCGTCCGGGCGCTCAGGTCCGCGAGGGTTGCGCCGATTTGGTTGATTTGTTCTGCGTCCATGGGGTGTCCTGACTGTGTTCGGGGGAAACCGGACATTTTCTCATGGACCGCACCGTTGCCCAGGAGAGCCCCTGTATTGCTCCTTCCCCCGCTGGGGGAAGGCTGGGATGGGGGCGGGCTTCGATCGAGCGCTGTGCTTATTTGGAGGCCGTCGTGCCCCCACCCCGGCCCTCCCCCAGCGGGGGAGGGAGGAAGGCAAAGTCAGAACGCGGGGACAAGCGATCCCTTGAACTGCGTTTCGATAAAGCTCTTCACCTCCGCCGACTGGTAGGCCGCAACCAGCCGCTTGGCCCATGGCTTGTCCTTGTCGGCGCGGCGCACGGCAATCAGGTTGGCGTAGGGGCTTTTCGGGGCCTCCTTGATCACGGCGTCCTTGGCGAGCGACAGGCCGGCCTTCTCGGCGTAGTCGTTGTTGATGGCGGCAATGACCAGGTCGTCGAGCGAGCGCGGCAGTTGGGCCGCGTCCAGCGCCACCAGCTTCAGCTTCTTGGGGTTGCTCACCACGTCGAGCGGCGTGGCGTTGTTGTTCTTCACCGCCTCGGGCTTCAGCGTGATGAGGCCCGCCGTCTGCAGCAGCAGCAAGGCGCGGTTGCCGTTCGACGGATCGTTCTGGATGCCGACCGAGGCGCCGTCGGGCAACTGGTCGATCGACTTGATCTTGCGCGAGTAGAAGCCCAGCGGCGCCGTGATGGTGAGGCCCACGGGCACGATGTCGAAGCCGCGGGCCTTGTTCTGGTTGTCCAGGAAAGGCTGGTGCTGAAAGGCGTTGGCGTCCAGGTCGCCCGAGGCCAGCGCGGCGTTGGGCAATTGGTAGTCGTTGAACACCACCACCTGGATGTTCAGGCCGTCCTTGGCGGCGACCTTCTTCACCACTTCGAAGATCTGCTCGCCGTTGCCGACGGACACGCCCACCTTGATGGCGGTCTTGTTGTCTTGCGCGAAGGCGGCGCTACCGGTGAAGAAAAGTGCGCCCGCAATGGTTGCAAGGGCGAGGGTGCGGCGGCGAAGGGTGCTGTGCATGTTGTTGCGCGAAATCAAAAAAAGTAAGGCCGCGAATGTGGCATTGCCCCGCCGGTTTGGGAACGAACCAATGCGCATATCGATATGGCGTTGTTCGCCGAGCTTCTTCAATGCTTATGCTTTTTCATGCATAAGCAAGCGCCGATTTGTTCGTTCCCTTTTGACGATTTTGTTTTCATACTCGGCACCTTTTTGCGAACTCCGCGGCCCGCTTCAGCGCGGGCCGTGCCTCCTCTCCATGACCAACCATTCGCCTGATACGGCCCGCGGCAACGCGGCGCCGGTCATCCGACTTCAATCGGTGCAGAAGTCTTTTGCCTTGCCCAGCGGCGAGGTGTTCGACGCCGTGCAGTCGCTCTCGCTCGACATTCACCAGGGCGACGTGTTCGGCCTGATCGGCAAGAGCGGCGCGGGCAAGTCGACCTTGCTGCGCCTCATCAACCTGCTGGAGCGGCCCGATGCGGGCAAGGTCTTTGTGGGCGGGCGCGACCTGACGACGCTCTCGCGCCGCGAGCTGCGGGACATGCGCCAGAACATCGGCATGATCTTTCAGCAGTTCAACCTGCTGCAGAACGCCACGGTGTTCGACAACGTGGCGTTCCCGCTGAAGATACACGGCCGCCATTCCAAGGCCGAAATCGACGCCCGCGTGCGCGAGTGCCTGGCCCTGGTGGGGCTGGCCGAGAAGATCGACACCTACCCGGCCCAGCTTTCGGGCGGGCAGAAGCAGCGCGTGGCCATTGCGCGTGCGCTGGCGCCGCGGCCGCAGGTGCTGCTGTGCGACGAGCCCACCTCGGCGCTCGACACCGAAACCACGCGCGCGCTGCTCGAAACGCTGCGCGACATCAACCAGAAGATCGGCGTGACCATCGTCATCGTGACGCACGAGCTCTCGGTGGTCGAGGTGCTGTGCCGCAACGTGGCCATTCTGGAGAAGGGCCGCCTGGTGGAGCAGTTTGCGGTGCTCGATGCGTCGGCCGAAGAGCGCAAGACGGCGCTGGGCCGCGAAATCGACGAGCTGGTGCGTCGCCGCGAGCGCGAGGCGCGCGAACCCATCACGTCGCGCCCCTTGCCGGTGCAGCGCAGCGCGCAGGAGGTGGCCTATGTTTGAAAACATCGCGCCCATCCTCCCCGAGCTGTGGGTGGCCACGGGCCAGACCTTCCTGATGCTGGCCATCGGCCTCTCGGCCGCGGTGCTGATTGGCGGGCCGCTGGGCATTCTGCTGTTCTTGCTGGGGCCGGGCCAGTCGCTCGAAAACAAGCCGGCGTTCCTTGTGCTCAACTGGATCGTGAACACCGTGCGTTCGTTTCCTTTCATCATTTTGCTGGTGGCGCTGGTGCCGTTCACGCGCGTGATTGCCGGCACGTCCATCGGGCCGCTGGCGGCCGCGGTGCCGTTGTCGTTTGCGGCCATTCCGTACTTTGCGCGGCTCGTCGACCAGTGCCTGCGCGAGGTGCCGCGCGGCGTGATCGAGGCGGCGCACGCCATGGGCGCTTCGGAGCTGCAGATCGTTTGGCGCGTGCTGGTGGTGGAGGCGCGCTCCGGTCTGGTGCTGGCGCTCACGGTGTTGGCGGTGAGCTTTCTCTCCTACTCGGCCATTGCCGGCGTGGTGGGCGGCGGCGGCATTGGCGACCTGGCCATCCGCTACGGCTACTACCGCTTTCAGACCGACGTGATGGTGCTCACCGTGGCGCTGCTCGTGGTGCTGGTACAGATCCTGCAGTTCGTGGGCAACACCACGGCGCGCAGGCTGGACAAGCGTTGATTTTTTGTTTTTCTCTTTCCTTTTGTCTCTTTTCTCTCCTGCTCATTCCATGAAAACCGCACTGCTGCGCCGTTCCGTCCTCGCCCTGTCTCTTGCCGCCCTGTCGTTCGGCGGCCTCTCGCTGGCACAGGCGCAAGAAGCCAAGAAGAACCTCGTCATCGGCGGCACCGCCGGCTCGAACATCGACCAGCTCAAGGCCGGCATCGTCCCCATCCTGGAGAAGAAGGGCTACAAGGTGAAGCTGGTCGAGTTCAACGACTATGTGCAGCCCAACCTCGCGCTGGCCCAGGGCTCGCTCGACGCCAATTTCTTTCAGCATCAGGTCTACCTGAAGAAGTTCTCCGCCGACCAGAAGCTGGACCTTGCCGAACTGGTGCAGGGCCCGATCGCGCCGCTGGGCGTGTATTCGACCAAGCGCAAGACCCTGGCCGAGGTGAAAGAGGGCGACCGTTTCACGCTGCCTAACGACCCGAGCAACCTGGCCCGCGCGCTGGTGCTGCTGGAGCAGAACAAGCTCATCACCATCAAGCCCGGCGTCGATCCGCTGCGCGCGTCTGAAAAAGACGTGGCCGAGAACCCGAAGAAGCTGAAGTTCATTCCGCTCGAAGCCGCGCAGCTGCCGCGCTCGCTGGGCGATACCGAATACGCCATCGTCAACGGCAACTTCGCAATCTCGTCGGGCCTGAAGCTCACCGAGGCCGTGGTGCTCGAGAAGACGCCCGACTACTACCTGAACGTGGTGGCCGTGAAGAGCGCGGACAAGAACGCGCCCTGGGCCAAGGACATTGCCGACGCCTACCGCTCCAAGGAGTTCAAGGCCGTGGTCGACACCAAGTTCCAGGGCTACGCCAAGCCCAGCTTCCTGCAGTAACTTTCAAGCAAAGGACGCCCATGCCCGTGCTCGCCGTTTTCGATGCCGAAGGACGCTGGTGCGACACGCATGTGTGCGACGGCCGCATCACCGAGCGCCTGGCCGGGCAAGGCGTGACCTGGGGCCGTGAAGAAGCGCCCGCAGGCCAGCGGGCGCTCGAGCGTGCGAGCTTGTTCTATGTGCGCACCGAAGACGGCTACCTGGGCCTGCTGTTCGAGGCGGGTGAATGGGTGGACATGTCGGCCGGCGCGGAGCATTTTTTCGACGACGGCCAGGCCGCACCGGCCCGGCCGCTGCCCGCCGCGCTGCCGCACTTCGACGCCTTCGTCGAAGAGGTGCTGATGCTGACGGGCAACGACGCGGACGAAGAAGACTGAGTTCGAAGCCGGTCTGGCGCACGCCGGGCCGCAGGCTTGTAGCATGTGCGAATGACCCAGCACATCGGAATCGTCGGATGCTCCGCCGAAGGCGCGGCGCTCTGCTACCAAACCATCTGCGTGGAGGGGGCCCAACTGCTCGGCCCGCATGCGCATCCTGAAGTCTCGATGCACACGCCGTCGCTTGCCGACTACATGCAGCACATCTATCGCAATGACTGGCGCGGCGTGGGCGAGGTCATGCTCGCTTCGGCGAGCAAGCTCGCGAAGATCGGTGCGAGCTTTCTGGTCTGCCCCGACAACACCATTCACCAGGCGCTGCCTTTCATCGAGGCGCGCTCGCCGTTGCCTTGGTTGCATATTGCGGAGTGCGTGGCCGAGGAGGCCGCGCAGCGCGGTTTCCGGCGCCTGGCCATCACCGGCACGCGCTGGCTGGTCGAGAGCGAGGT
This sequence comes from Variovorax sp. DXTD-1, assembly GCF_003984625.1. GTDB lineage: Bacteria > Pseudomonadota > Gammaproteobacteria > Burkholderiales > Burkholderiaceae_C > Variovorax. The sequence continues at coordinate 263,487 of NZ_RWKH01000003.1, read as the reverse complement.
CTATCCCGAGAAGCTCTCTGCCAGGGGGCTCGAGTACGTTCGGCCTACTGCCGATGAGCGCGAAGAGATCAACCGCATCATCATGGACGAGTTGGTTTGCGGTGTTTTCACGCCCGACGCCATCACGGCGTTCCGCCGCGTCATACAGCGCATGAAGGACGAAGACGGCTGCGACGCGGTGGTGCTCGGCTGCACCGAAATTCCGCTGATCATGAACGACGTGAACTCGCCGCTGCCCACGCTCGATTCGACGCGGCTGCTGGCGCGCGCGGCGTTGCAGCGCACCGTGCAGGGCCGCGCCGCCAACTGAAACCCTGCTGGCTCAGCCGGCCAGGAACTGCTCGATCAGCCCGGCCACGCGCTGCGGCTGGTCGTGGTGCAGCATGTGGCCCGCGTCGGCGACTTGCTCGATGCGCACCGAAGGCATGGACTTCAGGCGCTCGTGGAACTCATCGAGGGTGTAGCGGTTTTTCCACCAGCCGTGCAGGCTGTCGTCCGCAGCTTCGACCATCAGCGTGGGCGCTGAAATCCGCGCATAGAGCGCGAGCGTTTCATCGACCCGGAAGATGTTCGCGTTGATGATCTTGTGCGCGGCGTCGCCGAGGATCTGCCAGCGCTCGCCGCCTTCGGCCTGCGCCTGGAGGGCCGACCAATGGCCGGCCAGCCAGTTCGCCTTGTCGGGTGTGAGGCGCGGGTTGGTCTTCATGAGCCGCCGCGCCACACCGTCGACCGACGAGTAGCCGGCAAGCGCCATTTCGCCGCGGTGCAGCCGCTTGAGTTCGTCGATCCATTGCCCGTAGCGCGCGGGCGCTTCCTCGGGTTTGCGCGCGGGCATGCCGAAGCCTTCGCAATTGACCAGTCGGCGAATGCGCTCGGGCCTCACGCCCGCATAGTGCATGGCGACATTGCCGCCCATGCTGTGGCCGACCAGGTCGACAGGCCGGGCCGCATCGCCTTCGCCCGCGTAGTGGTCGAGCAGCCATTCGAGATCGGCGAGGTAGTCGGGCAGCCAGTAGTTGTCGACACCGCCGCCATCGGTCAGCCCGAAGCCGCGCCAGTCGGGCGCGACGATGAAGCGCTCTTCGGCCAGCGCATCGACCACGAACTGCCAGGAGGCCCCCACGTCCATCCAGCCGTGCAGCAGCACCAACGGCGGCCGCGCCGCGGAGGGCTCGCCCCATACGCGCACGTGGTAGCGGAGGTTGCGCACGGGCACGAATTCGGTGCGCGAAGGACGAAGGGCTTGGTACATGGGCGCCGATGATACGGAGCCGGCGGCCGCGGCGCAGTCCGCCACAAGACAGTGCGCGCCCGGGTTTTGGGCCCGCGGCCTGCACACCGCAAAGGAGGGCGGTAGCATTCCGCGCATGAAAAAAATCCAACTCGGCCAGAGCAGCCTGCAGGTCACCCCGATCTGCCTTGGCACCATGACATTCGGCGAACAGGTGGACGAGCCCACCTCGCATGCCATCTTGAGCCGCTCGCTGGAGCGCGGCGTCGATTTCATCGACACGGCCGAGATGTACGCGGTGCCCACGCGCAAGGAGACCTACGGCGCCACCGAAACCATCATCGGCAACTGGTTTGCGGCCAATCCCGGCGCGCGCCAGAAGGTCACGCTCGCCACCAAGGTGGCCGGCCCGGTGCGCGCCACGCCCTGGGTGCGCGAAGGCACGGGCATGACGGCGGCCGACATCGTGGCGTCGTGCAACGCCAGCCTCAAAAGGCTGAAGACCGACGTCATCGACCTGTACCAGATCCACTGGCCCGAGCGCCACGTGCCGGCCTTCGGCGCGCTTTACTACGACCCGGCCAAGGAAACCTCGCAAACCCCGATTCACGAGCAGCTCGAGGCACTGGGCGGGCTGGTCAAGGCCGGCAAGGTGCGCGAAATCGGCCTTTCGAACGAAACGCCGTACGGCGTGCATGAGTTCGTGCGCCTGGCCGAACAGCACGGCCTGCCGCGCGTGGCCTCGGTGCAGAACGTCTACAACCTGGTGAGCCGCGGGCTCGAGAACGGGCTCGACGAGACGATGCACCGGCTCGGCGTTTCGCTGCTGGCGTATTCGCCGCTCGCCTTCGGCCTGTTGACCGGCAAGTACGACCAGGGTGGCATCGAGGGGCCCGAGGCTCCGAAGGGCGCGCGAATTTCGAGCTACGAATCGGTGCGCAAGCAGCGCTGGGGCCGGCCCGATGCATTGAAGGCGGCGCGCCGCTACAACCAGCTGGCACGCGACAACGGCCTGACGCCGGTGCAGCTGGCGCTGGCCTTCTGCTACACCAAGTGGCAGGTGGCAAGCACCATCATCGGCGTGACCACGGTGGCGCAGCTCGACGAAGACCTTGACGTGTGGGGCACCACGCTTTCGCCGGCAGTCCTGGCCGAGATCGATCAGATCCGCTGGGAGATCCGGGACCCGGCGACCTGACGCTGTTCAGCTCAGCGACCGCATTCGTTCCTGGCGGCGGCCAGGGCAAGCATGGGCAAGCTGAGCAGGCCCATGTCGCTGCCCTTGAATTGGCCGCGCATGCAGTCGCCGCGCGCTGCGTTGGCGACACCCGCACTGAGCGGCGTGTCGAGCGCGGAGCGGGCGCGGCCATTAATGCTCTGGTTCGCCTGGTCGGCGAAAGAGCGTTGCCGGGCCACGTCGCGGAGGGCACGCCTCGTGGCTTCGGTGTCCAGGGTGAGCGGGGGCGTGGCAGGCGGGCCCGTTGCCTGCGCGGGCTCGGCCAAGGTGTCTGGCGTCGCGGGGATCGAGCCGCTGGGCGCCGGCCGCGACGCACGCCTGGGGACGGGGCGAGGGGCGGCTGCCATTGGCGCGGTTCGTGGCTTGACAGTCGGTTGTTCCCGTTGCTCCGACGGGGCCGGCTTAGCCGGCGTGACGACCTGGACGACTTCCATGGCGATGCGCTTGATCGAACCCGCCGGTCTTTCGTGCGGTTGGCTGGCAACCAGCAGCAGCCACAACACGGCCGCATGTATGGTCACCACGGCCAGCACCAGTGCCGGCAGGGCCGGACGCGGCATCAGTCTCCGGGAGCCGGCTGCCATTCGAGCAGGTCACCTGGCTGGCACTCGAGCGCCTCGCAGATGCGCTCCAGCGTGTCGAAGCGCACACCGCGCACCTTGCCGCTTTTGAGGAGTGAAAGGTTCTGCTCGGTGATGCCGACGTGCTCCGCCAACTCGCGCGAGCGCATCTTGCGCCGCGCGAGCATGACATCGAGGTTCACGATGATGGGCATGGCGTCTTCAGACGAAGCCTGCATTGTCGTCGGCCATGCGGCGAGCCTCGACCATCACGCGTGCGATGGCCACGAGCACCGCACCGAAGAGGATGTGCAGGCAATCGAACCACGCGATGGTTATCGACAGGAAGCGCTGGCCCGGCGGGTTGCCGATGCTCAGTGCCACTGTCATCAGGCCGCGCGCCAGCGGAAGCAGCAGCGCCAGCAGCAGCACAGCCCACGCGAAGCGCGCCAGCGCGTCTAGCGCTGCGGCGCTGAAGACCCGGCCATGTCCGTATTCGTCGAACAGCCGCCAGAGGTGCCGCAGGGCGTACAAACCGCCGCCAACGGGCAGAAGGCTGACGGCCGCAGTGCGCCAACGTGCCGGGTCGTCCGTCGGCAGGCTGGGCAGGCCAAGGAGGTTGGCTCCGCCGAACAACTCCAGCCCCTGGTTGAACACCAGCAGCAGGACGGGCTGCGCCAGGAGCAGCGCGCCTCCGGCGAGGATGAGCGTGTGCACGATTTGAGCGTGCCGCCGCAGGTAGTACGAGGAGCTTGCCTTCGAGGCTGACGTATGCTGCATGTTTGGCTCGATATTTAATGTTGTACAGACAAAGTTTATCGTAAAACAGTAATCTCTAAAAAATCGAATCGTCAGCAGGATGGCCAGGAAAAACACCCACACCTCCGAAACGCCGGCCACCCAGCTGCTGCGCGAGCACAAGGTCGCCTTCACGGAGCACCCGTACGAGTACCTGGAGCACGGCGGCGCGCAGCACAGCGCCGAGGTGCTGGGCCTCGACCCCTTCACCGTGGTGAAGACGCTGGTCATGCAGGACCAGGACGCCAAGCCGCTCATCGTGCTGATGCACGGCAACCGCACGGTGTCGACCAAGAACCTGGCGCGGCAGATCGGCGCCAAGTCGGTGGAGCCCTGCAAGCCCGAGGTCGCGCAGCGCCACAGCGGCTACATGGTGGGCGGCACCTCGCCCTTCGGCACGCGGCGCCAGATGCCGGTGTACATCGAGTCGAGCATCCTGGAGCTGCCGAAGATCGCAATCAACGGCGGGCGGCGCGGCTACCTGGTGGGCATCGACCCGCAGGTGTGCGTGGCGCTGCTCGGCGCCAAGCCGGTGCAGTGCGCGCTGGCAGAATAGCCGGCCCGAATAAGAACATCCATCCTTCGTGGAGCGCCGCCTTGAGCTTTCATTTGCCTTCCCTCCTTGCCATCGTGGCTTCGTACCTGATCGGCTCGCTGTCGTTTGCGGTCATCGTGAGCAAATCGCTCGGCATGGCCGACCCGCGCAGCTACGGCAGCGGCAACCCCGGCGCCACCAACGTGCTGCGCTCGGGCAACAAGGGCGCGGCGCTGGCCACCTTGCTGCTCGATGCGCTCAAGGGCTGGCTGCCGGTGTTCGTCATCCGCCACTTCGGCGCGCAGTGGGGCCTGGGCGAGGGCGTGGCTGCGCTGGCGGGCCTGGCGGCCTTCCTGGGCCATCTGTACCCCGTGTTCTTCGGCTTCCAGGGCGGCAAGGGCGTGGCCACCGCGGCCGGGGTGCTGGTGGGCATTGCGCCCTGGCTGGGGCTGGCCACCGGCGTCACCTGGCTGATCATTGCGGTGTTCTTCCGCTATTCGTCGCTGTCGTCGCTCGTGGCGGCCTTTTTTGCGCCGGCGTACTACCTGATTGGCGGCAACATTGCGTGGCCGCTCGACCGCACGGTGCTGATTGCGATCATCATCATGAGTCTGCTGCTCGTCTGGCGGCACCGCGAAAACATCCGCCGGCTCGCGGCCGGCACGGAGTCGAAGCTCGGCTCGAAGAAAAAGGCTTGAACACCATGGCATCCATCACCCGCTTCCACGTTGGCCCGCGTCTGTCCGAGACGGCCGTGCACAACGGCACCATCTACCTCGCCGGCCAGGTGCCCGACGACACCGCGCAGGACATCCGCGGCCAGACCACGCAGGTGCTGGCCATGGTCGACCGCCTGCTGGCCGAGGCCGGCAGCGACAAGTCGCGCATTCTCATGACGCAGATCTTCCTGGCGGACATCACCGACATCACGGCCATGAACGAGGTGTGGGATGCATGGATTCCCGCCGGCAACACCCCGCCGCGCGCGACGGTGCAGGCCAAGATGGCCAATGCGGCCTACAAGATCGAGATCGTCGTCACGGCCGCGCAGGCCTGACGCGGACGCTCAATAGCGTTTTTCCAGGACCATCTGGTCCGCGTCCCGGCGCATCGAGAAGCGGTTGATGAAGCTGTTGCCCAGCAGAACAAAGGGCATGGGCTGCGGCGAGACGATGGCGTCGATGTCGTACACCTCGACATCGCCCACGCGCACCGACTGCAGCCGCAGCTTGTAGCCGCTGGACACGCCGTTGGCGGTGTTCATCTGGACGCGCTGGCCCTTGCTGTAGTCGAGGCCGATGCGCTGCGCGTCGGCGGCCGACAGGGCGATGGACGTGGCGCCGGTGTCGAGCATGAAGGTGACGGGGCGGCCGTTGATGGCGCCCTGCGTCATAAAATGGCCGCGGCTGTCGGCCGGCAGCACGATGCGGTTGCCGCCACCGCCTGAACCGGCTCCGCCGCCGATGCTCACCGGCGTGTCCATGCGCAGGTTGACGCGCTTGCCTTCCATCTCGACCACCGCCTGCTCGGCTTGCAGCGAGACCAGTTTCACGCCCTGGAAGGTTTCGCCGACCGCCACCGTCTTGGGCGGCGCGCCGTTCACGATCAGGATCGCGCGGCTGCCGATGGTGCCGGTCAGCATGACCGAGCTCGCCGCATGCGCCCCTGCTGCGGCCGCCAGCAGCTGCGCCGCGACGACGAGGGATTTCATGCGGGTCAGTCGCGGAAGTTGTTGAACGAGAGGGGCATGTCGGGCACGTCCTTCTTGATCAACGCCATGGCGGCCTGCAGGTCGTCGCGCTTGGCGCCGGTGATGCGCACCGCGTCGCCCTGGATGGCGGCCTGCACCTTGAGCTTGCTGTCCTTGATGATGCGGGTGATTTTCTTGGCCTGCTCGGATTCGATGCCGCTCTTGACCTTGATGACCTGCTTGACCTTGTCGCCGCCGATCTTCTGGACGTCGCCCTTGTCGAGAAAGCGCACGTCGACGCTGCGCTTGGTGAGCTTGGCGCGAAGAATGTCTTCGACCTGCACGAGCTGGAACTCGGCGTCGCCGATCATGGTGATTTCCTTGTCCTTGAGCTCGACGGCGGCGGCCGTGCCCTTGAAATCGAAACGCGTTGCGATTTCCTTGGCGGTGTTTTCGACCGCATTCTTCACTTCGGGCAGATTTGGTTCGCAGACGGTATCGAAAGACGGCATGGGCTCTCCTGATTCGCGGTAGCTGGATGCGACAATTCTCCCATGATCGTGGAGAACAACGTCCCGCTGCAGCCGTACAACAGCTTCGGCATCGTCGCGCGCGCGCAGAACCTGGTGCGCATTGCCAACGAGGCGGACGTGGCCGAGCTGCGCGCCGACCCCCGCTGGCGCGACGCGCCCCGTTTCGTGCTGGGCGGGGGCAGCAACATCGTGCTCACCGGCGACGTGAAGCCGCTGGTGCTGAAGGTCGAAATCAAGGGGCTGCGGCTGGTCGAGGAGACCCCGCGCGCCTGGATCGTGGAGGCCGGCGCGGGCGAAATCTGGCACGACGCGGTGCAATGGATGCTGGCGCACGGCTACCCGGGGCTCGAGAACCTGGCGCTCATTCCGGGCACGGTGGGCGGCGCGCCGGTGCAGAACATCGGCGCCTACGGGGTCGAGCTGCAAGACCGTTTCGATTCGCTCGACGCCATCGACCTGGACACCGGGCGCAGCTTTACGCTGGACGCCGCGCAGTGCGCCTTCGGCTACCGCGACTCGGTGTTCAAGCATGTGCGCAGCGGGCCGAACGATTTCGGGCTTTCGGGCCGGGCGCTGATCACCCGCGTGCGCTTTCGGCTGCCCAAGCCCTGGAAGGCGGTGGTGGGCTACCTCGACCTCGAGCGCAAGATGGACGAAACCGGCAATTTCACGCCGAGCGCCACCGACGTGTTCGACTGGATCTGCGCCATTCGCCGCGCCAAGCTGCCCGATTGGCGGGTGCTCGGCAATGCCGGCAGTTTCTTCAAGAACCCCACGGTCACGCCCGAGCAGTGCGCCGACATCATCGCGCGCGACCCGAAAATCGTGCATTACCCCATGGCCGACGGCACCATCAAGCTCGCGGCCGGCTGGCTCATCGACGCCTGCGGCTGGAAGGGCAAGTCGGTCGGCAATGCTGGCGTCTACGAAAGGCAGGCGCTGGTGCTGGTGAACCGCGGCGGCCTCGAGAACCCCGTGACCGGCGGCGAGGTGATGACGCTGGCCAAGGCCATCCAGACCAGCGTGTACGAGCGCTTCGGTATCCGGCTGGAGCCGGAGCCGGTGGTCGTCTGATGGACCTCGACTTTCTGCACCTGAATTACCGGCGGCGCATTGCCGCGCTGATGTGGGCACGCCGGGCCGCGGTGGTGGGGGCGCTTGTCGCGGTGTTCTTCGCCTTCAGCAATGGCGGCTGGCTGGTGCTGGTTCCGCTGGTTCTTGGCGCATGGGCGCTTGCGGCCACGCTGGGCTTCATGGAAACCAGCCTGCGCCGGCAGTTCATCCGCGAAGCCCGCATGCCGCCGTTTCTCATCGGCAAGCTGATCGCGGCCCACCCGGGGCTCAGCCGGCGCGACGCCGAGCTGGTGCTGCGCGGCCTTCGCCAGTTCTTCATGGCCCATTTGCGCAGCGGCCGCAAGTTCGTGGCCATGCCTTCGAAGGTGGTCGATACCGCCTGGCACGAGTTCATCCTGCACACGCAGGGCTACCACAACTGGTGCAAGGCGGCCTTCGGCGGCATGCTGCACCACAGCCCGGCCGAGGTGCTGGGCAAGGACCCGAAGCGCAACGACGGCCTGCGCCGCACCTGGTATTGGGCCTGCAAGGAAGAAAGCATCGATCCGCGCAAGCCCTCGCGGCTGCCGCTGCTGTTTGCGCTGGATGTGAAGTTCGGCATTCCGGGCGGCTTCGACTACGTGCCCGACTGCAAGGCGATCGACCGGCACAACGGCTCCGACGCCCATTGCGGCACCAGCTTTGGCGATTCGTCGTCCAATGGCGGTGGCGCGGGCGATGCCGGCGGCTTTGGCGGCAGCGAATCGAGCGGCAGCGGAGGAGGGGATTCTTCCGGCGGCTGCGGTGGTGGTTGCGGCGGAGGCGGTGGCGGCGACTGATCGACCGACAGACGCGCACCGCGCAAATGAAAACGGGCCCTCGAGGGCCCGTTTGTCATTCCAGGAAGCGCCGCGTCGGCTTACTTGGTTTCGTCGTCGTTGGTGAGCCGCGGCACCGAGGTGCCCTGGCCCGGCGACAGCAGCCCGGTGCGGGTGTAGATCGCCAGTTTCTCGCGCGTGTCGACGATGTCGAGGTTGCGCATCGTGAGCTGGCCGATGCGGTCCAGCGGCGTGAACGCGCCTGCGACCTTTTCCATGCTCAGGCGCTCGGGCTGGTACGTGAGATTGGGCGACACGGTGTTGAGAATCGAGTAGTCGTTGCCGCGGCGCAGTTCGATGGTCACTTCACCGGTAATGGCGCGCGCCACCCAGCGCTGCGCCGTTTCGCGCAGCATGATGGCCTGCGGGTCGAACCAGCGGCCCTGGTAGAGCAGGCGGCCGAGCTTGCGGCCATGGTCGCGGTACTGCTCGATGGTGTCTTCGTTGTGAATGCCGGTGACCAGGCGCTCGTAGGCGATGAACAGCAGCGCGAGGCCGGGGGCTTCGTAGATGCCGCGGCTCTTGGCCTCGATGATGCGGTTCTCGATCTGGTCGCTCATGCCCAGGCCGTGCCGGCCGCCGATGCGGTTGGCTTCCAGGATCAGGTCGACCAGGTTCGCATGCTCCACGCCATTGAGGGCGACCGGGCGGCCTTCCTCGAAGCGCACGGTGACGGTTTCGCGCTTGACCTCGACTTCGTCCTTCCAGAACGCCACGCCCATGATCGGCTGCACGATCTGCATGCCGCTGTCGAGGTTTTCCAGGTCTTTGGCCTCGTGCGTGGCACCGAGCATGTTGGAGTCGGTGCTGTAGGCTTTTTCGGCCGACATCTTGTAGCCGAAGCCGGCCTTGGTCATGAACGCCGACATTTCGGCGCGGCCGCCGAGCTCGTCGATGAACAGCTGGTCGAGCCAGGGCTTGTAGATCTTCAGGTTGGGGTTGGTGAGCAGGCCGTAGCGGTAGAAGCGCTCGATGTCGTTGCCCTTGTAGGTGCTGCCGTCGCCCCAGATGTGAACGTCGTCTTCCTTCATGGCCGACACCAGCATGGTGCCGGTCACCGCGCGGCCGAGCGGCGTGGTGTTGAAGTAGGTGACGCCCGCGGTGGTGACGTGGAAGGCGCCGGCCTGCAGCGCGGCAATGCCTTCATTCGCAAGCTGCGCGCGGCAGTCGATCAGGCGGGCGTTCTGCGCGCCGTAGAGCATCGCCTTGCGGGGAATCTCGTCGTAGTCGGGCTCGTCGGGCTGGCCGAGGTTGGCTGTGTAGGCGTAGGGAATCGCGCCCTTGAGTTTCATCCAGTGCAGCGCGGCGCTCGTGTCCAGGCCGCCCGAAAAGGCAATGCCGACCTTCTGGCCGGCGGGAACGTTTTGGAGAATGGTCGACATGTGGGTGTCCGGTTGGCGGTTCAGCCGAAATGGCAGATGTAGCTGTAGGGCTCGCCCGCCACGCGGATCTGGAAGCTCGAATTGCCAGGCACGCTGAACTTCTGGCCGGGGCCTGCCGTCACCCATTCGGTGGTGCCTTCGAGCTGGTATTCGCAGCTGCCGGCCGTGCCTTCCATGATTTCAGGGGCGCCAGTCTTGAAGGTCAGGGTGGACGGAAGAATCACGCCGACCGATTTTTTCGTGCCGTCGGCCAGCGTGAGGCTGTGGCTCACGCACTTGCCGTCGAAATACACATTGGCCTTGGTCGCCACTGCGGCGCTGTTGAGAGTGTCGGTAGTCGTCGTCATTGGATGGCGCCGGCGCGTGCGCGGTCGGCTTGTCGAGGACGCACCACCGCGGCGGCGCACCCCTCGGGGGTTGGAAAAGTCCCCGATTTTAGGGCTTGGCCAATACCCGCGGCCGCGGGCTTCCGGTCAGCCTGCCGCGCGCGGCTCAACGCCAGTGGCGATGGCCCCATCCGCCGCGGTAGCCGCCCCATCCCCTCGAGTACCCGAAATTCAGGGAGAGACCGACCGGCGGGTAGACGTAGGGCTGCGGGTAGACATAGGTCGGCTGCACATAGACGGGTGCCGCATACACCGGGGCCGGCCGAACATAGACCGGTGCCGGCGCCGGGGCATTGGAGACCACCACACCCTGTTCGGGCACCACGTTGTCCCATGGCGAGCCACCTTGCTGTGAAGGTTGGGCGTATTGCGGGGGGTGCTGGTACTGGTACTGCTGCTGGCCGCTGTCGGCTTCGACCGGGTAGGGCTGCAGCTGCGGCTGGGGCGCAACCGGCGCCGTGGTCACGCCATAGGTGTTGGCCTGGATCGGGATGGTGGCGCCCGGCCGGCTGTCCATGCGCGTCGTGTACTGGCGCCCGTTGTATTCGTAGGTGACGTTGTAGCTTGGGCTGCTGCCGGTCGTCTCATACACGGGGGTGGCGGAAATCACCCGCGCCCATGCCTCCTGGGCCTGGGCCACGCCCGCGGCGCCTGCCGTCAGCAACCCGGCCGCCGAAAGACCCGCAAGGGTGTGAAAGACTTGTCTGTTCATGGTGTTCTCTCCTGCAGATCGGTGTTGGAGAAGGTCGGCGAGACAGGGTTCCGGGGTTTACGCGGCGTTCACAGCAGCAGCCCAGGCTTCGGCATCGAACCCTGTCGTAACGCCGGTTCTGACCCCCCAGTTGACCACCGGCCTCTTGATGAGGCTCGGGTTGGCCAGCAATGTGGCGCGGGCTGAGGCGGCATCGACCACCGCATTGCGTTCGGCTTCGTCGAGCTTGCGCCAGGTGGTGCCGCGGCGGTTGACCAGCGCCTCCCAGCCCGGCTTTTTCAGCCACTGGTCAAGCTCGGCCTCGGGGACGCCTTGTTTCTTGAAATCGTGGAAGGTGTAGGCGACGCCATGCTCGTCGAGCCAGGCGCGGGCGCGCTTGACGGTGTCGCAGTTGGGAATTCCGTAGAGGGTTGTCATGGACGCCAATGATGCCGATAAAACGTGTGGCGTCAGTCGCTTCCCGGGTCGGCGACAATGCCGGGCTCCATGGAAACCCTTAACGACTGGCTCGCACGCGCCGAGCAACTCCATCCGAAGAACATCGAGCTCGGCCTCGATCGCGCCAAGGAAATGGCGGCCCGGATGGGCCTGCGCTTCGACTGCCCGGTCATCACCGTGGCCGGCACCAATGGCAAGGGCTCGACCTGCGCCATGCTCGAATCGATCCTCACGCATGCGGGCTACCGCACGGCGGTTTTCACGTCGCCGCACCTGGTGCGCTTCGAGGAACGGCTGCGCCTGGCGGGTGAAGCGGTCGATGCTTCTAAATTGATAGCAAACTTCGAGGCGGTGGAAGCAGCCCGGGGCGACATGCCCCTGACATACTTCGAATTCACCACGCTCGGCATCCTGCGCTGCATGATCGAGGAGAAGCCGGATGTGGCCATTCTCGAAGTGGGGCTCGGCGGCCGGCTCGACGCGGTCAACATCATCGACACTGATTGCGCGGTTATCACCAGCATCGACCTCGACCACATGGACTACCTCGGGCCCGACCGCGAAAGCATCGGCTTCGAGAAGGCCGGCATCCTGCGCCCGGGCAAGCCCGCCATCGTGAGCGACCCGATGCCGCCGCAAAGCGTGATCGACCACGCGGCCGCCATCGGCGCCGACCTGTGGCGCTTCGGACACGACTTCAACGTGTCGGGCGACAAGCAGCAGTGGGGCTGGTCGGGCCGAGGCAGGCGCTACAGCGGGCTGGCGTATCCGGCACTGCGCGGTGCCAACCAACTGCTCAATGCCGCGGGTGTGCTCGCGGCGCTCGAAGCGCTGCGGCCGCCGTTGCCCATCACCGCGCAGGCGGTGCGCACGGGGCTTGCCATGGTCGAGCTGCCGGGCCGCTTCCAGATTGTTCCGGGCGAACCCGCGCTGGTGCTCGACGTGGCGCACAACGCGCATGCGGTCGCGGCGCTGGCCGAGAACCTCGATGCGATGGGCTTCTATCCCACCACGCATGGAGTGTTCGGTGTCATGGCCGACAAGGACCTGGCCCCGATCCTCGCGCGCATCGGACCGATGATCGACCGCTGGTACTTCACCGATCTGCCGACACCGCGCGCCGCCAAGGCGAGCGATCTGCTCGCGAGTTGGCAGGCGCAGAACACGCGCGCCGACGCCTCGGGCAGCGTGCATGCGGGGCCGATGGAAGCGCTGCGCGCGGCCATCGAGCACGCGGACCCCGCTGATAGAATCGTGGTCTTCGGATCGTTCTTCACCGTGGGTGGCGTGCTGGAGCACGGCACCCCGCGGCTGCAAGCCAAACACCTGCTGCCCGGCGGCTGATCGCCGAACCGTCCGCACCATCTGGCACCACCTCGCTGCACTCCTTCAGGGATCGAACTTCATGGCGTTTTTCAAGTTCCGCACGCGCGGCCAGCAAGGCAACGAAGGACGCAGCGCACCGGCTGCCGTCCCCGCGGAAAGTGTCGAAACCATGCGCCGCCGCGCGCGGCACCGGCTGGTGGGCGCGGCTGTTCTGGTCCTGCTCGGCGTCATCGGCTTTCCGCTGTTGTTCGACACCCAGCCGCGGCCGGTGTCGGTCGACATCCCCATCGAGATTCCCGATCGCAACAAGGTCAAGCCACTGCCGGTGCCCGCCACGCCGGCACCCGCCGCACCCACGGGTGCAACCGACGGCGGCTCGCGCGTTGCCGCGGCGCCGTCGACGGGCGGCCGCATGATCACCGAGACTGCCGACGGCACCGAAATCGACCCCGGCAAACCGGCGGCCAACACGCCTCCGGCCGAAACAAAGCCCGCAGCCGAACCCAAGCCGGAGCGCAAGCCCGAGCCAAAGCCTGAACCGAAACCCGAGCCCAAGCCGGAACCCAAACCCGAGCCGAAGCCAAAGCCCGAAGCCAAGCCGGAATCCAAACCCGAACCCAAGCCCCCAGCTCCCAAGCCGGCTTCGGCCGATGACGGCAACCGCGCCCGCGCCTTGCTCGAAGGCAAGCCTTCCTCTACCAGCACCAAGCCCGCCGCAGCCGAAGACGGCGGCCGCTTCGTGGTGCAGGTCGGTGCCTTCGCAGACGCCGACAAGGCGCGCGAAGTGCGGCAAAAACTCGAGAAGGCGGGCCTCAAGACCTATGTGCACGTGGCCAAGACGGCCGACGGTGAGCGCACGCGTGTGCGTGTCGGTCCGTTCAGTTCACGTGCTGAGGCAGACAAGGCCGCGGATAAGGTCAAGGGCTTGTCTTTGTCGGCCGCCATCCTCACGTTGTAGTAGCCATCGCTCGCTGCCGTGGCCCTGCTCGACTGGATTGCCGTCACGCTCATCATCGTGTCGATGCTGTTCGGCCTGTGGCGAGGCCTGGTGTTCGAAGTGATTTCGCTGGCGGGTTGGGTGGCTGCCTTCATTGCCGCCCAATGGCTGGCTTCGGATGTGGCGGCCTGGCTGCCGTTTGGCGACCCGCAGGCCACCTGGCGCTATCCGCTGGCCTTCGTGCTGGTGTTCGTGGCGGTGGCGTTCGGCGTGGGCCTGGTGGCGGCGCTGACGCGAAAGCTGATTGCGGCTGTCGGCCTCAGGCCGGTGGACCGGATATTGGGTGGGGCCTTCGGCGCGGCGCGGGGTGCGGTTGCCTTGCTCGTGCTGGCGGTCATTGTTCATTTGCTGGCGTTGAGCGACAGTGCCTGGTGGCACGAATCGCACAGCGCCATTGTTCTCGATGCGGCATTGCAGGGCCTGAAACCCGCGCTGCCTGAAAAGTTGGCAAGCTACCTGCCCTGAGAGGAATCGTTCATGTGTGGAATCGTCGGCGTTGTCAGCAACGCACCCGTCAATCAACTGCTCTATGACGCCTTGCTGCTGTTGCAGCATCGCGGCCAGGACGCGGCCGGCATCGTGACCCTGCTCGAACGCAAGTTCTTCATGCACAAGGCCAAGGGCATGGTGCGCGACGTGTTCCGCACGCGCAACATGCGCGCGCTGCCCGGCAGCGTGGGCCTGGGCCAGGTGCGCTACCCGACCGCCGGCAACGCCTACAGCGAGGAAGAGGCGCAGCCCTTCTACGTGAACGCGCCCTTCGGCATCGTGCTGGTGCACAACGGCAACTTGACCAACGCGCATGCGTTGCGCGCGGAACTGTTCTCCACCGACCACCGCCACACCAACACCGAGAGCGACTCCGAAGTGCTGCTCAACGTGCTCGCGCACGAACTCGAGCGCGCATCGCGCGGCGTGCCGCTGAACCCGGCCGAGGTGTTTGCCGCGGTCAAGAACATGCACAAGCGGCTGCGCGGCTCGTATGCCGTGGTGTCGCTGATTGCCGGCCATGGGCTGCTCGCTTTTCGCGACCCCTACGGCATTCGCCCGCTCTGCATGGGCCGCAATGCCGACGGCACCGTCATGGTGGCGAGCGAGTCGGTGGCGCTCGAAGGTTCGGGCCACGTGTTCGAACGCAACATCGAGCCCGGCGAAGCGGTGTTCATCGACTTGCAAGGCAAAGTGCACTCGATGCAGTGCGCCGAAGCGCCCACGCTGAACCCCTGCATCTTCGAATTCGTTTACCTGGCGCGTCCGGACTCGGTGCTCGACGGCATTTCGGTGTACCAGGCTCGCCTCAATCTCGGCGAAACGCTGGCCAAGCGCGTGGTGTCCACCGTGCCGCCGAACCAGATCGACGTGATCATTCCGATTCCCGAATCGAGCCGCCCGAGCGCCACGCAACTCGCGCACCTGCTCGGCGTGCCGTACCGCGAAGGTTTCGTGAAGAACCGCTACGTGGGCCGCACCTTCATCATGCCGGGGCAGGGCGTGCGCAAGAAGTCGGTGCGCCAGAAGCTCAACGTGATTGCCAGCGAGTTCAAGGGCCGCAATGTATTGCTGGTCGACGACTCGATCGTGCGCGGCACCACCAGCAAGGAAATCGTGCAGATGGCCCGCGATGCCGGTGCGCGCAAGGTTTACCTCGCCAGCGCCGCACCGCCGGTGCGCTACCCCAACGTCTACGGCATCGACATGCCCACCAAGGACGAGCTGGTGGCACACGACCGCACGGTCGACGAAATTCGCGAGCTGATCGGCTGCGACGCGCTGATCTATCAGGACGTCGATGCCATGAAGCGTGCCATCGGTTCGCTCAACCCCAAGCTGAATGGCTTCGATGCCTCCTGCTTCGACGGCGTGTACGTGACCGGCGACATCGACACCGAAGCCATCTCGCGCATGAACGGCAACCGTCCGCGCATCGAAGAGACCGAAGAAGATTCGTCGCGCCTTGCGCTTCCCAATCACAGCGAGTGAGAGCTGAATTGACCGATGAACGAACCCTGCCGCCCGGACTGCATCGCGACACGCTCGCGCTGCGCACCGGGCTGGCGCCCAGTCAGCACGGCGAGCACTCCGAAGCGCTGTTCCTGACCAGCGGCTTTGTACAGCCCGACGCCGAAACGTCGGCGCGCCGCTTTGCCGGCACCGAGGCGGGCTTTACCTACTCGCGCACTTCCAACCCCACGGTCACCAGCTTCGAGCAGCGCCTTGCAGCCATGGAAGGCACGGAAGCCGCCATCGGCGCTTCCACCGGCATGGGCGCCATCCTCATGATGTGCATGGGCCTGCTCAAGGCGGGCGACCATGTGATCTGCTCGCGTTCGGTGTTCGGCTCCACGCTCAACCTGTTCGGCAAGGAGTTCGCCAAGTTCGGCGTCGAGACCACCTTCGTCTCGCAGACCGACGTGGCGGAATGGCGCGCGGCCCTGAAGCCGAACACCAAGCTGCTGTTCGCCGAAACGCCGACCAATCCGCTGACCGAGGTGTGCGACATCCGGGCGCTGGCTGATCTGGCGCATGGCGGCGGCGCGCTGCTTGCGGTCGACAACTGCTTTTGCACGCCCGCGCTGCAGCGACCGACCGAACTGGGCGCCGATCTCATCATTCATTCCGGCACCAAGTACCTCGACGGCCAGGGCCGCGTAATGGCCGGCGCGATCTGCGGTCCGTCGAAGCTCATCGTCGATGTGTTCGGCCCCGTGGTTCGCACGGCCGGCATGGCGCTGTCGCCGTTCAATGCGTGGGTGGTGCTCAAGGGCCTCGAAACGCTCGGCATTCGCATGCAGGCGCAGTGCGCCAATGCGCTGGCCGTGGCGCAGTGGCTCGAAACGCAGCCCGGCGTTGCGCGCGTCTACTACCCCGGCCTTGCCTCGCATCCCCAGCATGAACTGGCCATGCGCCAGCAGTCGGGGCAGGGCGGGGCGGTGGTGTCGTTCGACGTGGTCGGCGGCAATCCGGAAACGGCGCGCGCCAATGCCTTCCACGTGATCAACAGCACGCGCGTGGTGAGCATCGCCACCAACCTGGGCGACACCAAGACCATCATCACGCACCCCGGCACCACATCGCACGGCCGCTTGACCGAAGTGCAGCGCCAAGCCGCCGGCATCAGCCAGGGGCTCATTCGCGTCGCGGTCGGCCTCGAGTACATCGACGACATCAAGGCCGACCTGCTTCGTGGCCTGAGCACACTGAAATCCTGATCGATCCCATGACCGGCAAAGTTCGCACCCGCATCGCTCCGTCCCCCACGGGTTTTCTTCACCTGGGCACGGCGCGCACCGCGCTTTATTCATGGGCCTATGCGCGCCACCACGGCGGCGAGTTCGTGCTGCGCATCGAAGATACCGACGTGGCCCGCTCCACGCAGGATTCGACCGACCAGATCCTGGCTTCGATGCACTGGCTCGGCCTCGACTACGACGAAGGCCCGATCTACCAGATGCAGCGCCTGGAGCGCTACCGCGAAGTCATCGCGCAGATGCTCGCGGCCGGCACGGCCTACCACTGCTACTGCACACCGGCCGAGCTCGATGAAATGCGCGAGGCGCAACGCGCGCGCGGCGAAAAGACGCTGTACGACCGCCGCTGGCGCCCTGAGCCGGGCAAGGTGCTGCCGCCAGTGCCCGAAGGTGTGCCGCCGGTCGTGCGTTTTTGCAATCCGCCCGAAGGCGACGTGACCTGGAACGACCTCGTCAAGGGTGAGATCACCATCAACAACCGCGAGATCGACGACCTCATCATCCTGCGGCCCGACGGTGTGCCCACCTACAACTTTGCGGTGGTGGTCGACGACTGGGACATGGCCATCACGCACGTGTTCCGCGGCGACGAGCACATCAACAACACGCCGTGGCAGATCAACATCTTTCGCGCGCTGGGCGCGCCGCTGCCGCAGTTCGGCCATGTGCCGGTCATCCTCGGCGACGACGGGCAAAAGCTCTCCAAGCGCCGCGGCGCCGTGAGCGTTACCGCGTATGAAGAGAACGGCTACCTGCCAGAGGCCATGCTCAACTACCTGGCGCGCCTCGGCTGGAGCCACGGCGACGACGAGCTCTTCACGCGCGAGCAGATGGTGAGCTGGTTCGACGGCTCGCACCTGTCGAAGAGCCCCGCCCAGTGGGACGCCGCGAAGCTCGCGTGGGTGAATGCGCAGTACATCAAGGCCAAGGCCGATGCGGAGCTCGCACTGCTGGTGGCTGCGCAGCTGAAGAAGCGCGGCATCGAGGCCGACGATCGCCTTGCTGCCATCTGCGCGCTCTTCAAGGATCGCTGCGAAACCACGGTTGCACTGGCCGACTGGGCCGCTGCGTTCTATGCGGACGTGACGCCGAGCGAAGCCGATCGCACGCAGCACGTTACCGATGCGGTGAAGCCCGTCATTGCCACGCTCGCCGAGAAGCTCGCGAACGTGCCGTGGGAAAAAGTTTCGATCGCCGCGGCCATCAAGGAAGTTCTGGCCGCCCATTCTGTGAAAATGCCCGTGTTGGCCATGCCGGTTCGCGTCCTTGTGATGGGAACACCGCAGACGCCATCCCTCGACTCGGTGCTCGCAATTTTTTCTCGTGAAAAAGTTGTAGAGCGTCTGAAAAGGGCCTGATTTTTCGGTCTATAATTCGAGGCTCGACACCCACACGGGGGTATAGCTCAGCTGGGAGAGCGCTTGCATGGCATGCAAGAGGTCATCGGTTCGATCCCGTTTACCTCCACCATCAAAGTGTCGAGAAGAAGATAAGTGCTGATCGCAGCACGGTTCCTAAGGTTTTGACCCTATCGTCTAGAGGCCTAGGACACCACCCTTTCACGGTGGCTACCGGGGTTCGAATCCCCGTAGGGTCGCCAGTTTCATGCAAGTGAAGCAGGCACGAGTTGTCAACACTCGGCTCCGCAAGGAGTGAACGTTGTCTACCAGGAGTGGTAGTTCAGTTGGTTAGAATACCGGCCTGTCACGCCGGGGGTCGCGGGTTCGAGTCCCGTCCACTCCGCCAAACTCAAGCCCCTGTAGCAGTTTCTGCTACAGGGGCTTTTTGCTTTGTGCTCCAAATCGTCAGCAGCGCGGTTTGTCCGACACGGCGAACCGGCGCGTGCCGACCGGTCGATCCGCAGGGGCCTGTACTTTGGTTTCTTGGTCATGCACACCGACGAAAGGAATCACATGAACAAGCACCAACTCGAAGGTATGAAGGTCGCCATTCTCGTGACGGACGGCTTCGAACAGTCCGAAATGACCGATCCCCGCAAGGCCCTCGAAGCCGCGGGTGCGGAAACGAAGATCGTGTCGCCCAAGAACGACCGGGTGCGCGGCTCCAGGCACGGCGACCCGGCCGATACCTTCACCGTCGACATCCCGCTTGCGCAGGCGGCCGCGCACGAGTTCGACGCACTGCTGCTGCCCGGCGGCGTGATGAGCCCCGATGCGCTGCGCATCAACGAGCAGGCCGTGGTTTTCGTGCAGGACTTCGTCAAGGCCCACAAGCCGATTGCCGCCATCTGCCACGGCCCGTGGACGCTCATCGAGGCCAAGGGGGTCGAGGCCCGCACCATGACTTCGTGGCCTTCGCTGCGCACCGACCTGAAGAACGCCGGCGCCAAGTGGGTGGACAACGACGTGGTGGTCGACGGCAATCTGGTGACCAGCCGTGGCCCGAAGGACCTGCCGGCGTTCGACCGCGAAATGGTCCGGCTCTTTGCCTACGCCCACGCGCACGCCTGACCGGGCCTGCTGTTGTCGCCATGACTGTTCAATGGGACGAGCTGCGCGTTGCGTACGAGGAGTGGCGCAGCCAGCGAGACAAATACGACCGGTGGATGACCGACATCGCCGCCGGCAAGCCGTATGACAAATCGGCGCTGCAGCGCGACCTCGAAGAGCTGGATGCGGTGCACAAGGTCTTCCTGCAGAAGGCTCGGCCGTTCGTGCACCCGAAGCCTTGAACGCATCGCCACTCGGCGCATGGATGCGCGAGGGCGCTTTCATAAGCTGCCGTTATCACTAAACAACAGGCGCAGGCATTCCGTGCCCGCGCTTGCATGCCGATACTTCCGTCTCCCTTCAGGAGACGCACCTGTTCACGCCGAAGTATCCGCAAGAAGCACCGCAACGCCGCACTGCAGCGGGCGGCGGCGTGCGTGCTGTCGACAGCCACGCGCATGTCTTCCTGAGCAACCTGCCGCTCGCCCCGCAGCGCCGGCACGCGCCGGACTACGACGCCACGCCTGCTGAATACCTGGGCCTGCTGGATGCGCATGGCCTCTCGCATGCGCTGCTGGTCCAGCCCAGCTTCCTGGGCACCGACAACAGCTTCATGCTTGGCGCGTTGCGCGCCTGCCCGGATCGCTTGCGCGGCGTTGCCGTGGTCGCACCCGAGACGCCCGTTGCCGAATTGCGCGTGCTTGCCGATGCGGGCATCTGCGGCATCCGCCTCAACCTCATGGGCCTGCCCTTGCCCGATTTCTCTCAGCTCGCGTGGCAGGACCTGCTGCAGCATGTGCGCAGCCTCGACTGGCATGTCGAGGTGCACCGGCCTTCGCACGACCTGGCGGCGGCATGCCAGCCGGTGCTCGATGCCGGCTGCAGGCTCGTCGTCGACCATTTCGGACGGCCTGGCGGCAGCACGGCTGCCGATGCCGGTTTCGACTGGCTCTTGCGCGCGGCGGCAAAAGGCCGCACCTGGGTCAAGCTGTCGGCCGCCTACCGCAACTGGCCAGACCCTGCCGGCGCCGACGCCCGCCGGGCCGCACGCTCGCTGATCGACGCGGCGGGCCCGCAGCGCCTG
Source organism: Variovorax sp. DXTD-1 (assembly GCF_003984625.1). Classification (GTDB taxonomy): domain Bacteria; phylum Pseudomonadota; class Gammaproteobacteria; order Burkholderiales; family Burkholderiaceae_C; genus Variovorax. The sequence continues at coordinate 242,949 of NZ_RWKH01000003.1, read as the reverse complement.
CTGTGGGGCAGTGACTGGCCCCATACCGAACACCGGGAACACACGAGCTACCCGCACACGCTGGCGGTGCTGGACGAGTGGATTTCCGACCCCGAAGCGCGGCGCTGCATCCTGGCCGAGACCCCGGCAGCGCTGTTCCGTTTTTCCAAGGAGACATCATGAAAGTACACAGCGCATTGCGCGCATGGATCCCGGCTGCCTGCGTCGGCACGGCACTTCTCGTCACTGCCTTGAGCGCCGCGGCGCAGGCCTGGCCGGCAAAGCCGGTGAAGATGATCGTGACCTACCCGCCGGGCGGCACGGTCGACGTGGTGGCGCGCGTCATCGCGCCCAAGCTGTCGGCCCGGCTCGGGCAGCCGGTGGTGATCGACAACCGCGCCGGCGCGGGCGGCGCCATTGGCGGCGACCTCGTGGCCAAGAGCGCGGCCGACGGCTACACGATCATGCTCGACGCATCCAACCATTCGCAGAACCCCGCGCTGCGCAGCAAGATGCCGTTCGACACGCTGCGCGACCTGGCGCCGGTTTCGCTGCTGGTGCGCGTGCCCAACGTGCTCGTGGTCAACCCCTCCGCGACGATCACGGGCGTGAAGGACCTCATGGCACAGGCGAAGGCCAAGCCCGAGCACATCAACTATGCGTCTTCGGGCAACGGCTCGGCGCAGCACCTTTCAGCGGAACTCTTCAGCGCCATGGCCGGCGTGCGCATGACGCACGTGGCCTACAAGGGCGGCGGCCCCGCGCTCACCGATGTCATGGCGGGCCAGGTGCCGGTGTTCTTCGCAAGCCTTGCGTCGAGCCTGCAGTACATCCAGGGCGGCAAGCTGCGCGCGCTCGCGGTCACGGGCAAGGCGCGCTCGCCGGTCATGCCGCAAATTCCGACGGTGGCTGAATCGGGGCTCGCGGGCTACGAGGTCTATGAATGGAACGGTGTGTTCGTTCCGGCCGGAACGCCCGCGGCCGTGGTCGACAGGCTGTCGAAGGAACTGGCCGCCGTGGTGCGCGACCCTGAAGTCCGCACGCGCCTGGAAGGCATGGGCGCCGAAGTGATCGGTTCCAACCCGGCCGAGCTCGATGCGTTCCGGCGCGCCGAAATCGCCAAGTGGACGCAGGTCGCCAAGACCAACAAGATCGAACTGGACTAGGCGGCAAGCATCTCGGCAAAGGCGTCCGCAAAGGTCGGGCGCGACCGCGCGAGCCACATCGCGGCAAGCTCGAAAGGCGGAAGCCCCGCACCGTCGCGCACTTCGGCATAGCGCACGCCTTCATGCCGAAGCGCGCGAACCGAACTCGGCAGCAGCGACCAGCCCAGCCCCGCCGCCACGCAAGACAGCACGGTCAGCGTGCGGTTGGCGTCCTGCACGATGTGCACCTCGTGCCCGGCCGCGCGAAACGCCGCCAGCACCTGGGTGCGCAATGCCGACATCTGCAGGCTGGGAAACCACACCAGCCCGTGCGCGGCAATGTCTGCCAGCGAAACGCAGCCATCGACCCCGATCCGATGCGAGGCGGGCACGGCCGCCACCAGTAGTTCTTCGCCGAGCGCTTCTCGTGCACGCGCGCATTCACGGCCACGGGCGGATGCAGCAGCGCGATGTCGATTCGGCCGCCCTCGAGCGCCTCGACCTGCTCCGCGTTGCTCATCTCGCGCAGAGATATGTCGAGTTGCGGATAGGCCTCGCGCAGCCGCCGCAGCGCGCGCGGCAGCACTTCATACACCGCGTGGGTCACAAAACCGATGGTCAGGCGGCCCGCGCGTCCGGCGCCCATGGCGCGAACGCGTTCGGCCGCCGCATCACCGTAGGCGAGGCTGGCCCGCAGATCGTCGACGATGGCCAGCCCTGCCTCGGTGAGGGCGGCGCCGCGACGCGTGCGCGTGAAGAGCTTGGTGCCGACTTCGTTTTCGAGCCGGTTCAGCATCTGCGTCAATGCGGGTTGCGCAAGGCCGAGATTTTCGGCGGCGCGGGTAAGGCTGCCGGCCTCCGCGATCGCCACGATACAACGCATCTGCCGGGTTTCCATGCGGCATTCTATGAACCGGCCCGCGCGGAAAGTGCCGCGCGTGTTGGGTGGTTGGCACCGTTGGCGCCCCGGTTCCCACCCCACCTCGCCTGTACGATGCCCAGCAGCGCGAGGACCGGCAGCGCCAGTTCCAGAACCTCCTCGAAGCTGAGCACCAGGTAGCGGTACAGGCCCGTGGACCTGGCGCCGAGGGCGTCTTGGTCCGCAAGCACCGCGGGTAGCTGGTCCAGAACGATCGCGGTCCCGATCACTGCGGCAAAGGTCAGCAGGGTGGTGGCTTCCGGCCGCCATTGCCACCATGCGCGCAACGCGCCGCGCGAAGACCAGGCGCGCCTTGCGAGCCATGCGCCGGCCACGGCGATCGGCGCAAAGACCAGGCTGCCGTGGTGCGCCAGATGCCCGTCCGCTTCGCGCGCGGCAAAGGCAACAAGCACGATGCAGATGGCGGTCCTGTCCAGCCTCGACAGCGATGCCACCCGCACCGCCGCCAGGCATGCCGCCGCGGCAAGGTACAGGAGAACCGTGCTTTTCTCGACCGGTCCGCTTTCCTCCAGGACCGCCGGCCCGATCGACCCGGGTGTATTCAGCCCGATCCATGCCGCGGCAAAGCCGAACACCAGCACCAGCGCAGGCCCGCCGTGCCGGCTGCCAATGCGCGCAGTGGCCACGCCAGCGCGGCAGTGGGTGCGCGGGCAAACTTGCGTCCCGCCGCATGAAGCGCGAGCCGTGCCCCGGCAATGCACGCGCCAAGCAGCGCGCCGGCCGCAATGTCGAACGGAAAATGGATGCCCGCATAAATGCGCGACCACGCCGTGACCGAGGCCACGGCAAGAACGAGCAGCCCCACGTCACGCAGTCCGCGCTGCAGCAGCAGCATGAAAGCCATGGTGAACATCACCGAGGCGTGAGTGCTGGGCAGGCCCGCCCGCGCGCCGTGCGGCACATGGGCGGGGCTCAGTCCCACCATGAAGGGGTGCGGCATACCGACCGAAGCCGCGATCTCGTGCGAGATCAGCGAAGCGGCACCTCCGGCGGCCAGCACGGCCAGCACGCTGATGCACTGCGCGGGACGGCGCCATGCCACCCAGGCAAGAATGGCCGCGCATGCCCACGACGAGCCCCGCGCAATTGCCGATGCAAACCACAGCAGCGTGGGGGAGGGAGAGAAGCCCGCGGCGAGTGCGTCGAAAAGGGCAAGGTTGAGTGAATTCATCCAGCGTTTTCACAATCCTGGCCCAATTTAGCATCCGCAGTCTTGCGGCGAAGAATGCCCGCTCCCAGCGTGCCGATACTCGCCTTGGCGCTTGAGTCAGTCCGGCGCCGCGCAAGGCGTAGCCCGCGCCAGGTGGCTGATGTGATCGAAGTCGAGGCTTTCCAGCGCCTGGCGCACCGCCTTCACCAGCGCGTGGTGGCGCGGGTCTGCCGCAAGCCGGTCGACCCATTCGTGCAGATCGGTCCAGCGGCCGTCGCGCGCCAGTGCTTCGAGCTCGTTTCGCGCGCCCAGGGGGAGCGGTGCAATCTCGGGCACCGGCCGCATCTGCCGCCGCGGTGTATCCACCGGAGGGTGCGGCTCGGGTGGCACGTCGCCGGCGATGGGGAGGGGAGCCTCGTCCTCCGATGCGGCATCGACCACCACTGAAAAACGCAGCCGCGTGCCCAGATGGCGGCGGCTGTCGAGTTGCAGCTCGCCGCCCATGCGCTGAACGATGCGCCGCGCAATCGCCAGACCGAGGCCGCTTCCGGCCGCGGCGGGGTCCGCCTGCGTGAAGGCGCGAAACACGCGCCGCTGGTCTTTGCTGTCGATGCCGATGCCGCTGTCCCAGACCTCCAGGCTCAGCCGCCATTGCTGCTCGGCGGGGTGTGCCTGCACGCGCAGGCCCATCTGCCCGTTGTATGTGAACTTGGCGGCGTTCGAAAGCAGGTTCAGCAGCAGCTGCTGAAAGCGCTTGCTGTCCAGGCGCACGGCCGGCGGAAGCGTGCCTCTGACTTCGAGCATGAAGCGGTTGTTGCGGCGGTGCGCCAACGCGGACGCGTACTGTGCGATGTCCTCGATCAGCGCGGGCAGGCGGATCGGCTTGGGGTCGAGCGCCAGCGGCAGCAACTCGCCCTTGGCGTATTCGAGCAGGTCGTCGACCAGCGCAAGCTGGTAGTTGGCGCTGCGTTCGATGGCCTGCAGTTGCGGCGGCGCCGCCGCAAGTTCGCCCTGCAGCATGCGGGCATGTCCCACGATGGTGGCCAGCGGTGCGCGCAGGTCATGGCTGATGTAGGCCATGAGCCGCGTCTGCTCGCGCGCGCGCTGTTCGGCTTGCTCCAGTGCGGCATTGAGCGCGCGTGTCTTGCGCGCCACTTCGTTGTGCAACCGCTGTTGCTCCTGCGCCTGCCACTGAACCAGCTTGCGCTGCGCGGCGTGCTGCTGTTGCGAGAGGTGGTGGGTCCATGCCGCCAGCACCAGCAGCCCGACCAGCAAGCCCGGAAAGCCCAGCGCATAGGCGTCGAAGCCCGGAATCGTGTGCTCCGGCATGGAGAGCTCGGCCTGCCGCAGGCACACGCCCAGGGCGATGACCACCATCACCGGAAAAGCCAGCCGCCCACCCGGCCCGGCGCGGCGCATGTAGACGAAACTGCTGATCGTCAGGGACAGCACCAGCGCCAAGGCGCTCGCGGTGCCGGCCTGCGCGAAAAGCGGATAGCTGCCCAGCAGGGTTCCGAGCGTTACCAGCGCCTGCGCCGCGGTCAACCCCACCAGCACGTACAGGCCCGGCCGGCGCACCGGGCCGCCGCGCGAGAGCGCATGCAGGTACAGCACCATGTTCAGCACGCAGCAACCGGCAATGAAGCCCGCCGCGCGGTAGCTCCATTCAGTGCTGTCGGGCCAGAGAAGCAGCCGCGCGTAGCCGCGGTAGGCGGCTTCGTAGAGCGCGACCAGGGCGAACCCGAGGCTCTGCGAAGCCATCGCCCCCTTGCGCGAGATGCCCCACACCGCCAGCGAATACGCCGCGAGCACCAGCAGGCCGCCGATAAGAAGGCCGTCGATCAGTGCATGGCTGCTCTCGTACTCGCGCCAGGTGTCGGGGCTGTGCAGCACCGGCGCCAGCTTGACGCTGCTGTGGCTTTGCACGCGTACCAGCACATTGGCAAATTCGCCCGGCCGCAACTTCAATGCGAGCGTGGGTACGCGGTCGGCCTTGCGATGAAGGTTGTCGGGCATGGAAACGCCGGCCGCCTCATGCCGCCATGTTCTCGGGAGTGCCTTGCCGAGCTGTCCCTGTTGCACATGAAAGTCGACGTACTGGAGCCACGTGGTGTTGAGCACCAGGCGCAGCGGGCGCACAGCGTTGCTGTCGTTCGCAATCGAAAGCCGCAGCCAGAACACGGAGTTCGAAAAGCCCGGGCGCATGCGCGCCCGGGTGCCCGGCACGAAGCCCCCCGATGAGTCGCCGTTCTGGGCCTGCAGGGCCTCCACGGCCTCCAGCGAGAGTTCGGCTTTCCGGTCTTCAAGAATCTCGACCTTGTCGTCCAGCGCGATGGGCAGGTGCGCGGCATCGTGCAAATGCAGCGCTGCGGCCTGCGCAGGCTGAATACACAAGCAAACGCAGAAAGCTGTGCACAACAGCAGAACGTTGCGCACCGCAGTCACGACCCCCTCATGCCTCGGAGACGGGCAAAGGCAGCGGCATGCCCTTGCCGCCAAGCGTGCTGCGAAAGCCGCTCGGCGTGGCCTGAAAACGCTCGCGGAAGGCGGTCGAGAAATTCGCGGCGCTCGAGAACCCGACCGCAAGACCCACTTCCTCGACGCTGAGCGCCGATTTCGCGAGCAGCCGGCGTGCCTCGAAGAGCCGGGCTTCGCGCACGAACTCGAACACCGTGCGGCCCGTCAATTCGCGAAATACGCGCGAGAGGCGCTTTTCATGCGTGCCCACGCGCGCGGCCAATTCGGGCAGCGGGGGCACGTTCGCCAGGTCCGACATCACGACCCGCTGGGCAGCCAATGCAATGACCCGATCGGGGCCGGCTTCCTTTGGCTCATTGGGCGGTGTTCCGGCGTCCGAGGCGTCCGCGTGCACGTGCTTGCTGCTGGCCAGTACCAGGTGCACGGAGACGCGCGCCAGCACTTCGGCCGGCTCGTACGGCTTGAGGATGTAGTCGACCGCACCTTCGTGCAGGCCGGTGAGCCTTTCCTCCAGCGAACAGGACGACGTCACGAAGATCACAGGAATATGCGCCGTCGCCCGGTCAGCCTTCAGCAGCCGGCACGCGGCAAAGCCGCTGGAACCGCCCATGCGCACGTCCAGCAGGATCAGGTCCGGCTGCAGGGCCGTCGCCCGCCTGTAGCCCTGCATGGCGTCGAAAGCCATGCTGATGCGATGTCCCTCGCCCCGCAAGGCAGCGAGCAGAAGCTGCATTTCGTCGATGTTGTCATCCACCAGCAGGATGTGCGCACGCCGCGGTGGAACGGAGGACCAGTAAGACATTCGTCTAGCGTAGGGCGGTCCCGCAAAAGCGCGTGTGACGGAATTCACGCTCCGTCGAAATCGTAAGTGAATGTCAGTTTTAACAAACATTGCGTCCCGTGTAGCAAAAGTTTGTAACTCGGTCTCGTCGAACAATCGCGCTCTTTCCTGGACGCCTGCGCCGCATTCCGCGGCGCCCTAACGCACGGTGCCAGGGCCATCAGAGCCATTACGAGGGACGGGATGTCCAACACCCCAACGATCTTGTCGGGCGCGAAAGCGCCGAGCGATTTCTTCAAGCTTGCGCGAAAGGCGCTGCGCAGGCGCATGGCGCGGATGCCGGCGTTCATCGCCGTTCCGCTTGCAAGTTTGCTGCTGGCCACGGCCGCCCATGCCATACCGCAGGTTTCCAGCCTGGTGCATGTGCCCAACATCGTTCCGGCCGGCGGAACGGTCACCAGCACCGTGACCGTCGCCGAGACTGACGGCCTGCCGATCGGGCCGCCGGGCACCTCGTTCACCTACACCATCCCGGCCAACAGCGTCTACATGGGCACGGGCGCGGTGCCGGTGGGCAGTTGCGCCTCGACGGTCAACGTGGGCGAGGCAGGGCCCGGCACGGTGACCTGCTCGGGCATCACGCTGGCGGCCAACCAGACCCGTGACTTCGAGCTGCGGCTGCGCACCGTCTCGCAAGGCACGCTGAGCGTCACGGCAACTCCTGAGGGCGGCGGCGCCAGCGAGACCAAGACGATCACTGTGAACCAAGGCGCCGACGTCGCCCTGGTCATCACGGCGCCTGCCACCGCCTCCAGCGGCGCGACTGTACCGATCGCCTTCACGCTCACCAACAACGGGCCCGATGCGAGTTCGGGCTCGACGCTGACCTACAACATTCCCACGGGCCTGTCGGTCTCGGGCAGCGGCCTGCCTTCGGGATGCTCGATTGCCGGCAGCCAGCTGACCTGCGACGTCGGCGTCCTCTCGCCCAATGGCAGCCGCACGATCACCGTCAACGGCGTGGTCACGGGGGCCGCGGGTTCCACCATCACGCACCAGCCGGCGATCGCGCCCGCGGGCTCGATTGGCGATGGCGTGCCCACGAACAACAATGCAACCGCCAACACCACGATTACCGCGGGCACGGTGCTCTCGATGACCAAGACCCACAACGGCGGCCAGCTGCTCGTGGGCCAGCGTTTCAACTTCACGCTGACGCCGCGCTTCAGCGGCAGCGCGCCCACGGGCGTGACGGTGACCGACACCTTGCCAGCCAACTTCCAGATCAATGGCACGGTGACGGCGGACCCGGGGTGGACCTGCTCGGTCTCCGGCCAGACCGTGAGCTGCACGCGCGCCAACGTCGGCGGCGCAGGCGGTGCCAGCCAGTCGCTCGGCAACATCGTCGTTCCCGTGACTGCCCTGACCGCCGGCACGGGCGTGGTCAACGAAGCGACGGTAAATGCCGCCGGACCCGTGGCGACATCGGCCACCGGCAGCGTACCCGCCGACGTGGCGAATTCCGCCACCGACTTCCGCGCCGACAAGCGTCGCGGCTGGCCGCAGAACAACGTGCCGATCAACCAGCCCTTCGACTACCAGGTGGGCGCCACCAACCTGGGCGGCACCCGCCTCCTGGCGGGCAGCACCGTCAACCTGGTCGACGACCTGCCGGCCGGCGTGCGCATCAACAGCGTCGGGCAGGGGAGCTATACCTGCACGATCACCAAGGGCGGTTCCACCGTTACGGCTCCGGTCGACGGGCCCGCCACGGTGAACTGCACGCGCACGCTGGGTTCCGACATCCCGGTGGACACCTCGAACGGCGGCAGCGCGCGCAATGCCGGCTTCGTGACCGTGAACGTCACGATCCCCGCGGTGCCGGCGGGCAACGCCCCCATTGTCAACAGCATGTGCGTGAACGTGGCGCTGCCCTCGAGTGCGCCCACTTCGGGGGCAGACCCCGACGCCAACACCGGCAACGACTGCGTCAGCCTGGGCACCGGCGTGGACGACAGCGCCAACTATGCCGACGTCAAAGTCTTGAAGCGCGTGGTGGGCATCGGCAACAGCACGGGCAACCGCCAGACCGCGGGCCAGGCGATCACCTGGGAGATCGAGGTGGTCAACAGCGGCCCCTCGGTGGCGCAGAACGTTGCGGTCAGCGACCGCTTCTTGCAAGTGGTGGGCACGCCCGCGGTGTCGCAGACCGCCAATGCCGCGACCTTTGCAGGTAGTTGCGCGGTGCCCGCCCCCTCGGGCGGCGCGGGCGACACATCGCTTGCGAACTGCAACATCGCCCAGCTGCCGGTGTGCCGTGCGAGCACCGATCCCGTGACGGCGGTGCCGCTGTGTCCGGTGATCAGCGTCCAGGCCCGGCATTTCGGCGACGGCGCTTCGGCCTCGGACAACGCCTTCCAGATCGCCAACAAGGCGAGCGCCATCGCAGCCATGCCGGCCGATCCGGTGCTCGACGACGCGGGCCTGACCAACAGCGGTTCCGCCACCGGCTTCTTCAATGCCGTGGCCGATGTGACGGTGACCAAGACCGCAAGTCCGGGTTCGGTGCCGGTCGGCCAGGTGCTCACCTACACCCTTACCGCGCGCAACCGGTCCGTTCAGGAGGACAGCTTCAGCCGCGCCTACAACGTGCAGGTCACTGACACCCTGCCGTCGGGGCTGATGTTCATCAGGGCCGTGGCCTCGAATGGTGGCAGCTGCACGCCCCCGCCCAATGCCACGCAGCCGACCGGCCCTGGCAACAACCAGCTCGTGTGCACCTGGAGTTCGCTCGTGCGCAACGAGCAGCAGACGGTCACGGTGGAGGTGCGTCCGCTCTATGCGATCAACGGCACCACCATTACCAACAACGTTGCCGTCAGCACCGCCACGCCGGAGGGCAACGCCACCAACAATCAGGCAGCGGCCGGTACCAGCGTGACCGCGCCCGTGTACGACCTGGTGGTGACCAAGCGCGATGACGTCGATCCGGTGAACGTGGGCGACAACGTCACCTACACGATCACGGTCTCGAACAACAGCGCCTCGACAGCCGAGGGGGTTCGGCTCATCGACAACCTGCCCACCGCGGGAACCAACGGTGAACCGGCGCCCACGTTCGTGTCGGCCAGCGCGCCGGCCGGAGTCGGCGTCACGACACCCGCAGTCGGTTCGTCCGGCGGGCAGATCGTATTCACGATCCCGGCCATCGGCGGCACCGGTACCGGTGCAACAGGCGAATCCAACTCGCTGCAGGTCCAGGTAGTCCTGCGCGGCGTCTCGCGCGGCACGTTCCAGAACCGCGCTGCTGTCGACTTCCAGGATGCCGCGCGCAATGCCTTCGACACGAGCCAGGGCAACAACACGGTGGTCGAGAACACCACCTTCCGGTTCAAGGCCGATGTGGAGGTGGTCTCCAAGACCGCTGTTTCAACGGGCACCGCAACGCCGCTTGCCACCGTGGCTATCGGCCAGAGCTTCGACTGGCTCGTGCAGCTGCGCAACAACGGCCCAGACAGTGCCGAGACCACGAGCTTTACCGACACGCTGCCCACGGGCCTGGCGCTGACGGGCACGCCGGTGTTCACCGTGACCGGCGGCAGCTTCACACCCGCCGCGCCAACCTGCACGGGCAGCGCGGGCGGCACCAGCGTGAGCTGCGCCATCACTTCGATGCCGGCCAACGGCACGGCCACCGTGCGCATTCCGGTGCGCACGACCACGGGCAGCACGCCCGCCAACGGCACGCCGTTCACCAACCGCGCGCACCTGGTGACCACCGGCTCGGGCGACACCAACGGTGGTTCCGATCCGAACGCGGGCAACAACTTCAACCAGGGCAGCATCACCGTGCAGAGCAGCGCGCTCAGCGGCCGTGTGTATGAAGACCTGGACGGCGACGGCCAGATCGACACCGGCGAGTCCGGCATTGGCGGCGTCACCATGCGCCTGACCGGCACCGACAGCCTGGGCAACGCCGTCTCGCTGACCACCACCACGGCCACCGACGGCACCTGGAGCTTCACCGTGCCCGCGGGCACCTACAGCGTGGCCGAGGACCAGCCCGCGGCCTACCAGCCGGGCATCACCCGCGCGGGCGGCGTCACCGGCGCGGGCAGCACCGCAGGCACCGTGCCGGCGGGCGCTTCGAACGGGCCCAACGGCTCCAACGCCAACCGCATCGACACCATCGTGCTCGGCGCGGGCGGCACTTCGACCAGCAACAACTTCGGCGAAGTGCGCCCCGCGAGCCTTGCCGGCCGCGTGTACCGCGATGCCGACTACAACAACGCCGCGAGCGCGGGCGATCCCGGCATCGCGGGCGTGACGGTCACGCTCACCGGCACCGACATGTTCGGCAACCCGGTGTCGACCACGGCCACCACGGCCAGCGGTACCGGCAACTACGCCTTCAACAACCTCCTGCCCGGCAGCTATGTGGTGACCGAGACGCAGCCCGCCGCCTTCGCGGATGGCAGCGATGCGGCCGGCACGGCCGGAGGCACCGCGGGCAACGACGTGGTGAGCGCCATCGCATTGCGCTCGAACGTGAACGGCACCGGCTACGACTTCGGCGAACTGCTCACCCGCATTCCGGTGCGCGTGTTCGTCGACGGCAACAACGACGGCGTGCCGCAGGCGGGCGACACCGGCATTCCCACCGTGGAATTGCGCCTCACCGGCACCGATGCCGCGGGCAACCCGGTCAACATCGTCGCCGTGCCCTCGGGCCCGGACGGCAGCTACGAGTTCCGCAATGTGCCGCCCTCGGCGCCCGGCGGCTACACCATCACCGAAACGCAGCCCGCCAACTACGCACCGGGCAAAGCCAACGCAAACGGGCAACCGGGCGCTGCGCAAGGCGGCGGCAACAGCATCACGGGCGTGACCGTGGCCGGCACCAACCCGCCGCTCACACAGGGTGAGTACTACTTCGGGGAACTGCTGCCCGCGGGCATCTCGGGACGCGTGTACTACGACCGCGACGGCAGCGGCGCGCAGGGCGCCCCGGCCACCGAACCCGGCATTGCAGGCGTGGCCATCACGCTCACGGGCACGGACGTCAACGGACAGCCGGTGACGCGCACCACCACCACCGACGCCAGCGGCGACTACAACTTCGCGAACCTCGCCCCCGGCACCTACACCGTGACGGAGACGCGGCCCGCGGGCTACGAACCCGGCATCACGCGCGCCGGCAATGTGAGCGGCGCCGGCAGCACGCCGGGCTCCGTGCCCACGGCCGGCAACGGCGTGCTCAACGGGCCCAACGGCTCCAACGCCAACGTCATCCAGAACATCGTGCTCGCCGCGGCGGGTGCGGGTTCGGCCGCCAACAACTTCTCGGCCGTGCGTCCGGCCAGCGTGTCCGGCTACGTGTATGCCGACGTCGCTCCATCGAACGGCACCCGCGACACCGCGGAGCCCGGCATTGCGGGCACCACGGTGCGCGTGACCGGCACCGACTTCCTCGGCAACCCGGTCACGCACACGGTGCAGGCCGCCGCCGATGGCCGCTACCTGGTCGACAAGCTGTTGCCCGGCACCTACCAGATCGACGAGACGCAACCCGACGGCGTGGCCGACGGTCCCGAGTCGCTCGGCACCGTGGGCGGCGCGCCGCGCGGCACATTGAACCCAGGCAGCGTCAACGACCGCTTCGGCGCCCTGGTGCTCGCATCGGAAGACGCAGGCATCGACTACAACTTCGGCGAGCGCGGCGGGCAGATCGCGGGCTGGGTCTACGTCGACAGCAACAACGACGGCATTCGCCAGGCGGGCGAGCCGGGTATTCCGGGCGTCACTCTCACGCTCACCGGCCGCTCGGCCAGCGGGCTGGCGGTGAACGCCACCGTGGTGACCGATGCGAACGGCCGCTACGTCTTCACCGGCCTGCTGCCGGCCGATGCCACCGGCTACACCGTGCGCGAGACGCAGCCCGTCACGTATGCGGACGGCCTCGACGCGGTCGGCACGCTCGACGGCACGGCCAGCGGCACGCTCGGCAACGATGTGCTCTCCGCCATCGCATACCGCGGCGGCAACGGCGACAACTACAACTTCGGCGAGCGCGGCGCATCCCTTGCGGGCACCGTCTACAACGACGCGAACCGCAACGGAACGCGCGAACCGCAAGACCTTCCGATTGCGGGCGTGACCATCACGCTCACCGGCACCGACGCGGCGGGCAACCCCGTGACGCGCACCGCCGTGACCGGCCCCGATGGCCGCTACGAGCTGGCCGGCCTGCCGTTGCCCGGCACCGGCGGCTACACCGTCACCGAGACGCAGCCCAGCGGCTACGACGAGGGCATTGCCATTCCCGGCACGCTCGGCGGCTCTGCGCAGGGCACCAACCAGATCCGCGTGAACTTCACCACGCTGGCGGCCAACGGCACGGGCTACGACTTCAACGAGCACAACAACCTGCCTGCTTCGCTGACCGGCACCGTGTGGTTCGACCAGAACCACAACCGCGGCCGCGAAAGCGGCGAAGGCCAGGGCGAAGGCTGGACCGTGGAGCTGATGCGCTGTGCCGATGGCGGCAACGCCTGCCCGGAAACCGCGGCCACCGTGCTCTACACCGTGACCACGGGCGCGGACGGCAGCTACCGCTTCGGCGACCTCACGCCGGGCGAATACCGCGTGCGCTTCCGCTCGCCGGACGGCCGCGTGGTCGGCGGCGTGTGGCCCACCGATGCGGCGCAGAACGGCGCGGGCGGCCCTTACCCCACGCCGGCCGCCAGCGATCCGCGCTTCTCGATCAAGGTGCGCGTGAACGCCGGTGCCAACGTGCAGCGGCAAGACCTGCCGTACGACCCGGGTGGCGTGGTGTACGACAGCGTGAGCGGCACGCCCGTGCCCGGCGCCGTGGTGCGCCTGGTCGGCCCGCCGGGCTTCGATCCGGCGCAGCATCTGCTCGACGGCCGCGACACCTACACCACCGGCCCCAACGGCACCTACGACTTCTTCGTGCTGCCGGGCGCTCCGGCGGGCGAGTACCGCCTGGCGGTCACGCCGCCGGGCAGCTACCTGCCCTCGTCCATCTACCCGCCGGCGGCGGGCGGGCTCGGCACGCAGTCGTGTTCCGCACCGGCGAACGGACCCGCACCCGCGCAGAGCAACCCCTGCGTGGTGAGCCCGGGCGCGGGGCTGGTGCCCGGCGCCGGCTACTACCTGGCTTTCCAGATGCCGGGCGGCGGCGGCCAGCACGTGGTGGCCAACAACATTCCGCTCGACCCGTCGGACGCCACGCTCATCGAGCTGCGCAAGACCAGCTCGAAGCTGACGGTGAAGAAGGGCGAACTGCTGCCCTACCGCATCACGGCGCGCAACACCCGCGGCAACCCCGTGCCGGGCGTGGCCGTGGTCGACACGCTGCCGCCGGGCTTCCGCTACGTGCAGGGCTCGCTCACCGTGCGCACCATGCCGGGCGGCGTCGCGCTGCCGGTGGTGCCGCAGATCAACGGCCGCCAGGTGGTGGTGCCCGGCCAGAACTTCGCGCCCAACGAGACCAAGGAATACCTGATGGTCGCGGGCGTGGGGGTCGGCGTGGGTGAGGGCGAGTTCGTCAACCAGGTCATCGCCACGCAGGGCGTGGGTGGCCGCGTGCTGTCCAACCTGGCCACCGCCACCGTGCGCGTGGTGCCCGATGCGCTCTTCGACTGCACCGACGTGATCGGCAAGGTCTACGACGACAAGAACGCCAACGGCTACCAGGACGAAGGCGAACCCGGCCTTGCGAACGTGCGCATCGCCACCGTGAACGGCGTGCTGGTGACCACCGACGCCGAGGGCCGGTACCACATTGCCTGCGCCGCCATTCCGAAGGAAGGCACCGGCAGCAACCTGGTGCTCAAGCTGGACGACCGCACGCTGCCTTCGGGCTACCGTACGACCAGCGAGAACCCGGCCGCCGAGCGCGCCACGCGCGGCAAGGTGCTGAAGGTGAACTTCGGCGCCACGGTGCACCGCGTGGTCCGCCTCGCGCTGCAGGGCACTGCATTCGAAGACGGCAACGCAGCGCTGCGCGCCGGCTTCGTGCCCGAGCTCGACCGCACGGTGAACGTGCTGGCTGAGAAGGCCTCGGTGCTGCGCCTGGCCTACAAGGCCGCGCCCGGCGAAGCCGAATCGCTCGGCCGCCAGCGCACCGATGCGGTCAAGGCCGCGGTGCTCTCGCGCTGGAAGCAGCTGGGCGAACAGCGCGAAAGCCGCAAGGAGCCGCCGCTTTTCAACCTGGACATCGAAGTCGAGCTGGTGCCCGCCGCCACGCCCGCGGTGAAGCCATGACGCGAGAACGAGTGAACGCCATGAAAAGCCACCTGACACCGAAGAACCCGTTCAAGCGAGCCGATATGAGAAAGCTTCCGAAGCGTGTCGCCCTTGCGGGCGCCGTCACCGCCGCCTGCATGGCCATGGGGCTTGCCGCAGCACAGGAAACCGCCGTGCGCGGCCGCATGCTCGACCATGCCGCGGCCGACCCGCGCGCGGTGGACCTCGACGGCGCGCGTCACCTGCCGCACAGCGGCGAGCGCGAGCTGCCCAAGGCCACCTTCGTGCTCGGCGATGCACGCGAGCCAGCGGTGGTCCCGGCTGCCGGCCCCGCAACCGCTGCTGCTGCCGCGAAGGAGGGCAGCGAAACCGAGACACCGCAGTTCGCATCGGGCTCCGATCTTCTCGCTGCGGCGGACCGGGCGCAGCTCGACCGCATCGCGGGCCTGGTGAAGGGCCGCGACAGGCTGCGCTTCGAGATCGTGGGCCATACCGACGCGCAGCCGTTGAGCGCCAGGTCGCGAGAGCGCTTTGCCGACAACCATGCCCTGGGCCTGGCGCGCGCGCAGCAGGTGGCGCGCTACCTCACAGGGCGCCTCGGCCTGCCCGAATCCGCGGCGGCGGCAAGCTCCCGCGGCCCTGACGAACCCGTTGCGGCGCCCGCGTCCGATCCGGTCAACTGGCCGGCCAACCGGCGCGTGGAAGTGCGCGTGTACTGGGCCGATGCGGCGACCGCCGTGGTGAGTGCACCCGCCGCGGCACCGGCGGACCCCGGCGTGTGCCGCACCTTCACCGCCATCGGCACCGACGATGCGCCGCTGCGCCTGAGCGTGGACGGCCAGCTGCTCGACGGCAAGGGTGCCGCGGCGCCGGGCGGAGAGGGCGCCACCAGCGCCGACCGCCAGCGCTGCGTGGACGTGCAACTCGAACGCAACCAGCTGCGCCTGCAGTACGACAACCTCTCTGCGCCGCGCCGCCTGAGCGCCGCCGCCTGGCCCACGACCGTGGTCGCCGGCGACACCGTGCGCTTTGCGGGCTACAGCAACTACCTGCTGTTTACCGCCAAGGCCGAACTGCGCATCTTCACGGCCAACGACGTGATGCAGCGCCGCCTGCTCGCCACGCTGCCGCTCGACACCGAAATGCGCGGTGAATGGCAGGTGCCCGCGGGCCTCCTCGATCGCCTGGCCGATGGCGCGGGCGGCAAGCTCTACTACCGCTTGCGCGTGTACGACCGGCAAGGCCGGTTCGACGAGACCGACGATCTTTCGCTCACCGTGGCCGAGCGCCACGCACCCGAGACCACCACGCCCGACCCGGCCCGCGAACTGCTGCGCGCCTATGGCCAGAACAACGTCGCCATTGCCAACATTCCGCTGGCGGCGGGCACCGTCACCGCCAGCGGCGCGGCCATTCGCCCCGGCGAAAAGGTGCGCGCGCTCGGCTTCGCGGTGCCGGTGGACGACAACGGCCGCTTCGTGTTCCAGCAGCTCGTGCCGCGCCGCGTGCAGACCGGCGAGATTGCGGTCACCGATGCGCAGGGCGCCACGCGCTCGTACCGCCGCGACTTCGACCTGCCCGCAAGCGACTGGTTCTTCGTGGGCCAGGCCGACCTGACGGTGGGCAGCAACAGCGTGAGCGGGCCGGCCGCGATCATGACCAACGACAAGAACCGCTACGGCGGTGGCGGCTGGAGTGAAGGCCGCATCGCGGGCTACGCCAAGGGCCAGCTCAACGACCGCTGGACGCTCACGGCCAGCGTCGACACCGAGGAGCGTCCGCTCAAGGACCTGTTCCGCAACCTCGACCGCAAGGACCCGACCTCGCTGTTCCGCCGCTTCGATCCCGAGGATTCGTGGACCACCTTCGGCGACGACTCCACCACCATCGAGGACGCGCCCACGCAGGGCCGCTTCTACCTGCGCGTGGACGACGGCCGCTCGCAGGCGATGTGGGGCAACTTCAAGCTCAACTTCGGCGACACCGAACTCACCCGCGTGAGCCGCGGCCTCTATGGTTTTCATGGCCGCTACCTGGGCGACGAATCGACCTCGTTCGGCGAGGCGCGCCTCAAGGTCGATACCTTCGCGGCCGAGCCGGGCACGCTGGCGGCGCGCGAAGAATTCCGCGGCACCGGCGGCTCGCTGTACTACCTGCGCAACCAGGACATCACGCGTGGCGCCGAGCGCGTGAACATCGAAATCCGCGACCGCGACTCCGGCTTTGTGCTCAAGCGCACGCAGCTGGTTCCCAGCTCCGACTACGAGATCGACTACCTGCAGGGGCGCGTGCTGCTCTCCGCGCCGCTGCCCAGCCTGTCGGACGACGGCTCGCTGGTGCGCGCCGGCGGCCTTACCGGCATGCCGACCTTCCTGGTGGTGGACTACGAATACACGCCGATCGCAAGTTCGCTCGACACGCTCGCCATCGGCGGACGCGTGTCGTGGTGGGCCAACGACCACGTGGGCGTCGGCGTGACCGCGTCGCGGCAAGACCAGATCGGCGCCGACCAGCGGCTGGCGGGCGCGGACATCACGCTGCGCAAGACCGAGAACACCTACTTCAAGGGCGAGTTCGCGCGCAGCAAGGGCCCGGGCACGGCGCAGCTCGACTCGCTCGACGGCGGCTTCAGCTTCAGCGGGCGCAACGGCGCCCTGGGCACGACCCTGGGCAACGGCCCCACGGGCAATGCGAACGCATGGCGCCTCGAAGGCCAAGCCGACCTGGCCGACTTCGAGATGAAGGGCGGCGGCCGCATCAGCGCCTATGCGCAGTCGCGCGATGCGGGCTTCTCGGCACCGGGCCAGTACGCCAGCAACGCCACGCGCCAGGTGGGCCTGTCGGCCGCGGTGCCTTTCGGCGAAAAGGGCGAAGGCGGCGAGCTGCGCCTGAAGGCCGACCGCCGCGACGAACGCGACGGCTACAACAGCAGCGTGCTCGACGCGCAATACGGCCTGCGCCTGTCGCCCGACTGGAAGCTGGGCCTCGGCATGCGCTACGACGACAAGACCGGCGACTCGCTCATCACCAGTCCCTCGCTGCCGAGCACGCAAGCGGTTTCAGGCGAGCGCGCCGATGCCGCCGTGCAGCTGGAATACACCGGCAACGACCGCTGGAGCCTCTACGGCTTTGCGCAGAAGACGCTGCGGCGCACCGGCACGCGGCTGGACAACGACCGGCTGGGCTTTGGCGGGCGCTACCGCGTCAGCGACAAGCTCGCGCTGCGCGGCGAACTCTCGACCGGCGACGGCGGCCTGGCGGGCAAGGCCGGTGTCGACTACCAGTTCGACGACCGTTCCAACCTCTACATGACCTACGTGGCGGACACCGGCCGCACCGACGAGAACCTCATCGGCCGCGGCGGCAGCCTGGTGACGGGCGTGCGCTCGCGCGTGGCCGACGGGCTCACCATGTTCACCGAGCACCGCCATGCCACCGGCACGCAGCCGGGCCTCACGCATGCCTACGGCGTGCAGTACGCGCCCGACGCCAACTGGACCCTTGGCGTCAATTTCGAGAACGGCTGGGTCGGCGCCGAAACACTGGGTGCCACGCGCCGCGAGGCAGTGGCGTTGACCGCCGGCTACTCGAGCGAGCGTCTCAAGTACAGCGGCGGCCTCGAGTACCGCAAGGACCGCACCACGGCCGAAGCGCGCACCAGCTGGCTGGTGAAGAACTCGTTCTCGTGGAAGGTGAACGACGATGCGCGCTGGGTCGGCAAGTTCAACTGGGCCGACAGCGACAGCAGCACCGGCGCGCTCGCCGCGGCCAAGTACACGGAGGCAATGCTCGGCTACGCACTGCGCCCGGCGCTGGACGACCGGCTCAACCTGCTCTTCAAGTACACCTACCTGTACGACCTCTCGTCGCCGGGCCAGGTGGTGTCGGCGGGCGGGCTCGATTCGAGCCTGGGCACCGTGTCGACCACGGGCATCGACTACCAGCAGCGCAGCCACGTCTTCGCGATCGACGCCACCTACGACATCAACGAGCGCTGGACCGTCGGCGGCAAGTACGCATGGCGCCGCGGCGAACTGCGAGCGAGCCGCGACAACTCGGCGCCGTGGTTCAAGAGCTCGGCCGAACTGGCGGTGCTGCGCGTCGACTGGAAGCTGGTGCGCAACTGGGACTGGATGGTCGAGTGGCGCTCGCTGCGCGCCAAGGAGCTCCAGGACCGCAAGAGCGGCTTTGTCACCGCCGCCTACTACCACGTGAACGAGAACCTCAAGGTGGGCGTGGGCTACAACTTCACCGACTACTCCGACAACCTGACCGACATGAGCTATCGCAGCAAGGGATGGTTCCTGAACGTGCTCGGCAAGTTCTGAAGCGGCGGCGCACGGGAGAACGATGCATGCGCGAACGACATGAAATCGACTTGATCGTGCCCTTGGTCGACATCGCGGAAGCGCTTGTCTCCCGACAGTACCCCGGAGACAACCGCAGGCGCTACAAGCTCTATGAGGAGTGGGCGCAAGACTTTCTTGCGGACTTCGTCGCTCGTGCGGCCGCGGGGCGAAGGCCCGATGAAACCTACCGCCAGGACATCGCCGATTTTGCGATCCGCAAGGCTGCGGCGTACGGGTTCGCGGCCTAGCAGGGCCGCGAGGCGCGAAGGGGTCAGCAGCGCAGGAGGCCGGCCACCATGTTGGCCGCGCCCTGGTGGTTCTGGCGTGCGTAGCGGCGCTCGAACTCATGCAGCCGGGCAGCGAGTTCGGCATGCTTCGCGGTCGCGCCCGCCGGAAGGGCCCGCACGGCCGACGCCTGCGCCAGCGCATGCGCCAGGTCCGTGCCGATCCGCTGCGAAAGCGGCCAGCCGGCACCCAGCGGCTCCAGCCGCCAGTCGGCCCAGTGATGGATCTTGAAGCCGTCGTCCTCTTCGCGGTAGATGGGATTGCCGGAAAGATCGGGCAGCACCAGTTGCAGCGGCATGGCACGCACAGCCTGCAAGAGTGCGGGCCAGGCGAGCCGCAGTGTCTCGATATCGCCGGCCTGCGACCTGTCGGCGGCCGCTTGTGCGAGCGCATCGAAGCGCACCTGCAAGAGCCGCTCGGGCAGAGCGACGCGCGAACGGCGGTACCGCTCCACCAGCTCCGGCGGCGGCTCGAAGGCCATCAACTGGGTGCGCAGTGCCAAGACACCTCGCGCAAGTTCCGCCCCGTCGATCCGGCGTGCCCGCGGGTTCCAGCGCATCGCGTGGCAGGCATAGCGGCTCACGCGCATGCTGCCCAGCCATTCGAAAGCCGGCAATCCCGCAGTGCCAAGGCCCAGAAGATCGGCTTCTTGCTGGGCCGCCGCGTCGCGCGCATGATCGAAGAGCTTGAAGAGAAAGCCCTGTTGCACGGCACCTCCGGCATCGAGCACTTTCACGAACAGCGCCTTGATGTTGCCTGCGGCCATGGTGCGGGTTTGCACCTCCAGCCGCGTGCCGTCGAGGTGCAGGTCGAGCGAAAGGCCTGGCTGCTTGCCGAGCAGGTCGAGCATCCACTCTTCGCGGCGCGCCGGCTCCAGCAACTCGTCGAACGGGCTGCGAACCGCCGCCGGTGCCTGCCACTGCACACCGGGCAAGAACAGGGCACGGACTTGGCTGCGCTGCCTGTCGAGCGCAGCCACGTGAAGCACCGCCTGGGCAATCTGCTGCAGCGCCTGCCGCAAGAGAATCAATGCCACCAGCACCTGCTGCAGGGGCGGGAGGGCGTTGCGCCAGTATTGCCAGACGATGTAGGCCAGCGCGCAGAAGAAGCCTCCTTGCACGAACCCGCCCATGAGCCGGTTCAGCGTGCGGCGCAATGCATGCGCCAGCTGTGGACGCCACGCGGTCGAAGCATGCAATGCCAGCGGCACCAGCCCGCACCACAGCAGGCAGACCAGCAGCAGCGGAGCATGGAGAACGGCCAGCGCCACCATGGCCACGGCCGCAAAAGCCACAGCGGCAATGCTGCGCAGCAAGCGTTGGTAGGCTTGCCTCGCGGTCTTCGACTGGTTGTTGAACAGCCCTGTTTTTTCGCTGGCCCGCCACTGCCGCCGCGCTCCGCGCTCGCAGAGCCAGTCGATGAGCTTCTCGGCCGCCAGATGCAGCACATAGGCCGCCACGATGGCTCCCCCGATGAGCAGCACCTGGGTTTTCTGCGGCAGCACCGTGATGGCGTGCGGCACGAGCGTGGGCACATACGGTCCGGCCAGCATGACCACGAGCTTCCACGGCAGCCACAGCGTGAGCAGCAAACCCAGCTGCGATGCCAGCACCGCTCCCACCACCAGGACCACATGGCCCGGCGTGTGGGCCATCAACGCGCGATAGACCGGCAGGCAGCTGCGAATGGCGCCCATGCCGGTCAATGCAATGCCGACTGCAGCGCCAGGAAGGCGCCCATCTCCGCGGTGGCGGCGGTGCCCGAGCGCCTGGCCTGCGCACGCACCACCTGCAGCACCTGCCGGAAGATCTCAGCGTCATGCGCCGGGGAGCGCTGGTCTTCTTCCTTCCAGCCGAAGACGGGCCAGCCGTTGCGCGCCGAAACCTGCCGGTCCAGCGGACCGAGTGCCTCGAACAGCGCCTTCATGAAGGCAGCGCCGCGCAGCAGGTCGTCATGGATGACCGGGCTGCCGTCGACATAGGTGCTCCGCGCCAGGTCGGCCGGGAGCTTCAGGCGGCCGTCGGGGTCCAGCAGCGCGGCAAGGCGGTTCCACATGGCGCTGGCTTCGTAGGTTTCGGCAAACACCTGCGCCTGGAGGGCCTGCAAGGTACCGGGCAGCGGCCGCTCGGGCGCCACGCCCGGGCGCAACGCGTACTCGGCCCAGCGCGCGGTGCCCTCCAGGAACCAGCGCGCCTTGAACATCGTGTAGCCGTACTGGTACTGATGGAAGAGCTCGTGCACCGGCGTCACGTTCTGGTTCGAATGGCTGTTCAGCAGGTCGATGCGCAGTGCGCAGTGCCCTTTGGAGCCGTCGGTTCCCAGCCGGTAGTTCGTCGCTTCGTCGTAGGAGCGGCCGTTGCCTTTTTCCATCTTGAACAGGAAGACGTCGATCGACGCGGTGTGCGCATTGCGGGCCTGGCGCATCGGATGCGTGAGCCCCATCACCTCGGAGAAGATGCGCCGCCCCGCCACGAGCTGCGTGGCCACGTCCTCGACCTTGTCGGGCACGCCGTTGCGGTTGGCGTCGCGGGCGTCGGGCAACGCATGCTCGCCGTGCAGCGCGTAGAAGATGCGGAACTCGTCGCGCACATGGCTGCGATCCAGGCGAGGAAGGTTGGCCTTGCGCGCCGTTCCGCATTCTTGCGCCGCCGAAGGAAGAGCGGTGGCCAACATGCAGCCGACGAAGAGAAGAGCCTCTTTCCATAAGCCGCGCCTTTGACCGGATGGCGCAGGCACGGCATCTCGCGAGTGTTTCATGGCGCTTCCCTTGGCGGTACTTCGGGTGGACCTTGGCTCTTCCATCGCCGCGGCCAGGGTGGCCGCGCGCCAGTATGCCATTGGCAAGAATGGCAGTGCGTCGGGTGTTTGCCTGCCTGCACTACGCCAGCGCGACCGCCTCCATCTCGACCTTGAACCCGAAGTGCAGTGGCCCCGTCGGCACGATGGCGCGGGCCGGCCGCGCATTGCCGGCCCATTCCGCGTACAGGATGTTGAACGCGGGCCAGTTCTCGATGGCGTCAAGGTAGACGCGAACCTGCACCAGGCGGTCGATGCCGCTCCCCGCCGCAACCAATGCGGCCTTGACGTTCTCGAGCACCTGGCGCGTCTGTTCTTCGAACGAGGCCTCGGCCAGCTTGATGCCGCTGGGCGCAATGGGCAGTTGGCCGGAGACGAAGACGAAGCCGTTGGCCACGGTGGCGTGGCTGTAGTGCCCGCCCGGTGCGGCCAGGCTTTCGGGCGCGATGTGTTGAACGGTGCTTGTCATGCGGTCTTTCTTACCAGCCGTGGAGCCGGCTCCAGGTTGCGAGTGTTCCGTCTTGCGCCAGCGCGTGGTACTGCGGAAACTGCGCGCCCGTGGCACAGGCGTGGTTGGGCAGTATGCGCAACTGCGTGCCGATGGGAAAGCGAGCCGCAATGCCGGTGTCGGGCGTGCCTTCGCGCGAGAGGATGCCGTGCTCCTGGTTGGCGCCGCTCAGCACATAGCCGTCGATCGGCTCGCCATCGACGCCGCAGACCTGGCCGTAGCCGTAGTCGCGCTTCTGCTTCTGCGTGCCGCGGTCGCGGCTCATCGCCATCCAGCCCGCGTCGACGATCGCCCAGCCCTTGTCCGGCTGGTGGCCGATCACCGTCGTGAGCACGCTGAGCGCAATGTCCGAGGCGGTGCAGACGCCGATGTTCTTCATCACCAGGTCGAAGAACACATACACGCCGGCACGCACTTCAGTCACGCCGTCGAGTTGTTGCGCATGCAACGCGGTGGGCGTGGAGCCGACGCTGACCACCGGGCAGGGCAGGCCCGCGGCGCGCAGGCGCTCGGCCGCGTGCACGCAGCCCGCGCGCTCCTGCTCGGCCATGGCCGCCAATGCTTCGGGCGTGTCGAGTTCGTAGCTGGACCCCGCATGCGTGAGCACGCCGCCGAGCCGCATGCCGCCCGCGTGCAAGGCGCTCCCCGCGTCGAGCAGTGCTGCTTCGTCGGGCCTGATGCCGGAGCGGTGGCCGTCGGTGTCGATCTCGATCCACACCTCGAACACCTCGCCATGCACACGGCCGAACTCGGCGATTGCTGCAGCCGAGGCCGGGCTGTCCGTGATGATCTTCAGGTCGCATCCCTTGCGGCGCAGCGCGAGCGCCTGCGGCAGCCGGTGCTGCGCCATGCCGACTGCATAGAGGATGTCCGTGATGCCGTCGGCGAAGAACTGTTCCGCCTCCTTGAGCGTGGAAACGGTGATGCCCTGCGCACCCGCGGCCAGCTGGGCGCGCACGACCGGCGTGCACTTGGTGGTCTTCACATGCGGGCGAAACCGCGTGGACAGCGCGTTCATGCGCGCCTGCATGCGGTCGATGTTGTGCCGCATGCGCGCGAGGTCGATGAGGGCGGCCGGCGTGTCGAGCGTGGCCAGATGCGAAGGTGTGTTCATGGGCCTGACTGTATTCATCCGAGGGGCCTGCGTGGTTTAATGAAAATACAACAATCGTTAAGCTCAGTTGAATGCTCCGCATCGAAGACCTGCAACTTGCCGCGGCGCTCGCGCAGGCGCCTTCGCTGAGCGCCGCCGCGCGTGCGTTGAACGTCACGCCGCCCGCGCTGTCGATGCGTTTGCGCAAGCTGGAAGCCACGCTCGATGTTTCGCTGGCGGTGCGCACCGCAAGGCGCTTGAGCCTGACGGCCGAGGGCGAGCGCTTTGCCCGCGAGGCGGCGGCGTTGCTGGCGGGGCTCGAGGCGTTGCCGCAATCGTTTCAGCGCAACGACCGCCGCTTGACCGGCACGCTGCGCATTGCGGCGCCCTTCGGTTATAGAAGGCAACGCATCGCGCCGATGCTCGCGCGCTTTGCGCGGCTGCATCCCTCGCTGGGGCTGCAGCTCGACCTGAGGGAAACACCTTGGCCTGACAGGCACGATTCGGACGTGGTGATTCACATCGGCATGGTGCGCGATTCGTCGTGGGTTGCGCGCACGCTCGCCTTCAATGAGCGCTGGCTGTGCGCGAGCCCAGGCTATCTGCGCACGCACGGCACGCCGAGCGAGCCGCGCGACCTGCTCAAGCATTGCTGCATCAGCATCCGCGAGAACGAGGAAGACGTGACGCTGTGGCATTTCCACCGGCCCGCAACCAAGGAAGCGCGCAGGGCAAAGGCGGACGATGCTGCGCCGCGGCGGAAGCCGCGCGAAACGGTGCGCATCGTGCCCACCTATACGTCCAACGACGGCACCGTGGCGCGCCAGTGGGCCGAGCAGGGCCTTGGCCTGGTGGTGCGCTCCGAATGGGATGCGGCAGAGTCGGTTGCCCACGGAACGTTGGTTCGGGTGCTGTCCGACTGGGCGCTCGACAGTGCGCCCGTGACTGCGCTGGTGCCCACGCGGCAGGGCCGTACGGCGCGTGTCCAGGCGCTGCTTCGGTTTTTCGAGGAATCGCTCGGCAAACCGCCGGCTCAGAGGCGCTGAACCGCAATCCGCCAAGCCTTGCTTCCTGGACGGCCCGACTCTGCGTAGGCCGTTTCCGCAAATGGGTTCTGGCGGAATTTTGTAGAACTACCATGGTCGAACACACCGCCGGCGGGCATGAAGCACGCCGGCTTTTCTGAAGCTATCTACAAAGGAGAGCACCATGCGATCCATTCAACTGCGAAGCCTTGCGCTCGCATGCGCGGTTGCCATCGGCGGCATGGCGGCCGTGGGCTGCACGACCACCAGGCCCCAGGATCAGGCGAGCAGCGCATCGTCGCGCGCTTCGATCGACGCGCAGGTCGACGCGGCATTGTCCAAGCTGTACGGCTCCGCCAGGGGCTCGCGCGAACTGGTCGCCTCGTCAAGCGGCGTGCTGGTGTTTCCCGCCGTGGTCGGCGCCAGCATGGGCGTGGGCGCCGAGTATGGGCGCGGCGCGCTACGCGTGAACGGGCGCACGCAGGCCTACTACAGCACCACCGCGGGTTCGATCGGCTTCCAGGCCGGTGCGCAGTCGAAGGCGGTGATCTATGTGTTCACCACGCAGGCCGCGCTCGACAAGTTCCGCAACAGCAAGGGATGGACGGCCGGTGCCGACGCCACCGTGGCCGCGGCAACCTTCGGTGCCAACGGCAGCATCGACACCAACACGCTGCGCCAGCCCGTGGTCGGCTTCGTGCTGACCAACGTGGGGCTCGAGGCCGGCGTGTCCGTGTCGGGCGCGAAGATCAGCGAGATCCGGCTGTAGGCCCGCGCGTGGGCCACGCCCTGATCAGTTCGCCCGCTGCGCCTGCAGCTCGGCGACCTGCTTGCGCAAGGCCTGGTTCTCGGCCGTGAGTTCTGCCACGCGCTGCTCCAGCAGCTGAAGCGCGTCGGCCTTTGCCGGCTGCTCGGCCGTATTCGATTCAGCAGCCTCGGCCGCTTCTTCGCGGGGCTTGCGCTTGGCCTCGCGAACCCGCTTGGCGGCCTGCTTGAGTTCGTCCTTGCCTGCGTTCGCGGCCGAAACCTGCTCTTCGGCGGGCAGGCTGGCCACCGCTGCCGCGGTGTTGATCGAAATCACGCCCGACTTCACGGCCGCCACCAGTTCAGGCGCGGCCTGCTTCTGGATCTTCTCGATCATCACCACCTGGTTGCTGCTGAGCCGCGCGGCGCGCGCAATGGCTTCGCGGCTGCTCAGCGGTGCGGGCGGGGGCAGGACGGGCGCATTGCCGTCGGGCGACCCGGCGGGCGGGTCTGCATCGAACGGTGCGCCGTCGTCAGGCGGCGCCGTGTCGACCATTGCGCGCGCCCGGCGTTCGTCGACGATGTCTTTCTTTCGCAGTGCCAGCACGCCGCGAAGAAAGTCTGAAATGCTGCGCCGGCCCAGGTGCTGGTCGATCATCCAGAGGTGCACGTCCTCGATCGTCTTGAAGCGCGTGTTCTGCACCGTTTGAAAGGGCAGGCCGTGCTTCTGGCAAATGCCGTAGCGGTTGTGGCCGTCCACCAGCACGTCGCCCCACAGCACCAGCGCATCGCGGCAGCCCTCGGCAAGGATGCTGCGCTCCAGCGCCTCGTGCTCCTCCGGAGTCAATGGATCTATATAGGCTTTGAGTTCTTCGTTGACGACGATGTTCATGAGGCAGGGATCGGGGAAAGGGCCGGAATTCTAGTTGCCGGCCGCGCGCGATCATCTGCTTGTCATGCAGGCGGCCCACCATCGCCGAACGTTTGGTTGCGCTAAATCCGGCGCCTGGCTGTCTCGCTTTGGTGCGCTCGAACGTCTACTGGGTATGGAGCATGAAGGGATCGGGAAATGGGGCTTTTTTGTATCCACAAGTAGTAATAATTCTCATTTGTATTGAGCACTTCAGGAGTACCTCCCTCATGTTCATGTGTCTTCAACCTCGTCGACGTTCTTTCGCGCGGTTTGCGCTGCGCCCCGCATGATGAGAGAGCCCATCGACATGGCGTTGCCTCTTTCCGAGCCCACGCTCGCCGAAGTCTTCATCGCGAACCGTCCGCAGCTCTTGCGCGTGGCACGGCGGATCGTGCGGACCGCGGAACTCGCCGACGACGTGCTGCAGGACGCCTACCTGAAGATCACCGACGGCCGCTGCGTGCGCAAGGCCGACCGGCCGATCGGCTATTGCTGCCAGGTGGTGCGCAATGTGGCGCTCGACTGCTGCCGGCGGCATACCGTCGAAGCCAACTACCGCGCCTTCGACGTCGATGTCGAAGCGCTCGACGTGGCGGGCCCGCCTTCGCCCGACCGCCTGATGCGCGAGCGGCAGGCGCTCCACGCCATCGACAAGGTGCTGGCGGCGCTGCCTGCGCGAACGCGCCTCGTGTTCGAGCTCTACCGGCTCGAAGGCCTCACGCAGCGCGAGATCGCATTGCGCCTGGGATGCGCGCTCGGACTGGTGAACGGCCTGATCGCCGAGGCGGCGCAGGCCATCAAGGAATGCGGCCGCCTGCTCGACGACGACTGAGCCTTCGCACGCCCGCGCGATTGGTGTAGGGTAAAAGCTTTAAATCCCGCGCGGCGTGCCGATGTACCGTCGCGTGATGCACCACACCCTTCACGCATGACACAAGAACAGGACGACCCCATCTGGAGCACCGCATGGCAGTGGGTGCAGCGCGAGTACGACCGCGAAAGCTTCGACACCTCCGCGCAGGCCGAGATGACCGCGTGGCTGCTGGCCGACCCGTTGCACCGCAAGGCCTACGACAAGGCGGCCCGGCTGTGGCTGCTGGCCGGACTGGTGCCGCCCGCCGCCACGGAGGAGTGAACAGATCGCGTCCTGAAACGTCTTGTTGATCAGGAGCGACGAGATGGCCCACCCGCCGTCGACTCGCCTTTCACACTGTTCAACCGCATAAGGACGCACCCATGTCGACGAGCTGCTTCGATCGCGAAGACGAGACCTTCATCGTTCTGGTCAACCGCGAAGACCAGTATTCCATCTGGCCCCACTGGAAGGCCGTTCCGAAGGGCTGGACAGCGGTAGAAGGCGTCAAGGGCGACAAGAAGACCGTGCTTGCCCACGTCGAGCAGAACTGGACCGACATGCGTCCCCGGTCGCTGCGCGAATGGATGGCGCAGCAAAACCCCACGAGCGCAACCGCAGCCCACACCGCCGCGGGTTGACGCGCATGGACGCGAGCGTCTCGCTGCTGTGCCTGCCCTGTGCGGGCGCCAGCGCAACGATGTACCTGCGCTGGCGGCGGCTGCTGCCGCGCTGGGTCCGCATCGTGCCGGTGGAATTGCCCGGCCGCGGCGGCCGGCTCTCCGAGCGCCTGGTCCGCAACTTCGATGAACTCGTTGCGCAGGTCTGCGCGGAACAGGCCGAGGCGCTGCGCGGCGACTTCGCCATCTTCGGCCACAGCATGGGATCGTTGCTGGCCTACGGCATCACTCGCCGGCTACAGTCGATGGCGCGCCCGTTGCCGCTTGCGCTACTGGCTTCCGGCAGCTCGGCGCCGTCGCGGCGCGATCCCGCGCGCTTTGCCGGCAAGACCGA
Source organism: Variovorax sp. DXTD-1 (assembly GCF_003984625.1). Taxonomy (GTDB): domain Bacteria; phylum Pseudomonadota; class Gammaproteobacteria; order Burkholderiales; family Burkholderiaceae_C; genus Variovorax. The sequence goes on along the minus strand of NZ_RWKH01000003.1, from coordinate 214,625 downwards.
CGACGCATCGCTGACAGCCGAGTTGCGCAGGCAGGGCGGAACGCCCGAAGAAGCCTTCGCAAGCCCGGAGCTCATGCGCATCACGCTCGACATGCTTGGCGCCGACTACCGCGTGTGCGAGAGCTTCCGCTACCGGCAAGAAGCGCCCCTGCCCATGCCCGTGCATGTCTTTGCGGGGCGCGAGGACGACATCGACGCGGCATCCGTCCATGCATGGTCGGCCGAGGCGGGCGGTGTCTTCACGCTCGACTGGTTCGACGGCGGCCACTTCTTCATCCGGCAGCGCGAAACGGCATTCCTGGCCGCACTCACCGAGCGGCTCGGCCAGGCGGTTGCGGGAACAGGCGCAGGAGAGCGGCATGCATCCCATGTTGCGTCCCATGTCCTGGCCTGATCCGCTTCCCGCGGGCATCGAGGTCTACAGGCTCGACCTCGACCTGGATGCCGATGTTTCGCACGAGCGCCAGGTGCTGGCGTTCGCCGAGCGCGCACAGGCCGACAGGTTTGCGCGCGGCGCCGACCGCGTGCGCTTCACCGCCGCGCGCGCGGCCCTTCGCCGCCTGCTCGCAACGCGCATCGGCTGCCACCCGGCCGAAGTGCCGCTTGCCACGGGCCTGCACCGCAAGCCCTTTCTCGACGTGGCCGGCGGCGATGCCCCGCTCTTCAATGTCTCGCACTCGGGCGCCCACGCGCTTATCGCGCTGGGCGATCCCCGCGTGGTGAGCGAAGTGGGCATCGACATCGAGGCGTGCAGGAGCGACGTCGACGTCGAGGCCGTCACCTCGCTTGCCTTTACCGACAGCGAACGGCGCGCGCTGCAACAGACCGCCGACCCGCTGCAGGCCCTCTACAGCCGCTGGGTCGGCAAGGAGGCGGTACTGAAGGCCGTCGGCGTCGGCGTGGCCGAGCACCTTCAATCCATCGGCATCCATTCCGGCGTGCATGGGCGATACGTCCTCGAATGCACCGTTCCCGAATGGTCCGGTCTTCAAGCCGTGGCGCTCCATGCGCCCGCGGGCTATGCCGCCGCGCTCGCGTGGCGTGCCAAGGAATCGACATGAATGAAACGCTTACCCGCTTTGTGCGCAGCAAGGTGCCCGCAGGCTCCGATCTTCCCGTCCTCATGACGCCCGCGCTTGCCGGCGAAGACCTGCTCTCTGCCGTGGAGCGCCTGCGTCCGCAGATCGAGGAGTCGCTCCTGGTCGCCGGCGGTGTGCTGCTGCGCGGTTTCTCGGTGCCGGCGGTGGAAACCTTCCAGCAGTTCGCCTCGTCGTTCGGCCATCCGCTTTTGAAGTACGAGTTCGCTTCCACGCCGCGCTCGGCGGTGTCGGCCTCCACCGGCGCGGGTGTCTACACCTCGACCGAGTACCCGGCGCACCAGAGCATTCCGCTGCACAACGAGCAGGCCTACACGCGCGAGTGGCCGATGAAGATCTGGTTCCACTGCGTGACCGCGTCGCCCGAAGGCGGCGAAACGCCCATTGCCGACAGCCGCGCCGTCTACCGCCGCATGCCCGAGCACATCCGCAAGCGCTTCGAGCCCGGCATCCTGTACGTGCGCAACTTCGGCGAGATGGACGTGCCATGGCAGAAGGTGTTCAACACCGAAAGCCGCGCCGAGGTCCAGGCCTTTTGCGAACGCTCCGGCATTTCATGGGAATGGAAGGACGACGACGGCCTGCGCACCCGGCAGCTTTGCCAGGCCGTGGAGACGCATCCCGTCACCGGCGAGCACGTGTGGTTCAACCAGGCCCACCTGTTCCACATCTCCGCGCGCGAGGCCGAAGAGCGCGAAGTGCTCGAGGAAATCTACGGCATCGAGAACGTGCCGCGCAACACCTTCTTTGCCGACGGCTCGACCATCAGCGATGAAATCTTCGCCGAGGTGCGCGCGGTGCTCGATGCGGAAACCGTGGCCTTCCCGTGGGAGGAGGGCGACGTGCTGATGCTCGACAACATGCTGGTGGCGCACGCGCGCTCGCCGTTCAAGGGGCCGCGCAAGGTGATCGTGGCCATGGCCGAGCCGCACGGCAATCTGGTCCGCTTCTAGAACCGCAGGGAGTCCACAGGATGGAAAAGAACACACAGGCACCGACCTCACCGCGCCCGAAGAACTTCGTGGCGCACCTTCACGCACTGGCCGAAGCGCGGCGCGACGACATCTGGCTCACCGTCGTGAGCGCGGTGAATGGTGCGGACCGCTCGGAGTCGATCAGCTACGGCGTGTTCGAGCGCCGCGTGCGTGCGCTCGCGGCCCGGCTGCAGCAGCAGTTCGCCAAAGGCGAGCGCGCCCTGGTCATGCTGGACAACGGCGACCACTATGCCGTGAGCATGCTGGCCTGCTTCTACTCGGGCGTGATTGCAGTGCCGGTGTTCCCGCCGGAATCGGCGCGCCCGCAGCACCTTGCACGGTTGACCGGCATCGCCGCCGATTCGCAGGCGAGCTGCGTGCTGACCTCCGACGCCATGGCGCAAGCGATGAACGCAGCGAGCGCGGGCTCGCGCCAGTTCGGCGATGCGCGCATCGTCTCCGTCGATACGGTGGACATCTCGCTCGCCGACGCGTGGACGCCATTCGAGCCGACCGATGACGACGTCGCCTTTCTGCAATACACCTCCGGCTCCACTTCGGCGCCCAAGGGCGTGATCGTGACGCACGGCAACCTGATGGCCAACGAGGAGGCGATCCGGCACAGCATGGGTGTCGGCCCGGCGGACAGCTTCGTTTCGTGGGCGCCGCTCTATCACGACATGGGCCTGATCGGCGGAATGATGCAGCCGCTCTACAGCGGCATTCCGCTGGTGCTCACCTCCCCGGGCTACTTCCTGGAGCGCCCGGTGCGCTGGCTCGAGCTGATCTCTCGCCATCGCGCGACGCTCAGCGGCGGCCCCGACTTCGCCTACCGCCTGTGCCTGGAGCGTGTGAAGGATGCGCAACTGGCCCAGCTCGACCTGTCGAGCTGGCGCGTGGCCTACACCGGTGCCGAACCCGTGCGCGCCGATACCGAAGTCGAGTTCATCTCGCGCTTCGCACCCGCGGGTTTCGATGCGGCGGCGGTCTATCCCTGCTACGGCCTCGCCGAAGCGACGCTCTTCGTCACCGGCGGCCACCGGGGCGGCGGACTGGTTGCGCCCACGTTTTCCGCCGCCGGCCTTGCCAGCGGCGCGGGAATACCGGCGGAAGAAGGAATGACGCTGGTGGGCTGCGGCGACGTCGCGCCCGGCCATCGCATCGAGATCGTCGATACCGAATCGCTCTCGGCCGCGGCCCCCGGAAAGATCGGCGAGATCTGGACCTGCGGCCCGAGCATCGGCCACGGCTACTGGGGCAAGGAGCGCGAGACGCGCGAGACCTTCGTCGAGCGCGACGGCCAACGCTGGCTGCGCACCGGCGATCTCGGCTTCATGCACGAAGGCCAGCTCTACGTCACCGGCCGCATCAAGGACCTGATCATCGTTCGCGGCCACAACATCTACCCGCAGGACATCGAGCGGCTCATCGAGGCCGAGGTCGATGCGGTGCGCAAGGGCCGCGTGGCGGTCTTCGCCGCGGAGGGTCCCGGCGGCGAAGGTATCGGCGTGGCTGCCGAGGTGTCGCGCAGCATGCAGAAGCTCGTGCCGGCCGCGGCGCTGGTCGATGCGCTGGGCGCCGCCGTGAGCGAAGTGTTCGGCGAGACGCTCTCGGTCGTGCTGCTGCTCAACCCCGGCGGCATGCCCAAGACCACCAGCGGCAAGCTGCAGCGCAGTGCCTGCCGCGCGGGCTGGCTCGACGGCAGCGCCGATGCATATGCCGTCTACCGGCACGGTGCGTTCGTTCGCGGAGGCCCGGCCGAGGCTGTTGCCGAGGCGCCGCTCGACGAAGTCGAACAGGCCGTTGCCGCCATCTGGCGCGACGTCTGCAAGTACGGCGACGACCGTCCGCTCGGCCGCGATGCCCACTTCTTCAACCGCGGCGGCAGTTCCCTCACCGCCACGCAGGCGGCTGCGCGCATCGGAGCGCGCTGGCAGATCGACTTTCCCGCGCGCAGGCTCTTCGAGCAGCCGCGCCTTCGCGACTGCGCATCGGCCATCCGCGAACTGCAGCGGCAGGGCGTGCGCCCGCAGCCCGCGCCGATCGCCGTGCTCTCCGCGGAGCGGCGGCTGTTGCCGTTGCCGCTCTCGCATGCGCAGGAGCGCCAGTGGTTCCTCTGGCAGATCGATCCCTCGAGTGCGGCCTACCACGTGAGCGGCGCGCTGCGCCTCACTGGCGTCTTGCGCGTCGATGCGCTGCAGTCGGCCTTCGACGATCTCGTGGCGCGCCATGAATCGCTGCGCACGGTGTTCAGTGCCGGCGTCGAGGGCGGCGTGGCGCAATGGATCAAGCCGGCCGGCTCTGTGTCACTGTCGCAGGTCGACCTGCGCGGCACCGAAGCCGATGCGCAACTGGAAGAAGCCACGCGGCGCCTCAAGGCCGAGCCCTTCGACCTCACGCAAGGCCCGCTGCTGCGCGCCGCGTTGATCCGCACCGCCGACGAGACGCATGTGCTCGCCGTGGTCATGCATCACATCGTGTCCGACGGCGCTTCGATGCAGCTGCTGATCGACGAGCTTGCCGCGGGCTATGCCGCCCACCTGAAGGAGGGCGCCGCGCGCCTGCCCGCGCCGCGCATCCAGTATGCCGACTACGCGTTCTGGCAGCGCGAGTGGCTGGCGGCGGGCGCGGGCGAGCGGCAACTGGCCTGGTGGCGCGAACAGCTCGGCGGTACGCATGCCGCGGACGCCGTGCTCGACCTGCGCACCGACCACCCGCGCAAGCCACAGGCCGGCTACAACGCCGCGCGCCATGCCTTCGAACTCCCGGTGAGCCTGCTCGCGCAGTTGCGCACGGCCGCGGACGGCGGCAACGCCACGCTCTTCATGGTGCTGCTGGCGGGCTTCCAGGCACTGCTGCACCGCTACACGGGCCAGGAAGAAATCCGCATCGGCGCGCCGATTGCCAACCGCAACCGCGAGGAAGCCGAAGGCGTGGTCGGCCTGTTCGTCAACACGCTGGTGCTGCGCAACCCGATCCATGGCCGCCTGAGCGCATGGCGCGTGCTGGCGCAGGCACGCGACGCAGTGCTGGGCGCGCAGGCGCACCAGGACCTGCCCTTCGAGCAGCTCGTGCAGATGCTGCAGCCCGAGCGCAGCCTGAGCCGCACGCCGCTGTTCCAGGTGATGTTCAATCACCTGTTCGAGGACTACCGCGCGCTCGGCCAGTTGCCCGGCATCGCCGCGCAAGAGCATGCGTTGCCCGATCTCGCGGCGCAGTTCGAGCTCACGCTCGAGGCGCGTGAGCGGCCCGGCGGCCAGCTCTCGCTCGCCGTGATCTACGCGGCCGAGCTGTTCGAGCCCGACACCATTGCGCGCATGGCTGGCCACTATGTGGCTATTTTGCAGGCGCTGGCCGATCGCCCCCATCAACCTGTCGGCGACATCGAACTGCTCGGCGCGCCGGAGCAGGCCCAGCTCGCGCAGTGGGGCGTCAATGGGCACCGCGAGCCCCAGCCCGAGCCCGTGCACCGCATGATCGAGCGGCAGGCCCGCATGCAGCCCGACGCCGTCGCGCTGCTCTTTGCCGACGAGTCGCTCGGCTTCGCGGAACTGAACCGCCGCGCCAACCGCGTTGCGCACCGGCTGATCGCGCAGGGCGTGCAGCCCGAGGTGCTGGTGGGCATTGCGATGGAGCGCTCCATCGAGATGGTCGTGGCCATTCTGGGCGTGCTGAAGGCGGGCGGTGCCTATGTGCCGCTGGACCCCGAATACCCCGCCGAGCGCCTGGCCTACATGGTGCAGGACAGCGGCATCGGCCTGCTGCTCACGCAGCGCACCCTCGCCGATTGCGTGCCCGACCGCCGTGGGCTCACGGTGCTGGAGGTCGACGCCGCCGATTTCAGCGCCGAGCCCGAGAGCGATCCGCAGGTCGGCCTGCACATCGAGAACCTCGCCTACGTGATCTACACCTCGGGCTCGACCGGCAAGCCCAAGGGTGCGGCCATCCGCCACAGCGCACTGCACAGCTGCATGGCGTGGATGCAGGGCATCTACAAGCTCTCGCGCGCCGACACCGTGCTGCACAAGGCGCCGTTCGGCTTCGACGTGTCGGTGTGGGAGCTGTTCTGGCCGATGACCTCGGGCGCGCGGCTCGTGGTCGCCAACCCCGGCGATCACCGCGACCCGGCGCGCCTGGTCGAACTGATCCAGCGCCACCAGGTCACCACGCTCAACTTCGTGCCCTCGATGCTGCAGGCCTTTCTTGCGCACAAGGGCATCGAGACCAGCACGCGCCTGCGCCACATCATCTGCGGCGGCGAAGCGATGCCCGCCGAGACGCAGAAGGAAACGCTCGAGCGCCTGCATGGCGCGGGCCTGCAGAACCTCTACGGCCCCACCGAGACCACCATCCACGTCACGCACTGGGCGTGCCGTAACGACGGCCAGAGCCAGGTGCCCATCGGCAAGCCGATCAGCCACACCAGCACCCACGTGCTGGATGCCGATCTCAACCTGGTGCCGCAGGGCGTGGCGGGCGAGCTGTACCTGGGCGGCATCAGCCTCGCGCGCGGCTACCTCAAGCGCGCCGGCCTGAGCGCCGAGCGCTTCGTGGCCGATCCGTTCGACAGCGCCGGCGGCGGCCGGCTCTACCGCACCGGCGACCTCGTGCGCTGGAACGGCGAAGGGCAGCTGGAGTATCTGGGCCGCATCGACCACCAGGTGAAGATCCGGGGCTTTCGCATCGAACTCGGCGAAATCGAGGCGCAGCTGCTCGCGCAGCCCGCCGTGCGCGAAGCCGTCGTGGTTGCCAAGGAAGGCCCCGCCGGCGCGAAGCTGGTGGCTTACCTTGCGCCGCATGCGGGCGAGACCATCGACGCCGCGGTACTGAAGGAGCGGCTTGCGCAGGTGCTGCCCGACTACATGGTTCCGCGTGCCTTCGCGGTGCTCGATGCGCTGCCGCTGAACGCCAACGGCAAGGTGGACCGCAAGGCACTGCCCGAGCCGGCCCTTGCCAGCGACCAAGCCTACGAGGCGCCGCAAGGCCATGTCGCGCAGACGGTGGCCGCGGTGTGGTCCGAGGTGCTGCAGGTGGCGCAGGTCGGCATGCACGACAACTTCTTCGACCTGGGCGGCCACTCGCTGCTGCTGATCCGCGCGCACCGGCTGCTGGAAGACCGGCTGCACACCGCGATTCCCGTGGTCAACCTGTTCAAGTACCCCACCGCCCAATCGCTGGTCCAGTGGCTGGAGCAGGCCCCCGTGCGCGCCGCTGCATCGGCCACCGCGGCCGCGGCCGGCGACGACCGGGCCCTGCGCCAGCGCGCCGCCATGCTTCAACGCCGCAAAGCGGCAGAGAGAGTCAATTGATGTCCCACCCCTTCGAACCCTCCGAGCCCAGCGGCATCGAGATCGCCATCGTCGGCATGGCCGGGCGCTTTCCCGGCGCGGACGACGTGGACGCCTTCTGGCGCAACATCCGTGACGGCGTGGCCTCGGTTTCCCACTTCACCGACGAACAGCTGCGCGCGCAAGGCGTGCCGCAGTCGCTCCTGGACGACCCCGACTACGTGAAGGCCGGCGTGATGTTCGAGGGCTTCGACAAGTTCGATGCCGGCTTCTTCGGCTACTCGCCGCGCGAGGCCGAAACACTCGACCCGCAGCAGCGCATCTTTCTGGAGTGCGCCTGGGCCTCGCTGGAACACGCGGGCTGCGACGCCGCCCGCTGGCCGGGCAAGGTGGGCGTGTACGCGGGCGAGGGGGCCAACGTGTACCTCATCCGCAACCTGCTGCCGTCGTTCGGCCTGGGGGCGGCGAGCGGCATTGCCGACCTGCTCGGGCTCATGAGCGGCAACTCGGGCGGCTCGCTCTGCACGCGCGTGTCGTACAAGCTCGACTTGCGCGGCCCCGCAGTCACGGTGCAGACCGCCTGCTCCACATCGCTCGTCGCGGTTCACACAGCCTGCCAGGCGCTCTTGAGCCACGACTGCGACATGGCCCTGGCCGGCGGCGTGTGGCTCAACCTGCTGCAGGAAGGCGGCTACCGCTACCAGGCCGGCGCCATCCTTTCGCCCGACGGGCACTGCCGAGCGTTCGACGCCAGGGCGGCCGGCACCGTCATCGGCAGCGGCGCGGGCATTGTGGTGCTCAAGCGGCTGGACGACGCGCTGCGCGACGGCGACACCATCCATGCGGTCATCAAGGGCACCGCGGCCAACAACGACGGCTCCGCCAAGGTCGGCTTTACGGCGCCCAGCGTGGACGGGCAGGCCGAGGTGATCCGCGCGGCACAGCTCATCGCGGGCGTGCCTGCGGATACCATCGGCTACATCGAGGCGCATGGCACCGCGACCACGCTCGGCGACCCCATCGAGCTTGCCGCGCTCACGCAGGCATTCCGCGCCGATACCGCGCGCCGCGGTTTCTGCGCCGTGGGTTCGGTGAAGACCAACATCGGCCACCTCGACGCCGCAGCCGGCGTGGCAGGGCTCATCAAGACGGTGATGGCGCTCAAGCACCGCATGCTGCCGCCCAGCCTGCACTACGAAAACCCGAACCCGCAGATCGATTTCGCGTCCAGCCCGTTCTACGTCAATGCGCAGCTGCGCCCGTGGCCCGGGGGCGAGGCACCGCGCCGCGCGGGCGTGAGCTCGTTCGGCATCGGTGGCACCAACGTGCATGTGGTGCTCGAAGAGGCGCCGGCGGCTGCCGCGGCGCAGCCCGCTTCCGGCTGGCAGGTGCTGCCCGTGTCGGCAAAGGACGAAGCCGCCCTGGCGCAGGGCCGCTCGCAACTCGCGGCTCACCTGCAAGCCCATCCGGAACTGGCGCTGGACGATGTGGCCCACACGCTGCAGAGCGGACGCCGCCCTTTTGCATGGCGCAGCGCCGTGGTGGCCAACCAGGCGGCGATGGCCTCGGAGATGCTGGCTTCGTCCATGACGCCGTCGAGGCGCGCGCCAGCCACCGCGCCCGAGGTGGTGTTTCTGTTTCCGGGCGGCGGCACGCAGCATGCACGCATGGGCGAGGCGCTTTTTCGGCACAGCGCCGTGTTCCGCGAAGAGCTCGACCGATGCGCCGCACTGCTGAAGGCCGGCACCGGCATCGATCTGCTCGCGCTGGTGCTCCCGGCCGACGGTGACGACGCCGCGGCCAACGAGCGGCTGTTCCGCATCGAATATGCGCAACCCGCGCTGTTCGCCGTCGAGTACGCGATGGCGCGCTGGTGGATGAGCTGCGGCGTGCAGCCCGCGCTGATGCTCGGCCACAGCCTGGGCGAATACGTGGCGGCCTGCCTGTCGGGCGTGTTCTCGCTCGAAGATGCGCTGCGCATCGTCGCCGCGCGCGGCCGCCTGATGCAGACGCTTGCAGCGGGCGCGATGACCGCGGTGTCGCTGCCCGAATCGGCGCTGGCCGAATTCCTTCGCGACGGCTGCGACCTGGCGGCGGTGAACGGCGACCAGCTTTGCGTGCTGGCCGGCCCGCTGGACGCCATCGAGCGCGCCGAGGAGGCCCTGCGCGCGCGCCAGCAACTGCCGCGCCGCCTGCATGTGGCCATCGCCTCGCATTCGAGCCTGGTCGATCCCATCGTGGCCGAGCTGGAGCAGCTGATCGCGTCTCTGCCGCGCCATGCGCCGCGCATTCCGTTCCTGTCGAACGCGACCGGCAAGCCGATCACCGAAGCAGAGGCAACCAGCCCGGCGTATTGGGGCCGCCACCTGCGCGGCACGGTGCGCTTTGCCGACGGCCTGCGCGAGATCTTCGCCGCGCCGGGCCGCGTGGTGCTCGAGGTGGGGCCCGGCGAAACGCTCGCGGGCCTGGCGCGCCAGCATCCGCAAAGCCGCCAGGCCGCGGGCATCTGGGCGAGCCAGGCGCACCCGCAGCAAACGGCACGCAACGCGCAGCAACTGGCCATTGCCGTGTCCGGGCTGTGGACCGCGGGCGTCGACATCGACTGGGCGGCCTGCAATGCCGACGGCGCAAGCCGGCGCCGCGTGCCGCTGCCCACCTATGCCTTCCAGCGCAAGCGTTTCTGGATCGAGGCGGACGAGACGGTGCAGCCTGCAAAGAGCACGGCGCCGAATCTCTTCTACGCCCCCCGCTGGGAACGCAGCGCCCCGCTGCCGCCCGCTGAAAAGCAGGGCGAGCCCGCGGGTTGCACGCTGGTGCTGGGCGACGCGAACAGCTTCACCGACCGGCTCTCGCGCACCCTGCGCGAGCGCGGCGAAAAGGTGGTGCTGGCCTTGCGCGGTCCGCGCTTCGCGCGCACTGCGCCGGGCCAGTACGCCCTGCGCGCGGGCGAGCGTTCCGACCATGAAGCGCTGCTGCGCCAGGTCGAAGCCGAAGCCGGACCGGTGCTGCGCCTGCATCACCTGTGGAGCCTGGACGGCGACCGGCCCGCGGCATCGCACGCGCAGGTGTTCGAGTCCGGCTACTACAGCCTGCTCGCACTTGCACGCGCACTCGATGCGGTGGGCGCGGCCGCCCGCGGGACCCTTGCGCTCAATGTGGTGACCGACCGGGTCGAAGACGTTGCCGGCACCGAGCCGCTCGCACCTGAAAAGGCCACGCTGCTCGGCCTTGCGAAGATCCTGGGGCAGGAGTACCCGTCGATTGCCTGCCGCGTCGTGGAGGTGGTTCTGCCCGCGCCCGAGAGCGCGGCCGAGGCCGAGCTCGCGCGCCGGGTGGCCGACGAGGCATGCGCGGCGCCCGATGAATTCCTGGTTGCCTACCGCGGCCCGCATCGCTGGCTCAAGCGCTATGTGCCGCTGTCCGATGTGGCCGCGCCCGCCGCAAGGCAGCGCCTGCGCGAAGGCGGCGTCTACCTCATCACCGGCGGCATGGGGGGTGTCGGCCTCGCGATGGCGCGCTACCTGAGCTGCACCTGGAAGGCGAAGCTCGTGCTGCTCGGCCGCACGCCCCTGCCCGGGCGCGGCGATTGGGAGCGCCTCGTCGCGGACGCTGCCCAGCCCGTGGTGCTGCGGCGCAAGCTGCAGCAGCTGATCGATCTCGAAGCGGACGGCGCCGAGGTGCTGCCGGTGGCGGCCGACGTGAACGATGCCGCACAGCTGCGCACGGCGCTCGCGGCCGTGCACGCGCGCTTCGGCGCAGTCCACGGCGTGGTGCATGCCGTCGTGCACCCCGACCGCGGCATGATCGCCCAGCGCACGCCGGCACTGGTTGAAGCGGCCTTTGCGCCCAAGATTGCTGGCACGCTCGCGCTGCTCGATGCGCTGCGTGCCGAGCCGCTGGATTTCGTGCTGTTCTGCTCGTCGATCTCGGTGCTCATCGGCGGCCTCGGCCGCAGCGACTACGCCGCCGCCAATGCCTACCTGGATGCACTTGCCACAGCCAGCCGCCGCAGCTCGCCGCGGCCGCTGTTCTCGGTCAACTGGGATGCGTGGCGCGACGTCGGCGTGGCCGCCGACATGGACCTGCCCGAAGGCGTGGGCCTGGACGAGCGCACCGGCGTGCTCGCCTTCGAGCGTATCGCCAACGGCCCCGACCTGCCGCAGACCATCGTGTCCGTTTCTCCACTGGCGCCGCGCCTGCGGCCGCTGGACGACCTGTTCGATTCGCTAGACGACGCGCCCGCGGCCGAGGTGCGCACCGGCCATTCGCGCCCCGTGCTGCAAACGCCATACATCGCCCCCGAAGGCGAGCTGGAAGAAGCGCTTGCCGGCTTCTGGAGCGATGCGTTGGGCATCGTGCCCGTGGGCGTGAACGACAACCTGTTCGAGCTGGGCGGCGATTCGCTGCTCGCCATTCGCCTGCTGGCCCGCGTACGCAAGGCCTATGGCGTGGAGCTGCATCCCGCCGCGTTCTTCAAGGCGCCGACCATCGCCGAGCTGGCGACCCTGATCGAGCTGCGCCTGATCGAGGACATCGAACGCGAAGCCGCAACCGCAGAAACCACCGAAGACAGCGCACCATGAGCGAGACCCAGAACCTTTCCGAACGGCGCGCCCGGCTCACGCCCGCGCAACTGAGCCTGCTGCAGCAGCGCCTGAAGCGCGATGCGGCACCGGCGCCCGCGCGCGCGGCAATCGTGCGCGGCCAGGACGATGGCGCCGACGCCGCCGCGCCCGTGTCCTTCGCGCAGCAAGGGCAGTGGTTCCTGTGGCAGTTGAACCCGGGCAATACCGCCTATCACGTCGGCGGCGGGCTCGGCTTCTCGGGGCCGCTCGACATCGCTGCCTTGCGCGACGCCATGCAGGCGCTCGTGGCGCGGCACGAGGCGCTGCGCACCGTCTTCCGGTCGGGGGGGGGTGGGCTGCCGGAGCAATGCATCCAGACGGCGGTCGAGGTCGCAATTCCCTTCATCGACCTTGCCGCGCTCGAGGCACCGGCGCGCGAATCGCGCCATGCCGAGGTGGTGGCCGACGTCTGCCGCACACCCTTCGACCTGACGGCCGGCCCCTTGCTGCGCGGCACGCTGCTGAAGATGGCGGACGGCGAGCACCAGTTGCTATTGATGATGCATCACGTCATTTCCGATGCATGGTCGGTCGAGCTGATGCTCGACGAGCTGGCCCAGTTCTACGCGATGCGCGTTCAGGGCCTGCCGGCATCGCTGCCGCAACCGGAAATCCGCTACGTCGACTTCGCCCGCTGGCAGCGCAAGTGGCTGGACGACGGCGAGGGCGAGCGCCAGCTCGCCTACTGGCGCGGCCGGCTCGGCAACAGCCACCCGGTGCTCGCGCTGGCCACCGACAGGCCGCGCGCCGCGGACGCGGACTACAGCGCGGCGCAGCACACGTTGCACGTGCCGGCGGCGCTCGTGGAGGCGCTGAAGCGCCAGGCCTGCGAGCAGGGCGGCACGCTGTTCATGGCGTTGCTCACCGCGTTCCACGCCTTGCTGTTCCGCCACACCGGGCAGCAGGCGATCCGCGTCGGCGTGCCCGTGGCGGGGAGGGGCCGGTCGGAAACCTCGGGCGTCATCGGCGCCTTCATCAACACCGTGGTGCTCGATGCGCGCATGCACGGGCAGATGCGCCTGGCCGACCTGTTGCGGCAGGTGCACGGCGTGTCGCTCGAAGCGCAGGCGCACCAGGACTTGCCGTTCGAGCGGCTGGTGCAGGCCCTGCGGCCCGAGCGGGGGCATGCGGGCTCGCCGCTGTTCCAGGTGATGTTCAACCACCTCGGCCAGGGCGACCGGCCGTTGCAAGGCTGGCCCGCATTGCGTGTGCGCCGGATCGACCTCGCCCAGCGCGCCGCGCCATTCGAACTCACGCTCGAAACCATCGAGCGCGCAGACGGCGGCATCCATGCCAACTTCCGCTATGCGGCGGAGCTGTTCGAGCCGCAAACCATCGAGCGGCTTGCAGGCCACTACGCCCGCGTGCTCGAAGCATTGGCCGCGCAGCCCGCATCCACGCTCAGCGAGCTCGACCTGCTGGGCGCTGCAGAAAAGGAGCAGCTTGCCCGGTGGAGCATCAACACCGAAAGCCATGGCAACGCCGTGCCGGTGCACCGCCTCATCGAACGGCAGGCGACCGGGCATCCGGATGCGGCCGCGGTGCTGTTCGGCGACGCGTCGCTCAGCTACGGCGAACTCAACCGCCACGCCAACCAGCTCGCGCACCGGCTGATCGAAGAGGGCGTGGGCCCCGAGGTCAAGGTGGGCATTGCGCTGGAGCGCAGCCTGGAGCTGGTGACAGCCGTGCTGGCGGTTCTGAAGGCCGGCGGCGCCTACGTGCCGCTGGACCCCGAGTACCCGGCGGACCGCATCGCCTACATGGTCGAAGACAGCAAGCTCGGCCTCGTGCTCACGCACAGCAGCCTGGCCGATCGCCTTGCACTGCCGGCCGGCGTCTCGGCGCTCGCGCTCGATACGCTGGAATTCGGTGGCATGCCGCAGACCGATCCCGTGGTCGCACTCAGCGGCGAAAACCTCGCCTACGTGATCTACACCTCGGGCTCCACCGGCCGCCCCAAGGGCGCGGCCAACCGGCACGCCGCATTGCACAACCGGCTGGCGTGGATGCAGGCGGCCTACCCCATCGATGGCGCGGACACCGTGCTGCAGAAAACCCCGTTCAGCTTCGATGTGTCGGTGTGGGAGTTCTTCTGGCCGCTCATGGCTGGCGCGCGGCTGGCCGTGGCGGCACCGGGCGATCACCGCGAACCCGCACGCCTTGCACACTTGATTCAGCGCCACAGCGTGAGCACGCTGCACTTCGTGCCTTCGATGCTGCAGGCCTTCCTGGCGCACGACGGCATCGAGGCCTGCACGAGCCTGCGGCAGATCGTCTGCAGCGGCGAGGCATTGCCCGCCGAGGCGCAACAGGGCGTCTTCAAGCGCTTGCCGCAAGCGGCGCTGCACAACCTCTACGGCCCCACCGAGGCGGCCATCGACGTCACGCACTGGACCTGCCGCAGCGACGGCCGCAGCCAGGTGCCGATCGGCCGGCCCATTGCCGGCACGCAGGCCTTCGTGCTGGATGCCGACCTGAACCTTGTACCACCAGGCGTGGCGGGCGAGCTCTACCTGGGCGGCATCGGGCTTGCACGCGGTTATGTCGAGCGCGCGGGGCTCACGGCCGAGCGCTTCGTGGCCGACCCGTTCGGCACCGCCCAGGGCGCCCGCCTGTACCGCACGGGCGATCTCGTGCGATGGAACAGCGAAGGGCAGCTCGACTACCTGGGGCGCATCGACCACCAGGTGAAGATCCGCGGCTTTCGCATCGAGCTCGGCGAGATCGAGGCCCAACTGCTCGCGCAACCCGAACTGCGCGAGGCTGTCGTCGTTGCCAGCCAGGGTTCGGGTGGCGCGCGGCTCGTGGCGTATGTCTCGGCGCAGGCGCAACAGGCCATCGATCCCGCGCAGCTGCGCGAGCGCCTGGGCCGCGTGCTGCCGGACTACATGGTGCCGGCCGTCGTCCTCGTGCTGGACACCTTGCCGCTCAACCCGAACGGCAAGGTCGACCGCAAGGCGCTGCCGCCACCCGAGCAGGCAAGCGCGCACGCCTACGAAGCGCCGCAGGGCGAGGTGGAAGAAGCGCTGGCCGCCATATGGGCCGAAGTGCTCGGCGTGGCGCGCATCGGCCGCCACGACAACTTCTTCGAGCTCGGCGGCCATTCGCTGATGTCGGTGCAGGTGGTGGCCCGCGTGCAGCGCGCAATGCACGCGGAGCTCTCCGTGAAGGACGTCTTCCAGCACCCGGTGCTTGCCGCCATGGCGGGGCTCGTTGCCGCAGCGGCGGCCAGAAAGCCCGTCGCCCAATCCCTCTCGGACATTGATTCCTTCATCGACAGTTTGGAGATCGCTTGATGGAAATCACGGCAACCCACCTTCACATCGGCAAGCGCTTCTCGGGCCTGAACCCGGCGCAGCGCCGCGCGGTCTACCAGAAGATCCGCGCGGAGGGCCTGGCCATCGGGCAGTTTCCGATTCTTGCGCGCGATGCGGCGGCGCAGGCGCGGTGCCCCGCCTCGTATGCGCAATTGCGCCAATGGTTCCTGTGGCAGTTGGAGCCCGGCAGCTCGGCCTATCACATCTCGGGCGGGCTCAAGCTCAAGGGCTTGCTCGACCGGCAGGCGCTGAAGGCCGGTTTCGACGCCTTGCTCGAACGCCATGAGTCGCTGCGCACGGTGTTCGAGGCGGACGCGCAGGGCCATGTCGAGCAGCGGATACGGGAGGGCGTGACGCTGGAGATTCCGGTCACCGATCTTTCGGGCCTGGAGGCTGAGGCCAGCGAGGCCCGCGCGCGGGAAGAGGCCGTGCGCCTGGCCGAGACGCCTTTCGATCTCACGGCCGGGCCGCTGCTGCGCGTCGCGCTCATCCGCCTGGCCGCCGACGAGCACCTGCTGGTCGTCGTCATGCATCACATCGTGTCGGACGGATGGTCGATGCAGATCCTGGTCGACGAATTCGTTGCGCAATACCGTGCGCGCGCCGCCGGGCAGGCGCCGCGGCTCGCACCCCTGCCGATCCAGTACGCCGACTACGCGCTGTGGCAGCGCCACTGGCTCGAAGCCGGCGAGAAGGAGCGCCAGCTCGACTACTGGAAGGCGCAGCTGGGCGCCGAGCACCCGGTGCTGCAGCTGCCCCCGGACCACGCACGGCGCGGCGACGGCAAATACAGCGTCGCCCGCCACGAGCTGGCGCTGCCCCAGTCCGTTGCCGATGCGCTGCACCGGCGCGCGCAGGCCGAGGGCAGCACGCTCTTCATGGTGCTGCTCACCGCGCTGCAGGTGCTGCTGCACCGCTACACCGCGCAGCAGGACATCCGCGTCGGCGTGCCCGTGGCCAACCGGCACCGCGTCGAGTCGGAGCGGGTCATCGGCTTCTTCGTCAACACGCAAGTGCTGCGCAATGTGCTGGGCAGCCGCACCAGCCTGCGGCAGGCACTGCAGAAAACACGCGAGGCGGCACTCGGCGCGCAGGCCCATCAAGATCTGCCCTTCGAGCAGCTGGTCGAGGCCCTGCAGCCCGAACGCAGCCTGGGAACGGCGCCGCTGTTCCAGGTGATGTTCAACCACCAGCGCCGCGACAACACGGCGCTTGCCACGCTGCCCGGCCTCACGCTGGAAGACTATGAGCTCGGCACGCAGGTAGCCCAGTTCGAGCTGACGCTGAGCAGCGTCGAAGATGCGCAGGGCCATGTGCAGGCGAGCTTTCATGTGGCGCAGGAGCTGTTCGACACCGAGACCGTCGCCCGCATGGGCGCGCACTACCTGGGCGTGCTGCGCGCACTTGCCGAACGGCCCGAGCAAGCGGTGGGAGACATCGACCTGCTCACCGCGGACGAAAAGGAACGGCTCGCGAACTGGGGCGTGAACGATTCCGGTGATCGCAGCACCGAGCCCGTGCACCACCTGATGGCCCGGCACGCGAAGGCCGACCCGGATGCGCCTGCGCTGCTCTTCGGCGACGAGGTGCTGAGCTATGGCGAGCTCGACCGGCGCGCCAATCGCCTGGCCCACCGGTTGATCGCAATGGGCGTAAGGCCCGAGACGCGCGTCGGCATCGCGGTGGAGCGTTCGCCCGACATCGTCGTCGGCCTGCTCGGCATCCTGAAGGCGGGCGCCGCATATGTGCCGCTCGATCCGGAGTACCCCGCCGACCGCCTGGCCTACATGGTGGAGGACAGCGGCATTTCGCTGCTCGTCACGCAAAGCCATGTGAAGGCGCGCCTTGCGCTGAAGGGCGAGCTGGGCGTGCTGCAGCTGGACACCGCCGACCTGGCTGGCGAGCCCGACGAAGCTCCCCACGTGCCCGTGCATGCGGGCAACCTCGCGTACATCATCTACACCTCGGGCTCGACCGGCATGCCCAAGGGCGTGATGGTGTCGCACGGCCCGTTTGCCGCGCACTGCGTCGAAACCGCGGTGCTCTACGAGATGGGGCCGCAGTCGCGTGAGCTGCACTTCCTGTCGTTCTCGTTCGACGGGGCGCACGAGCGCCTTTTTACCGCGCTGTGCTGCGGCGCCTCGCTGCTGTTGCGCGATGCCTCGCTCTGGACCGCCGAGCAGACGCTGGAGGCGATGCAGCGCCACGGCGTGACCAACGCCGGCTTTCCGCCGGCCTACCTGCGGCAGCTGGCCAACTGGGCGCGCGACACCGGCCGTTGCCCGCCGGTGCACCTGTACTCCTTCGGCGGCGAGGCAATGTCGCGCGAGGGCTTCGACACCGTGTGCCGGCACCTGAAGCCCGCGCTGCTGATCAACGGCTACGGCCCGACCGAGGCGGTCGTCACGCCGATGCTGTGGAAGGTCGCAAACACCGCGAATTTCTCCGAGGGCTATGCGCCCATTGGCCGGCCCGTGGGCAACCGCAGCGCCTACGTGCTCGACGCCGACATGAACCTGGTGCCGCGCAACGTGCCCGGCGAGCTTTACCTCGGCGGCGAGGGCCTGGCGCGCGGATACCTGCATCGCGCACCGCTCACGGCCGAGCGCTTCGTGGCGGACCCTTTTGACGCGGCAGGCGGGCGCCTCTACCGCACCGGCGACTGGGTGCGGTGGCGCGACGACGGGCAGCTCGAGTACCTGGGGCGCATCGACCACCAGGTGAAGATCCGG
Organism: Variovorax sp. DXTD-1; assembly: GCF_003984625.1. Lineage (GTDB taxonomy): Bacteria > Pseudomonadota > Gammaproteobacteria > Burkholderiales > Burkholderiaceae_C > Variovorax. Next base: position 196,592 of record NZ_RWKH01000003.1, on the reverse strand, counting down.
GGCTTTCGCATCGAGCTCGGCGAGATCGAGGCGCAATTGCTCGCGCAGCCCGAAGTGCGCGAAGCCGTGGTGGTGGCAAGGCCGGGCCCGAGCGGTGCGCGGCTGGTGGGCTATGTGTCGCCCCGCGCCGGCCAGCTCGCCGACGTGGCCGTGCTGAAAGAGCGGCTCGCCCGTGCGCTGCCCGACTACATGGTGCCGGGCACGCTGGTGGTGGTCGATGCGCTGCCGCTCGCCCCCAGCGGCAAGGTCGACCGCAACGCGCTGCCGGAGCCGGCCGACGAACACGACAGGGCTTTCGAGCCGCCGCGCGGCGCGGCCGAAGAGGCCATTGCCGCGGTATGGACCGATGTGCTGGGTCTCGCGCGCGTGGGCCGCGATGACAACTTCTTCGAGCTTGGCGGCGATTCGATCCTGAGCCTGCAGATCGTGGCGCGCCTGCGCCTGGCCGGCTGGAAAGTCGCGCCCAGGCAGATCTTCGAGCGGCAGACCGTGGCGCAGCTCGCGGCTGTTGCACTACCGGCCGATGCGTTGCTTGCCGCGGTGGGCGACGTGCAGGGCGAGGTGCCGCTGCTGCCGTTCCAGCATGAGTTCTTCGAGATGGATATGCCGGTGCGCGCGCACTGGAACCAGGCGGTGCTGCTGAAGAACCGCGAGCCGCTGCAGCTGCCGGCCTTCAGGCAGGCGCTGCGCGCGCTGGTGCGGCAGCACGACAGCCTGCGCCTGCGCTACCGGCAGGACGCCGGCGGGGTGTGGCACCAGGCCTACCTGCCCTTCGAGAGCGTGCCCGAAGACCAGTTCGCGGAGCTGGTGTGGGTGCGGCGCGCGGCCGATGCGGCGCAGGTGGCGCCGCTGTGCGAAGAAGCGCAGCGCAGCCTCGATCTTGCGCACGGCCCGCTGATCCGTGCGCTCGCCATCGAGCTGCCGGGCGGCGATTCGCGGCTGCTGCTCGTCGTTCATCACCTGGTGGTCGATGGCGTGTCCTGGCGCATCCTGCTCGAAGACCTGCAGGCCGCGTACCGGCAGGGCCTGGCGGGCCAGCCCATCGCGCTGCCTGCTGCCAGCAGCAGCTGCAAGGACTGGTCCGTCGCGCTGCAAGGCCATGCCCAGGCCCACGGCGGCGAGCTTGCCCACTGGCAGGCGCTGGCCGATGTGCCGGCCGCGCTGCCATGCGCGCGTCCGCACGCATCGAACACCGCGGCCGACCAGCAGAGCGTCGAGTTGCGGCTCGACAAGGTCACCACCCAAGCGTTTTTGAAAGATGCGCCCGCGGCCTACCGCACGCAGGCCAACGACTTGTTGCTGACGGCGCTCGGCCGCGCGCTGTGCGCGTGGAGCGGGCACGAGAGGGTGCTGGTCGACCTGGAAGGCCATGGCCGCGAAGACCTGTTCGCGCACATCGACCTGTCGCGCACCGTTGGCTGGTTCACCGCGCTGTTTCCGGTGGCGCTCGATCCGCTCGGCGCACAAGGCGAAGCGCTCAAGCGCGTCAAGGAAAGCCTGCGCCGCGTTCCGAACAAGGGCGTGGGGCATGGCGTCTTCAAGCACCTGGGCGATGCCGCGCAGCGGCAGGCGATGCGCGCGCTGCCCAAGGCGCAGGTGGTATTCAACTATCTGGGCCAGTTCGACAACACCGTTGCCGATGCGCAGGCGCAATGGAGCCTTGCGCAGGAGCCCAGCGGCTCGCCGGTGGATGGCGGCGCGCCGCTCACGCACGAGTTCTCGATCAACGGCCAGGTCTATGACGGCGAGCTTTCGCTGCGCGCGAGCTACAGCGGCGCGCGCCACGACCGTGCCGAGGTCGAGGGCTGGATGCAGCACTTCCGCGAGGAACTCGAAGCCTTGGTGCGGCATTGCACGAGCGGCGCCCAAGGCGTGACGCCGGCGGACTTTCCGCTGGCCGCGATCGACCAGCCGCAGCTCGACGCGCTGGCGTTGCCGGTGGCGAACCTTGCGGACCTGTACCCGCTCTCGCCGATGCAGGCCGGCATGCTGTTCCATAGCCTGCTCGCGCCCGGCGGCAGCGCCTACCTGAACCAGTTGCGCGTCGACATCCACGGGCTCGATGCCGAGCGCTTCAGGGCGGCCTGGCGCGCGGTGCTCGAGCGGCACGAGGTGCTGCGCACCGGGTTCATCCAGGGCGAGGGCGCGTGGCAATGGGTGGCACGGCAGGTCGAGGTGCCTCTGGCCGAACTCGACTGGCGGGAGCGCGCCGACGCGCCCGAGGCCCTGGACGCACTGGCCGGCGAACAGCTTGCGCAGGGTTTCGACCTCGCGCGCCCGCCGTTGATGCGGCTCGTGCTGGTGCGCGTCGCGGGCGACAGGTACCACTTCGTCTGGACCATGCACCACCTGCTGCTCGACGGCTGGAGCACGTCGCAGCTCATGGGCGAGGTGCTGCGGCACTACGCGGGCGAAGCACCCGCAGCCCCCGGCGGGCGCTATGCCGACTACATCGCGTGGCTGCAAAGCCGCGACGGCGCGGCCGACGAGCGCCACTGGCGCGAAGAGCTCGCCCGCCTCGAAGGCCCCACCTGGCTGGCCAACACCTTGCCCAAGCTGGCGTTCGAAGAGGGCGGGCACGGCATGCACCGCCACGAGATCGGCGCGGCGCGCACGCGCGCGCTGCTCGAAGCGGCCCGGCGCGAACGCGTGACCCTCAACACGCTGGTGCAGGCCGCATGGGCGCTGCTGCTGGCGCGCCACACGGGGCAGCGCACCGTGAGCTTCGGTGCCACCGTGGCGGGCCGGCCGGTGGACCTTGCCGGCGCGCAGCAGATGCTGGGCCTGTTCATCAACACGCTGCCTGTGATCGCCGCGCTGCAGCCTGACCAGCGCGTGGGCGATTGGCTGCGCGCGCTGCAGGCGCGCAATCTCGCGGCCCAGGACCACGAGCACACGCCGCTGTACGAAGTGCAGCGCTGGGCCGGGCAGGGCGGGCAAGACCTGTTCGACAGCCTGGTGGTGTTCGAGAACTATCCGCTCGACCAGGCACTGAAGCAGCAGGCACCCGGCGGCCTGCGCTTCGGCGAAGTGCGCAACCGCGAGGAAACGAACTACCCGCTGACCCTTTCCGTGCACCAGGCCGACACGCTGGTGCTGAGCTACAGCCACGCACGAAGCCAGTTCGACCATGCGGCCGTGCGCGCGCTGGCCGCGCACATGGACAGGCTGCTCGGGCTGCTGGCCCACGCGCCGGACGCGCGGCTGGGGGACGTGGGGCTTGCCGACAAGCTGGCGCCGCCGGCCCAAGCCACACGCAACACATACAACGATGCAGAGCCCGTGCACCGCTGGATCGAGCGGCAGGCCAAGGCGAACCCGCAAGCCACCGCGCTCGTGCTCGGCGAAGAGACGCTCGGCTATGGCGAGCTCGATGCCCGTGCGAACCGCCTGGCGCACAGGCTGGCCGCGCTCGGCGTGAAGCCCGAGGTGAAGGTCGGCATCGCGGTGGAGCGCTCCATCGACATGGTGGTGGGCTTGCTCGCCATCCTGAAGGCAGGGGGCGCCTATGTGCCGCTGGACCCCGAATACCCCGCCGACCGGCTGGCCTACATGATCGAGGACAGCGCGATCGGCTTGCTGCTCACGCAAAGCCATGTGAAGGCGAAGCTCCCGGTGGGCGATGCCTTGCAGGTGCTGGAGCTCGACACGCTCGACCTGCGCGGCGAGCCGGCGCACGCGCCCGACGTGGCGGTGCACGCCGATCACCTCGTGTACGTGATCTACACCTCGGGCTCGACCGGACGCCCCAAGGGCGCGCAGCTCACGCACCGCAACGTGGTGCGCCTGCTCGGCGCCACCGACGATTGGTTCCGCTTCGGCCCGCAGGACGTGTGGACGAATTTCCATTCCTACGCGTTCGACTTCTCGGTGTGGGAAATCTTCGGCGCGCTGTGCACCGGCGGCAAGCTGGTGATCGTGCCCTACTGGGTGAGCCGCTCGCCCGACGACTTCGTGGCGTTGCTGCGCGCACAGCGCGTGACCGTGCTGAACCAGACCCCGTCGGCCTTCCGCCAGCTGATCCACAGCCCGGCGCTGGACGACGGCGAACGCCTTGCGCTGCGCTGCGTGGTCTTCGGCGGCGAGGCGCTGGAGCCCGAGAGCCTGCGGCCCTGGATCGATCGCTTCGGCGATGCGCAGCCGCAGCTGGTCAACATGTACGGCATTACCGAGACGACAGTGCACGTGACCTACCGTCCCATCGTGAGGGCCGATCTCGACGAGAAGCGCAGTCCCGTGGGCGTGTGCATTCCAGACCTTGGCCTGTGGGTGCTCGACAGCGACCTCAACCCGCTGCCCGTGGGGGTGCCGGGCGAGCTGCACGTGTCCGGCGCAGGCCTGGCGCGCGGCTACCTGAACCGCGCCGGCCTGAGCGCAGAGCGCTTCATCGCCGCACCCTTCGGTGAGCCGGGCAGCCGGCTGTATCGCACCGGCGACCTTGTGCGCTGGCGTGCCGATGGGCAGCTCGACTACCTCGGGCGCATCGACCACCAGGTGAAGATCCGGGGCTTTCGCATCGAACTCGGCGAGATCGAGGCCCAGCTGCAGGCGCAGCCCGAAGTTCGCGAAGCGGTGGTCCTGGCCAAGGACGGCCCGGCGGGTGCGCGGCTTGTCGCGTATGTCTCGGCGCGCGCCGGCCATGAGCTGCACGTCGCGGTACTGCGCGAGCGGCTATCGCAGCACTTGCCCGACTACATGGTGCCCTCGGCCATCGTGCCGCTCGACGCCGTGCCGCTCAACGCGAACGGCAAGGTAGACCGCAAGGCGCTGCCCGATCCGGAGCTGGCGAGCGCAATGGACTTTGCCGAGCCGGAGGGCGAGGTCGAGGCCGCGCTGGCGGCGATCTGGACCGAGGTGCTGGGCGTGGAACGCGTTGGGCGCCACGACAACTTCTTCGAGCTTGGCGGCCATTCGCTGCTGGCGGTGCAGCTGGTGTCGGGCGCCAAGCGGCGCTTCGGCATCGAGCTGCCGCTGCGCACGGTGTTCGAGCAACCCGCGCTGATGGCATTCGCCGCTGCCGTTTCGGCCGCGGCCACTCAACTGCCGGCCGACGCCACGGCCTCTGAAGACCGCGGCATCGGCCGTATCGACGCCCTCCTGGGCGAACTGGAGATGGAAGACCTATGAGCCTGGAAATGACCGCGCTCTCGCGCCGCTTTGCTGCCTTGCCCGCGGCCAAGCAGCGTGTGTTTCTGGAGAAGCTGCGCGCGAGCGGCGTCGGCTTCGAGACGCTGCCCATCGTGCCGCGCGATCCCGCGGCGCCGGTGCCGATGGCCTACGCGCAGCGCGCCCTCTGGTTGGTGTGGCAGCGCGCGCCGCAGTCGCCGGCGTACAACCTGTCGGGGCGGCTGGCGCTGCCTACACCGTGCACGCCACAGCAGGTGCATGCCTGCCTGGCCCGGCTGGTGGTGCGCCACGAAGTGCTCTGCACCACCTACCCGACCGGCGCCGAAGGGCAGCCGCTGCAGCACATCGACCTCGAGCATCGCTTCGGCTGGGCCGTGCGCGAATGGACCGGCACGCGCGCGGACAGCGAGCGCGAGCTTGCGGCTGCCGCCACCGAGTTCGGCGCGCGGCCGTTCGACCTGGAGCATGGCCCTGTCTTTCGCGGTGAACTGAACGTCTTTGCCGATGGCGCGCCCGAGCTCTTTTTGGCGGTGCATCACATTGCGGCCGACGGGCAATCGGTGGCGTTGCTCGTCGGCGAATTGCAGGCGCTGCTCGCGGCGCCCGCCGGGAACACACAGCTTGCGGCGCCGGCCCTGCAATACGCCGACTACGCCGTGTGGCAAAGCCAGTGGCTCGAAGCCGGCGAACTCGAAAGGCAAACTGCCTACTGGCGCGAACAACTGCGCGGTGCGCCGCAAAGCACGCCGCTGCCACTGGACCGCCCGCGCCAGAAGGCGCGCGACGCACGCGGCGGCCAATTCAGCTTCGCGTTGCCGGCGGATGTGTCGCAACGCCTGAAGGAGCTGGCGCGCAAGCACGCCGCATCGCCGTACATGGTGGCCATCGCGCTGCTCGGCCTCCTGGTCTACCGCTACTGCGGCGAGCGCGACGTGTGCATCGGCTCGCCGTCGACCACGCGCGACCGCCCCGAGCTGGCCGCCCTGGTGGGCCACTTCACCAACGTGCTGGTGCTGCGCATGATGGTGGACCCGGCGGCCGGTTTCGTCGCGCTGCTGTCGCAGGTGCGCGAACGCGTGCTCGAAGCCAAGAGCCACCAGGACCTGCCGCTGGACATGCTGGTCGAGGCGCTGGCGCTGGAGCGCGCGCCGGGTCTGCATCCGCTGTTCCAGATCAAGTCGACACAGCAGGCGGCGGGCGCCGCGCCCGCGGACCCGGCCGCTGCCGCGCACGGCATTGGCGTGGACGAAGTGCACTTCGACCTGAGCTTCGACCTGATCGACGCCGGCGGTGCGCTGTCCTTCGTTCTCGCGTATGCCGCGGACATCTTCGACCACGGGACCATCGAGCGGCTGGCCGATGCGCTGCGCAGCCTGGCCGCACAGGTCGCGGCCAATCCGGCGCGCGCATTGGCGGAGACACGGCTCGCGGGCGATTCGAGCCTGCGCGGCGAACGCACGTCCTGGCCCGCCGACAACGTGCTGGCCCTGTTCGACCAGGCGGCCGCAAGGCGCGGCGAAGCAACAGCGCTCACCTTCGGCGACCGCGCGCACAGCTTCGATGAGCTGGCGCGTGCGGCCGGCCACTGGGCCGCCGAGCTCGAAAGCCGCGGCATCGGCGCCGAGCAGCGCGTGGCCGTCTGCATGGAGCGCACGCCCGAGTTCGTGCTGGCGGCGCTGGCGGTGCTGAAGGCCGGCGGCGTCTACGTGCCCATCGACCCGACGCTGCCGCAGCAACGCATCGACGACCTGCTGGCCGATTGCGGCGCTGCGCTGGTGCTGGTGTCCGGCGGCAAGCCGCGGCAGGCCGCGCTACCGTGCCTGCAGGTGGGCTTCGACGTGCCGGGCGGCTTTGTGCCGCATCGTGCGCGTGCGGTGCATCCTGCGCAGGCGGCCTATGTGATCTACACCTCCGGGTCGACCGGTCGGCCCAAGGGCGTGGTCGTGCACCACGGTGCGTTGGCAAACTATGTGCAAGGCGTGCTCGAACGGCTGGCGCTGCCCGAGGGCGAGAGCTTCGCGATGGTTTCCACCGTCGCGGCGGACCTGGGCCATACCTCGCTTTTCGGCGCGCTGTGTTCGGGCGGTGCGCTGCACCTCGTTTCGAGTGAGGCGGCCTTCGATCCCGATGCGTTTGCCGACAGCATGGCGAAGACGCGTGCGGGCGTGCTGAAGATCGTGCCCAGCCACCTGAAGGGCTTGCTGAACGCCGAGCGCGCGGCTGCAGTGCTGCCGTCGCACGCGCTGGTTCTGGGCGGCGAGGCGACGGATGCGGCAACGCTGCAGGCCATTCGCGCGCTGCAGCCCGACCTGCGCATCTTCAATCACTACGGACCGACCGAGACCTCCGTCGGCATGCTGACGCACGCGGCGCCGGCGCAGGCTGATGGAACCGGCAACCTGCCCTTGGGCAAGCCCATCGCGAACATGGACGCCTGGGTGCTCGACGATGCATTGCAGCCCGTGCAGCCCGGCATGGTGGGCGAGCTCTACATTGGCGGTGCGGGCGTGGCGCGCGGCTATCTTTCGCGCGCAGGTCTTTGCGCCGAACGCTTCGTTGCGTCGCCCTTCGGCGAAGGGCAGCGCATCTACCGCGCGGGCGACCGCGTGCGCCAGCGCAGCGACGGCACGCTGGAGTTCCTGGGCCGCACCGACGACCAGGTGAAGATTCGCGGCTACCGCGTCGAGCCGGGCGAAGTGGCGGGCCGCATCCGCCAGCTCGATGGCGTGGCCGATGCCGTGGTCATCGCGGAGCAGGGCGCGCAAGGGAACGTGGTGCTGCGTGCCTTTGTGGTGGCCGGCCAGGGCACTCCGCCCGACGTGCAGCAGCTGAGGCACGCACTGGCGGAGAGCCTCCCGGCGTGGATGGTGCCCGAGCGCATCGTATTGCTTGATGCGCTGCCGCTCACGGCCAACGGCAAGATCGATCGCAAGGCGTTGCCGCGCCCGGCACAGCCGGAGCCAGTGCGCGTTTTCGACGCCCCGCAGGGCCCCACCGAAGAGGCGCTGGCGCGCATCTGGAGCCAGGTGCTCGGCGTGGACCGCGTTGCACGGGGCGACAATTTCTTTGCGCTGGGCGGCGACTCCATCCTGAGCCTGAAGCTGGTGGCGCGCATTCGCAAGCAGTTGCCCGGCGGTGGCCAGCTGAGCCTGCCGGACGTGATGCAGGCCAGCAGCCTGGGCAGCCTCGCCGAGCGGCTGCGGCAGAAGTTCGAGGGGTCGCACGATGCCGTCTGCCTGAGCGGGAGCGGCACCGGCGTGCCGCTGTTCTGCCTGCCGGGGCTCATCGTGAACACGCGCGAGTTCTTGCCGCTTGCAGAGGCGCTGCAGGACGAACGCGTGGTGTACGGCTTTGTGAGCCACGTCTACACGCGCAAGCGCTGGCGCGGCTTCGACGTGCAGGCGCTGGCCGCCGAGTACGCGAGCTTCATTCTCGCCACAGCCACCGAGGGGCGCTGCGCGCTGCTGGGATGGTCGTCGGGTGGCGACCTGGCCTTCGAGCTCGCGCGGCAACTGCAGGGACGCATCGAGATCGTGTTCACCGGCATGCTGGATGTGTTCGAGACGGAGCCGCTGCGCGCCTCCGCGCCGCTCGACGCCGCCCGGCGCACCAAGGCCGACGAGGTGATTGCGCAGTGGCTGGGCCGCTCCGAGATGGCCGAACACTGGAAGGCGCTCTTCGCCCGCATGGACGAAGAAGAGCTTGCCTGGGTGGCCGAGCAGGTGCTGAACCCGGCGCAGCCGCTGCCGCTCGACGGCACCGGCGACGAGGCGGCCGAGTACCTGCTGTGGGCGACCATCGACAAGCGCGTGCAGGCCGCGAAGTACACCTATGCGCGTTCGCCGCTGCCGCTGCATGTGTTCCTCGCGGACAGCTCGCTGCGCCGCGAAGAGACGCTGCGCAACTGGGCCGACCACGCGCCGGTGGTGTCGGCCGAAGTGCTGCCGCAGGCCGATCACCTGGACATCGTTCGCCACCCCGCGCTGTGCGCGTCGCTGAAGGGGTTGCTGCGCGAGGCCGATGCCGCGCACGGCGCCCTGCAGCCCGCCCCGGACACGCAACCGGCCTGACCCGGAAGGGCAGATGCAAAAAAAGGGGGGCGGAGCGCAGGCTCCGTCCCCCTTGTGCCTTTTACAGGCCGGCCGCGCGCCTTACCAGCGGTAGGTGGCCGTGGCCGTGACCTTGCGCTGGTCGCCGTAGTAGCAGTTGCCGTACTGGTCGCAGTTCGAGAAGTAGGTCTTGTCGCCCAGGTTGCGCACGTTCAGCGCAAGGCTCCAGCGGTCGATGTCGTAGCCGATCATCGCGTCGAACACAGTGTACGAAGGCACCTTGACCGGGGCCTTGTTCAGGTCGCCGCGGTTCGAGCCGTTGAAGCGCGCGCCCAGGCCAACCTTGAAGCCGTTGTCGAAGCGGTAGTCCGCCCAGAGCGCGGCGCGGTGCTCGGACACCGCGAGCAGCGGCGTTCCGATTTCGCTCGGCGTGCTGCTGGCCGTGATCTCGGCCTTGGGCGTGTAGGCGTACGACACCGTCACGTTCATGCGCTTGACGGGCTTGAAGGCCGCCTCGAGTTCGAGGCCGCGTACCAGCACCTCGCCGGTCTGGCGCGGGCGGAAGTTGGCGTCGGCGGTGATGTAGTTCTGGCGGCGCAGGTCGAAGATGGCGGCGCTGTAGCTGTCGGTGGTGCCCACGGGCTGGTAGCGCACGCCGGCTTCGTACTGGCGGCCAGTCTCGGGCTTGAACGGGCTCCTGGTGTCGGGGTTCAGGCGCGCCGAGGGCGAGAACGATTCGGAATAGCTCAGGTAGGGCGCCCAGCCGCTCGGGAAGGTGTAGACGAGGCCGCCGCGCTTGGTGAACTTGTGCTCGGGAATGTCGCTGCGCGTTCCATCCAGGTTGCTGTGGATGATGGTGGAGGCGCGGTCGTAGCGGCCACCGAGCGTGAGGCTCCAGCGGTCGCCCCACTTGATCTGGTCCTGGATGTACAGGCCGGTCTGCGTCAGGCGGGTGTTGGCGTCGATATAGGGAGCGGGCACGAGGAACGGGCCGCCATACACGGGCGCGTAGATGTTGATGCTCGGCGCGCTGCCGCCGCTGTAGCTGGCCTGCTCGATGCCGGTGCGCTGGTGGTCCAGGCCGATCAGCACCTTGTGCTTCCAGTCGCCCGAGACGAAATTGCCTTCCAGCTGGTTGTCCAGCGTGAAGGTCGAGACGCTCTCGCGGCTGCCCGAGATGCTCCGGCGCAGCATCTGGTAGTTGCGCGGATCGGCGACGTTGCTGTTGACCGGCACGATCGCGCGGCCCTGCACGGCACCGTAGTCGACGTCGAGCCGGCCGTAGCGCAGGTTCTGGCGCGCCGTGAACGTGTCGTTGAAGCGGTGCTCGAACTCGTAGCCGACCATCCACTGGTCCATGTCGAAATGGTTGAAGTGGGGGTCGCCGGCCAGGAGCGAGTCGGGAATGTAGTTGCCGAAACGCGTGGGAACGAGCGAGCCCACAGTGGGGCGGCCGCGCGTGAACACCCCGCCGCGCACGCGGTTGAAGTGCGACAGCAGCGTGAGCGTGGTGTCGGCCGACGGGCGCCAGGTGAGCGAGGGCGCGATGTAGAAGCGGTCGTCGTCCATGCTGCCGGCGGGCAGCTTGCTGTCGCGGCCCACGGCTGTCAGGCGGTAGCTGAGCTTGCCTTCGGCGTCGATGGGGCCGGAGAAGTCGGCGGCAATCTGGGTGCGGCTGTCGCTGCCCAGTTGCAGCTGCACTTCGCGCAGCGGCTCGGTGGTGGGGCGCTTGCTCACCACGTTGACCACGCCGCCGGGGCTGGCCTGCCCGTACAGCACCGAGGCCGGTCCACGCAGCACTTCGATGCGCTCCATGCCGTAGGGCTCGATCTGCCAGACGCCCCAGTTGCCGTTGTTGCGCAGGGGCATGCCGTCGAGGTAGAAGCCCGGCGCGTAGCCGTCGAAGCCGCGGATCGAGATCCAGTCGTAGCGCGAATCGGCACCGAAGACGGTGGTGGTTACGCCGGGGGTGTAGCCCAGCGCGTCCTTCACGGTGGTGGCGCCGATGGCGGCCACGCGGTCGGCCGTGACCACCGAGATCGATTGGGGGGTTTCCAGGATCGGGGTGTCGGTCTTGGTGCCTGTGGCGCTGCGCTTGGCCACGTAGCCGTTCACATGGCCCTTGGCCGACGGTTCCGTATCGGCCGTGACGGTCACCGCCGGCAGGTTGCTGCTGTCCTGCGAGAAGGCTGGGACCGCCCAGAGGGTGCAGGCGGTTCCGAAGGCCGAGGCAAGCGCGGCGCTCAGCAGGCGGGGGCGGGGCAGGGGACGCATAGGTTGAGGTACTCCAGGAGCAGTAAAAAAACGACGTGTTCGGGTTTCAGCGCAAGGCCTGCCGCAATCCGCAGTTCTGGCGCTTCCGTACATGAGACGTTTGAACTACAAAAAGAGAGACACCCTGTACCAAATGCTTCAGCGCGTACCTGCCCGGCGGCCCCAGGCGGCCGGGCGGCGGCCTAGATTCGGACGGCCTGGCGCTCGCTCCGGCCGGCGCTGGCCGAGCCGGCCGTACCTGGAACCCCCGGGACCGCTGGAAGCGCCGGAATCACCTTCAGCAGCGCGCTGCCGATCTCCCCGGTACGCACGGAGGTGACCGACAGCAGCGTGTCGCTCAGCCCGTGCGAGGACTCGCAGGCGCCCTGCAGGAAGATGGCGGGCCGGAAGTCCCCGGTGCTGCGCACGCGGTAGTGCCGGTCCACCGAGAAGCTGCCGAGGTAGGGCGCGAGCGGCGTCAGCAGGTCCTTGTGCTGCTCGCGTGCGTAGCCGGTGGCCAGCACCACGGCGTCGTAGCGCGAAGTACTTTCGCGGCCGGTGTTCTGGTCGCACATGGTCAGGTGAATGCCGTCGGCGGTGGCGTGGGCGCTGCGGATGTCGTGCCGGCGCAGGAAGCGCATTCGGTTTTCGCCGCGCACCTTCTGCTGGTAGAACATCTTGAAGATCTGCTGGATCAGCTCCAGGTCGGCCACCGCGTAGTTGGTGTGGCCGAACTCCTCGAGCAGGGCGGCGCGCTCGTCGTCGGGCCGGCTGTACATGTAGTCGGTGAACTCGACGTTGAACACCTCGTTCACGAAGGGACTGTCGTCCGATGGGCGGATCGAGCGGGCCCGCATGACGAGGTCGACCTCCGGCGCATGGGGGCGGCCCTGCAGGTCCATGAAGATTTCCGCGGCGCTCTGTCCGGCGCCGATGATGGCGATTTTTTGCGCGTCCTCCTGCGCGGCAATGCCCTGCAGGTAGGTGCTCGAATGGAACACGCGCGGGTCGTTGCGCAGGGACCGGAAGCAGTCCGGAATGTTGGGCATGCCCCCGATGCTCACCACGAGGTTGCGCGCGAGGCGCTCGCTCACGTGGCCGGCGCGGTCGCGCGAGCGCACGCGCAGCAGCGTCACCTCGTCGGCGTGGGCCTCGCGCTCGGGCAGCACCTCGAACACTTCCTCGCCGTAGACGCAGGCATCCTCGAACTGCGCGGCGGCCCAGGCCAGGTAGTCGTTGAACTCGTGGCGGCTCGGAAAGAAGGTCTTCAGGTTGATGAAGTCCTGCAGGCGCTTTTTCTCGTGCAGGTAGTTGATGAAGGTGAAGCGGCTGGTCGGGTTGCGCAGCGTGGCCAGGTCCTTCAGGAAGGAGATCTGCATGTGCGCATGCTCGAGCATCATGTCCTTGTGCCAGGCGAAGGCGGGCTGCTTCTCGATGAACATCGCGTCGAGCCGGCGCCCTTCGCGCCGCTTCTCGTCGAGCGCGATCGCCAGCGCGATGTTCGAAGGGCCGAAGCCGATGCCGATGACGTCGTGAATGACCATGGCGGTTTCCTTTTGCTGCGAGAACGGTTGATCGGGTTGAGCGGGTCAGATGGGCTTGGCGGGCGCGGCCGCTGCCGCCGGCGCGTCGCTGCGCGGCAGCCAGAGGCCGTCGATGAAGTAGCGCTCGCGCAGCATCATCACGAGCTGTGCGCGCTTGTGCGGCAGGTCGAACTCCTTCACCTTGGCGTAGCCCGACTTGTCCAGGTTGCGGATCTGCTGCACGTGGTCGATGCGGGGCTCGCCCACGGCGCGCTGGGTGCGCGAGTCGCACAGGAAGATGTAGTGCGAGATGGAGGTGAGCCACGCGGTGGCGTAGGCCTTGCCCCGAAACGACGGCTCGCCGACCAGCACGTGCCAGCCGCGGTCGTAGTCCTGCACGTCGTAGAAGGGCGCGATGCGGCTTTCCTTGGCCCAGTACATCTCGAAGTAGGCGAAGGGTTCGCCGTCGAAGCTCGCGATCATCGAATACATGTGCGGATCGCGGTCGATGCCCGAGAGATAGGCGCGGTGCTTGTCGAGGTTGCCCTCTTCGTCCCAGATCTCGGCCACGTCGGGGTCGTTCATCCAGCGGTTGAAGATGCCCAGGTCGCGCTCGAAGTCGATGCTGCGAAACGAGAAGGTCTTGCCCAGCCATGGAATGAAGCGCTGGTAGAGCACGCCGCGCGGCTTGGGCGTGCGCAGCGGATGCACCTTGCCGTTGGTGAGCGCGTAGCGCTGCGCCATCGGGGCATGCACGGCGGGAAGCCACAGGCGCGGCTGCTGCCAGAGCATGTCGCGGAAGGCGCGCATGCCGCCCTCCGGCAACGCAAGCAGCACGCCGGTGTGGGTCAGTTCCTCGGCCGGCGCGGGCGCCGTCACCGCAAGGCTCTTGTGCGCGGGGAGATGCTCGAAGGCGGCTTCCAGTGCCGCGAGCAGGTGGGGCGTGGAGGCCGCACTGCCGTCGACCCACTGGAGCGCGGCGTCGGCCCCGCCGGCTGCCAGCTTCCAGAGCGAGCGGCTGTCGCCCTGGCGGCTGCGCACGGCGAGCATCTCGCCGTCCAGGGTGATGTCGTGCGGCGTGCCGTCGGCGTAGGAGGTGAGGGTCATGAAGTTCCTTCGGTGGACCGACGGCTCGCGAGCAGGGCCAGGCCCTGGTGGAGTGCCGGAAAGAGGCTGTGGTTGAAGTTGTTCCAGCGCAGCTCGAGGATCGAGTCCGCGGGGTCGATGTGCGTGCCGAGCACGTCGTGGATGACCTCGCCGGAATCGATGCCGTTGTCCACGTAGTGCAGCGAGGCGCCGGTCTTCAGCAGCAGCGGCGCGGGCACGCTTTCCATCGTCTGCCAGTTCACGACCTTGCGGCCCTTGGCGCCGTGCAGCGCATCGAGCGTGGCGCAGGCGCCGCGGCGCTCGTAGGGCGATTCGATGCGCGTGATGCCGGGGTGGATGTTGACGATCCTGCGGTGGAACGGCGCGCCCGGGCGCACGAGCTCGTCCAGGATGACCAGGAGCCCGTCGAGCACGACGATGTCGGCCTGCAGCGTGAGCAGCTTGTCGAGCAGGCGGCGCTCGAAGGCACTCTTGGCGGCGGGGCGCTCTTTCGCGTCCAGCGGAAGCCGCCGGTATTCGGACGGCACCGCGTGGAGCATGCCGTTGAGCAGCTTGCCTTGCGCCTTCAGGTCGCCCGGAAAGATCCACTGGCGGCCGGGCTGGAAGGAAAAGCCGTAGTCCTCCAGCGCCGCGCGGTCCCGGGGCGAGCCCTCGTCGTCGTCGTAGACGATGCCTTCGAGCGAATAGGCATCGCCCAGCGAGGTTTCGTCCAGTGCCTTGGCCAGGTATTCGAGCGGAGACGCCATGTAGCGCTGCGTGCCCTTGAAGTCGATGTACTGGCCGGCCTTGTCGGCGGCCGCGTTTCTCAAGGACAGGATGTAGACGAGCTTTGCCTTGGACATGGGTGTGGCGTGAAAGGGAGATTGGCGTTGGAGTCGGCTTGGGCGTGAAACGCAGGCGTGGGGCCTTCAGGAGAAGACGTGGCAGCGCGCAATCTGTTCACGGCTGCAGGCTCTCGCTCGCGGTCTTTCGGTGCTGCGGTGCGAGCGGGCAGGCGCCGCAGTAGTCCTCGCACGGGAGCAGGTAGTAAAGGCAGCACTGGCGGTGCAGCTTGAGCGGCCGGCCCGGGGCGGCGCCGGCCCGCTGCGCCTCGCGGCAGCGGGCGTGCAGCGGGTTGACCGGCCGGGCCTCGTCCGGCCAGGCGGGGTGGTGCAGCAGGCAGTCGCGGTCGGCCGCGATGTGGGCGGCGCCGCCGGTCGCGGCCAGCGCCATGTCGAAAATCGGTTCGAGGTGCCGCGCGGTGTTGCCCCAGAGGATCTTGGGCGCAAGCCGCGTGAAGCTGCACAGGGCAGTGAAAAGCGGCTGCAGGTGCTGCCACAGCAGCGGCGCATAGCGCTGCGCGGTGTCGGCGCCGCGCAGTGCCTCGCCCAGGTGCAGCACATGAAAGCTCGAGGGCGTGCCCTTGTCGTCGAGACGTACCCAGATGTGCTCCGCCGAAACCGGGAACACGTGCTGCAGCACGCTGGCGGCCGCCACCACGGGCGGCAGCAGTGCGGAGAGGTAATCCAGGCTCCACGCCGAGGCGACCGGCCGCAGGTCGCGCGCACCGGCCGCGCCGCGCGCGCGGGCATGAAGGTGCAGCACGTCTGCCAGGAGCGAAGGCGAATGCGCCAGGTCGGCCACGCGCAGCGCGCCGGCCGGTACCGCGTCCGCGCACTGCAGCCGTTCGGCGTGCGCGGCGAGCGCGCCGGGGAACAGGGGTTCCAGCAGCGCGATCACGAGGCGGCCTGCAAGAGGTGCGGGGAATGCATCCCTTGAAGACGGTTTGGCGGCGACGGTGTTCATCCGGCGCATCGCATGAACATTGCCCGGAGCCAACCGTCTATGCAGTAGGCGGCACGCAGCCGCCCGGGCGATGCCGACAGGGCATGGCCGTTTTCAAGCCGTTTTGCCCCGGGTGGGCGGAAAGAGCCTTTGCATGACATCGACCACCACGCCCCTCCGTGGCAACACTTCCGAGCTCGGACGCCTGCTCAGGCCGTTTCTTCCGTGGGTTCTCCTTTCCGCGGTCACAGGCATCAGCGCGGGTGTGGCCACCGTCGCGTTGCTGGGCACCATCAACCAGGTGCTCAACCGCCAGGGCGGCATGGCGGGCGGGCTGCTGCTGACCTTCGTCGGGCTGTGCGCGGTGGCGCTGCTGGGGCGCATGGCCTCGGACGTGTCGACCAACTTCGTCGGCCAGCGGCTGGTGGCGCAGGTGCGCAAGAGCCTTGCGCAGAAAATTCTCTCGGCGCCCATCGACGCGCTGGAGCGCTACCGGACCCACCGGCTGATGCCGGTGCTGTCGCAGGACGTGGACATGATCAGCGACGTGGCCTTCGTGCTGTCGTCCACGCTCATCGCATTTGCCATTGCGCTGGGCTGCCTGGCGTATCTGGCCTACCTGTCGCTGCCGCTCTTTTGCCTGCTGGTGGTGGCGCTCGCAATTGGCGCGACCATCCAGACCCGCGCGCAGGTGCGCGCCGAGGTGGGTTTCTGGAAGGCGCGCGAATACGAGGAGCAGCTGCACAAGACCTACCGCGCAATCAGCGAAGGCGCGAAGGAATTCCGCATGCACCGCGCGCGCCGCACGCGGATGTTCGGCGGGCAGATCGAGCGCATCGTGGACAACATCCGCACCGTGAACGGACGCGCCATCAACACTTATGTGATGGCGACGGCCTTTGGCTCGGCGCTGTTCTTCCTGCTGATTGCGCTCATCCTCGGCTGGGCCGCGTTCCGGCCGACCGAGCCCGCGGTGCTGAGCGGCTTTGTGCTGGTGATGCTGTTCCTGAAGGGGCCGGTGGACCAGATCGCCGGCGCTCTGCCGGGCGTGGGCCGCGCCAAGATCGCCTTCCGCCGCATTGCCGACCTGTCGGCCCGCTTTGCAACCCCGGAGCCGCACCTGCATCTTGAGCGCGCATCCAACGGCGTGATGCTGAACCGCGAAATTGCCATGCGCGGCGTGCGCTACAGCTTCGATGCGCCCGAAGGCGGCGAGGCTTTCACGCTCGGTCCGATCGACCTGTCGCTGCGGCCCGGCGAGATGGTGTTCATCGTGGGCGACAACGGCTCCGGCAAGACGACGCTGATCAAGCTGCTGCTCGGCCTTTATGCGCCGCACGGCGGCGACGTGCTGCTCGACGGCGGCGTGGTGACGCCCGAGGGCCGCGACGACTACAGGCAGCTGTTCACGACCGTCTTCTCTGACTTCTACCTGTTCGAGGACCTGGCGGCCGGCGAGGAGGGCGCCGGCACGGCCACGTTGCCGAAGACGGCGCTGCCCTACCTGGAGCGGCTGGAAATCGCGCACAAGGTGAGCGTGAAGGACGGCGCCTTCACCACCACCGATCTCTCGACCGGGCAGCGCAAGCGGCTGGCGCTGGTGCATGCCTACCTGGAGGGCCGCCCGGTGCTGGTGTTCGACGAATGGGCCGCCGACCAGGACCCTGCTTTCCGGCATCTGTTCTACACGGAGCTGCTGCCCGAGCTGCGCGCCAAGGGGCACCTGCTGGTGGTGATCTCGCACGACGACAGGTACTTTCACCTGGCCGACCGCGTGATCACGATGCGCGCCGGAAAGATCGAGCAGGACAAGGCCCACGTGCCGCTCGAAAGCCTGGCTGCGTGAGGCGGAACCTGGTGCGCGACGATCCCGCCTTCGACGCTGCGTGGACGCTGTTTTGCACGCTGCACGACTCGCCCTCGCCGGAGCGCGCCGAAGAGTTGATTCGGTGGCTCGCGGTGGACCCGGGCAACATCTGCGCGCTGGACGACGTATTGACCCTGTGGGCACTGACCGGCGCCGCGCTGATCAAGCCGTCGATGGAAGAGGCGCTGTGTAAAGAGGGGCGCTTGCAGTGAGGCGCGGCACCGCTACTTTTGCAGGTTGCGCAGTTCCGCCGCCATGCCGCCGAGGGCGTCCCAGCGCCGCCGCGCTTCTTGCGCCGCAGCCGCGTGTTCGGCCGACCGGCTGCGCCAACGGCCCAAGGCCAGGCGCGCGGCCACCGCGGCGTCTTGCGGGGCGCTTTCGCTTTCGACAATGAGCGCGAGTGCGCGCTCGATGAGCTTTTCTTCCGGCGCGCTTGCCACGTTGCGGCGCTCAGGCGAAGTCTTCGGCCAGCTTCGCGTCGAAGCCCGTTCGGTTCGAGACGGTGGTCTGTTCGACGAGCTCCGAGCGCAGCGCCGCGAACACGCGCGAGCAGTCGATGGCGGCGCGCAGCAGATGCTTGGCCACCGCCATTTCAGTGATGCCGAGCTGCTGCGCGATTTCCGCCCGGGTGTGGCCATAGGCGCGAAACAGCAAAAACACTTCGCGCCGCCGGGGCGGCAGCGTTTCCAGCGTTTCGACCACGCGCGCCAGCACCTGCTGCTGCGAGGCGATGTATTCGCAAGACGGCACCGTCTGGCGCGAACCGACGCTGAAATGCGTGCTGACCCATTCCTGCGCCACCTTGCGATGGCGCGCATCGTCCACGCACAGGTTGCGCGCCACGCGGAACAGCAGGGCCCTCGGCGACTCGATGCCCGAGCCCTGCAGCGCATCGGTTGCCGCGCCGCCGATGCGGATGTCCTTGTTCAGCTTGAGCGCGTGCGCATACACCCGCTCGAAGCTGGACTGCGCGATGTCCGCCGCGTAGTGCGGGTCCCGTAGGTCGCGCGTCAGCTGCCGACGCAGGTCCGCATAGTGAGCTACCAGTTCCTGGACGAGGTCGCGCATCCGATCGCCTTCTCGCAAGCATTCGCAGTGGTGGTTCCCGGCCGGTCACCGGCTTCAGAGCGAAGGGTGACTCGGATGGTTGAATAAGAATTATTCTTATTGAAGTGTAACCTTAACCGCAGCTGAACGATGCGGGTTAAAGGTTTGGGAACCCCGGATGCGTGCTGAAAGAGACATTTGCTCCGAAAATGAATAGTTCTGTTTTCGGATCGGGCGGCGGGTGCGCCGCCCTTCGCAATCAGCCGCGCTTCGGGATGCCCAGGCCGCGCACGACGGCAGGCCGCGCAACGAAGGTTTCGAGCACGCGAGCGACGTTCTTGAATTCGCTGAAGCCCACCAGTTCGGCCGCTTCGTAGAAGCCGATCAGGTTGCGCACCCACGGGAAGATGGCAATGTCGGCGATGGTGTAGCCATTGCCCATGACCCAGTCGCGCCCTTCGAGGCGCTTGTCGAGCACGCCGAGCAGCCGCTTCGATTCGGCCACGTAGCGGTCGCGCGGGCGCTTGTCTTCATAGTCCTTGCCGGCAAACTTGTTGAAGAAGCCGAGCTGGCCGAACATGGGACCGATGCCGCCCATCTGGAACATGAGCCACTGGATGGTTTCGTAGCGGCCCGCGGCCTCTTGCGGAATGAACTGGCCGGTCTTGTCGGCCAGGTAGACAAGAATGGCGCCCGACTCGAAGAGCGCGAGCGGCTTGCCGCCGGGGCCATCGGGATCGAGGATGGCGGGAATCTTGTTGTTCGGATTGAGCGACAGGAATTCCGGCGACATCTGGTCGTTGGTCTCGAAGCTCAC
Organism: Variovorax sp. DXTD-1; assembly: GCF_003984625.1. Classification (GTDB taxonomy): domain Bacteria; phylum Pseudomonadota; class Gammaproteobacteria; order Burkholderiales; family Burkholderiaceae_C; genus Variovorax. The sequence goes on along the minus strand of NZ_RWKH01000003.1, from coordinate 177,038 downwards.
CAGGTGCGCTTCGTACGGCAGCCCGGTTTCTTCCAGCATGATCGAAACCTTCACGCCGTTGGGCGTGGGCAGCGAATAGAGCTGCAGCCTGTCAGGCTGGAGCGCGGGCCATTTCTTGGTGATGGGAAAGCTGGAAAGATCGTGCATGGGAAATTCTGAAAGAGCGGAAAAGGAGCGGAGCCATGGCGCCGCGCCGGCCGGTTTTCAGATGCCCAGCCAGGTGAGCAAGGCGGCCTCGACCTCGGCCGACGGCGCGACGAAGCCAGTGTAGGTCGAGGTTGCAAGCGCGCGCTTGCCGGCGTCGCTTTGTGCAAGCCCCAGCAGGGCTTCCCGCGCCGCGGCGGTGGTGGCGGCATCGAGCTTGCGCGACGCCACCCACTGCTTGATGGGCACCGCGCGCGATTCGGCGCACACGTTGCCGCCGCTGTCCTTCCAGGCCTTGATCACGCCCGACGAGGCCGTGGCGCCATAGGCGGCAAAACCGTTCTTCACGTAGAAGGGCACGGCATCCTGGTAGCGTGTGTTGGTGAGCTTGAGCGAGGCGGCCTGCACGCCTTGCTCGCGCAGCATGGCGCGCGTGATCACCGAGGTGATCGAATCCGGGTCGGGCATCACCAGGCCCTTGCCGGCAATGCTCTTCCAGTCGGAGATGGGCTGCGGCTCCTTGCACAGCAGCGACACCTTGTACGCGGTAAAGCCGCCGGTCCAGGCCAGGGCCTGGTAGCGGCCGCTCTTGATGGCTTCGAGCGCCACATGGGCCGGATGGATGAAGGCCATGTCGACCTGCTGTTCCTTCAGGGCCTCGCGCGCACCGTTGTACGAAATCAACACCTTGATGGTCACCGGCTGCTTCAATGCCTTGCTCAAGGCCTCGGCAATGGGCTCGAAGCGTGGTGCGATCTGGCTTTCGGTGACCTGGTAGCTCACGCCTTCCGTCACGCCGATGACCAGCGCGTGGGTCGGTGCGGCCGCCGCCAGCAGCAACGCCGCCGCCGGAGCCGCAAGCAGAAGCGAGCGCGGCTTGCGGGTGCGGCGCGCACTGGCGGCGCACACGTCGATGTTGTCGGGGCGGAGTGTGGCGGGGATGTACATCAAAAGATCATAGGGGCCGGGGGCGCGGCCACCGATGATCGCAAGCACCTATGCGCGCGGCGCCCCGCCCATGGCATGCATGGCGCCGGGCCGCTGCGGCTGGTGGAGCCTCAGAACCGCGCCTTGAGGAAGGCGGACGGCCCGTGCAGCTTGACCTTGACCCGCGTCTCGGCGGTGCTGCTTTCGCGCGCCAGGTCGATGTTGGTGACGCCATAGGCCAGCACCAGGCCCACGTTCTTCACGGGGAACCACTCCACGCCCGCGCTGGCGTTGTAGATGTTGCCGTGAAAGCGCCCGCCGCCCTTGCGCACGCCGGAGAGGTCGGCAAACAGGCGCAGGTCCGGGTTGATGGCATGCCGCACGCCGACTTCGAGCAAGGGCGCAATGGCATCGTCGCTCGCGTCTTCATTCAACTGGCTGATGCGCCCGTTGACCGCCACATTGGCGTTCGCGCCCACGTTGATGCAGTAGTAGGCCGCGCCCGCACCCAGCCCGAACACCGTGTTGCCCGTGCCCAGCCACCACTTGTACGAGAGCTTTGCAAAGTCGAGCTTCACGTTGAGGTTGGCGTTGCCCAGGGCGTTGAACGTGCCGAAACCGCCGAGCGATTCGCTGCCGCCGGCCTGGCCGAAGTAGTCGCGCTTGTAGCGGTAGTAGTCGAACGAGAGGCCGTGGCTGTCCCCGATCAGCAGGTCCGCCGTCACGCGCGGCATGGTCACGCGGCCGGGCTCGAGGTCGCGTGTTCGCAGCGCGCCGTAGGGCGAGCTGACCGATGCATTGAATTTGGCATCGGCGCTGAAGGCTCCCACCGAAAAACTGAACCGGTCGAGTGCGGGCGAAGGTTCCGCCCAGGCGCTTGCGTGGGCAAAGAGCAATCCGGCACCGGCCAGAGTGCCCAGCGTCGTCAATCTTGCGGTGTTGGCGAGCGGGCGGGAGCGAGGCAGCAGCATGAAAGGTCCTTCAGAAGGCAAAAAAAATGCCTCGGGCTCGCCACGCAATCTCCATGCGCGCGGTGCTTCCGGGCGGGGCTCCCTTTTGATGACCGCCAAGTTATAGAGCGCATGCCAAAAACCCATGCGCGGATTGCCGCTGTGCTTGTAGGACGGTGTCGATGCGGGCGTTAGCGCGCCTGAAAAAGTATTCAAGTTAAGCTTTGAGCATGCATGAACATCTTTCCACGACCACCGGTCCGCAGCGTCTCTTGTATGGCGCGGTGGCGGGCATTGCCGCTGCGGCCTTCGCTCCGCTCGAGCCGATGGCGCGCGGCCTTGCAGGCTGGTGCACCGGCGCTGCGGTCTTCCTGGTTCTCACGTGGTGGCTGGCCGATACTTTCGACGCACAGCGAACCCGCGAGCGCGCGCAGTCGCTGGACCAGCCCAACCTGATGATCCTGGTGTCGATGCTGGTCGCGATTGGTGCGAGCGTGGTTGCCATTGCTATGCTGCTGCAGCAAGTCAAGCTGATGAGCGGGCCCGCGCGGGCCGCGCATATCGCACTGGGGCTGGTGGCCCTCGTGGGCTCCTGGCTCATGATGCATACGATCTACGCGTTTCATTACGCGCACCGCTACTACATCGACCGGCGGGACGGCTCGCCCGACGGCGGGCTGGATTTTCCGGGCAAGGACGAGCCGGACTATTTCGACTTTTTGTACTACGCGTACGTCGTCGGCATGACGTCGCAGGTGTCGGACGTGCAGGCCACTTCGCGCGAGATGCGGCGCATCACGCTGGTGCACAGCGTGCTCGCTTTTGCCTTCAACATGCTGGTGCTCGCGCTGTCGGTCAACGTGGTCGCGGCGGCGATGTAGCGGCCGCCGAGCCCGCGCCCGGCCACAGCTTCACGAGGCCGGTGGAAAGCGCCACGCCGCACACGATGACGGCCGCGCAGATCAGCATCCACTGCGTGATGTTCTCGCCGAGGAACACCGCGCCGTAGAACACCGCGAACACCGGCACCAGGAAAGTCACGGTCAGCGCGCGCGCCGGTCCCGCATTGGCGATGAGCCGGAAGAAAAGGATGTACGCCAGTCCGGTGCAGGCAATGCCCAGCGCCAGCAACGCAAGCCATGCGCGCAGGCTGGGCATTTGCGCGGGCCAGAACCACAGCGCGGGCAACGCAAGAAACAGCGTGGCGCCGATCTGGCTGCCGGTGGCCGTGGCCAGCGCGGGCACGCCGCCCAGGTAGCGTCGCGTGGCGCTGGCCGCCACGCCATAGCTTGCGCAGGCGCCCAGACACGCCAGCACGGCCCACAGTGGGGCATTGCCGCCTGCATCGGCATGCAGGCCGGCGCTGCGGCTTGCGAGCATGGCAACGCCCGCAAAGCCGATGATCAGCCCGACGATGCGCGAGCCGTCCGGCCGGTCGCGAAACCAGGCCCACGCCACCAGCGCGCCGAACATCGGCACCGTGGCGTTGATCACCGCGGCCAGGCCGCTGTTGATGGTGAGCAGCGCAAAGCAGAACAGCGCGAACGGAATGCCGGAGTTCAGCACGCCGATGGCCATGGACGCCTTCCAGTGCTGCGCGAGCGCCTCGCCGTGGCCGCGCATGAACAGCAGCGGCAACAGGAACAGCGTGGCCACGCCGACGCGCACCGCGGCCGCCGGCAAGGCACCGAACTCGGCCGCGCCGATGCGCATGAAAAGAAAAGACGCGCCCCAGAGCGCGCCCAGCAGCACCAGATCGATGAGCCAGGCCTTGGGCTTGGGCGAGTCGGGAGCTGTGGTGTTGTCTTTTGTTGTCATGCTCATGCGTTCTCTTGATGGTGCGCGCGGCCGGAGCCGGCGCTATTTCGATTCGAGTTCCAGCAAGGCGGTCTTGCGGTGGAGCCCGCCAGCGTAACCGGTCAGCGAGCCGTTGGCACCGAGAACGCGGTGGCAGGGCACGATCACGCTGATCGGGTTGCGTCCCACGGCCGCACCGACCGCACGCACGGCGGTCGGGTTGCCCACGTTTGCGCTCAGTGCGCCGTAGGTCATGGTCTTGCCCGCGGGTATGGCAAGCAGCGCCTGCCACACGCTCTGCTGGAACGCGGTGCCGTGCGAAAGATCGAGCTTCACGTCGAAGGTGTCGCGCTTGCCGGCAAAGTAGTCGCGCAACTGCGCGCCGGCTTCGACGAGCGCGGGATGATCGTCCTTGGTCTGCCAGCCCGTGGTGTCGGGCGAGTGGCGCTGCTGGTCGAACCAGACGCCCGCCAGGCCTTCGTCGGTGGCGGCCATGGTGATGCCGCCGAGCGGCGTGTCGATGTGCGATGTATAGATGACTTTGGTCTTGAACTTCATGACATTTCAGGCGGAGGCGCCTGCCGTTGCGATGTTGCTGGAAGAAGGCTCTGCCGCGGGTGATCCCGTGGCCGCGGTTGCCGGTGATGGCGACGGTGCATGCCATGCGCGCAGCACCGCGTAGCTGCGCCACGGACGCCATGCCTGCGACGCTTCGCTGGCGGCGCGCGCGGTGGTCACGCCCAATGCTTTTTGCAGCGCGATGTCGCCCGCGGGAAACGCATCGGGCCAGCGCAGCGCGCGCATGGCGATGTACTGCGCGGTCCATGCGCCGATGCCGGGAAGCTCTTGCAGCGCGGCAATGGTCGATGGCACGTCGGCACCTGCATGCAGCGCCAGCTTGCCGGCGGCGACCTCGCGGGCAATGGCCTGCAGCGCGGCCTGCCGCTGGCGCACGATGCCGAGCTGACCGAGCGCGTCGCCGCTCGCCGCTGCCACGGCTGCAGGCGTCGGAAACAGCCGGTCCAGGCCCTCGATGGGCGTGGCGATGGGTTCGCCGAATGCCGCGACCAGCCGCGAGCCCAGCGTGCGCGCCGCGGCCACGGTGATCTGCTGGCCCAGCACCGCGCGCACCGCGAGCTCGAAGCCGTCGACCGTACCGGGCACGCGCAGCCCATCGCCATGCGGAAAGGCTTCGTGCAGTGCGGCGTTGATGGCCATCGGCTCGGCATCGAGGTCGAGCATGGCGCGCGCGCGGCTGATCACGATGGGCAGCACCGCGGCGAGCGAATCGCTGACCGAGAGCAGCATCTGCTCGCGCTCCATGTCGAAGCGCAGCTGCAGCCATCCGGCGTGGGTCTGCGCGCCTTGCTGCACTCGCAGCGTGCGGGCCAGGCGCACATAGGCAGGCGTGCTGCCCTTGGCGGGCTCCTTGCCGTCGGCCGTGAACGCCACCTCGACGCCGCGCAGCGCACGGCGCGCAAAGAAGCCGAGCATCGCGTTCACATCATAGGGCGGACGAAAACCCAGGCGCACTTCGATCGCCTTGCCTTCGCCGCCCTCGGCACCGCCCGCGCGCCGCAGCGCACTCGGGTTGAGGCCGTAGTGTTCAAGAAAGGCGGCATTGAAGCGGCGCACGCTCGCAAAGCCGCTGGCCAGCGCCACCTGCGTCATGGGCAGGCGCGTGTCGGCGATCAATTGCTTGGCGGCCAGCAGGCGGCGCGTTTGCAGGTATTGCAGGGGCGAGACGCCGAACTGCGCCTCGAAGATGCGCCGCAGATGGCGGTCGCTCACGCCGAGCCGTGCCGCGATCTGCGCGGCACCGGGGCCGTCCTCGGCCCACGCATCGGGCTCGTCGATGAGGCGCGCGGCCTGCAGCGCGAGGATGCGCGAGGCATCTTCGGTGGACCAGCTTGCCGCGCGCGGCGCAAGTTCGGGCCGGCAGCGCAGGCAAGGGCGAAAGCCTTCCGCCTCGGCCTGCGCTGCATGGCGGAAGAACCGGCAGTTCTCGCGGCGTGGCAGTTTCACGCGGCAGACCGGCCGGCAGTAGATGCCGGTGGAGGTCACCGCGGTGAAGAACGAGCCATCGAAGCGCGCATCGTGCGTCTTCATCGCCAGGTAGCAGGCGTCGCTCTCGAGCACTTCGGTGGAGGCATGTGTGGAAGACATGGGCAAATGATACGGTTTCGACTCGTTTCAACTGGCCGTTTTCGGACATGTGGGCGCCAGACTGCTTGCCTACAATGGCTCGGTCTTTAGAACTACAGGGAATGCCTTCTCATGCAACTCAGTGCGTCGATTTTCAAGGCCTATGACATTCGAGGCGTGGTGCCCGTCACGCTCGATGCCGAGGTCGCCGAAGCGCTCGGCCGGGCTTTCGGAAGCGCCGCCCGTGCCGCCGGTGAAAAAACTGTGGCGGTGGGCCGCGACGGCCGCCTGTCGGGCCCTGCGCTCGCCGAAGCACTGATCAAGGGCCTTGTCGCCACGGGCATCGAGGTCATCAACGTGGGCGCCGTGACCACGCCCATGCTGTACTTTGCGGCGCACACGCTGTCGAGCAGCGGTATCCAGGTAACCGGCAGCCACAACCCGAAGGACTACAACGGCTTCAAGATGGTGCTGGCCGGCCGCGCCATCTACGGTGACGAGATCCAGGGCCTGCGCAAGGTGATGGAAGAAGGCACGGCCAAGCTCGCGCCCGGCGGCAGCGTGCGCAATGTCGACGTGACCGAGGCCTATGTGAAGCGCATCGTCGGCGACATCAAGCTGGCGCGGCCGCTGAAGATCGTGGTCGACTCGGGCAACGGCATTGCGGGCGCTTCGGCCCCCGCCATCTTCCGCGCCATCGGCTGCGAAGTGACCGAGCTGTTCAGCGAGGTCGACGGCGATTTTCCCAACCATCACCCCGACCCGAGCCGGCCCGAGAACCTGAAGGACCTGATGGCCGCGCTGGCCACAGGAGACGCCGAACTGGGCCTGGCCTTCGACGGCGACGGCGACCGGCTGGGCATCGTCACGAAAGACGGCCAGAACATCTTCCCCGACCGCCAGATGCAGCTCTTTGCGCAGGACGTGCTTTCGCGCGTGCCGGGCGGCACCATCGTGTACGACGTGAAGTGCTCGCAGCGCCTGGCGCCGGCCATCGAAGCCGCGGGCGGCAAGCCGATGATCTTCAAGACCGGCCATTCGCTCATCAAGGCCAAGATGAAGGAAATCGATTCGCCGCTCGGCGGCGAAATGAGCGGCCACATCTTCTTCAAGGAGCGCTGGTTCGGCTTCGACGACGGCACCTACGCGGGCTGCCGCCTGCTCGAGATCTTGAGCAAGACGCCGAACGCGAGCGACACGCTCAACGCGCTGCCCACGAGCTTCTCGACACCCGAACTCAACGTGAAGTGCGCCGAAGGCGAGCCGCATGCGGTGGTCGAAAAGCTGGTTGCAGGCGCAAGCTTCGCGGCACCCGCCGTGGTCTCGACCATCGACGGGCTGCGCGTCGACTGGCCCGACGGCTTCGGCTTGATTCGCGCTTCGAACACCACGCCGGTGCTGGTGCTGCGCTTCGAAGGCCAGACCGATGCGGCTCTCAAGCGCATCGAAGCCGAGATGCTCGCGCTCCTCAGAACCGTGAAGGCCGACGCGACGCTGGCCGAAGCGTCGCACTGAACCCCGTGCGTTCGCTGCTGCTGCGCCTGTACGGCGTCTTCACCACTGTTGTGCAACCGCTGGTTCGCCGCAAGCTGCGGCGCCGCGCGGTGGCCGAGCCCGGCTATGGCGTGGCCGTGGAGGAACGCTTCGGCTACTACGACGACGCAACCACCGGCGAGGGGCAGTGCTGGGTGCATGCGGTTTCGCTCGGCGAAACACGCGCGGCAGCCATTCTGATTGCCGAGCTGCGGCGGCAGTACCCGGGCATCCCCATCCTGCTCACGCACGGCACCGCCACGGGCCGCGAAGAGGGTGCCAAGCTGCTCGAGCCCGGCGACACGCAGGTCTGGCAGCCGTGGGACACGCCGGGCGCGGTGGCGCGTTTTCTCGATCGCTTTCAGCCGCGCATCGGCGTGCTGATGGAAACCGAAGTCTGGCCAGAGATGGCCGCCGCCTGCGCCGAGCGACGCATTCCGCTGGTGCTGGCCAACGCGCGCCTCAACGAGAAGTCGCTGGCCGCGGCCGAGCGCCTGAGCTGGCTCGCGCGGCCCGCGTATTCGGCGCTGGCCGCCGTGTGGGCACAGACGGAGGCGGATGCGCACCGGCTGGTCTCCCTTGGCGCCAAGGTCGCCGGCATCTACGGCAACCTCAAGTTCGATGCCTCGCCCGACGCGCGGCAGCTCACCGCGGCGGTGGCGCTGCGCGAGCGGCTGCCCAAGCCCATGGTGGTGCTTGCGAGCTCGCGCGACGGCGAAGAGCGCATGCTGCTCGAGATGCTCAAGCGCTTCGGCGCCACGTCGCCCGTGCCGCCGGAGCAGGGCGCGGTCCGCTCGATTGCCAAGCGCGTGCATGACGTGCAATGGATGATCGTCCCGCGCCATCCGCAGCGCTTCGACGAAGTGGCCGCGCTCATCGAATCGCAGGGCTTTGCCGTGGCGCGCCGCAGCGCGGCCGGCCAGCCGACCGATGCCGAGATATGGCTCGGCGATTCGCTCGGCGAAATGGCGCTTTACTACGGCCTGGCCGATGTTGCGCTGCTGGGCGGAAGCTTCGAACCGCTGGGCGGCCAGAACCTCATCGAGGCCGCCGCATGCGGCTGCCCGGTGGTCATGGGCCCCTCGACCTTCAACTTTGCCGAAGCCGCGCAGCTTTCGCTTGCGGCCGGTGCCTCGCTGCGCGTCGAAAACATGGAGCAGGCCGTGACCGCGGCGCTCAAGCTGGTCGAAAACCCCGAGCGCCGTGCCGCCATGGCGCAGGCCGCGCTGGCCTTCTCATCGTCGAACCGCGGGGCGGCCGAACGCACCGCCGCGGCGGTGCTGGCCATTGCGCAGGCCGCGGACCCCGTGCCGACCGGCGCCGCGCCTCTGGAAGAAGACGCGAGAGCGGAACCCACGCTCGAGTAGCAGCGGGGGTCAGATCCTCAGCGGGCCGGGGGATTCAGGATGACCGGTGGTGGCGGTGCCGAAGGCATCGTCGGTGCCGGTGGATTGAACGGCGGCACGGGCACGGGCGGCACCACGGGAATGCTCGGCGGCGTGACCGGCACCACCGTTGAAGGCGCCGTCTGCGGGCGCTCGCCAAGCGAAGGTTGCGCAGGCTGCGAAGACGCGTCTCCGTTCTTTGCCAGCGTCGCATTGATCGCATTCATGTCGTCCACCGTCAGCGTGCCGTTGGCCTGGCGCAGCCTGAGGTTGCCCAGCAGCACGTTGTAGCGCGCCTGCGCAAGGTCGCGCTTCGTCTGGTAGAGCTGGCTTTGCGAATTGAGCACGTCGATGTTGATGCGCACGCCCACCTGGTAGCCGAGCCGGTTGGCGTCGAGCGCGCTCTGGCTCGAGGCCTCGGCGGCTTCGAGCGCCTTGACCTGGCCCGCGCCGGACACCAGTCCGAGGTAGGCCGCGCGCGTGGCCTGCGCCACGCTGCGGCGGGTGCCTTCGAGCACGCTGCGCGACTGGTCTTCGAGCGCCAGCGTTTCCTTGATGCGGTTCTCGGTGGCAAAGCCCGCGAAGAGCGGCATGTTGAACACCACGCCCACCGACGCGGCATCGATGCGCGTGCCCACCGTGCTGGTGCTGGTGCCGTGCGGATTGCGCGTGATGTTGTAGCCCAGGTTGGCGTCCAGCGTGGGCTTGTGGCCGGCTTCGGCCTTGCGGATTTCCAGGCTGGCTACGTCGAGGCCGAGCCGCGCCTGGCGGATGGAGGGGTGCACTTCTTCGGCCTGCGCCACCCAGGCTTCGATATTGGCCGGCATGGCCATGGGCAGCACCACAGGCTGCGAGAGCGGCACCGGCACGCTGCCGGGGTGGCCGACCAGCTGGTCGAGGATGATCTTCTTGACCTGCAGGTCGTTCTCGGCGGCAATCTCTTGCGCAATGACGAGGTCGTAGCGCGCCTGTGCTTCGCGCGTGTCGGTGATGGTGGAGGTGCCGACCTCGAAATTGCGCTTGGCTGACGCGAGCTGCTCGGCCACCGCCACCTTCTGCGCGCGCACCAGCGTCAGGCTGTCCTGGCTCGCGAGTACGTCGAAATACGCCTGGCTCACGCGAACGATCAGGTCCTGCTCGGCCGTGGTGAGCACGGCCTCGGCAATCTCGGCCTGGCGCTTGCCCTGCTCGTAGGTGGCCCAGTTGGCGGGCCGGTAGAGCGGCTGCGTGGCGTTGATGCCGACGTTCTGCGTGGTGAAGTCGCGCGGCGTGGTCGTTCCGCGGCCGGGGCCGGTGAGCGTGTCGATGTCGAGGTTGTTGCGCGTGGCGCCGGCCGTGAGCCCCACGGCGGGAAGAATGCCCGCCTTGGCCTGTGCGGCGCGCGCCACACTCGCGTCGTACTGGGCCCGTGCTCCCTGGTAGGTGGCGTCGAAGCCGCGTGCGGATTCGTAGAGTTCGTTCAGTGTCTGGCCTTGGGCCGGCAGTGCGAGCAGGGTGGCAAAGAGACTTGCGAGCGCTGCGGAAAGAGGCAAAAGCCTGGGCCTGGAAGGCATTGAACGTCCTTGAAGAAAGAATCAGTAGCGCGGCACGGCGGGGTCGTGCTGTGCGGACCAGGCGTCGATGCCGCCGGCCACGTTGGCCAGCTCGGCAAAGCCGTTCTGGCTCAGGAAGGCCGCCACGCGCTGGCTGCGCGCGCCGTGGTGGCACAGGCACGCAATGCGCTGGCCCTCGTCGAGCTCGGCAAGCCGGGCCGGAATTTCGTTCATCGGGATGGCGACCAGCGTGAAGCCCTGGGGCGCGACGCTCGCCGTCTGTAGCTCCCACGGCTCGCGCACGTCGAGCAGCACGGGCGCCGCACCGGGGTTTTGCGCAAACCAGGCTGCGAGGTCGGCGGGGCGGACTTGATCAATCATTCGAAGGTGCCCGTTCAGAACGAGAAGCGCGAAGGCTCGGGGAAATTGAGCAGCCGCGGCGCCACGGTGTCCCACGGCTGGATGGTGTCCCACTTGCTTTCGGTGCTGCGGGTGACGAAGTGCGCGCGCATCATCGGTTCGTCGCCCACGATGGCGGCAAGGCGGCCGCCCACCTTGAGCGAGCCGAGCAGGTTTTGCGGAATGCGGGCGACGGAACCGCTGAGCACGATCACGTCGAAGCTCGGGCCGCTCGGCAGCGGCACGGCGCCGTCGGCGTTGCGCACCTCGACATTGGCGACGCCGTTCTGGCGCAGCGTTTCGGCGGCGCGGGCGGCCAGCACGGGGTCGATTTCGAGCGACAGCACCTGCGCCGCGCGATGGGCGAGCAGGGCGGCCATGAAGCCCGACCCGGTTCCGATCTCGAGCACCGACTCGTGCTTTTGCACGTGCAGGTCTTGCAGCATGCGCGCCTCGACCTTGGGCGAGAGCATGACCTGGCCGGGAACGGAACCGTCGCCCAGCGGGAGCTCCATGTCGAAGAAAGCCAGCGCGCGATGTGCGGGCGGCACATAGTCTTCGCGCCGGATGGCAGCCAGCAGATCGAGAATTTCCAGGTCCAGCACATCCCAGGGCCGGATCTGCTGCTCGATCATGTTGAAGCGCAAGCGCTCGAGGGTGGGTGTCGGGTTCATTGGGGGCTTTTCCTTGTGGGGCTCAGGACAAACCTTCAATTTTAGGTTGCGCGGCGCCCGTTCGCGGAAGCCCGGCCGTCCATGCACGCTTCATGCCGCGGCTCCGGGCCGGCGGGTGAGGCCGTAGAGCACGGTCTCGGCCTGGATGGCGAGGTATTTTTCGGGGTCGAGCGCGGTGTCTTCGTCGACGCACACCATGGCCGAGTGCTTCCACAGCATCAGGAAGATCATGGGGGCCACCACCGAGTAGATGGCATGGTCGACGTCGACCGGCGCGAATTCGCCCCTGTCGATGCCTCGCTGCAGGATGCGCCGCAACAGCGTGTGGCCCGGTCGGACCACCTCTTTTCGGTAGAACTCCGCCAGATCGGGAAAATTGGCGCCTTCGCTCATCATGAGCTTGGTGAGGCCCGAGGCCTTGGTCATGCCGACCCGCTCCCACCAGACGCGCATGCAGTAGCGCAGCATGTCGGCCGAGCTGCCCTCGAAGGTCTCGAACTCCTCGTTCCATTCGGAAAACCGGCCGCTGAGGTTCTCGACCACCACCGCCTTGAAGAGCTCTTCCTTGCTCGGAAAATAAAGAAAGAGCGTGCCTTTGGAGACCCCGGCGCGCGCCGCGACTTCCTCGGAGCGGGTGGCGGCAAAGCCTTTTTCGACGAAAAGATCGAGCGCCGCCGCCAGCAGTTCGCCGGGGCGCGCTTCCTTGCGGCGCTCGCGTTTGGAGCGCACCGGGCAGATCTTGTCGACAAAGGAACGGGGGGTGGGCATGAGATTAATGACTCGCGGGTTAGTAATGTAGTGACCAGCATCCAGCCCGTCAAGCCGCGACAATATCGGGTTCGCTTTTTTCCTACCTGCCGGAGCAGCCCATGTCTTCTTCACCGCCGCAAACCGAAACCATCGTGCTCGGTGGGGGCTGCTTCTGGTGCACCGAGGCCGTGTTCGACCGCGTGCAGGGCGTGGTGGACGTCGAATCGGGCTACTGCAACGGCCAGACCGTCAACCCGACCTACGAGCAGATTTGCACCGGCCGCACAGGCCATGTGGAGGTCGTGAAGGTCGAATTCGACCCCGCCGTCATCAGCCTGCGCGAGATTCTCGAGATCTTTTTCGTGGTGCACGATCCCACGACCTTGAACCGCCAGGGCAACGATGTCGGCACGCAGTACCGCAGCGGCATCTATTTCACGAACGACGCGCAGAAGCAGGTGGCCGAAGAGGTCATTCGCGAAATAGAAGCCAGCAAGACCTACAGCGCCCCCATCGTCACCGAGGTGGTGCCGCTCGCCAATTACTCGACCGCCGAGGCCTACCACCAGGACTACTTCCTGAACAACCCGAACCAGGGCTACTGCGCTTTCGTGGTCGGCCCCAAGGTCGAGAAGTTCCAGAAGACCTTCGCCTCGCGCGTCAAGGCCTGATCTTTCGCCAAAGGCCCGCTCCCCGTGCACATCATCGCCAGCCAGGCTCCGCACCGGTCGATTTTGTCGACCCGTGCGATCGCCATTGCGCTGGTGATTGCGTTGTGGTTCGCGGGCACGCTCGGGCTGATTCACCGGTCGCTGCACGTGACCGGTCTTGCGCAGGCAACGGCAGCCGCGCAGGCCGGCCATGCTGACGACGCGGGCGGGGATGCCTCCCACACCTCCCACGTGTCCCACGGCATTGCCAGCCTGTTCGGCGATCACACCGATGCCGAATGCCGGCTGTACGACCAGCTGTCGCACGGCTCGGGCGCGTTGGGCATTCCCACGGTGGTGTTGCCGGTGCTGCTGCCGTCGGCCACCTTTGCCTATCTCCAGGGCGAGGCCATCGCCCGCTGGGTTGCGCTGTTCGACGCGCGCGGCCCGCCTTCCACTCGCTGAATCTTTCCGTGTTCCGGTTGCTGCGGCCGCGCTTTGCGGTGGCGGCAGATCGTCCCTTGATTCAACGAGTGCTCATCCATGATTCCCAATTTCCGTCGCAACGCCATCGGCGCTGCCGTTCTTTCGCTGGCTTCTTTCGCTGCCATGGCCCAGGCGCAGCCGCAGCCGCAGCCGGCCCCTCAGGCGCAACCCGCCGAAGCGCCCGCGGCCACCCTGCCTGAGATTGCCGTGACCGGCAATCCGCTGGGCGCGGCCGACCTCATTGCGCCCACCACCACGCTCTCGGGCGACAAGCTCCTGATGCGCTCCGAATCGACGCTCGGCGAAACGCTCAACAACCTGCCCGGCGTGAGCAGCAGCTACTTCGGCCCCAACGCGAGCCGGCCGATCATTCGCGGGCTGGACGGCGACCGCATCCGCATCCTGCAGAACGGCGGCGGCGCGCCCGATGCTTCGGCGCTGAGCTACGACCACGCGGTGCCGGTGGATTCGCTGGTGACCGAGCGCGTCGAAGTGCTGCGCGGGCCTTCGGCGCTGCAGTACGGCGGCAGCGCGGTGGGCGGTGTGGTCAACGTGATCGACAACCGCATTCCCACCGAGCCGATCAACGGCTTCGGCGGCCGTGCCGACCTGGGCTTTTCGACCGGCAACAAAGAGAAGAACGGCGGTGTGGTGCTCGAGGGTGGCAACGACCGCTTCGCGCTGCACGTCGATGCGTTCAATCGCGACTCCAAGGATGTCTCGGTGCCCATCGACCTGGAGTGCACCAAGCCCGGCCGTCCCACGCTCGCGCGCAGGATCTGCAATTCAGCCAACGAAGCGCACGGCGGCGCGGTGGGCGGCACGCTGTTCTTCGACCGGGGCTGGATCGGCGCTTCGGCCAGCACCTACCGCAGCAACTACGGCACCGTGGCTGAAGACGACGTGACCATCGGCATGAAGTCCGACCGCTATGCGCTCGAAGGCGAGTGGCGCCCGGGCGGCATCATCAGCAGCGTTCACGCCAAGCTCAGCCACACCGACTACCGCCACACCGAATTCGAAGGCCGCGAAGCCGGCACCACCTTCTCGAACATGAGCAACGATGTGCGCATCGAGGCGCGCCACCGGAAGATCGGCAACCTCGAAGGCCTGGTCGGCTTCAGCAGCGAAACCAACCGCTTCGCCGCGGACGGCGCCGAAGCCTTTGCGCCGCACAGCCGCACGCGCTCCAACGCGCTGTTCATGTACGAAGAGCTCGGTACCTCATGGGGCCGGCTGAGTTTTGGCGCGCGCACCGAGAAGGTCCGCGTCACCTCGCTCGGCTATCCGGACGATCCGACGGTGACGCGCTTTGCCGTTGGCGAGCGCACCTTCAACCCGCACAGCGCGGCCCTGGGCGCGCTGGTGAACCTGACACCGCAGTGGCAGCTCACCTCGAACCTGGCCTACACCGAGCGGGCACCGAAGGACTATGAGCTGCTTGCCAATGGCCCGCACGTGGCAACGGCCGCATGGGAGGTCGGCAACCCGAACCTCGAGAAGGAAAAGTCGACCGGGTTCGACCTGGGGGCGCAATGGAAGTCGGGCGCCAACACGGCCCGCGTCAATGCCTATGTCACCCGCTTTCGCAACTACATCGGCCTGACGGCATCGGGCCGCACGCTCGACGAAGAGGGCCAGGTGGTGACCGACCCGGAGGCGACGGACACGCTGGCCGAGTACCTCTACAGCGGCGTGCGCGCGCGGTTCACCGGCATCGAGGCGAACGGCAACCTGCGCCTGCTGGGCACCGATGGCTTCGCGCGTTCGGCGGACGGCTCGACGCTCGACCTCGAATGGCGTGGCGACATCGTGCGGGCCAAGAACCTCGACACCGGCGAGCCGCTGCCCCGCATTGCGCCGCTGCGGCTGGGCGCCACGCTCGCCTACGGCAACGGCCCGTGGGGTGCGCGCCTGGGCTTCGACTACAACGCGGCGCAGCGCCGGGTGCCGAGCGTGGGTGCGCGCGAGATCGACTCCTACACGCTGTGGAATGCGGCCGTCACGTACCGCATGAAGGTGCAGCGCACCAACCTCACCTGGTACGCGCGTGTCGACAACATCACCAACAAGCTGGCCTACAGCCCGACGTCGATCCTGACGACGACGGTGTACCCGAACGCACCGCTGCCGGGGCGCTCGCTGAAGGTCGGCCTGCGCGTGACGTTCTGACCTGAAGCCCATCAGGCCTGCTCTTTCTCGAAAGGAAAGGGCAGGCCGGGCTGAACGCACCCTCGGCTATCCTCGACCGGGTGAACCCGTTCGTCATTTCCTCGCTGCTGCCGGTCGTCGTCCTGATCGCAGCAGGCTACCTGGCCGGCCGGCGCCGCTGGATCGGCGGCAACGCCGTCAAGGACCTTTCCAACCTGATCTTCCTGCTGCTTGCACCCGCGCTGCTGTTCCGGGCGATGAGCACGGTGCACGTGGAAGAACTCAGCCTCAAGCCCGTGGCGGCGTACTTCATCGCCTCGGGCCTGCTGTTCGCGGGCACGCTGGCGCTGCGCGGCTTCAACCGCACGGCAGCCGTCATTGCGCTGGCCAACACCTACAGCAACACCGTGATGATCGGCATCGTGCTGGTCGGCCTGGCCTACGGAGAGCAGGGCATGGTGGTGCTGCTCACGCTGATCTCGCTCCACTCGCTGGTGCTGTTGACGAGCGCCACCGTGGTGCTGGAGTTGGCCGTCGCGCGCGAGCACGCGGTGGTGAGCGGGGAGGAGAAGCGCTCCATGGTTCGCACGGTGTTGAGGGCTCTCCGCAACGCCATCATTCACCCGGTGCCGATGCCGATC
This sequence comes from Variovorax sp. DXTD-1, assembly GCF_003984625.1. Lineage (GTDB taxonomy): Bacteria > Pseudomonadota > Gammaproteobacteria > Burkholderiales > Burkholderiaceae_C > Variovorax. Next base: position 160,874 of record NZ_RWKH01000003.1, on the reverse strand, counting down.
ATCGCGGGGCTGCTGTTCGCGCAGACGGGGCTCGTGATGCCCGACTTTCTCGACAAGCCGATCATGCTGCTCGGGCAGGCCTTCGGCCCGGTGGCACTCGTCATGGTGGGCATCACGCTGGCGCTGACGCCCATCGGCCGGCACTGGCGCGGTGCCACGGTGCAGGCCCTGGTGAAGAACCTGCTGCATCCGCTGCTCGTGGCCGGCATCGGCTGGCTGCTGGGCGTGCGCGGCATTCCCCTCACCGTGATGGTGGTGGCGGCTGCGCTCCCAATCGGCGCTAACGTCTTTCTTTTTTCGCAGCGCTACCGCACGGCCGAAGACCTGGTGACGGCCAGCGTGGCCGTGTCGACGGTGCTCGCGCTGGCCACGCTCACGCTGGTGATGACGCTGGTGCAGTGGCTCCCCTGAAGTTCTAGTAGCGCCGGGCGCCTATGCCGTTCGGCAGGGTGGCCATTTGGCGAGATGGCGAGCGGCGCCTGCCGCTCTACATTTGCGGGCTGATGATTTACCAGGTGCGGTCTTCGCCGTTTTCCGCCATGGCGCCGATCGCGATGGTGGTCGCGCTGTGCTGTGCCACGTTTGCTGCGACGGCCACGGCAGATACCAAGCCGTGCAGGACGCCGTGCCTTTCGGCGGGGGTACCGAGGGAGGCGGTGCCGCCGGCAGCCGAGCCACCGGCAGCCAGGCCAGCGGGGCCCAAGCCGGCTGCGGCAACGCGGCCCAGGCCGCAGGCGGTCGCGGTGGCCGCGCAGCCGGCGCCGCTCACAGTGCCGGAGGTGGAGAAGCCCGTGGCCCCCACAAAGCCGCCGCTCTCCAGGCGCTGCAGCGAAATCAACATGCGCGCAGCGGTGGGTGAGCCGCTGTCGGACGAAGACATGAAGATCTTGAGGAGCCAATGCTGATGATGAAGACCATCCAACCGATCGGGACCGTGCTGCGCGTGCTCGCGCTGTGCGCCGCGGTGCTTTCCGTTGCGTGCGCGCACCGGCCAGCGCCGGGCAACGCCATGCCTTTCGAGCAGGCCGTCAACCAGGCGGTGGACGACCTGATCGTGCAGACGCAGAAGCTGCCGGCCTTCCTGGCCAAGGTGGAGTCGACCATCAAGCAGAGCCGCATCGTGATCGATCCGCTGCTCGAGGGTTCGAGCGGCCAGCAGACCGAAGTGACGCGCGTGGCCGAGCAGCGCGTGGTGCAGCGGATGCAGTCGCAGTTCAAGCAGTTCACCGTCACGCCGTTCAACAGCGCCGAGATCGAGCGCGCCCAATACGTGCTGAATGGCACGCTGGTGCGCGACAAGGATTCGTCCGATGGGCGTTACCGCCTCAACCTGGCGCTGACGGAAATCAAGAGCGGCGTGGTCATCGCGCAATCGGTGGCGCGCATCAGCGATACCACGCTCGACACGCGGCCGACGGCCTTCTTTCGCGACAGCCCGGTGAACGGCAAGGACCGCGGCGTGGAAGGCTACATTCGCACCGCCGAAACGCAGCCGGGGCAAGCAGCCGACGCGCTCTACCTGGAGCGCCTGCCCACCTCGACGGTGCTGCAGGAAGCCACCGCCGCCTACGAGGCCGGCCGCATGAGCGAAGCCCTGAGCCGCTACGAAGCCGCATCGCGCCGGCCCGACGGGCAGCAGTTGCGCATCTACAGCGGCCTGTACCTCACGCAGGCGCATCTGGGCCGCGCGGCCGATGCGGAAAAAACCTTCGGCACCCTGGCGCGGCTCGGGTTGGAAACCAACAACCTGAGCGTGAAGTTCCTGTTCAAGCCAGGCTCGACCGACTTCCTCGCCGACCCGAAGATCAGCGCCGCCTATCCGATGTGGCTGAGGCAGATCGCGCGCCAGGCGGCGCAGATCGATTCATGCGTGGTGGTCACGGGCCACACGAGCCGCACCGGCCCCGAGGCGGTCAACGAGCGCCTCTCGCTGCAGCGCGCGGTGAGCGTGAAGACCCGGCTCGTGGGCGAGGCGCCGCCTCTGTCGAAAAAGCTGCGCGAATCGGGCATGGGGTTCCGCGAGAACATCGTCGGCACCGGGGCGGACGACGCAAGCGATGCGCTGGATCGCCGCGTCGAATTCAAGGTCGCGGCCTGCGAGGCCTGACCGGACTCAGGGTGCGAGCCGTTCGCGCACCCAGTTGCCGCCTTCGAGCCGGTAGCGCAGCCGGTCGTGCAGGCGGCTCTTGCGGCCTTGCCAGAATTCCCAACGGTCGGGCACAAGCCGGTAGCCGCCCCAATGCGGCGGGCGCGGCGGCGACAGCAGGTGCTTGGCGGCAGCCACGGCGGCGTTCTTCACCAGCACGTCGCGGCCGCTGATCACTTCGCTCTGCGGGCTGGCCCAGGCGCCGATGCGCGAGTCCAGTGGGCGGCTGGCAAAGTAGATGTCGCTTTCCTCCGCGCTGGTTTTCTCGACCCGGCCCTCGATGCGCACCACGCGTTCGAGCTCGACCCAGTGGAACTGCAACGCCGCATACGGATTGCCCGACAGCTCGCGCCCCTTGCGGCTTTCGTAGTTGGTGTACCAGACGACTCCGCGCGCGTCATAGCCCTTGATGAGCACGATGCGGCTCGAAGGCCGCAGGTCGCTGCCCACGGTGCACAGGGTCATGGCATTGGGCTCGGGCACCTGGGCGTCGATGGCTTCGCCGAGCCAGCGTTCGAACTGCTTCAGCGGATCGTCGGCGCTGTGGGTTTCGCCGAGTTCGGCCCGCTCGTAGCTCTTGCGCAGCGCGGCCAACGTTTCGTTGGTTGGAGAAGAGGTCATGCCGACATTGTTGCGCAAGCCTTGCCCGCCGCCATTCCGCGCACATACTCGGCCCATGGCGACAAAGGCAAATTCTCCGTGGGTGATCGTGCTGGCTTCGGGGCGGGGCGAGCGTTTCAACGCGGCCGGCGGCGTGGGCTCCAAGCTGCAGGCGCCGCTCGCGGGCAAGCCGGTACTCGAGCGAACGCTCGATGCCGTTCGCGCCAGCGGACTGCCCTGGCGCCTGGAAGACGCCGGGCACCCAGGCATGGGCGATTCGATTGCCGCCGCGGTGCGGGCCACGCCCGACGCCGCCGGCTGGCTGATCCTGCCGGGCGACCTGCCGCTGGTGCGCCCTGAAACGCTGCGCGCGGTGGCGGGGGCCCTCACCGGCCGCACGTGCGCTGCGCAGCCGCAATACAAGGGCGAGCGCGGCCATCCGGTGGGCTTTGCGGCCGGATGCCGCGCGCAGCTCGCGGCGCTGCAGGGAAACTTCGGCGCCGCGCCCATCCTGAAGGCCATGCGCGCCATCGATGCGGTGGCCGACCTTGTGGTGGACGACGTGGGCATCGTGACCGACATCGACACGCCGGAGGCCCTGGCGCACGCCGAGGCCCTTTGGCGGGAGCGCTCGGCGGGTTTGGCTTAACCGGCGATCAGCGCCGCGCGATCACTGCGCATGCCGTGCGCGGGCCGGAATTGCCGGCTGGCTGGGTCGTGAAGTCGTCGCGGTCGCGATGCACGACGAGCGCGCGGCCCACCACGTTGTTGGCGGCGCCTTCGGTCAGCGAAATCGAGTGGATGTCGACGCGGAAGCGTGCCACGCCGCTGGCATCGGCCACGAGGCTGGGGAGCTCGCCGGCGTGGCTGCCCGGCGCGCCGAACTTGCCGTGCGCGCCGCCGGTGGGATTGAAGTGGCCGCCCGAGGCGTTGCCGTTGTCGCCGCAGTCGCCCTTTTCATGGATGTGGAACCCGTGCTCGCTGCCCGGTGCCAGGCCGCGCACTTCGCCGGCCACCCGCACGCCGTGGTCCAGCGCGGTGAAGGTCACCGTGCCGCGCGTGGGGTTGGGCGAGATCGCCGCGGTGGGCATCAGTTCGGCGGCCGCGCTCGGCTTGCCGCCCATCATGCCGCCGCAGGCCGAAAGCAGGGCGCTGGCGAGAATGGCGGTGCCGATGGCAATCGAGAGACGATGGTTCATGGTTTTTCCTTGGACGGTCCGGAAGATTGTTGAGAAGAAAAGGAACGGGAAGAAGAAGTCTTTTTGTCCGGAGACCCCGGAACATATACCGGAGCAGGAGGCGTGCCGCAATCAGCCGCGGCGCCGGATTGCGCCTGCTGCGCCTCACGGTCGTGCTGCTCCTGCTGCTCTTGCCTCTCGTGCGCCAGCGCAACCAGCCGGGCCAGTGCCGCATCGTGAATCGAGTGGCGGCGCAACTCCAGCAAGGTCTGGCGCGCGTAGTCGAGCGAGCTGCCGTAGCGGCCCACCGCATGGGTGAAGATGTGGCGATAACGCTCGTCGCTGAGCTCCCCCGTGAAATTGGGGCTGCGCCTGGAGAGCGTGAAGGCAAGCGCACGCACCGGGCCTTCGGGTGTGACGCACTTGAGCCATTTCGGGTCGTACACGCCGGTGGGCATTTCGCGCAGCCAGAGCCTGCGCAGGGTTTCGAGACCCTGGGACGCTGGCACCCGGAACACCATGCCGCGGCAACTGCCGCCTGACAGCAGGCCGAAGACGAGGCCCGGCGTCTGCACGCTGCCGCGGTTGATGCGGCTCCACATCTTCAACGCGCGATGCCAGCCATGCACCCAGGCGAACCGGCGCTCGGCAAAGTCGAACTCGGGGCGCCAGATGAGCGAGCCGTAGCCGAAGAGCCACAGATCCTCGCGGCCACCCCAGTCGGCGATGGCCTGTTCGAGCATCGGCTGCGGGTCGCGCAACGGCCGCGGCATCGGGTCCAATCCCGGTGGTCCGGGATCGGGTGCCGGGCCCGAGGCATCGGCGCCTACAATTTGGCGATCATGGTTCACCGCACCATTATTTACCGACCTCTTCCCTACGGAGAACGCAGACCCATGAATGAAGACGACAGCCAGCAAAAATTCGCCCTCGGGTTTCTCGTGATATTGATCGCGCTGGTGATCTCCTTCGTACTGGGCATCGCGTTCTGGCACAAGGGCAAGAACGCGGCGGCAAAGGCCAGGCCCGCCGTAGCGGCTGCAGCGGCCCCTGCGGCGCCGGCGCCCACCACCACCGTGGCCGAGGTCACCGAAACGGTCACAGTCGTGATCCCCGACGGCGCCAGCATCCGCGTGGCCAACGGCGTGGTGAACTTCTATTTCGCGACCGGCAGCGCCGATCTCGCACCCGGTGCCGCCGAGGCGCTGGCCGCCGTCATCAAGGGCGTGGAGAGCGGCCGCAAGGCCGTGGTCTCGGGCTTTCATGACACCACCGGCGACGCGGCCCTCAACGAGCAGCTCGCCAAGAAACGCGCCGATATGGTCCGCGACGTGCTGGTAGGCCTTGGCGTGCCCGCCAGCAAGGTCGATCTGCAAAGGCCCGCCGTCACGGCAGGTTCGGGCAACAACGCCGAGGCGCGCCGCGTCGAGGTCAAGCTGATCGATTGAGCGCCGTTCGCTCAAGTTGGCGCGCGGATGTAGATTCGTATTGCCAGGGTGGCCGTTTTCGATCGGCCTTGTTCTGCTGTCTTGGTACTATTGACTTCCAAGTCGAAGGTCGCAAAAGTGACAGTGGCCAGTTGCCGGCAGCGCGACCGAATACATCCCCATGAGCACACATCCCACCGTCCTTGACGTTACCGATCGCATTCGCGAACGCAGCCGGGGGCCGCGCAGCGCGTACCTCCAGCGCCTCACCGAAATCCGCAACCGCGACCGCGGCTCCGATCGCATGGGCTGCGCCAACGTCGCGCACGCCGTGGCCGGCATTCCGGCCAACGACAAGTTCAGGGTGGTGACGGAGCGCGCGCCCAACATCGGCATCGTCACCGCCTACAACGACATGCTCTCGGCCCACGCGCCGTACCAGAGCTATCCCGACATCATCAAGAACGAGGCGCGCAGCCTCGGCGCCACGGCGCAAGTGGCCGGCGGCGTGCCCGCCATGTGCGACGGCGTGACCCAGGGCACGCCCGGCATGGAGCTGAGCCTCTTCAGCCGCGACGTGATCGCCATGGGCACCGCGGTGGCGCTCACGCATGACATGTTCGACGGCGCGCTGCTTCTGGGCGTGTGCGACAAGATCGTGCCGGGCCTGTTGATCGGCGCATTGCACTTCGGGCACCTGCCCACGGTGTTCGTGCCCGCCGGCCCCATGCCCTCGGGCCTGTCGAACGGCGAGAAGTCCAAGGTGCGCGAACAGGCGGCGCAAGGCCTGGTCGGCCGACAAGGCCTGCTCGACGCCGAGATGGCGGCCTATCACACCGTGGGCACCTGCACCTTCTACGGCACCGCCAACAGCAACCAGATGCTGCTCGAGGCCATGGGCCTGCACGTGCCTGGCACCGCGTTCATCCAGCCTGGCGATGCCATGCGCGAAACGCTCACGCGCGAGGCCGTTCGCACGGTGCTCGGACGCGCGAGCGAAACCGCATTCAATTGCCCGCCCATCGGCGAGGTTGTGGACGAGCGCTGCATCGTCAATGCCATGGTCGCGCTGCTGGCCACCGGCGGCTCCACCAACCACCTGATCCACTGGGTGGCCGTGGCGCGCTCGGCCGGCATCGTGATCGACTGGGACGATTTTTCGCAGCTCTCCGACGTCATTCCGCTGCTGACACGCGTCTATCCCAACGGCAGCGCCGACGTCAACGCATTCCAGGCCGCGGGCGGCCCGGGCTTCGTGATCGGCGAGCTGCTCGACGCAGGCCTGATGCATGCCGACGTGCTGACCGTGCGCGCCGGCGGCATTCGCGAATTTGCGAACGTGCCCACCATGGCCGGCGACAAGCGCCTGGTGTGGCAATCCGCCGCGCCTTCGAAGGACGAGGCGGTGGCTCGGCCCGTGGAGAACCCCTTCAGCGCCACCGGTGGCCTGAAGCTGCTCAACGGCAACCTGGGGCGCAGCGTGATCAAGGTGTCTTCGGTGCCCGACGACCGCCACGTGATCGAAGCACCGGCGCGTGTCTTCGATTCGCAGGCCGCGCTGCAGCAGGCCTTTACCGCCGGCGAACTCGAGCGCGACGTGGTTTGCGTGGTGCGCTGGCAGGGACCGCAGGCCAACGGCATGCCCGAGCTGCACAAGCTCACGCCGCCGCTGTCGGTGCTGCAGGGCAAGGGCTTCCGCGTGGCGCTGGTCACCGACGGCCGCATGAGCGGTGCATCGGGCAAGGTGCCGGCCGCCATCCACGTTTCCCCCGAAGCCGCCGCGGGCGGCCCGCTCGCCAAGGTGCGCGACGGCGACGTCATACGCCTGGATGCGGTAGCGGGTACGCTTGCCGTGCTGGTGCCCGACGACGAATGGGCCGAACGCGAGCTTGCCAAGCTGCCCGAAGCCAAGCGCATCGCCGACGGCCACGGCCTCGGCCGCGAACTGTTCGCCGGCATGCGGCGCAATGCATTGACTGCTGAAGAAGGAGCCTGCTCATGGCTGTAGATAACAACAAACTCACCGCACTCGACGTCATGCGCGATGCACCGGTCATCCCGGTCATCGTGCTGAACGACGTGAAACATGCCATTCCACTGGCGCGCGCGCTGGTGGCCGGCGGCATCCGCATGCTCGAAGTCACGCTGCGCACGCCGCAGGCGCTCGAATGCATCGAAGCCATTGCCAAGGACGTGCCCGAAGCCGTGGCCGGTGCGGGCACCATCCGCAGCGCGGCCGATGCGCAGGCCTCGGCCCTGGCGGGTGCCAAGTTCGGCGTGAGCCCTGGCTACACGCGCGCGGTGGGCAAGGCCTGCCACGATCTCGGCCTGCCGCTGCTGCCCGGCGTGGCCTCCGGCAGCGAGATCATGACGGCGCAGGAAGACGGCTATACCGAGCTCAAGTTCTTTCCCGCGCTGCAGGCGGGCGGGCTGCCGATGCTCAAGGCCTGGCAAGGGCCGTTCGGCGACGTCACCTTTTGCCCCACCGGCGGCATCCATGCGGGCAACGCGGCGGAGTTTCTCGCGCTCTCGAACGTGGCTTGCGTCGGGGGCTCGTGGATCGTGCCGACCGACGCCATCCGTGAGGGCAACTGGGCGCTGATCGAGCAGCTGGCACGCGCCGCGAGCCAACTGCAGCGCTGACCATGCGCGCGGATTTCGACGCGAGCGACCTGAAGGTCATCGCGTTCGACGTTTTCGGCACGGTGGTCGACTGGCACAGCGGCATTGCCGCCGAGGCCGAACTCGCGTTGCCGGGCGTGGACGGCGCCACCTTCGCGCTGGCGTGGCGCGCCGGCTACCAGCCCGCAATGAAATCGGTGATGGAGCGCATTGCCGCGGGCGAGGGCGGCTTCACGCTGCTCGACGAACTGCACCTGAGCATGCTCGAGCAGGTGCTGCACGATTTCGGCCTGACCGAGCAACTCGACACCGCCGCCAAGCGCCACCTGAGCCGCGCCTGGCATCGGCTGCCCGCATGGCCCGATGCGGTCGAGGGGCTCACGCGCCTGAAGAAGAAGTTCACCATCTGCACGTTGTCCAACGGCAACATCGGCCTGCTCACCGAAATGGCCAAGCGAGCCGGCCTGCCGTGGGATTGCGTGCTCTCGGCCGAAGTGTTCAAGGCCTACAAGCCCGATCCGCGCACTTACCTTGGCGTGGCGGGCGTGTTCGACGCGACGCCAGGCCAGGTCATGCTGGCGGCGGCGCACCACGACGACCTTGCCGCGGCGCGCGTGTGCGGCCTGAAGACCGCCTACATCGAGCGGCCCCACGAATACGGCCGCGCGCAGCCCAAGGATGTTTCGCCGAACGCAGAGAACAACCTGCACGCGCGAGACATCAATCAATTGGCCGATCTGCTGGGCTGCTGATCGCGCCGAGGCTCAGCGGGCCGCAATTACCTTGCTCTTGCTGCGCCAAGCGATTTCGCGGACCTGATCATTCCGCGCATCATTTGCGTGAGCGGAAACTCCACCAGCTTGAAGACCATGTGCGAAGCCGCAATGGCCGCAACGCCGACCGCTGCGGAAATGGCGAGTATCTGCACTGCTGAGGAAATGCCGAGCAGCTTCACCGTGATGGGAATGCCGACCAGGATGAACGGGTGGAAGAGGTACAGCGAATAGGAGCTGTCACCAATGGCGAGCACCGTGCGCATTCTTTTCCAGAATGTTCCAAGCAGGATGATCCCGATGAACATCATGGCCGAAGGAATCGCCAGCGCAAATCCCCTCAGTTGGCCGCTGCCAAGGCCCTGGGATATCGCCAGGTGGGCGAGAAAAGCACCGGCAACGGTCAGGCCGATGGCGGCAGGAATGTGCTGGCGGAACAACCCCTTCTTGAACGCGACGCCAACGGCCACACCAAAGGCAAATTCCACGAACAGCGAAAAATTGATGACCTTGGGGTCTACGTTGAAAAGCAGCCCCATGAATGAACCCGCGGCCAGTACCAGGCAAGCAATGGTTGCGGTTTTTCGGTTGGCCGTGGGCAGCGCGACAAGCGCCCAGAGCGCATAGAAGATGATCTCGTAAGTCAGCGTCCAGCCGTTGTTCACCAGGTACGGCGCGGTGGTGGGCCACAAGAAAAACGAGGCGGCAATATCCGTTGCTTGCTGCGCGTTGCTGTTGATCAGGTTCGGCTTGAAGATCAGAACCAGCAATGCCAGCAACGAGAGCCCCCAATACAGCGGAAACACCCGCACGATCCGCTTTTCCATGAACTCCACATGCGTCATCGTCTTGTTGGCGGTGACAAAGTAGATGATGAAGCCGCTGATCATGAAGAAGATGTCGACACCGACGATGCCGAAATCGAACAACGGAATGGCGCCGCCCGAGAGCGCATGCGATTTTTGCGCGATGTGGTGAACGACCACCAGGAGAGCGGCAATGCCTCTTCCCGCCTGGATGGATTCAACGTACTGGGGCTGGTCGACCGCAATGGATTGAGACTTCACGAGATGCGATCCTGCTGAAGGGCGCCAACGAGAGCCGGCGAACCGGAAGGGGCGGCATTGCTGCTGCGCCGCAGCCGCCTTTCTTCACGCAGTTCGGCTTTTTGCAGCATTGCCATGGCGGAAAAAACAAGCGGACTCACAATGGCGAAGTGACGCGCGAAGGAGCCGAAATCAGGCTCGAACACGCCTTCGATAATGAGAAAAGACAAAGGCGCCAAGGCAATCTTGCCGGCCTGGATGATCTTTTTATTGTCGGACTTCGCACTCTTGACGATGACCTTCACCATCCAGATGAAGGTGAAAGGCATGATCGAAATAAATGCCAGCTGGCTGACCGATCCAAAGCGCAGAAGCTCGAGCGGGAATGCGAGCCTGAAAAACGTGATCGTCGCATTGAGCGCTTGCAGCAGTGCATTGTCGGAAGCAATGACCGCCTCGATCACCGTTCGCGATCCTTCGGCACCAACCTCCCGGTTTTCATTGACGGCGAGCCGCGCAAAGTCCAGCGTGACGCCCAGCGCAATCTGGAAAGTCAGCGCAAGTGCGATGTAAACCAGAACAATGATGACCAGCAGCCTGAACACAGTGAGCTGCTTTCTGATGAGCCTCAGCCCGAACCAGACGCCGCTGACCAGCAGCCAGTACTTTCTGACGACCCAGCCGTAAATCGTGGCGGACAACAGCCACGTGAGCCCGAACCATGGTTGCCGCGCCGCCATGACCGAGACGAGGACCACGGCGGCAGACAGCATGTCCTTGGAGAGAACCGAAAGAAAAATCGCCCGGATGACGCCCCAGGCCAGCGACGCGAGAAATACTCCCAGGGGAATGCGGGCGAACTGAAAGATGGGAATCAAGGTGAGCGACACGCTCAGCAGGGCGCCCGCCAATGGCGCGGTGCCGGCGCTCAACCCCACCGATTCAAGAAGGAACGCGCTGCAGGCGTAGGAGTTTCTTTCCTCGATGGTCGTGGATGTCAGCTGGCATGAATCGGCGCCGAAGAAGCTCAGCAGCGTGTCTTCGTCCGGAAAGATCTGGGCTGCCGTGTCGTGATACGCGAACGGAATGGCTCCAACGACGAGTGCGGCAAATAGAAATACGATGAGCGATATTGCCGGGTCGATCGCCTTGCCGCGGATGCTTAAACTGGTCAAATTCGTTCCGCTTTAGAAGAAAGCGCTCATTTGGAAGACGGGCAAAAATCAACGAGCCATTTCAATACTTTTGAACTGCTATCCGCGTTCAAGCATGAAAGTTCTTGTTGCAAATTCGGGCGTCTGAAGCGTTAAGCATTAACGCCTCTTGCCAAGGAACAGCAGCAAAGAATATGCCGGTCGCCCCTGCGAAGGCGGCTATTTTGTCTCGTTAATTCGCCCGCGCATTCCAGGCCTCGCGTTTCTTACGGTTGCTTGCAACCCGGCGGTAGCGGCCCGGTGGCCGGGCACTCATTGCGGCGGCTGATCAAGGTGCGCGCAAAGCGTCTGCGGCAGCTTCTGCCTTGTCGCCGGAGGCCTTCGATTTGTCCTGGATCAGTTCGACTTTGTAGCCGTCCGGATCGGTGACGAAAGCGATGACCGTACTGCCGCCCTTTACTGGGCCGGCCTCGCGCGTGACGTTGCCGCCGGCCGCCTTGATCTTTTCGCACGCCGCGTAGGCGTCGGGCACGCCGAGCGCGATGTGGCCGTAGGCCGTGCCGAGTTCGTAGCTTTCGGTGCCCCAGTTGTAGGTGAGTTCGATCTCTGCCTGGTCGGGGTTGCCGTTGCCGTAGCCGACGAAGGCGAGGCTGTATTTGTACTCGGGGTTCTCGGAGGTGCGCAGCAGGTTCATGCCCATCACTTTCGTGTAGAAGTCGATGGAACGCTGGAGATTGCCGACGCGCAGCATGGTGTGGAGAAGTCGCATCTCGTGGGTGCCTGTTCGTTGTTGTGGGAAGAATTCGATTGTCGGTTTTACGCGAGCGTGAGCAAGTGCGCCTCGTGCTTCTTCAGGAATTCGCGCAGGTGCTGCGGATACTCCGGCACCACGGCGCTGCGCACGCTGGGCCGCTCGGCCAGTGCCTTGCGCCATGCATTCACCTTGGGCAAGGCATCGAAGATGTGCGAGTCGCTGATCTCGTCGAACATCTCGAAGTAGCGAAAGACGGGCGCGAAGACCGCATCGACCAGGCTGAAGTCTTCGCCCGCGAAGTACGGGCCGGCGCCCAGCGCTGCTTCGACGCGCTCGAACTTGGCGGCGAGCGCCAGGCGCTTCTGCTCAAACACTTCGGCATCGCGCGTGGTCTCGTAGCCCCACAGGTCGCCCAATATGGCCGAGCCGAATTCCATCCACGCGCGGTGCTCGGCGCGGGTGAGCGGGTCTTCAGGATGCAGGCGCGGGCCGGGCTGGGTTTCTTCGAGGTATTCGCAGATCACGTTGCTTTCGAACAGCACTGCCTCGCCGCCGCTTGGCCGCTGAAGGCGCAGCAGCGGAACCTTGCCGAGCGGCGAGATCGCAATGAACCAGTCCGGCTTGTCCGCGAGGTCGATCACCACGCGTTCGAAAGGCACGTTTTTCTCGGCCAGGGCAATGGCTGCGCGCTGCACATAGGGGCACAGCAGGTGGCTGACGAGGGTAAGGGGTTGGGCCATTGGCGTGCTCCGGAAAAATAGGAAGGTGGGAGCGCCGCATTCTTGCGATCCCGAACAACCTTTTCCCGAAAAGCCCATTCGCCGAACGGGCGCCTTGTGCTATTTGGCGGTGTCCAGCCAGTGAGTGATGCGGCCCGCATGCATCACGCCGATGCGGTCGGCCATGGCATGGGCTTCGGCATCGTTGTGGGTCACCAGAATTGCGGTCTGCCCGGCGCGCTTGAGAATACCGCGCACCTCCGCCGTCAGGCGTTCGCGCGTGCCGCCGTCGAGGTTCGAAAAAGGCTCGTCGAGCAACAGCAGCGCGGGCGAAGGCGCCAGCGCACGGGCCAGCGCAATGCGTTGCTGCTGGCCGCCCGAGAGCTCGTGCGGAAAGCGTTCACCGGCGTCCGCCAGGCCGACGAGCGACAGCATTTCGGCCACGCGCGACTGCTGTTGCGCACGGCTCGAGCGGCGCAGCCCAAAGGCCACGTTCTGGCTTGCCGAGAGGTGAGGAAACAGCGCGTATTCCTGGAACATCATGCCCACGCGCCGCTGCTCGGGCGGCAGGTGCACCTGGGTCGAAGACAGCAGCACGTCGCCGAGCCGGATCGTGCCGGCGCGCACGGGCTCGAAGCCGGCGATGGCGCGCAGCACGGTGGTCTTGCCGCAGCCCGAGGGGCCGAACAGGCAGGCTATTTCGCCCGCGGGCAGGGGCAGCGAGAAGTCGTTCACCACGGTGTGCAGGCCGCGCGGTGTTTCGTAGGCGAGCTGGATCGACTCGAGGGAAAGAGGGGAACTCATGTTTTGTCCGGACCGGGCAAGGCCGATGGCGTGCCCAGTTGATTGCGTGCCAGCAGCACCACGGGCAGCAGCCCGGCCGCGACGATAGCCAGCGCGGCAATGGCGCCTTCTTCGTACGTGCCGCGGGCGGCCTCGGCATAGAGCCATGTGGCCAGCGTGTCGAAATTGGCGGGGCGCAGCAGCAGCGTCGCGGGCAGCTCTTTCATCGCGTCGACAAAGACCAGCAGCGCGCCCGTAGCGATGGCGGGCTGCAGCAGCGGCAGATGCACACGGCGCAGCGTGCCGCCGGTGGTTTCGCCCAGCAGCCGCGAGGCCTGTTCGATGGCCGGCGGAATACGGGCGAGCCCGGCTTCGATGCCGCCCACCGGCATGGCGAGAAAACGGATGGCGCAGGCCACCACCAGCACCACACCCGCGCCCATCAGCGGCAGGCCCGTGAAGCCGAAGGCGTTTGCCAGCGCGGCATCGATTGCCAGCGCGGGCGTGAGCAGCCCGATGGCGAGCACCGTGCCCGGCACCGCGTAACCGAGCGCGGCCACGCGTGCCTGCCAGCGTGCGCGGTTGGGCCGCGACCCCTGGCTGCGGGCCGCCCATGCCACCACCAGCCCCGCGGCCACGGCGACGACAGTCACGCCCGCGGCCAGTGCCAGCGTGTTGCCGAGGCTCGAGAGCAGGCCTTGCGAAATGCCGCCGCCCTGGCGCAGGCGCTTGCTGCTTTCCCAGACGAGGTAGAGAGCAGGCGCTGCGAATCCGATCATCACCGGCAACGCGGCGGTGGCGGTGGCCAGCCATGCCGCCCAGCCGTGCAGGCGGCGCGGCTGCATCGGGCGCATGCGCTGCGTCGAGCCGAAACGCTGATGCCGGCGGCCGTTGCGTTCGAGCCAGACCAGGGCCACCACCACGAACAGCATGGCGCAGGCAATCTGCGCCGCGCCGGCCAGGTCGGAGCGCGTGATCCACGTGGTGTAGACCGCCACGGTGAGCGTGTTAACGCCCAGGAATTCGGAGGCGCCGATGTCATTGAGCGTTTCGAGCAGCGCAAGGCTCAGCCCCACGGCAAGCGCCGGGCGCGCCAGTGGCAGCGCCACGCGAAAGAACGCGCCGCGCCGGCTCTCGCCCAGTGTGCGGGCGGCTTCCATCAAGTGCGCGGGCTGCGTCATGAACATCGCGCGCGCCGTCATGTAGACGTACGGGTAGAGCACAAAGCCCAGCACGAACATTGCACCGGGCATCGAGCGCAGGTCAGGCAGGCGGAACTGGCGTGGGCTGTCGAAGCCCAAGGCCCAGCGGATCGCACCCTGCACGGGGCCGATAGGGTGCAGCAGGTCCAGGTAGGCGAATGCAACGATGTAGGTCGGCATGGCCAGAGGCAGCAGCAGTGCCCAGTGCAGCACGCGGCGCCCCGGAAAGTCGCAGGCCGTGACCAGCCAGGCGCAGCCGGTGCCTATCACCAGCACCAGCGCGCCGACACCCGCAAGCAGCACCGCCGTGTTGAGCGCCGCCTGCGGCAGCACGTGCGCGAACAGCGGCCCCCAGTGCGCCACGCCGGAGCCGAACGCGAGCCAGGCGAGCGTGAGCACCGGCGCAAGCACGCCGATGGCAATTGCAAACGAAGCGCTGCGCCAGAGCGGGCCTGCGGCGTGCAGGCCACCGAAACTCATGCGAACCACAGGCCTTCCATTGCTCCCGCTCCCCGGGGGGCGAGCAACATCACTGATCGAAGCCGACCTTGTCGACCAGCGCGCTGGCTTGCTTGCGGTACTTGGCAATGTCGGTGAGCGGCAGCGGGTCGACCTTCAACTCGCCGATGGTCTCGCCGATGATCGGGTCGAGCGCCACGCCCTTGCGCACCGGGTATTCGTAGTTGGCTTGCGCGTACAGCGATTGCGCCGGCTCCGACACCAGGAACTCGAGCAGCTTGACCGCGTTGGCGCGCTGCGGCGAGTTCTTGGCCACGGCCGCGCCGCTGATGTTGACGTGCGTGCCGCCGCTCTTGCCACCCGCGAAGGTCGGGCGGATCACCTTGATGGCGTCGCCCCACTTGCGCGCGTCGGTGCCTTCCTTGGCGCTCTTCATCTGGCCGACGTAGTACGAGTTGGCCAGGCCGATGTCGCAGATGCCGCCGAGAATGTCGCGCGCCACGTCGCGGTCGCCGCCGGTGGCCTTGCGGGCCAGGTTGGCCTTGACGCCGCGCAGCCACTGTTCGGTCTTGGCTTCGCCGTCGTGCGCGATCATCGATGCGATCAGCGCCGTGTTGTAGGGGTGCTGGCCCGCGCGGATGCAGACCTTGCCCTTCCACTTCGGATTGGCCAGGTCTTCATAGCGGAGGCTCGTGATCGGCTGGTTCTTGTCGGCGTAGAGCACGCGCGCGCGCAGCGAAAGCGCAAACCACTGCCCATCGGCGCCGCGCAGGTTGGCGGGAATGGCCGACTCGAGCGCGGCCGATTTCACCGGCTGCGTCACGCCGCCGTCCACCAGGTCCATCAGGTTGCCGATGTCCACCGTCATCAGCACGTCGGCCGGCGAGCGTGCGCCTTCGGCCTTGACGCGCTCCAGCAGGCCGTCCTTCACGAACACGGTGTTGACCTTGATATTGGTCTGCGTGCTGAAGGCCGTGATCAGCGGCTGGATCAACGCGGGCTCACGCGTCGTGTAGAGCGTGAGTTCGTCGTTGGCGGCAAAGGCAGGCAGGGCGGCAGCGGCCAGCCAGGCGGCGGAGACGCCGAGCAATGCGCGGGCGGCGCGGCCTTGAACGCCGAGGCGGTCGGTCATGAAGGATCCTCCAGGTGCAGGGACAGGTTTCGAGAGAAGCATCGCGCCGCATGGCAACGATGCGAATCATTATCACTGCCATTGAGGCGGTTTTACGTCCTTGCACTTACAAGAAGCACCGGGCCGCGCCGGTTAATCCACCCATTGACAAGCCTCGCCCGGCGCTGCGCGCGTGGTGCGAAAGCGGTTGGCCGGGTGCGACGGGTCCTCGTAACCGAACGAGATGCCGCAGACGATCTGGCGGTCGTCCGGAATCTCGAACCAGCGGTGCAGGAACCTGGAGCGCGACGCGACGGCCGCCTGCGCGATGCTGGCCACGCCCAGGCTGCGTGCCGCCAGCATGAAGTTGCCGACATAGGCGCCGCAGTCCAGTGCGCCGTAGGTGCCGAGCACTGCCTCAGTGGTCACGAGGGCAAGGTGCGGCGCCCCGAAGAACCTGAAGTTCTCCTTGGCCTGCCGCGCCGAAGCCTCGCGGTCGCCGCGCACGATGCCGACGCTCTCGTACAACTGAAAACCGCATTCGCGGCGGCGTTCCTGGTACACGCCGCGGTATTCCGCGGGCGGCGCAATGTCGAACGCGGCATCGGCCGCGGCTTCGTCCGAATCGAAGGCCTGGCGCAGCCGCTCGGTGGCTTCGGCACTGGTCACGATCACCTGCCATGGCTGCGAGTTGCACCAGGAGGCGGTGCGCTGCGCCATCTGCAGGACCGCGTCGACGGTTTCGCGCGCAACGGGTTCTGCAAGGTAGGCCCGGCAGCTGTATCTCTCCGAAAGAAGAGTCTTGAAGGCCGGAGCAAGGCCAGGGTCGAGCGGCGTGAGTGGCATGGCGGCGGCCCGGCTTACCGGGGAGAAGGCATTTCGAACACCAGGCAGGTGGTGGTGGCGTGCGCGTACAGCGTACCGTCGGGGCCGAAAAGCCGCGCCTCGGCGGTGGCGAGTTGCCGGCCGCAATGGATGACCTTGCCCTCGGCGCGAACCCGCTGCACCTTGGGCGTGAGTCCTTTCACGTAGTTCACGCTCAGCTCGGCGGTGGTGTAGGCGCGGCCGACCGGCATCATGGTGTGGACAGAGCAGCCCAGCGCCGAATCGAGCAGCGTGGCAACCCAGCCGCCATGGATGGTGCCGAGCGGGTTCAGATGCTGCGGCAGCGGTGTGCCCTGGAACACGGCCACGCCGGGGCTCACCGAAAGAAGCGTGAAGTCGAGCGTCTTCGCGATGGCGGCATAGGGGATTTCGGCGCGCAGCATCGCTTCCATCATCTGCAGGCCGGTCTTGCCGGCAATCTGCTCGGGGCGTGCGAGTCCCGGGCCGGGCCCCGCGTCCAGGCGCTGGACGATCTCCGCCTCCTGGGCGATCCAGGCATCGATGGAATGGGGCTCGGACATGAAAACTCCTTGATAGTTGCAGGTGCAATTATTGTAGCTACAATGAAATCATGAATGTCGCTCTGAAGCCCCCTCAGTTGAAGCCCCAGGGATGTACCAATTTCCGCTTGCGCCGGCTCTCCAGGCTGGCGTCGCGCCTGTATGACGCGCACGTTGCGCCCAGCGGGCTCAAGACCACGCAGTATTCACTTCTCTCGCACGTGCTGCATTTCGGGCCGCTGCGTCCGGTCGACCTGGCGCGCGAGATGAACGTCGACGCCTCCACGCTCACGCGCAATCTCAAGCCGATGCTGGCGGCGGGCTTTCTGGTGCAGACCGAGGGCCCCGATGCGCGCAGCCGCATGCTGTCGATCACCGACGCGGGCCGCGAGAAGCGGGCCGAGGCGCAGCGGCTGTGGCACGGCGCGCAGCTGGCGCTCAACGATATCCTCGGCACGGAGCGCGTGCTGGCGCTGCATGCCCTTCTCGACGAAAGCCTGGAATTGCTGCAGCGCGCCGGGCTGGGCGATGCACAACCGGAAGACCAAGCGGGAGCCCGCGATGAATGAAACCTCAGTGCGGCGCCATGCGCTCTGGCTCGTGCTTCTGGCCGCCGCGGGCGCTTTCGCGCTCACGATGGGCGTGCGCCAGACGATGGGCCTGTTCCTCTCGGCACTCAACACCTCGACCGCGCTCGGCATCGGCAGCATCAGTCTCGCCTTCGCGTTCGGGCAGCTCTGGTGGGGACTCACGCAGCCCTTCGCGGGGGCCGTGGCCGACCGCATCGGCACCGGGCGGGTGGTGTTCATCGGCGTGCTGCTGGTGGCCATCGGCACGCTCGTCACGCCGCTCATGACGAGCACGGCCGGCCTGATCTTCGCCATTGGCGTGCTCGCGGCGGGCGGCGCCGGCATGGCGGGCCCTTCGGTGCTGATGGCCGCGACCACGCGCCTGGTGCCGGCGAACAAGCGCGGCCTGGCCACCGGCTTGGTGAATGCCGGCGGCTCCTTCGGACAGTTCGCGATGGCGCCGATCGCCGTCGGCCTGACGGCGGCCGTGGGCTGGGCCGGCGCGATGCAGTGGCTCGGCATGCTGGTGCTGCTGGCGTTGCCGGCCGCATGGGTGCTCAAGGGCAATTCGAACGCCATGGCCGCGGCGTCGGCGGCCGCATCGGGCACCAAGCCGCTGAGTGCGCGCCAGGCCATCGGCCAGGCGCTCGCGACGCCCAGCTACCGTTACCTGAGCCTGGGCTTCCTGGTCTGCGGTTTCCACGTCGCCTTCCTGGCCACGCACCTGCCCGGCGTCGTGGCGGCCTGCGGGCTGCCGGCCGAGGTCGGCGGCTGGGCGCTCGCGATGATCGGGCTCTTCAACATCGTCGGCAGCCTTGCCATGGGCTGGGCCGTGGGGCGCTGGCGCATGAAGTCGCTGCTGTCGCTGGTCTATGCCGCGCGCGGCATCGCCGTGCTGGTGTTCCTGCTGGCGCCGAAGACGACCACCGTCATGCTGGTGTTCGCCGCCGTGATGGGTGTGACCTTCCTGTCGACCGTGCCGCCTACCGCGGGCCTTGTCGCCAAGATGTTCGGGCCGGCCAACATGGCGATGCTGTTCGGCATCGTGATGCTGGCGCACCAGGTCGGCGGCTTCCTGGGCGCGTTCCTGGGCGGCTATGTCTTCCAGGCCAGCGGCAACTACGACATCGTCTGGTACATCGACATCGCGCTTGCCGCCGGTGCCGCGCTGGTGCACCTGCCGATCCGCGAAGCGCGGCTTGTGCGTTCGAAGCTGGCGGCCGCATGAGCGCGCACCGCGTGCAAAGCACAGGGGTCGATAAATGAACCAGGAACTCGATCCGCGCACGCGGCGGCTGCTCGAAGCGCCCATCGTGCCCACGCTGCTGCGGCTGGCCGCGCCCAATGTGCTCGTGATGGTGGCGCAGGCTTCCGTCGGGCTCATCGAAACCTACTTCGTCGGCAAGCTGGGCACCGATGCGCTCGCTGGCATGGCGCTGGTGTTCCCGATCGTCATGCTGATGCAGATGACGTCGAGCGGCGCCATGGGCGGTGGCATTGCCTCGTCCATTGCGCGAGCGCTGGGGGCGCGCCGCCGCGATGACGCTGACGCGCTGGTGTGGCACGCGGTCGTCATTGCCATCGGCTTCGGCTTGCTCTTCTCGCTCGCGCTGCTGGCCGGTGGGCGCTGGCTGTACGGAATCATGGGCGGCACCGGCGCCTCGCTCGAGGCAGCGCTGACGTACTCGAACTGGGTGTTTGCGGGCGCCGTGCTGGTGTGGCTCTTCAACTCGCTCTCGGCGATCATCCGCGGCACCGGCAACATGGCGGTGCCGGCGAACGTGACGGTGGCGGGCGTGGTGTTCCTCATTCCCGCATCGCCGTTGCTGATCTTCGGCTGGGGGCCGCTGCCGGGCATGGGCATTGCGGGCGGCGCGATGGCACTGCTGCTGTATTACCTGCTGGGCTCGGTGGCGCTCATCGTCTACCTGCGCTCGCCGCGCAGCCTGCTGCGCCCGACGCTCGCCGCGCTGAAGTTGCGCTGGCCGCTGTTCCGCAACATCCTGGGCATCGGGCTCGTGGGTGCGGTGTCCACGGTGGCAACCAATCTGTCGATCGGCATTGCCACTGCCTTGACCGGCCACTTCGGTTCAGGCGCGCTGGCAGGCTACGGAACCGCATCACGGCTCGAATACCTGCTGGTGCCGCTGGTGTTCGGCCTTGGCGCGCCATTGGTCGCGATGGTTGGCACCTGCATGGGCGCCGGGCAGCGCGAACGTGCGCTTCGTGCCACATGGGCGGGTGCCGCCCTGGCTTTTGCATTGACCGAGACCATCGGGCTCGCCGCGGCGCTGTTTCCGCGGCCCTGGCTGCTGCTGTTCGGCAACGATCCCGCCATGCTCGAAACCGGCGCGCACTACTTGCGCGTGGTGGGGCCGCTCTACGGCCTCTTCGGCGTCGGCCTGGTGCTGTACTTTGCCTCGCAAGGGGCGGGGCGCCTGCTGTGGCCCGTGCTTGGCAACATCGCGCGGCTGGCCGTGGCCGGAATCGGCGGATGGCTCGCATTGCGCTGGGGCGGCGGGCTGACCGGCGTGTTCGCCGCGCAAGGCGTGGCGCTGGTGGTCTACGGCATCGTCATCGCGTCGGCAATTGCAGGCGGCGCGTGGTTCGGCCGTGTCGGCTGGCCGCGCTCGCCTGCAAACCTGCTGCGGCGCGTGGCGGCGCAAGCCTGAGCCGGCTTTGCCCCAGGCAAGGCCTGGCGGGCGAAATCAATAGCGGTAGGGATTGTTGGGCCGGCGGTCGTAGCGGTTGGGAACGCCGTCGCCGTCGTAGTCCCTGCGGCCGTAGCGGCGCTCTTCCCAATGGCGATGCCGGCGGTGCTCGTAGCGGTCGTGTCCATGGTGGTAGCCCGGACCGTAATAGGGCCGCGGGGGCGGCGGAGCGTAGTAGTGATGGCGCGGCGGTGGCGGCGCGGGCACGACATACACCTGGGCCTGAATGAAGCGGCCGCCGGTCTGGGCTTGGGCCGGAGCGCTGAGGGCGGTCAGCGAGAGCAGGGCAGCGGCGCTGATTGCGAAGATGAGCTTTTTCATGGCAACTCCAATGGAGTGGTTGGAAGCCCTATCGTCGTGCTTCCATGTGAACGCTGTGTAAGGCTCGCGCGAAATCCGATAAAGAGCTGTAAGCCGCTGCGCAGCCGTTCCGCCATCCTAGGCGCCCTGTGCCGTGGCCGGAACCTGTCGAACGGACGTCAGCCGTGTGGCGGAGGCAGCATGCGCCGGAGCGCCTCGAAGAACAAGTCGGACTGCTCGCGTTCGCCCTGGATTTGAGCGGCGGCGTGGGCCGCCATCTCGGGGTCGACAGGAACCAGCGGGCGGCCGGTCGATTGCGCAATCACCTGGTGCAGGCTTGCGCGTTCGAGGTAATAGAGATCGTCGTAAGCGTGCGCAATGGTGGCGCCCGCCACGACGACGCCGTGGTTCGCGAGAAAGGCCACGTCTTTTCCCACCATGGCGCGTGCGATGCGCTCGCCCTCGGCATCGTCGAGCGCGAGCCCGTTGTACACCGCGTCGATCGCGATGCGGTTCATGTAGCGCATGGCGTTCTGACTCAGCGTGGGATCGAGCGCGCGGTCGACCGTGAGCGTGAGCGCGGTCGCGTAGGGCATGTGGCAGTGCAGCACGACGGCGTGGCCGGTGATGCGATGCACCGCGCCGTGGATGAAGAGGGCGGTCGGTTCCACCCGGTGGCGGCCGGCAAGCACCTCGCCGTGCACGTCGATCAGCACGATGTCGTCGGGGCCGATCTCGCTCCAGTGCAGGCCGCGAGGGTTGATCAGGTAGCGGTCTTGCGCGCCCGGGAGCATCACGCTGAAATGGTTGCAGACCCCTTCGGACAGGCCGTGGTGTGCGGCTGCGCGCAATGCGAGCGCAAGGTCTTCGCGCAACTTGCGCACGGCGGGGCTGGCGTAGTCTGAATCTGCGGACATCGACGGGGCCTCGTGGAGGTGGATGGATGTGGGTTGAAAAATTCGATCAGGCGCGGATCGCGCCCGTATAGGCTGCAACGAATTTCTGGGCATCGGCGCGCACCTCCGAGGCTTGCTTGCCCGGCTTGTACAACGCCGATCCGATGCCGAAGCCGGACGCACCGGCCGCACGCCACTCGGCCATGTTGGCTGGCGTGATGCCGCCCACGGGCATCAGCGGCGTGCCGGCAGGCAGCACGGCGAGCAATGCCTTCACCACCGCAGGCGATGCCAGTTCGGCCGGAAACAGCTTGAGCCCGGTCGCGCCCGCCGCCAGTGCGCCGAAGGCTTCGGTCGGCGTCATCACGCCGGGCAGGCAGACCATGCCGAGCCGCACGGCTTCGGCGATGACCTCGGCGTTGAAGTTGGGCGAGACGATGAGTTCGCCGCCGGCCGAATGCACATAGCGCACCTGCTGTGCGTCGAGCACCGTGCCGGCGCCCACCAGTGCCTGCGGAAAGCGCGTGCGCATCAGCGTGATGCTGGCATAGGGCTTCGGCGAATTGAGCGGCACCTCGAGCAGCCGGAAGCCCGATTCCACGATGGCGTCGCCCACGTCGGCGGCCTCGGGCGGCGTGAGCCCGCGCAAGATGGCGACCAGCGGCAGTTCGCGCATCGCGGCGTCGAATTTTTCTTGAGGAGTCGTCATGAGGGTGTTCTGTCTGCGTCGAGAAAGCCGGACAGCGCGTGCAGCCCGGCCCAGGTGGCTTCGGCGCCGAGCGTGCGGGTGGCGGTGCCGGTAGCGCTCAGCGCAAGTGTGTAGCGTTGGGTGAGTGCGGGGGAGCCGATCAGCACCACTTCGCCGAAGGCATGCAGCGATTGCGTGCGCAGCTCTTCGCCGATCAACAGGCCCGAGAGATAGCTCGCGAGTTCCTGCGTGGGCATGCGTTCGAACAGCGCCAGCGTGCGTGCGCCGAAAGCGTTGTGCAGCAAGCCCTGGCCGTTGTCGGCGCGGGTGACGCCTTGCACGAAGGCTGCCTCATCGAGCGGTGCATCGACAGCGAGCGTGCGCGCAAGAATCGAATGCTGGCTCAGCAGCGCATAGAACTCGCCGGTCATGAAGGTGCGAAATCCGGTGACGCGGCCTTTCTGGACCGTGGCCCACTTGTTGTGCGTTCCCGGCAGTACGAAGACGCCTTCGTCGACATCCATCAACGCCATGGCGCCGAAGATCTGCACTTCTTCACCGCGCATGACATCGGGAACGCCATCGTGCTCGTCGCTGAGGCCCGGAACGATGGCAATGCGCGAACCCGGTCGCGCATCGATGTCGATGATCTTGCGGCCCACTTCGACGCGGCCCGCGGGGCAGGCGCAATACGGCGCCTCGACCCAGCCCTGCTTGCTGCCGGCCATGCCGGAGATCAGGCAGCGCGTGCCTTCGAGCTGCATCCAGTCGCCGAACAGCTCATCGAATACCGCGGGAAAGCCGCCCGCGGGCACCTTGAGAATGCCGCGTGTGTCGCTGCGTTCTTCGAGCACCTTGCCGCCGGCATCGAGCAATGCGCCGCGCAAGGAGCTCGTGCCCCAGTCGATGGCTACCAGTCTGTTCATTCTAGTGATTGTCGCGCGGCACAAAGCTTCCGCGGCGGCCGCGCAGGAAGGCCAGGTCGGCCCCCTGGTCGGCCTGCAGCACCGTGTCGACATAGAGCTTCCAGTAGCCCGAATCGAGCGGCGCCTTGGGCGCGACCCATTTTTCGAGCCGCTTGGCCAGTTCTTCGTCGCTCACGTGCAGGTGCAGCTTGCGGTTGGGCACGTCGAGCTCGACGATGTCGCCGTCCTGCACCAGTGCGAGCGGGCCGCCCGCCGCGGCCTCGGGCGACGTGTGCAGCACCACCGTGCCGTAGGCCGTGCCGCTCATGCGCGCATCGCTGATGCGGACCATGTCGGTGATGCCCTTGCGCAGCACCTTCGGCGGCAGCGGCATGTTGCCCGACTCGGCCATGCCGGGGTAGCCGCGCGGACCGCAGTTCTTCAGCACCATGACGCAGTGCTCGTCGATGTCCAGGTTCTCGTCGTCGATGCGCTTGTGCAGGTCGTCGGCGTTTTCGAATACCACCGCGCGGCCCTTGTGCACCAGCAGCTCGGGCGTGGCAGCGCTCGGCTTGATGATGGCGCCGTTGGGTGCGAGGTTGCCGCGCAGCACGCAAATGCCGGCCTTGTCCTTGAAGGGCTCTGCCAGCGAGCGGATCACTTGCGGGTTGTAGTTCTCGGCGTCCTTCACGTTGTCCCACAGCGTCTGGCCGTTGGCGGTGATGGCGTCCTTGTGCAGGTGCTCCGCAATTTCCTTGATGACCACCGGCAGGCCGCCCGCGTAGCAGAAGTCTTCCATGAGAAAGCGGCCCGAGGGCTGCAGGTCGACCAGGCACGGCAGCTCCGAAGCCAGGCGGTCGAAGTCGTCGAGCGAAAGATCGACGCCGATGCGGCCGGCAATGGCCAGCAGGTGAATCACCAGGTTGGTCGAGCCGCCGATGGCTGCATTCACCTTGATGGCGTTCTCGATCGCCTGGCGCGTGAGGACCTTCGACATGTTGAGGTCTTCATGGACCATGTCGACGATGCGGCGGCCGGCCATGCGCGCCAGCACGTTGCGGCGGCCGTCGACCGCCGGGTACGCCGCATTGCCCGGCAGGCCGATGCCGAGCGACTCGACCATGCAGGCCATGGTGCTCGCGGTGCCCATCGTCATGCAGTGCCCATGGCTGCGGTGCATGCAGCTCTCGGCCTCGAAGAAGTCTTGCAGCTTGAGCGTGCCGGCACGCACCTGTTCGCTCATCTGCCACACGCCGGTGCCCGAGCCCAGTTCCTGGCCGCGCCATTTGCCCGAGAGCATCGGGCCGCCCGAGACGCCGATGGTCGGCAGGTCGACGCTGGCCGCGCCCATCATGAGCGCGGGCGTGGTCTTGTCGCAGCCCATGAGCAGCACCACGCCGTCGAGCGGGTTGCCGCGAATGCTTTCCTCCACGTCCATGCTCGCAAGGTTGCGGTACAGCATGGCGGTGGGGCGCAGCAACGTTTCGCCGAGCGACATGACCGGAAACTCGACGGGAAAACCGCCTGCCTCGTACACGCCGATCTTGACTTGCTCGGCCAGCGTGCGGAAGTGCGAGTTGCACGGCGTGAGCTCGCTGAAGGTGTTGCAGATGCCGATGACCGGACGTCCGTCGAACTGGTCGTGCGGCACACCCTTGCCCTTCATCCAGCTTCGATAGATGAAGCCGTCGCGATCATTGCGGCCGAACCATTGCTGGCTGCGCAGGTCTTCGGGATTTTTCTTCTTCGGCGGGGTGGTCATCGCTTGTCTCCGGTAACTGGAAGTGTGCCGGCAGGTCAGGGTTTTTCCTGCCGAAACGCGTTTTCAATCATCATATGATAAGCGTGAGACGCTATCGCTGCGTTCAGGGTTTTCGAGTGGCTGGCAGTGCGCGCACCCAGTCATTAACGGCAAGAAGCAAGAGCAAGAAAACCCAACAAAGACAAACAACAGGCACGCATGATCAAGAACGTTCACGGCAATACCGTCGACCGCATCGGAAGCGACATCGTCGCTGGCCGCTATGCGCCCGGCGCGTCCATTCCGCCGGAACCTCTTCTGTGCGAGGAGCTCGGCGTCAGCCGCACCGTGATTCGCGAATCGATCAAGTCGCTGATTGCGAAGGGCCTTGTCACCAGCGGGCCCAAGGTGGGCACGCGCGTGCAGCCCGCGGACCAGTGGAACTGGTTCGATGCCGACGTGATCGTCTGGCAGACCGAGGCGGGCCTGTCGGCCGAGTTTTTGCGCGACCTGCAGGACCTGCGCCGCGTGGTCGAGCCTGCCGCCGTGGGGCTGGCCGCTCTGCGCGCCACGGCCGAAGACATCGCCGACATGGAAGAAGCCTACGCGGGCATGAAGCGCGCCATCGAGTTCGGCGGCGACTACATCACGCCCGACCTGCGGTTTCATCAGGGGCTCATCCGCTCCAGCCACAATCGCATGCTGGTGCAGATGAGCCGTGCGCTGGGAGCGCTGCTGCGTACGAGCTTCGAAATATCGACCAGCCGCAAGAACGGCCCCGCCAGTTCGCTGCCGCTGCATCGCGCGGTGCTCGACGCCGTGATTGCGCGCGATTCGGCGCGGGCTGAAAAAGCCGTGCTGGTGCTGATCGACGGTGCACGGCACGACATCGAGCAGGTGCTCGCCTCGCGCAAGAAGCTCCCGCGCATCAGCCGCCCCGCCACCAGGCTCAAGGCCTTTCCGCTCTAACGGGCGATAAATTTCATAACAACAGCAGAAGTGACAGGAGATGGGCTATGAATAGAGTGATCGACGGGTTTTTCCGCGTGCTGGAATTCCTTGTGGTGGTGTGCATGGTGGCCATGGTCATCATGGTGTTCGGCAACGTGATCTTGCGGTACGGCTTCAACTCGGGCATTTCCGTGTCCGACGAAATGTCGCGCTATTGCTTCATCTGGCTCACCTACATCGGTGCCATGGTGGCAATGCGCGAAGGCGCGCACCTGGGTGTCGACACGCTCATCAAGCGCCTGCCGCTGGGCGGCAAGAAGTTCTGCTTCTTCATGAGCCAGTCGCTCATGCTGTTCTGCAACGTGCTGTTCCTCATGGGCACTTACGAAATGCACGAACTGCAGGTCACCAACATATCCCCCGTGGTCGGCATTTCGATGATCTGGATCTACGGCATCGGCTACGTGGTTGCCGTGGTCATGGGCATCTTCAATATCGAAAAGCTGTGGCGGCTGTTCCGCGGAAGGGTCTCTGAGCAGGAGCTGATCCAGGTCATGGAATCTGAAGAGCAGGTGCTCGAAGTGGCTGCACACGGCAAGGTGGCGCAATGACAGTCACCATCTTCATCGTGTCGCTGCTTGGTGCCATGGCGCTGGGCATTCCAATTTCGTATTCGCTGCTGGTGTGCGGCGTGTCGCTGATGGGCTGGCTGGCCTACACCGGTGGCCTGCCGGCGTTCGACAGCCAGATCATTGCGCAGCGCTTTGTCGACGGCGCCGACAACTTTCCGCTGCTTGCCGTGCCGTTCTTCCTTCTGGCGGGTGAATTCATGAATGCCGGGGGGCTGAGCCGCCGCATCGTCAACCTCGCGATGGCTTGGGTGGGCCATTACCGGGGCGGCATGGGCTACGTGGCGGTGCTGGCGGCCATCATCATGGCGTCGCTGTCGGGCTCGGCCGTGGCCGATACGGCCGCGCTGGCCGCACTGCTGATTCCCATGATGAAGGCCGCCGGGTACCGGCTCGATCGCTCGGCCGGCCTGATTGCCGCGGGCGGCATCATTGCGCCGGTCATTCCGCCGTCGATCGGTCTCATCGTGTTCGGCGTGGCCGGCAACGTGTCGATCACCAAGCTGTTCCTGGCCGGCATCGTGCCCGGCATCCTGATGGGCGTGGCAGTGGGCATCGCCTGGTGGATCGTCGCCAAGAAGGAGAACGTGAAGTCCGCGCCGCGCGTCGGCTGGGGCGAGCGGCTCAAGGTCACGGCACAGGGAAGCCTTGCGCTGGCGCTGCCCCTCATCATCATCGGCGGCATGAAGTTCGGCATCTTCACGCCGACCGAAGCGGCCGTGGTGGCGGCGGTCTACTCGCTGATCGTCGGCCTTTTCGTCTACGGCGAGCTGAAGTTCAAGGACCTGTACCGGCTCACGCTGGCGGCCGGCAAGACGACCGCCGTGGTGATGTTCCTCGTGGCGGCCGCCATGGTGAGCGCCTGGCTCATTACGGTAGCCAACATCCCGGGCGAAGTGGTGTCGCTGCTCGAGCCGTTCCTCGACAACAAGATCCTGCTGATGTTCGTGATGATGGTGCTCATCGTCATCGTGGGCACCGCGCTCGACTTCACGCCCACCGTGCTGATTCTTACGCCCGTGCTGATGCCGGTGGTGCTCAAGGCCGGCATCGACCCGGTGTACTTCGGCGTGCTGTTCATCATGAACAACGCCATCGGCCTCATCACGCCGCCCGTGGGCACGGTGCTCAACGTGGTGAGCGGCGTTGCGCGCATCTCGATGGACGACGCTTTCAAGGGCGTGATGCCGTTCTTCATCGCTCACCTGGTCGTGTTGTTCACGCTGGTGTTCTTCCCTCAGATCGTGACCGTTCCGCTCCAGTGGTGGATGGGTCGCTAGTTGCTTTTTTCGTCAGTTCATTCAACCTCAATCGAAGGAGACAAACCATGTTGTTCCGCAGAACCCTGATGACCGCCGCCCTCGTGGCCGGCGGCCTGATGGCATCGACCGGTGCCATTGCGCAATTTGCCGAGCGCACCATCAAGTTCACCAATGGGGTGAACGAAGACCACCCGGTGGGCGTGGGCGTCAAGAAGATGCAAGAGGTGCTGGCCGCCAAGACCGGCGGCAAGATGAAGATCGTCGCCTTCTGGGGCGGCGCCGCGGGCGGCGACCTGCCGGCCACGCAGGCGCTTCGTGCCGGTACGCAAGAGATGGTGTGCACCTCCAGCTCGCCGCTGGTCGGCATCGTGAAGGAGCTCGGCGCGTTCGACCTGCCGTTCCTGTTCGCCAACGAGAAGGAAGCCGATGCAGTGCTCGACGGCCCCGCCGGTGAATACTTCAACAAGAAGCTCGAAGCCGCGGGCCTTGTGAACCTGGCCTACTGGGAGAACGGCTTCCGCAACCTGACCAACAGCAAGAAGCCTGTGGCCAAGCCCGAGGACTTCGAAGGCGTGAAGCTGCGCGTGATGCAGAACAACATCTTCCTGGACTCGTTCAAGACCCTGGGGGCCAATGCCGTGCCCATGGCTTTCGGCGAAGTGTTCACCGCACTTGAAACCCGCACCATCGACGGCCAGGAAAATCCCTTCGTGACCATCGAGACCTCGAAGTTCAGCGAAGTGCAGAAGTACCTGAGCGTGACGCGCCATGCCTACACGCCGTTCCTCATCCTCTACAGCAAGAAGCTGTGGGACCAGCTCAACCCGCAAGAGCAGGCCGTCCTGCGCGAAGCCGCCAAAGAAGGCCAGAAGGTCCAGCGCGAAGCCAATCGTGCGCTCAACGAGAAGGCGCTCGCCAACCTGCGCAAGACCATGACGGTGAACGACGTGTCGCCGGCCGAGCAGAAGCGCATGCTCGACAAGGTGAAGCCCGTGTACGACAAGAACGTGCCCAACATCGGCGCCGAAGCCGTAGGCGTGGTGACCGACGCGCTGAAGAAGGCGCGCGGCGGCTGATCGATTCCTGACGTGGTATCGGGGCCGCGCAGCGCAAGCTGCCGCGGCCCTTTTTTTGTGGAGTTTCAAAAATTGAAGATCACCGAAGTCGAAACCATCCGCCTTGGCGAGTTTCCCAACATCCTGTGGGTGCGCCTGCACACCGACGAGGGCCTGGTCGGCCTCGGCGAAACCTTCATGGGCGCGGAGGCGGTCGAAGCCTATCTGCATGAATGGGCGGCGCTGAAGCTGCTCGGCACCGACCCGCTGCAGATCGAGGCGCGCAACCGCGACATCACCGGCTATCTGGGCTGGCGCGGGTCGGGCGTGGAAACGCGCGGCAACTCGGCCGTCGATATTGCGCTGTGGGATTTGTTCGGCAAGGCCGCCAACATGCCGGTGCACACCGCCCTGGGCGGCAAGAGCCGGGACGCGATCCGCATCTACAACACCTGCGCCGGCTATCAATACATTCGCAGCGCGACCAACCAGACCAGCTCCAACTGGGGCCTGTCCAACAACAACGGCCCCTACGAAGACCTGCAGGGCTTTCTGTACCATGCCGACGAGCTGGCCGAATCGCTGCTGTCCGAAGGCATCACGGCCATGAAGATCTGGCCGTTCGACCCCGCTGCGGAAAAGAGCCACGGCCAGTACATCAGCAATGCCGATCTCGACACCGCCTTGGAGCCGTTTCGCAAGATCCGCAAGGCCGTCGGCAGCAAGATGGACATCATGGTCGAGTTCCACAGCCTGTGGCGCCTGCCCATGGCGCAAAAAATCGCCCGCGCGCTGAAGGAGTTCGACACCTTCTGGCACGAAGACGCCATCCGCATGGACAGCCTCGACCTGCTCAAGCAGTACGCGAAGGATTGCGATGCGCTCATCTGCGCCAGCGAGACGCTCAGCTACAAGTGGGGCTTCAAGGACTACCTGCAGACCGGCGTGGCCGGCGTGGCCATGCTCGACCTGAGCTGGTGCGGCGGCCTTACCGAAGCACGCAAGATCGCCGCCATGGCCGATGCCTGGCAACTGCCGGTGGCACCGCACGACTGCACCGGCCCCGTAGTGTGGGCTGCGTCGACGCACCTGAGCCTGCATGCGCCCAACGCGCTCATCCAGGAGAGCGTGCGCGCCTTCTTCACCGGCTGGTACAAGGAACTCGTCACCGAGCTGCCGAAGGTCGAGAACGGCATGATCAGCCTGAACGACAATCCCGGGCTCGGCCTCGAGCTGCTGCCCGACCTGCACAAGCGGGCCGACGCGATGGTGCGGGTTTCGAAGCTCTGAGCTTTGCTTCGTTGGCCGATTGCGTTCAGTCGGTGCGCAGCCTCAGCAGCGCACGCACAAAGCCGTGGTCCGAGCGCGAGCGGTCGCGCCCTTCGTGGAGGTGATCGTTGAAATAATCGACCCGGCGCACGTCGCCCAGGCTGCGCCGGCTGGCCGCAACGAACTCCTCGCTCACGAAGATCTGGTCGAGCACCGCCGGAAAGCCCTGGTGGATGTGCGAATAGGCCACGTCTTTCTTGAGCGCCGACTCGCCCTGCATCTCGTAGGCGTTGAAGAGCGCCACGTCGCGCGCGGCCTTGTCGTAGGCCACGTCGGAAGTGGCGGCCACCAGTTGCGTGGTCACGCTGTGCGGCTCGTCGTTGAAGTCGCCCATCACCACCAGCGGCGTGTCCGTCCCTTGCAGCAGATCGATCACGATGCAGCGCAGGGCGGCGGCCTCGACCCCCCGCATGACCAGAGAGCGCAGCGAAGCCATCGCGCCCACCTTGCGGTCCTCTCGGTCTTCCAGGTGATTGCCTTGCGCGTCTTGAAGGAATTTCGGGCGCTTGGACTTCAGGTGCACCGTCAGCACATGCACCTGTTGCCCGTGCTTCATGCGCAGCGTGACCAGAAAGGGCGGTCGCTCGAAGCGCGTGTGCGGGCCCAGGCCCGGCACGTCGACGCCGAAGCCCGGCGGAAAGCCGACAAAAGACTGGGCGTGGTCCACGTGCAGCCGCGTGGCAATGCCGACCCGCGGCGTGCCTTGCGCACCGTCGTGCGGCGGCGTGTTCTCGGCGCCGGGTACCGAGACGAAGTCATAGCGCAAGCCGCTGCGCGCAATGGCGGCCTTCAGCGCGCTCTCGTCCCAGACCTCCTGCACCGCGAGCACATCGGCGTTGAGCGCATGAAAGCGCTCGCCGATCCAGCCGATCTTGCGTTCGTATTCACGCTCGTCGTAGGCATCCTGGTTCTCGTAGAACACCCGATGCGGGTTCGCGAGATTCAGCAGGTTGCACGTGGCGACAAAGAGCGTGGCGTAGTTGGGCGGGATGTATTGCATGGCCCCGCGATTGTGTCCGCCCGTCGTGGCGGACGGAGCGATACCTTTGGTATTAATGGGCGAAGAGGCGGCCGGTGCGGCTTTGTTGCGTCGCTGACAAAGGCGCGAGGAATGTGCTGAATTTGTGTTCTGACGACGTTTATGTCGGGACTTGTAAAACGACAATTCAATGCTGCGGCCTTTTGAGTCCGCACTCGCGCAGACCCATGCTCCGCGCCAAATGCCCAACGGGAGGAAATAGAAGATGACGATTCGATCGACCTGTGCTGTCTTGCTGGCGTGCGCTGCACTCGCCGCGTGCCAGTCTGCCCCTTTGTACGAGCCTGGCCGGCGCGCGCTCGTTGCCGCGCAGGAAGACGAGGAGCGCACCGTGGTCGGCCAGCCGGTGCCCGGCACTGCGTTTGCGCAGCTTCGGCCCAGCATGAGCTACGCGGAAGTCATCAAGATCGCGGGCAAACCCAACGCCGAAACCGTCAGGAACACAGGCAAGGCCTGGATCCCCACCTACAACGGAACAGACCGGTGGCGTCACTACCTGGCCTACAAGGGGCAGGGCGTGCTGGTCTTCGCCGGCACCGCAGGTGGGGAAATCGCCGAGATCTCGCGCACCAAGTCGTACACGCCCGACGTGCTGATCCAGATCGTGCACAACCCCGCGGACAGTGGGAAGCTCTGAGGCGGTCTCGGAAAAAACAAAGGGCACCTCGGTGCCCTTGTTCAATTGCGGGGTAGGTGTTCTACCCGCGGTTCCGCTTAACGGCCGAACGAACGCCCACCGCCGCCGCCACCGGAACGGTTGCCACCGCCACCGCCGTAGCCACCGCCGCCACCCGAGCGACCACCGCCGCCCGAACGGTTGCCGCCGTAGCCACCACCGCCGCCGCCCGGACGGCCGCGACCGCGTCCGCCGCCCATGTGGTCGACGCTCGTGCGCAACGGATCAGGCTGGCCGTCGCCGCCCGCGACCGCTTCGGCGCGCAGGTGCGCAACCTGGTTGGCTTGCGTCGGGCTGTGGCTGTTGCCGTGATGGCGCGGTTGGCGCTCGTCATGCGGCAGATGATTCTGCTGTTGATGATGCTGGGGCGCATGGTGCGGTGCGCGCGCCGGGCCTTGCGGTCCGCGGCCTTGTGCCGGACGAGCGCCCTGGCCGCGCGGGCCTTGGCCTTGGCCACCGCCGCCATTGGCGTTGCGGCCTTGACCGCCGCCACCTTGGCCGCCGCCACGGCGTTGACCGCCTCCGTTGCCGCCACCGCCACCGGCGCGTTCGCCGCCACCCTGGCCGGCCTTGTTCTCGCGAATGCGTTGCAGCATTTCGGTGCGGGCAGCCTTGGCGGCCGCCTGCATCACGTCGCGGCTCGGCGGACGGCCTGCGCCGCCCCAGATCGTCTGGCGGCCCATGGCGATGGGCTCGGCGCGTTCGCCGTCTTCAGGGCCGAAGCCTTCGATGAACTGCACCGGAATCGTCTGCTTGGTGAAGCGTTCGATTTCCTGCATGAAGCCTTCTTCGTCCAGACAGACAAAGCTCACGGCCTCGCCGCTCGAACCGGCGCGGCCGGTGCGGCCGATGCGGTGCACGTAGTCTTCGCTGACGTTCGGGATTTCGTAGTTGACGACGTGCGGCAGCTCGTCGATGTCGATGCCGCGGGCGGCGATGTCGGTGGCCACCAGCGCGCGGATGTCGCCGCTCTTGAAGCCGGCCAGCGCCTGCGTGCGTGCGCTCTGGCTCTTGTTGCCGTGCAGCGCCATCGCCTGGATGCCGTTCTTGGTCAGGAACTCGGCCACGCTGTTGGCGCCGAACTTGGTGCGCGTGAACACGAGCACCTGGCTCCACTTGTTCTCGTTGATGATGTGCGCGAGCAGCGCCTTCTTCTTGCCGCGGCCCACCGGGTGAATCACCTGGGTGATGCGCTGCACGGTGGTGTTGCGCGGCGTGACCTGGATGCTTTGCGGGTTCTTGAGCAGCGTGGCGGCCAGATCGCGGATTTCGTCGCTGAAGGTGGCCGAAAACAGCAGGCTCTGCTTTTCCCGGGGCACCAGGGCGAGGATTTTCTTCACGTCGTGGATGAAGCCCATGTCGAGCATGCGGTCGGCTTCATCGAGGATCAGCATCTGGACCTGGCTCAGGTCGAGCATGCCTTGCTGCTGCAGGTCGAGCAGGCGGCCGGGGGTGGCCACGAGAATGTCGACGCCCTTCTTGAGCTTGCTGATCTGCGGGTTCATGCCCACGCCGCCGAAGATCACGGTGGAGTCGAGCTCCAGGTACTTGCCATAGGTGCGGACCGACTCTTCGACCTGGGCCGCGAGTTCGCGCGTGGGCGTGAGCACCAGCGCACGAATGCCGATGCCGCCGAACTTGTTGGTGGCGCTGGCGCCCGTGCTGAGCTTGTGCAGCATCGGCAGGGTGAAGGCGGCCGTCTTGCCGGTGCCGGTCTGGGCGCCGCCGAGCAGGTCGTGGCCATCGAGAACCGCGGGAATGGCTTGCGCCTGGATGGGGGTGGGGGTGTCGTAACCGTGCTCGTGCACAGCCTTCAAGATGGCGGGAGCCAGCTTCAGTTCATCAAAATTCATTGGAAACAATAAGCGCCATACACGGCGCAGTGGCATCGGCCCGCTTGGCGTCTTTTGGTAACGCCGAGCCAGTCAAGGCAGATGAAGGTCAGGGGTGGGAGCCGGAAAGTCCGCCCTCGCAAAAGGGTTGGAAAGGTCTTTCTTCGTCCCCGGCAGAGAGCCGGTGTTGCGGGCAACTGGACCCGGCAACGGTGCCTATTGTCGCATGAGTCGATAATCCATGGTTTGCCGCGTCCGAAAGCTTCTTTGGGCGCCCGCACTTTCCCCTATTTCCGCTACCCAAGGTAACTATCCACAGATGGCCCAATACGTCTATTCGATGAACCGTGTCAGCAAGACCGTGCCGCCCAAGCGGCAGCTCTTGAAAGACATTTCGCTCTCCTTCTTCCCCGGCGCCAAGATCGGCGTGCTCGGCCTGAACGGCTCGGGCAAGTCCACACTGCTCAAGATCATGGCGGGCGTGGACAAGGAGTTCGAGGGCGAGGCGCTGCCCATGCCGGGCATGACGATCGGCTATCTGGAGCAGGAACCCAAGCTCAACCCCGAGCACACCGTGCGCGAATCGGTCGAGGAGTCCATGGGCGCGGTGTTTGCGGCCAAGGCGCGCCTCGAAGAGGTGTACATCGCCTATGGTGCCGAAGACGCCGACTTCGACGCGCTGGCGGCCGAGCAGGCCCAGCTCGAAGCCATCATCGCCACCGCCGGCACCGATTCCGAGCATCAGCTGGAAATTGCCGCCGACGCGCTGCGCCTTCCGCCGTGGGACGCGAAGATCGGCCTGCTGTCAGGCGGCGAAAAGCGGCGCGTGGCGCTGTGCCGCCTGTTGCTGTCCAAGCCCGACATGCTGCTGCTCGACGAGCCGACCAACCACTTGGACGCCGAATCGGTGGAGTGGCTCGAAGTGTTCTTGCAGCGTTTCACCGGCACCGTGGTGGCCATTACCCACGATCGCTACTTCCTCGACAACGCGGCCGAGTGGATCCTGGAAATGGACCGCGGCCGCGGCATTCCGTGGAAGGGCAACTACAGCACCTGGCTCGAGCAGAAGGGCGAACGCCTGGCGCAGGAGCAGAAGAGCGAAGAAGCCCACGCCAAGGCGCTGAAGAAGGAACTGGAATGGTCGCGCCAGAACCCGAAGGCTCGCCAGGCCAAGAGCAAGTCCCGCCTGGCCCGCTTCGAAGAGCTGAGCGACATGGAATACCAGAAGCGCAACGAGACGCAGGAAATCTTCATTCCTGTGGCCGAGCGGCTGGGCCAGCAGGTGTTCGAGTTCCACAACGTCAGCAAGTCCTTCGGCGACCGCATGCTGATCGACAACCTGAGCTTCACCGTGCCACCGGGCGCGATCGTCGGCATCATCGGCCCGAACGGCGCCGGCAAGTCGACGCTGTTCAAGCTGCTCGCGGGCAAGGAGAAGCCGGATTCGGGCGAGGTCATCATCGGCCAGACCGTGAAGATGGCCTTCGTCGACCAGCACCGCGACGAGCTGGCGTCCGAAAAGACCGTGTGGGAAGACATCTCGAACGGCCTGGACATCATCAATGTCGGCAAGTTCCAGATGGCGAGCCGCGCGTACGCGGGCCGCTTCAACTTCAATGGCGCCGACCAGCAGAAGAAGGTCGGCACGCTGTCGGGCGGTGAACGCGGCCGCCTGCACCTGGCCAAGACGCTGATTGCGGGCGGCAACGTGCTGCTGCTTGACGAACCGTCGAACGACCTGGACGTGGAAACCCTGCGCGCCCTGGAAGATGCATTGCTCGAGTTCGCCGGCACCGTGATGGTCATCAGCCACGATCGCTGGTTCCTCGACCGCATCGCCACGCACATCCTGGCGGCAGAAGGCGACAGCCAATGGACCTTCTTCAACGGCAACTACCAGGAGTACGAAGCCGACAAGAAGAAGCGCCTGGGCGAAGAAGGCGCCAAGCCCAAGCGCATGCGCTACAAGGCTCTGAAATAGGCTCGCCCCCAGTCTTCACGCACTTCGTGTCGCTTCGCCAACCCCTATCCCGGGGGGGCAACACCTGAGGCCCGGCAAGCCGGTTCCTCGGTGTTTCCGGAAGAGACCTCAGGGTGCTTCGACAAGAGCGCGCTGCTCCGCAAGGGGCAGCGCGCTTTTTCGTCGATCAAGCGGTCTCTGCAGCAGGCGCTTTCGGCGGCGGCGTGCGGGGCGCGAAGTCGCCCGGCTGCGGCCAGCGCAGTTGCACGCGCTTTTGCACCGCGTGGATGTTGTTGCGCAGCGCATAGAGTTCGTCGGCGTAGGAAAGCGGCACGGCCACCTTGTTCACCACGCGGTCGAGTTCCTCGAGTTCGCTCAGCAATTCCTCGCGGCCGCCCTGCTGCGCGTCGATCTTGGCTTCGATGTCGCGCAGCCGCGCATACCAGCGGAACACACGGCGCCGCACGCGGAATTGGTACAGCGGCGGCACCACGCGGCTCAGCGGCAGCATCAGCACCAAGAGGCCGCCAAGCACCAGCCACATGCGCTCGATCAGGTTGCTGGCCCAGAACGGCAGGTAGCGCTGCCAGAACGGCGGCGTGCCGTTGATGGCGCGGTCGCCCTCGGGGCTCACGGGCAGTTCGCTGGTGCGGGTATTCGGAAAGTCGCGCGCGCGGTTGAACCAGCCCGCATCGCTGTGCAGGCCTTGAGCGGCCTGCGCGAAGAGTTGCCGCAGCGCCGAGTGCGTTTCTTCGCGTGACAGCATCGAGGTGGTGGCCGCGAGCAGGGTGACGTCCGAGGGCGGAAGGTCTTTCGACAGGTCGACCACGCCGCGCGGCAGCGTCACGGCCGAAAGAAAGGGAAAGCGCCGCGAATAGGCGTCGGCTTGGCCGAAGTCCATCAGCTTGATGTCGGGTGCGCGCAGCAGGCGCTGCACCTGCGGCGACTGCGGCGCCGAAGCCAGCACGATGACGTCGAGCAGGCCGGCCTGCAGCGCCTCGGCCGCGGCCGCCTGTTCAAGGTTCGAAAGCTGCAGCGCGTCGGCCTCCAGGTGGTTGGCCTTGAAGAGCCTGTCCATGATCTCGGGCAGGCCGCTGCCCGGCATGTCGACGTTCACGCGCAAGCCGCGCAACTGCGTGAGCGAGGTCAGCGTGGCCGTCTTGCGGTCGATCTTCTGCGCGGTGTCGGCGCGATAGAAGAGCCATATCGGTTCGAAGAAAAGGCTGCCGAGCGAGGTGAGCCCGGCCTCCTCGTCGGCCACCGGGTCGGCACTGCCGCCGCGCACAAAGCCCACGTCGGCGCCGCCCGTGCGCAGCAGCTGCAGGTTCTCGGTCGATCCCGTGGTGGCCTTGAGCTCCACCTCGATGCCGCTGCTCTTGAGCACCTCGGCATAGCGTTTGCCGAACTGCGCGTATGCGCTGCCGGTGGGACCGGTGGCCAGCGTCACGTGCTTGGGCGGTTGCGGCTGCAGCCACCAATAGGCGGCAATCAGCACGCCGATCACGAGGAACACGATCGGACCCGCGGAGGCGATGAGATCGCGTATCGACAGCAGGATCAGTTTCAACGTCTTGGGCATGGCCATGGGGAGTTCAATCTTTCGTTGCTGCGAGGTCGCCCGCGCAGGGAACATGCAATTCGCCGACGGTGACGGCGCGTGCCGCGAGCACGGCGCGCAAGGTGGCGCGCGCCACCGCTTCGGCCGCCATGGTGCCGAGCACGGTCATGCCGGGCCTTGATTCGGAGCCGGGCCCTTCGAGCGGAACGCGGCCGGTGGCCAGCGCAAACAGCGTGTCGCCGTCGCTCATGGTGTGCACCGGGTTGATGGCGCGCGCGAGGCCGTCGTGCGCCACGCTGGCAAGGCGGTTGGCCTGCACCTTGGTCAGCACCGCATCGGTCGCGATCACGCCGAGCGTGGTGTTGGTGCCCGCGAGCAGCGGCTTGGGGAGGTCGCCGCGCAAGAGTGCACGGCGCGTGTCGAGCAGCGCAAGGCCGTCTTCGGTGCGTGCGCCGGCCACCGGCTGCGCGGTGTCGGGGTCGATCACGTCGCCCAGCGCATTGACCGCGATGAGTGCGCCGACCGTCACGCCGCCCACGGTGACGGAGGCGGTGCCGATGCCGCCCTTCATTGCCCGGTGCACGCCGAAGAGCTTGCCGACGAGCGCACCGCTGCCGGCGCCCACGTTGCCTTCTTCCGGCGCATCGCGGGTGGCGGCCTCGCAGGCTGCATAGCCGGCCGCGGCATCGGGCCGGATGCGCGCATCGCCCATGGGCAGGTCGAACAGCACGGCCGCGGGCACGATGGGCAGGGTGCCAAAGCGCACGTCCATGCCGATGTTGCGCTCCTCGAGCCAGCGCATCGCGCCTTCGGCGGCAGCCAGGCCCCAGGCGCTGCCGCCCGCCAGCATGATGCCGTGCACCTGCTGCACCAGGTTGCCAGGCGCAAGCAGGTCGGTCTCGCGCGTGCCCGGTGCGGCGCCGCGCACGTCGACGCCGGCCACCGCGCCCTCGCGGGCAAGGATGACGGTGCAGCCGGTGGGCCGGCGCGTGTCGGAGAAGTGGCCGACTTCGATGTCGGAGACATCGGTGATGGCGCCTGAAGACGAAGAAAGAGAAGTGGGTGCGGATGACGAAACAGGCATGGCGGCCGATTATGGGACCGCGCCCTCTACGATAGGCGCCATGACAGTTGCAAGAAGTTTCTCCGCGGGCGGCGCTGTGCGCCACGCGGTCGTGATCGGCGCGGGCGCCGTGGGCAGCGCAACAGCCATAGAGGCACTGCGCGCGGGCCTGCGCGTGACGGTGATGGAGCCTGGCGAACCTGGCGGCCCGCACGCGACGAGCTATGGCAACGCGGGCTGGTTGTCCTCTCACTCGGTGGTGCCGCCCGCGCTGCCGGGCGCATGGCGCAAGGTGCCGGGCTGGCTGGCCGATCCGCTCGGCCCGCTGGCGCTGCGTTGGCGCTACCTGCCGCGCGCGTTGCCGTGGCTGCTGCGCTACCTGGCTTCGGGTTGGACCGAGGCACGCGTGCAGCGCACCGCCGACGCGCTGCGCACGCTGCTCGCCGACGCACCGGCGCTGCATGCCCGGCTTGCCGCCGAGGCCGGCGTGCCGCAGCTCATCGAACAGCGCGGGCTGCTGCATGCCTACCGTTCGCGCGAAGAGTTCGAGGGCGACGCGCTCGGCTGGCGCGTGCGTGGGCGCACCGGCGTGCAATGGGAAGAATGGGCTGAGCCGCAGCTGCGGCAGCGCGAGCCGGATCTCGATGCGCGCTACACGCTCGGCATCTTCGTGCCCGAGGCCGGGCATTGCCGCAATCCGGGCGCCTACGTGGCCGCGCTCGCGCAGCATGCGCTCGCGGCCGGTGCGCAGCGCGTGGCAACGCGCGCGACGGGTTTTCGCATCGAAGGCGGGCGGCTGCGCGCGGTGCTGACGGAAGCCGGGGAAATCGCCTGCGACGCCGCTGCCATCTGCGCCGGCGCGCGCTCAGGTCCGCTGGCCGCGGCGGCCGGTTCCCCGGTGCCTCTGGAATCGGAGCGCGGCTATCACGTCGTTGTCGAAGGCGCCGCAGTGGGGCCGGGCACGCCGACGATGGTGGCCGACGGCAAGCTCATCGCGCACTGGATGGACAGCGGGCTGCGCGCCGCGGGGCAGGTCGAGATCGGCGGGCTCGATGCCGCGCCCGACTGGCGCCGCGCCGAGATCCTGCACCGGCATCTGCAATCGATGTTCCCCGCGCTCGGCGATCAGCCAGTGGAGTCAACTTCGGTGAAGCACTGGCTCGGCCACAGGCCCAGCCTGCCCGATGGCCTGCCATGCATCGGCGCCTCGAAGGCCAGTGCGGATGTGGTGCTGGCTTTCGGGCATGGGCACGTCGGCCTGTGCGGGTCTGCGCGCACAGGCAAGCTCGCAGCGCAATTGCTTGCGGGCACTACGCCCGAGACGCCGCTCGCCCCTTTCGACCCCGGCCGCTTCAGCTGACCGGAGCGTTCCCTCGGCGCGGGTCCGCCTCAGCGATAGCTCTGGTAGACGCGGCTGCCGCCATCGGCGAGCACCAGCAGAACGTCGTAGGGATCGCGCCTGTCCCCGTAGGCGGCGCCGTCCATGCCGGGTGAACCCACCGGCATGCCGGGCACGGCAAGGCCGGCGGCCTTCGGCTTTTCACGCAGCAGCCTGTGCACCTCGCGCGCGGGCACGTGGCCTTCCAGCGCATAGCCGCCGACGAGGCCGGTGTGGCACGAGCCCAGCTTGGCCGGAATGCCGAGCCGCGTGCGTGCGGCATCGTTGCCGCTGTCGTGCACACGGGTTGCGAAGCCGTTCGCGTTGAGGTGCTTTACCCAGTCCTGGCAGCAACCGCAGTTCGGGTCTTTCCAGATCTCGACCATCGGCGCGGCGGCCCATGCGGCCAGTGGCCATGCTGTCGTCGATGCGAGCGCCAGCACCGGCGCGGCGCGCAGAAGAAGGGTTCGTCTTTGCATGCGGGTTCTCCTCAGGACGCCAGTTGCGCACGGGCCTTGCCGACCCATACCTGCAGGTTGTCGAGCAGGTCCTTCTGGCTGAAGGAACAGCTCTCTTCACTGAACAGCGCGCTCGATTCCAGCCGGTCGAGCAGGTTCAGCAGCACTTCGCCATAGCGCGGCGGCAGGGCCGCGAGCAGTTCGCTGCTTGCGCGTGCTTCGTTCGACAGCGCGGTGATCGATTCGCCGCGCCCGTTGCGCAGCCCGTCGATGCGCGCGCCGATGGCGTCGAGTTGCGCTGCGGCGCTCATGTGCCGGCCTTTCCGGGCGGCGGCAGCGAGAGGCCGCGCTCGCGCATCAGTTCGCGCAGCACGTCGGGGTAGTCGGTAATGATGCCGTCCACGCCCCAGTCCATGAGCCGCAGCATGTCGGCGCGCTGGTTCACGGTCCAGGGCAGCACCTTGAAGCCGAGCTTCTGCGCTTCCTTGATGGCGGCCGGCGTCAGGTCGGCATAGGCCGGGGACCAGGCCACGGGCGCGCCGGTCTTGCCGGCGGCGGCCTTGACCAGCTGCGGTGTCGAAGCGAAGTCGGCCGCGTTGAGGCCGGCCGTCCAGCGGCTGTCCTTGAGCGTGCGCGGGGAGCTCAGGTAAGCCCGCGGCAACTGGGGCGCAAGCTGGCCGACCAGCGCCAGCGTGCGCCAGTCGAAGCTCTGGATCGTCACCCGGCCGCCCATCTGCGCCTTGTCGATTTCTGCCAGCAGGGCGCGCACCATCGGCTCGGGCGCGGCGGTATCGTCGGGCCTGGTCGGGTCGATCTTGGTTTCGATGTTGAAGCGGACCGTGGCCGCACTCGCGCCGCGTGCGCGCACGTGGTCGAACAA
This sequence comes from Variovorax sp. DXTD-1, assembly GCF_003984625.1. Lineage (GTDB taxonomy): Bacteria > Pseudomonadota > Gammaproteobacteria > Burkholderiales > Burkholderiaceae_C > Variovorax. Next base: position 119,635 of record NZ_RWKH01000003.1, on the reverse strand, counting down.
GGCCGCCAGCGTGGGAATGCGCTCACCGTCGCGCGGCTGCTGCAGCGCGAACTGCTTGCCATAGTTGCTCGTGGGGTTCAGCCGGCCCACGTCGTAGCTCTGAAGCTGCGCCAGCGTGAGAGAGCGGACGGTTGCGCCGGTCTTCGGCGCGAGCCAGGCGCCGTTCGCATCGCGCGTGTGGTCGGCATTGAGCGCGGTGTCGTGCGAGATGACGACCACCCCGTCGGCCGTGAGCCCGATGTCGAGTTCGAGCGTGGTCACGCCCAGGTCGATGGCCCTGGAGAACGCCGCCAGGGTGTTCTCGGGCGCAAGGCCGCGCCCGCCCCGGTGGGCCTGCAGGTCGAAGTGCTGCCTGGCCGTGGGGAGAATGGCCGCGCAGCCCGCAACGAGGAGTGCGGCGGCAAGCAGTGGGTATTTCATTTCAGCTGCACCTTGATACCGTCGTCCTGAACGGTGATGTCGCCGATCTCGTAGGTCTTGCGTCCCACCGTGAGCTCGTCCGCGGTAAAGCTGCGCAGCACCTGGCCCTGCAGCAGTTCCTGCGCCACCACCGCTCCCATCTTTTGCAGCCGCTCGGCATCGCGCCCCTCCACGCCCTGCAGCTCGAGCCGCTCGGCCTTGGGCTGGTCGAGCCGCAGCGCGCGCGTGGCGGCGTCGTAGCGCAGCGCGCTGCTGACCGAAACCACGCCTTGCACGGGCGATGTGGCGAGCAGGGGGCTCGCAATGGTCAGCGTGGCCGTGATGGCCGCGCGGTTGCCGCGTGCGTCAAGGCCCAGCTGCGGGTCGCGCAGGCCGACCATGAAGATCTCGGCGTAGCGCTCGGCCACCGGAAAGCGCTTGGCGATCTGCGTTTGCAGCTCATCGCGGGTTGCGGTGTACTCGCTGGTGAAGAAGTTGAAGCCGGCAAGCGCCGAGAGCGGCGACTGCAAGGCCGCGGCGCCCAGGAGAGCGCGCAGCATCCAGCGGCGGGAAGGGTAGGGCAGGGGGCAGGTTTCCATACTCCTCGGAGCTTGCCACAGCCTGCATGGTTCCGTTCCCCGCGCTGCTATGCGAACAGGCAAATTTCCTATGCCGGGGCCGCGCCATGCGAGACACGTTCAAGGCTTAAGCGGAAAAAATCAACAATGCAGGGCGCGACGCGAATCGGGATTTCTGGCTGGCGCTATGCGCCATGGCGGGGCCGTTTTTACCCGAAAGGCCTGGCGCAGCGCCTCGAGCTCGACTTTGCTTCGCGCATGCTCCCCACCATCGAGATCAACGGCTCGTTCTATTCGCTGCAGCGCCCCGTGTCGTACCAGGCGTGGCACGACGCGACGCCCGACGGTTTTGTTTTCGCGGTGAAGGGGCCGCGCTACATCACGCACAACCTGCGGCTCAAGGAGCCGCGTACCGCGCTGGCCAATTTCTTTGCGTCGGGCGTGTTCGCGTTACGGGCCAAGCTGGGGCCGATTTTGTGGCAGTTGCCACCGTCCTTCGTCTACAACGCCGATCGGCTCGAGGAGTTTCTGGCGCTATTGCCAAAGGACGGCCGGTCCGCCCTTGCGCTGGCGCGGCAGCACAACGAAAAACTGGGCGACGATCGCGCGTTTCTGAAGGTGCCCGCAAAGCTGCAAATCCGGCATGCGATGGAGGTGCGGCATGCGAGCTTCGAAAATCCAGGCTTCATTGCAATGCTGCGCCGGCACGGGGTTGCGCTGGTCGTCGCCGATACCGCGGGGCGCTGGCCCCTGCTCGAAGATCTTTGCGCCGATTTCGTCTACATGCGGCTGCACGGCGACAAGGAGCTCTACGCGAGCGGCTACAGCGACGAGGCACTCGATCGCTGGGCCGAGCGCATCGATGCCTGGCGCAACGGGCGGCAGGTCAAGGACGCAAGGGTGGCCGAACCCTCGCGCCTGCTGTCCCGCAAGAAGGGGCGCGACGTGTACTGCTACTTCGACAACGACGTGAAGGTGCATGCGCCGTACGATGCCGCGCACCTGGCAGCCCGGCTCGGCCTGGAGACCGGAATCGGGCCCGACGACAACTTCGATCCGCCACCCGGAATGGTTGTGGGCAAGCGTACGAAGGCGCGGGCCCGCAAGTAGCGAAAGCTTTCCGCCTCGGTCGCCTTAGTCGTGCAACGACGAGAGAAACTGCTTCAGTTCGGGCGTCTGCGGATTGCCGAACAGTTCCGCCGGCGGCCCCATCTCATGCACGCGGCCCTGGTGCATGAAGATCAGGCGGTCGCTCACCTTGCGCGCAAAGCTCATCTCGTGCGTGACCATCAGGAGCGTCATTCCTTCATCGGCCAGCGACTCCACCACGCGCAGCACGTCGCCGACCAGCTCGGGGTCGAGCGCGGAAGTGATTTCGTCGCACAGCAACACCGCCGGCTCCATCGCCAGCGCGCGTGCAATGGCCACGCGCTGCTGCTGGCCGCCCGAAAGCTGGTCGGGCATGGCGTCGAACTTTTCGGCCAGGCCCACGCGGTCGAGCAGCTTGCGCGCTTGCGAGGCCGCTTCCATGCTGCTGCGCTTTTTCACCAGCGTGGGCGCGAGCATCACGTTCTTGCCGACGGTGAGGTGCGGAAAAAGGTTGAAGCTCTGGAAGATCATGCCCACGCGCTGCCGCAGCTCGCGCATGGCCATGGCGCTCTCGTGCAGCAAGGGCTTGCCGTCGACCGTGAGCGAGCCTTCCTGGAACGCCTCAAGCCCGTTGATGCAGCGCAGCAGCGTGCTCTTGCCCGAGCCGCTCTTGCCGATGATGGCGATGACCTCGCCGCGCTTCACTTCAAGGTCGATGCCCTTGAGCACTTCGTTGGCACCGTACGATTTGCGCAGCGCGGTCACGCGCACGATCGGCGCGGCGGAAGCCTGGGTTTCAAGCATGGCGGCCATGGGATTTCCTCTCGAGGTTCTTGGCGTACAGGCTTACCGGGAAGCACAGCACAAAGTAAAGCAGCGCCACGCAGCTGAACACCACAAAGGGCTGGAAGGTGGCGTTCGAAATCATGCTGCCTGCCTTGGTGAGCTCGACAAAGCCGATCACCGAGGCGAGCGCCGTGCCCTTGATCACCTGCACCAGAAAGCCCACCGTCGGCGCAATGGCGATCTTCACGGCCTGCGGCAGGATCACATGGCGCATCTGCTCGGCAAAGCTCAGCGCCAGGCTGCCCGAAGCCTCCCATTGCCCCTTGGGAATGGAGGCCACGCAGCCACGCCATATTTCGGTGAGAAAGGCGCTGGTGTAGAGCGTGAGCGCCACGCTGGCCGCGGTCCAGGCAGACACATCGACACCGAACAGCGCAATGCCGAAGTAGGCAAGAAACAGCTGCATGAGCAGCGGCGTGCCCTGGAAAAGCTGCACGTACAAGCCGACGCCCCGGTTCATGATGCTGCCGCCGCCCAAGCGCAGGAACAGCAACAGGCCGCCCACCAGCCCGCCGCCGACAAAGGCGATGAGCGAAAGCACGACAGTCCAGCGCAGCGCCATGAGCAGGTTGCGCAGGATGTCCCAGAGAGAAAAATCGACCATATGTTTTTCCCTCTTCTTTCAGCGGCCGAAGAAAAATCTTGGCCCGGCCCAGTTGAGCAGCCGGCGCAGGCCCACGGCGAGCGCCAGGTACACCAGTGTGGCGACGATGAAGGCCTCGAAGGCGCGGAAGTTCCGGCTCTGGATCAGGTTGGCCGCGTAGCTCAGCTCTTCGGTGGAAATCTGTCCGCACACCGCGGAGCCCAGCATCACGATGATGATCTGGCTGACCATGGCGGGCCATACCTTCTTGAGTGCCGGCGGCAAGATGACGCGGGTGAACACCTGCACCTTGTCGAGCGCCAGGCTCACGGCCGCTTCGATCTGTCCCTTGGGCGTGGCCTCGATGCCGGCGCGAATGATTTCGGTGGCGTAGGCGCCGAGGTTCAGCACCATCGCAATGATCGACGCCGTCTCCGGGGTGAGTTTGACGCCCGCAGCCGGCAGCCCGAAGAAGATGAAGAACAGCTGCACGATGAAGGGCGTGTTGCGGATCAGCTCCACATAGCTGCCGACCAGCCAGCGAAGCCACGCGGGCCCGCTGGCGCGCGCCCAGGCGCAGGCCACGCCCACGGCCATGCCGATGAGGGTGGCAATGGCCGTGAGGCCGACCGTCCAGGCCACCCCTTTGGCGAGCAGCCGCCAATCGACAAGAACTGCACCGAAGTCGAATTCCATGGGCGCGCCTTCTTCTCTTCTTTACTCGTGGGGTTCAGCGGTGGCCGATCAGACGGGCAGGTCGCCGGCGGCCTTGCCGAGCCACTTCTTAGACATCGTGTCCAGCGTGCCGTCTTTCTTGGCAGCGGCAATGATCTCGTTGACCTTGGCCTTCAATGCGGTCTCGCCCTTGGCAATGCCGATGAAGCAGGGGCTGTCTTTCAGCAGCAGCTTGAACTCGGCGTTCACCTTCGGGTTCTTGGCGAGCATGTCGCCCGCCACCGCCGCGCTGGTTGCAAGGGTTTGCGTCTGGCCGGCCACGAAGGCGGCGATGGTCGCGTTGTTGTCCTCGAAGCGGCGGTAGTCGACATTCGGCGGCGCCACCTTGTTCAGCTCCTGGTCTTCCATTGCGCCGCGCGTCACGGCCACGGTCTTGCCGACCATGTCGGCAAAGCTGGTGAGCTTCATGCTCTTGGCTGCATACACGGCCTGGAAGAAGGGGGCGTAGGCGGCAGAGAACTCGATCACCTTCTCGCGCTCGGCGTTCTTGCCCAGCGTGGAGATCACGAGGTCGGCCTTGCGGGTCTGCAGGTAGGGAATGCGATTGGCGCTGGTCACGGGCACCAGCTCGACCTTCACGCCCAGCTTGGCGGCAATGAGCTCGGCCATTTCAACGTCCAGGCCCTGGGGCTTCATGTTCTTGTCGACCGAGCCGTACGGCGGGTAGTCGGTCGGCACGGCGATCTTGATGGTCTTGGCCTTCAGCACGTTGTCCAGGGCGTTCTGGGCCTGGGCGGTGCCAGCCGCGGCCAGCATGGCAACGGAAGCAAGCGCGAGCGCGAGGTGGCGTTTGGACGAAGAGAAAGTCATAGCAGGGCTCCTAGGTAAGTCGAAGAATCGGTGTCATTGGGAGAAGACGCGGCCGCCTTGCGCCGCCTTGGCTTGGCCGCGGTGTTCTGTTGCAGCGGCGCCAGCGCGTCGCGCAGTTGCGCGAGCGGATCGGTCGGCGCCTGCACACGCAGCGCTGACTGCACCGTGCCGATGTGCGCGGCCATCAGGGCTTCGGCGGCGGCGTGGTCGCCCCGTTCGAGTGCGGCAACGATCTGCACGTGGTCTTCGCACGACTGCACTGCGTCGTGCGTGCTTTGATAGAGCATGGCGATCAGCGTGGTGCGCGCGGTGAAGTCGCGCAGCGTGTCGGCCAGCAGCGTGTTGCCCAGGCATTCGGCCAGGCACACATGAAAGTCGCCCAGAAGAAAGCTGCGGTTCCCGACGTCGCTTTCCTTCAGCGCCGCCTTTTCACGTTGAAGGTGCGCCTTCAACTGGCGCAGCGCGGTCTTGTCGATCTTGCCGGTGCTGCCCGTACTTCGGATCAGGCCAAGCTCGATGACGCGGCGCGCCTCGAAGGCTTCGCGCGCTTCTTCCTGCGAAGGTTCAATGACGAACCAGCCGCGCCGCGCGCTCACCGTCACGATGCCGCGCGCTGCCAGGCGGGTGAGGGCTTCGCGCACTATGGTGCGGCTGCAATCGAAGAGCATGGCCAACTGCTGTTCGCCCAGGCGCGAACCTGGGGCGAGCTTCTGCGCCATCACCGCTTCTACGATGCGTGCACTGATTTCGGATGCGGATGTAGACATTGGTCTGCATACCAGCAGCTTTTGTGCCAACTGGTATGCAAGATATGTGCACCGAAATGGGTTTGCGCTGCATGCCGGTGGTGCGTGGCGCTTGTTTGGGCGCCGCTGTCCGGGGCGGCGCGCCTGCCGACGGGGTACCTTTCTCCGCGAATGTCCCCCGGCCTGCGGCCTCCTCCTTTATTTCGCTGCGCAAGGCACCCCGCCAGCGGGTGCGTTGTAAGGAGCAGTCGTTGATCAGCGGTACACCACGAGCGTGCCCCAGTGCACAGGGCATCGGGTGCTCCGCGCAGCGAAATAAAGGAGGAGGGGCGCAGCCCCGGGGGACATTCGCGGAGGGGAGTACCCGGTGGCCTTTGCACACGCCCTGAACTGAACCCGCCAGCGACACCCTACACCGAACCCGCGAAATCAATCCATCCGAGCGCCCGAAGCCTTCACCGCCTTGTCCCAGCGCGGCGTCTCGGTGGCAAGAAAGCGCGCGAAATCTTCGCTCCCCAGATAGGCCGGGTCTGCCCCCTGACTCACCATGCGGTCGCGCACCTCGGGGCTGGTCAGCACCTGCTTGAACGCATCGCTCAACCTTGCGACCACGTCCTTGGGTGTGTCCTTCGGGGCGAAGAAACCGTAGAAGCCCACCACCTCGAAACCCTTGATTCCCGATTCGATGACCGTCGGTACATCGGGCAGCGCCGGGTTGCGCTCGCGGCTGGTCACGGCCAGGGCGCGGACCTTGCCCTGCTTGTGATAGTTGGCGGCCTGCGGAATCGACTCGGCCATGAACTGCACTTGACCGCCCATCAGGTCGGTAAACGCCGGGGCGCTGCCGCGGTAGGGGATGTGCACCATGAAGATGCCCGTTGCCGTCTTGAACATCTCTGGCACCAGGTGGCTGATGCCGCCATTGCCGGCCGAGCCGTAGTTGACCTGGCCGGGCCGCGCCTTGGCATAGTCCACGAACTGCTTGAGGTTCTGCACCGGCAGCTTTGGCGTGACCAGCAGGGCCAGCGGCTGCATTGCGGTGCGCGCAATGGGAACGAAGTCGCGCTGCGTGTTGTAGGGCAGCTTGCTGTAGAGCGCGCCATTGATCACCGCCACGCCGGTGTTGGCCAGCATGAGCGTGTAGCCGTCGGCCGGGCTCTTGGCGACGGCGTCCGCACCAACCGAGCCGCCCGCGCCGGGCTTGTAGTCGACGATCAGTGGCTGGCCGAGCACGGCCTGAAGCTTGTCGGTCAGCAGGCGTGCATGCTGGTCCAGAGGGCCGCCGGCCGGAAATCCGATGACGACCTTGATTGGCTTGTCGGGATAGGCGGCCAGGGCTGGGGCGGCCGCGCCGAATGACGCGATGGAAAAAGCCGCCAGGATGGCGGCGCGGACGGGGTGAGCCATGGATCGTCTCCTCTTTTTAGTGGAGACGATCATAAGCAGCAGCGCTAGCCCGCCAGCGTCGCCTTCAACGTGATCTCCGGCACGCTGGCCAGCGCCTTCGACAGCGGGCAGCCCGCCTTGGCAGCGGCTGCGATCTGCTGGAACTTGGCTTCTTCCAGATTGGGCACGGTGGCGTCGAGCTCGAGCGCGATGCGGTCGATCTTGAAGCCCTCGCCGTCCTTGGCCAACCGCACGGCGGCTCTGGTGTCGACCTTGGTGGCCGTGAAGCCTTCTTTCTCGAGCGCGAAGGCAAAGGCCATCGTGAAGCAGGCCGCGTGGGCTGCGCCGACGATCTCCTCGGGATTGGTGCCTCGCTTGTCGTCCTCGAAGCGGCTCGCGAAGCCGTAGGGGTAGTCCTTGAGGGCGCCGGTCTCGGTGCTGATCTGGCCCTTGCCGGTCTTGCCGGCGCCTTCCCAGTGAACGCTTGCGTGCTTGTCTGCTGCCATGAGAGTTCCTTCTTTGCGGTGGATGGATGGAGGGACCGACAGGTATCACCTGAAAAGCCCGCCGTGTCTGTAGTCGCACGGCGCGTGCGCGGTATGTCCAAAGTGCGAAGAATGGGCGTCACCAAGGTGACGCTCCGGGGGGCTTCCCCGATGGGAGCCGCGGCCGGGGCGGCTTAGGCTGCGGGCTGCTTTTTTCCTTTCCCTCCTTCGTCCGTCTGCCTTGACCATGCAACAACGCCCGCACCACAAGTTCTGGCCCAAGCGCCTCCCGCATTCGATCACTGTTCCCGCCACCTCGCTGTGGCACAACCTCGCGACCTCGGCGGCGCGCTACCCCGACAAGGCCGCGCTCGTGTTCTTCGGCCGCGTGATGAGCTACCGCGAATTCGCCGGCCAGGTCGAGCGCCTGGCAGGCACGCTGCATGCGCTGGGCGTCAAGCGCGGCGACCGGGTGGTGCTCAATATGCAGAACTGCCCGCAGCTGGTGATCGCGCATTTCGCGATCCTGCGCGCCAACGCCGTGGTGGTGCCGGTCAACCCGATGAACCGGGCCGAAGAGCTCAAGCACTACATCGTCGACCCCGATGCGAAGGTGGCCATCACCACCGGCGACCTGGCCGGCGAGCTGGCCAAGGCCAGCAACGCGCTGCCGCCCGAACAGCAGCTCGACCACCTCATCGTGACCCAGTTCACCGACGCCTTCGACGCCGATGCAAACGGCGACGACGCGCCCGCGCCGGCATGGAAAGAGTGGCTCACCACCCGCCACCCGCTGCCCGAACTGGCGCAAGGCAAGGCCATGGCCTGGACCGATGCGCTGGCGGCCGGCCACGCGGCGCCCGAGCATGCGGTGGGCGCCAACGACATGGCACTGCTGCCCTACACCAGCGGCACCACGGGTCTTCCCAAAGGTTGCGTGCATCACCATTCGAGCCTCATGCACAACGCGGTGGCCGGCCAGCTCTGGGGCCAAGCCACGTCCGAAGCGGTGGTGCTGGCCGTGGTGCCCATGTTCCACATTACCGGCGTGGTGAGCATGATGCACACCTCCATCCTTGCGGCGGGCACGCTGGTCATCATGCCGCGCTGGGACCGCGAGGTGGCAGGGCGGCTCATCTCGCGCTGGAGGGTCACGAGCTGGACCAACATCCCGACCATGGTGATCGACCTCATGGCCAGCCCCAACTTTGCGAGCTACGACTTGTCGAGCATCACGCACATCGGCGGCGGCGGCGCCGCCATGCCGCAGGCCGTGGCGCAGCGCCTGTTCGAGCAATACGGCCTCAAGTACCAGGAGGGCTACGGCCTTACCGAAACCGCGGCGCCGTCGCACACCAACCCGTCGGACCACCCCAAGCAGCAGTGCTTGGGCATCCCCTTCATGAGCACCGATGCGCGCGTGGTCGACCCCGACACGCTGGCCGAAATGCCCGTCGGTGAATCGGGCGAGATCATCATCCATGGCCCGGAGGTGTTCCAGGGCTACTGGAAACGGCCTGACGCGACGAAGGCGGCTTTTGTCGAATTCGAGGGCAAGCGCTTCTTCCGCTCAGGCGACATGGGCCGCATGGACGAGGACGGCTATTTCTTCATCACCGACCGGCTCAAGCGCATGATCAACGCGAGCGGCTTCAAGGTGTGGCCCGCCGAGGTCGAGCTGCTGATGTTCCGCCACCCCGCCATCCAGGAGGCCTGCGTCATCTCCACCAGGGACAGCTACCGCGGCGAATCGGTCAAGGCGGTGGTGGTGCTGCGCGCCACGCACAAGAACACCACCGAGCAGGAAATCATCGACTGGTGCCGCGAGAACATGGCCGTCTACAAGATTCCGCGCAAGGTGCAGTTCGTCGACGCGCTGCCCAAGAGCGGCAGCGGCAAGGTGATGTGGCGGCTGCTGCAGGAAGACGAGAACGAGACTGTCGCGTAACAGCGGGTTCGTGGGCGGGGGCCGGGGCAGTTCGCAACGAGAATCCGTGGCTTTCTCCGCCACGTTCCTTTTCTCTCTCTGCTCCATGCGTTTGCGTTCTCTCGCCGCCGTCTGCCTCGCGCTCCTGCCCCTGCTTTCGCCCCAGTTGTCGCACGCGGCCACGCCGCGAACCTGTCTCGTCGTGGGCATCAGCGACGGCGACACGCTCACGGCCCGCTGCGGGCGCTTCGGCTCCTACGAGGAAGTGAAGGTGCGCATCGCCGCCATCGACGCGCCGGAACGAGCCCAGCCCTACGGACAGCGCAGCAGGCAGGCCCTCAGCCGCCTGTGCTACTTCGAGCAGGCCGTGATCACCGAACGCGACACCGACCGCTACGGCCGCACGGTGGCCGACGTGAACTGCGACGGCCAGGACGCCGGAACGCGGATGGTGGCCGAAGGGTGGGCCTGGGTGTACGACTTCAACGGCATCGCCACGCGGCGCGGCGGCGGATTGTTCAAGCTGCAGGAAAGCGCGCGTGCACAGCGCCTGGGCCTGTGGGCCGGTGCCAAGCCGACTGCGCCGTGGGAGTGGCGGCGGCGCCAGCGCGAGACCGCATCGTCGAACGACTTTCTGTTCTGAGCTGTTCGAGAGAAGCCGTCGGAACAGCGCCTCAGCAGGCGCCCCCATAAAAGCAGCGCAGCGAGGGCACCAAAACACCTGCGAGAAAACTGATGGCGCACACCACCAGCATCAAGAGCGCGAACATGCGAAGGCCTTCAGCGCTCCAGCGCGGCGCGAAGATGCTGACCAGAAAGCCCGAGGCAAAGGTGCCTTCGAGCCATGTAGCGCCGCCCCAGCGCAAGACCCACAGCCAGAACACCGCGTCGAGTGCATGCAGGGCAATCCACAGGGTCAATGACATGTCAGGCGAAGCCCTTGCGGCTTTTGCGGCTGGCTAAGACTCGCTCTTGCCCTGCACGTCAGCCACCACGCGCGCGTTGCGCTGGAAGCTCCAGTAGGCGCTGGCCCAGTCCATCATCACGACGATGCGGTTGCGAAAGCCGATCAGGAAGTACGCGTGCGCAAACAGCCAGAAGAGCCATGCGAGCCGCCCGCTGAAGCGCAACGGACCGAAGGGCGTGCCCAGGTCGACGACCGCCGAGTTGCGGCCGATGGTCGCGAGGTTGCCGTAGTCGCGGTAGCGAAAGGGCACTGTGGGCGTGCCGGCAATGCGGCGAAGAATGTTCGAGGCGGCGGCGCGGCCCATCTGCTTGGCACCGGGCGACACGCCCGGCACGGGCTTGGGCGGCTTGCCGGGCGCGTAGCTCATGGCGGCCGCAAGGTCACCGACCACGCTGATTTCCGGGTGGCCGGCCAGGCTCAGGTCGGGCTCGACCTTGATGCGGCCCGCGCGATCGCATTCGGCGCCGGTCGCTTCGCCCAGCATGCGGCCGAGCGGCGAGGCCGCAACGCCCGCTGCCCACACCACGCAACTGCTCTCGATGCGGTAGCTGGTGGCCGGTGCGCCGTCCGCGCCGCCGCCTGACTGCACTTCGAGTCCGTTGGCGTCGATGGCGGTCACGCGCGCATTGAGCCGCACTTCGACGCCGAGTTTTTCAAGCTGCTCCAGCGCCTTCTGGCTCAGGCTCTCGGGCATGGCCTGCAGCACGCGCGGGCCGCCTTCGACCAGCAGCACCTGCGCGCTGCCCGGATCGATGTGGCGGAACTCCCCGGAAAGGGTGTGCTTGGCAATTTCGGCCAGGGTGCCGGCCATTTCGACGCCGGTCGGCCCGGCGCCGATCACCACGAAGGTCAGCAGCGCGCGGCGGCGCTGCGGGTCGGTGGCGGTTTCGGCCGCCTCGAACGACATCAGCACGCGCCGGCGGATCTCGAACGCATCGGCCAGCGTCTTGAGGCCCGGCGCGAGGGGCGCCCATTCGTCGTGGCCGAAATAGCTGTGCGTGGCGCCGGCCGCGACGATCAGGTGGTCGTAGCTCACCCGGCTGCCGTTGGTCAGCTGGACCGCGCGGGCTGCCGCGTCGATGGCGCTCACTTCGCCGAGCAGCGTGGTGATGCGCGGCTGCTTGCGGAAGAGGGCGCGCACCGGCGCCGCGATCGACGGCGCGGCCAGCCCGGCGGTTGCCACCTGGTAAAGCAGGGGCTGGAACAGGTGGTGATTGGTTTTCTCGATCACCGTCACGTCCACGTCGGCGCTGTCGAGCCTGCGGGCCGCTTCGAGCCCGCCGAAACCGCAACCGACGATGACGACGTGGGGGCGGGCGGAGGCGTTGTTCGTTTGCATCGAACGGATGATACGCAGCCGCCCTGCACGCCGGCGCGTCTTGTGCCAAAGTGGCTGCCCCCACCGATTTGACGCCCCCGCCGCAAGAGAGCCAGGGCGAGAACTTGTCCTACGTGCAGCGGCAATACGAATCGGCTACAACGAGCGGCTGACCCGACTGGAGACTCCATGACGCTTTCCCGGCCGATCACCCAGGCGGCGAGCGCATTGCGCGACAAGTTCCGCGAAGTGCGAGCTGCCAGCCTGGCGCTCGCCGCGCCGCTGTCCGCCGAAGACCAGTGCATCCAGTCGATGCCTGATGCAAGCCCCACCAAGTGGCATCTTGCGCACACCACGTGGTTCTTCGAGACCGTGCTGCTCCAGCCTCACGCCGCGGGCTATCGGCCCTTCGACGTGCGCTTTCACTACCTCTTCAACTCGTATTACGAGGCGCTCGGCCCGCGCCACCCGCGGCCGCAGCGCGGGCTGCTCACGCGCCCCTCGGTGGACGAGGTGCATGCCTATCGCAGCCACGTCGACGAGGCGGTGCTCGCCTTGCTCGACCGCGACATCGGCGAGCAGGACTGGGCCGCCATCGAGCCCATCGTCACGCTGGGCCTCAACCACGAGCAGCAGCACCAGGAGCTGTTGCTCACCGACATTCTTCATGTGCTGTCATGCAACCCGCTGCTGCCCGCCTACAAGTCGGCAGCGGGTCCGGCCCTGCGACTGGCCGCTGTGCCGCCGGCCATGCGCTGGCTGCCGCAGACGGGCGGGGTGGTCCAGGTCGGCCATGAGGGGCCGCAGCTGGGTTTTGCCTTCGACAACGAAACGCCGCGCCATGCCGCGCTGCTGCAGCCCTATGCCATTGCCGACCGGCTGGTGAATTGCGGCGACTACGCCCAGTTCGTTGCCGACGGGGGCTACAAGCGGCCCGAACTCTGGCTGTCCGACGGCTGGGCCGCGGTGCAGGCGCAGGGCTGGCAGCACCCGGCTTATTGGCTCGCGCCCGACGATCCGCGGCTCGGCCCGCAGCAGCACCAGGGCGGCTGGCAAGTGTTCGGCCTGCACGGCGTGCGGCCCATGGAAGCCGATGCGCCCGTCTCGCAGCTGAGTTTTTATGAAGCCGCCGCGTATGCCGAATGGGCCGGCGCGCGGCTGCCCACCGAGTTCGAGTGGGAGGCCGCCTTCGACGCCCCCGGCATCTCGCAGATGACCGGCCACGTCTGGCAGTGGACGCGTTCGTCGTACGACCCGTATCCCGGTTTCAGGCCCATGCCCGGTATTGCCGCCGAATACAACGGCAAGTTCATGGTGGGTCAACTGGTGTTGCGCGGTGGCAGCGTGGCCACCCCGGTTGGGCACACGCGGCCCAGCTACCGCAACTTCTTTCCGCCGGCGGCGCGCTGGCAGTTCTCGGGGCTAAGGCTCGCAAAAGACGTCTGAATCATGCGCAATCCAACATCCTCGTCCTCCTTCTCGTTCGCCGCCGCACAACAGCAGCGTAAGCCCGCGGCGCCAGCCACCGCCGCAGCGGCAACGAGCGAGCCGCTCTGCGAATTCGGCCGTGCGATGCTGGCGGGCCTTGCGCGCAAGCCGCGCAGCATTTCACCCAAGTTTTTTTACGACGCGGCCGGTTCGCAGCTGTTCGACCGCATCTGCGAGTTGCCGGAGTACTACCCGACGCGAACCGAGCTGCGCATCCTCGGCGAATGCGCCGGGGAGATCGCCGAGCAGATCGGCCCCGGTGCCGAGATCGTGGAGTTCGGTGCCGGCTCCCTGACCAAGGTGCGGCTGCTGCTGGATGCGCTCGAGGCGCCCAAGCGCTATTTGCCCATCGACATTTCGGGCGAACACCTGCAGGCCGCCGCCGCACGGCTGAAGGCCGACTACCCCGAACTGGTGGTGCAGCCGATTGCGGCGGACTACACCATGCCGCTGGTACTGCCGGCGCCGATGCCCGGCGCGGGCAAACGCGTCGGGTTTTTTCCGGGCTCGACGATCGGAAATTTCGAGCCTGAAGAGGCGCTGGCTTTTCTGCAGCTTGCGGCGCGGATGCTGCGAGGAGGCGGGCTGCTGATCGGCGTCGACCTGGTGAAGGACCCGGCTCGTCTGCATGCGGCGTACAACGATGCGCAAGGGGTGACGGCTGCGTTCAACCTGAATTTGCTGCGGCGCGCCAATGCCGAGCTCGATGCCGACTTTGACCTTGATGGCTTTGCGCATTCGGCGTTCTACAACGCGCCGAGACAGCGGATCGAGATGCACTTGGTGAGCCGTCGGGACCAGGCTGTTTCACTGCACGGTGAGCGGTTCGGGTTCGAGGAAGGGGAGACGATTCATACCGAGTACTCGCACAAGTTCACTGTGGATGGGTTGCGGGCGCTGGCTGTGAAGGCGGGGTTTCGGCCGCTGGCGGTTTGGACGGATCCTGAGAGGCTTTTTAGTGTGCATTGGTTGGGGGCCTGACTTTGGGTCTTTAGCTGGTTTGTGTTCCGAGGCCGGGTTTCGCCCCGGCGGGCGACTCACTTTCTTTTGCTTCGCCAAAAGAAAGTAAGCAAAGAAAAGGCGACCCCACTGTCTGCGACCCCTGCGCTTCGCTACGGGGCAACCTGTGGTGCTCGCGTTTCGCGGGGTCCGCAGAACTCGCTTCGCTCAAACAGCTGCGGCCCTGATCCGCGAAACGCTGCGCTCCTCGGCGCATACAGAGGGGCTTGGAAACCGAACGGGCCTTTGCTTCGCTCGGCGACCAAGCCACTGCGGTGCTGCGCGCCGCGGTGGTTGGTATCGGCTGTTGGCTGTTCGTGTTGGGGCCGAGCGAAGCGACGGCTGCCCGCTCCCACCCCTTCTGTATGCGCCGAGGAGCGCAGATGGAGGCGGGATCAGGGCCGCAGCTGTTTGAGCGAAGCGAGTTCTGCGGACCCCCGCCGGAGTCGAGCACCGCAGGTTTCCCCGTAGCGAAGCGCAGGGGACGCAGACAGTAGGGGTCGCCTTTCTTTGCTTACTTTCTTTGGCGAAGCAAAGAAAGTGAGTCGCCCGCCGGGGCGAGACCCGGCCTCGGGAAGCAAACCAAGCCCACCAACAAGCCGGGCCCAAAGCCAAAGGGCACAATATCCCTTCCCCGTGGAGAGCAACACATGAAAGCAACCTGGAACGGCGTCACCATCGCCGAAAGCGACGACACCGTGCTCGTCGAAGGTAACCACTATTTCCCGATGAGCTCGCTGAACCGCGACCACGTCACCTTCAGCAACCACAAGACCACCTGCCCCTGGAAGGGCACGGCCAGCTACTACTCGCTGCTGGTCAATGGGGAGCTGCACACCGATGCCGCCTGGTACTACGCAGACCCCAAGCCCGAAGCCGAAGAAATCCGTGATCGCGTCGCGTTCTGGAAGGACGTGAAGGTCACCGCGTCGTGACCAACGCTGCCTTCGCACCGCCGTTCATCCAGCCGGCCGAACTGCTGCCCGCGCTGCGCGAACAGGGCTATGCAGTGCTCAGCCCGCAAGGCGTGAGCGACTGGCTCGGCGTGCCGCTTCGTGACCTGGAAGCACTGCACGCCGATTGGAACGATCTTCCACCGGATGAATACCTGAAAGACGGCGGCCGCTACCGCACGCGGCGCCATGCGTGTTTCACCGTCGAGGACGAGGCGATTGCGCAGGTGCCGCATCGTGCGCACTGGCAGCCGGTCGAATACAACGCGCTGCACGGCGGCATGCAGCGCTGGTTTGCGCCCATGCACGAGGCCACGGTGGCGCAGCCGGTGTGGCAGCGCCTGCTGCAGCGGCTGGGCGAAGCGGCAAGCGGCATGCGCAATGCCGCGGCGCTACCGTGGTTTGTCGAGGCGCACCAGTTCCGCATCGACACCGCGGGCGGCATCGGCCGGCCCACGCCCGAAGGCGCGCACCGCGACGGTGTCGACCTGGTGGCGGTGGCGCTGGTGGGGCGCAGCGGAATCAAGGGCGGCGAAACGCGCGTGTTCGAGGCCAACGGAAGGCGCGGCGAGCGGTTCACCATGACCGAGCCGTGGACGCTGCTGCTGCTCGACGACGCACGCGTGATCCACGAGTCCACGCCCATCCAGCCGACCGAGGAGGGGGCCGCCGGCTGGCGCGACACCCTCGTGGTTACCTGCCGCGCTCAGGGTTTCCAGGGGGATTGACCCCGCTGGCTTGAGTCCTACAGTCACGCCCCGGCCAAGGGGTTAAATTGGAGGCCCGGTTCGGTTGCGAGCCGCGCCTGTCTGCGAACGAACGAAAGTGAGGTCCGCCATGTTCAATCACATCCTGGTTCCGATCGACGGCTCCGAAACTTCCATGCTCGCGGTCAGCAAGGCCAGCGGCCTGGCGCTGGCGTTCGGAAGCCGCATCACGTTGATCCACGTGATCGACAACTATCCCTTCATTGGCGTGGGTGCGGACTACGCGCTCGGCCAGAACGAATACCTGGCTGCGGCCACCGCAAGCGCCAATGCGGCGCTCGCGCGCGGCGTGGCCGCGCTTGCGGCCGAAGGCCTGCACAGCGACCAGCGCGTGATCGACGGCCACGTGGTGCACGAAGGCATCGTCGACACCGCCATTGCCATTGCGGCCGACCTGATCGTGATGGGCTCGCATGGCCGCAGCGGCATCGAGAAGCTGCTGCTCGGCAGCGTGACCCAGCGCGTGCTCCAGGACGCACCGATGCCGGTGCTCGTGGTTAAGGGCGGGCTGTAGAAAAAAGAGAAGAAAAAGAAAGAAGAAGAGGAGCGAAATCCGGCTGGCTCTGAAAGCGAAGCATCTGCTGCGTTGCTGGGTGCACGAAGCCCAGCTCGCTCGCATGCAGCAGCAGGCGCGGGGCGCGCGCCTGGACCTCGGCACTGCCATAGAGCGCATCGCCCAGGATTGGATGGCCAATAGACAGCAGATGCACGCGCAGCTGATGCGAGCGGCCCGTGAGGGGCTCCAGCAGCACATGCGTCGCCGCAGTTTCTCCATCGGCTGTTGAAGAAAGCGCCCGCCAGCGCGTGACGCTCGGCTTGCCCGCGGGGTCTACCTTCTGCAACGGGCGCCGCGGCCAATCGGCCATCAGCGGCGCATCGATGACGGACCATTCATCGCGCACCGGCATGGCGCCATCGACGACGGCCTCGTAGCGCTTGTGCACCACCCGGTTGGCAAACGCATCGCCG
The DNA here is from genome assembly GCF_003984625.1 of Variovorax sp. DXTD-1. Classification (GTDB taxonomy): domain Bacteria; phylum Pseudomonadota; class Gammaproteobacteria; order Burkholderiales; family Burkholderiaceae_C; genus Variovorax. Next base: position 102,590 of record NZ_RWKH01000003.1, on the reverse strand, counting down.
AGCGCCCGCTGCATGGCGGCGCCGCGCGCCATCAGCACGAGCCCGCTGGTCGCCATGTCCAGCCGGTGAACGATCAGCGCATCGGGCCACCGCTGCATGGCGCGCGCGCTCAGGCAGTCCTGCTTGTCTTCGCCGCGTCCCGGCACGCAAAGCAGGCCCGCAGGCTTGTTCAGCACCAGCAGGTGGGCGTCTTCGTGAACGAGGTCGATAAGAAGGTCGGTGTCGGGCATGGATGCGGCAGAGTGTAGAGAGGAGAAGGCGGAAGGAGAGCCCGCCCTCATGCGAGGCTCATGAAGCCTCGGCTATCCTCGAACGAATGTCCGGCCCCGTTTCTCCTGCCTCTCCTTCTCCCATTTCCGCCGCCGTTCCCGCGCCCCCGAGCTTTGCCCAACTCAGGCGCGAGCGTCCGTTCATGCAGCTGTGGGTGGCGCGGCTTTTCGGCACCGCGGCGTCGCAGATGCTTTTGGTGGCCATCGGCTGGCACATGTACGAACTCACCAGCAGCGCCTGGGATCTCGGCCTCGTCGGCCTCTACCAGTTCGTTCCCGCATTGCTGCTGGCGCTGCTGGCCGGCCACGTGGTCGATCGCCGCCATCGTGGCCGCATCGTGGCGGCTTGTTTTGCGGTGCAGGGCGTGGTGGCATTGGTGCTGCTGCTTGCTGTGGCGCAGCGCTTCGATACGCGCGGCCTGCTGCTGGGGCTGTCGCTGGTGCTCGGCGCGGTGCGGGCCTTCCAGATGCCGGCGCAGCAGGCGCTGACGCCGCTCCTGGTGCCGCCCACCATGCTGCCGCGGGCCATGGCCTTCAGCTCGGCCGGCATGCAGGGCGCAATCATCGGCGGGCCGGCGCTCGGCGGCCTGCTGTTCGTGGCGGGCATGGCGCTGGTATACGGCGCGAGCGTGCTGTGCTTTGCCATTGCCTGCGTGCTGGTGCTGCGGCTGCGCTATGCCCATACCCCGGCGGCGCGCGAGCCGGTCACGCTGGCCACGGTGTTCGCGGGGGTCAATTTCATCTGGAAGCGCAAGCCCGTGCTCGGCGCCGTCTCGCTCGATCTTTTCGCGGTGCTGCTGGGCGGCGCCGTGGCGCTGCTGCCCATCTACGCCAAGGACATCCTGCACACCGGGCCATGGGGCCTTGGGCTGCTGCGCAGCGCGCCCGCTGTGGGCGCGCTCGTGATGTCGATTGCGCTCACGCGCCGGCCCATCGAGCGCCACATCGGACGCACGCTGCTGATTGCCGTCGGGCTCTTCGGGCTGTGCATGGTGGTGTTCGGCATTTCGCGCAGCTTCGTCGTTTCGCTGATTGCGCTGGCGGTGTCCGGCGGGGCCGACATGGTCAACGTGGTGATCCGCCAGACGCTCGTGCAGCTTGAAACGCCCGACGCCATGCGCGGCCGGGTGAGTGCGGTCAATTCGATCTTCATCGGCGCCAGCAACCAGCTGGGCGAGTTCGAATCGGGCGCCACGGCCGCGCTGCTGGGGCCGGTGGGCTCGGTGGTGCTGGGCGGCGTGGGAACCATGATGGTGGCGCTGGGCTGGTTCAAGCTGTTCCCGTCGCTCGCGCAGCGGGACCGGCTGGTGGTCGCGATGCCGGCCCAGACAGTCAAGCAGAGTTGAGCAGGGCCGGTCTCAGAAGACCGAAAACGCCTTCGGCGCCTCGATTGCCAGATCGCTTTGCGCCTCGGCCACGCAGGGCAATATCCAGCCCTCGGCCTTTTCTTCGGCGCTCAGGCCTGGCCATTCGACGGTGTGGCGTATCGAGCCCGACAGCAGCTGGCAGATGCAGGTGCGGCAGGTGCCGTTGCGGCAGGAGCTCGGCATTTCGATGCCGGCTGATTCGGCCGACTTCAGGAGCGTGGTGCCGGCCTCGGCCTCGAAGCCGAGGCCCGACGGTTCGAGCCGGACCCTCATCGCTGCGGGGGTTGCTGTTGCTGCTGCTCGCGGCGCTGTTCGCGCAGCATGAAGAGATAAAGGCTTTCGACCTTCTCGCGTGCCCACGGCGTCTTGCGCAGGAACTTGAGGCTGGAGCCCACGCTCGGCTCGAAGGTGAAACAGCGGATGGGAACGAGATGGCCGAGCTGTTCCCAGCCGTAGTAGTCGGCCAGCGCCGTGACGATGGCTTCCAGCGTGAGCCCGTGCAACGGGTTCCGCGGCTGGGCCGGCTTGGCGGGCGCTGGCTTTTCGTCGGTCACTTGTTCTTGAGCTTGCCGCGCGGAATGACCGCGGTGGTGATCGTGCGGACCGGCTCGATGCCGCCGGTGCCCGCGGGCTTGGGCGGCGAAGTGTCCTTCTTCGGTTTCTTGGCTTCCTTGTTCGCGCGTTGTTGACCCTTGGCCATATCTACCTCCTGTTGATGTGTGTCTGGTGCGTGTGCAACAAGCAGTTTAGCGGTGCGGCGACAATACCCGGTTCCATTTGATTTTCCGCATTCATGTCAGATTACGAAGTTCGCCCCGCCACGATGCGCGACGCCAAGGCCGTCGCCGAAGTCCACACCCTGGCCGCCCAGGCTGCCTACCAGGGCATCCTGCCCGAGGAAGAGCTGCGCACGCTGGCCCCCGCCACCCGCGAAGCCAAGTGGCGCGAAGCCATCGAGTTCAGCGAGCCGCAGGTGCAGGTTGCGGTGCTGGGCGGCGAGATCGTCGGCTTCGTCGGCTTTGACCGCTCGCGCGATCCCAAGACGCCTTCCACCGCAGGCGAGATCTGGGCCCTTCATGTCAAGCCCGAGCATTGGGGCAAGGGCCTCGGCGTGGCGCTCTGGGACGCCGCGCGCGAGGGCCTCGAAGAAGAAGGCTGCACCACCGTGACCGCGTGGGTGCCGATTCGCAACGACCGCGCCATGCGCTTTTTCGAGCTCGCCGGTTTCAAGCGCGAAATGAAGACCGCCAAGACCACGGCGCTCGGCACGGTGCGCGTCGAAGAAATCCGCCTCAAGCGCAACGTCGTCTGACGCGCCTGCCGCGTACGGGTATTGCCGGCGAGGGCCGCGGTTGCGGCTAAGCTCGCCGATTCTTTTTTTACACCGACCATTGCCATGGCCACCAGCCTGCTTCTGCTGCTCGACGACATCGCCACCGTTCTGGACGACGTCTCGATCCTCACCAAGGTAGCCGCCAAGAAAACGGCCGGCGTTCTGGGCGACGACCTCGCGCTCAATGCGCAGCAGGTCTCGGGCGTCAAGGCCGACCGCGAGCTGCCGGTGGTCTGGGCGGTGTGCAAGGGCTCGTTCGTCAACAAGCTCATCCTGGTGCCCGCGGCGCTGGCCATCGGCACCTGGTTGCCGTGGCTCGTCACGCCGCTGCTGATGATCGGTGGTGCGTTCCTCTGCTTCGAAGGCTGCGAGAAGCTGGCCCACAAGTTCCTGCACAAGCAGGAGCACGAGGCTGACACCGCGCGCCACGAGCGGGCGGTGGCCGACGAGACCATCGATGTGGTCGCCGTCGAGAAGGACAAGATCAAGGGCGCGGTGCGCACCGACTTCATTCTTTCGGCGGAAATCATCGCCATCACGCTGGGCACTGTTCAGGGCCAGCCCTTCGTCACGCAGTTCACGGTGCTCGCGGGCATTGCGCTGATCATGACCGTCGGTGTCTACGGCCTGGTGGCCGGCATCGTGAAGCTCGACGACGCGGGCCTTTACCTGAGCCAGCAGGCCAGCAAGGCCGCGCAGGCCCTGGGCCGCGGCATTCTGGTTGCGGCGCCCTGGCTCATGAAGGGGCTGTCGATTGCGGGCACCGCCGCCATGTTCCTCGTGGGCGGCGGCATCCTGGTGCACGGCGTTCCCGCATTCGGCCATGCGGTCGAACACTGGGCCGAAGCCACCGGCGGTGTGTTCGGCGCGCTCGGATCGATGGGCGTGAACGCGGGTGTCGGCCTTGTTGCCGGCGCCGTGGTGCTTGCGGTGGTCGAACTCATCAAGAAGCTCCGCCGCTGAGCGCGGCGCGGCATTTTTACTAACGCCGCGCCTTGGCGCGCTGCACCAGGTCGACCACGATCAGCGCCACGCCCAGCGCAAGGGCGAACCAGCCGACCACCGACGCGCCCGCCACCATCTCGAACCACCGCGTGCCTTGCAGGAAGCGCGGCCCCAGCAGCACGGCGGCACCGATCAATACGCAAAGAATGCCGCGTTCGAGCGTGCGGAGTTGTCTTGAAGCCATGGTGTCGTGGAGTCGCTGGTGAAGATCGGCAGGTGCGCCATTGTCGCAAGACGAATGCGCTGCAGAATCGAACGGCAAAACCTCCAAGGAACCGCATGACCATCGAGATCGCCAAGGAAGCACGGCAGCAAGCCATCGCATCGATCGAGCGCTACTTCCGCGAGAACATGGAAGAGCCGATCGGGAACATCGCCGCCGGCGCGCTGCTCGGTTTCTTTCTCGAGGAGGTCGGGCCCATCGTCTACAACAAGGCGGTGGCCGACGTGCAGGAGCGCCTCCAGGCTCGCATCTCGGAGGTCGACCTCGAAGTGCACGAGGATGAATTCCAGTACTGGCGCAAGTTCGACCGGCAGAAAAAGGGCAAGTGACCGGGGCGTCTGGAGCGAGCGAATGCGCCAGCGGGCGTTGTGCAGGGACGACGCGGGCGCAGCATGCTGAGGCCGGGCTTTCAGTGAACATACACATGGTTACGCCGCCGCTGCAAAATGGGAACCCATGCAATACAACCGCGCGCCCATCTTCTCCAGGTTTTCGCTGCTGCGCAGCTTCGCCGCCGTGCCGCTTGCGCTGGCCGCGACCCTTGCCGCCGCACAGCCTGATCCTTCGGGTTTCCCGCTGGAAGCCGTGGGCTATCTCAACGAGGAACTGCCCCGCATGGAGGCCGCCATCGCGGCCCGCGACCGCAGCTTCTTCCACGGCGCCACCGCCCGCGTGGTGCAGTTCTCCGAGCGCTGGGGCTTCAAGGCCCAGGCCAACCCCGACCTGGCGAAGTACCCGATGTGCACCGAGGCCGTGATGGACTATGCGGTGGTCGGCATGTGCAAGCTCAACCCCTCGGGCGACGTGTGCGAGCCCGGGCTGGCACCGCGCTTCGAAGCCAACGTGCAGCGCTGCCGCGAGCTTGCCGCGCGAAAATAGCGTTCCCGTCTTTCGACGCAAAAGAACATCCCCCGCACGCATGCGGGGCGGAGACACGCATGGACTACACCCGCTACCAGACCCTTGCCATCACCCGCCGCGGCATCCACGATGCGGTGCTCGACATCCAGATGCGCGCGGCCAACGGCAAGCTGCCGACGGCCGGCCATGACGGCCACCGCGAGCTTGCCGAAATCTGGCGCAACGTGGCGGCCGACGACACGGTGCGCTGCGCGGTGCTGCGGGGCGAAGGGCTGGGCTTTTCCGGCGGCGGCGACCTGGCCATGGTGCAGGACATGACCACCGACGACGCTGTGCGCCAGCGGGTATGGAAAGAAGCGCGCGACCTCGTCTACAACATCATCAACTGCGACAAGCCGATCGTCAGCGCCATGCACGGCCCGGCCGTGGGCGCCGGGCTGGTGGCGGGGCTGCTGGCCGATATTTCCATTGCGAGCAAAGGCGCGAAAATCGTCGACGGCCATACGCGCCTGGGCGTGGCGGCGGGCGACCACGCGGCCATCGTCTGGCCGCTCTTGTGCGGCATGGCCAAGGCCAAGTACCACCTGCTGCTGTGCGAGCCGGTGAGCGGCGAGGAGGCCGAGCGCATCGGCCTGGTGTCGCTCGCGGTGGACGAGGCCGACCTGCTGCCGCGCGCCTACGAAGTGGCCGACCGGCTCGCAGCCGGCAGCCAGAGCGCGATTCGCCTCACCAAGTACGCGCTCAACAACTGGCTGCGCCAGGCCGGGCCAACCTTCGACGCCTCGCTGGCGCTCGAATTCATAGGCTTTGCCGGCGCCGACGTGCGCGAGGGCGTGGCCTCGCTGCGCGAACGGCGGGCACCGAATTTCGGCTGATCAAGCCGGCGGGTAGGCGACGCCGGCCGAGCTCGATACCCACGGCTCGTACTTCCTCATCGCGCGCTCGAACAGCTGCGACCCGGTCCAACCCGCGAGCCAGCTGCGCAGCTGTGGCCAGGGCTGGCTTTCGAGCCATGCAGGATCGACCATTGCGAACTGCCGCACGAAGGGCATGACGGCGGCATCGGCCAACGTGGCTCGCGCGCCGAAAAGCTGGCCCGAACCCGCGGCAAGCATTGCCTCGAGCCGCAACAGAAATTGCGAGCCGCTTTCGCATGCGTTCTCGGGTAGTTCGCTGAACCGTCCTGGGTATTTGTAGCGGTCGAGCTGCGGCTTGAAGTCGTTGTCGCAGGTGGCGATGAGCGCGAGCATGTCGTCCAGCGTGCCCGCCTCGGGCTCGAGCCAGCGCAGCGGGTCGTTGCGGCGCAGGGCCCACAGCATGATGTCGAGGCTTTGTTCGAGCACCGTAGCGCCGGGCAGCACCAGCACGGGCACCGTGCCCTTGGGCGACGCGGCGAGCATCTCGGCGGGCTTGTTCTTCAAGACCACTTCGCGCAGCTCGCACGGCTCGCCGCTGGCGGCCAGCGCCAGGCGGGCGCGCATTGCGTACGGACAACGGCGAAAGCTGTAGAGAACGGGAAGGCTCAAGTGCTGCATCTGACGCAAGAGTCTATGCGGGGCCGGGCGGAGAATTGCTGCATGGGATAAACGCAACATGGTTGCATTGATTCATATAATGCAATTCTGTTGCATATAAAGCCACGCCCATGAACCAACGCCTTCCCGTTACCGTGCTGTCCGGCTTTCTCGGCGCCGGCAAGACCACGCTGCTCAACCACATCCTGCACAACCGCGAGGGGCGGCGCGTGGCGGTCATCGTCAACGACATGAGCGAGGTCAACATCGACGCGGCCCTGGTGCGAAACGGCGGCGCCCAGCTTTCGCGCACCGACGAGAAGCTGGTCGAGATGAGCAACGGCTGCATCTGCTGCACGCTGCGCGAAGACCTGCTCATCGAGGTGGGCCGGCTCGCGAAGGAAGGGCGCTTCGACCAGCTCGTGATCGAATCGACCGGCATCTCGGAGCCGCTGCCAGTGGCCGAGACCTTCACCTTTGCGGGCGAGGACGGCAAGAGCCTGGCCGATGTGGCGCGCCTGGACACCATGGTGACGGTGGTCGACGCCTTCAACTTCCTGCGCGACTACGGCTCGCCCGACAGCCTGGGCCAGCGCGGCCAGTCGCTCGGCGATGAAGACACGCGCACCGTGGTCGACCTGCTGATCGAGCAGATCGAGTTCTGCGACGTGCTGGTGGTCAACAAGACCGACCTGGTCACCGCCGAAGAGCGCGGCCGGCTGATGGCCATTCTGCGCAGCCTCAACCCGCGTGCGCGCATCGAGACATCGGAGTTCGGCCGCGTCGCGCTCGACCGCGTGCTGGACACGGGCCTGTTCGATTTCGATCAGGCCGAACAGGCGCCCGGCTGGCTGGCCGAGCTGCGCGGCGAGCACCCGGCGGAGAGCGACACCTACGGCATTCGCAGCTTCGTGTACCGCGCGCGGCTGCCGTTTCATCCGCAGCGCTTCTGGGACCTGGTGCAAACCGAGTGGGAGGGCGTGGTGCGCTCCAAGGGATTCTTCTGGCTCGCAAGCCGGGCCACGCGCGCGGGCTCATGGTCGCAGGCGGGTGGCGCCTGCCGCTACGGCGTGGCCGGCCTGTGGTGGGCCGCGGTGCCGCGCGAACACTGGCCTGCCGATGAAGAAGCGTTGGAGATCATCCGAAAGAACTGGGATCCCGCCACCGGCGATGCGCGGCAGGAGCTGGTGCTGATCGGCATTGGAATGGACGAAGCCGACCTGCGCGCGCGGCTCGATGCCTGCCTGCTGACGGAGAGCGAAATGCGCTACGGCGCTTCGTGGTGGGCCAACCTTCCGGACCCTTTTCCGTCCTGGAACGTGTAGCCGTCCCGAGGCGACGCTCAGCCCCTGCAATCCCCGCAGGTGCCGTGCAGCGTGAGCGCGGTGTGGCGCGTGTCGATGCCTTGCTTGCGCAGCTCGCGGCCGAGCCGGCTCATCACCTTGGGCAGTTCGGGGTCGGAAGGCAGCGCCAGCACCTTGTGGCATTGGTCGCACTCGAAGATGTTGCCCGAAGCGGCTTCCACGTGGCGCGCAAAGCGGTTGATGCGGTCCGCGCCCACGCGGCGGTCGCACAGGCCGGCCTCGACCAGGCGGTCGAGCACGCGGTAGATCGTCACGCGGTCGGGCGGGGCTCCGGTGGCACCGGTGTAGGCGGCAACCACGTCGTCGTGCGTGAGCGGCTGCGGCGCGTGCTCCAGCAGGTCCAGCACGGTTTGTGCAGCGCGCGTCACGCGCAGGCCGCTGCTGCGCAGCAGGGCTTCGCTGCCTGATGCCGTGGAGGGAGAGGGCTTTGGGTGTGGGCTCATGGGTTTTGCGTGAACCGCCATTGTGTTGCATTCCGTGAGCCCGCGCCCCGGTTGGCCCGAATGCGCTAAGGTCTGGTTTTTGGCGTCTCTGAATACCTTCTACCGACCATGTCCCGCTCCCCGATCGAAATCGAAACCGCTCCCCATCCCACCGCCACGGTGATCGTGATGCATGGCCTTGGCGCCGACGGAAACGACTTCGTGCCGATTGCCAACGAACTCGACCTGTCGAGCGTGGGGCCCGTGCGCTTCGTGTTCCCGAATGCGCCGGTGATCCCGGTCACCATCAACGGTGGCTACCAGATGCCGGCGTGGTACGACATTGCGGTGGCCGACCTGGCCGCGCGCGAAGACGAGGCGGGCCTGCGCCGCTCGCAAGCCGCGATCGAATTGCTCATTGCCAACGAGAAAGCCCGCGGCATCAAGGCCGAGCGCATCGTGGTGGCCGGTTTCTCCCAGGGCTGCGCCATGGCGCTGATGACCGGCCTGCGCCATACCGAGCGGCTGGCGGGCATCGTCGGCCTCTCGGGCTATCTGCCCATTGCAGCCACCACCGCGGCGGAGCGCCATGCGGCCAATCACGAAACCCCGGTTTTCCTGGCCCATGGCCGGCAAGACCCGGTGGTGCCGTTCGACAGGGCGCTGATGTCGCGCGACGCGCTCACCGCGCTGGGCTACACCGTGGAGTGGCATGAATACCCGATGGCGCATTCGGTCTGCATGGAAGAAATTGCCGACCTGAACCGGTTTTTGCTGCGCGTGCTGGCGGCATAACGCGGCGGCCTGCGACTGGCTCCAGCCTTCCATCCGGCCACTCCAAAAGCGCAAGCTCCATGAACTCTGCTAGCAAAACGATAGCGGCGGCCAGCATAGCGGAAGGAGGGATTCCCTGCACGAGCAGTGCCCGCGCGGGCGTGCTACCTTCCAGCCCCTCAGAAGATCGACGGGTATAACAATATGAGCAGCAGATTGCAGGAAAGGTTGGGTGCACTCTCAGCCGCGCGGTTGAAGGGGATGCGGCGGGGCATCGAGAAGGAAAGCCTGCGCGCGCTGCCGGACGGCAAACTTGCGCTCACGCCGCACCCCGCCGCACTGGGCTCGGCGCTCACTCATCCGCACATCACCACCGACTTCAGCGAATCGCAGCTCGAACTCATCACGGGCGTGCATGCCGATGTCGAATCCGCGCTCGAAGAGCTGACCCGCGTCCACCAGTTCACCTACCGCGTGCTCGACACGCTCGGCGACGAGCGGCTATGGGTGTCGAGCATGCCCTGCGGCCTGCCGACCGACGAAACCATTCCCATCGGGCGCTACGGCTCCTCGAATGTGGGGCGCGCCAAGAGCGTCTACCGCATGGGCCTGAGCCACCGCTATGGGCGGCGCATGCAAACCATCTCGGGCATTCACTACAACTGGTCGCTGCCCGATGTGTCGAGCGAACAGTATTTCGCGCTCATCCGCAACTTCCGGCGCCACGCCTTCCTGCTGCTGTACCTGTTCGGCGCATCGCCGGCGCTGTGCTCGAGCTTTGTCGCGGGCCGCCCGCACGAGCTGCAGCCGCTGGGCGACGGCAGCATGTTCATGCCGCACGGCACGTCGCTGCGCATGGGCCCGCTCGGCTACCAGAGCGATGCCCAGGCCTCGCTGGCCGTGAGCTACAACAGCCTGGAGGGCTACGGCGCCTCGCTGCAGGACGCGCTCACGCGGCCCTGGCCGGCCTACGAGGCCATCGGCATCCGCAACCTCGGCGGCGACTACAACCAGCTGGGCACCAGCCTGCTGCAGATCGAGAACGAGTTCTACGGCACCATCCGCCCCAAGCGCGTGATCAACCCCGGCGAGCGCCCGCTGCATGCGCTGCGCGAGCGGGGCGTCGAATATGTCGAAGTGCGGCTGATGGACCTCGACCCCTTCGAGCCGGTGGGCATCAATGCGCAGACGATGCGCTTCATCGACGTGTTCCTGCTGCAGTGCCTGCTGAGCGACAGCCCGGCCGACACCCCGCAGGAAATTGCCGAGCTGGCCCACAACCAGCACCTCACCGCCGCGCGCGGGCGCGAGCCGGGCCTGCACCTGCTGCGGGGCAGGCGCGAGGTGGCACTGGCCGACTGGGGCATCGAACTGGTGGAGCAATGCCTGCCCATTGCCGCCGCGCTCGATGCCGCGAACGGCGGCACGCACCATGCCGACGCGGTGCAAGCGGCGCTTGCCGCCCTGCAAAACCCGGACAGCCTGCCTTCGGCTCGCGTTCTGGCGGCGGTGGAGCAACGCCACGGCAACTCCTTCATCGGCTTCATTCGCGCGCAGTCCGAGCAGACTCGCGCGGCGCTCCTGGCCCTGCCGTTCCCGCCCGAGCAGCAGGCCGAGTTCGAGCGCATGACCGAGGAATCGATCCAGGAGCAAAAGCGCATCGAGGCCGCCGACACCATGCCGTTCGAGATCTACCGCGAGCAGTACGTGTCGCCGGCTCGCCTGGGGCTTGGCCGTGGGCGGATGGCCGTCGCGGCCTGACCCGGCTGGCTGTCCTACGCGTCTCAGCCAAGGTGCAGCCCGCCTGACGACAGGCGCGGGCGCCTATGGCCTACAGGCATTGGCCTGCATGACTCACCGCGCGCGGGGCCGCGCCGGAGACCATGGGCAGCATGCACCCCGCAAGCAGCAACAGATTCGTATTCCGGCCCGTGGCGCAGCCGGAGATCCCGGCATGAGCTTCAAGGCCTATCTTGTCGAGGACAGCGCCCTCATCCGTGAAAACCTCGTCGGCTTCCTGCACGATGTGGCCGATGCGGAGGTGGTCGCCTGCGCCAGCAGCGAGGAAGAGGCGGTGCGCTGGCTGCGCCAGCATCGCAACGACTGGGACCTGACCATCGTCGATCTTTTCCTGGAGCGCGGCAACGGCCTGGGCGTGGTGAGAGCCTGCCGCGACCGCATGGCCAGCCAGAAAGTCGTGGTGCTGAGCAACTACGCCACCTCCGACATGCGCCAGCGCGCCGCCCAGCTGGGCGCCGATGCCTTCTTCGACAAGTCGGCCGAGCTCGACCAGCTGGTGGCTTACTGCGAAACGCTGCGTCACGCGCGTGACTGAGCGCGCGCGCGGCCGCTCGCGCCGACGTGCTTTTCTGGGGTAAAACGCCACGCGGCCGCCCGCGGCGGCCATACGCATACCCCACCCCAAGCAAAGAAAGCAGAGAGCAAGAGATGACCCAAAGCACCATCGACTTCAAGGGCCGAGTGGCCATCGTGACCGGCGCCGGCGGCGGCCTCGGCCGGCAGCATGCGCTGGCCCTGGCGGCGCGCGGCGCCAAGGTGGTGGTCAACGACCTGGGCGGCGCGGCCGACGGCTCGGGCGGCTCGGTGAGCGCCGCGCAAGCCGTGGTCAACGAAATCAAGGCCGCCGGTGGCGAGGCCATGGCCAACGGCGCCTCGGTGACCGACTTCGACGCGGTGCAGGCCATGGTGCAGCAGGCCGTCGATGCCTGGGGCCGTGTCGACATCCTGGTCAACAACGCCGGCATCCTGCGCGACAAGAGCTTTGCCAAGATGGACCTCGCCGACTTCAAGCTGGTGGTCGACGTGCACCTGATGGGCGCGGTGAACTGCACCAAGGCCGTCTGGGCGCTCATGAACGAGCAGAAGTACGGCCGCATCGTGATGACCACTTCGTCTTCGGGCCTGTACGGCAACTTCGGCCAGAGCAACTACGGCGCCGCCAAGCTCGCGCTCGTCGGGCTCATGCAAACGCTGAGCATCGAAGGCGCCAAGAACGACATCCGTGTCAATTGCCTCGCGCCCACCGCGGCCACGCGGATGACCGAGGGCCTGATGCCGCAGGACGTGCTCGACGCCCTCAAGCCCGAGGCGGTGGTGCCCGCCATGCTGGTGCTGGCCTCCGGCGACGCGCCGAATCGCACCATTCTTTGCGCTGGCGCAGGCACCTTCGAGGCCGCGCACATCACCCTTACGCAAGGCGCCTGGCTGGGCATCGGCGCGGACACGCCCGAGCAACTGGCCGCGCGGCTTGCCGAGGTGACCTCGCGCGAGGGCGAGATCGTGCCCCAGAGCGGTTCGGCCCAGGGCAGCAACGAAGTGGGCAAGGCCATGGCCAACGCGAACAAGGGCTGACGCAAACCCGTTCACGGCGCTTGACCTGGAGTGCACTCGAGCATTTCCAATGAATTCACCGGGACTTCCGGTTCATTCATTCCACGAGGAAATGCAGCCATGAACACGACGACAGACAACAAGGCGCTGGTGCAGCGCATCCATGCCGCGCTGGACGAGGGCAACGGCCAGCTCTTCATCGACAGCCTGGCCGACGATGCCGCCTGGACGCTGGAAGGCACCACGCCCTGGTCGCGCACCTATGCGGGCAAGGCGGCCATCCGCGAAGAGCTGATCAAGCCGCTGTTCGCGCAGTTCGCGGGCCCCTACCGGAGCAAGACCGAGCGCATCATTGCCGAAGACGACCGGGTGGTGGTGCTGTTCAGCGGCGACGTGCCCACCAAGGCCGGCAAGCGCTACAACAACCGCTATTGCTACGTCTATCGACTCGAAGGAGGCAAGGTGAAGGAACTGACCGAGTACTTCGACACCGCACTGGTGCAGGAGGCGCTGCAGGCGCCGTCCGCCGCCGCCCATGCCGGCTGACGGCGGCACCCCGTTCCACATCGGCGAGCTTGCCACGCGCACCGGCCGCACGGTGCACGCCATTCGCTGGTACGAGGCGCAAGGCCTCGTGCCCGGCGTTTCGCGCGACGAGGGCGGCCGGCGCCTCTACGGCGAGTTGCACGTGGGCTGGCTCGACCTGATGGACCGGCTGCGCCGCACCGGCATGACCATTGCCGAGATGCGGGAATACACCGCGCTCGCGCTGCAGGGCAAGACCACGCTGCCGCAGCGGCGCGACCTGCTCGCGGCGCACCGCGCGCGCGTGACCGAAACCATTGCCGAGTGGAAGCGCGCCTTGTCGCTGGTCGACCGCAAGATCGACTTCTACGACGAGTGGATGCACACGGGCCACCGCCCGCCGTTGATTCCGGTCGAGACACCCGGCCCCAAGGCTCCCGCGCGGAAGCCCCGCACCCGGCGGTGAGCACGGGCGCTTGCCGGAGCTACTCCGCGATAAAGCCCGCGTCCTTGCGGATCGAGTCGCGGTCGCGGTGGTTGTTCAGCCGGCCCAGCGTGTTGTCGAGCAGGCGCTTGAGCTTTTCGGCCGCGCCGCGAAAGGCTTCGTCCAGGGTGGTGGCGTATTGCGTCACGGCCAGCGGCTGGTGGTGCGCAAGCCGTGCTTCCATCACGCAGCACTTGTTGCCCGCACCGGCCTTGTCGTGGTTTTCGTCGCTCAGATGCACTTCGACGCGCGTCACGTCGTCGACGAAGCGGCTCAGCTGTTGCTTGATCTCCGTATCGGCCCAGCGCTCCAGCGCGTCCTTGTTGTTGACACCGTTGCTCGTGTTGACCTGAATCTGCATGCCGTGTTCCTGCTGATGGATGAACGAGCCCCTACTGTGCGCCCTAAACAGGCCGGGCGCGCGTAGGCGTGTTCCCCACCTTGGGGCAGGCATGGGATCAACTCTGGATATAGGTCGTGAGCTGCGCGATGGTCACTTCGTGGTCGGCAATGATGTCGTCCATCAAGTCCTGGATGGAGATCATTCCGACCACCTTGTCGCCGTCGACCACCGGCAGGTGGCGGAACTTGCGCTGGCTCATGAGCGCCATGCAGGCGCGCGTGCGGGTTTGCGGGGTCACGGTCATCACGTCGGGCGTCATGATCTCCGAGACCTTCATTTCCTTGGAGTTCTTGCCCTGCAGCGCCACCTTGCGGGTGTAGTCGCGCTCGGAGAGAAAGCCCACCAGCTTCTCGCCGTCCATCACCATGAGCGCGCCCACTTCGAAATGCGCCAGGGTGGCCAGCGCGTCGAACACGCTGGCGTCCGGCGAGGTGCGCCAGGCCGCGGAGTCGTGGCGCTTGAGCAGTTCGGAGACGGGTTTCATCGCGGTAACTCCATCAAAAGTTTCAATTCGACCGACGCGCCGATGCGCCGCGTTCAGTCAAATGATAGGGGCGGAACAGCCCCCCGCGATGCAAAACATCTAATGGATTGCACGTGTCTCGCCGAGACGCGCGCCAACGCGAACTAAGGTGTTGGTGCCAGCACGCGGCTGAGCGCCACCGGGTCGCCGATCACCGACTTGACCAGGCCCTTCTCGTCGAAGTTGACCTGGTACTCGGACCAGCTGTCGCGCCAGTAGCGCCACGTGGGTGCGTCGAGGCTGGGGTTCTCGGCCGCAACGGGGTAGCCGACGGCCATCAGCACCTGCTCGCGCGTCATGCCGGGCATCACCTTCACGGAAAGGATGGCATTGCGGATCGCGGGCGGAAAGGCCGCCATCTTCTGCTTGGGGTCTTCGGTCACGACGTAACGCCTGGCAAAGTCGATCAACGTGATGTTGCGGCTGTAGTCGTTCTTGATGCGCTGCGGCTTGCCGGCCAGGTCGGCGCTGAACCAGCGCATGTCGTAGGCCGTGATGCGGGCCGGCGTGCCCACGGCCACGATGCTCGTGCCTTGCTCGTCGTAGTTGATGTCGCTGATGGAGCTGCCGTAGGTGCGCATGTTGCAGCACAGGTAGCCGTCGATCATCGGGCCCTGCGGCGGCGTGGGGCGCTGGGCATGGGCAACGGTTGCGACTGTCGCGGAACCAACGGTGGCTGCCAGCAGGGCGGCAGCGGCAAGGCGCTTGAGCATGGATTTCCCTCGGATGATTATTTGAAAGCGGCTGCAGGTGCAGCGCGCGGATTCTAGGGGCGCGCCGCGCCGCAGCGCAGGCAAAATGGCCGCCTGCAGCTATGGAAAATGTAGCGGTGTGATCTGCCGCACGTTCCCCGTCGACAATGCGCACCCGGCCTTCGGGCCTGCCCCCTCCCCAGACAGAGCGAAACGAAAGAGCATCCATCGATGGCGATCCAGTGGTTCCCCGGGCACATGTACACGACCCAGAAGGCCATCACCGAGCGGGTGAAGGACATCGACGTGGTCATCGAACTGCTCGACGCGCGGCTGCCCGGCTCCAGCGCCAATCCGATGCTGGCCGAGCTCACGGCCGGGCGGCCCTCGCTGAAGGTGCTCAACAAGCAGGACCTGGCCGACGCCGCGCGCACCGCGCTATGGCTCGCGCACTACAACGCGTTGCCGGCCACGCGCGCCATTCCGCTCGACGCGAGCCAGACCACGCCGGCGCAGGCCATCGTGCGCGCCTGCCACGAGCTTTCGCCCAACCGCGGCGGCATGGCCAAGCCGATGCGCGTGCTGATCTGCGGCATTCCCAACGTGGGCAAGTCGACCCTCATCAACACGCTGACCGGCAGCCGCAAGGCCAAGACCGGCGACGAGGCCGGCATTACCAAGCTGGAGCAGCGCATCACGCTGGCCGACGACTTCTACCTGTGGGACACGCCCGGCATGCTGTGGCCGCGCATCGTGGTGCCCAAGAGCGGCTACAACCTGGCGGCGAGCGGCGCCGTGGGGCGCAATGCCTTCGACGAGGAAGAAGTGGCGCTGGAGCTGCTCAACTACCTGAAGGCGAACTATGCCGAGGGCATTACCGCGCGCTTCAAGCTGGCGGAGCACGACGCCGCTGCCATTGCCGCCATGAAGGACGAAGAGCTGCTCGACGCCATCGGCCGCAAGCGCGGCGCGCTGCTGGGCAAGGGCCGCGTCAACCTGCAAAAGGCCGCGGAAATCGTCATGCATGAGTTCCGCGCCGGCAACCTGGGGCGCATCACTCTCGAGACACCTGAAGAGTTCCTGCAGTGGTTGGCAGAGGGCCAGCGCATCGATGCGGAACGCGCGGCCAAGAAAGCGGCACGCGGCAAGAAGCGCAAGCCGGGCGCCGAGCCTTCGGAAGGCCAGGCGCCCGAGCCGCGCTGAAGCACGTCGCGCTCAGCGCATCTGCAGGCGCGCGTCCTTCGGGTAGCTGATGGTGTAGTCGGCCGCCACGCGCGCGGTCTTGCCGGCATCGAGGTCGAAGCTCCACATCGCGAGGCCCGGCTGCTTGTTCCAGGCCAGCTCGCCAGGTTGCGGTGTGAACTGCGCGGCCACGCGCACCTGCTCGTCGACGGAAACCGGCGCGGCCTCGAGCACCTGCACCGCAATGGGCGTGCGGTGGCGGTTCTCCACCACATAGGCGCGCTGCACCTTGCGCTCGGCGCGCGAACCGACAAAGCCGCCTGTGCCCTGGCTGTCTTGCTCGGGCTCGGCCTGCACGCGCACGAGTTCGTCGCGGCCGAAGGAGAGCGTGAGCTTTGCATCGTTGGGCGCATTCCATCGGCCGCTGCCGACGAAGTTGCCGTCGCGGTACAGCTGCAGCGCCCCGGCCGGCCACACACCCGAGGGTTGCGCGAGTTCGGCGACCAGGAAGGCGCTGGCGTCCACGCGCGGGCTGGTGCGCGCCGCGAGCTTCGCCGTGTCTTCGTGCTGGCCCAGTGCCAGCGCCACGCGCTGGCCGTTGGAAGGCACATCGATGCTCTGCGGCACGGCAAATTCGGTGGAAAAGCTGTTGTCGAACACGGCCACGTCGAAAAGCGGCTCTGCAGCTTCAGCCATGGCGCGCTTGCGGTCGAGCGATGCAGCGGGTGCCGGCGCTGCCATCATGGCAACGGCCGGGCTTGCGGGCGCGCGTTGCGGCGGCTCGATGCCGATGCGCCACGCGCTTGGCGTGCGGCCTGTGGTTTCGCGGCGCGGCTGGCCGGTGGAAAGCACCAGCTTCACGCCGCGCCAGTCTTCGCCCGTGGCCTGCGCCACCAGCGCCTGGCGCTCGATGCGCACCTTGCGTGTGGCGGTGTCGAGCAGTGCGCGGTAGGTGGGCGTCCAGCCCGGGCCGTTGACCTGGTAGCTGAGCTTCACGTCGGTATCGGCGCTGGCGGCCAGCGTGACGGTCACGGCCGCGACCTGCGTGCCGTTGCCCTGTGTGCGCGTGCGCTCGGCCAGGAGCGGGTTGAGCTGGCGGTCGATGTCGGTCTGCTTGCGCTGGATCTGGTGCTGCTTCAGCAGCGAATCCTGCCCGGTGCGGCGCATCGCATCGGTCATCGCGGCAAGATTGCGTGCGTCCATCGGTGCGCGGGCGCCTTGCGCCGGCTCGCCGCTACCCGAGAGGCCCTTGAGATAGCCGGTGACCAGGCCGATTGCATCGCTCTCGGCCTGCAGCGCGGCCTTCTGGTCCTCCAGGTCGCGAATGCGGCCGTCGAGCGCACTGGTCGCGCAACGTGCGGAGAGTTCGCGCGGCTCGTTGAGCACCGAGGTTTCGCCCAGGCGCACCGAAGCGCCGGCCGATACCTGCAGGCTCTGCACGTCGAGCCCGGCGGGCAGGCAGGCAAAGGTGACCGACCGGCTGCCGGCCGCGACCCGCGCCACGCGCTCTATCGTGGCGCTGCCGGGGTACACCTTGACTTGCGTGATGCGCGACGCGTCCGCGCCGGCGGCGGTTGCCATGACCTGCGCATTGGCGCCGGTGCCGAGCACCAGGCAGGCTGCGGCAAGGACGGTGGCGCGCAGGTCGGCACGGAAGAAGGAGGAAGAAGAGATTGCTTTCATCGGAGCCTCGGTAGTGGATCGTTCCTCCACTCATACGGCGGGGCTCGCCGATCGGGGTTAAGCCGGTGAAAAAAAGTGCGCTGTCGCCAAGGCAACTGTCGAAGCGGTGCGGGTCGCCCGCGTGACGGCACCCGGTGGAGCCGCTTCGTAGAGTGGCTCTCCGTATCTTTCATCGTCTTCGACGCTCCACCCTTTCTTTTTTGAAAGACCGCCATGCTCGACACCATCCAGGCCATCAACAAGACCGCCGCCTTCAATCGGTGGGCGGGTTTCGAAGTCACCCGCGCCGCCCGGGGCGAAGCCGAACTGCGCATGGAGTGGCGCGAGGAAGACATGGGCCAGTACGCCGGGTTTCTGCACGCGGGGCTCATCGGCGCAATGCTCGACACGGCCTGCGGCTTTGCGGCGTCGACCGTGGCGGGCCGGGTGCTGGCATCGCACTTTTCGGTGAACTGCCTCTCGCCCGCGATGGGCCGCGCCTTCATTGCGCGGGGCAAGGTCGTGAAGGCAGGCCGCAAGCAGGTGTTCACCACCGCCGAACTCTATGGTCAGGGGGAGGGCGACAGCCTCAAGCTCGTGGCGACCGGGAGCGCCATCCTGGTTCCGGTGGAAGAGGCTCCGCCGGTGAAGTGACTTCCGTCTTGCCACCGATGCGCCGGGGCTTGAGCCCGAACAGTGGCCGCAGCCAGTTGAAGCGACGAATCAGCCCGTCGGTGAGCAGCCAGCAGCCGGCGATGGTGAGCACAACCAGCAGCATCGGTTCCAGCACCGGCCCCATCGCGAGCGGTGCCAGCAGCGCAATGCCCGCGATGATCAGCGTCTGGTGCAGCACGTACCACGGGTACACCGACTCGTTGGCCCAGCGCAGCCACGGCCAGGGCCTGTTCAGGTAGCGGTGGCCGTGGCCCAGAATGGTGGCGACCGCCAGCCACAGGTAGAGCATGCGCAGCGTGTCCATCAGCACGCCCGAAGGCGGGCCCTTGGCGCCGAGCCGCAGCAGGATGAAAGCCGCAATCGCCACCGCGGCCAGCGCGAGCGACACGCGGCGCAAACGCGCCAGCTCGCGCCACACGCCCGTGTCCGCTCCCATCCAGTGGCCGTACAGAAACACGGTGAAGAAAATGCTGTGCAGGTAGAAGTCGCGAACCAGGTTGTGCGTCGGCGGAAAGTGCCGGGCCAGCAACATCGTCCAGAGCAGCAGCGGAAGCGCCGGCAGCAACAGCAGCTTCCAGCCGCGCAGCCCGTTGAAGCTGCGCCGCATCCACTGGTCCGCGCGGGAGCGCCACAGCGGCAGCGTGACCGCAATGAGCGCCGTGTAGGTGAACAGGTAGGGCAGGTACCAGAGATGGTTCCAGGTAATGCCGAACTCCGCGCCGGCGAACGCCTGCTTCGGCCATGGGTCGTTCATGGGCAGGTAGCGCAGCAAGAAGGCGCCGAAGCCTGGCGCCACCAGTCCGTTCGCCACGCCTTCGGCATAGGCCTGGTACGGCACGATCATCGCCATGCCGAAGACCAGCGGCAGCATCAACCGGGCGCCGCGGCTGCGCAGCAAACGCCAGGTGCCCTGGTTGCGGCTCAAAAAACCCAGCGACACGCCCGAGATCAGGAACACGAGGTCCATGCGCCACAGGTTGAGCACCCGCATCGGCCACTGCAGCCATTCGGCCGCATGCGGGCTTTTCAGGTGCCAGGGCCAGTCGGCCACGTAGTACATCGCCACGTGGTACAGGATGACCAGCAGGAAGGCCAGCGCGCGCAGCGCATCGATGTCGTGCCGGCGATCGAGCGGGACTGGGGGTGCAGGCATCGAAACTCCTCGAATGACGCAAGAGAGAAGCCGATGGTCCTGTCGGGCCGCCGCCGCCGCGCACCGAAGGGACGGATCGCGCCCTGTTTGTGACGAGCGGTGCCCGTCAGGGACGAAATTCGCCCGCCGGTGCGCGGATCATCGCGAGAATCCCGGACATGGGAGACTCCCGAAAGAACCTGTACGAGCGCTACGAGCCCATCCGCCGCTGGGTGGAAGTGGGCTTCTGGGTCGTCTTCATGGCGCTGCAGGCGGTGTTCAACACCACCGTGGCGTTGATCGATGCGCGCGATCGCGCGGTGCCGCGCGCCGCCTGGGAAATCGTGACCTGGGAGGTGTCCAGTCACCTGGTGCTGCTGGCGCTGGTGCCGGCCGTTGTCGCCGTCCAGCGCCGGCTTTCGCCGCTGGCGCGCACGCATCTGCTGCGCTACCTGGCCTGGCACCTGGCCGCCAGCGTCGTCTTCAGCCTGGTGCACGTGGCCGCGATGTTCGCGCTGCGGGCCATGGTCTATTCGGCCATGGGCGAGCGCTACGACTTCGCGGGCTGGACCGGGCGCTGGGGCTACGAATATCTGAAGGACGTGCGCGCATACCTGTCGATGGTGTTCGGCATCTGGGTGTACGGCGTTTTCATGCTGCGGCTGCAGGGCGAGGCGCGCGTGCTCGACGCACCCGAGGGGGCGCCCGCCGAACCTGATGTCCATCAACCGGCGCCGCCCGCGCAGCCCTCTCGGCCCGAGCGCTTTCTGGTGCGCAAGCTGCGGCGCGAATTCCTGATTGCCGCCGGCGACATCGATTGGCTCCAGGCCGAAGGCAACTACGTCGGCCTGCACGTCAACGGCCACGACTACCTGCTGCGCGCCACGCTCACGGACTTTCTGACGCAGCTCGACCCCGCCCGATTCGTGCGCGTGCACCGCAGCCACGCGGTCAACCTGGGGCGCATCAAGGAGATAGAGCCGCTCGACGGCGGCGACGCCCGGCTGCACATGCACGATGGTTCCACCGTGCCGTGCAGCCGGCGCTATCGCGATGCGCTGCGCGCGGGCCTGGGCTGACGAAGCTGACGAGGAGGCCGCCTCTTCGCGCGTCCTGTTCCGGTGCGGTGTTTGCACTGAGAACGCTCATTTCGCGCCGATGCGCACCATGAAAGAGCCTTCAGGCACCATTTTTGCTTCCCTGCGGCGCTGCCCCGAGCGATTCGGGTGCGATGCACCAATTCAAACCAAAAACTGCAAGAAGCTCCCATGGACGCACTCAAACAGGGCGCAGATGCGCTGTTCATCCTTCTCGGCGCCATCATGGTCTTTGCCATGCATGCCGGCTTTGCCTTTCTGGAACTGGGCACCGTGCGCAAGAAGAACCAGGTCAATGCGCTGGTCAAGATTCTGGTCGATTTCTCGGTCTCGACCGTCGTGTATTTCCTGGTCGGCTATGGCGTGGCGTATGGCACCCACTTCTTCGTGGGCGCGACCGAGCTGGCTGCCAAGAGCGGCTACGAGCTGGTGAAGTTCTTCTTTCTGCTGACCTTTGCCGCGGCCATTCCGGCCATCATTTCGGGCGGCATCGCCGAGCGCGCCAAGTTCTGGCCCCAGCTCATTGCCACGGCCGTCATCGTCGGCCTTGTCTATCCGCTGTACGAGGGCATCGCCTGGAACAAGGCATTTGGCATCCAGGAGTGGATTGCCTCGGCCACCGGCCATGAGTTTCATGACTTCGCGGGTTCGGTGGTGGTGCACGCGGTGGGCGGCTGGCTGGCGCTGCCGGCCGTGCTGCTGCTGGGAGCGCGCCGCAACCGCTACCGCGGCGACGGCTCGCTGAGCGCGCACCCGCCCTCGAACATTCCGTTTCTGGCGCTGGGCGCGTGGATCCTGTGCGCGGGCTGGTTCGGCTTCAACGTGATGAGCGCGCAGACCATCGACAAGATCTCGGGCCTGGTGGCTGTCAACTCGCTCATGGCCATGGTGGGCGGCACGCTGGTGGCGCTTGCCATGGGCAAGAATGACCCCGGCTTTGTGTACAACGGCCCGCTCGCCGGGCTGGTGGCCGTGTGCGCCGGCTCCGACCTGATGCACCCCTTGGGCGCGCTGGTGGTGGGCGGCGTGGCCGGCGCCATCTTCGTCTTCATGTTCACGCTCACGCAGAACAAGTGGAAGATCGACGACGTGCTCGGCGTGTGGCCGCTGCACGGCCTGTGCGGCACCTGGGGCGGCATTGCGGCCGGCATCTTCGGCACGCAGGCGCTGGGCGGCATCGGCGGGGTGAACGTGTGGGCGCAACTCATCGGCACCTTGATGGGCGTGGCGTGGGCTGCCCTTGCGGGCGCGGCGGTGTACGGCGTGCTCAAGGCCGCGATGGGCCTGCGGCTCACGCAGGAAGAGGAATACGACGGCGCGGACCTGTCGATCCATCACATTTCGGCAACGCCGGAGCGTGAGGTGAACTGGTAAGCAAAGCCGGGCTGAAGCGTATTTTCCCTAGATACGCTTCAAATATGAAGCGCATTTGCCTAGAATGCGCTTCATGTGGATCTGGCAAGCCAAAAAATGGCCGCGCTTTGAAGTCGACGCGCAGGCACTGCAACCGGCGCTGTCGGCTGCGCGCCTTGCGCAAGGGCGCATGCTGGGCGTGGCGGGCAACCTTCAACTCGTCGACCTGAGCGAGCTCCAACTCGGCGAGTGGACGCAAGAAGCCATTTCTACCGCGCAGATCGAGGGCGAAACGCTTCAAGTCAATTCGGTGCGCGCCTCGGCGGCCCGGCGGCTTGGGCTCACGCCGGCCGATCGCGTGCCAAGAGATGCGCGTACGGAAGCCACGCTCGACATCGTTGAAGCAGCCGTTGCGCGTTGGGATGAGCCACTTTCAGAAGAGCGGCTTCTCGATTGGCACGCGGCGCTTTTTCCGAACGGACGAAGCGGCATCACGCGCATCGTGACGGGTGGCTACCGAGTCCACGAAGACCCCATGCAGATCGTCACCCCACGCATCGGCAAGCCGGATACGGTGCACTATGAAGCGCCGCCTTCACGTGATGTGCCGGCTCAGATGAAGGCATTGCTCGAATGGTTCGAGGACGGCCGGGAGCAGCCCGCAATGGACGGCATTGTGCGCAGCGCCATCGCGCACCTTTGGTTCGAAACCATCCATCCATTCGAGGACGGCAATGGGCGGATCGGCCGCGCTCTGAGCGACTTGGCGCTGGCGCAGGATCTGCGCAGTAACCAGCGTCTCTTCAGCATGTCTCAGCAGTTATGGCTCGACCGCGTGGGTTACTACAACCAATTGCAGGCCGCCAGTGCCCAGGAGAGCATGGGTGTCACACCCTGGGTACGCTGGTTTGTCGGTTGCGTTGAAAAGGCTTGCCTCGCAACGCTGGCACAGATCCAGGCTGCGGGCGCCAAGGCTGGCTTCTGGGCACTTCTGGACACCGCACACCCGCAACTCACGCCAAGCCAGCGCAAGGTGTTGAACAAGCTCTATGACGCGGGTCCTGATGGATTTCTGGGTGGCATGAGCACAGAAAAATACGTGGCTATTGCGGGCGTGTCGCGCGCCACCGCGTATCGGGAGCTGACCGAGATGGTGGCATCGGGCTTGCTCGAAAGAACAGGGCAGGGCAAAGCAACCCGGTATGCGCTTGTTCGACCGATGTAGCTGCGGCCAGCACAAGAGCAAGAAAGCGCGGCCTGTAGCAAACTCGCTCGACCGCTCCGCTTGAATACTCACCACCGCCAATGACCCAAACGCCCCCCGCCTTCGAAGTCCTCCCCCGCGACATCTCCGCCTACCGCAAGGGCAACATCGGCATCGACTACGTGCACCGCTTCGAATCCGGCAAGCCCGGGCCGCACGTGCTGATCAACGCCCTCACGCACGGCAACGAAATCTGCGGCATGACCGCCGCCACGCACCTGCTCGACATCAACGTGCGCCCCAAGATCGGCACGCTCACCGTGAGCTTTGCCAACGTGGAGGCGTACGAGTCGTTCAACGAGGCGCTGCCCTCCGACAGCCGCCAGCTGGTGCATAACCTCAACCGTATCTGGTCGCCCGAATGGCTCGACGGCCCCGAAGACAGCCCCGAACTGCGCCGCGCCCGCGTGCTGCGCCCCGTGGTGAGCGCGGCCGACCACATCCTGGACATTCACTCCACCAGCCAGCCTGTGGTTCCGTTCTGGGTGTACCCGGCCTATGAGCGCAATGCCGAAGCGGCACTCGCCCTCGGCCGCCCCCCGGTGCACCTGGTCATGCCCGACGGCCTGGGCTCCGGCACGCCGCTGATCCAGCATGGCCGCCACGGCCAGCCCGATGGCAAGGGCGTGGCGCTGGTCGCCGAATGCGGCCAGCACTTCCTGCGCTCAGCGTCAGAGCTGGCCATTGCCATTTCGCTCGACTTTCTGGCGCACTTCGGCCTCATCGACAAAGACCCGGCCGTGCCCGCGCCCGGCCCGCAGCGCCGCTTCGAGCTGCTGCAGACGCACATCATCAAGTCCGAAGAGTTTGCGTTCGTGCGCCCGCTGATCGGCTTCGAGACCTTTGCCAAGGGCGAGCTGATTGCCACCAATGGCCCCGACGAGATTCGTGCACCGTGCGATGAGTGCACGATCTTCATGCCCGCGCAGCACGTGATCGTAGGGCGTGAGGCGGTGTATCTGACGAAGCCGATTTGAGACTGGCTACGCGGCGGACGTTTTCGGCTTCGGAATCGTCCTGCCGCGGCACTTGGGGAAGTTGGCGCAGCCCCAGAAACTGCCTTCGCTCTTGGCCGAGGGTCTCTCGACCATCTTGGTGCCGCAGCTTGCGCAGGTAGGCCGCCAATATTCGCCTTCGTAAGCCACGGCCAGCAATGCGGCTTGCTGCTCAGGCGTACGCTGGCCGATCAGCGCCAGCAATGCGGCGCCATCCTGCGCATGAATGCCGTTGGCCTTCGCAAACGCCTTGGCGTCGGTGGAGAACGCCCCGCTCGTAACATAAGTGCCGCTCTTCAGTTGATGCGACGCCATCACGCCGAAGAACTCCCGCATCTCCTTTACTCCCACCACTCTGCCTTGCCAGTGCTTGCATTGGACGATGCGTGGCACGTCGCTGTGCTTGGACTGGAGCCAGATGTCGACGCCGCCGTCCGCACCGTGCGATTGGCTGCGTGTGGTGAAGCCGGCCTGCGCATAGAGCGCTTCGCACAGGGCCTCGAAGCGGCGCCATTCGATGGCTGCGAGTACGGCCGGGCTCCAGCGCTGCGCGTGCTGCGGCGCGGGTTCTGCGGGAGAGCGGCTTGGCTGGGAAGGCGTTGACGCAAATACAGGCTCGCGTCGCGCGGCGCCAGAAGGTGGTGGTGGTGTGGGCTGCGTCACTTTGGCGATAGGCGGCTGTTGTGCAGCGCGCTTCACCTCAGGGAGCGCCGCCTTGCGTGCGACGAAGTAATGCAGTGCCAGCAGCACCGCTCCGAGCGCCAACGCTGCCCAGCCGGCCGGTCGAAGTGCGGGGCCGATGGTCCCGATGATCGAGCCCTGCATGAAGCTCGGTCCCACCAGCAGCAGAACGCCGACGATGATCACCGTCCATCCCTTGCCCGCCAGTTCTTTTCGTGCGCGCTCCTGGCGTCGCTCGGCTCTTGTCTGCTTGGCCATTGCCCACCCCTGATTTTGAGTGGCGCGAGTTTATGAGGAGAGCGAAATTCAGGCCTCAGGGTGAGTACTCAAGCCGCAATGAATAGCGCCGGATCCACCATCGCCCGGTTCAGCATCACCGACCAGTGCAGATGCGGCCCGGTCACGCGCCCGGTGGCGCCCACGGCGGCAAGCTGCTCTCCGGTCTTCAGCACGTCGCCCACCTTCACGTCGACGCGGCTCAGGTGGCAATACATCGTCAGCAGGCCGCCGCCATGGTCGAGCCACACGGTGCCGCCGTTGAAAAAATAGTCGCCCGTATCGATCACCCGGCCCGGCAGCGGTGCCAGCACCGGTGTGCCGGTGCCGGCCGCGATGTCCATGCCGCTGTGCGGATTGCGCGACTGGCCGTTGAACACGCGGCGCAGGCCGAACGAACTGGAGCGGCGGCCCGGCACGGGGACGCGCATCTGCAGCGAGGCATCGGGCCGCAGCTCGGTGAACGTGGCCATCACGGTGGCCAGGTGCGCGCGTTCGCGCTCGTAGCGCGCCTCGTCTTCTGGCGAGAGGTCGACGGTGCGCGGCGGCACGGTCAGGCGTTGCTCGCGGTATTGCTTGGGCGCCACGGTGTAGGCGATCTGTTTTTCTGCACCGCTTTCGGGGCGCACAACGATACTTGCGTCGCCCGGCGTGGCTGCAAGCGGAATGCCCACGAGCGCCGTCCACTCGATGGCGTCGCCCACCACAAGCAATGGCACATCGCCTGAAAAGGCGGCCGGTCGCTTGGCACTTGGGCCGAGCGACAGGCGTGCGACGCCGCCAGGCACCTGCGACGCGTGGGGCCAGACGTCGGAGCGCTGTTGCTTCGGCTTCGCAGCGGGCGCGGCGCTGACATGCGTTGCAGCGGGCAGCGCAAGCAGGCCCAGCGTGCCGAGCAAAGCGCGGCGGCGATTCAGCAGAGTGGGCGAGAGGAGATCGGAGAAATGGGAGCGGTTGCTGCGCATAAGAGATCGAATGTATGAAAGGTGTGCCGAGGCGCTGCTGCGCTACGCCAGCCAGGTGCCGGGCGCCAGTCCGTCCAGCGTGTGCGGCCCGATGGCAGCGCGAATCAGACGGAGTGTGGGAAGCCCCACGGCGGCGGTCATGCGCCGCACCTGGCGGTTGCGGCCTTCGCTGATTGCCAGTTCCAGCCACGCTGTGGGAATGCTCTTGCGTTCGCGGATGGGCGGTTGCCTCTCCCACACAGCTGGCGGTGGATCGAGCAGGCGCGCGCGGGCCGGGCGCGTAAGTCCGTCGTTGAGCTGCACGCCTTCGCGCAGCGCGGCCAACGCCTCTTCGGTGGGCACGCCTTCCACCTGCACCCAGTAGGTCTTCTCCATCTTGAAGCGCGGATCGGCGATGCGCGCCTGGAGCTGGCCGTCGTTGGTGAGCAGCAGCAGGCCCTCGCTATCGGCATCAAGGCGGCCGGCGACGTACACATCGGGAATATCGATGAAGTCTTTCAGCCCGCGCCAGCGGCCCTCGGGCGTGAACTGGCTGAGCACGCCGTAGGGCTTGTTGAATCGGATGAGGCGGGAAGGGATTACTTGCCCCAGCTGTCCCGCATGCCCGCGGCTCGGTTGAACACCGGCTTGCCGTCGGCACCGGTCTTGGCATCGCGCACAAAGTAGCCATGCCGTTCGAACTGGATGCCCACGCCAGGCTCCGCCTTTGCCAACGAAGGCTCCACATACGCTGTGCACGCTTCGAGGCTGGCCTTGTTCAACTCGTCCATCAACTCGCCGCTGCCCGGGTTGGCTGCCGCAAACAGCCGCTCATACAAGCGCACTTCGGCCTGCACGGCGTCCGCCGCCGCCACCCAGGTGATGTTGCCCTTCACCTTGATGGCGTCCGCGCCGGGCGTGCCGCTCTTGGTGTCGGGCACCAGCGTGGCCTGCACTTCGATGAGCTTGCCGCTTGCGTCCTTGGTACCGCCGGTGCATTCGATGACATGGCCGTATTTGAGGCGCACCTTGTTGCCGGGGAACAGGCGGAAGAAGCCCTTGGGCTGCACTTCCTCGTAGTCGGTGCGCTCGATCCACACCTCGCGGCCGAGCTTGAACTCGCGCTTGCCCATTTCGGGGTGGTGCGGGTGCA
Organism: Variovorax sp. DXTD-1; assembly: GCF_003984625.1. Taxonomy (GTDB): domain Bacteria; phylum Pseudomonadota; class Gammaproteobacteria; order Burkholderiales; family Burkholderiaceae_C; genus Variovorax. The sequence goes on along the minus strand of NZ_RWKH01000003.1, from coordinate 75,066 downwards.
CGGGCGCCGAGCAGTCGTCGAGTACCTCGTCGCTGCCCATGAGTTCGCCCCAGTTGGTGATGACCAGCTTTACCGGGTCGAGCACGGCCATGGCGCGCGGCGCGATGGGGTCCAGGGTGTCGCGCAGCGCGGCTTCCAGGCTGGCGTAGTCGATCCAGCCGCCGGACTTGGTGGTGCCGCTGCGTTCGCAGAACAGCCGCAGCGCCTCGGGCGTGTAGCCGCGGCGGCGCAGGCCCGCCAGCGTGGGCATGCGGGGGTCGTCCCAGCCATCCACGTGCTTTTCTTCGACCAACTGGCGCAGCTTGCGCTTGCTGGTGAGCACGTGGGTGACGTTAAGGCGCGCAAATTCATACTGGCGCGGATGCGGGCTGGCGATGAGTCCGCCCTCGGCCAAGCGGTCGAGCAGCCAGTCGTAGAACGGGCGCTGGTCTTCGAACTCCAGCGTGCAGATGGAGTGGGTGATCTGCTCCAGCGCGTCTTCGATCGGGTGCGCAAAGGTGTACATCGGGTAGATGCACCACTTGTCCCCGGTGTTGTGGTGCGTAGCCCGCCGTATGCGGTACAGCGCCGGGTCGCGCATGTTGATGTTGGGGCTCGCCATGTCGATCTTGGCGCGCAGGATGGCGGCGCCGTCGGGCAACAGGCCGTCGCGCATCGCGCGGAATCGGGCGAGGTTTTCTTCCACGCTGCGGCTGCGGAAGGGGCTGTCGGTGCCGGGCGTGTTGAAGTCGCCGCGGTTGGCGCGGATTTCTTCGGCGCTTTGCTCGTCCACATAGGCCAGCCCGGCACCAATCAGGTATTCGGCGGCGCGGTACATGAAGTCGAAGTAGTCGCTCGCAAAGTACTCGTGCGGCTGCAGGGTGCCGGGGGCGCTGGGGCGGTCGGCCAGGTAGGTCTCGTAGTCGAGCCACTTGACCGCGTCGCGAATGGAGTCGACGTATTCCTGCTCTTCCTTCTCGGGGTTGGTGTCGTCGAAGCGCAGATGGCACACGCCGCCGTATTCCTTGGCCAGCTCGAAGTTGAGCCAGATGCTCTTGGCATGGCCGATGTGCAGGTAGCCGTTGGGCTCGGGCGGAAAGCGCATGCGAACCTTGGCCGGGTCGGGCATGCCTTGGGCGTGATGGGCGGCATCGCCGGGCGAGCCACCCCACTTGCGGCCAGAATAGGCACCCTGCGCAAGGTCGTTTTCGATCACGTGGCGCAAGAAATTACTCGGTGCAGCGGCCGTTTTCGCGCTGTCTTTGTCGGTCGGGGAGGTCATTGCGGCATTCTAGAGGGCACCCCCTGGAAGTTACGTTTGGCAACGTTCTTCACATTACGGCGGGCAACCGCTTTGCATTTGGCGCGTTCAATACCTACATGGGCGGGAAACGCCCCAACCAGGAGTTCAAAGATCATGAGCCTCACACGTTCAACCTTCTTCAAATGGGCCGCCGCGGGTGTCGTGGCAGCCGGTGCTTTGTTTGCGGCCACTTCGGCCAGTGCCCGCGGCGACGTGAGCTGGTCGGTGGGTGTGGGCCTTCCGGGCGTGTCCGTGGGCGTTGGCGCTCCGGCCTACTATCCGGCCCCGGTTTATGCGGCCCCCGCGCCTGTGTATTACGCACCGCCGCCTCCGGTGTACTACCGTCCGCCGCCGCCGGTCTATTACCGCCCGGCCCCGGTGTACTACGCGCCGCCGGCGTACTACGCACCGCGCTACTACGGTCCGCGTGGCTACTATCGCGGCCATGGTCATGGCCACGGTCACGGCCACTGGCGCTAAACGGAGGGCCCCTTCGGGGGCTCCGTCAACTGAAAAGCCGGTCCTTCGCGACCGGTTTTTTTATGCGCGTTGCGGGCTCATCGATTTCACATGGCGCGAAACAGTTGGCCGTAGAGCCGGCTGACTGGAATTTTTTCGGTCCGGCCCCGCAGGTCGAGGTGCAGCTTGCCGGCCTCGTCGCGGTGCACGGCCTCGATGGCCGCACTGCGCACCACCACCGCGCGGTGCACCTGCCAGAAGACCTCGGGGTCGAGTTGGGTCAGCAACTGCTTCAGCGGCGTGCGGATCAGGTATTCATGCGTGGCGGTCAGCACGCGGATGTACTTGTCGGCCGCCTCGAAGTACAGCACCTCGTCGATGGGAACCATGCGCACGGTGTTTCCACCGGCTTCGCTGGCTGCAATCATGCGCAGCGGAGCGATGGGCGCGGGCGGCGACGCGCCATTGCCCACAGCCGCCAGTACCTGGCGCCACTGCGCCAGGGTTCTCTCCAGTGCTTCGTCGGCCGCCGCCGGAGCCGGGTTGGCCTGCTGCTGCGCCGCCAGCGCCTGCCGGAGCCGCAGCACGGTCTTGCGCAGGCGTTCGGGCTGCACGGGCTTGAGCACGTAATCGATGGCCTGGGTCTCGAAGGCGCGGGCGGCGTATTCGTCATAGGCGGTCACGAAGACCAGTTGCGGCATGGGCGCTTCGTCGGTGGGCCAGCGGTCGGCCAGTTCGGCCGCGGCACCCAGGCCGTCGAGGCCCGGCATGCGAATGTCGAAGAACAGCACCTGCGGCAGCAGCCGCAGAGCCTCGCGCACGGCGCTGCGGCCGTCGCCCGCGGTGGCAAGCAGTTGCAGCTCGGGCCATGCCGCGGCAAGTTCGGCCTTGAGGGCGTGGGCGAGCAGGGGCTCGTCTTCAGCAATGAGGGCGGTGGGGTTCATGCGTGTGGCGACAAGGGAAAGCTGAGTGTGGTGCGGGTTCCGCCCGCAGGCTCGGCGGCGAGGCTCATGCGGCCCTGATCGCCGTACACGGCGGCAAGCCGTTCGCGCACCTGTTCGAGCCCGAAACCGCTGCCTTCGCTGCCGTCGGATTGCGAGGACTGGGCCGCGTCGATGCCGACGCCGGTGTCGCTCACTTCCATGACGAGCCGGCCCGCGTCTTGCCGCGCCCGCACGACGATCTCGCCGCCTTCCACCTTGGGCTCCAGCCCATGGCGGATGCTGTTTTCGACCAGCGGCTGCAGCAGCAGCGGCGGCACCGGCGCGTCGCGCAAGTCTTCGGGCAGATCGAGCGTGTAGCAGAGGCGCTCGCCCATGCGCACCGACATCAGTTCGAGGTAATCGGCCAGCCGTTCGAACTCGGCCGACAGCGGATGCGCCAGGGCGCGCGAGCCGCTGAGCGTCATGCGCAGGTAGTTATTGAGGCGGTCGAGCATGGCCACGGCGCGTGGCGGGTCGGTCGTGATCAGCACACGCAAGTTGGCCAACGTGTTGAACAGCATGTGCGGTTCAAGCTGCGTTTCGAGCAGCTTGAGCCGGGCCTCCGTGGCGTTGCGCTGCGCCACGTTGAGCTGGCTTTGCATGTGCTTGCTTTTGCCGAGGCTGAAAAAGAAGAAGCACATGCCGATGGTGGCAACCAGCGTGATGACGATGGTCGAGGCCATCTTGCGCGCGGCGAGGTTGCGGAACTCGAGCGGTGGCGCGCCGACCCAGGCGTCGCCGATGACGTTGCCGCCCAGAAAGCCGACGGTGATACCCAGCGCTATCAGCCCATAGCTCCAGAGGCCGTGCGGCCACAGCACCTCCTTGTGACCGCTCAGAAGCAACCGGCCGGTGTCGATGACGAGCCAACAGATCGTTCCGATCGACAGCGAATACACCATCTGGGATTCCCAACTGCCGTTGCCCGAGATGGCCAACGCCGAAGCGATGAGGCAGCAGAAGATGACGGTGATCAGGCCATGCCGAAGCATGCCGCGGATGTTCTCTGCGCGGAAGCGAGGCAGCGCGCCGACGCTCATCCGCGTTCCCCGGCTCGCAGCGCGCGCCGTTCGCGCTCCACCAGTCGGTCATAAAAACTGCCGCCGGGCGCAATGAACCAGATGACGGCGCCGTGAATCAGCAGGCCCAGGCCCCAGCCCATGAGCGGATACACCGCCCAGCTGTGGCCGCGCGATGCGGAGATGGCTACCAGCCCGAGGTTGACGAGTACATAGACGAAGGCATGGATGTACCAGCCCATCTTGGCGCCGGCGCGGCGGCGGGCGCGCTTTTCGATGTCGCCGGCGGAAGGGTTCGCTTGTGTGGTGTTCATGACAGTGCTCCGATAACGATTGGCTTGAATGGCTGGTTTGGCGGCAGTCGATGAATCGGCTGGCGATCTTAGGCCGCACGGGCCTGCACGGCCATGGCGTCGGTGCGGATGGCCAGCTTCCAGAGCCGCACGGCGCGCGCCGCGAAGATGCCGCTGAAGGCGCCGTAAAGCATCGGAACTGCCACGGCAAAGCTGGCCTGCTGGCGCAGTTCGGGGTGCATGGCAAGGGACACACCCACCGCGTACTTCGTGAAGAAAATGCCCATCATCAGCACCAGCGGCACGGCGCTGCCGGCCACGTGAAACTTGCGAGCGTCGCGGTCATAGCGCGTGGTGGCGGGCAGGGGCTGCTGAAGCACCAGCAGCACCAGCGCGGCGGCGGCCACGGCCCAGCCGAGCAGGGCGCCCGGCGAATCGCCGAAGGCCGAGATCACGCCCGCCAGCGAAAGGCCGGTCATGGCAACGGGCATCACCGTCACCTTGGCCAGGCTGACGTGGCCGGTCAGCAACTGCCTGCAGCCGAGCCACAGGAGCAGCGCAAAAACGGCGAAGACCCACTTCGGGGTATGAAGAATGATCTGCAGCAGCATGGCGTTTCTCCTGGGTGAAAAGATGATTCGATGGGCCGGACTGTGCCGGCGCACCCGAGCCCGGGCCACGGGTCTGCGACGAAATGCGGGCTGGGCGCGTGGAATGCCGCCAACGGGCGCGAAACGCGCCGTTTTCCGAAGCTTTACCGATGCTTTACGGTTCATAAGACAGGAGCGCTACGATCCAGCGCTCCACTAGCGGCTGTACTTGCGACTGCCACACCCACACATGGAATCACCGAACTCCGAGCCTTCTTCCGGCGATTCGCCTGCTGTTCAACCGGTACACCCCGCCTCATCCCCGCCGCCCCGGCCGCCCTCGCGCCGCCGGCTCTGGCTTGGCAGCCTGATTGCGCTGCTCTTGTTGCTGCTGCTCGGAGGCGGCGCCTGGTACCTCATCAACCGCAAGGCCAGCACCGCCGGCGGACCGGGCTTCGGCGGCGCCACCGTCACGGTTGGCAATGCGCTGGCGCGCGAGATCGAGCTGCCGGTGACCATCGACGCGCTCGGCACCGTCACGCCGCTCGCAACCATCACGCTCAGGGCGCAGGTGGGCGGGGTGCTTACCGAGGTGCTGTTCACCGAAGGGCAAACCGTTGCCAAGAACCAGCTGCTCGCGCGCATCGACCCCCGGCCCTACGAGCAGGCGCTGATGCAGGCGCGCGGCACGCGCCAGCGCGACGAGGCGCAGCTCGAGGCCGCACGCGTCACCCTGGCGCGCTACCGCACGCTGCTGGGGCAAGACTCCATCGCCCGGCAAGACGTGGACACCCAGGCCGCGCTGGTCCGGCAGCTCGAAGGCACGGTCACCACCGACCTGGCCGCCGAGGCTGCCGCCAAGCTGAACCTCGACTACACCCGCATCACCGCGCCAGTTGCCGGCCGCATCGGCCTGCGCGCGGTGGACGCGGGCAACACGGTCACGGCCAACGCGACCACGGGTATTGCGGTCATCACGCAGATGAACCCGATCGACGTGCAGTTCTCGGTGCCGCAAGACCGCGTGCCCGACATCCAGGCACAGCTGGCCAAGGGCGAGCCGCTGCCGGTCACCGCGTTCGACCGCACCCGCGCGGCAACGCTCGACACGGGCACCTTCTCCACGCTCGACAACGTGGTCGACACCACCACCGGCACCGTCAGGGCCAAGGCCCGCTTCGGCAATGCGCAGACCACGCTGTTCCCGAGCCAGTTCGTCAACGTGCAGATGCTGCTGCGCAAGGTGCGCGCGGTGGTGGTGCCGGTTACCGCGGTGCGCACCGGCCCCAATGGCGACTATGTGTATGTCATCAATGAAGACCGCACCGTTTCCATGCGCCAGGTGAAGCGCGGCGAGGCCAATGTCGATGTGGTGGCCATCACCTCGGGCCTGAAGACCGGCGAGAACGTGGTGACCGAAGGCGGCGACCGCATCAAGGACGGCGCCGTTGTTCAGCTGCAGGGCGAAAGGCCGGCCATGGGTCCGCGTGGCGGCGCGTCGGGGCCCCGCGGTGCGGCATCGGGCCCGCGTGGCGAGCGCGGCGAAGGCGGTGGAGAGCGGCGGCGCCAGCGCCCGCCGCAATGAAGAGCATCGGCAACAACCCACGGAACAAGCGAGCGCGTTCGCGATGAGCCCCTCACGCCCTTTTATCGATCGGCCGGTGGCCACGGCGCTGCTGATGGTGGCCATTGTGCTGGCCGGCTTCGTGGGCCTGCGGCTGCTGCCGCTGGCCGCGCTGCCGCAGGTCGACTACCCGACGATCCAGGTGCAGACCCTCTACCCCGGCGCCAGCCCCGAGGTGATGAGCCGCACCGTGACCGCACCGCTGGAGCGGCAGTTCGGCCAGATGGCCGGGCTCAACCGCATGAGCTCGGTGAGCTCGGCGGGCGTGTCGATCGTCACACTGCAGTTCGCGCTCGACCAGACGCTGGACGTGGCCGAGCAGCAGGTGCAGGCCGCCATCAATGCCGGCGGCTCGCTGCTGCCGGCCGACTTGCCGGCGCCGCCCGTGTACGCCAAGGTGAACCCGGCCGACGCGCCCATCCTCTCGCTGGCGGTGAGCTCCGAGACCATGCCGCTCACCGAGGTGCAGAACCTCGTGAACACGCGGCTCGCGCAGAAGATCAGCCAGGTCAGCGGCGTGGGGCTGGTGTCGCTTTCGGGCGGGCAGCGCCCGGCCGTGCGTATTCAGGCAGACACCAACGCACTGGCATCGGTGGGCATCGGCCTGGACACGCTGCGCAGCGCCATCACCGCGGCCAATGCCAACAGCGCCAAGGGCAGCTTCGACGGCCCGCGCCGGGCCTACACCATCAACGCCAACGACCAGCTCGTGACGGCGGACGACTACAAGAACCTCATCGTCGCCTGGAAGAACGGTGCGCCGGTGCGCATGACCGACGTGGCGCGCGTGGTCGACGGTGCCGAGAACACACAGCTGGGCGCCTGGGCCGCCTTGCGCGTGGGCGAGCGGGAGCCCGTGCTGTACCCGGCCATCATCCTGAACGTGCAGCGCCAGCCCGGCGCCAACGTGATCGGCACGGTCGACGCCATCAAGAAGCAGCTGCCCGAGCTCGAGGCCTCGTTGCCGGGCTCGCTGAAGGTGGAAGTGCTGAGCGACCGCACCACCGGCATCCGCGCATCGGTCTCGCATGTGCAGCTCGAGCTCGGGCTGGCCGTGGTGATGGTGGTGCTGGTGATCTTTTTCTTTTTGCACAGCGTGCGCGCGACCATCATTGCGAGCCTTGCGGTGCCCATCTCGCTCATCGGCACCTGCGGGCTGATGTACCTGCTGGGCTACAGCCTCAACAACCTGAGCCTGATGGCGCTGACCATTGCCACCGGCTTCGTGGTCGACGATGCGATCGTCATGATCGAGAACATCGCGCGCTACCTGGAAGAGGGCGATCCCCCGTTCAAGGCCGCGCTCAAGGGCGCCACGCAAATCGGCTTCACCATCATCTCGCTCACGGTGTCGCTCATCGCGGTGCTGATTCCATTGCTGTTCATGGGCGACGTGGTGGGCCGGCTGTTCCGCGAGTTCGCCGTCACGCTGGCCATCACCATCCTGATTTCCGCCGTGGTGTCGCTCACGCTGGTGCCGATGATGTCGGCGCGCTGGCTCAAGCCGCAGGCCGAAGAGGGTGGGCGCTTCGGTGCCAGCGTGCAGCGCTTCTTCGACCGCGTGATCGCCCGCTACGACGTGTGGCTGCAATGGGTGTTGCGCCATCAGCCTCTGACGCTCGTGGTGGCGGTGGCCACGCTGGCGCTCACGGTGCTGCTCTACATGGTGATTCCGAAGGGGCTCTTCCCCACGCAGGACACCGGGCAGCTGCAGGCACGGATCGAAGCCGCGCAAGACGTGTCGTATACCCGCATGGCCGAGCTGCAGCAGCAGGCGGCCAACGCCATCCTGGCCGACCCGGAAGTGGCCAGCGTGAGTTCGGTAGTGGGTGTGGACGCCGCCAACAACACGGCGCTGAACACCGGCAGCATGCTCATCAACATGAAGGCCGACCGGGGCAACCAGGAAGCCACCATGCAGCGCCTGCGCGAGCGGGTGCGCTCGGTGGCCGGTGTCACGCTGTACCTTCAGCCCACGCAAGACCTGACCATCGACGCCGAGACGGGTCCGACCGAATTCCGCGTGTCGCTCGAAGGGGTGGACACCACCACCGTCGACACCTGGGCGCAAAAGCTGGTGGAGCGCCTGCGCTCCGAGCCGCTGGTGCGCAATGCCACCACCAACGCGGGTGCCAAGGGCCTGGCCGCCTATGTCGACATCGATCGCAACACGGCGTCGCGCCTCTCGGTCACGGCCAGTTCGGTGGACGACACGCTCTACAGCGCATTCGGCCAGCGCATCGTCTCGACCATCTTCACCGAGACCAACCAGTACCGCGTGATTCTCGAGGCGCAGCGCGAAGCCCTGGCCTCGCCGCAGCTGCTGGGCAACCTGCAGTTGCGCACCGGCAGCGGCGCGCCGACCACGCTCTCGTCGATTGCCACGGTGCGCGAGCAGGCCGCGCCGCTGCAGGTGACGCACGTGGCGCAGTACCCGGCCGCCACGGTGGGCTTCGACACGGCCGAGAACGTGGCGCTCGGAAAATCGGTGGCGGCCATTCGCGCGGCGGCCAATGAAATCGGCATGCCGGCGAGCATGACGATGAGCTTCCTGGGTGCGGCGGGGGCCTACGAAAAATCGCTCTCCAACCAGCTGTGGCTCATTCTTGCGGCGGTGGTGTGCGTGTACATCGTGCTGGGCGTGCTGTATGAGAGCTACATCCATCCGCTGACGATTCTCTCGACACTGCCTTCGGCCGGCGTGGGCGCGCTGCTCGCATTGATGGTCACGGGCAACGACCTGGGCGTGATCGGCATCATCGGCATCATTCTTCTGATCGGCATCGTGAAGAAGAACGCGATCATGATGATCGACTTTGCCATCGACGCCGAGCGGCGCGAGGGCAAGTCGCCGCAGGAGGCCATTCACCAGGCGGCGCTGCTGCGCTTCCGGCCCATTCTGATGACCACGCTGGCGGCGCTTTTCGCGGCGCTGCCGCTGATGTTCGGCTGGGGCGAGGGCGCCGAGCTGCGCCGGCCACTGGGGCTGGCCATCTTCGGCGGGCTGGTGGTGAGCCAGGTGCTCACGCTGTTCACCACGCCGGTGGTGTATCTGGCCTTTGACCGCATGGGCCGCCGGTTCGGGCGCAAGCCGGAGGTTGCGGCCGAATGAACCTCTCCAGGCCTTTCGTCGAACGCCCGATTGCGACGGTCTTGCTGACCATCGGCATCGCGCTGGCCGGGATTGCGGCGTTCTTCGTGCTGCCTGTGTCTCCGTTGCCGCAGGTCGACTTTCCCACCATCTCGGTCACCGCCAGCCTTGCGGGCGCGAGCCCGAGCACCATGGCATCGAGCGTTGCCACGCCGCTGGAGCGGCGGCTGGGCGTGATTGCGGGCGTCAACGAACTCACCTCGACCAGCTCGAACGGCTCGACCCGCATCAGCCTGCAGTTCGACCTCAAGCGCAACATCGACAGCGCCGCGCGCGAGGTGCAGGCGGCCATCAACGCGGCCCGGGCCGACCTGCCGGCCACCTTGCGCAGCAACCCGACCTACCGCAAGCGCAACCCCACGGCCGCGCCCATCGCGATCCTGGCGCTCACCTCCAAGACGCGCACGCCGGGGCAGATCTACGAGGCCGTGTCCAACATCGTGAGCCAGAAGCTCTCGCAGGTGGAGGGCGTGGGCGAGGTCGAGATCGGCGGCGGCTCGCTGCCGGCCGTGCGGGTGGAGCTCGAGCCCTTCTCGCTCAACCGCTTCGGCATCAGCAGCGAAGACGTGCGCGCCGCCATCCAGGCCAACAACGCCAACCGGCCCAAGGGCGCGATCGAGAACGACGACCGCCGGCTGCAGATCTACACGCCGTCACCGGGCCGCCACGCCGTGGAGTACCGCGACATGGTCATTGCCTGGCGCAACGGCGCCGCCGTGCGGCTGGGCGACGTCGCGCGGGTGATCGACAGCGTCGAGAACACACGCACGCTGGGCCTCTTCAACGGGCAGCCCGCGGTGATCGTGCTGGTCACGCAGGAGCCCGGCGCCAACATCATCGATACCGTGGACGGCGTGCGCGAACTGCTGCCCGAACTGCGCGCGCAGTTGCCGCAGGACATCGAGGTGCAGGTGGCTTCCGACCGCACCAACTCCATCCGCGCCTCGCTGCGCGAGATCGAGGCCACGCTCATGATTTCCATCGCGCTGGTGGTGCTGGTGGTCGGCCTGTTCCTGCGCAAGGCGCGCGCCACCATCATTCCGGCGGTGGCCACGGTGGTGTCGCTGCTCGGCACCTTCGGCGTGATGCACCTGCTGGGCTACAGCCTGAACAACCTGAGCCTGATGGCGCTCACGGTGGCCACGGGCTTCGTGGTGGACGACGCCATCGTGGTGCTCGAAAACACCAGCCGCCACATCGAAGCCGGCGTGGGCCGCATCGAGGCGGCATTGCGGGGCGCGCGCGAAGTCGGGTTCACCGTGCTGTCGATCAGCCTCTCGCTCGTGGCGGTGTTCATTCCGCTGCTGTTCATGGACGGGCAGATCGGCCGGCTGTTCCGCGAATTCGCGGTCACGCTGTCGGTGGCGGTGCTGATATCGCTGGTCATCTCGCTCACCACCACGCCCATGCTGTGCGCCATGCTGCTGAAGCCCGAGGAGCCGGACGCCAAGCCGCCGGGGCGCTTTGCGCGCATGTCGGAGAGCGTGTACCAGTGGAGCCTGCGCACCTATGCCCACAGCCTGGATTGGGCGCTTGCGAGCAAGGCCGTGGTCATGGTGGTGCTGCTGGCGGTGGTCGGCCTCAACGTGTATCTGTTCTCCGCCATTCCCAAGGGCTACTTCCCCGAGCAGGACAACGGCCAGCTCAATGCAGGCCTGCGTGCGGACCAGAGCATTTCGTCGGTGGCGCTGAGCGAAAAGCTGCGCCAGGCGGTCGACATCATCCACAAGGACCCGGCGGTCGATTCGGTGGTGGGCTTCGCGGGCGGCAGCCGCTCGGGTGGCGGCTTCATGTTCGTCAACCTCAAGCCGCTGTCGGAGCGCACCGAGAAGACCGCGGCGGTCGTCAACCGGCTGCGGCCGCAGCTCAACCAGCTGACCGGCCTGCGCGTGTTCCTGAGCCCGGTGCAAGACCTGCGCATGGGCGGGCGCTCGAGCAACTCCGCCTACCAGTACACGCTGAAGGGCGACAACCTGGCCGACCTGCGCACATGGACCGCCAAGCTGGCGGACAGGCTGCGGCAGGAAACCGCGCTGACCGACGTCGACAGCGACCAGTCGGACAACGGCGTGGAGACCTTTGTCGACGTCAACCGCGAAAGCGCCGCCCGGCTGGGCGTGACTTCGAGCGCGGTCGACAACGCGCTCTACAACGCCTACGGACAGCGCTCGGTCGCCACCATCTACGACGAACTCAACCAGTATTCCGTGATCATGGAGTGGGCGCCGCGCTACCAGCGCGCGCCCGTGGTGCTGAAGGACCTGTACGTGCCTTCGACGCTCACCACCAGCACCACCGCGAGCGGCGCCACCACGGTGAGTTCGCTGGCCAATACCACCGATGCCAGCACCGGCACCTCGACCACCACGTCGGCCAACCCGGGCCTGCGCACCGCCTCCACCGGCCAGGCGCTGGCGGCGAACACCACGCTCATGGTGCCGCTTTCGGCCATCGCCGAGGTGAGCGAACGCGCGGTGCCGAGTTCCATCGACCATCAGGACACCGAGCTCGCGAGCACCGTCTCGTTCAACCTGGGCGAGGGCGTCACGCTGCAAGAGGCGCGGCGCATCGTTGCGCAGGCCGAGGCCGACATTGCCATGCCCGTGAACGTGCGCGGCAGCTTCCAGGGCACGGCGCTCGCGGCGCAGCAGTCGCAGGGGCAGCAGCTGGCGCTCATCGTGGCGGCCATCGTGGTCATCTACATCGTGCTCGGCGTGCTCTACGAAAGCCTGATTCACCCCATCACGGTGCTGACCACGCTGCCTTCCGCGGGCGTGGGCGCGGTGCTGGCGCTGCTGCTGTTCCGCATGGATTTCTCGATCATTGCGCTGATCGGGCTCTTCCTCTTGATAGGCATCGTGAAGAAGAACGCGATTCTGATCATCGACTTTGCGCTGGACGCCGAGCGCGCACGCGGCATCTCGGCCGTGGAAGCGGTGCGCGAGGCCTGCCTGCTGCGCTTCCGGCCGATTCTCATGACCACGCTCGCCGCCGCGCTGGGCGCGCTGCCTCTGGCCATCGGTTTCGGCCAGGGCTCCGAGCTGCGCCAGCCGCTGGGCGTGGCGATCATCGGCGGCCTGGTGGCGAGCCAGCTGCTCACGCTGCTGACGACGCCGGTGGTCTACGTGCTGCTCGACAAGCTGCGCCGCCGCTCCGGCAACGAGCGGCACCTGAGCCGCGCCGCAAGCTCGCCGACATGAAGAGAAGAACAATGAACGAACCTGCCATGAAACAACGACAACGCATTCGCTCGCATCCGCCCGGCAGGCTGTCCGCACTCGTGTTGGCCGCCATGGTGGCCGGCTGCGCCGTAGGCCCCACCTACCAGGTGCCAAGCTCGGCCGCGCCCGCCGGATGGAAAGAGCAGAAGGCCGCCGAAGGCTGGTTGCCCGCCGCACCGGCCGATGCGCTCGACCGCGGCGAATGGTGGAAGCTATTCGGCGACGCCACGCTCGACGAGCTGGCCGCCCGCGTGCAGGTGTCGAACCAGAACATCGCCGCCGCCGTGGCCAACTACGCGCAGGCCCAGGCGCTGGTGCGGGGCGAGCGCGCCGCGCTGTTCCCGACGGTGTCGCTCGACGGCAGCGGCAGGCGAAGCGGCAACGTCGGCAGCACCAGCAATGCGGCCAGCACTTTTTCCGCAACGCTCGGTGTCGACTGGGCGCCCGACGTATGGGGCCGGCTGCGGCAAGCGGTAAGCAGCGCGCAGGCCAATGCCGAGGCCAGCGAGGCCGACCTGGCTTCGGCACGCCTGTCGGCCATCGGCGACCTGGCCACCAACTACTTCTCGCTGCGCGAAACCGATGCCGAGATCGTGCTGCTCGACCAGACCATCGAGGGCTACCAGCGCGCCTTCGAGATCACGAGCAACCGCTACAAGGCCGGCATTGCAGCGCAGACCGACGTGCTGCAGGCGCAGACCCAGCTCGTGAGCGCCCAGGCTGAGCGCGTGGGCCTGCAGCGCACCCGCGCTACGTTGGAGCACGCCATCGCCATGCTGGTGGGCGTGGCGCCTGCAGACTTCAGCCTGCCCGCGGCGCAGTGGACGCCCACGGTGCCGGGCATTCCGACCGGCGTGCCGTCGACGCTGCTGCAGCGCCGGCCCGACATCGCGGCGGCCGAGCGCGCGGTGGCGGCGGCCAATGCGCAGATCGGCATTGCGCGCTCGGCGTACTTTCCGAACTTCGGGCTCAGCGCCTCGGTGGGCGGCAACGCAAGCCGCGTGAAAGACCTGTTCAACGCATCCAACACGCTCTGGGCGCTCGGCTTGTCGGTCGCTCAGGTGGTTTTCGACGCGGGCGCCATCGGTGCGAGCGTCGATTCGGCCAAGGCGGGCCACGAAGCCAGCGTGGCGCGTTACCGGCAAACGGTGCTCTCCGCTTTCCAGGCCGTGGAAGACCAGCTGACCACCGGTGCCGCGCTGGCGCAGCAGGAAGGCCTGCGGCGCGAAGCCTCGGCCGCGGCCGACAAGACCGAGCAGCAGCTGCTCAACCGCTATCGCGCGGGCCAGGTCAGCTACACCGAGGTGGTCACTGCGCAGGCAGCCGCGTTGAACGCACGCCGCACGCTGGTGCAGCTGCTTGTAAATCGCCAGACCGCCGCAGTGGCGCTCATTCAAGCCCTTGGCGGCGGCTGGCAGGCTGGGGCAACGTAATCAACGTGCCTTCAGTGCGCGTGACGGTCCATCGACCCGCCCAGGTAGTCCTTGTCGGTCACAAGCACCCAGAGTGCAAGCACCAGGATGGCCGCGGACACGAGCACTGCGTTGACCATCGCGTTCTCGACAGTGGCAAAGCCGAGCACCCAGGGGGATACGGCCAGCCAGATGGCGAGCGCGCCTTCGGTCCACTCTTCCCAGGCGCGCGGAACCAGGGTTGCCCCCAACGCCAGGGCGCCCAGTGCGATGCCGGTCACTACCGTGCTCCACATCGCGAAGGTCACGTCCTGGAAACCTAGGACCCAGGGCGAGACGACCAGCCACACACCCAGAACGATGTTGACCGGGTCTTGCCAGTGTTTCACTTGCTTCATGGTCATTACCTCCTGTCGCAACACAAAGCGGCGACTGCTGTTTGACCGTGCGGTTTTGATCGGGTTCCGCAATGCGGCACCGCAGCATGCGATTGGTCGGCCGTACCTAGTTTTCTAGTTGCCGCGCGCCACCGGCGGCACCAGGTACGCGCCCGACTCGAACAGCTGCGCCTCCGCTTGGTCGATGCGCCGGATCACCGGCTTGCCCGCCCGGCTTGCAAGCAGTTCGACCAGCGCCTCGGTCACGGCCACGCCGGCCGCCACCGAGGGAAAAACGAGGGGCTGTTGATCGTGAAGAGCAGTGTTTCGTCCGCCAGCAGCGACAGCGGCGAAGCCATGCTATCGGTAATGGCAACGATGCGGCAGCCCGCCGCCTTGGCCGCTTCTGCCACCTGCAGCGCCTCGCGCGAGTAGGGCATGAAGCTGGCCACCACCAGCGCATCGCCCTTGGCAAAGGCGCGCTGCTGCATTTCGAGCGAGCCGCCTTGGCCGTCTACCAGGTGCACGCTGGCGCGAAAGAGCCGGTACACATAGACGAACGAGAACGCGATCGGAAAGCAGGCCCTGAACCCTGCCGCGTGCACCGCGGGCGCCTTCTCGATCAATGCGCAGGCCTTCTGCAGCGCCTGCTCGCTTTGCTGGTGCGTGGCCTCCAGGTTGCGGCGCTGCACTTCGAACATCTCGCCCGTGAGGCTCCTGTCCTGCGCGCGGCCGATGAGCTGCTTGGCGCGCCCGCCGTAAGTTTCGGTGCCCAGGCCCATGTCGCCGGCAAAGGCTTCCTTCAGCTGCGGCCAGCCCGCATAGCCAGAACGGCACGGTCGACATCGAGTGCGGCTCCACCACCAACCTGGTCGAGCGCCAGAAGCAGGTGGCGTTCTCGCCCGACATCTTTCGCTACAACGTGCGCATGCTGGTCAAGGCCGATTCAGGCATCAAGAGCATTGCCGACCTGCAGGGCAAGACGGTGGCCACCACCACCGGCACCACCTCGTTCCGCCTGCTGCGCGAGGCGGACAAGGGCCGCAACCTCGAAGTGAACAACCTCGGCGGCAAGGACCACAGCGATTCGTCCTGCTGGTGGAAAGCGGCAGGGCGCAGGCCTTTGTGCTCGACGACATCCTGCTGGCCGGCCAGATCGCGAACGCGCGCAACCCGAAGGACTTTGTCATTGCCGGCGAGAGCCTGCGCACCGAGAACCAGTCGCTCACGTTCCGCAAGGACGACCCGGCCTTCAAGGCGCTGGTCGACCGCGTGGTGTCGGGCATGATGAAGTCGGGCGAAATGGAAAAGCTCTACAACAAGTGGTTCATGTCGCCCATTCCGCCCAAGGGCATCAACATCAACTACCCGCTCAACGCCGAGACGAAGGAGGCCTTTGCCAATCCGTCGTCCAAGGGCATCTGACAGCCGCTCCCGCATGACCCGCATCGCCCTGATCCACGCGCTTTCGCATTCGGTTGCGCCCATCAACGCCGCCTTCGAGCGCGACTGGCCCGAGGCCGAGCGCATGAACCTGCTGGACGACAGCCTCTCGGCCGACCTGGCACGCGGCGGCCGGGGGCTCGACGCTGCGATGCACGAGCGCTTTCAGCGGCTCGCGCAGTATGCGGTCGACACCGGCGCGCGGGGCATTCTCTTCACCTGCTCGGCCTTCGGCCCATGCATCGAGGCAGTAGCAAAGCGGCACGCGGGCATTCCGGTGCTCAAGCCCAACGAGGCGATGGTGGCCGAGGCCGTGCAGGCGCAAGGCGAAAGGCAGGGCCGGCTCGGCCTCATTGCGACCTTCGCAGCCACGCTGGCGTCGATGCCGCCCGAGTTTCCGCCCGGCTTCGATTTGGAGCCCGCCTTGGCCGAAGGCGCGCTCGACGCGCTGAATGCCGGCGACACCACGCGGCACGACGCCCTGATTGCCGCGCAGGCAAAGGCCCTGCGCGAGCGCGGCTGCACGCGCATTGCACTGGCGCAGTTCAGCATGGCGCGCGCGCGTGCCGCTTGCGAGCAGGCCAGCGGCCTGCCGGTATTGACCACGGTCGATAGCGCCGTGCGGGCACTGCGGCTGCGCTCGGGCCGCGGCTCCTGACAAAAGCCCGCAGCCGCACGGGGCCGCCTGAACCCGGCCTGACTCGATGCCTCGCCATAATTGGCGCTCTTTAAAGGAGTAAGCGTGGACATCGTTTTGCTGGTGAAGGCCGCTGTCATGGGCATCGTCGAGGGGCTGACAGAATTTCTGCCGATCTCGTCGACCGGGCATCTGATTCTTGCGGGCTCGCTGCTCGGCTTCGACGATGCCAAGGCCAAGGTGTTCGACATTGCCATTCAGACGGGCGCGATCTTCGCGGTGATCCTGGTGTACTGGCAAAAGATCCACTCCACCGTGGTGGCGCTGCCGCGGCAGCCCAAGGCCAGGCGCCTGGCCATCAACGTGGTGATCGGTTTTCTGCCCGCGGTGGTGCTGGGCCTCATCTTCGGCAAGATGATCAAGGCGCACCTCTTCACCCCCGTGGTGGTGGCCAGCACCTTCATCATCGGCGGCTTCATCATTCTCTGGGCCGAAAAGCGGCCGCCGGGTTCGGTGCGCATCGAGCACGTCGACGACATGACGACGTGGGACGCCCTCAAGGTCGGCCTGGTGCAGTGCTTCGCGATGATTCCGGGCACCAGCCGCAGCGGCTCGACCATCATCGGCGGCATGCTGCTGGGCCTCTCGCGCCAGGCGGCCACCGATTTTTCGTTCTTCCTTGCCATTCCGACGCTCATCGGCGCCGGGGCCTACAGCCTCTACAAGGAGCGCGCGCTGCTGTCGATGGCCGACATTCCGCTGTTCTCGGTGGGGCTGGTGTTCTCGTTTTTGAGCGCGTGGCTCTGCGTGCGCTGGCTGCTGCGGTACATCAGCACGCACAACTTCATTCCCTTTGCTTGGTACCGCATCGCCTTTGGCATTGTGGTGCTGGCCACGGCATGGACCGGCTTGGTGGTCTGGGCGGAGTAAGCCTCAGCGCGAAAAGGAATCTTTGCCGCCCGCGTGCGCCGCTTCGGCCCGCGAGCCGAGCGCCAGTTTCCTGTAGATGCCCTTGGTGCGGCACTCCAACACCAATTTGGGCGCCGAAAGCGTTTCGGCAATGTCGCTGTAGCTGCGCCCTTGCACCACCAGTTCGAGCATCTTGCGTTCGCGCAGCGACAGCGTCGTGTCCGAATCATCGGCCGGCGAATCGGCCGCGTGGCTCGAGTCCCATGCCAGGATGCGCCGCGCAATGGCTGCGTCGATCGGCGCGCCGCCTTGCTCGATGCTGCGCAGGCCGATGCTGAGCTCGAGATCGTCGCGCTCCTTCAGCAGGTAGGCCACCGCGCCAGCGCGCAGCGCTGAAAAAATGGTTTCGTCGGTGCGCGTTGCGGAAACCGCGACGGCGGGCACTTTCGGTTGGTGGGCGTGCAGCCAGTCGATGAGTTCGATCCCGCTGCCGTCTGGCAAGCCGATGTCCACAAGAGCCACACCGAAGCGCTGGCTCTCGAGCAGTTGCATGGCCGTCTCACCGCTCTCGGTCCAGACGATCTGGGGCTCGTCGCATCCGAGCGTCGACAGGATGTAGCGAAAACGTTCCTGCATCGACGGATCGTTCTCGACGACGAGCGTCGGACTCAGAGAAACGGCTTCAACGGCTTCCGGGTAGGAAGTTGACATTTGCTCGACATTTTGAAGCTGGGGCCGATGAACTGGGACGTTTTTACTTATTTTCAGCCATTGTTACCGATGATTGCAATTTGTATCGCCCCGTTTATCCCGTCTTGACAGGCATGCGCAACGTGAGCTGAGTGGCACCTGGGCGAGACTCCAGCCGAAGCTCGGCGCCCAGCCTGCGGGCGCGTGCGTGCAGGCTGCGCAGCCCCGAGCCGCCGCCCTTGGCAGCGTCTGCCACGACAAAGCCCTGGCCGTCGTCGCGCACGTCCAGTTGCAGGTCGGCGCCGGCGCAGGTTACGGCTACGTCCACACGCCGGCCGCCGCTGTGCTTGAGGGTGTTCGTCAGCGCCTCCTGCAAAAAGCGCAGCAAGTCGAGGCTTTGCGAGGGCGGCAGCTCCAGCGTGTCGATGCCTGACACCTGCCACCGGCAGTCGATGCCGTTGGCGTCGAGCAGCTGCGAAGTGCGATGCCGCAGCGGCACCAGCAGCTCGCCGAACGCGCGTGCGCCGTCGTGCCGGCCCGTGGCGTCGATGATGAGCCGCAAGTCGTCGCGCAGGCTCTTGAGCATGGCGAGCAGGGCCGGTGCCGAAAGCTCCTCGGGCCTGCGCTCGAGCGTTGCGATGCTGCCGACCAGCATGCCGCCCAGGCCATCGTGCAGGTCGCTCGCAAGATTGACGCGCTCGCCGATGCGCGCATGCGCGAGCTCCAGCGCGTGCTGCTGCGCAAGCGTGGCGGCCAGTTCCGACTTGGCGGCGTTCACTTCCTCGATCAGCTCGGTGTTGAAGTTCTCGATGCGCTTCAGGCTGCTCACGAAGCGGCCGGCCTGCGTCAGCGCCATGCCCAGCAGCAAGCCGTAAGAGGACATGGTCGTGTAGTAGATGTTGCTGTCGATCACCTGGGTGAACACCAGCAGGTCGTGCGCGCCGGTTGCCGCCGACAGTGCCATGAAGGGCGCAAGCGAGCGCATGGGGCTGCCCCGGTGCCGCGCGGCGTGAACCAGCGAGGCGCTGTTCACGGCAATGATCGTGAGGCCGCCCACCAGCGTCCACAGGGCGCGGTGAGTGACCAGGTTCGCGGAGCCGGCAAGCCACAGGTCGAGCACGCCGGCCACCGCGACCAGCAGCGCAAAGCCTTCCAGGCGCGGCATGCGGTGTTCGCAGAAGCGCAGCGCAAAAACGGCATAAGACACGCTGAACAGAAGCAGCAGCGAGGTGTTCGACGCCTGCCAGCTGTGGTTGCTCGCAAAAGGCCAGGGGCTGGTCGCGATCTGGTTGTAGCCGAACAGCAGCCACAGCACCGACATGAGCGCGAACCAGCCATAGGCCGTTTCGCGCCGCCGCAATAGCCACAGCGCAGCGAAGAAGGCCGACACCGCCGCGCTCACCGCCAGGCCGAGCATCTGGAGATCGCGGCGCAAGAGGCGCTCATGCCCGTATGACGCCTGCATGGCCGCCGGCGGACCGAGGCTGACCGGACCGAGCCCTGCCTGATAGGCCGAAAGGCCCGAAACCCGTATCAGCAGCGTGTTGCGGCCCTCGCGCAGCAGCGGCGGCGCCAGCAGCCAGTAGCGCGGGCTGTTCCAGGCCCGCGTCAGCGGTTCGACGAGGCTTTCGTCGCGCCAGATGGGGGTGCCGTTGAGCGACACCGCACCGGCCATGTTGAGGTAGTGCAGCAGCAGGCCGGTTTCGGCAACGTGCGCGGGCTGGTTCCAGGTCAACCGGTACCAGACCACGCCATCGAAGCCGGGCCAGCGCGCGGCCCAGCTGTCGGGCAGGGTGACGGGCGTCCAGTCGCTGGAGGGCGGCGCGGTCTGGTCCCAACCGCTGCCACGCACGGCTTCGACGTACAGCTCAGGGGAAGGCTGCGCCAGCACCTTTCCGGCAATCAAGAGAAGAAGGAGGAAGAAACAGACGCCGATCGGCGCAACAAGCCATGCCGCGAGGCTTGGGCGCGCGGCCCGCGAGGGAGATCGTTCGTATGGCAATTACCAGCTTTCGGGGATGGCTTGGTCGAAATCGGAAATACACACTTCGTCTTACTTGTTTTATTTGCTTTCAAGAAAGATGTCTATGCCCACACGAATTCACACCGGCGGCTTCTTGGGCGGCTGGTACACGGCGCGGTGCCTGTCTGTGGTCGCGTTGCTGGCAGGAGGGAACGTCTACGCGGCCGGATTTGTCGACGGCTCCGCGGGCAATGCCGGGCCCGAAACCATCAACGGAACGGCGGGAACGGGAGGCGCTGCGGCCAGTGTTTCGGGAGACGGGGCCACCGCACTTGGTGCGGGCGGCGATGGCGGCTTGGGAACGGCCGGTGGCACCGGCGGCACGGGCGGAGCAGGGGCCAGCGCAACTGCGAACGGCGCAACGGCTGTGGGCGGTGGTGGCACTGGCGGCGAAGGCGTCGCCGGGGGAACGGGAGGCACGGGAGGACGTGGCGCGCAAGCCTCGGCGGGCGGTGCGATTGCGCTCGGTGCGGGAGGCACAGCCCTCGCGGCGTGTTGCGGCAACACCGGACCGGCAGGTGGCAGCGGCGCGCAGGCTTCGGGCACTTCCGCGATAGCCATCGGGAGCGCTTCAGGCACCAGCCAAGGCGCCGTGGCATCCGGCAGCGGCAGCACTGCGATCGGCGGCGCCAACGGCGGCGCGTCGGGCGCGGCCGCATTGGCCACGGGCAGCGTGGCGATGGGTTCCGGCAGCCGGGTTGCAAGCGGCGCGAACGGCAGCGTGGCCATCGGCGCGAATTCTGTCGCCACGGCGGCCAACACGGTGTCTTTCGGGACCGCGGGCCAGACGCGTGGCCTGGTCAACGTGAGCGCCGGAGCGGTGACCGCCGCAAGCACCGATGCAGTCAACGGCAGCCAGCTGTACACCGTGCAGCAGACAGCCAACACGGCGGCATCCGCAGCCGCGGCCGCACAAGGCACGGCCGACTCCGCACTCGGCCTGGCGCAGAACTCGGCGCAGTACGGCGCGGGTGGCACATCGCTGCAACTCAATGCGAATGGCGGCGCCGGCACGACCATCAGCAACGTCGGCGCAGGCCAGGTGGCAACCGATGCTGCCAATGTCGGCCAGGTACAGCAGGCCCAGCAGACCGCCATCACCACGGCAAACAACTTCACCGTCCAGCAGGTCACCGCATTGCAGGCCTTGATGAACCAGGCACTGTCCAGCGGGGTCTGCGCGGTGGGAGCGGGCGGCGCCGTGGCCTGCGGGCCTGGGGCGGGCGCGAGCGGTGCCGGCAGCACGTCGATGGGCACCAATGCACAGGCCAATGGCCAGGACACCGTCGCCGTCGGCAACGGCGCACAAGCCAGCCATGCGGGTTCGGTAGCCATTGGTGCCGGCGCCAGGGCGCTGGCAGACCCCACCACGGCCGTCGGCAACAACGCGGTGGCCACAGGCAACAACGCCGTGGCGCTGGGGGCCAACACGCTGGCAGCGGGCAGCAACGCGGTCGCGCTGGGGCAGGGTTCGGTGGCGGAACGCGACAACACCGTGTCGGTGGGCAACGCCGCCACCGGTCTGTTGCGCAGCATTGCGAATGTCGCGCCCGGCCTGCTGGGCACCGATGCCGTCAACGTCAACCAGCTGCAGCAGGCGGTGAGCAACGCGACCAGCCAGGCCAACGCCTTTGCAGCGCAAGGCGTTGCGGCCGCACTGGCCATGCCTTCGATGCCGACCTTGGCCGTGGGCAAGAAATGGATGGGGGCCGCCATGGGCAACTACGCCGGAGCTTCGGCCGTCGGCTTTGCTTTTGGCTATCAGGTCAGCGACAACTTCAACCTGGGGCTGGGTGTTTCCACCGCAACCAGCAGCGGCAGCGGCAACCGCGTCGCCGCTCGCGTGCAGGCGGGTTACGCCTGGTAAGCCGCGGAGAGAATAAAAAAGCCGGCGCCGCTCACTGCAGCAAGCCGTGCCTGCGGGCCTGGTAGACAGCCTCGGTGCGTGAGTTGACGGCCAGCTTGCGGTAGATGTTCTTGGTGTGGCATTCAACCGTCAGCCTGGAGATCGACAGCGACTCGGCCATGCTCCGGTTGCTGAACCCTTGCGCCACCAGTTCCAGAATCTTTTGCTCCCGCGGTGTCAGCGCCACGGGAAGCGGGGCCGGCGCATCGGCCGCCACCGCCGGCAAAGCCAGCTGCGTTGCCAGCCAAGCGAGGATATGGCGTGCAATGGCCGGGTCGATCGGCGCGCCGCCTTGTTCGATGCTGCGCAGCGCAATGCTGAGCTCGAGGTCGTCGCGCTCCTTCAGCAGGTAGCCGATGGCGCCGGCTCGCAGCGCCGCAAAAATGGTTTCTTCAGTGCGCCAGGCTGAAATCACCACCGCAGGCACCTTGGGATGGGCCGCCTGCATCCAGCCGATGAGTTCGACCCCGCTGCCGTCCGGCAGGCCGATGTCGACCAGCGCGACCCCAAAGCTCTGTGTGCGAAGCAGTTCCTTTGCCGAGGCAATGCTCTCCGCCCAGGCGATCTGCGGCCCACCGTAGCCGAGCATGGCCAACACGCGGGCCAGGCGCTCGCGCATTGCGGGGTCGTCTTCGACAACCAGCGAAGGGTTCAGGGAGACCGCTTCGATCACTGCCGATTGCGAGGAAGGCATGGGGCTCCAATCAGTCCAGCAGATTGCGCAGCGCGGCCTCGACGGCCGCTGCAGTGGCCAGCGGCTTTTCCATGGGAAACAGGTGCGTGCCGTCGAGCATTGCAATGCGCCCCTTGGTCACCTTCTGGGTCATGGCCATGCCCACCTGCTTCATCTCGGCCGACTGGCGCCCGCCGATAAAGGCCACCTTGCATTTGAGCGGATGGCGGCGCAGCAGGGCGCCCAGGTTGTGGGGCAAGGTGTTGTAGATGGCCGTTTCCACGTTGCGGTCGAAGCTCAGTTCGCGCGTGTCTTCGCTGTCGAATGTGCCGTGGTCGATGTAGTCGTGCAGCACCTGCTCGTCCCACTTGGCAAAGGCCTTCTTGCTGCGGAAGTGCTCGAACACTGCTTCCCGGTGGGCCCAGCTGTTCTTGCGCTTGCGGCTGACGGCACCGGGAGACACGGTCTTCATCAGCGGGGTGCGCTTCACAAGGTTCAGCGTGTTCGCGCGCCAGCCGCCCAGAATCGGCGAGTCGAGCAGCACCACGCCACAGGCGAGCGCCGGATGCAGCGCCGCGCACATCAGGCTCAGAAACCCGCCGAGCGAATGGCCGACCAGAAACACCGGGCCGCCGGCGCGATCGGCGCGCTGCTGGGCAAAGTCGGCCAGCTGCTGCACCAGGTGCGGCCAGTTGTCGGTAACGGGGTACTTCGGGTCGTGCCCGAACTTCTCGATTGCGTCGACCTCGAAGCCGCGATTGCGCAGGCTGTCGAGAACGACGCGGTAGGTGCTAGCCGGAAAGCTGTTGCCGTGCGAGAAGACGATGGGCGGCATCGCCATGGCTGCAGCCGGGCTCAGATGAGCTTTTCGTCGGGCGTGGAAATCTTGCGCAGCGGGCTGTGCCGCGTGGCCGGCATCTTCAGCGGGTGCTCGGTAGCGGAGTCGTCCCACACCGGGTCTTCGATGCTGTCGAACACCTCGCGCAGCTTCTGGCCCCAGCTGTTGTGCATCATGCGGTAGTAAGGGTTGTCGGCGTCGATGCAGATCACGCGGTCTGTCTCGAACTTGTTGGCCTCGTACACCACCAGATCGAGCGGCAGGCCGACGGAAAGGTTCGACTTCATGGTCGAGTCCATCGACACCAGCGCGCACTTGGCGGCTTCGTCGAGCGGGGTTTCGGGCGTGAGCACCCGGTCGAGCACCGGCTTGCCGTATTTCGACTCGCCCACCTGGAAGTAGGGCGTCTCGGTGGTGGCCTCGATGAAGTTGCCGGCCGCATAGACCAGGAACAGGCGCATGCCTTCGCCCTTGACCTGCCCGCCGAAGATGAACGACACGTTGAAGTCGAGCCCCGCATGCTTGAGCGCCTCGGCGTCGCGGTCGTACACGTGGCGCACGGCCGAGCCGAGCACGCGCGCGGCATCGAACATGCTCTTGGCGTTCCAGATGGTGATGGGGTCGCCCTGGGAGCCGTCCTCGCGGGTTTCGCGCAGTTCCTCGATCTGCAGAATTTCGCGCACCGACTGCGAGATGCTCAGGTTGCCCGAAGACAGCAGCACCATGACGCGGTCGCCCGGCTGCTCGTAGACGATCATCTTGCGGAAGGTGCTGATGTGGTCCACCCCCGCATTGGTGCGCGAGTCGGAGAGAAACACCAGTCCGGCGTTGAGTTTGATGCCTACGCAATAAGTCATTTTTTCATCTCGCACGAAGAATGCCCGCTCACATGGCGCTGCGTTCGCGCGTGTTCAGTTTTTGTAAGGCATAGAGCGCGTCGAGCGCCTCCCGTGGCGTCATCGCATCGGGGTCGAGCGCGGCCAGGGCGGATTCTACGGCGCTGGCCATCGGCGTTTCGGCCACCGGCGGAGGCGCGAACAGATCGACCTGCGCGCGCGTCTGGGCATGCTGCGACTCCAGCGCCTCGAGCGCCTGGCGCGCGTGGTTGACCACGGCGGCGGGCATGCCCGCGAGCCGCGCCACCTGGATGCCGTAGCTCTTGCTGGCCGGGCCGGGCTGCATTTCGTGCAAGAACACGATGTCGCGGCCCGCCTCGGTGGCGCTCACGTGCATGTTCACCGCGCAGTGGTGCGTGGCCGGAAACTCGGTCAGCTCGAAGTAGTGCGTGGCAAAGAGCGTGAAGGCCTTGCTGCGGTCGTGCAGCTGGGCCGCAATGCCGGCGGCCAGCGCCAGGCCGTCGAAGGTGCTGGTGCCGCGGCCGATTTCGTCCATGAGCACCAGCGACTGCGCGGTGGCGCTGTGCAAAATTTGCGCAGCCTCGGTCATCTCGAGCATGAAGGTCGACTGCGCATTGGCCAGGTCGTCCGCCGCGCCAATGCGGGTGTGAATCGCGTCGATGGGCCCCAGTCGGCAGGCCGCCGCCGGCACGTGCGAGCCGATGGAAGCCAGCAGCACGATGATCGCCACCTGCCGCATGTAGGTCGACTTACCGCCCATGTTGGGGCCGGTAATGACCTGCATGCGCTGCTGCGGCCCGAGCACCGTGTCATTGGCAATGAACCCGCCGGACGATTTTTCGGCCAGCCGCGCTTCGACCACGGGGTGGCGGCCCTGCTGGATTTCGATGCACGGGTGCGAAACGAAGCTCGGCGCGCGCCAGTGCAGGGTGTGCGAGCGCTCGGCCAGCGCGCACAGCGCATCGAGCGTGGCAATGGCGCCGGCCAATTGCGTGAGCGCCGGCACCGAGGGCTGCAGCGCATCGAGCAGCTGCTCGTAGAGCCATTTCTCACGGGCCAGCGCGCGGTCTTGCGCGCTCAGTGCCTTGTCTTCGAAAGCCTTCAGCTCGGGCGTGATGAAGCGCTCGGCGTTCTTCAGCGTCTGGCGGCGGCGGTAGTTGTCGGGCACCTTCGAGAGCGCGCTTTGCGTCACCTCGATGTAGAAGCCGTGCACGCGGTTGAACTGCACCCGCAGGTTGCTGATGCCGGTGCGCTCGCGCTCGCTCACTTCGAGCTTCAGCAGAAAGTCGTCGCAGTTCTCGCTGATGGCGCGCAGTTCGTCGAGTTCGGCGTCGTGGCCGGTGGCGATCACGCCGCCATCGCGCACCAGCGCCGACGGATCGGGCTTGATGGCGCTCACCAGCAGGTCCGCGCAGCCGGGCGGCGGCGCGAGGCGTTCGGCAATCTGGTCGAGCAATGCAACCGATGGCGGCAGAAGCGGCGCCAGTTGCTCCGCCTTGGCGAGCGCGAGCATTAGCGCCAGCAGTTCGCGCGGGCGCACCTGCCTGAGCGCAATGCGCGCCGCAATGCGCTCCACGTCGCTCGTGTTCTTGAGCTGCTCGCGCAGCGTGCGCCAGGGCGCGGCCGTGCCGCCCAGCACCGTGGACTGCAGCGCGCCGATGGCTTCGAGCCGCGCCTGCGCCTCGCCGCGGTCGCGTCGGGGCGAGAGCAGCCAGCGCTTCAGCAAGCGGCTGCCCATGCCTGTCATGCAGGTGTCGAGCAGCGAGAACATGGTGGGCGAATCTTCGCCGCGCAGCGTCTGCACCAGCTCGAGATTGCGCCGCGTGGTGGGCGGCAGCTCGATCAGGTCGCCGTCGCGTTCTACCGAAAGGCGCTGCACGTGCGAGAGGGCGCGGCCCTGCGTGTGCTCGGCATAGCCCAGCAGCGCGGCGGCCGCGGCATGCGCGTTGGTCAGCGATTCGGCGTTCCAGGCGGCGAGGCTGTTGCTGCCCATCTGCTCGCTGAGCTTGCGTTCGCCCAGGCGGCCGTCGAACTGCCAGGCCGGGCGAATCGAGAGCGTGAAAGGCGTGGCCGAGCGCGCGGCCTTCAGCCGCTGCTCGAACGCCGGCGTGACTTCGGCGCTGTAGAGCAGCTCGCTCGGCGCGATGCGGGCAATCCAGGTTTCAAGCGCATCGGCCGGGCACTCGGCCAGCCGCAGCTCGGCACCCGTGACGCTGAGCCACGCCAAGCCGCAAAAGTTGCGCGTGCCCGCGTGCACCGCGAGCAGCAGCGATTCGCTCTTGTCGTTGAGCAGCTCCGAATCGGTCAGCGTGCCGGGCGTAACCACCCGCACCACCTTGCGCTCGACCGGCCCCTTGCTCGCGCCGACTTCGCCCACCTGTTCGCAAATGGCAACGGATTCGCCCAGCTTGATGAGCCGCGCAAGATAAGTGTCGACCGCATGAAAGGGCACGCCACACATCACCACCGGCTGGCCCGCCGACTGGCCGCGCTGCGTCAGCGTGATGTCGAGCAGGCGCGCGGCCTTTTCGGCGTCGGCCCAGAACAGTTCGTAGAAATCGCCCATCCGGTAGAACAGCAGGGTGTCCGGATGGTTAGCCTTGAGGCCCAGGTACTGCGCCATCATGGGTGTGTGCCCCGAGAAGTCGCTGGTCGAGGGGGAGGGTTGGGCAGTCGTCGTTTTCACTCGGGCGATTATCGGGGACGAGCGGGCGGCAAGCCGGTGCGCATTGCGGCGGTTGCGGCCGGCCGGCGTGCACCCGCCGCTCTAAAATCCGCCGACGCAAACCCCGCGTGAAGAACAAGGCGCCCATGGCCCACCCGGATGAATTCAAAGGCCCTGAAGCGGACGCGCTGCCCGACACCGCCACCTTGCCCGCAGAGTTTGCCGCGCTGTACCTCTGCATGTCGCCTGCCCAGCTTGCCGACTTGCGCAAATCGAAGCGGCCCGACGGGCGCGCAGGCAACGGCCCGCCCGTCATCAGGCCGGTGGAAGGCGGTGCAGCCGGGCCGAAAGACCCGCTGCTCTACACGCTTGGCACATTGCGCGACTTCGCCAAGGCGCACACCGCCCCCACCGCCTTCGACACCGCGTTGAACTCCGGAATGCTGGGCTGGGTGTCCGCCAAGCTGCCGTTCTTCGCCGAGCTGGAACCCCGCATCAAGCGCGGCCGGCGAGTGCTCATCGGCGGCGCCTGGGACCGGGCCGACCCCCTGCGCGAAAAGCGCTTCACGGAACTGGCAAGGGGCCGTATCCGCTTCACATCATTGACATGCGCCGAAGCCGCAGGCAGCCTGTGGGCCGACGTTGCAAGCCACTCTGCGTTGGCCGAGAAAGGCCTGGCGCTGCTCAGGAGCGAGACGCAGGCCATCGAAGTTTCGCTGGCCGCCACCGCGGCGCTGGCGGCCGCTTCGAATCCGGCCGCGGCGGCCTGACTCCGATTCAAAGATCGACCATGGACGAGTACCGATGCTGATCAACTGCGTGGCCTATGAAAACGGCGCCAAGCTCGGCGATATCCCGGTCGAGGACATCAGCGAATACATCGTCCGCCCCGGCTGCTTTGTGTGGGTGGCGCTGAGCGACGCCACGCCCGAAGAGCTGGCGCAGATGAAGGACGAATTCAACCTGCATCCTCTGGCGGTAGAGGACGCACACCACGGCCATCAGCGGCCCAAGGTCGAGGAATACGGCGATTCGCTCTTCGTGGTGATGCACCTCGTCGAGCCCTCTACCGAAGGCGGGCATGCCTTGAACGTGGGCGAGGTCGACGTGTTCGTCGGCAAGAACTACGTGCTTTCGGTGCGCAACCGCAGCCAGCAGGGCTTTCTGGGTGTGCGCGAACGCTGCGAGCGCGAGCCCGACTTGCTGCGCAACGGCGCGGGTTTTGTGCTGTATGCGCTGATGGATGCGGTGGTCGATCGCTACTTTCCGGTGATCGACGCGCTCGAAGTGGAGCTTGAATCCATCGAGCAGCAGATCTTTACGCAAGGCGGAGCGGCGCGCGACAAGATCAAGCAGCTTTACGACCTGAAGCGGCGCAGCATGATCCTCAAGCGCGCGGTGGCGCCGCTGACCGAAGCGGCCGGCAAGCTGCACGGAGGGCGGGTGCCGCAGATCTGCGTGAGTTCGCAGGAGTACTTTCGCGACGTGGCCGACCACCTGGTTCGCATCAACGGCTCCATCGACGCGATGCGCGACACCATTGGCACGGCCATTTCGGTGAACCTGTCGATGGTCACCATCGAAGAGAGCGAAGTGACCAAGCGGCTTGCCGCCTGGGCCAGCATTTTTGCGGTGTGCACCGCGTTTGCCGGCATCTGGGGCATGAACTTCGAGCACATGCCGGAGCTGAAACTCCGCTACGGCTATGCGGCCGCGCTGGCACTGATGGGCGGCACCTGCAGCTATCTTTACTACCGCTTCAGGCGCGCCGGTTGGCTCTGAATTTCTTTCTCCCTCCCCCTCTGGGGGAGGGCAGGGGTGGGGGCAGGCGGCGTATCAAGAACAGCGAACGCTTGATACGCTGCGTGCCCCCATCCCTACCTTCCCCCAAAGGGGAAGGAGCAATGCGGGTTACTCGTCGTGCGTGTCGTGCGTGGCCACGGCACCGCGGCGCCAGTAGCCTGAAGCGCGAACCCACTTCGGATTGGCGCCGCGTTCGCCCACCAGGTGCGCGCGCAGCGCCTTCGCAATGGCCGACTCGCACCCCACCCAGGCGTGAAAGTCACCCGCCGGCAGCTTCATTGCCTTGAGCGCGTCGAGCAGCACCGGGCTCAATCCCGGTTCCGCGCCCTTGCGGTGCACCCACTGCAGCGTGAGCTCGGCCCGCGTTTCGAACGGCACCTGGTCCGCCTCGCTGTCGACCTCGGCCAGCACCACCACTCGCGCACCGGCCGGCAGCTCGGCCAGGCGCCGTGCGATGGCCGGCAGGGCGGTGTCGTCGCCGATCAGCAGGTGCCAGTCGAAATCGGTCGGCACGATGAACGAGCCGCGCGGCCCGCCCACGCCGAGCACGCTGCCGGGCTTGGCCTGTTCGGCCCACTGGGTGGCAGGGCCGGCTTCGTGCAGGGCGAAGTCGAGCTCCAGCGTGTTGGCCTGTGCGTCATACCGGCGCGGCGTGTAGTCGCGCATGGTCGGCCGGCCGCTTGCGGGCCACACCGGGCCGTCGGGCCCCGTGGTCGGCAGCGTGAGCTCGCCTGTCGCGGCATCGGGAAAAAAGATCTTCGAGTGGTCGTCGAAGCCCGGGCTCGTGAAGCCCGTGAGGTCGTCGCCCGTGAGCGTGACGCGGATCAGGTGCGGCGTGATGCGCTGCACGGTTTTTACCGTGAGCTGCCTGAAGCGAAGCTCGTGCCGCACGCGGCGCGGCGTGCGGTCGGGCAAGGAGGATGCTGTAGGTGTGTCGGTCGAGAAGTCGGTCATTTCAGAAAAAGCCTTCTAGATGCGTTCCAGTTGCTGGGCGGCGCTGTCGAGCACCGCGGCGAAATCGTGGGCTTGTTGTTCTGTGAGGGGCGGGCCCGAAAGGCGCATGCGCATGGCGAGCTTCAGGTTCTCGATGGCGCGCGTTACCTGCGGCGGGCGCCCGCCGCGCGGGCCGGCACCGTCTACGCCGCCGTTCATGCGGGCCATCATCGCGTCGGCGGTGTCGCTGTTGGCGGCCAGAAACTCCTGGCCGCTGGCCGTGATGCTGTAGCGCTTGCGCCCGCCTGTGTCGGCGGTTTCCACGCTCAGGTATCCCATTTCTTCGAGCAGCGTGAGCGTGGGGTACACCACGCCGGGGCTCGGCGCATAGCTGCCGCCCAGGCGGTCTTCAATGGCCTTGATGAGCTCGTAGCCGTGGGCTGGCTTGTCGGCAATGAGCCGCAGCAGCACAAAACGCAGGCCGCCATGGCCGAACACCCGCCCGCCGCCGCGCCCGCCACGGCCACCGGAAAGGCCGTCTTCGTGCTCGCCACGGGGCGTGTGGCAGTGGTGGTGATGGTGGTGGCCGAAGTGGGGGTGTCGCATATCGATGTCCTCTCGAAGTATGTCGAAATTATTTTCGATATATCTAAAAAAGTCAAACGACTGTGCCTGCCGCATCGTCGTGCGGCACCGTTCAAGGCGCGGTCAGAGGGGAGAGGAAGAAGGAGGCGCTGGCCGGAGCCAGGCAAAACAGGGCGGCAGGCACCGCCCTCAACGGGCAGTCAAACGACGATCAGGCGATCATCGATTCCAGGTCGGACGCCAGTTCACGGGGGGCCGGCATGTCCTGCATCACGTCTTCAGAAAGACCGATGGCATCGGCCGGTTGCGCCGGCCACACGTGCTGCGCGTCCCCAATGCGCAGGCCTTCGCGCTCCAGCGCAACGCGCCAGACGGCAAGGTGCAGCACATTGGCCAGCGGGTCGACCTGCTCGGCTTCCATCGGGTTGGCAAAGCAAGAGAGGGCGCTGATGAACTCGGGCGCAAACTCCCATCGGGCAGCCAGCCGGGCGCCCACTTCGCCGTAGTGAAAGCCGAACTTCTGCCGCTCGACCTCGAGCCGGCCCATCATGTCGAAAGGATGCACGGCGTTGAGCTTGGCCATTTGCTCCTTCATGGCGCCGGCCATGATCAGGTGGCCGATGGCGTGCATGCTGCCCACGGTGAACGCAAGGCTCTGGTCCACGCTGCGGGTCTTGCCGGCAAGGTAGCGCGCCACCGCCGCCACGCGCAGGCTGTGCGACCAGAAAGACGGCAGGTGCACCCCGTCGACCTTGCGGAACGTACCCGTAAGGCCAGAGCTCACCACCAGCGAGCGGATGGACGAGAAGCCCAGCAACTGGATCGCGTCCTGAATCGAGAGGATTTTGCGGCGCAGCCCGAAATACGGCGAGTTGGCCATGCGCAGCACCCGGGCCGTCAACACCTGGTCGAGCTCGACCTTGCGTGCAACCACGGGAATGGAGGCGTCCTCGTTGCGCAAGAGCTCGATCAAGTCGAACACCACCTTGGGCACCGTGGGAAGCAAATGGCTTTCGGCAAACAGTTCATCCAGGGTCATGGCGATCTCAGGCTGTAGTTTTCGCTGCCCGGAATTGTGCTGCAACTATAGTGTTACATGTTGATGTCTTCAGGGATCGGGTCAACTCCCATAGCCTGAATGCAGACTTCCAGCAACAAAGCCGCCATTGTCCGGAGCCGCCTGCCTAATGCCATACCGCTTTTGAGTGATGCGCCTGCACCCCGCGCTGCTAAAAGTGCGGGATTCGTCAAAAAACGAGGGGGCGGGCGCATGGCAGCACACCGGTTCGTCAGTTTGCGCGCGGACGGAAGCCCCGTTCACCTCTTCGACGACAAGAAGAAAAAGATTCGCGAAGTCATCTGGGGCGACTTCCTCAAGGTCAAGAAAGACCTTGGCGACGGCTGGCTAGAAATCGACTGGGCCGCCCGCTCGTCCACCAGCGACCATTACCTGGGATTCAAGGACATCTTTGCAGACCCCGGCATCGGGTTCGGCGCGGTCTATCACAACGGGCTCGTCGAGCGGCCCGTGAGCGGAACCTGGGAGAAGCTGGGCGGCAAGCCCGTGAAGGAAGACGGCGCTTCCGTTGCCTACATCGGCGACCTTGCGACCGACTACGCAACGGTAAAGACCATCTTCGAGAACGCCGGCACCAACCACCTGTTTCCGCAGGTCATGAAAGCCGCGCTCGAGAACCCGAAGATCCAGGACATCTGCATGCTCTCCGTGCAGCACGCGACAGTGGAAGACGACATTGCCTGGATGCCCGACTTTGCTCCGTCCGACGACCGCGGCTACACGATTCGGGTGCTGGCCCCTGTCGTCGAAGAAGGCCCCGACGGCATGCCGGCGCTGCGGCAGCTGGGCTCGTTCAACGAAACCAAGAATGGGCATTCCGTCATCCTGCGGCTCCAGTACGGCAAGTTCAGCGTGCTGTTCGGCGGCGACCTGAACGAGGGAGCCGAAAAATTCCTGCTGCAGCACTACACCGGCGCGAGCAAGTTCCCGAAGACCGGCACGACGGCCTACGACGACATGGTGACCAAGGCGCGAGATACCTTCAGGTCAGACATCATGAAGTCGTGCCACCACGGCTCCGAAAAGGTGACCGACGCGTTTCTGGACGCCGTGAACCCCGCCGCCTTCATCATTTCGTCAGGAGACGAAGAGGGCCACATCCACCCCAGGCCCGACCTGCTCGGCCGCCTGGGCCGCTTCGGCCGCGGTGGCGCGCCGGTGATTCTTTCCACCGAGCTCCAGCGCTCCTCGCGCGCGATGGAAAACAAGAACTCCGTCGACAAGCTGCTGGCCGGCATCGACAAGCTCGCCGCAGGCACGCTTTCGCCGGACAAGATCACCCAGCTCAAGGCCGACGTGAAAGAACTCGCGCGCAGCAACGTCGAGGTGTACGGCGCGATCTATCTGAAGACCGATGGGGAAAGGCTGATTACGGCTTTCCGCATGGAGGCCAAGTCGGAGATTGAGAAGTGGTTTTATTTTCGGTATCGGTTTGAGGGGGATGTGCTTGTTCGGGAGGATTGAGGGCGCGGAGGTCCGTTTTTGGCTCTCTCAACCACTGCAATTTGCGCCCATCTGGATTGCGTGCAGCTGAGTGCCTCCGTGGCTGGCGTTGTCGGCGGAATTGGGCACGCATTCAGGTTGCTTCGATCACGAACACGAACACGGACTCGAAGTTCGATTCGAAGCGACAGCGGACGGCCAATACAAGCCGTGGGACGGAGTAGCGCTCAAAAAATGAAGCGGTCATAGAAACTTCGCTTGCTGTGGTCGGTTGTTTTGGGGGATGGTTTCCTAAGCCAGCGCGGTGGTGCGAATGGGTCGGTAGGAAACAGGTCGACGGAGTTGGGCAACTTCGAGGACGAATTAAGACCTCGGCCGGCGAAGCAAGAAGAGCTACTCTGCTTGACAGTAAGATCGGGAAACCCCTGTTGCCGCTTGCATTAGCTTCTCCGAAACCCTTTTTCTGAACTGACCAATGAGCGATCACAAGATCCGATTCTCGGTGGACACGCACCTCTTTCGAGAACTGGGCGAGTTGCTTGTGGGCCGAGAATCTACTGCCCTGATTGAGCTTGTAAAAAATGCTTATGACGCGGACGCAACCGAAGTCACTGTCTACGGAGAGGGGTTGGACGATCCAGAGCACGGAGTGATCCGCATCTCGGACGATGGTGTGGGAATGACGCCTGACACATTCGAGCGGGGATTCCTGCGGATAGCAGGTCGCTTGAAGGGCGAGGGGTCTCGAAGATCAAAGAGGTTTGGGCGCCGCTATACAGGAGCCAAGGGCGTTGGTAGGCTCGCCGCCCACAAGCTTGCAAGAGAACTTGGCGTTGTTTCAACTCCGTGGCATGAAGCCAGTGATGCAATTGCTGCAGAGAGTCTGGAGTTCAAGGGCGTTTCCGGCAGCATCAAGTGGGACCAGGTAGAGTCTGCTGAAACACTTGACAAGATCGCCGACGACGCCGTCGTGGTGAACGAGATTTTGTTAGATGTACCCACGAAGGCAGGGACTACGCTGACGCTTACCCGCTTGCGGCGAAAGTGGAGCAAGTCCCAGTTAGGCCGGTTCTTGCTCGAAGTGGAAGCGTTACAGGCACCTCCCGTGATCACCGGGGTGCTCCCAAAAGCGGTCTTGAGTGATGCGGGATTGTTCGAGTCGCCGATGGTGGTCGACGCCAGCACGCAGGATCCGGGCCTGAAGGTCAAGCTGGAAGGTGCCTTCGAGACCGGAGATAACTACTGGACCTCAGTAGTCGACGCAGCTCACTGGATACTTGAGATTGACGCCTCGATCGAGGGCGTTCGATATTTTGTTTCCCCCACGGCTCAATGGACTAAGAAGAACGGTGCATTTGAAGCGCGGACTTGGTTCGAGGAGCACCCATCCCCTGAAGAGGGGCCGTTCTTTCAAGGTCGACTTCTAATTCGGGAAGGGTCGGCCAAGGGGCGCAATGACACACGCGCTTGGGCATCGCGAGTCAGCGGCGTTCGCGTCTATATGGAGGGATTTCGGGTACTTCCGTACGGAGACGAGTCGGACGACTGGCTGTTCCTCTCGCGTGATGTCACCGCCCGCGACCGAAAGCTTCGATTCCTCTCCGACGACATAGACAACTTGCCAGAAGCTGAAGATGAGGGGCTGCTGCTGCTACCAAGTAAGCACTATCTCGGTGGCGTATTTCTGACAGTTGATCGAGCGGGCTCCCTAGACATGCTTGTTAACCGGGAAGGATTTGTTCCGGGGGAAGCTCTCGATCGCTTAGTAACCGTCGTCCGAAAGGGCATTGACCTGGCGACAAGAGTTCGCGCATCAGCGAAGGCCACTCCGCCGTTACCGCTCCCTATTCGTGAGACGCAGGGCTCCCTTGAATGGCAAAATGAAAAGGCTCAATCCGGCCCCCGCGATGCACTCAAGGGCCGAGCTGAAGCGACGTTTCAGACGCTAGAAAATCAGGCGACCAATCTTGAGCGGCTTGCACAATCGCTGCCCATTGCCTTTCGGCCGCAGCTGCTCAATGCAGCGAGCGAAATTCAACATGCGGCATCC
Source organism: Variovorax sp. DXTD-1 (assembly GCF_003984625.1). Lineage (GTDB taxonomy): Bacteria > Pseudomonadota > Gammaproteobacteria > Burkholderiales > Burkholderiaceae_C > Variovorax. The sequence continues at coordinate 40,122 of NZ_RWKH01000003.1, read as the reverse complement.
GTATCACGGGAGTTGATGCCATCCGCGTCGATGGTTTTGGTGCTCGCATCGGTTGGTACCCAGTTGGCTGCGTTTACCCACGAGGTCAGCAGACTGGTGTCGACCGCATCAGATTTCGAAGCTCTTTTGGGGACCATCAGGGCTCAGGTTCCATCACCCGTGTCACAGCAGCTTTCTAAAGTTTCCAGCGCTGCTGCCGACCTCAGAAGAGCCATCGAGCGGCAAGCCGCATATTTGCTGGATATCGTCACGCCGGACTCACGACGCCGCCGCTCGCGACAACCGTGCTCTGAAATATTGGACGCGGCTTGGCGGCTTGTATCTACCTCTGCAGAACAGCGAGGCATCGTGTGGCAAAACAACGTGTCCGCCGACGCGCGCACTCCACCAATGTTTAGGGCGGAGCTAATGGCCATCTTTAGCAACCTCTTGACAAATGCAGTGAAAGCGGCAGGAAAGAATGGGCGCATCCAGGCGCTCGACACGCTACACAGCGATGGCACGCTGGTCCTGCATATCGAGAATACTGGGGCGGCTGTTGACCCCTCGGAAGGCGAACGATGGTTTCGGCCGTTTGAGTCCAGTTCTGTTGAAGTAGACCCGGTGTTGGGCCAAGGGATGGGCTTGGGCTTGGTCATCACGCGCGACCTATTGTCTGACGTCGGAGGGACCGTTGAGTTTGTGCGGGCCCATCATGGCTTTGCCACTGCGCTGGCACTAAAGTTTCCGGGAGCACATAGAGAATGACACAGCAGGCCACTCCATTTGTCCTTCATGTGGATGACGTCCCAGACGACCTGAGAGCTTGGGAGGAATTCGTCAATGGGAAAGGTGAGGTAAATATTCGGGTTTGCCACCCCGAAGCGGTCAGTGAATCAGACCTCCGAAGGGCTTGCGTGGTTCTGGTCGATTTCAAGATCGAACATTGGCCAGCGCGAAACGAGCTTGATCAAGTTGGACTCAAGCCGTCCAATGGCTTGGCTCTGCTGCCAGTGCTTCAAGAGGCGGCGCATGCTCTGGATCCACAAACACCTCGAGCGTTCGCGCTGTATACGGCTGAAACTGTTTCAATAGCCAGAGGCCTCTCTCAACAGCCACATATCGTTGCTCGTGCTCACAACCTTGAGTGGGTTTTTTACAAGCGTGCAACGACCGATCAGCGCTACGCTGCAGTTGTGGATCTCGCGAAGTCTGTGGCAGACCTGCCTAAACCTTGGCCCGAAAAATCCCCTGAGGCAGGTAGCTCTCTGCGCAACTGGCTTGGACTTAATCCGGATTGGCCTTGGTGCGACTTCGCGTGGGAAGCTATCCAGCGGTGTCACCCTCCCATTCACGAATTCGCTAAACACACCAATGGGGTGGGCGTGATTCGCTGGCTACTTCATCGGATTCTTCCCTACCCCACCTTCTTGGTCGATGATTCCCATCTTGCGGCGCGTCTTCGCGTCGAGGTTCAATCGCTGAAAGCCAGCCTCATAAAGGTCGATTCGCCATTCTCCGAAACTCTTTCGACTGCACGGTACCAGGGACACCTATTCAATGTGGTCGGTCGTAGATGGTGGCGTGCTGCAGTTGACGAGATGGTGTTTTCGCTCGTACCGGAAGACCCAACAAATCTGACGAAACTGCACGAAGCAATTCGCAAACTCGATCCAGACTTAAAGACGCTCGAAGCAGCCAGGCTCTTTCCCGTCATTGATCACAATTTCTCCGCTAGCGAAGTGCTGGCTACAAATGAAGAGGTAGTACAAGTCGCACCGGACGACTGGCCTCCGTTTGCCGAGCCCGCTTGGGCGAGGAAGAGCGACGTGAACAATGATGAAGTACTACGCGCAATCGTAGTTAACCCTCAAACGTTGCAGAGCCATTGATGCCTCCCCGTGGACTGATATTCGCGTTTGCAGACGTGGCCCGCGAATGCGAGGCGTTAAGGGGCATTGCCAGTGGGTTCATTGACATGAACACCGCGTATGTTCTCGACCAAGCTGCTGACTTTCTGAAGCGCATTCAAAGAAGCGGTTCGACCACTACAACTACGAGATGGTCGATACCTGTTGAACAGCCACTTTGCACAGTCTGGAGCGAAGGGGAAAGCCAGCGCGACAAAAAGAGTGGCTTTCATGCACGCGCTGAGTTCTCTTTTTGTTGGGAGATTCGAGCGCTCGACGAAGTGCAATGGGCAGGTCGCAGGCACTTTCTCTTGGATGGTCTCGCGTCATCCGTAACTCGAATCGTCTCGAAGGAGGGAGCTACGCTTGCATGCTGGAGCACCGATGTTGGTGATCATCAATCACCAGGTACTCACTTCCACGCCCAATTTAATCATTTCGATGCGCCACCTTTTCCCAAGGGGTTCGACGTTCCACGGCTGCCCGCGCTGCCGATGAGCCCCTTCTTGGCGTTCGAGTACGCAATCGGCGAACTTTTCCAAGACCGATGGGCTAAGCACGCTGCTTCAGATTCACACGACATGCAGCAATGGCGAGGTATTCAAGCGCCGCGGCTTGAGAAGTTTTTTGAATGGCAGACCCAGCAAATGCGCGAGCAACGCACCGGAAGTCCTTGGATGACCCTTAAGCTTCTCAAGCCGGCGCCGAATCTCTGGGTATGAGTCTGGTGATGGCCCATACGCTGATTCCAGCTTCCTCGACCGTCTACACGCCTCAAGCCCTAGCACACGCCATGGTTGAAGCGGCGAACGATGGACAAAGGTGCGTCTGGCTCGACCCTTGTCTTGGCGACGGCGCGTTCGTCGCGGAGATGGCCGCATTGGGCATCGCGAAGGACCACATACTCGCGCTCGACATTTCAGTGAAGAGCTCTCAGAAAGACGCAATGGCATTGACTGAGCGCGGAGTGGACTTTATTGCATGGGCTAAAGGTCATGCCAGCTCCGTGGACCGGGTTGTCATGAATCCACCATACGTGGGCCTAAGCAAGATCAAGGGGGCTCCTCTTGAGCAGGCACTTCAAGTCTCCCTGCCACAAGGCGATCGTCTGACCCGACGTTCAAACTACTGGTGTGCCTTCATCCTCCGCGCCATCGAATGCCTTCGGCCTGGTGGTCACTTGGTAGCAGTACTCCCAGCAGCGTGGGACTACGCGATCTATGCTAGGCCGATCCAAGAGGCGGTGTACCGGGCGTTCGGACTGGTGGGTGTAGTGAGGTGCTCCAAACCACTGTTTTCGACGGTGCAGGAAGGGACGGTAGTCCTCGTCGCACGCAATCGGGGAGCGCCAGAGTCAACCCGAGTTCGCGTGGAGGTATCTGACCTTCAGGAGACCATCGACGCACTGCGCGTGCTCGGTGCCGGCGGTCGCCCATCATCTGCTGCTGTGGTCCATGCGCTCCCTGCGCAGCCCTCCTCTTTTCGGCGCCTAGATGAATTGATGAACATTCGAATAGGCGCAGTAACTGGAGATTCAAAATACTTCCTGCTCTCGGAACAAGAGCGCGCAACCAACAACCTTCCGGTTGGTGCATGTACGCCGGTGCTCACCCGAGCACGTCATCTGACTTCAGCGTTCATGGACCGTTCTGCTTGGGAACGCTTGAGGGATCGTGGTGAAAGAGTATGGCTATTTAGACCGACCCCGACTACGCAAGCTCATGCCGCGGTGATTCGGTATCTGCAGCGAGGACTGGATGGAAGCTGCAACGTGCAGGCGCATAAGGTTAGATCGAGGGATCCGTGGCATCGGACGCCACTGCCACCAAAAGCGGACGGTTTTATCTCTGGAACTGCTGGAGGACTCCCGTTTCTGGTTCTCAAAGAGATGAAAGGCCTCTCAGCAACAAACACGCTCTATGTTGTTTCGTTCAGTAGAAGGGTCGAACTCTCTGAGCGCGCAGCCATCGGAATTCTTTTGCTAACGTCGAGCGTGCGACGACAACTGGTCGATGGTGCTCGAATTTATGCCGACGGCCTGCGAAAGTTTGAGCCTTCCGACCTTGGAAGAATAAGAATTCCTGTCGTCAGCAAGCTGAGTGAGAACACCGCTGACGTCTTCAAGTCCGTTTGCGAACGTGCTGCCACTGGGCGAATCGAGGAAGCTCAGCGCATTGCTGACCAATGGTTGACAGAGAATCTGAGAGAGCCGGAGGCGCTTCCGCTACGGCTGCCGTGCAGATCCGCAGCTTAAACACAGTTGCATTGCACCAGCATCGTAGGCTCTCAACCGCGTGATTAGTCTGTAGTGAGGCGCGAATAAACGACGCCCGATCGTTGGTACCAAACGTTAAGCGGCCCGCCCCCGGCTTGCCCTAAAGCTAATACCAGTCTTAAGCAGTCGCTGATCCATGCCCACTCAGCCTACCTCTGCGGCATATCCTTAACCGAATACCCCAAACTAACAGTCGCATCCTCCGGAATCCCAGGCATCGTTGCATTCCACGCCGCCCAGTCTTCCCGCATCGCGGCCAGCCTCTCCGGCTCCTTCTTCCCCAGATTCGCCCGCTCGCGCTCATCGGCAGGAACGTTGAACAGGTACTCGTTCCCGTCCACCTTCAGGTACTTCCAATCCCCATCGCGCATCGCTTCCTGCCCGCGATGGTTCATGCGCCAGTGCAGCGGCCTGCGGAAGCTGTGCTTCGGGTCCTTCAGCACGGGCATCAATGACACGCCGTCGAGCGGATAAGCCGCATCGGCCTGCACGCCGGCCGCGTCGAGCATGGTGGCGGACCAGTCCATGGTCATGCACAGCTGCTTGCTCTCGCTGCCCTTGGCGATCACTGCGGGCCAGTGCGCGATCCATGGCACGCGGATGCCGCCTTCGGTCAAGTCCATCTTGCCGCCGACCAGCGGCCAGTTGTCCGAGAAGCGTTCGCCGCCGTTGTCGCTGGTAAACACCACCAGGGTGTTGTCGGCTAAGCCGTGCTTTTCGAGCGCGGCCATGATCCAGCCAATGCCTTCGTCCATGTGATGGATCATGCGGCGGTACACGTGAATGTTGCCGCCGGCCAGGTCGAAGAGGTTGTCTTTGACGGTGGGCGCCTTGTCTGCATCGTCGCGAGTTTCCCACGGCCAGTGGGGGGCGGTGTAGTGCAGGCTCAGGAAGAAGGGGGCTTGTTCTTCTTCCTTTTGCTGCTGCTTCTGTTTGGCGGCCATGCGCTCGACGTAGTCGACTGCGCGCTTGGAAAGAATGTCGGTCAGGTAGCCGTCTTCTTTCTTGTCTTCTTCGCCAAACCACAGGTCGTGCTGGCCGGTGGAGTCGCAGTGCGTAAAGTAGTCGACGCCGCCCGACATGGGGCCGAAGAATTCGTCGTACCCCGATTGCAGGGGGCCGAAGTGGGGCGGGTAGCCCAGGTGCCATTTGCCGATGAGGGCGGTCTGGTAGCCGCCGGCCTTCAGCAGTGACGGCAGGGTGGGGTGGTCGGTTGGCAGGCCGAGCGTGGTGCTGCCGCGGCTGCTGCTCCTGATGGGCTCTTCGGCCGCGCCGCGCAGGCGGTACTGATACCGCGCGGTAATCATCGCGAAGCGCGTGGGCGAGCACACGGGCGAGTTCGAGTAGCCCTGCGTGAGCTTCAGGCCGTTGGCGGCCAGGCCGTCGAGCACGGGCGACACGGGGCCGAACGCGGCATCGCGACCGCCGTAGCAGCCAAGGTCGGCATAGCCGAGGTCGTCGGCCACGATGAAGATGATGTTGGGTCTGGTCATGTGTCGTCTGGAAAGCTTCAGGGCTGGTAGCCGGACTTCTGGACGACGGGTGCCCACTGCGCGCGGTAGGCCTTGAGCATGGCGGCGGTCTGCGCCTGCGTGCTCACCACCGGGGTCATGCCGGCGTCCTTGAACTTGCGCTGGGTGTCCGCGTCTTGCATCACCTCGCGAATCATGTTCGACAGGCGTTCGACCTTGTCCTTGGGCATGCTGGTGGGCGCGAAGAAGGTGTTCCAGCCGGTGGCGGCCAGGTCGAGGCCGGCTTCCTTGAAGGTTGGAATGTTGGGCGCAAAGGGCGAGCGCTTGGCGCCGGAGAGGGCGAGGATGCGCAGCTTGCCCGCGTTGTGCTGCGGCAGCACCACGTCTTCGGTGTCGACGGAAATCGGCACCTGTCCGCCGATCAGGTCGTTCAGCAGCGGGGCCGAGCCGCGATAGCCGATGATCTGCGTCTGCACCTTGGCCTTTTCGCCCACCATGAGGCCGAAGAAGTGCGGCAGGCTGCCGGTGGCGGGCACGCCCACGTTGGCCTGGTTGGGGTTGGCGCGCATCCAGGCGAGCAGGTGGTTCAGTTCGCGCACGGGCAGGTGGGGCGACACAGACAGCGCAAAGTCGTAGGCGTTGACGTGCGACACGGGCACGAAGTCGCGGTCGGGGTCGTAGTTGTTGTCCTTGAAGACCAGCGGGGCCACCACCATGACGGCGGGGTTGGCAAGCATCAGCACGTTCTGGCTGGCGGGGGTGTTCTTGACCTGTTGGGCCGCAAGGCGGCCGCCGGCGCCGGGCTTGTTGTCGACAACCACCGGCACGCCCAAACGCGTTGCCAGCTTGTCGCCGACGATGCGCGCTACGCGGTCGGTGGCACCGCCCGGCGCGTAGCCGACCACGATGCGCAGTGGGCTGTCGAGCGTCTGGGCGCTCGCCTGGGGCGCTACGGCGGCCATCGAGGCCATGAGGCCGGCTGCGGCAAGCAGCGCGGCTAGGCGGCGGGTAATGGGGGTGTTCGTGGGCGTGTTGGTGGGCGTGTTGGTGGGGGTGTTGTTCAGCATGTCGAGTTCCTCCTCGTTCGGTCGATCAGTGTCGTTTGGTTGTTCAGTCGTTCAGTCAATCGTTGGCCTGAAAGTTCACGGCCTTCATGATGCCTGCCCAGCGTGCCGTGTCTTCGCGCATGGTCTTCAAGAGCGCCTCGCTGTTGTCGCCCACGGGGTACATGCCGTTCTGCAGCAGCTGCTGGCGCACTTCGCGCGAATTGATGGCGCGGGTGAATTCGGCGCGCAGCTTGTCGACGATGGGCTGCGGCGTTTTACGGGGTGCGTAGTAGGCAAACCAGGCGGTGGCCACCACGTCCTTGTAGCCGCCCTCCACAAAGCAGGGCAGGTTGGGCATCAGCGGAGAACGCTTGTCGCCGCTGGTGGCCAGCACCTTCACGCGGCCCGAAGGCAGCAGCTGCTGCGCGCCGCCAATGGTGTCGAAGTACACGGGCACCGAGCCGCCCATTACGTCTTGCCGTGCCGGCGTGGAGCCGCGGTACGGCACATGAACCATCTTGAGTCCGGCCGCGCGGTTGAGCATTTCGCCCAAAAAGTGTGAAGGCGTTCCGGCGCCGTAAGAGGCAAAGCTCAGCTTGTCGCCCTGCGCCTTGGCCCAGGCGGTGAATTCGGCCAGCGTGTTGGCCGGCACGTCCTTGTGCACGACCAGCGCCAGCTCGAAGCGCGCCGCGTTGATGATGGGCACAAAGTCCTTAATCGGGTCGTACGACAGCTGGCGGTAGGCGCTCGGAAACATGGTCATCATGCTGGCGGTGCCCAGCAGCAGCGTGCGGCCGTCGGGCGCCGCGGTTTTTACCGCTTCCACCGCAATGCGGCCCGCCGCGCCCGAGCGGTTGTCCACGATGAGTGGGCCCAGCGTGTCGCGCACCTGCTCTGCAATGGCGCGCGTCAGCACGTCTTGCGTGCCGCCGGCGGGCACGCCAATCAGCACCTTGATGGGCTGGCCGGGCGTGAACGCCTGTGCGTTGGCCAAGGTTGCAAGCGGAGCCAGCGCAAGGCCGCCCAGGGCGGCAACGATCTGGCGGCGGTCGAAATCAGGGCAGGGCATGTCGATGTCTCCGGTTCTCGTTCGGTGGCGCCGCTCGGGCCAGGTGCCGCGGCTGCGAACGACTTTAGAGACGCTACATTCGATTGATCTAATCAACCATCCCCCGGACTAACCCCCAATGACCGCGCCGCGCCGCCCGCTGGACGATTTGCTGCTGTACCGGCTGTCGCGCCTGCTGTCGGTGGCGGGCAGCATGGTCATCCGGCTGTGCGAGGGCCGCTTTGGCATTACCCGGCGCGAATGGCGGCTGCTTGCGGTGCTCGCAAGCCGCGGGGAGCTCAGTTCTTCCGAACTGGCCGAGCATGCGCAGCTCGACCGGGCCCGCACCTCCAAGTCAGTGGGTTCGCTGGTTGCCAAGCAGTTGGTGTCGCGCGTGGTGCGGCCCGGCGACCGGCGGCAGGTGCGGCTGGCCCTTACCGAAAGCGGGCAGGCGCTGTATGAAGAGCTTTTTCCGCTGGTCACGCAAATCAACACCGAACTGCTGGGCGCATTGAGCGACGACGACGCGGTGCGGCTCGATGACGCCCTGCGTCGGCTGCACGCCCGGGCCGAGCGCATGGTCGAAGAAGCGGTGCTGCCCAAGGCAGACCGCGGCCGCCGAGGCGCTGGCGGCGCCAATGCAACAACCCTGAAGCCCCGCAAACCTGAATGACGCCTGCCCCTGAAGAGACTTTGCCGAACGAGCGGCAGCACATGGTCGATGCGCTGCGCGGCTTTGCGCTGCTGGGCATCCTCGTCGTAAACATCGCAAGCTTTGCATCGACCTACTACGGCCTGGGCATTCCCGATCCGCTGGCTGTTTCGCTGGCCGACCGCAGTGCCTCGTTCGTGCGTGCCTTCGTGTTCGAGACCAAGTTCTACCTGCTGTTCTCGTTCCTGTTCGGCTACAGCTTCACGCTGCAAATGCGGGCGGCGGAGCGCGACGGCAAGCGTTTTGCGCCGCGCATGGTGCGGCGGCTGGTGGGCCTGTGGGTCATCGGCGTGCTGCATGCCGTGGTGCTTTATTACGGCGACATCCTCACCACGTATGCGGTGCTGGGCGCCGTGCTGCTGTTGCTGCGGCGGCGCGGAGATGTGTTCATGGCGTGCGCGGCCATCGGGCTGGTGCTGCTTGTGTCGCTGGCATGGGCCGGCGTTGGCTACCTGTTTACGCATGCGGACATGCGGCTGGCAACCGAAGCTGCCTACGCCGATGCCGCCAGGGCGCTGGCCGCCTACCGCGCCACGCCCGCCATGGTGATGGTGCAGCACCTGCGCGACCTGTCGCAGGTGTGGTGGGTTACCGCGCTGGTGCAGGCACCCGAGGCGCTGGCCATGTTCTTCGCTGGGTTCATTGCCGGCAAGCGCGGGCTGCTCGCGCATGCAGAGGTGCATGGCAAGCTGCTGCGGCGGGTGTTGTTCTGGGGCTTGCTCGTCGGCGTGCCGGGTGCGGTGGCCTATGCCTTGCCCGCCATGCGGCTGAACGACGCGGTGCGAGAGATCCACGGCCTGGCGGCCACGCTGCTGACGGCACCGTTCCTGGCGGCCGCTTATGCAGCCGGCATGCTGCTGGTGTTCCAGACCGGGCCTGGCCGCGTGCTGGCGCAATGGCTGGCGCCGGCGGGCCGCATGGCGCTGTCCAACTACCTGCTGCAGTCGCTGGTGTGTGCGTGGATCTTTCTGGCCTACGGGCTGCGCTGGATCGGCACCATCGGGCCGCTGGCAACATTTGCAGTGGCGCTGGCCATCTTTGCGGGCAACCTGGCGCTGAGCCGCTGGTGGATGCACCACTTTGCCTACGGCCCCGCGGAATGGCTGCTGCGGGCGTTCACCAACCTGCAGCTGCAGCTGCCGCTGCCGCTGCTGCGCCGCCGCAGCCATGCCGCGGGTCAGCGCGGCGACGGCACGGGCTGAAGCTGCATGTCTTGAGTGTCTTGCCGGCCCGGCTTTCCGTCGCTTTCGATGCGCATCCGGGGCAGGAACTGCGGGTACTCCCGCTGCATGAAGTCGATGAGCCCTTCGCGCACCTTGCAGCGCAGGTCGAAGGCAAGGCTGGAATTGCCGGCGGTGCAAAGCACGCGAAGCTGCATGGTGCGCTCGGTGGCGTCGGTTACCTGCAGGTTGAAAAACCGGCCGTCCCACTCGGGCGCCGACTTCACGATGCGCTCGACCTCCGCGCGCAGCGGCTGCAGCGGCATGCCGTAGTCGGCATAGACGAAAACCGCGCCCAGCAGCTGCGACGAACTGCGCGTCCAGTTCTGGAAAGGCTTCTCGATGAAGTAGCTGAGCGGCAAGATCAAGCGCCGGTCGTCCCAGATCTTCACCACCACAAAGGTGCCGGTAATCTCTTCGACCCGGCCCCATTCGCCCTCGACCACCAGCACGTCGTCGATGCGTATGGGCTGGGCCAGCGCAATCTGCAGCCCGGCGATCAGGTTGCTGAACACCGGCTTGGCCGCCAGGCCGGCCACGATGCCGATCACCCCCGCCGAGGCCAGCAGGCTCGCACCCACCTGCCGCGCGCCCGGAAAAGTCATCAGCATCATCGCGCCGCCGGCCACCAGCACCATGGTCATGGCCGTGCGTGCAAGCACGCGGGTTTGGGTGAGCACGCGGCGCGCGTGCAGGTTGTCTTCCACGTCGTACGGGTGCTGCACGAGCACGCCGTCGGCAAAGCCGCTGATGGCCTTTACCGCAAGCCACGTGGTGGCGGCAATCAGCAGCAGGCCGTTGAAGTGCCGCACGCTGCCTATGAAACGAAGATCGCTCGGCGCGGCCTGGAACACCAGCAGCAGCGCCACAAGGGGCAGCACCACCCGCGCCACGGGTTTGCAGTTGATCACCATCGAATGCAGCGCGGGCGCCGGACGGGTGATTCGCATCAGCACAAGGCCGCCGATACGGTGAACAAGCAGCGCGAGCGGAACGGCAATCAGGGCTGCGAGCCAGGTGCCGAACCAGGGGTGGGCAAGTATCTCTTCAGTCATTGGGCGGTGGTCGTGGCTTGTGTCTCCAGGGGTTGAAGAATGCGCGCCGCATCGTCGCGCAGCTGCGTGGCGAGTGCCGTGGCCAGATCGAGACGGCGCAGCAGCCAGGGGCTGATGTCGTTGTCGAACGGGTCGGGCAGGGGAATCGGGCCGCCCACGGTGGTGGAACCGGGGCTTTCGGGCAGCGTGGGACCGGTGGTGGGCGCGGTGCCGATGGCTGCCTCGATGCGCTGTGCAGTGCGTGCGAGCGGGCCTTCGATTTCGCCCGGGGTAAGCCGGTCGCGCCGCAGCACGAGCATCGATTTTACGGCGCTCAGTTGCGCGAGCAACTGGTAGCTGTGCGCCTGCAGGTGCTCCAGCGGCTCGAGCGGCGGCTGCACCGCGCGCGGCTCTGACAGCGAACGCTGCGTGGCTTGCACCAGCGCCGAAAGGCTGTCGTAGGCCTCGCGGCGCGCAAGCCGCCATTCGAGTTCGGGGCTGCTGTCGACTGCCTGCAGTTGGCCCAGGCCCAGTGCCAGGCGTGCATGGCGCGCCTGCGCGGTGAGCGTGCGCGCCACCAGCGCCGGAATCTGCCCGCGCTCCCATGACGGCAGCACATAGCAGAAGCCCCAGGCCAGCGCGGCGCCGATGAGCGTGTCGGCAATGCGCTCGAACAGCGCAAAGATGGGCGCGGCACCCGTGTTGAGCATGTGCGCCTGCAACAAGCCGAGCACCGTGGCCGCTACCGCGGTAATGAGGTAGCGCCGCACCGCAAAGCTGTGCGCAATGGCCTGCGAAACGGTCACAAAGGCCAGCAGCAGCAGCGGCGACGGGTGCGCGGAAAGCAGGCCCACCGCCAGCACGCAGCCCAGCAGGGTGCCGGCCACGCGGCTGTTGCGCCGCTCCAGCGTTTGCGAAAGGCTGCCGCGCAGCACCACCACAATGGTCAGCAAGATCCAATAGTCGTGCGAGCCCCAGGGCAGCGACACCGCAATGGCATAGCCGGCCGCAATGGCCAGCGCGGCCCGAATGGCATGCCGCAGCGGCGGCGCGTCCCAGCTCCAGAGCGTGAGAAAGGGCCGCAGCGACCAGTCGGTCGGGCTCACGAACATCTGCCAGTTGGCGCGCACCACGGCCAGGTTGGGCTCGGCATCGCCGCGCGCCATGGCCGAAAGGCGCAGCACCTCGTCGTTGATGTGGCCGATGCGGCTTGCCAGGCCTCGCGCGAGCATGGCGGCGTTGGGGCCGGGCATGCCGTGGCTTGCCACGTGCTCTTCGGCGGGAAGGTGAATGGATGCCAGGCGCGGCCGGCGGTCGGCCACCGGCTCGGGCTGACGGCCCATCAGCAGTGAGTCGCCGAGCGCGGTGGTTTCGTCGGCCAGCTCTTCGAGCACGCGGCGCATTTCAATGAGCGCCTCGGCATGCGCGGGGTGGCTCTTGAGCGCGTCGAGGTCGAGCTCGCTCGCAAGCAGCTGGTCGCGCATTTCGAGCACGATCACCAGCATGGCGGCCAGCCGCTGCCGCCGTGGCGTGCGCGGCGACTCGAGCACGATGTCGCGCGTGGCCTGCAGCTGGTCGGCCAGTGCGGCTTGTTCACGCAGCAGGCGGCCGAGCAAGGGGGCGGGGGTTTCGCGGATGTCGCTGGTGTCGTCGCGCGGCGTGAACTGCGTGGCCTCGGTGCGCATCAGCGCGGCCAGCGAATACAGCACGTCTGACACCGACTGCACGCGGTAGCGCCCGTTGAGCGCATGGTTGGCCAGGTTGGCCCAGATCACGTAGAGGCCGGCGCCCAGGCCAAAGTGCCAGGTGCGCTCCAACGCCTCGGCCATGCCGCTCGGCGCGGGCGTGGCCATCGAGAAGACCATCGAGAACATCACCGCAATGGCAATGGGAATGCCGCGCTTGCCCCATGCCATGGCCAGAAAGGCGACGAAGGTGGCGGGCACGAGCACCAGCCCAAGGCGAATGGGCGCGGTGTGCAGCAGCTGCACCAGAAAGAAGAGCGGCAGCCCGATCAGCGGGGCCGGCAGCATCTGGAAGAACTTGCCGCGGCGCGGGCCGGGCAGGTCGGGTGGGGCCGTGACGATCACGCCCACCGCGGCTGCGGAGGCCGCGATGGTGCCGAGCCACAGGTGCGCGCCGGCCGAGATAACCAGCAGGCCGAGCGCAACGCTGAAGCCGTTCGCAACGTACTGGCTCAGCGCAACACGCAGCGCCGCACGAAAGCGAAGGGCGGCACCGGGCCCCTGCATCACTTGGCGGAAGCGTCGCCTTCGGAGGGGCTGCCGTCGGCAGGCGCGTCGCGGCGAATGCGCGTGAGCTTGCGCGACACCGGCGCTGCCGGCGCGGCCGCGGGAGCGGGCGCTTCGCCGTCGAGCGATGCGGCGGGCAGGTCAGGCACCGTGCTGCGCGCATACAGGTCGACCGATTCGTCGGCGTTGGGCCGCGCTGCGGCGGAGACGGCGCGCACGCGGTCGCTGGCGCGCATCTTGTCGTCGATGCCGGCAAACTTGGAGTACTTGGCGAGCAGCGGCACCAGTTGGCCGTAGATGCGCGGTGCGCCGGCCAGGCATTCGCGCTGTTCCAGAAAGTCGGGTTCGCCCGTGAAATTGCCGATCAGGCCGCCGGCCTCGGTGACCAGCAGCGAACCCGCGGCCACGTCCCAGGGGTTGAGGCCGGTTTCGAAGAAGCCGTCGGTAAAGCCGGCGGCCACGTAGGCCAGGTCGAGAGCGGCCGCGCCCGGGCGGCGCAGGCCCGCCATGCGCGGCATCATGTCGGCCATGATGGCCAGGTACTGCTTGAAGTTGTCGCCCGTGCGAAACGGAAAGCCGGTGGAAACCAGGCATTCGCTGAGCTTGGTGCGCTTCGAAACGCGGATGCGGCGCTCGTTCATGTAGGCGCCGCGGCCCTTGGTGGCGGTAAACAGGTCGTTGCGGCTCGGGTCGTAAATGACCGCCTGCTCGATCTTGCCGCGCACCGACAGCGCAATGGAAACGCAGTAGACCGGAAAGCCGTGGATGAAGTTGGTGGTGCCGTCGAGCGGATCGATGATCCAGACGTAGTCGGAATCTTTTGCACCGTGCTCGGTGCCCGATTCTTCGGCCAGGATGCCGTGCCCCGGGTATGCGCCAAGCAGCGTTTCAATAATGGCTTGCTCGCTGGCGTGGTCGACTTCGGTGACGAAGTCGTTGACCTGCTTTTGCGAAATGCGCACGGCCTCGACGTCGAGGGCGGCGCGATTGATGATGGCGCCGGCGGCGCGTGCGGCCTTGACGGCCACATTGAGCATGGGATGCAGGTTGGGGGACGACATTCTGGATTGTGAGAAGAACGGTGGAGGAGGTCCCCTGTAGGCGACCCTGCGGCCCGGCGATGCGGGCGGCGAGAATCGGGCATTTTACCGGCTCTGCCCGTTCCGTGCCTCCAAACCCTCCATGCGCACCCGTTTTATCCTGATCCAGACCAGCCACGCAGGCAATGTGGGCGCCGCCGCCCGCGCCATGAAGACCATGGGTTTCGACGACCTGGTGCTGGTAACGCCCCGGTGGGCCAACGTGCTGCGGCGGGAAGAAACCATCCAGCGGGCCAGCGGCGCGCTGGACGTGCTGAACAACGCCCGCATCGTCGAAACCCTGGACGAGGCGCTCGACGGCGTGACCCACCTGTGCGCCACCGCCATGGTGCCGCGAGACTTCGGCCCGCCCACGCGCACCCCGCGGGAGCACCTGGAGCCGCTGGCCCAGCAGGGCGACCAGCACGTGGCCTTTCTCTTCGGCTCCGAGCGTTTTGGCATGCGCAACGAAGACGTCTACCGCTGCAACGTGGCCCTGAGCATTCCGACCGATCCGAAGTTCGGCTCTCTCAACCTGGGGGCGGCCATCCAGGTGATTGCCTATGAATGGCGCCTTGCGCTGGGCGGCTACGCGGTGCGCGACGCCACGGCGCCGGTGCAGGCGGCCGATGCGAAGGCGGTGGCCGGCATGCTCGAGCACTGGGAGCGCTCTTTGGTGGACATCGGCTTTCTGGACCCCGAGGCGCCGAAGAAGCTGATGCCCCGGCTGCAGCAGCTTTTCAACCGCGCCCAGCCCACGCCCGAAGAGATCCACATCCTGCGCGGCATCGCCAAGGCCATGGCCGACGCCGCCAACGGCCCGCGCAAGGGCTAAAACCCCATCGCGCGTGCGCGAAAGACCGCTGGCTTTAGACTGCGCGGCCCCTATCGATATAACGACAACAAAGGCAGCGATGTTCTCTCGTTTGCGCGCCGACATCCGGTGCATCCTCGAACGCGACCCGGCCGCGCGCAGCGCCTGGGAAGTGATCACGGTCTACCCCGGCTTTCATGCCGTGGTGCTGCATCGCTGGGCGCACGCGTGTTGGACGCACGGTTTCAAGTGGCCGGCCCGCTTTATCGCGCATGTGGCGCGCTGGCTCACGGGCATCGAGATTCACCCGGCCGCCAAGATCGGCGAGCGGGTGTTCTTCGACCATGCCATGGGCGTGGTGGTGGGCGAAACCGCAGAAATCGGCGACGGCTGCACCATCTACCAGGGCGTGACGCTGGGCGGCACCTCGCTCTACAAGGGCGCCAAGCGCCACCCGACGCTGGGGCGCAACGTGGTGGTGAGCGCGGGCGCCAAGGTGCTGGGCGGTTTCGAGGTTGGCGACGGCGCCAAGATCGGCAGCAACGCGGTGGTCATCAAGCCGGTGCCTGCGGGGGCAACGGCGGTGGGCATTCCCGCGCGCATCATTCCGTCGAAGGCGGGTGAGAGCGCCGATGTGGCCGCGCCGCAGAAGTTCTCGGCCTACGGCATCACGCAGGAGGACGACCCGCTGAGCCAGGCCATGCGCGGGCTGATCGACAACGCCGCGGGGCAGGAGCACCAGATCGCGCTGCTGTGGCAGGCCATCGAGAAGCTGTCCGCGCACCCCGGCACCAAGGACTGCGTGCCCTGCGACGCGGCGCGCGACGAGAGCTTCGAGGCGGAGAAGCTCACCCAGCTCATAGGCAAATAGCAGAACCATGAAGACGCAAGAACTGCTCCGGACATTGCAAGCCCGCTTCGAGAAGAACATGCAACGCCACAAAGGCGTCGCGTGGGCCGAAGTGCAGGCCAGGCTCGAAAGCAACCCCGCTGCGCTGAAGTCGCTTGGCGCAATGGAAGAAACCGGCGGCGAGCCGGACGTGATCGGCCAGGACAAGAAAACCGGGCAAGTCACGTTCTGCGACTGCGCCCCCGAGAGCCCGACAGGCCGCAGGAGCCTTTGCTACGACCGAGAAGCGCTCGACGCGCGCAAGGAAAACAAGCCGCAGGACAGCGCTCTTGGCATGGCGGCCGCCATGGGCATCGAGTTGTTGACGGAAGAACAGTACCGGGAGCTGCAGAAGCTCGGCAAGTTCGATGCAAAGACTTCCAGCTGGATCGACACGCCGCCCGACGTTCGCTCACTTGGCGGAGCGCTCTTCGGCGACTACCGCTATGGCAAGGTGTTCGTGTATCACAACGGTGCCCAGTCTTACTACGCGGCAAGAGGCTTTCGCGGGTTGCTCCGCGTGTGAGCACGCGGTCGATGTGATCGCGCCCTGATCACGTCAGGGCATCTCAAGACGAGCGTTTGGCGGATGTGCTGCTGTGCAGCGAGCCGTGCACATGCCCCGCGTGCTGCCCGAAGGGCTCCGTTGCGAGCGTGGCGGTGTCCAGCTCCTGCAGGATGCCGCAGTTCTGCGCCGACTCTGCCCCGCAGCATTGCTGGCGCAGCGCCTTCAGCTGCTTCTCCAGCAGCTTCAGTTCCGAGATGCGCGCGGCCACGTGGCCGATGTGGTCGTCCAGCAGCTGGTTGACCTGGCCGCAGTCTTCCCCCGGCGCATCGCGAAAACGCAGCAGGCTGCGGATTTCATCGAGCGTCATGTCCAGTGAACGGCAGCGGCGGATGAAGCCCAGGCGCTGGGCGTGCTCGTCGTCATAGATGCGGTAGTTGCCTTCGGTGCGCGCCGGCTCGGGCAGCAGCAGCTCGCGCTCGTAATAGCGGATGGTCTCCACCGGCGTGTTCGCGACCTTGGCCAGTTCTCCGATTTTCATGATGCGGCAAGAACGAAGTGAAGGAATTGCCGTTTGACTCTACACCTGCTTCAGGGTTTCCAATTGCTTTCATGACGAACCAGAATGCTCTGAAACCACTGGCACCGCACGCCCACGCGCCTGCCGAAACGGCCTGTTGCGGCAACTCCGCGTGTGGATCAGCGACCACCGCCCCCATTGCCGCTGTCGACACCGCCGACGTTCCGAAAGGCGCCTTGCTCTTTCGCATTCCCACGATGGACTGCGCCGTGGAAGAGTCCGAAATCCGGCGCGCGCTCGAGCCCGTTCGCGGCATCAGCGGGCTGCGCTTCCGGCTCGGCGAACGCACCATGGCCATCACGGCCGATGACGGCGCATTGCCTGATGCGCTGGCAGCCATTCGCAAGGCGGGCTTCAAGCCCGAGCCGCTGAACGAGGTGGCGGGCGGGCAGCCCACCGCTGGCGGAACGGCGCGCGCCACCGGCTTCATGACGCCGAAACTCTTGCGGCTGGTTGCCGCGCTGGTGCTGGCCATTGCGGCCGAGACGATTTCCTTTCTCGCGCCCGAGGGGGCAGGGTTCACTGCGGTGGAGATGGCGCTTGCGCTCGGTGCCATCGGTTTGGCCGGGCTCGACACCTACAAGAAGGGCTTCGCGGCACTGGTGCGCGGGCGGTTGAACATCAACGCCCTGATGGCCGTGGCCGTGACGGGCGCCTTCCTGATCGGCCAATGGCCCGAGGCCGCGATGGTGATGGCGCTCTATGCGATTGCCGAAATGATCGAGGCGCGCGCGGTTGATCGTGCGCGCAACGCCATCCAGGGCCTGCTGGCGCTGGCGCCCGAACAGGCCGAGGTGCGGCAGCCCGACGGCAGCTGGAAGACGGCGAAGGCCGACACCGTGGCGCTGGGCGCCGTTGTGCGCATCCGCCCCGGCGAGCGCGTGCCGCTGGACGGCGTCGTCACCCAGGGAACCAGCGCCATCGATCAGGCACCCGTCACCGGCGAGAGCATTCCGGTCGACAAGTCGGCCGGCGATGCGGTGTTCGCGGGCACCATCAACCAGACGGGTGCGCTTGAATTCCGTGTGACGGCGGTGGCCGCCAACACCACGCTGGCCCGCATCATCCATGCGGTCGAAGAGGCGCAAGGCTCGCGCGCGCCCACGCAGCGTTTTGTCGACAAGTTCGCGAGTGTCTACACGCCCGCGGTCTTCGTGCTGGCGATTGCCGTCGCGGTGCTCACGCCCTGGCTCATGGGGTGGACCTGGCTGCAGGCCATCTATAAGGCGCTGGTGCTGCTGGTCATCGCGTGCCCTTGTGCGCTCGTCATCTCGACGCCCGTTACCGTGGTGAGCGCGCTGGCCTCGGCCGCGCGGCGCGGCATTCTCATCAAGGGCGGCACCTACCTCGAAGAGGCGCGCAAGCTCAAGGCGGTGGCGCTCGACAAGACAGGCACCATCACCGAAGGCAAGCCGCGGCTGGTCGAGTCGAGCCTGATCGGGGTCGCGGCTGACAAGGATGCGGTCTTCGCGATTGCGGCAAGCATTGCCGGCCGCTCGGACCACCCGGTGTCCAAGGCCATTGCCGAGGGCCTGAAGCTCGAAGCGCTGGAGGTCGGAGACTTCACGGCTTTGCCAGGGCGCGGCGTGCAGGCTACGCACGAGGGCCGTGGCTATGTGCTGGGCAACCACCGGCTGATCGAAGAACGCGGGCTGTGCACCCCGGCGCTCGAAGCCGAGCTGAAGCGTCATGAAGAAGCAGGGCGCACGGTCACGCTGCTGGCTTCCGGCCAGGAAGTGCTCGCGCTGTTCGCGGTGGCCGACACCATCAAGCCATCTTCGCAGGCCGCCATGGCCGAGCTGCGCGCGCTCGGCGTTACGCCGGTGATGCTGACCGGCGACAACGCCGCCACGGCCAGGGCCATTGGCGCGCATGCGGGCATCGACGACGTGCGCGGCAACCTGCTGCCCGAAGAGAAGCTTAACGCCGTCAAGGCGCTCCAGCAGCGCCACGGCGTTGCAGGCATGGTGGGCGATGGTATCAACGACGCGCCAGCGTTGGCTCAGGCAAACATCGGCTTTGCAATGGGCGGCGCCGGTACCGACACGGCCATGGAGGCGGCGGACGTGGTCATCATGAACGACGACCTGCGCCGCCTGCCCGAGACCATTCGCCTCTCGCGCCGGGCGCATTCGGTGCTGCGGCAGAACATCACGCTGGCGCTGGGCATCAAGAGCGCGTTCTTCGTGCTTGCGGTGTTCGGCAGCGCCACCATGTGGATGGCGGTGTTCGCGGACATGGGGGCGAGCCTGCTGGTGGTGGCCAACGGGTTGCGGCTGATGCGCACACCGAAGACGAGTGAAGGCAACTGATGCAACTGAGGCAGGCGATTGAAGCCCGGTCTCACCGGCCTCACCAACGCGCTGCCCATTGCTCGAGCGGCACGCGCGCCGCATTGCACACGTAGCTCACCGCGTGGTACCAACCCGCGAGCATCATCAGTTCGATGAGTTGCGGCGAGGTCCAGTGGGCGCTCAGCGCCTCCCAGAGCGCGTCGTCCACATGGCTGGTGTCGTGCAGCTGGTCCACCAACTGAACCAGCAGGCGGTCTCGCGGCGCGAGCAGTTCCAGGTCTTCGGTGATCGAGGCCATCACACGCCGATCGGTGGCGCTGAAGCCCGCTGCATCGCCGAATGCCGCGATGTGCACACCCCATTCGTATTCGGCGCCGCAGCGGGCGCAAACGCGCGTGATCACCACTTCGCGGTCGCGCAAGCCGATGGCTGCCTTGCGGCCCAGAAGATAACGGCCCAGGCCCAGCGTGCGCTCGGCCAGTTCGGGGTTGATGGCCAGCACGCGGAAGAGCGCCAGGATCTCGGGCCTTCCGGGCGGATTCATGCGGGCCAGCAGGTCGGCAATGGGTTCGGGGTAGGGCGCTTCGAGCGGTGCAATGCGGGGCGCACGAGTGTCTGGCGCGGCGAGAGTTGTCATGATCGAATCCTTTGTAGAATGCGCTTCAAGTCGCTACGAAAATCGTAGCGATATTTGCAGTCTATCGCTACGAAATGCGTAGCTCAAGAGTCATCTAGACTTTCATTGGGAATTCCAGGCATGAACGACAGTGAGTCCCCGCAAGAGCCAGTAGTCGACACAGCCGTATCGCGCCGGCCGGTGATGCGGCTGCTGGAGCAACTGAGCCGCAAGGGCACGCTGCGCATCCTGTGGGAGCTGCGCGACGGCATGCCGCAGAGCTTCAGGGCGTTGCGCGTGAGCACGGGCGATATGTCGCCTTCGGTGCTGAACGACCGGCTGAAGGAACTGCGCGCGAGCGGCATCGTCGCGCTTGCCGACGCGGGCTATGTGCTCACCGAATCGGGCGGCGAACTCGTCAAGCGGCTCAAGCCGCTGAACCAATGGGCCGACCGTTGGTTCGAGGCGCTCGAACAAAACTAACATCGCGTATTCACGTCCACCAGCGCTTCGGTCCATGTCCGCCACCTCTCTCCTGCTGCAACTCATCGTCATCCTGAGCACCGCGCGCATCTGCGGCTGGGTGCTTCGCCACGTGGGCCAGCCGAGCGTGGTCGGTGAAATGGCGGCCGGCCTCATGCTCGGGCCGGTGGTCATGGGGGCGCTGTTTCCTTCGCTGCATGCGCAGCTTTTCTCCAAGAGCCACCTCGAGGGGCTCTCGTCGCTTTCGACGGTGGGCCTGGTGCTCTTCATGTTCGTGGTGGGGCTCGAACTGCGGGCCGCTCAAGGCGTGCGCGCGCAGCTGAAGGCGGCCGGCTATGTGGGCGCGCTCAGCGTTGCCGTGCCCATGGTGCTGGGCATTGGGATCTCGCCGGCCTTGCATCCGTCGCTGGCACCCGCGGGCGTGGGCTTCTGGCCGTTTGCGCTGTTCATGGCAGCGGCGCTTTCGATCACTGCCTTTCCTGTGATGGCGCGCATCCTGAAAGACCGCGGCCTCACGCGCACGCCGTTCGGCCAGCTTTCGCTGAGCGCGGCGGCGGTGGTCGACGTGTTCGCGTGGATCTTGCTGGCGCTGGTGGTGGCCCTCGCGGGCGCGGGGGAGGGCTATACCGGCCTGCTCAAGACCACGGCAGGCGTGGTGGTGCTGCTGGCTGTGCTGTTCTTCGGCATGAAGCCGGCCTTTGCGTGGCTGCTGCGCACGCGCGCGCCCAACGGCGAGCCTTCGACCGCCATGATGGCCTCGCTGATGATCGGCCTGCTGGTGTGCGCACTGGCAACCGAATGGCTGCACCTGCACGCGGTGTTCGGCGCCTTCCTGTTCGGCGCCTGCCTGCCGCGCGACGACCGTTTGCTGAATTCGCTCACCGAGCGCATCGAGCCGATTTCCATCGTGGTGCTGATGCCGTTGTTCTTCGCGCTGGCGGGGCTGGGCACCACCGCCAATGCCTTTACGGGCGCGAGCGTGGGCGCAATGCTGCTGATCGTCGGCGTGGCCACCATCGGCAAGCTGGCCGGCGGGGCCATCGGCGCGCGCATGGCGGGCTACGGATGGCGCGACAGCCTTGCCACCGGTTCGCTCATGAATGCGCGCGGGCTGATGGAGCTCATCGTGATGAAGATCGGCCTGGACGCCGGCCTGATCGGGCCCGAGCTCTTCACCATGCTGCTGGTGATGGCGCTGGTCACCACCGCGATGACGGGGCCGCTGATCAACCTGGTGATGGGCCGCACCAAGGCGCCCACCACGTCAGACGAAGCACCGGCCCGCGCAAAACCGTAGCCGGCAACCGGCGCGCTTGCTCAAGACCAGGAGCGGTCTTCGAGCACGTAGCCGCTGCCGCGCACCGTGTGCAGCAGCTTGAGCTCGAAAGGGTCGTCGATCTTGCTGCGCAGCCTGCGAATGGCCACTTCGAGCACGTTGGTGTCGCTCTCCAAGGGCGTGTTCCACACCTGATCGGCGAGCGTGCTGCGCGACACGATCTGTCCGCGATGGTGCAGCAGCACCGTCAGCAGCGAGAACTCCCTGGCCGTGAGTTCGACTCGCATGCGGTTGCGAACACACCTGCGGCTCGCAAGATCGAGCTCCAGGTCGGCCAACCCAAGCGTGGTGAGCGCCTGCGGCATGCCGCGTTGCAGCAGAGCCTGCACACGCGCCAGCAACTCAGGCAACCGGAAGGGCTTGACGAGATAGTCGTCGGCGCCTTGCCGGAGGCCCTTGATCCGGTCTTCGACCTTGTCTCGCGCGGTGAGAACCAGCACGGGCACCTTGCTTGTACGCCGTATGGCCTGGAGTACTGCAAAGCCGTCACCACCCGGAAGCACGACGTCGAGAAGGACCAAGGCATAGTCGCGTTCCGCGCAGAGAGAGCGGCCCTCGGCGTCACCGGACGCGACGTCGACTGCATACCCGTTCTCTTCCAGGCCCTTCTTCAGCCGGTCGCCCAACCGGGGCTCGCTCTCGATGACCAAGATTCGCATCCGCGGATATTAGCGATGGAATTTTCGCCGCGGAGATTGAGAACCCGGCATGAACGCCAGACAGGAGGACGCCCATTTGTCATACATGGCGCCGCCGTGGGTCCGTGGAGAGTCAGCTCCTGATCGCCGACTTCGGCCGGAACGCCTTGCAGACCGAATCGTCGGTCTCGAGGTACGGGCCGCCAATCAGGTCGATGCAATACGGCACCGCGGCGAAGATGCCCGGCACGACCTGCTTGCCGTCGGCATCCTTCAGCCCTTCAAGCGTTTCCGCAATCGACTTCGGCTGCCCCGGCAGGTTGATGATCAGGCTCTTGTCGCGGATCACCGCCACCTGACGCGAAAGGATGGCGGTGGGCACGAAGCGCAGGCTGATCTGGCGCATCTGCTCGCCGAAGCCAGGCATTTCCTTGTGGGCCACGGCCAGCGTGGCCTCGGGCGTCACATCGCGCAGGGCCGGGCCGGTGCCGCCCGTGGTCAGTACCAGCGAGCAGCCGGCATCGACCAGTTCGATGAGCGTGGCGCTGATGAGCGCGGTTTCGTCGGGAATCAGCCGGGACTCGAAATCGATGGGGTTCTTCAGCGCCCGGCCGAGCCATTCCTTCAAGGCGGGCAGGCCCTTGTCTTCGTAGGTGCCGCTGGAGGCGCGGTCGCTGATGGAGACGATGCCGATGCGAACAGAGTCGGGTGTGCTCATGCGTCCTCTTCCCGGTCTTGCGCGGCAGCCGCCGCGGCATGGTCCGCACCGCCGTGCACCGCGAGTTGCGCGCGCACCAGCTGGAAGATCTCGCGGTAAGCCTTGCCCTGGCGGGGCGCCTCACCGGCGGGGCCGGTCTTCATGTCCTTGCGGGCCTGCCGCACCAGGGCGCGCAACTGCTGGGAGTCGGTGGCGGGGTGGGTTTCGATCCAGCCGCCGAGCGCGTCGTCGTCGGCAATCAGCCGGTCGCGCCAGCGTTCGGCCTCGTGCAGGGCGGCGGCTTCGGCGGCCGGCACGGTGTTCTGCTCGGTCAGCGCCTGCTTCACGGCTTCCAGCACTTCGGGTTCGAGCTTGCGCATCAGCTTGCCGATGAACTGCATCTGGCGGCGTTTGCCCTCGAAATTGGTGATGCGCTTGGCCTCGGTGACGGCATCGACGAGCTTTTCGCCGAGCGGCAGCGCGTCGAACAGGGCTGCGCGCAGGCCGAGCAGCTCCTCGCCGAGCTTTTGCAGTTCATCGCTTTCGCGCTTGAGATCGGTGCGGCTGGCTTCGTCGGTGCCCTTGAGCTCGCGCTTGAGCTCCAGGTCGAGTTCGCTGCCTTCGGCAACGAACTGGCCACGGACGAAATAGCCTTTTTTGGGTTTGCGGGACATGGGGTGGATTCTGGGCCGCACCGTGCGGCGTTGCAACGCGTGCAATGCGCAGTGGGAAGCTGGGGGAAACAGAGAATAGGGGGCGCAAGTATCATAGCCACCACATGACGACATCCTCCTCGCGCGCCGATTCCGGCTTCGCCTACAGCCGCTCCTTCTTCGAAAACCTGGTCGACACGGCCCTGGCCCACGCCAAAAAGCTCGGTGCAACCGATGCCGGCGCCGAGGCCTCCGAGGGCTGCGGCCTCAGCGTCTCGGTCCGCAAGGGCGAGCTTGAGAACGTCGAGCGCAACCGCGACAAGTCGCTGGGCATCACGGTCTACGTGGGCCACCGCCGCGGCAACGCCAGCACCTCCGACTTTTCCGAGGCCGCCATCGCCCAGACCGTGCAGGCCGCATACGACATCGCCCGTTTCACGGCCGAAGACCCGGTCAGCGGCCTTCCCGACGAGGAAGACATCGCCAAGGTGCACCCCGAACTCGACCTGTTCCACCCCTGGGACGTGACGAGCGAACAGGCCGCCAAACTGGCGCTGGAGTGCGAAGCCGCGGCGCTTTCGACCGACAAGCGCATCACCAACAGCGAAGGCGCGGGCGTGTCGGCCCAGCAGAGCCACTTTTTCAGCGCCCACACGCACGGCTTTCGCGGCGGCTACGCCAGTTCGCGGCATTCGATTTCGGTTGCGCCCATCGCCGGCAAGGGCGACGACATGCAGCGCGACTCCTGGTACAGCTCCATGCGCTCGGCCGATGAGCTGGCCAGCCCGCAAGCCGTGGGCCGCTACGCCGCCGAGCGGGCGCTGAGCCGGCTCAAGTCGCGCAAGATCAAGACCACCGAATGCCCGGTGCTGTTCGAGTCGCCGCTGGCTGTGGGCCTCCTGGGCGGACTGGTGCAGGCCGTGAGCGGCGGGGCGCTGTACCGCAAGAGCACCTTCCTGCTCGATTCGCTCGGCAAGCCGGTGCTGCCCAAGCACGTGGACGTGGCCGAAGACCCGCATGTGATGCGCGGCAAGGGCAGCTCGCCGTTCGACGACGAAGGCGTGGTGACCCGTGCGCGCAAGGTGGTGGATGCCGGCCGGCTCGAAGGCTACTTTCTCTCGACCTATTCCGCGCGCAAGCTCGGCATGAAGACCACCGGCAATGCCGGCGGCTCGCACAACCTGATTTTGAGCTCGCGCCTCACCAAGGCCGGCGACGACCTCGACGCCATGCTGGCCAAGCTCGGCACCGGCCTGTTCGTGATCGAGCTGATGGGGCAGGGCGTGAACTACGTGACCGGCGATTACTCGCGCGGCGCGAGCGGCTTCTGGGTCGAGAAGGGCCGCATCGCCTTCCCGGTGCAGGAGATCACCATTGCCGGCAACCTGAAAGACATGCTGATGGGCATCGAGGCCATCGGCGCCGATGCCTACACTTTCGGCGCCAAGACCACGGGCTCGGTCCTGATCAACCGCATGAAGGTAGCCGGCAGCTGAGGCCGGCGGCCGCCTTCCTCGCTCAGACGATGCGAACCGAAAGGTTCGGCAGCCCGTCGATGTGGATCTCGATCAGGTCGCCGCGTACCACCGGGCCCACGTTCTCCGGCGTGCCCGAATAAATGATGTCGCCGGGCATCAGCTCGAAGGCCTGCGACAGGCGGCTGATCTGCTCCGCCACCGACCAGATCATGTGCTTGAGCGTGGCGTTCTGCTTGGTCTGGCCGTTCACCTTGAGCCAGATCGCGCCGTCGGTGTAGTGGCCGACCTTGACCACCGGGTGGATCGGCCCGATGGGCGCCGATTTGTCGAAGCTCTTGCCGATTTCCCAGGGCTTTTTCTGGTCGCCCATCTCGCGCTGAAGGTCGCGGCGGGTCATGTCCAGGCCGAGCGAATAGCCATAGACGAGGCCCAGCGCATCCGCGGGCGCGATGTTGCGGCCGCCCTTGGCGAGCGCCACGACCAGTTCCACTTCGTAGTGGTAGTTTTTCGTGAGCGTCGGGTACGGATGGTCGGCCACGGTGCCGGGCATCACGACCTGGATCGCATCCGCCGGCTTCTGGAAGAAGAACGGCGGCTCGCGGGTCGGGTCGGAGCCCATTTCGCGCGCATGGGCCGCATAGTTGCGGCCGATGCAGTAGATGCGCCGCACCGGAAACGCCTGCTCGCTGCCGACAATCGGAACCGTGGTCTGTGCGACGGTGAAGGGCGTTTGCGGCGCGCGCGATGCGCCGGCCGGCAGGGCGCAACCGGCAACTGCGCCGGCCGCCATGGCGGCAGAGCCGGCCAGCAGGCCGCGTCGTGAACTGGACATGATCTTGTCTCCTGAATCTTTTGTTGGGCGATGAAAACCGGCCGAGGCCAGCCGGGCCATTCTGAAGCGCGCTGGCGCGGCGCTACCGCACGCATCTACGCAAAAACAGGACGCAAGCAACACCCGCCGCCGCTCGGCAGCCCCGGGGCAAAGGCTTACCATCGCGCCATGTCGGCCCTTCAATCCAGCCTTCGCCTCTACGGCATGCAGGAGCGCGCGAACCACCTCGACTTCGACATCCGCTTCGAAGGCGCGCGGGACGTACTGGCACGGCCGCACCGGCACGAGTATTTCCAGATCCAGGTCAGCATCCATGGCGGCTCGCAGCAGGTGGTGGGCGGCGCGGTGCGCCCGTTCACTGCCGGGCACCTGAGCTTTGTGCTGCCCTACCGCGTGCACGTGGTGCCGCACCCGCCCGGCGCCCGCTATGCCATCGTGAACTTCGACCAGGGGTTTCTCTGGCCCGAGCTGCCGGTCGAGGCGCTCGACCTCGAAGAGGTGCCCGTGTCGCGCCAGCCCGAGCTGGCACCCTTCCTGTTCCAGGAGTACATGGACTTTCATTTCGGCGACGCCGATTTCGCGCGCATCCTCGGCTGGCTCGAAGAACTTGCCGTGCTGAACCGCGAGCGGCGCTTCGGCAGCGTGGGCGCGATCCGCGGCATTCTGCTGCAGCTGATGGGGCTCGTCTGCGACCGGCACGAGGCTCAACTGCTCGCGCAGGCCGCGCTGCAGAGCGGCCGCAGCTCGGGCGGCGATGCGCTGCAGCGCGTGATGCGCTATGTGCGCGAGCACCTGGGCGAGGACATGTCGCTCAACGATGCCGCCGCGTCGGCCATGCTGTCCCCCAACTACCTTGCACACCTGCTCAAGAAGCAGACCCACCGCACCTTCACCGAACTGGTGACCGAGCGCCGCCTGGAGCGCGCGAAGGAACTGCTGCTGACCTCGAACGCCCGCATCGCCGACATCGCGCGGCAGTGCGGTTTCGGCGATGCGGTTTACTTCAGCCGCCGGTTCAGGCTGCGCAACGGCGTTACGCCGCGGCAATTCCGCAATGCGGCTGGTGCCGGGCTTGCGACCGGGACAATCGGCGGATCAAGGATGTGCCCTCCATGAACTTCAAGCCAGAAGCCGCTGTACGTCCGCAGATCTACCTTGCCGGGCCGGACGTCTTTCGCCCCGATGCCAGAGACCACTTCGTGTGGCTCGCAGCCGCGTGCGACGCATTGGGCCTTGCGGCTTTGCTGCCGGCTGACGGCAACGAGGAGCAGAGTGCCGAAGCGCCGGAGGCGCGAATCTACGAGGCCAACATGCAGCGCCTTCGCGGTGCCGACGGCGTGGTGGCCAACCTCGCGTGCTTTCGCGGCCTGGAACCCGATTCAGGCACGGTGTTCGAAGTTGGCGCCGCGGTGGCGCTGCAGATCCCCGTCGTGGCCTACGGTGTGCCGGCAGGCAGCTATGCGGACCGTGCCCGGTCTGCGTTGCCGTGCGCAGTCGATGCAAGCGGCGTGCTGCGCGAGAACGACAGCGGCATTGCGGTGGAAGATTTCGGCCAGCCGCTGAACCTGATGCTGGCCTGTTCGATCCACATCGCTCCCACACCCGAAGCGGCGCTGCAGAAGATGGCAGAGCTGCTCGCGCTTCGGCCGCGCTGAGCCGCCGCCGGCCTCGCATTCAGGCTACTTTACCGCCGCTCTCTCAGCCGGCGCCAGCAGGTGCTCGAGCATGCGCCGCGCATTGAGCGGCAGGTCTTCCGTCGAGCGCACGCAGGCCATGAGTGTGCGCTCGGCCCACGCATCGCTCAGTCCGGCGCGCGCGATCTTCATCGACCTGGCGCAGCGCACGGCCGCGGTCTGCGGCACGATGCCCACGCCGATGCCGTGCTCGACCATGCCGCACACGGCCTCGAAGTTGCGCACGCGCACGCGGTAGGCCAGCTGCTTGCCCATGGCGCGGGCATGCTGCGTGACCAGCCGCTGCAGCGCGCTGTCCTCGGTCAGGCCGACGAATTCGCTGTCGGCCACCTCGGCCAGGTGCACGCGCCGGCGTCCGGCCAGCGCGTGGCCGCGCGGCATCACGAGCACGAGGTCGTCGCGGCGGAAGGGGTGGCACTCGAGGCCTTCGGTGCCGACCGCGTCGGAGACGATGCCGATGTCGCAGAGGCCCGCGCGCAGGGCCTCGACGGAGTCGGGGCTCGGCCGTTCTTCCAGATCGACCGAGATGCGTGGGTGCTGAGCGAGAAAGCGGCTCAGCACCTCGGGCAGGTGCTCGTTCAGCGCCGAGGTGCCGCACATGAACCGCACGTGACCCTTGAGGCCCTGGCCGTATTCGCCAAGCTCACCGCGCATGCGCTCCATCTGCTGCAGCACGACGCGCGCATGGTGCAGCAGCGTGCGGCCCGCCTCCGTGGGGCGCACGCCCTGCGCGTGCCGTGTGAGCAGCGGGCTGCCGAGCGCGTCTTCCATGCCGCGCACGCGCTGGCTCGCCGAGGCGAGCGTCATGTGCGAGCGCTGTGCGCCGGCGGTGAGGCTGCCGGCTTCCACAACGTGAAGAAACAGCCGAAGGTCTGTGAGGTCGAAGCGCATGGTGAGCCCGCAAGGTAGCACGGGAGCCTCAGTCTGTGCCTGAGGCCGGCTGCGCCAAAGCCGCATTTGCAGGCGCGGTCCCGGCCGGCAGACTGGGCATCGATGGACATATCGAATCAACTGGCCGGCCACTGGCTTGCCGCCGCCGCTGTGTTTCTGCTGGCCGGCACGGTCAAGGGGGTGATCGGGCTCGGCCTGCCGACGGTGGCGATGGCGCTGCTCGCACTCTGGATGCCACCGGCCCAGGCGGCCGCCTTGTTGATCGTGCCGTCGCTGGTCACCAACCTCTGGCAGACCGGCCCGCGCGCGACTTTCAAGCCGGTGCTGTGCCGCATCGGCGGCATGCAGGCCGGCATCGTGGCGGGCACGCTGGGCGGCGCGTTGTGGCTCGGCGTGCCCGGAGGCGCGTGGGCCTCGGTGGCGCTCGGGGTGGCACTGGTGGCCTATGCGCTCTGGGGGCTCACAGGCCGGCAACTGCATGTGCCGCCGGGGCGTGAACGCTGGCTTGGCCCTGCCGTGGGTGCCGCGACGGGCCTGGTTACCGCGGTGACCGGCGTGTTTGCGATGCCGGCCGTGCCTTATATGCAGGCCTTGGGATTCCAGCGCGATGCACTGATCCAGGCGATGGGCATTTCTTTCACCACGTCGACCGTGGTGCTCGCCATCGGGCTCGCGGGCAACGGGGGGTATCCGGTGTCGGCGCTCGGCGGGTCCATCGCGATGCTGCTGCCCGCCATTGGCGGCATGGCGCTGGGCACGTGGCTGCGCAAGCGGCTGCCCGTGGCGGTGTTCCGGCGCTGCTTCCTGGCCGGGCTGGCGCTGCTGGGGCTTTATATGGTGGCTCGCGCGCTGGGGTAAGGCTCTTGCCGCCCGGCGCCGCCGGCAGCGGAACCTCAGGCTGCGAGCAGGGCTTCGCGGACGCGCTCGATGGCTTGCCGGTAGGGCAGGGTGAAGTTCTCGACGTCGTCGCCCTGCGCCAGCCAGCTGAACGAGAACACCAGGCCGTCTTCTTCCGGGCTGCCCATGGCCACGTGGTCGAAGGTTTCGGGCAGCGGCGCTTCGGCGCGCATCAGGAACAGGTGCCACAGCTGCGGATGGCGCAGCGTGTTGCCCTCGGTGCCGGCCTCGCAATCGCGGGTAAGGGTGCCGAGTGATTGCAGTTCGCCGACGTAGTCGATGCCCGATTCCTCGAGCAATTCGCGGCGCACCGCCACCTCGGGCGATTCGCCGGGCTCGATGGTGCCCTTGGGCAACTGCATGTTCCCGTCGCCGGGATGGCGGAACACCAGCAGCCGGCCTCGTGCATCGATGAGGCAGGCGCAGGCCTTCAGGACGGTGGTGGCGCAGCCGCCGTCGTTCATCAGGCGCCCGCGAGGGCGGCCTTGACCGCCGCGCTCACCTGGCCCATGTCGGCCTTGCCGGCGAGGCGGGTCTTGACCGCGCCCATCACCTTGCCCATGTCGCCGGGGCCCTTTGCGCCTAGCTCGGCCACGATGGCCTTCACCTCGGTGGCCATTTCGTCGGCGCTCATGCGCTGCGGCAGGTACACCTCGAGCACCTTGATCTCGGCGGATTCCTTGTCGGCCAGGTCGGTGCGGCCGCCGGTCGTGAACGCGGCGATCGAGTCCTTGCGCTGCTTGACCATCTTGTCGACGATGGCCACGATCATGGCGTCGTCGAGCTCCACGCGCTCGTCCACTTCCTTCTGCTTCAGGGCGGCCATCAGCAGGCGGATGGTGCCAAGGCGCTCCGAGTCCTTGGCGCGCATCGCGGTCTTCATGTCTTCGGTGATCTGTTCCTTGAGGCTCATGCTCGGGGCTCCTGGTTCGGAAAAAACAAAAGCCGCGGCAGGTTTCCCTGGCGCGGCTGAGGCAGCAATCGGGTCGCTGGGCCGACTTGCGTCAAAGGCCGGCGACCCTGTTGCCAACGGGCATCAGTACAGCTTCTTGGGGAGCTGCATGCTGCGCACGCGCTTGTAGTGGCGCTTGACGGCAGCTGCCTTCTTGCGCTTGCGCTCGGCGGTCGGCTTTTCGTAGAACTCGCGGGCACGCAGGTCGGTCAGCAGGCCGAGCTTTTCGATGGTGCGCTTGAAGCGGCGCAGGGCGACGTCGAAAGGCTCGTTTTCTTTAACGCGGATGGTGGTCATTGATGAATCGTTGAACTGAATTTGGCTCGGGGAGATCGAGGCCCCAAGCCGGGGTTCCTCAACTGAAAATTTTTTGCGGCCGTTGAGGGAAGGCCAAAGTTAGCCCGCGATTATAGCGCGGTTGCGCACGCATGTGCGCTCGCCCAGGCCCATTGAAAGTTGTATCCGCCCAACCAACCGGTGACATCGACCACTTCGCCGATGAAATAAAGGCCCGGCTGTTTCGATTCCATGGTCTGGGAAGACAAGTCGCGGGTGTCGACCCCGCCCGCCGTGACCTCGGCCTTTTTGTAGCCCTCGGTGCCGCTGGGAGTGATCTGCCAGCGCGCAATGCGCTCGGCCAGGGCCGCGAGCGCCTTGTCGGCGGCCTCGTTGACGGGGCGCTGCAGGGCCGGGTCTTGCCCCACCCAGGCGTCGGCCAGCCGGGAGGGCACCAGCGCGGCCAGTTCGTTGGCAATGCGCTTCTTCGAGCGAAGCTTGGCTTCGCCCAGGGCTTCGGCCACGTTCACACCCGGCGCAAAGTCGAGTGTCAGCGGGGTTCCGGGCTTCCAGTAGCTCGAAATCTGCAGCACGGCCGGGCCCGAAAGGCCTCGGTGCGTGAACAGCAGGTCTTCGAGGAACGCCATCTTGTCTTTCTTCGCGCCGGTTTCGATGCGCACCGGCAGCGCCAGCCCGGCCAGTTCGGCGTACGGCGCCCACGCTTCGCCGCCAAAAGTCAGCGGTACCAGCGCCGGGCGGGGCGTGACGACCCGCAGGCCGAACTGCTCGGCCAGGCGGTAGCCGAAATCGCTGGCGCCGATCTGCGGAATCGAAAGGCCGCCGGTGGCCACCACCAGTCTGGGCGTTTCGATGAGACCCTTGCTGCTATCGATTCGGTAGCTGCCGGCGCCCGTTTCGCCAGCCTCGGTCGCCGAAAACGCGATCTTTCCAATCTTGCAGGGCTGCCAGCGCGTGACGTGGCCCGCATCGCAC
Source organism: Variovorax sp. DXTD-1 (assembly GCF_003984625.1). Lineage (GTDB taxonomy): Bacteria > Pseudomonadota > Gammaproteobacteria > Burkholderiales > Burkholderiaceae_C > Variovorax. The sequence goes on along the minus strand of NZ_RWKH01000003.1, from coordinate 8,577 downwards.
TCCGCCAACAGCATGTCGACGATCTGCTGAGAGGAGCCGTCGCAGAACAGCTGCCCCTTGTGCTTCTCGTGAAAGGCGATGCCGTGCTTCTGCACCAGTTCGATGAACTGCTGCGGGGCATAGCGCGAGAGCGCCGATCGGCAAAAATTCGGGTTGTCGCCGATGAAGTGGCGCTGCGGCGCGCGCACGTCGAGGTCGCGGTTGGTGAAGTTGGCGCGGCCGCCGCCCGAGATGCGGATCTTCTCGCCGACCTTCTCGCTGTGGTCGACCAGCAGCACCTTGAGTCCGCGCTGGCCCGCCAGCCCGGCGCAGAACAGCCCGGCCGCACCGGCGCCGACCACGACGACATCGAACTGGAAAGGAGCGCTCAAATCGGTACGAGGGAATCAGGGGCCATCGGCCGCAAGAAGCGGCGGCGCGTTGTACTTCAGGTGCCCGACGTAGCGCAGCGGCTGCGTGGCGGCAATCGAGGGCACGTCGCCCTCGCGCATGTGCAGCAGGTCGGCCGGGCTCACCCAGCGCGGGTCGGCGTCGGTGATCGGCATGCCCGCCTGGCGATAGGCCTCGAGCACGAACTGCGAGCAGAAGAACTGGTCGTCCCGGCTTGCGCCCAGCTGCACCATGGCCATGCCGCTGATGCAGTAGTGGCTCACGGCCGAAGGAATCAGCGGCAGCTCGCACAGGCGCCGGTTCAGCACGAAAGGCGCGTTCAGCAGCACGCCGGTGGTGTTGTAGCGCGTGCCGACCTGCGAGTTGGCCCATGCGCGGAGCTTTTCGACACCCGCGGCGTCGAGCCCGGGCACGCGAAAGGCGACGACCATCTGTTCTTCGTCGATCACATCGGCCACCCGCCGTGCGCGCACACCGGTGCCCACGGCTTCGGCAATCAGCCTGTCGCCCAGGTACAGCACCGCATGGCTCACCGGCGAGAAGGTGCCCAGGCGAATGCCGAACGAATTGACCGTGGCAATCGAGGTCAGCAGGATGTCGCCGGGCTGCAGCGCATCGGCGGCGATGAGCTCGCCCCCGTTGCCGGGTGCAATGACCGAGCTTTGCACGCGCAGGCGCAAGCTGGTGTCCTTGGAGGGCAGGTCGACCCGCGTGGCGCAGGCCGTAAGAAGCAGCGCCGCGGTGGCCGCCGCCATGAGAAGGGCGGTACGCATCATCCCTTCCAGACGAACGGGAACTTCAGCTGCTTGAAGAAGCCGTTGGGCACGTAGTTGCCCAACACGCCGTATTTCTCGGGCCAGAGCTTGGTGCTCTTCACCGCGGTGCCGAAGATGTAGTCAAGAAAGGCGTAGTGCGCCGAATAGTTCTTGTCGAGCGCCTCGACGTCCTGGCTGTGGTGCCAGTGATGGAAGTTGGGCGTCACGATGATGTAGCGCAGCGGCCCGAGCCGAACGCTCACGTTGCAGTGGTTGAACACCGCCTGGAAGCCCACCACCACGATGTACGCGTCGATCACTTCCTTCGAAAAGCCGAACACGTAGATCGGCGCAAGCACCAGCGTGCGCGTGATCAGCAACTCGAGGATGTGCTGGCGCGAGCCGGCCATCCAGTCCATGCTTTTCACGCTGTGGTGCACCGCATGCAGGCGCCACAGCACCGGCACCTCGTGATAGGCGCGGTGGGTCCAGTACTGCACCAGATCCGCCACCAGGATGATCAGCAGCAGCCCGGCCCAGAAAGGCAGGTTGCCCACCCAGCCGCGAATGCCGTCGTTGGCGGCCCAGCCGAAGAACTTGTGCACCATCAGGTTGGTGGCCAGCAGCACGAAGCCCACGATCATGTGATTCACCACAAAGTGGTGAAAGTCGGTTTGCCATTCGGCGCGAAACACCGGCTGGTCCTTGCGCAGCGCGAACAGCTTTTCGATGAAGATGAAGATCAGCGACGAGCCCAGCAGGTCGAGAATGAACCAGTCCAGGCCGATGTAGGGGGTGTTGTCGGCAAAGTCGTTCACCGGCACCTTGTGCCCGCCCAGCAGCGCGGCCGCGGCCACCAGCAGGAACGCGGCCGACGAGAGCCAGCGCGAGCGGTTGAAGATGATGTTCACCAGCGCCAGCCCGCCCGAGACCACCATGGCCGCCAGCAGGATGAAGCGCATCACGTCGACGTTGTAGCTCCGGCGCAGCTCGGGCGTCGTGAGGTACTGCGGAAAGTGGAATGCCAGCACGCCGAGGAAGCAGAGGATGCCCAGGCTCAGGGCGATGGTTCCTGTCACCAGGCCGCGGCCGCGCTGCAGCTCGCCATGGTTCTGGGTGAATTCGTTGAGTTTGTCGATGTCCAGCATGCCGGCCCTCTCTCTGTCTGCGCTTTTGTTGGAGCGCGATTTTAGGCGGCTGTAGGAACATGCCCACGTCCGCCAAAAGGTCTAGATGGGGCCGCCGGTCTTCGGTGGCGGCACGGCCGAGATGCTCAGGTGCCGAACCGGCCGGCGTCCGAGCCCAGCGGCAGCGCCGCGGCGGCCAGCCCGCGCAGCACATCGCCCACGACGATGACCGCGGGGCTCGCAAGCCCGGCTTCGGCAATGCAGGCTTGGAGCCGGTCGAGCGTGGCCGTGACGTGGCGCTGCTGCGGCAGGCTCGCGTGCTGGATGACCGCCACGGGCGTATCGCCGGGCAGGCCCTGCAGCAGTTCGCGTTCGATGTGGCCCGCACCCGCCACCCCCATGTAGATCACCAGCGTGAGCCGCGCGCTGTGCGCGGTGGCGGCCAGCGCACGCCAGTCGGTGGCGTCTTCATGCGCGCTGGCACCGGTCTTGGCGTGGCCCGTGACGAACACCACGCCCTGGGCATGGTCGCGGTGCGTGAGCGGCACGCCCAGCGAGGTCACGGCGGCAAGGCCGGCGGTAATGCCGTTGATCACCGTGCACTCGATGCCGGCTTCGCGCAGGTGCTCGACCTCTTCGCCGCCGCGGCCGAAGATGAACGGGTCTCCGCCCTTGAGCCGGACCACGGTTTCGCCTTCGCGCGCCGCCGTGATCATGAGCCGTTCGATGAATGCCTGCGGCGTGCTCTTGCAGCCGCCGCGCTTGCCCACGTGCACGATGCGCGCATCGGGCCGCGCATACGAGGCCAGGATGCTCTCGCTCACCAGGTCGTCCACCAGCAGCACGGTGGCGGCCTGGATCGCCTTCACCGCCTTGATCGTCAGCAGTTCGGGGTCGCCCGGGCCGGCGCCCACCAGCGTGCAGCTTCCGGCGGTGAATGGGGATGCGGGTGCGTTCATGCGTGGGCTGCCAGTTGGGTGATGTGCCTGACCTGGGTGGCAATGGCTTCCGGCACGGGAAGCTCGCCATTCAACACGCGGCGCGTGTAGTCTGCCGTGGTCGCGACGTCGATCTCTTTCGGCAGCCCCGGCACTTCGTTCGACGTGCCCGCGGCCTGCGCCTGCAGCTCGCTGCGCATGCCGCGCACAAAGCCGTCGATCTGCGCGGTGCGGCGCGGGTCGGACACCACTTCGCCCTCGAGCCCGCGCGAGAGCAGGGCGGTCATGCCCATGAGCTCGAAGGTCTCGCCCATCGTGCGCGCGTATTCCGGATGGGTGTAGCTTGCCACGACCACGCAGGGGCCTGCGGTCGGCTGCATGAGCTTGACCACGCTGTGGCCAGGGTTGCGCAGGCCCACCACGCGGCGCACGTCGAGCAGCCGTTTGAGCGCGGGGTTGAGCAGTTCGGTCGGCGCAAAGCCGACCTCGCCGCATGCAATTTTTCGGACGGCCGTGAGCATTGGGATGTCCAATGCCTCCAGCACGTTCGATGCCAGCACGCGCGATGTTTCGGTGGCGCTGCCGTGCACCAGCACCGGCAGTCCCTCGCGGGCGAGCAGCAGCGCGAGCAGCGGCGTGAGCACTGGCAGCTTGCGCGCGCCGTTGTAGCTCGGCAGCACGATGAGGGGGCGGTCGGCGGCCGGAACGTGGTTGAGCCGCGCATGCGTCGCATCGAGAAAACCGGCCATCTCTTCGGGCGTTTCGCCCTTGATGCGCATGGCCAGGCAGAAGCCGCCGATTTCGAGGTCGGTCACGGTGCCGTCCAGCACCTGGCCGAACAGGTCCGTGGCCTGTTCGCGCGTGAGTGGCTTGGCGCCTCGCGCGCCGCGGCCGATTTCCTTGATGTATTGGCTGATTCCCATGGGTGCCCCGATTGTCCAGCAATGCTTATGCCGGAATGCAAGGCGGCTTATGCACCTTCTGTGAGAACCTCCGCCGGCGTTGCCCGCACCATGCGCTTGAGCTCGGGCAGGCAGGAGCCGCAGTTGGTGCCGCATTTGAGCGCACCCTGCAGCGACGCCAGCCGCTCCTCGGGCGTGCCGCTGCAGCGGCCCAGTTCACCCTGGATGGCCAGGTCGGTCACGTTGAAGCAGGTGCAGACCGTTTGCCCGCGGGACTGCACCGCCACCGGCGCGCGGGCGCCCGGCGAAAGCAGCAGCCGGCCGTAGGTTTGCGCCGGAATCTCCTCGCGCAGCAGGGTGCCGATCCAGGCCTCGGCGGTGGTATCGCCGCCCAGCAGGAAAGCTTCGAGCCCGGCGTTGCCGTCGGCGCGGCGCACCAGCCGGGCCACGCGGCGCTGGCCGCGGCGGCGGTCGGCGTAGCGCAGGGCATCGCTGCCGCGCAGGCCGAGCAGGCCTTCGATGCGATCGATGAGCTCGTCGTCCGGCGCGTCGTGCGCGGCCGCGCGGAACAGGATTCCGCTGCGTTCTTCGCCCGGCGTATTGCCCGAGAACGGCACGCAGGTGGCAAACGGAAACATCGCCATCAGCGGCTTGAGCGCCTGCTGCGCGGCAAAGGCGGCATCGGGCGGCAGCCAGGCCATGGCGAGCAGCGACCACGGCAGCTCGGCCTTGAGGATCTTGACCGGCGTGTGCTTGAGCTCGGGCTGCTTCGAGGTGGGGCAGTAGGCCGGCGTGGTCAGCGCATTGATGCCGGCCAGCGGCGTGCCGGTCGACGAGCAGCCGCTCAGGTATTCCTCGCCCCAATGCATGGCGACGAAAGCTTGGCTCAGGCCGATCTCGGCGCTGGCGCGGGCGGGCAGCAGGATGGAGCCGCGCTTGGAGGTGAGGTGCACCAGGTCGCCGTCTTTCAGGAGGCGGCGCGCCATGTCCTGCGCGTTCATCTGCACCACCGGCTCGGCCACGTGGCCGAACAGTCGGCCGACCGTGCCGGTGCGGCTCATGCCGTGCCACTGGTCGCGCAAACGGCCCGTGTTGAGCGAGAACGGGTAGCGGGCCTCGCGCGCCTCGGCCACGGGTTTGTAGACGGTATCGACGAAGCGTGCACGGCCGTCCGGCGTGGGAAAAACGCCGTCTTCATAGAGCCGGGCGCGGCCGGTGGTCTCGCCTTCCTTCAGCGGCCATTGCTGGGGGCCGGCCGTTTCGAGCATGGCGTAGCTCAGGCCGGTGATGTCGAGGTCGCGCCCGCGGGTGGATTCGCGATGCTCGTTCCACACCTGCTCGGCCGAGCCGTAGGGGAACAGCGTCTCCGTGCGGCCGAGCCGCTGTTCGAGACGGCGTGCAAAGTCGACGGCAATCGACCAGTCGTGGCGTGCCTCGCCGGGCCCCGCCACCGCGGGGCGCACGCGCGAGATGCGGCGCTCGCTGTTGGTCACGGTGCCTTCCTTCTCGCCCCAGGTGGTGGCGGGCAGCAGCAGGTCTGCGAAGGCGCAGGTCGAGGTGGTCGAAAAAGCCTCTTGCACCACCACGAACTCGGCGCGCTCGAGCGCGCGGCGCACCGTGGCCTGGTCGGGCATCGATTGGGCCGGGTTGGTGCAGGCAATCCACAGCGCGCGGATCTCTCCGTCGGCGGCGGCCTGGAACATCTCGACCGCGGTCTTGCCGGGCTTCTCGGGCACCGAGGGCAGGTTCCACAGCGCGGCCACTTCCGCGCGGTGCGCGGGGTTGGCCAGGTCGCGGTGCGCGCTCAGCAGGTTGGCCAGGCCGCCCACTTCGCGCCCGCCCATGGCGTTGGGCTGTCCGGTGAGCGAGAAGGGGCCGGCGCCGGGCTTGCCGATCTGGCCGGTGGCCAGGTGCAGGTTGATCAGCGCCGCGTTCTTCGCAGTGCCGCTGGATGACTGGTTGAGGCCCTGGCAATACAGGCTCAACGTGGCAGCCGAGGTCGCGAACATGCGCGCCGCGGCAAGCAGGTCGTCCTTCGAGATGCCGCAGACCTGCGCCACCTTGTCGGGCGTGCATTCGCGCACCGTGGCCTTCAATGCATCGAAGCCCGTGGTGTGGGCCGCGATGTAGCGGTTGTCGGTCCAGCCTTCCCACAGCATCAGGTGCAGCATGCCGTTGAACAGCATCACGTCGGTGCCGGGCTGAATGGGCAGGAACAGGTCGGCAATCTCGACCGTGTCGGTGCGGCGCGGATCGGCCACGATGATCTTCATGCCCGGGTTGGCGGCCTTCGCGTCCTCGATGCGGCGAAAGAGAATCGGGTGCGCCCACGCGGCATTGCTGCCCACGATGAACAGGCACTCGGCGTGCTTCAGGTCGTCGTAGCAGGCGGGCGGCGCATCGGCGCCCAGCGTCTGCTTGTAGCCGGCCACCGCGCTGCTCATGCACAGGCGCGAATTGGTGTCGATGTTGTTGGTGCCGATCAAGCCCTTGGCGAGCTTGTTGAAGACGTAGTAGTCCTCGGTGAGCAACTGGCCCGAGACATAGAAGCCCACGGCGTCGGGCCCGTGGTCTCGGATTACCTGCGCGAACTTGTCGACCGCGCCATCGAGCGCGGTGTTCCACGCCACGGGCGCCGGCTCGGCGCCGCGCGCGGCGCGCTGCATGGGCTGCAGCAGCCGGGTCTGGCGCGTGACCGTGGCCGTTGCCGTGAGGTGCAGCGTGGAGCCCTTGGTGCAAAGGCGCCCGAAGTTGGCCGGGTGGTCGGGGTCTCCGCGCACGCCGGTGATCTGCGCGCCGTCGGACTCGATGATCACACCGCAGCCCACGCCGCAGTACGGACAGGTGGAGCGAGTTTCTTCCATGCGTCGATGCCTCTGTTTGGCGTTCAGCTGCTGTGCGGCGCCTGCACGTCGAAGGTCTCGTCGCCCAGCTTGCCGGCCGTTGCGGCGCCGGGGCCGGCGCGGGGCGGCGCCAGGTCGATGGCATGCGTCTTGAGTTCTTCCGCATCCAGGTGCACCACGCCCTCGGCGAGCTTCACCGCGAACTTGGGCGTGCATCCTTCGTCAGGCGACCTGGCGCACCCGTCGTCCAGGCCGATGGCCCAGTTGTGCAGCGGGCAGGCCACGCTGGTGCCGAACACGATGCCCTGGCTCAATGGGCCGCCCTTGTGCGGGCAGCGGTCCAGCAGTGCGAACACCTGGTCTTCTGAATTGCGGAACACGGCGACGGCCACGCCCACGGGGCGCGCCACGCGGCGGGCGCCCAGTACGGGAATGTCGTCGATGCGGCAGATGGCTTTCCATTCGCTCATGGTGGGGTCTCTAGGTTTTGAGGTCGGAATACAGGCCGGTCACGCGGTCCATGATGGCCAGCAGGTTCTCGCTGGCCACGAACACGTCGGACATCAGGGCGGGTGAGGTGGCAGCGCCTTCGAGGCGCTGGAGGCCGCGGTTGAAAAACATCCACTGCGCATCGGCCAGCACCAGTTCCTGCCGGATCTGCGCGGTGGCTTCCGGCGCGTTGCGCAGGATTTCGAGCGCGGCAAGGAATTCGGCGCGCGCCTTTGCAATTTCAGCCGTGCTGCCGGTGGCGTCGATCTGCATCGCGCCGGCCAGGTAGAACTTGGCCATGCGCTGGGACAGCATGCGCTGCCGGCCTGCGATATTGACCAGACGGCCCACGGGCTTGCCCGAGGCGGCCTCGTACTGCATGGTGCCCTGGTTCGCAAGCGTGAGCACGGCGGCATCGAGCTTGACGATCCGGGCGGCTTCTTCCTTGCCGAGCGCAGGGCCGGTGAGCTCGCGTTTGAATTCGCTCCATGCGCCGTCGAGTGCGTCGTAGGTGCCGCGAATGGCGGGGCTCGGTGCGAAGGCCTTGAGCTCGGTCAGTTGCCTTTCGAACAGCGCAATCGATTTGTCGAGCACCTGCTGCGCGCTGCGCGTTTCCACTTTCTGCGCCAGCGCGAGATAAGCCTTGCTCGCGCGCTGCGACAGCATGCGTTGGCGGCCCGCCTTGTTGATGGCGTCGTTGAGGTCCGCCACCTGGGCGCGGGCACCCACCGCGGCGAGCGCGGAAGAAGCGATGAACAGTCGTCTTTTCAAACCGCTTCCTCGCCTACACCGTGAGCGGCGTGAACTGCCGCACATCCACCTGCGCCTGGCTCGACGCGAACCACGGATCGGGCTCCCCATCCAGCGCGAACTGCAGCCGCTCCCACAGCGCACGGCGGCCGGCTTCGTCCTCCAGGATCTTCTTCTTCACATAGTCCAGCCCCACCCGCCCGATGTAGTGCACCGTGCGCTCCAGGTACCAGCCTTCCTCGCGGTACAGCTGCAGGAAGGCCCCCGAGTACTCCATCACCTCCTCGGCCGTCTTCACCTTCACCAGGAACTGCGCCACCTCCGTCTTGATGCCGCCGTTGCCCCCCACATACAGCTCCCAGCCGGAGTCGACCCCGATCACG
>NZ_RWKH01000029.1 GCF_003984625.1 Variovorax sp. DXTD-1 | reverse complement strand
AACGTTTCAAGCAAAGGAAGCACGCGGTGCGCGTGCAAAGTGCGTGGAAAGCACATGGAGAATGGCGCCATGAGCTTTGAAGTGGACATCGGCTACAGCAGCCAGCGCGGACCGCGCGAAGTGAACGAAGACTTTGCCGGTGCCGTCAACGCACCACCGGGGGACGAGTCGCGCGGGCTCATTGCCGCCATTGCCGACGGTGTGTCCACGGGCGGACGCGGCCTGGAAGCGGCGCAGACCACCGTGATGGGCTTGCTGGCGGACTACTTCGCGACGCCTGCCACCTGGGAGCCGACCGCCGCGCTCGACCGCCTGGTGGCGGCGCAGAACGCCTGGCTTGCCGATCACAACCGCCGGCGCCAGGGCAGCGCGACCGCGCTCACCACGCTGACGGCGCTGGTGCTGCACGGCCAGAGCTACACGCTCGCGCATGTGGGCGACACGCGCGCATGGCGCGTGCGCGCCGACGGCGAGCCGGCCATGCCACTGACGCAGGACCATGCCTTCGAGCATCCCGACATGCGCAGCCGCTTGACGCGCGCCATCGGCCTGGACGACCAAGTGCGCGTCGACTACGCGCAGGGAGATGTGCGGGTGGGCGACTGCTTCGTGCTCACCTCCGACGGCGTGCACGGCGTGCTCAAGCCGCAGCGCCTGGCCGCTATCGCCTTGCAGGGCAGCGCCGAGCAGGCGAGCGAGGCGCTGGTGAACGCGGCTCTCGAGGCCGGTACACGCGACAACGCGACCGCCTTGGTCATTCGCGTCGTCGGCCTCGATCCGCGGCAGCTGGACGACGAGCTCGGAGACGGCCGCCGACTGGCGCCGCCGCCCTTGCTGAAGGTGGGCGACGTGCTCGACGGTTACGTGGTCACCGCGCTGGTGGCCGACACCGGCGTGCACCTGCTCTACCAGGCGCGCAACGCCGCCACGCGCGAACTGGTGGCGCTCAAGACGCTGCATCCCTCGCGCGCCAGCGACCCGCAGGAGCGCGCGATGCTCGCGCACGAAGCCTGGCTGGGCCAGCGCGTGGGAAGCGGTGGATTCGTGCGCGTGCACGAGCGTGCAGAAAACGCCAGCGCGCTCTACATCGTGTTCGACTGGCACGGCGGACGCACGCTGGAGCAGATGCGCAAGTCCGGCGCCCGCGGCGCGGTGGCCGAGGTGGTCACCGCGGCCATCGAAGTGGCCAAGGCGCTGGGTCGGCTGCATCGCCACGGCGTGGTGCATCGCGACATCAAGCCCGGCAACCTGCACCTGGGCGACGACGGCCGCTGGCGCATTCTCGACCTGGGCGTGGCGTTGTCGGGCCGCGAAGGCGCGGCCCAGCGCGAACTGCATGCGGGCACGCCCAGCTACATCAACCCCGAGCAATGGGAGGGCGCCCCCGCCGACACGGGCAGCGACCTGTTCGCGCTCGGCGTCACGCTGTACCAGTGGCTCGGCGGACACTTGCCCTACGGAGAGATCGAGCCCTACCAGGTGGCGCGCTACCGGCGCGACCCGGCCGCCCTTTCGCGCCTGCGGCCCGATGTGCCCGTGTGGCTCGACCACCTGGTGCGCAAGGCCGTGGCCCGCGATCCGCGCGAACGCTTCGAAACCGCCGAGGAAATGCTGCTCGCCCTGGAGCGGGGCGCTTCCCGCCCGGTGGGTGCGCCGCCCGCCACGCCGCTGATCCGCCGCGACCCGGCCGCGCTCTACAAGATCGCGCTCGCCGTGTCGCTGCTGTTCAACGCACTGCTCGTGGTGTGGCTGCTGTTCTTGCCACGTTGAGAGAGGGGATGGCGCGCGCTTCATTGGATGCCTTTTTGTCTACGGCCGCGCTCCGCGCTTAACTTCGCCGGAGGCGAAGTTAGCCTGCGACGAAACGGTGGTCGTGCGAGCACGACCACCTTTTTCGGCCCAGGTGCGGGTCCAGCGGATCTGCATCACGCGCATCACGCCCAGCATGACGAGCGACAGCACGCCGAAGAACACGAAGCCCCACACGTAGCTGCCCAGGTATTGCTTCGACAGGCCCATGGCGTTGGGCACCAGGCCGCCACCCAGCGCGCCGATTTCGCCGATCATCGAACCGGCCACCGCGGTGCTGGTGGGCCAGCGCAGCGGCACCAGCTGGAACAGCGCGCCGTTGCCCGCGCCCAGGGCGGCAAAGCACAAGATCAACAGCAGCGTGGTGAGCGCGAGCGATGCCGACGAGATGCCCACCAGCACCAGCCCGACGGCCACCACCAGCAGCACCACCGTGAGCGTGTTCACGCCGCCCCAGCGGTCGGAAATCCACCCGCCGACGATGCGCACCGCCGCGCCCATGAAGGCCGCCAGCATGGTGAGTTGCCCCGCCTGCACCTTGCTCACGCCGAACTGGTCGTAGTAGTAAGAGGGCAGGAAGGTGATGAGCCCGATGAAGCCGCCGAAGGTCACGCCGTAGATCAGGCTGAACACCCAGCCGTCTTTCTCGAACAGGCAGGCGATGTGCTCGCGGAAGCTCGCGTGGCTGTCGACGTCGGGCGGCTCCTTGGCAAACAGCACCATCACGACCATCGGCACCAGAATGGCGGCGGCCGCCACGGCGTACACCGCCTGCCAGCCGAGCCATTGCGCGAGCGGCGGCGCCACCAGCACCGACACCGCCGTGCCCACGTTGCCGGCGCCCACCAGGCCCATGGCCAGGCCCTTGTGCTGCGGCGGAAACCAGCCCGAACCCAGCGACAGCGCCACGCCGAAGCTGGCGCCCGCAATGCCGAGCAGCACACCCATGGCCAGCAGGTCGTTGAAGCTCTTCACGAAGAAGAAGCCGAACAGCATGGCCACCGCGATCAGGCCCATTTCGACCAGCGTGGCGTTCTTGCGGCCGATGTATTGCGAGAGGATGCCGAGCGGAAACCGCATGAGCGCGCCCGCGATGATGGGCACCGACAGCATCAGGCCCTTTTGCGCGGGCGAAAGATCGAAGGTCTCGCCGATGAACGGCGCCATGGCGCCGTTGAGCACCCAGATGCAGCAGGAGAACGAGAAGTACAGAAAGGCCGCGAACAGCGTCGGGCCGTGGCCTGAGTGCAAGAAGGTCCTGAAACTGGACATGGCGTTCAATCGTGCGAAATGCCGCGGCGCAGCCTTTTAGGGGCCGTGTCGACGGACGGGGTTGGGGCGGAATGCCGGCAGCGAACGCTGTCGGCGTGGGGGTGCTTCCCGGCCATTGCGCAGCCAGGATGGATGCAGGAGCCTGCAGCCTCACCAAAGCGGTGCTTCGTTACACCGCACCCGTGTCGATGCAAGAGACGTGCCTGCGCAAATGCGCGGGCGTGGCCTATGCTTGCCGTGCCTTCAACCGCTTTTCCATGATGTCCCTTCTTGTCGTCCTGCCCAATGATTTCGCCGAATCCGCGCCACTGCCGGAGCCGCTCCAGCAGGCCCTCGCGACCGCCGGTGTCGCTGCCGTCGAGCGGGTCACCTGCCACACGCTGGTGCAGAAGGTGGGTGCGCTTGCACCGCAACAGGCGGTGGCTTGGCTGCCCGCACCGGCGCAACAGCTGCAGGCATTGCTCGATGCCGTCGGCGAATGGAAGGGCGCGCCTCCTTGCGGGCTGAGCCTCGTCAGCGCGCCGCTGGACAGCGCGCAGCACGAAACGCTGGTTGCGCTCGGCGTGCACGCATGGCTGCCGATGCAAGCTTTCGATGGCGGCTCGCTTCGCGCGTTGACGGTGCTGGCGCAAGCCAGGCGGGACCGCGAGGCGGCGCTGCGCACCGAACTCGACGGCCTGCGCACGCGCATGGACGAACGCAAATGGGTCGACCGCGCCAAGGGCCTCTTGATGTCGTCCCGCGGCATCGGCGAGGACGAGGCCTTCGGCTTGCTCCGCGGCGCTGCCATGCATGCCAACCTGCGGCTGGGCGAGGTGTCGCGCTCGATGATCGAGGCCGCCCAGTGGGCCGATGCCATCAATCGCGCCGGGCAACTGCGCATGCTGTCGCAGCGGCTGGTGCGGATCGCGGCGCAGATGCTTGCCGGCATCGACGTGCAGCGCGCGCGCGTCTTGCGCACGCAATCGGTCGAGCGGGTGCAGCAGAACCTGGATCATCTGGCCACCCTGGAGCTTGGGGCCCCCGGCGCGGGCGCGCTGGGCGACGTGCAGGTGGCGTGGAGCGGGCTTTCCGCCGCACTGGCGGCGCGCGCGGTGCCGCAGGCGCTGGCCGACATCGACAAGCGTGGCGACGAACTGCTGGCCGCTGCAGAAGCGCTGACCGATGCGCTCGAAGCCTCCGGCGCGCGGCGTGCGCTGCGCATCGTCAACATTTGCGGGCGGCAGCGCATGCGAGCGCAGCGCCTGGCCAAGGACGCGCTGCTGGCCTCGGCGCTTGCCGCGGGTGCTTCGCGCGAACGCCTGCTGCCGACGATGAACGAGTTCGAGGCGGCGCTGCTGGAGCTGGAGCGCGCGCCGCTCAGTTCACCTGAGATCCGTGCCGCGCTGGCGGCGGCGCGGGACGAATGGCTGCGCCTGGTGGGCGGCGTGCAGGCGCTCGACAGCCCCGAAGGCCGCGCAACGCTGGTGCGGTCCAGCGAGGCGCTGGTGGACACTTTCGAGCGGCTCACCGCCTGGTACGAGCACAGCCTGCAGGTCATCATGTCCTGACTCCGGATGTGCCGTGCCGGCGGTGTCAGGCCGCAACCTTCTCCACGTGCGCCTGGCGCGTGTAGAGAAAATCGATCACGGCCTTGCGGGCGTGCACATAGGTCGGGTCTTCGGCCAGTTCGACGCGGTTGCGCGGACGTGCGATGTCGACCTTCAGCACTTCGCCGATGGTGGCGGCCGGACCGTTGGTGAGCATCACGATGCGGTCGCTCAGCAGCACCGCTTCGTCGACGTCGTGCGTGACCATGACGACGGTGCTCTGCGTCTTCTGCACGATGCCGAGCAGTTCGTCCTGCAGCTTGGCGCGCGTGAGAGCGTCCAGGGCGCCGAAGGGTTCGTCCATCAGCAGCACCTTGGGTTCCATCGAGAGAGCGCGCGCAATGCCCACGCGCTGCTTCATGCCGCCCGAGATTTCGCCGGGGCGCTTTTGCGCGGCGGGTGTCAGGCCGACCATTGCGAGCGCCGCATCGGTGCGTGCGCGCAACTGCGCCTTGCCTTCGGTGGCGGCAAAGACGCGCTCGACCGCGAGGTACACGTTCTCGAAGCAGGTGAGCCAGGGCAGCAGCGAGTGGTTCTGGAAGACCACCGCGCGCTCGGGGCCGGGGCCCTTGATTTCGCGGTTGGCGCACAGAAGCACGCCCTGCGTGGGCGTCGTCAGGCCGGCAATCAGGTTCAGCAGCGTCGACTTGCCGCAGCCCGAATGGCCGATCAGCGTGACGAACTCGCCCTTGGCCACGTTCAGGTTGACGCCCTGCAGCGCGAGGAAGCTGCCCTTGGCGGTCTTGAAACGCTGCTCGACGTTGTGGATCTCGATGTACTTGGAATCGTCATTCATTGGAAACCTCCGCGCAGCAGCGCTGCGGTATTCGCCTTCGGAACGGCCGTGCGGCTCATGACTTCACCTCTTCGAACGTGAATGCGGTTGCAAGCTTGATGAGCGCGAACTCCAGCACCAGGCCGACGATGCCGATGACGAAGATCGCGATGATGATGTTGGCGACGTTGAGGTTGTTCCACTCGTCCCACACCCAGAAGCCGATGCCGACGCCGCCGGTGAGCATTTCGGCCGCAACGATCACCAGCCAGGCGGTGCCCACGGCCAGGCGAACGCCGGTCAGCATGTAGGGCAGCACGGCGGGGAAGAGAATCTTGGTGAAGATTTTCCATTCGCTGAGGTTGAGCACCTTGGCCACGTTCATGTAGTCGCTCGGCACCCGTTGTACGCCCACGGCGGTGTTGATCACCATCGGCCAGATCGAGCAGATGAAGATGGTCCAGATGGCGGCCGGGTTGGCACCCTTGAACACCAGCAGGCCGATGGGCAGCCAGGCCAGCGGCGACACGGGGCGCAGCAGGCTGATCAGCGGGTTGAACATGCGCGAAAGAAACTCGAAGCGCCCGATGGCAAAGCCCGCCGGAATGCCGACGGCGGCCGCGAGACCGAAGCCCAATGCCACGCGCTGCAGCGACGAGAGCACGTTCCAGCCCACGCCCTGGTCGTTCGGGCCCTTGCTGTAGAACGGATCGCTGAACACCGTGAGCGCCTGCTGCCAGGTGGCAAGCGGCGACGGAAAGCCGGTGGTGCTCTTCATGGCGACCAGCTCCCAGATCAGCACCAGCAGGCCGAAGCCCGCGAGCGGCGGCAGCACGCGCATCCAGAAGGCGCGCAGGTCGATGGATGTGTGTTGCTTTTGCTCCCTCTCCACTTTGGGCAGTGGGGTGGGAAGGGTGGCCGCTTCGGCGCGGGCAGCGCCCTCACCCCGGCCCTCTCCCGCACGCGGGAGAGGGAGAGATGCGTCCATCGGCGAATGAAATACAGCGCTGACCATGGTGTGTTTCTCCTCAGGCGTCTCAGACGTGGATCTTGAAAGAGTCGGCATATTTCTTCGGGTCCTTGCCGTCCCACACGGAGCCGTCGAACAGCTTGCTGGTGCGCAGCACGTCCTTGGGCACAGGCGTTTGCGTGGCGGCGGCGGCCTGCTTGTAGATGTCGATGCGGTTGATCTCGGTGGCCACCTTCAGGTAGTCCGGATGCTCCTTCAGCAAGCCCCAGCGCTTGTGCTGCGTGAGAAACCACATGCCGTCCGACAGGTACGGGAAGCTCACGGCGCCGCCGTTGTAGAACTTCATGTGGTTGGGGTCGTCCCAGCTCTTGCCCATGCCGTTGATGTAGCGGCCCAGGATGCGCTGGTTGATGGCGTCCACGCTGGTGTTCACGTAGCTCTTGTCGGCGATGGTTTCGGCCATCTTGTTCTTGTTCTGTAGGCCCGTGTCGATCCACTTGCCGGCTTCGATGATGGCCGCGGTCACGGCGCGCGCGGTGTTGGGGTACTTCTTGACGAAGTCGCCCGTGGTGCCGAGCACTTTTTCCGGATGGTCTTTCCAGATGTCCTGCGTCGTGATGGCTGTCACGCCGATGCCGTCCATGATCGCGCGCTGGCCCCAGGGCTCGCCCACGCAGTAGCCGTCCATGTTGCCCACGCGCATGTTGGCCACCATCTGCGGAGGCGGCACGGTGATGTTCTTGACGTCCTTGAACGGGTCGATGCCGGCCGAGGCCAGCCAGTAATAGAGCCACATCGCGTGGGTGCCCGTGGGGAAGGTCTGGGCAAAGGTGTATTCGCGCTTTTCGGTCGCGATGAGCTTGGCGAGCGAGGCCGCGTCCACCGCGCCCTTGTCGGCCAGCTTCTTCGACAGCGTGATGGCCTGGCCGTTGTTGTTGAGGGTCATGAGCACGGCCATGTCCTTCTTCGGGCCGCTCAGGCCCAGGTGCATGCCGTAGACCAGGCCGTAGAGCACGTGCGCCATGTCCAGGTCGCCGTTGGAGAGCTTGTCGCGCACGCCGGCCCAGCTGGCTTCCTTGCTGGGCACGATCTTCACGCCGTATTTCTTGTCGATGCCGAGCACCGAGGCCATCACCACGCTGGCGCAGTCGGTCAACGGGATGAAGCCGATCTTCACTTCCTCCTTTTCCGGCTTGTCGGAGCCCTGGGCCCAGACGGCGGCGCGCAGGGCGGGATCGATTCCCACAGCGCCAATGGCGGCGGCTTGCAGTACGCGGCGGCGGCTGAGGCGGGTTTTCAGCAGGTCGGTCATGTGACGGGCTCCGGTTGAAGAACAACAAACAAAAGGAAGACAAAAAACAAAAAGGCGTCCCGCACCGCGCAGGGGCTGCTCGAAAACGAGCCCTTGCGGGATGGGGGACGCCTTTGTCCGATTTCGGTGGGCAACACCCGCCGTTGGGTGCTGCCTGCCTGGGACCCGTGGGTCCATGTACTACTTCAGCAAACTGTGTGCCAGCTTTGTTTGCCGCCGTTTGCTATCAAATAGGCAGCAAAAGAGCCACTGGCCGTGTGCGTGCAAGGTCTCCAGTGCGAAAAGTCGGGGTCATGCACGATTGTTGTGCGCCGCACCATTTCGAACGCCCGCAAGCTGCCGTCAGCGCCGGGATGTCGCCTCGATGGGCAGGTAGTCGGCCATGGCGAGCATCGACTCGGCCACGTCGACGAGCCGGCGCTTCTGGTTCATGGCGGTCTGCAGCAGCATCTTGTGTGCTTCGTTCTCGCTCATTCGGCGATGCGCCATCAGCAGGCCCTTGGCGCGTTCGACCAGCTTGCGCTCGTGGAGCGAAGCGCGAACGGTTTCGAGCTCTTCGCTCATGGCCTGCAGCCGGTGCGACTGCTCTTGCACCATGTCGAGCACCGAACGCTCGAGGTGCCGGCCGTACTGGGCCGGCGCCGTGGCCTCCGCGCCTGTGTCGTCGAAGAAGAGGGCGCCCTCGGCTTGCGGCGCGAGCGTGCCGAGCACTTGCTGGTATTTCTGCAGTTCGCCGCGCGCCTGCGCGATCTTGCGGGCGCAGAGTTCGCGCAGGTCTTCGGCCAGCCGGTGTTCGACGGTCTTCATGGCGTCGATGCGGCGGGTGCAGCAGTCGAACCAGTCCTGGCTCAGCCGGGGATCGGGCGCGGCCGCCGAGGCTGCCTGGGCCGAGGTCACGCTCATGCGGCGCAGGCGTTCGATCTCGGCCATGACGGCGTCGGACTGGCCCTGATGCCAAAGCGCGAGCACGCCGCTGCTCGAGAAATCGATAAACACCTGGAAGCAGCGCTCCTGCAGTTCGATGAGATGCAGCCATTGCTGGCGCTGCGCCTCGTCGCTGCGCCCCAGCGCCAGCGACGAGGCGCCGAAAGCACGTTCCTGCCCGGCGAATTCCTTGCCCTGCATGAAATTGAACATCGCGATGAGGAGGCGCGAGATTTCCGGGTCGGTCGCGCCGTCGGCCGCTTCGAACACCACCGCCAGCAAGCCGGCGACGAGCTTCGCGAAGGCGGCGGTGGCCTGCGCGGGCGTCAGTTCGAGCGCGCCGACGCGGCGGCGCAGCGCGGGCAGGCCGTCGAGACCGGGAAGCACCCAGGCAATGCGGCTGAAGAGCCGGGCGCTGTTGCCCGCGGTGGCGCCCGGGCGGCCTTCGGTTTCGAGCTGGTCGAAGCCGGCGCGCACCTCCTCTTCGAGCGCCAGGCATTCGGCGATCTGCGGATCGCGCTGGTCGGCGAAGCGGACCCCGCGGGAGGCGAGAAACACGTTGGACATGCCGCGCTCCCGCTGCAGCGCATGAACGAGCCGCGCGATCAGCCCGACCAGGTCGCTGGTGCGCGCGAGCTGGTCCAGCTCGTCGATTTCGCACTTTCTGGCGGCGATCAGAAAACTCAGTCCGGATTTCATGGTGGGGAAGGGGAGGCAAAAGGCCTGCTGCAACATCCGTGCCGCACGGACATTCGGCGCCGCCTACACTCCTCTCGATGCTTCTTCTGGGAATCGAATCCTCCTGCGACGAAACCGGCGTGGCGCTGGTCGAATCGCACGGCGACGCGCTGCCGCTGTTGCGCTCGCATGCGCTGCACAGCCAGATCGCCATGCACCAGGCCTACGGCGGCGTGGTACCCGAACTCGCCAGCCGCGACCACATCCGCCGCGTGCTGCCGCTGACCGAAACCGTCATGGCAGAAGCCGGGCGCTCGCTGGCCGACATCGATGTGGTCGCCTACACGCGCGGCCCGGGCCTTGCCGGGGCCTTGCTGGTGGGCGCGGGCGTGGCTTGCGCCCTGGGAGCGGCGCTCGGCAAGCCGGTGCTCGGGGTGCATCACCTCGAGGGGCACCTGCTGTCGCCCTTCCTGAGTGCGGATCCGCCGGAGTTTCCGTTTGTGGCGCTGCTGGTGTCGGGCGGGCACACGCAACTGATGCGGGTCGACGGCGTGGGGCGCTATGAGCTGCTGGGCGAAACCATCGACGATGCCGCGGGCGAGGCTTTCGACAAGAGCGCCAAGCTCATGGGCCTGCCGTATCCGGGCGGTCCGTGGCTGGCCAAGCTGGCCGAAGAGGGCAATGCCGAGGCGTTCAAGCTGCCGCGGCCGCTCCTGCACAGCGGCGACCTGGACTTTTCATTCGCCGGGCTGAAGACCGCGGTGCTGACGCAAGCCAAGAAGCTCGGCGCCGGGCTGGAGGCGAGCAAGGCCGACCTGGCCGCTTCCACGCAAGCGGCCATTGTCGAGGTGCTGCTGAAGAAGTCGCTGGCCGCGCTGGGGCAGACCGGCCTGAAGCGGTTGGTCGTCGCGGGCGGCGTGGGCGCAAATCGAAGTCTGCGTGAGCAGCTGAATGCTGCATGCGCCAGGCGCGGTGTACGCGTGCACTACCCCGAGCTGCACCTGTGCACCGACAACGGCGCAATGATTGCGATGGCAGCCGCCATGCGGCTGCAGTCGGGTCTGGCGCAGGCCAGCGCGCGCTATGCCTTCGACGTCAAGCCGCGATGGCCCATGGCTTCGCTGATGGCATCCGAGGCGCCGGGGCAGGTGTCCGCGTAGCAGCAGGGCGCTGGGCGCGGCCGAGCGACGGCACCGGCAGCACGTCGAGCATGTTGCGCCACAGCTGCCGCCACTGCGGCCAGTCGTGGCCACCTTCGGTGGTGAACACGCGGCCTTCGGGCAGTGCATCCGCCAGCAGCTTGTGATTGCTCGCAAAACGGTCGCTCAGGCCGAACCCCAGGTAGAGCTGCGGCAGGTTCTTGGATCTTTGGGGTTCCAGGTATTGCTGGAACCAGGGCCACAGCTTGCGGTCGACTTCCTCGTCGGGCTGCGGGCCGGTGGGCGCCTGCCAGGTGCGCAGGCCGCCGGCCTTGTGGATTTCGGCGCCCAGAACGCGCCGCCCCAGGTAGGGTGCCAACGCGACGATGCCGTCGACCGAGCCCGGCCTGGACAACTCGTGGATCAGCGCGCCGAAGCCGCCGATGGAAATGCCCACCAGCCAGATCGACTTGTAGCCCTTGGCGCGCTGCGGCTCGATGACGTCCGCATGCAGGCGGTCGCTGAGCGTCTGGTCGTAGTAATAGGAAACGTCGGCGTCCACCAGCAGCGAGTCGGCGGCCAGATGGCGCTCTCGCACGGCGCTGATGAAGCCTTCGCGTTCGAATTCGTCGGGTTTGAGATAGGCGCCGGGCAGGAATACCAGGAGCGTGTCGGACCGTTCATTGTCATTGGCTGACTTGAGGTGCGTGATCATGGCGTGCCTTATGGGGCACCCGAATCCGCACCGTCAGCGATTCGGTGCGTTTGCGAGACGCCCACGAAGAAGAAAAGAAGATAAATGTGAATACGTCACATGATGTGACGTTATTCACTGCCCTATTGTGATTAGGGAGCGTCTTCAAAGTCAAAAACAATAGTTAACGACACTTTCCTCTCGTGGGCATTGCAAGATCAGTGGATCTGCAGCTCCGATATGCGGCTCACCGGCACTTGCTTGCCCAGCTTCAGCGTGAGCACGCCGTTCTCGAGCTTGGCTTCGCTCGCGCTCACGTCGATGTCTTGCGGCAGCTCGTACGCGGCCTTGAACTGGCGCTTGGCTTCGGCCTTGCTGTCGATGCGGACCACGGTGCCCTCGATGCCGATGGTGAGGTCTTCGCGCGAAAGGCCGGGCACATCGATGGAAAGCGTCCAGCTCTTGTCGTCCTGTTCAACGAGCGGCGACTTGCGTACGCCGGCAAAGGCTTCGTTGACGAAACGCTGGAAGGCGCGGTCATACGAACGCGGAGCAAAGCGGGCGGTATGAAGGGCGGGTGCGAAAAACATGAAAGAACTCCTGAATGAACACAATGGGGACAAGAATGTGTGTCCCTTACACTGCGCGGCCATTCAATGCTGAGTGCCGCTTGCCACCACATCTAGGCGCGGCCGCAACCGTTTCAAGACAATGAATCCCCCCTTTATTTGGCGTCGCAAGGCCTTGAAATTTGCGGCGCTGGCGCTATGCGCGGCCCCCTTCGCCGCAGCGGCGCAAACGCCACCGGCGCCCATTCGCCTGGCGTTGATCGAAAGCATGAGCGGTCCCTTCGCCAACACCGGAGAAGCGGTGTTTCGCAATCTGCTGTGGGCGGTGGAGCGCGTGAATGCGCGCGGCGGCATCAAGCTGCCGGGTGTGCCCGGTGGCGCGCGGCCGCTGCAGCTCGACCGCTACGACAGCAAGGGGCAGAACGAAGAAGCGCTGTCGGCGCTGCGCGCGGCCATGGACGACGGCGCGCGCATCGTGCTGCAGGGCAATTCGTCAGCCACCGCCGCGGCGCTGGTCGATGCCATCGAAAAGAACAACGAGCGCGATCCCTCGCGGCGCGTGATCTTTCTCAACTACGCGGCGGTCGATCCGGTGCTCACCAACGAGCGCTGCAGCTTCTGGCACTTTCGCTTCGATGCCCATGCCGACATGCGCGTGGCCGCGCTGATGGACGTGGTGAAGGACGATGCAACGCTCAAGCGCGCGTACCTCATCGGCCAGGACTACAGCTTTGGCCAGGCGGTGCTGCGCGAGACGAAACGCCAGCTCGGCGTGCAGCGGCCCGATGTGGAAATCGTCGGGGACGAACTGCACCCGATGGGCAGGGTGAAGGACTTCGCGCCGTATGCCGGCAAGATCATTGCAAGCGGCGCGCAGGCGGTGTTCACCGGCAACTGGGGCAACGACCTCACGCTGCTCGTGAAGGCGGCGCGCGAGGGTGGCTTCAACGGCACCTTCTATACCTTCTACGGCAACGCGCTCGGTGCGCCGGCCGCCATCGGCGATGCAGGCATCGGCCGCGTGATCGCGGTGGCCGACTGGCTGCCCAACGTGCAGACCGCGCAGTCCGAGGCGTTCTATCGCGCGTTCCGCGCGCGCTTTCCGAAGCCGGCCGACGACTACGTGCACATGCGCATGCAGTTGCTCGTGGAGTCGCTGGCGCAATCGATCGAGCGCGCGGGCAGTGTCGATGCGGTGGCCGTGGCGCGTGCGCTCGAGCAGGCCGACGTGAGCCTGTACGGGCAGCGCGGCCGCATGCGCGCGGCGGACCATCAGTTCCAGCAGCAGCTCGTGGTCGGCGTGATGGACAAACAGGGCAAGCCGGGCGTGCAGTTCGATGTCGAAGGTTCGGGCTACGGCTTTCGCGTGATCAAGACCATTGCACCCGAACGTGCCGAACTGCCGACCACCTGCAAAATGAAAAGAATCTAGAAAGCCAAGACATGCGTGAAGCCATCCACAACCTCGAAGCCTCCAAGATCCGCGAGGTTGCCAATGCCGGGCTCGGCCGCGACGACGTGCTCGCCTTCTGGTTCGGCGAAAGCGACGAGGTCACGCCCGAGGTGATCCGCCAGGCGGCCATCGATTCCCTGCAGCGCGGCGAAACCTTCTACGCGCACAACCTCGGCCTGCCGGAGCTGCGCGAGGCGATCGCCGGCTACACCAGCAAGCTGCATCCCAAGGTCGATGCTTCGCGCATCGCTGTGACCTCCGGCGGAGTCAGCGCGCTGATGCTCGCGGTGCAGGCGCTGGTCGATGCGGGCGACGAGGTCGTCGCGGTCACCCCCGTGTGGCCCAACCTCACGGCGCAGCCGGCAATCCTGGGAGCCAAGGTGCGCACGGTGTCGCTGGTGCCCGCGAATGGGCAGTGGACGCTCGATCTGGCCGCGCTGCGCAAGGCGGTCACGCCGAAGACCAAGCTGCTGATTGTCAACGCGCCCAACAACCCGACCGGCTGGACCATGACGCGCGAAGAGCAGCAGGCCGTGCTCGATCACTGCCGCGAAACCGGCACCTGGATCCTGGCCGACGAGGTGTACGAGCGGCTGTATTTCGAACCCTCGCCCAATGGCTGCGCGCCGAGCTTCCTGGATATTTCGAGGCCCGACGACCGGCTGGTGGTGACCCACAGCTTCTCGAAGAGCTTCCTGATGACCGGTTGGCGCCTCGGCTGGCTGGTGCTGCCGCCGGCGCTGGTCGAGGGCATCGGCAAGCTGATCGAGTTCAACACCTCGTGCGCCAGCGTCTTCACCCAGCGCGCCGCCGTCGCCGCCATCGAACACACCGCCGAGATCACTCCTCGCGTGGTCGCCCACCTGAAACAGTGCCGGGACACCCTGGTGCCGCTGCTGGAAGCCTTGCCCGGTGTGCAGGTGGCCCCGGCCAAGGGCGGCATGTACGCCTTTTTCCGGCTCGACGGCTTCGGCGACTCGCTCGAACTTGCCAAGCGCCTGGTCGTCGAGGCCGGCCTGGGCCTGGCCCCCGGCAACGCCTTTGCCCCGGAAGCCCAGGGATGGCTGCGCTGGTGCTTCGCTTCCAGGGACCCCCAGCGCCTTGTGCAGGGCGTGGAGCGCCTGAAAACCTGGCTATCCAGACAGTAAACGCGCAAGCCCGGGGCAAGCTATAATCCCGAGGCTTTGCATGCCGCAAGGCGCACGGTAGGGGCAGTTCCAGTGCCTACCGCAAGTCAAACATCCCGGAACAAGGAAATTCAACATGATCGCAGCCTCCATCAAGGCCGAAGTCGTCAAAGACAACGCCCGCGCCGCCAACGATACCGGTAGCCCCGAAGTGCAAGTCGCACTGCTGACCGCCCGTATCAACGAGCTCACCCCCCACTTCAAGACGCACGCCAAGGACCACCACGGCCGTCGCGGCCTGCTGCGCATGGTGAGCCGCCGCCGCAAGCTCCTGGACTACCTCAAGTCCAAGGACGCCGATCGTTACACCGCGCTGATCGCCAAGCTGGGTCTGCGCAAGTAAATCGAATCGCATGAAAAAACGCCTGGGTTAGTCCGCTAGCTCAGGCGTTTTTTACTTCGCGATCCACTTTCGGAGTGCCAAAACAGAGCGAAGCTGTGTCATTCCAATGAAGTTCCCGCCGAGCTTCGCTGGAATGGCATCGTGTTCTGAGAAGCCTCCGTCCCTGCGAAACCTGTGATGAATACAGGTCAATCGCTATCAAAACAGGAGCAAACATGAGCCTCTTCAACAAAGTCACCAAGTCCTTCCAATGGGGCGACAAGACTGTCGTCATGGAAACGGGTGAAATCGCCCGCCAGGCCAGCGGCGCTGTGGTGGTCGACATCGACGGAACCGTGGTCCTGGCGACCGTGGTGGCCTCCAAGTCGGCCAAGCCCGGCCAGGATTTCTTCCCGCTGACCGTCGACTACATCGAGAAGACCTATGCCGCGGGCAAGATCCCCGGCAGCTTCTTCAAGCGCGAAGCCAAGCCCAGCGAACACGAAACCCTGACCAGCCGCCTGATCGACCGTCCGATCCGCCCGCTGTTCCCGGAAGGCTTCCTGAACGAAGTGCACGTGGTCATCCACACGCTGTCGCTCAACCCCGAAGTCGATGCCGACATCGCCGCCATGATCGGCGTGAGCGCCGCGCTGTCGATTTCCGGCATTCCGTTCAGCGGCCCGATCGGCGCTGCACGCGTGGGCTACATCAACGGCCAATACGTGCTGAATCCGGGCCAGACCGCCCGCAAGGATTCGCAGATGGACCTCGTCGTGGCAGGCACCGAAGCCGCCGTGCTGATGGTCGAATCCGAAGCACAGCAGCTCAGCGAAGAAATCATGCTGGGCGGCGTGGTGTTCGGCCACGAACAAGCCAACATCGCGATCAACGCGATTCATGAACTCGTGCGCGACGCCGGCAAGCCGGTGTGGGACTGGCAGCCGCCGGCCGAAGACGAAGCCTTCGTTGCCAAGGTCAAGAGCCTGGCCGAAGAAAAGCTGCGCGCCGTCTATCAGATCCGCAGCAAGCAAGCCCGCACGCAAGCCCTGCGCGAAGCCAATGCCAGCGTGATGAACACGCTGAAAGAAAGCGGCGAACCCTTCGACGCCGGCAAGGTCAACGACCTGCTGTTCTCGATTGAATCGAAGATCGTCCGCAGCCAGATTCTGTCGGGCGAACCCCGCATCGACGGCCGCGACACGCGCACCGTGCGCCCCATCGAGATCCGCAACTCCGTGCTGCCGCGTACCCACGGCTCGGCGCTGTTCACGCGTGGCGAGACGCAGGGTCTGGTCATCACCACGCTCGGCACCGAACGCGACGCACAGCGCATCGACGCACTGGCCGGCGAGTACGAAGACCGCTTCCTGTTCCACTACAACATGCCTCCCTTCGCCACCGGTGAAGTGGGCCGCATGGGCTCGACCAAGCGCCGCGAAATCGGCCACGGCCGCCTGGCCAAGCGGGCGCTCGTCGCCGTGCTGCCGACCAAGGAAGAGTTCCCGTACACCATTCGCGTGGTGTCGGAAATCACCGAGTCGAACGGCTCCTCGTCGATGGCTTCGGTCTGTGGCGGCTGCCTCTCGATGATGGACGCCGGCGTGCCGATGAAGGCGCACGTGGCCGGCATCGCCATGGGCCTGATCAAGGAAGACAACCGCTTTGCGGTGCTGACCGACATCCTGGGCGACGAAGATCACCTGGGCGACATGGACTTCAAGGTGGCCGGCACGACCAACGGCATCACGGCGCTGCAGATGGACATCAAGATCCAGGGCATCACCAAGGAAATCATGCAGGTCGCACTGGCCCAGGCCAAGGAAGCGCGCATGCACATCCTCGGCAAGATGCAGGAAGCCATGGGCGAAGCCAAGACCGAGGTGTCGCAGTTCGCACCGCGCCTGACCACGCTGAAGATCAACCCCGAGAAGATCCGCGACGTGATCGGCAAGGGCGGCGCGGTCATTCGCGGCCTGCAGGAAGAAACCGGCACGACGATCAACATCGACGAAGACGGCACCATCACCATCGCCTCGACCGACCCCGAAAAGGCAGAGCTGGCCAAGAAGCGCATCGAGCAGATCACCGCCGAAGTCGAAATCGGCAAGGTCTACGAAGGCCCGGTCACCAAGATCCTGGACTTCGGCGCGCTCATCAACCTGCTGCCCGGCAAGGACGGCCTGCTGCACATCAGCCAGATCGCGCACGAACGCGTCGAGAAGGTGACCGACTATCTGAGCGAAGGCCAGATCGTCAAGGTCAAGGTTCTCGAGACGGACGAAAAGGGCCGCGTCAAGCTGTCCATGAAGGCCCTGAGCGAGCGTCCGGCCGGCATGGAATTCCAGGAACGCGCACCGCGTGAAGACCGCGGCGGCGACCGTGGTGATCGTGGCGGCGATCGTCGCGAACGTTCGGACCGCGGTGACCGTGGTGGTGACCGCGGCGGCGAACGTGCGCCTCGTTTCAACAACGAGCAGCAACAGCCGCGCAACGAGCAGCCGCAGGCCCCCGCCGGCGAGCAGCCGTACGCACCGCGCGAATCGCAAGAGTAAGAAGGGCGCAACGGCAGCTTTGCCGCCGTTGCCAACTTTTTAAACAGCTAACCACGCCCGGAACACGGGCGTTGCAGGCCAAAGACCATGAAAGCCATTGAAATCACTTCGTACGGCGCCCCTGAGGTGCTGCGCGCCGTGGAGCGTCCCGATCCGGTGGCCGGCGTGGGCGAACTGTTGATTCGCGTCGCAGCCAGCGGCGTGAATCGTCCGGACGTGTTGCAGCGCAAGGGGCACTACCCGGTGCCGCCGGGCGCCTCCGACCTGCCGGGCCTCGAAGTGGCCGGCGAGATCGTGTCGGGCGATGCCGCGGCCCTGGCCGAGGCGGGCTTCAAGATCGGCGACCGGGTCTGCGCGCTGATCGCCGGCGGCGGCTATGCCGAGCTGTGCGTGGCGCCTCTGGCGCAATGCCTTCCGGTGCCCAAGGGCTGGAGCGACATCGAGGCGGCTTCGCTGCCCGAGACCTTCTTCACCGTGTGGAGCAACGTGTTCGACCGGGGCCGCCTGCAAAAGGGCGAAACCCTGCTGATCCAGGGCGGCTCGAGCGGCATCGGCGTGACGGCGATCCAGATCGCCAAGGCGCTGGGCGCGACGGTGATCGTCACGGCCGGCAGCGACGACAAGTGCGAAGCCTGCAAGAAGCTGGGCGCGGACCACGCCATCAACTACCGCACGAGCGATTTCGCCGAAGAGGCGAAGAAGCTCACCGGCGGCAAGGGCGTGGACGTGATCCTGGACATGGTTGCGGGCGACTACGTGGCGCGCGAGATCGAATGCATGGCCGAAGACGGCCGGCTGGTGATCATCGCGGTGCAGGGCGGGGTCAAGAGCGATTTCAATGCGGGCCTGGTGCTGCGCAAGCGGCTGGTGATCACCGGCTCGACGCTGCGTCCCCGGCCCGTGGCGTTCAAGGGCGCCATTGCCAAGGCGCTGCGCGAGAAGGTCTGGCCGCTGCTCGAAAGCGGCGCGGTCAAGCCCGTGATCCACAGCACCTTTGCAGCGGGCGGCGAACCCAGTGGCGCGGCGCAGGCGCATGCACTCATGGAATCCAACCAGCACATCGGCAAGATCGTGCTGACATGGTGACGGGCAACAACACGATGACAACCAAGAAGAAGCTGATCGCCGGCAACTGGAAGATGAACGGCAGCCTGGCTGCCAACGAGGCGCTGGTGAAGGCCCTGCTGCAGGGCCTGGCCGCTGCGCCGGCCCGTTGCGATGTCGCGCTTTGCGCGCCGGCTCCGTATTTCGCGCAGCTGCAATCGCTGCTGGCGGGTTCGAAGGCCATTGCACTTGGTGCGCAGGACATTTCGGCGCACCCGCAAGGTGCGTTCACCGGCGAGCAATCGGCGGCCATGCTGAAGGAATTCGGCGTGCGCTATGCCATCGTCGGCCATTCGGAGCGCCGCCAGTACCACGGCGAAACCGACGAAGCGGTGGCGGCCAAGACGGCGGCTGCGCTCGCGAACGGCATCACGCCGATCGTCTGCGTGGGCGAAACCCTGGCCGAACGTGAAGCCGGGCATACCGAAGAAGTCGTCAAGCGCCAGCTTGCCGCGGTGATCCACGTCAATGGCCACTGCATCAGTGAAATCGTCGTGGCCTATGAGCCCGTCTGGGCCATCGGCACCGGCAAGACGGCCACGCCCGAGCAGGCGCAGGCCGTGCACGCCGTGCTGCGTGCGCAACTGCACCATGCCGCCAGCGAACACGCGGCCGGCATCTGCATTCTTTATGGCGGCAGCATGAACGCGGCCAACGCCGCCCAGCTGCTGGCGCAGCCCGACATCGACGGCGGCCTCATCGGCGGCGCTTCGCTCAAGGCAGCAGACTTTTTGCAGATCATTTCCGCTGCCGCTCGCTGAACGCGAGGGGCGGCTGACATCAATTAGGAGTAAGAACGAATGAATGTGGTCCTCAATCTTTTGGTCGGCGTGCAGATGCTGTCGGCCCTTGCAATGATCGGGCTGATCCTGATCCAGCACGGCAAGGGCGCCGACATGGGCGCGGCCTTCGGTAGCGGCAGCGCCGGCAGCCTGTTTGGCGCAAGCGGCAGCGCGAATTTTCTTTCGCGCACCACGGCAGTGCTGGCAGCGGTGTTCTTTGTTTGCACGTTGCTGCTGGCCTATTTCAGCCACGCACGGCCCGCCGGCGGCGGCAGCCTGCTGGAGCGCGCAGCCGTCGGCGCACCCGCCACGCCTGCTTCCGCTCCCGCAGGGCAAATTCCCGGCCAGATTCCCTCGGGTACCTCGGGCGCTGCGCCGGCCAATGCGCCTGCCTCGGCTCCCGCCGCGCCTGTTTCGGGTCCGGGCCAGATCCCGAACAAATAATCAAGTTGTTTTCATGGAGTCGCCAGTGAGAAACTGCTCCATTTCAGGGTAAACTCTAAAGCTGTTCGGAAAGCCAAACACCTTCACAGGTACCTCATGCCATCCGAACAAAAAACTGCGGTCGTGGTGAAATTGGTAGACACGCTATCTTGAGGGGGTAGTGGCGAAAGCTGTGCGAGTTCGAGTCTCGCCGACCGCACCAAATCTCACCGGCAGAAAACGTCATCCAGAGCGTTTCTGTCGGTGGCAAGCGGTGAAAATCTCCCGATGAACCTCGATTCCTATCTCCCCGTCCTTTTGTTTATTTTGGTCGGTGTCGGTGTAGGTGTCGCACCGCAAGTCATCGGCTACATCCTGGGTCCCAATCGGCCCGACGCAGCGAAGAACGCTCCCTACGAGTGTGGCTTCGAGGCCTTCGAGGATGCGCGCATGAAATTCGACGTGCGCTATTACCTCGTCGCCATTCTCTTCATTCTGTTCGATCTCGAGATTGCCTTTCTCTTTCCGTGGGCCATTGCGCTCAAGGAAATCGGCGCCGTCGGCTTCTGGGCCATGATGATCTTTCTCGCCATCCTCGTCGTGGGCTTTGCCTACGAGTGGAAAAAAGGCGCGCTCGACTGGGAATGACAAGGAATCATCAAAATGGCCATTGAAGGCGTCATGAAGGAAGGCTTCGTCACCACCACCTACGACTCGGTGGTGAACTGGGCGAAGACCGGATCACTCTGGCCGATGACTTTCGGTCTGGCTTGCTGTGCCGTCGAAATGATGCACGCAGGCGCAGCCCGCTACGACATCGACCGTTTCGGCATGCTGTTTCGGCCCAGCCCCCGCCAGTCCGATCTGATGATCGTGGCCGGCACGCTGTGCAACAAGATGGCGCCCGCTCTGCGCAAGGTCTACGACCAGATGCCCGAGCCGCGCTGGGTTCTTTCCATGGGCTCCTGCGCCAACGGCGGCGGCTACTACCATTACAGCTATTCGGTGGTGCGCGGCTGCGATCGCATCGTGCCCGTGGACGTCTATGTGCCGGGTTGCCCGCCCACCGCCGAGGCCTTGCTCTACGGCGTGATCCAGCTGCAGCAGAAGATTCGCCGCACCAACACCATTGCCCGCGCCTGAGAGACTGCCGACGATGACCGACTTTGCAATATCGCCGGAGGTGCTGCGCGCCACCATCGCCGAGACCCTCGGTGCCAAGGCCAAGAGCGTGACGATCGCGCTGGGCGAGGTGATCGTGGTGGTCGGCGCTGCCGACTACATCGAAGCCGCCACGCTGCTGCGCGATGCGCCCGGTTGCCGCTTCGAGCAGCTGATCGACCTCTGCGGCATGGACTATTCAGACTACCGCGAAGGCGAGTGGCAGGGCGAGCGCTATTGCGTCGTCACGCACCTGCTTTCGGTGAGCCTCAACCAGCGCGTGCGCCTCAAGGTGTTTGCGCCGAGCGAAGACCTGCCCGTGGTCGATTCGCTCCAGCCTGTGTGGAATGCCGCCACGTGGTTCGAGCGCGAAGCCTTCGACCTCTACGGCATCGTGTTCGAAGGGCATGACGACCTGCGCCGCATCCTGACCGACTACGGTTTCATCGGCCATCCGTTCCGCAAGGACTTCCCGGTGTCGGGACACGTCGAAATGCGCTACGACGAAGAGCAGAAGCGCGTCATCTACCAGCCGGTCTCCATCGAGCCGCGGGAAATCACGCCGCGCGTGATTCGCGAAGACAACTACGGCAGCGGTTTGCACTGATATGGCCGAAATCAAGAACTACACACTCAACTTCGGTCCCCAGCATCCTGCAGCGCACGGCGTGCTGCGCCTGGTGCTCGAGCTCGACGGCGAAGTGATCCAGCGCGCCGATCCGCACATCGGCCTGTTGCACCGCGCGACCGAAAAGCTCGCCGAATCGCGCACCTTCATCCAGTCGCTGCCGTACATGGACCGTCTCGACTACGTGTCGATGATGTCCAACGAGCACGCCTACTGCCTGGCCATCGAGCGGATGATGGGGCTCGAAGTGCCGATCCGCGCGCAGTACATCCGCGTGATGTTCGCCGAGATCACCCGCCTGCTGAACCACCTCTTGTGGCTCGGCGCGCACGGCCTCGACTGCGGCGCGATGAACATGCTCATCTACTGCTTCCGCGAGCGTGAAGACCTGTTCGACATGTACGAAGCCGTGTCGGGCGCGCGCATGCATGCGGCGTACTTCCGTCCGGGCGGCGTGTACCGCGACCTGCCGGATGCAATGCCGCAGTACAAGGTCAGCAAGATCAAGAACGCGAAGGCGATCGAACGTCTCAACGAGAATCGCCAGGGCTCGCTGCTCGACTTCATCGACGACTTCTGCAAGCGCTTCCCGAAGATGGTCGACGAGTACGAAACGCTGCTCACCGACAACCGCATCTGGAAGCAGCGCACCGTGGGCATCGGCGTGGTCACGCCGGAGCGTGCGCTGAACCTCGGCTTCACCGGGCCCATGCTGCGCGGCTCGGGCGTCGAATGGGATCTGCGCAAGAAGCAGCCCTACGACGTCTACGACCAGATGCAGTTCGACGTGCCGGTCGGCAAGACGGGCGACTGCTACGACCGCTACCTCGTGCGCGTGGAAGAAATGCGCCAGGCCAACAAGATCATCCAGCAGTGCTCGGCATGGCTGCGTGTCAACCCCGGCCCGGTCATCACCAGCAACCACAAGGTCGCCGCGCCCGCGCGCGAATCGATGAAGGCGAACATGGAGGAGCTGATCCACCATTTCAAGCTCTTCACCGAAGGCTTCCACGTGCCCGAAGGCGAGGCCTATGCCGCCGTCGAGCACCCGAAGGGCGAGTTCGGCATCTATCTCGTGAGCGACGGCGCCAACAAGCCGTATCGCCTGAAGATCCGCGCACCCGGTTTTCCGCACCTCGCCGCCCTCGACGAAATGTCGCGCGGTCACATGATCGCCGACGCTGTCGCGGTGATCGGCACGATGGATATCGTGTTCGGCGAAATCGACAGGTGAGAAAGAGCGAATGACGACTTCCTCGACCCACCATGACACGGCGCCTACGGCGCCTTCTGCTCCTCTGAAGCCCGCGATTCTCGAGCGCTTTGCGCGCGAGGTGGCCAAGTATCCCGAGGCGGGAAAGCAGTCGGCCGCGATGGCCTGCCTGGCCATCGTCCAGCAGGACGAAGGCTTCGTGAGCATGCAGCGCGAACGCGAGATCGCCGACTACCTCGGCATGGCGCCCATCGCCGTGCATGAGGTGACGACCTTCTACAACATGTACAACCAGCATCCGGTGGGCAAGTTCAAGCTCAACGTGTGCACCAACCTGCCGTGCCAGCTGCGTGACGGCGTCACCGCGCTCGTTCACCTCGAGAAGAAGCTCGGCATCAAGATGGGCGAGACCACGGCCGACGGCCTGTTCACGCTGCAGCAGAGCGAATGTTTGGGCGCCTGCGCCGATTCGCCCGTGATGCTGGTCAACGACCGCACCATGTGCAGCTTCATGAGCAACGAGAAACTCGACCAGCTCATCGACGGGCTGCGCACTTCCATTGGTGCAGCCAAAGGGGAGGCCGCATGATGTCGCCCGAACAAGTGCTCCAGCAGTTCCAGGCCACGGGCGTCCAGACCTGTTTCCATGACCGCCACATCGAGCCGCAGATCTATGCCGGCCTCGACGGTACCAACTGGCGCCTGGCCGACTACGAGGCGCGCGGCGGCTACCAGGCGCTGCGCAAGATCCTCACCGAGGGGCTCACGCCCGACCAGGTGATCGCCGAAGTGAAGGCATCGGGCCTGCGCGGCCGCGGCGGCGCAGGCTTTCCGACCGGCCTGAAGTGGAGCTTCATGCCGCGCCAGTTCCCGGGCCAGAAGTACCTCGTCTGCAATTCCGACGAAGGCGAGCCGGGCACCTGCAAGGACCGCGACATCCTGCAGTTCAACCCGCACATCGTGATCGAAGGCATGGCCATCGCCGCGTATGCGATGGGCATCAGCGTGGGCTACAACTACATCCACGGTGAGATCTTCCAGAGCTACGACCGCTTCGAGGAGGCCCTCGAAGAGGCACGCGCCGCCGGCTACCTCGGCGACGGCATCATGGGCAGCACGTACAACTTCCAGTTGCACGCGGCGCACGGATTCGGCGCCTACATCTGCGGCGAAGAAACCGCGCTGCTCGAGTCGCTCGAAGGCAAGAAGGGCCAGCCGCGCTTCAAGCCGCCGTTCCCGGCCAGCTTTGGCCTGTACGGCAAGCCGACCACCATCAACAACACCGAGACCTTCGCGGCGGTGCCCTGGATCATCCGCAACGGCGGCCAGGCCTACCTCGAGTGCGGCAAGCCGAACAACGGCGGCACCAAGATCTATTCGGTGAGCGGCGACGTCGAGCTGCCCGGCAACTACGAAGTGCCCATGGGCACGCCGTTCTCCAAGCTGCTTGAACTGGCCGGCGGCGTTCGCAAGGGCCGCACGCTCAAGGCCGTGATTCCCGGTGGATCGTCGTCGCCGGTGCTGCCGGCGTCGATCATGATGGAATGCACGATGGACTACGACTCCATCGCCAAGGCCGGCTCCATGCTGGGTTCGGGCGCGGTCATCGTCATGGACGACAGCCGCTCGATGGTCGAGTCGCTGCGGCGCCTCTCGTACTTCTACATGCACGAATCCTGCGGCCAGTGCACGCCCTGCCGCGAAGGCACGGGCTGGCTGTACCGCGTGGTCGACCGCATCCACAACGGGCAGGGCAGGGCGTCGGACATGGACCTGCTCAACTCCGTGGCAGACAACATCCAGGGCCGCACGATCTGCGCGCTCGGCGACGCGGCGGCCATGCCGGTGCGCGCCATGATCAAGCACTTCCGCCACGAGTTCGAGGCCTTGATTCCGGGCTACGTCCCGAAGGCGCCGGTCCAGGCATGAACCGCCGGGCCGTTCCCAAGGTGAATACCGCAGCCGAAGGCGGAGGCTGTCTGTTGGCGCGAGAAGAAACATACTCATGATCGAAATCGAACTCGACGGCAAGAAGGTCGACGTGACCGAAGGCAGCATGATCATGCATGCGGCCGACAAGGCGGGCACGTACATCCCGCACTTCTGCTATCACAAGAAGCTCAGCATCGCGGCCAACTGCCGCATGTGCCTGGTCGATGTGGAAAAGGCGCCCAAGCCGATGCCGGCCTGCGCCACGCCCGTCACGCAGGGCATGATCGTTCGCACCAAGAGCGAAAAGGCCATCAAGGCGCAGCAGTCGGTCATGGAGTTCCTCCTGATCAACCACCCGCTGGATTGCCCCATCTGCGACCAGGGCGGCGAGTGCCAGTTGCAAGACCTGGCCGTGGGCTACGGTGGTTCTTCTTCGCGCTACGAAGAAGAAAAGCGCGTCGTCTTCCACAAGGACGTCGGCCCGCTGATCAGCATGGAAGAGATGAGCCGCTGCATCCATTGCACGCGCTGCGTCCGCTTCGGCCAGGAAGTGGCCGGCGTGATGGAGCTCGGCATGACCCAGCGCGGCGAGCATTCCGAAATCGAAACCTTCCTCGGCGACTCGGTCGACTCGGAACTCTCGGGCAACATGATCGACATCTGCCCGGTCGGCGCGCTCACGAGCAAGCCGTTCCGCTACAGCGCCCGCACCTGGGAACTGTCGCGCCGCAAGTCGGTGAGCCCGCACGATTCCACCGGCGCCAACCTGATCGTCCAGGTCAAGAACAACCGCGTCATGCGCGTGGTGCCGCTCGAGAACGAAGACGTCAACGAATGCTGGATTGCCGACCGCGACCGCTTTTCGTACGAAGGGCTCAACGGCCCCGAACGCCTCACGCAGCCCATGCTCAAGCAGGGCGGCCAATGGCAGCAGGTCGACTGGCAGACCGCGCTCGAGTACGTGGCCAACGGCCTGAAGCAGATCAAGGCCGACCACGGCGCGCAGAGCATCGGCACGCTGGTCAGCCCGCACAGCACGCTCGAAGAGCTGCAGCTTGCCGCCATGCTCACGCGTGAGCTCGGCAGCGACAACATCGACTATCGCCTGCGCAATGCCGAATTCACGGCGTTCGAAGGCGTGCGCTGGCTCGGCACCTCGATCGCATCGCTCACGCAGTTGCAGCGCGCATTCGTGATCGGCTCGAACCTGCGCAAGGACCATCCGCTGTTCGCGCAGCGCATCCGCCAGGCCGTGCGCAAGGGCGCCGCGCTGTCGGTGCTGACCTCGTCCAACCTGATGGCGGACCGCGAAGCGTGGGCCATGAGCGTGGCGCAGGCATCGATCGTCGACGCCGGCCAGTGGGTCGAAGTGCTCGCCGGCGTTGCCGCCGCCGTGGGCCAGACCACCGGCCAGGCCGCGCCGCTCGCACCGGCAAACGCACCCGATGCCGCGGCGCAAGCCATTGCAGCTTCGCTGCTGAGCGGTGAGCGCAAGGCCATCCTGCTCGGCAATGCCGCCGCCCACCACGCGCAAGCCAGCAGCCTGCTGGCCCTTGCAAACTGGATCGGCACGCAGACCGGCGCCACTGTCGGCTACCTGACCGAAGCCGCCAACACCGTGGGTGCGCAGCTCGTCGGCGCATTCCCCAAGAACGGCGGCCTCGATGCCGGCCGCATGCTGACGGCGGGTTCCGGCCTCAAGGCCGTGATGCTGCTCAACACCGAACCGGTGTTCGACTCGGCCGCGGGTGCCGCAGCCGCCGATGTCATCGGCAATGCGCAAATGGTCGTCACCTTGAGCCCCTTCAAGGCCAACCTCGAGTTCAGTGACGTGCTGCTGCCCATCGCGCCGTTCACCGAAACGCCCGGTACCTTCGTCAACGCCGAAGGCCGCTTGCAAAGTTTCCATGCCGTCGTCAAGCCGCAAGGCGAGACGCGCCCGGCCTGGAAGGTGCTGCGCGTGCTGGCCAACCTGCTCGGGCTGCCTGGCTTTGCCTTCGAATCGACCGCTGAAGTGCTCCGCACCATCGGCGACAACGGCGCCGTGCCGGCAGATGCGCTTCGCAACGCAACCGCCGCGAAGGCCGTGGCTTCGAATGGTGCGGTTTCCGCACCCGTGGTGGCGAGCATCTATCAGCTCGACTCCATCGTGCGCCGCGCACCGTCGCTGCAACTCACCGCCGACGCGCGCAACGAAATGACGGCCGCACCGGCCCGTGCCGAGGAGGCATTGGCATGATCGACGCAGTGCATGCTTTCGGCCAAGGGCTGATCAACGCCGGCTGGTGGACGTCCGCGGGCTGGCCCGTGATCTGGACGCTGATCAAGATCATCGTGGTCGTGCTTCCGCTGATGGGCGCCGTGGCCTACCTCACGCTGTGGGAACGCAAGGCCATCGGCTTCACGCAGATCCGCGTGGGCCCGAACCGCATCGGGCCCCTGGGCCTGCTGCAGCCCATTGCCGACGCGCTCAAGTTGATGACCAAGGAAATCATTCTTCCGACGGTCGCCAACAAGGGCCTGTTCCTGCTGGGCCCGATCATGACCATCATGCCGGCGCTCGTCGCATGGGCCGTGATTCCGTTCGGCCCCGAAATGGCGCTGGCCAACATCAATGCCGGGCTGCTGTTCGTCATGGCCATCACCTCGCTCGAGGTCTACGGCGTGATCATCGCGGGCTGGGCTTCCAACTCGAAGTACGCCTTCCTGGGCGCGCTGCGCGCCTCGGCACAGATGGTGAGCTACGAAATCGCGATGGGCTTCTGCTTCGTCGTGGTGCTGATGGTTTCGGGCAGCCTGAACATGAGCGAAATCGTGAATGTGCAGGGCAAGGGTACCTTTGCCGAGATGGGCCTTGGCTTCCTGTCGTGGAACTGGCTGCCGCTGCTGCCGATCTTCGTCGTCTACTTCATCTCGGGCTTGGCCGAAACCAACCGCCACCCCTTCGACGTGGTCGAAGGCGAGTCCGAAATCGTCGCGGGCCACATGATCGAGTACTCGGGCATGAGCTTCGCGATGTTCTTCCTGGCCGAGTACGCCAACATGTGGCTGGTCTCGATCCTGTGCGTCGTGCTGTTCCTCGGCGGATGGCTGCCGCCGTTCGAGTTCCTGAGCTTCATCCCGGGCTGGATCTGGCTCGGTGCCAAGACTTTCTGCGTGGTCACCATGTTCCTGTGGGTTCGCTCGACGTTCCCGCGCTTCCGCTATGACCAGATCATGCGTCTGGGCTGGAAGATCTTCATTCCGGTCACGCTCGTGTGGCTGGTCGTGGTCGGCGCCTGGATGCAGACCCCGTTCAACATCTGGAAATAACTGGAAGCGCCAACATCATGTCTGCTGCGCATACCGCAACAACGTCCGCTCCGTTCTCGCTCAAGGACTTTCTGGGCAGCTTCATGCTGTTCGAACTGTTCAAGGGTCTGGCCATCACCGGCAAGTACGCTTTCGCCCGCAAGATCACGGTGCAATTCCCCGAAGAAAAAACGCCGCTGTCGCCGCGCTTTCGCGGCCTGCATGCGCTGCGCCGCTACGAAAACGGCGAAGAGCGCTGCATCGCCTGCAAGCTCTGCGAGGCCGTGTGCCCCGCGCTGGCCATCACCATCGAATCCGATGTGCGCGACGACGGCTCGCGCCGCACCACGCGCTACGACATCGACCTGACCAAGTGCATCTTCTGCGGTTTCTGCGAAGAAAGCTGCCCGGTCGATTCGATCGTCGAGACCCACATCTTCGAATATCACGGCGAAAAACGCGGCGACCTGTACTTCACCAAGGACATGCTGCTGGCCGTGGGCGATCGCTACGAAAAAGAAATTGCAGCGAACAAGGCGGCTGACGCCAAGTACCGCTGATCCGACCAGCCCGAACCCCGTACCAATTCGAATTCCAATGGACGTCAAGACCGGTCTGTTCTATCTGTTTGCCGCGGTGCTGCTGTTCGCGGCCTTCCGCGTCATCACCGCCCGCAACCCCGTGTACGCGGCGCTGTACCTGGTGCTCGCCTTCTTCCAGGCATCGGCGATCTGGCTGCTGCTGCGTGCCGAGTTCCTGGCGATTGCGCTGGTGCTCGTCTACGTCGGGGCGGTGATGGTGCTGTTCCTGTTCGTCGTGATGATGCTGGACATCAACGTGGACGGCTTGCGACAGGGGTTCTGGAAGCACTTTCCGCTGGCTGCCGGCGTGGGGGCGCTCATTGCGCTTGAAATGGCTGCGGTGCTGATGGGCGGCTTCCGCCTGGCCGAGGCGCCGCGCGCCGGGGCTGCCGTTGCGGCCAACAGCTCGAACACGCTCGAGCTCGGCAAGCTGCTTTATTCCGAGTACCTGTATCCGCTCGAAATTGCGGCCGTCATTCTGCTGGTGGCCATCGTGGCCGCCATTGCCCTGACGCTGCGTACCCGCAAGGACAGCAAGTACGTCAACCCGTCCGACCAGGTGCGCGTGAAGGCGCGCGACCGCGTGCGCATCGTGCAGATGCAGGTCACGCGCGCCGCCGAGCCGGTGGTGGAAGCACCCGCAGATGCAGGCGCAGCAGCGGCAAAGGAAAACAAGGCATGACGCTCACGCTCGGACACTTTCTTTCGCTCGGCGCAATGCTCTTTGCGCTCTCGGTGATCGGCATTTTCCTGAACCGCAAGAACCTCATCGTGCTGCTGATGGCTATCGAGCTGATGCTGCTCGCGGTGAACATGAACTTCGTGGCGTTCTCGTACTACCTGGGCGACATGCACGGCCAGATCTTCGTGTTCTTCATCCTGACGGTGGCCGCGGCCGAGTCGGCCATCGGCCTGGCCCTGCTGGTCCTGCTGTTCCGCAACAAGTCGAACATCAACGTCGACGAACTCAACTCGCTCAAGGGTTGACAGCAACATGAGCGCAACCCTTTCCGCATCCACCCTGCTGGCCGTGCCGCTGGCACCCCTGGTCGGCGCCGCCGTCGCAGGCCTGTTCGGCACGAAGTTCGGCGGCAACCACATCGGCCGCAAAGTCACGCATTCGCTGACCATCCTCGGCGTGCTGGTCGCCTTCATCATCTCGGCCATGACGCTGAAGTCGGTCGTCGTCGATGGCGCCCGCTTCAACGCCACCATCTACGAATGGATGGTGGTCGGCGGCCTGAAGATGGAAGTCGGCTTCCTGGTCGACGGCCTCACGGCCATGATGATGTGCGTGGTGACCTTCGTCTCGCTGATGGTGCACATCTACACCATCGGCTACATGGAAGAAGACGAGGGCTACAACCGCTTCTTCGCGTACATCTCGCTCTTCACCTTCTCGATGCTGATGCTCGTCATGAGCAACAACATGCTCCAGCTGTTCTTCGGCTGGGAAGCGGTGGGCCTGGTGTCGTACCTGCTGATCGGCTTCTGGTTCAACAAGCCCACGGCCATCTTCGCCAACATGAAGGCCTTCCTGGTCAACCGCGTGGGCGACTTCGGCTTCATCCTGGGCATCGGCCTGATCGCGGCCTATGCCGGCACACTGAACTACGGCGAAGCCTTTGCCAAGGCCGGCACGCTGGCCGGCATCACGTTCCCCGGCACCGAGTGGATGCTGGTGACCGTGATCTGCATCTGCCTGTTCATCGGCGCCATGGGCAAGAGCGCGCAGTTCCCGCTGCACGTGTGGCTGCCCGACTCGATGGAAGGCCCGACGCCCATCTCCGCGCTGATCCACGCGGCAACGATGGTGACGGCAGGCATCTTCATGGTGGCGCGCATGTCGCCGCTGTTCGAACTCAGCGACACGGCGCTGTCGTTCATCCTGGTGATCGGCGCCATCACGGCGCTGTTCATGGGCTTCCTGGGCATCATCCAGAACGACATCAAGCGCGTGGTGGCGTACTCGACGCTCTCGCAGCTCGGCTACATGACGGTGGCGCTCGGCGCCTCGGCCTATTCGGTCGCGGTGTTCCACCTGATGACACACGCCTTCTTCAAGGCGCTGCTGTTCCTGGGCGCGGGCTCGGTGATCATCGGCATGCACCACAATCAGGACATCCGCTGGATGGGCGGCGTGCGCAAGTACATGCCCATCACCTGGATCACGTCGCTGCTGGGGTCGCTCGCGCTGATCGGCACGCCGTTCTTCTCGGGCTTCTACTCGAAGGACAGCATCATCGAGGCGGTGCACGAAAGCCACCTGTGGGGTGCGCAGTTTGCTTACTACGCAGTGCTGGCAGGCGTGTTCGTGACGGCGTTCTACTCGTTCCGCATGTACTTCCTGGTGTTCCACGGCAAGGAGCGCTACGACCAGAACCCCGACGCACACCATGACGACCATGCCGCGCATGGCGACGACCACGGCCATGGCCACCACGACCACAAGCCGCACGAGTCGCCGATGGTGGTCTGGCTGCCGCTGGTGCTGCTGGCCATTCCGTCCGTGGTGATCGGCTTCATGACGATCCAGCCGATGCTCTTCGGCGAGTTCTTCAAGGACGCGATCTTCGTGGACGCCGCCAAGCACCACGCCATGAAGGAACTCGGCGAAGCCTTCCACGGCCCGGTCGCCATGGCGATTCACGGCTTGCAGACGGCGCCGTTCTGGCTGGCTCTGGCGGGCGTGGTTGTTTCGTACCTCATGTACATGCAGTTCCCGGCGGTGCCGACTGCGATCAAGCGCGCCTTCGGCCCGGTCTATCGCCTGCTCGACAACAAGTACTACCTCGACTGGATCAACGAGAACATCATCGCCCGCGGTGCGCGTGCCCTTGGCACCGGCCTGTGGAAGGGCGGTGACCAGGCGCTGATCGATGGTGCCGTGGTCAATGGTTCGTGGAAGGTCGTCGGCCGCATCTCCGGTGTGGTGCGGTGGCTGCAGTCGGGCTACATCTATCACTACGCCTTTGCGATGCTGCTCGGCATCTTCATCCTGATGACGTACTTCGTCTGGTTCAAACGCTGAGCCCGAACGCTGGAGAAAAAGAAAAATGGGTTTGTTGAGCCTTGCCATCTGGGTGCCGATCGCATTCGGTACCGCGCTGCTGGCGTTTGGGCGTGACGAGAACGCCAGGGGCGTGCGCTGGGTCGCACTGGTCGGCGCGATCGTCAGCTTCCTGGTCACCGTGCCGCTTTACACCGGCTTCCAGAACGGCACCGCCGCAATGCAGTTCGTCGAGAAGACGAGCTGGATCGCGCGCTTCAACGTCAACTACCACCTCGGTGTCGACGGGTTGTCGCTCTGGCTGGTGCTGCTGACCTCGTTCATTACCGTGGTAGTCGTGATCTCGGCCTGGGAAGTGATTACCGAGCGCGTCAACCAGTACATGGGCGCGTTCCTGATTCTTTCGGGTTTCATGATCGGCGTATTCGCCGCGCTCGACGGCGTGCTTTTCTACGTGTTCTTCGAAGCCACGCTGATCCCGATGTACCTGATCATCGGCATCTGGGGCGGCCCGAACAAGATCTACGCGGCGTTCAAGTTCTTCATCTACACCTTGCTCGGCTCGCTGCTGATGCTGGTGGCGCTGATCTACCTGTACAACAAGTCGGGCGGCAGCTTCGACATCCTGACCTGGCACAAGCTGCCGCTGGATTCGAAGGCGCAGACCTTCCTGTTCTTCGCGTTCTTCGCCGCCTTTGCCGTCAAGGTGCCGATGTGGCCGGTCCACACCTGGCTGCCCGACGTGCACGTCGAGGCGCCGACCGGCGGCTCGGCCGTGCTGGCGGCCATCATGCTGAAGCTCGGCGCCTATGGCTTCCTGCGCTTCTCGATGCCGATCGCACCCGATGCCTCGCACGAATGGGCCTGGCTCATGATCGCGCTGTCGCTCATCGCGGTGATCTACGTCGGCCTGGTGGCGCTGGTGCAGGAAGACATGAAGAAGCTCGTGGCTTATTCATCGGTTGCGCACATGGGCTTCGTGACGCTCGGCTTCTTCATCTTCAACGAGCTGGGCGTGTCCGGCGGCATCGTGCAGATGATTGCGCACGGTTTCGTCTCGGGCGCCATGTTCCTGGGCATCGGCGTGCTCTATGACCGCGTGCATTCGCGCCAGATTGCCGACTACGGCGGCGTGGTGAACACCATGCCCAAGTTTGCCGCGTTCGCGCTACTGTTCGCCATGGCCAATTGCGGCCTGCCGGGCACCGCCGGTTTCGTGGGCGAGTGGATGGTCATCCTGGGCGCGGTCAAGTACAACTTCTGGATCGGCCTCGGCTCCGCAACGGCACTGATCTTCGGTGCGGCCTACACCCTCTGGATGTACAAGCGCGTGTACCTTGGCCCGGTCGGCAACGACCACGTCAAGGAACTCACCGACATCAATGCCCGCGAATTCCTGATGCTCTCGCTGCTGGCCATTGCCGTGCTGTGGATGGGCATCTATCCGAAGCCGTTCACCGATGTGATGGACGCTTCCGTGACGGAGCTCCTGCGCCACGTGGCAACGTCCAAACTGCCCTGATTCCACGCTGAAGAAGAGAACGAGATGATTGACAAACTCAGCTGGGTCGCGATCTACCCCGAAATCGTGCTGCTGGTCATGGCCTGCATCATTGCGCTGGTCGACCTGTCGACCACCAGCCCCCGCCGCACGCGAACCTACATCCTCACACTGCTCACGCTGGCCGTGGTGGCCGTGCTGACCGGCATGGCCGCCAACGACGGCAAGACGATCTACGGCTTTGGCGGCATGGTCGTGAGCGACCCCATGGGCAACTGGCTCAAGTGCTTTGCCACGGTTGCGCTGATGGTCACGCTGGTCTACGGCCGTCCCTACGCGGCAGACCGCGAGATGCT
Organism: Variovorax sp. DXTD-1; assembly: GCF_003984625.1. Taxonomy (GTDB): domain Bacteria; phylum Pseudomonadota; class Gammaproteobacteria; order Burkholderiales; family Burkholderiaceae_C; genus Variovorax. Next base: position 32,239 of record NZ_RWKH01000029.1, on the reverse strand, counting down.
GCGTGGCGGCGAACTGTTCACCATCAGCATGTTCGCGCTGCTGGGCATGTTCGTGATGATTTCGGGCAGCAACTTCCTCCTGATCTACCTGGGTCTCGAATTGCTCACGCTGTCGAGCTACGCCCTGGTGGCGCTGCGCCGCGACAACGCGGTGGCCAGCGAAGCGGCCATGAAGTACTTCGTGCTCGGCGCCATGGCCAGCGGCTTCTTGCTCTACGGCCTTTCGATGCTGTACGGCGCCACCGGCTCGCTCGACGTGAACGAAGTGTTCAAGATCATCGCCAGCGGCAAGGTCAACCACCAGGTGCTGGTGTTCGGCCTGGTGTTCATCGTGGCGGGCCTGGCCTTCAAGGTGGGGGCGGCGCCTTTCCACATGTGGGTGCCCGACGTGTACCAGGGCGCACCGACCGCGGTCACGCTGTTGATCGGCGCGGCGCCCGAGCTGGCCGCCTTTGCCATCATCATCCGGCTGCTGGTGGAAGGGCTGCTGCCGCTGGCCATCGACTGGCAGCAGATGCTGGCCCTGCTGGCGATTGCGTCGCTGCTGGTGGGCAACCTGGCCGCCATTGCGCAGACCAACCTCAAGCGCATGCTGGCCTACTCGACCATTGCGCAGATGGGCTTCATGCTGCTGGGCCTGGTGGCGGGCGTGGTCAACGGCAACACCTACAACGCGCAGTTCGCATACAGCGCGTCGATGTTCTACATCGTGACCTACGTTCTGACCACGCTGGCGAGCTTCGGCATCATTCTGCTGCTGGCGCGCGAAGGCTTCGAAAGCGAAGAAATCACCGATCTGGCCGGCCTGAACCAGCGCAGCCCGCTGTATGCCGGCGTGATGGCCATTGCGATGTTCTCGCTCGCCGGCCTGCCGCCGCTGGTCGGGTTCTACGCCAAGCTCGCGGTGCTCCAGGCGCTGATCGCCTCGGGCCAGGCGATCTACATCGGTCTTGCGGTGTTCGCGGTGATCATGTCGCTGATCGGCGCCTTCTACTACCTGCGCGTGGTCAAGGTCATGTACTTCGATGCGCCCGTTACCGCCAGCACCGTGTCGGCGCCGCGCGACGTGCGCGCCGTGCTCTCGGTCAATGGCCTGCTCATTCTCGTGCTGGGCATTGTTCCCGGCGGCCTCATGACGCTGTGCGCCAAGGCGATCGTGGCCACGCTGGCCAACTGATCGCGGTTGCCCACGGTGTCGCAAACCGCGTCGGTCTGGGTCGTTCTGCTGGTGGCGCTGGTGGCGGCCAACCTGCCGTTCCTCAATGAGCGGTTGTTCGGTGTCGTGCCGCTGGCCACGCAGCCCAAGCCGCTCGCGGTGCGGCTCGCCGAACTGGTGGTGCTGTACTTCGTGGCCGGCGGCGTCGGCCTGCTGTTCGAGAGCCGGGCAGGGCAGATTGCCCCGCAGGGCTGGGAGTTCTACGCCGTGACCGGTGCTCTCTTCATCGTGCTGGCCTTTCCCGGTTTCACCTGGCGCTACCTGATGAAACACAGGCACTGACATGACCGATCCCGCCATCGATTCGCACCTGAAGGAAGAGCGCACGGCCAGCGAGGTTCTGCTCAAGGGCAATTTCCTCCAGGTCTGCCGCGACACCGTGCGGCTGCCCGACGGGCATACCGCCACGCGCGAATACGTGATTCATCCGGGCGCCGTGGTGGTGGTTCCCCTTCTTGACGATGGCCGTGTGGTGCTGGAGCGGCAATACCGCTATCCGGTCGGACATGTGATGGTCGAGTTTCCGGCCGGCAAGCTCGATGCGGGCGAAGATCCGCTGGTTTGCGGCCAGCGCGAACTGCTCGAGGAAACTGGCTACACCGCGCGCGAATGGGCCTATGCCGGCGCCATGCACCTGGCGGTGGCGTATTCCACCGAGATCATCCACATCTACTTTGCGCGCGGCCTCTCGCTCGGCACGCGCCAGCTCGACCACGGCGAATTCCTCGACGTGTTCACGGCCACGCCGCAAGAAGTGGCCGACTGGTGCCGCGAAGGCAAGATCACCGACGCGAAGTCGCTCACTTGCACGCTGTGGCTGCAGAACGTCCTTTCGGGCGCATGGGCGCTCGATTGGCAGGGTACCGCTTCGCAAGGCGGCGCGGGATAATCCGCGCATGAAGGTTCTCGATCTCCGCTGCTCGCACGGCCACGGCTTCGAAGGCTGGTTTGCGTCCAACGAAGCTTTTGAAAGTCAACTTGCCGATGGCCTGGTCGAATGCCCGGTCTGCGCCGACACGCGCATCGTCAAGCTGTTGAGCGCACCGCGCCTCAACCTGGGCAATGCCAAGGCGCCCGCAGAGGCCGCCGCATCGCCGGCACCCGCAGCATCTTCAGCCCGGGTGCCCGTCGAATCGTCTCCAGAGGCGCGCTGGATGCGCGCCGTGCGTGAAGTTCTTGCAAAGACCGAGGACGTCGGCGACCGCTTCGCCGATGAGGCGCGCAAGATGCATTACGGCGAAACCGAAGAGCGCGGTATCCGCGGCCAGGCGACCCGCGAGCAGACCGAAGCGCTGCTCGACGAGGGCATTCCCGTCATGCCGCTGCCGATTCCCGCGGCGCTCAAGGAAACGCTGCAATAGGCTGCGTCTCTGGTGCGTCTATGCTGCGGACTTGCCGCAGCGACAACAGGGTCAAGCAGTGAATTGAAGCGCAGCCAGGCGGGCATACACCCCGCCTTGCGCCACCAGCGTGGCATGCGTTCCCTGTTCCACGATGCCGCCATGGTCGAGCACGATGATGCGGTCGGCCTTCTGCACCGTGGCGAGCCTGTGCGCAATGACCAGCGTGGTGCGGCCTTCCATGGCCGACTCGAGCGCGGCCTGCACCATGCGCTCGCTCTCGGCATCGAGCGCACTCGTGGCTTCGTCGAGCAGCAGCAGCGGCGGGTTCTTGAGAATGGCGCGTGCAATCGCGATGCGCTGTCGCTGTCCGCCCGACAGGCGCACCCCGCGTTCGCCAAGGAAGGTGTCGTAGCCCTCAGGCAGCGCTTGCAAAAAGTCGTGTGCAAAGGCCGCGCGCGCAGCCGCATGCACCTCGTCGGCCGTCGCCTCCGGGCGGCCATAGCGAATGTTCTCGAAGGCGCTGGCCGAGAAGATCACCGCGTCTTGCGGCACCAGGCCAATGCGGGTGCGCAGGTCCGGCAATGCCAATGAAGCCAGCGGCGCGCCATCGAGCAGCAGCCGGCCCGACTGCGGATCGTAGTAGCGCAGCAGCAGCTGGAACACCGTGCTTTTGCCCGCGCCGCTCGAACCCACCAGCGCCACCGTTTCGCCGGGAGCAATGTCCAGGCTGAAGTCTTTCAGCGCTGGCGTGCCGGGCCTGGAGGGGTAGTGGAAAGTGACCGCCTCGAACTTGACGGCGCTGCCCGCCACCGGAACCGGCGCGGCCGCGGGATTCGCCGGCGAAACGATGGCCGCCGGCGCGTGCAACAGCTCCATCAGGCGCTCGGTCGCGCCCGCTGCCCGCAACAGGTCGCCATAGACCTCGCCGAGCACGGCGGTCGCGCTTGCAAGAATGGCGACGTAGACGACCGTCTGGCCGAGGTGGCCGGCTGTGATGTCGCCGCGCAGCACGGCCTGCGTGCCCTGGTACAGGCCCCAGAGCAGCGCCGCCGACGTGGCGATGATGATGAATGCCACCAGCACCGAACGCGCCTTGGTGCGCCGCACGGCCGTTCTGAAGGCGTTCTCGGTTGACGCATTGAAGCGGCCGGCTTCGCGCGCTTCGGCCGTGTAGCTTTGCACCACCGGAATCGCGTTGAGCACCTCGGCCGCGATGGCGCTCGAATCGGCCACGCGGTCCTGGCTGGCGCGCGAGAGTTTGCGCACCCGCCGGCCGAACCACATGCTCGGCAGCACCACCAGCACCAGAATGCCCAGCACCTGCACCATCACATAGGGGTTGGTCCAGATCAGCACCGCCAGCGCGCCCACGCCCATGACGGCATTGCGCAGTCCCATGCTGAGGGACGAGCCGACCACCGTCTGTACCAGCGTGGTGTCCGCCGTCAGGCGCGACAGCACTTCGCCGGTCTGCGTCGTTTCGAAGAACGCCGGGCTCTGGCGCAGCACATGGCCGTAGACCGCGTTGCGCAGATCCGCCGTCACGCGCTCGCCGAGCCAGCTCACCGTATAGAAGCGCGCCGCCGAGAACAGGCCCAGCGCGACGGCCACGGCGAAGAGGGCGCCGAAATGTTCGCGCAGCGCCATGGTCTGCGCGCCCTTGTCGGAGCTGACCAGTCCGCCGTCGATCAGGCTTCGCAGCGCCAGCGGAAACACCAGCGTCGTGACGGCAGCCATCACCAGAAAAATGCCCGCCAGGACGATCTGCACGCGGTAGGGCCGAAGAAAAGGGCTCAGGCCCGACAGCGATCGGGGCGAGCCCTTGGCCGGTGAGGACAGGGGGGAAGAAGCCATGGCGCGGATTCTACCGACCCTTGCCTTCACAAAGGCAGCCTTGACAATAATTGCTGAGGCAACTAATATTCAGGCCATGAGCGATACAGACACCCCGCAAGTCCCGCCGGCTTCTGGAGGCGCCGAGCGCCGGCCGGCCGACTTCTATCGCGCCGAGACCTACCAGGCCGAAGAGAGCATCGGCTATCTCATGCGCCGCATCTTGAGTGCGGTGGCGCAGGCGGTCGAAACCCGCATGTGCGAGCCCGGCAGCCCGACCTTTCCGCAATGGCTGCCGCTGTACAAGCTGCACGTCGGCGCCGCCACCACGGTGGCCGAACTCGCCCGCGCCTGTGAACTCGACACGGGTGCGATGACGCGCCTGCTCGACCGCCTCGAAGCCAAGGGCCTGTGCCGCCGTGTGCGATCGCTCGAAGACCGTCGCGTGGTCAACATCGAACTCACCGAAGAAGGCCGCGCCGCCGCCAAGGAAGTGCCGTACGTGCTCAGCCGCGTGCAGAACGAACACCTGGCGGGTTTCACCAAAGAGGAATGGGAGCAGCTCAAGGGCTATCTGCGCCGCATCCTCGACAACGCGCAGGCCCTTGCAGCCCGTGGAGAAAAAAATGACTGATTCTTTTGCTGCCTGCGCCGTGCGGCGCGCCCCCGTCATGGCCGCCGCGCTGCTGGTGGTTGCGCTGGCCGGCTGTGCCGACATGGCCGGCATCGGTTCGCATGCCAGGCTGCGCGATGCGTCGTCGCTCGGCATTGCCGCGGACACCAGCGCCGCGGTCGTGCCCAGTGTCGACAGCCAATGGTGGCGGGCATTCGGCGACGCGCAACTCAACACGCTGGTCGACCAGGCCGTGGCCGGCAATCCGAACCTCCAGGTGGCACGTGCACGCCTCGCGCGGGCGCAGGCTTCCGCGGACATTGCCGAGTCGGCGCTGAAGCCCAAGGTGAACGGCGAGCTCGACCTGAACCGCCAGAAGTTCAACAGCAACTACATCTATCCTGCACCGCTCGGCGGTTCGACCCAGAACATCGGCCTGCTGCAGCTCGGCGCAAGCTGGGAGCTCGACTTCTTCGGCAAGAACCGCACCGCGCTCGAGGCCGCTATCGGCGCCGCCAACGCAGCCGCGGCCGACGCCGATGCCGCGCGCGTGCTGCTGGCCAGCAACGTGGCGCGCAGCTACTTTCAATGGGCCCGGTTGAACGAGCAGCTTGGCGTGGCCCAGCGCACGCTGGCCCAGCGCGATGAAACGCTCAAGCTCGTGCGCGACCGCGTGTCCGCCGGCCTCGACACTCGCCTCGAGCTGCGCCAGAGCGAAGGCGGCCTGCCCGAGGCACGCCAGCAGATCGAAGCGCTCAACGAACAGATCGCGCTGCAGCAGCATGCGCTCGATGCGCTCGTGGGCCAGCCCAACGTGTCCGCATCGCTCAAGCCACCGGTGCTGGAAACCGTCAAGCCCATTGCGCTGCAGGCCAACATTCCGGCCGACCTGCTCGGCCGCCGTGCCGACATTGCGGCCGCGCGTTGGCGCGTCGAAGCCGCCACCAGCGACGTGGCGAATGCCAAGACGCAGTTCTATCCCAACGTGAACCTCACGGCCTTCGTCGGCTTCCAGAGCCTGGGCTTCGGCAAGCTGCTCAAGTCGGGCAGCGAGCAGTGGGGCGTGGGCCCCGCCATCCATCTGCCGATCTTCGAAGGCGGCCAACTGCGCGCCAACCTGCGCGGCAAGGCGGCCGATCTCGACGCCGCCATCGAGAGCTACAACGCCGCCGTGATCGATGCGGTGCGCGATGCGGCCGACCAGGTGTCGAGCGCGCAGTCGATCGCGCGCCAGCAGGCCGAACAACGCGACGCGCAGACCGCGGCCGAAGGCGCCTACGACATTGCCGTGCAGCGCTATCGCGCGGGCCTTGGCAACTACCTCAACGTGCTGACCGCGGAAACCGCCGTGCTCGCACAACGCCGCCTGGCCGTGGACCTTGCCGCCCGCGCCCTCGACACGCAAGTGGGCCTGGCGCGCGCCCTCGGCGGCGGCTGGCAAGCACCAGCCACGACCACGGCCAATGCGCCGGCTTCATCCGCCGCACTGAACTGAACCGACTTTTTTCGTCTTCGGAAAGAACTTCATCATGAGCGATAACAACACTCCGACGCCCGCTGCCACTGCAGCCTCCGCAACGCCTGAAGCCCCGTCCGGCAACGGCAAGCGCCGCCGCGCGCTCACCGCGCTGGCCGCGGTGGTCATCGTCGCCGGCGGCGGCTGGGGCCTCTACGAATGGCTGGTTGCCAGCCACTACGAGAACACCGACAACGCCTACGTGCAGGGCAACGTGATCCAGATCACGCCGCAGATCGGCGGCACCGTCATGGCCATCAACGCCGACGACACCGACTTCGTGAAGGCCGGCCAGCCGCTGGTGCAGCTGGACCCCGCCGATGCGAAGGTGGCGCTCGAGCAGGCCGAGGCTGCGCTCGCGCAAGCTGTGCGCCAGGTGCGCACGCTGTACGCCAACAACGGCTCGCTCGCGGCGCAGGTCAGTCTGCGCCAGGCCGACATCGTCAAGGCGCAGAGCGACATCGCCAAGGCGCAGGACGACCTGCAGCGCCGCCGCGCGCTGTCGGGCAACGGCGCGGTCTCGAAGGAAGAGCTCAACCACGCCGAAACCGCGCTCGACAACGCCAAGAGCCAGCTCGCAGCGGCGCAGGCCGGCGTGGTGGCCGCGCGCGAGCAGCTTGCAAGCAACCAGTCGCTGACCGAAGGCACCAGCGTGGCCCAGCACCCCAGCGTGCTGGCCGCCGCCGCCAAGGTGCGCGAGGCCTACCTCGCCACGCAGCGCGTGGCCATGCCCGCGCCCGTGGACGGCTACGTTGCCAAGCGCACGGTGCAGCTCGGCCAACGCGTGGCCGCCGGCACGCCGATGATGTCGATCGTGCCGCTCAACCAGCTGTGGGTCGACGCCAACTTCAAGGAAGTGCAGCTGCGCAACATCCGCATCGACCAGCCCGTGAAGCTCACCGCCGACGTGTACGGCAAGAAGGTCGAGTACACCGGCAAGGTCGCGGGCCTGGGCGTGGGCACCGGCAGTGCATTCGCGCTGCTGCCGGCGCAAAACGCTACCGGCAACTGGATCAAGGTGGTGCAGCGCGTGCCTGTTCGCATTGCGCTCGACCCCGAGCAGCTCAAGGCCAACCCGCTGCGCATCGGCCTTTCGATGGACGCGGAGATCGACATCACGCAGAAGGGCGGCAAGATGCTGGCCGATGCGCCGCGCGCCACGGCCATTTCGCAGACCCAGGTCTACAGCAAGCTCGACGACGGTGCCAATGCAGAGGTCGATCGCATCGTGGCCGCCAACCTCGGCCGCAGCGCGCCCGGCGCCGCGCAGCCGGCGGGCCGTGCCGCAGCAACGTCCGCAACCGCCGGCAACGCGGGCCACACGGCATCGCAGTCGCACCCCGGCTGATCGCCGCCGGTCTTCAAGGCAAAGCCAATGGCCACTGCTGCCGCTCCCGCTTACGTAGCGCCGCCGCCGCTCGAGGGCTCCGCCCGCGTGTGGGGCACCATCGCGCTCTCTGCGGCAACGTTCATGAACGTGCTCGACTCGTCGATCGCGAACGTGTCGTTGCCGGCCATCTCGGGCGACCTGGGGGTGAGCACCACCCAGGGCACCTGGGTCATCACCAGCTTTGCGGTGGCCAACGCCATCGCGGTGCCGCTCACGGGTTTCATGACCCAGCGCTTCGGCCAGGTGCGCCTGTTCATGGCCAGCGTGATCCTGTTCATGATCAGCTCGCTGCTGTGCGGCCTGGCGCCCAACATGACCACGCTGATCGCGTTCCGCGCGCTGCAGGGTTTCGTCGCGGGCCCGATGATTCCGCTGTCGCAGACGCTGCTGCTGTCGAGCTACCCGCGCGCCAAGGCCGGCCTTGCCATGGCGATGTGGTCGATGACCACGCTCGTGGCGCCCGTGATGGGGCCGCTCCTTGGCGGCTGGATCACCGACAACATCTCGTGGCCGTGGATCTTCTACATCAACATTCCCGTGGGCATTGTTGCGGCGGCCATCACCTGGGCGCTTTACCGCGACCGTGAAAGCACCACGCGCAAGGTGCCCATCGACGCCATCGGCCTCGCACTGCTGGTGCTGTGGGTCGGCGCGATGCAGCTCATGCTCGACAAGGGCAAGGAGCTCGACTGGTTCCATTCGCCAGAGATCATCACGATGGCGGTCGTGGCCGTGGTCGGCTTCGCGTTCTTCCTGATCTGGGAACTCACCGACAAGCACCCGGTGGTCGACCTGTCGCTCTTCAAGCGGCGCAACTTCTGGTCGGGTGCGGTAGCCACCGCGGTGGCCTACGGCCTGTTCTTCGGCAACGTGGTGCTGCTGCCGCTGTGGCTGCAGCAATGGATGGGCTACACCGCCACGCAGGCCGGCATGATCATGGCGCCGGTGGGGCTGCTGGCCATCTTCTTCTCGCCGGTGGTGGGGCTCACGGTGTCCAAGATCGATCCGCGCCGCTATGCGACCTTCTCGTTCCTGGTGTTCGCGCTGGTGCTGTGGATGCGGTCGAACTTCAACACGCAGGCCGACTTCGTGACGATCATCATCCCGACGATCATCCAGGGCATTGCGATGGCGTTCTTCTTCATTCCGCTGGTGACCATCACGCTCTCGGGCCTCACGCCCGACCGCATTCCGGCGGCATCGGGGTTGTCGAACTTCCTGCGCATTACCGCGGGCGCCATGGGCACTTCGATCACCACGACGCTGTGGGAGAACCGTGCGGCGCTGCATCACTCGCAACTGGCCGAATCGGTGAACCTGGGCAATGGCGCGGCAACCAGCGCGATGAACGGCCTGGCAAGCAGCGGCTTGAACAACGAGCAGGTGCTGGACCAGATCAACCGGCTGGTCGACCAGCAGTCGTTCATGCTGGCCGCGAACGACATCTTCTATGCGTCGGCCATTCTGTTCCTGCTGCTGATCCCGCTGGTGTGGCTGGCACGGCCGCAGAAGGGCGGTGCGGGTGGCGACGCCGCGGCAGGCGCGCACTAGGCTTCAGGCAAAGTCGCGGAGGGGGCGCGCTGGTCACGCGCCCAGCGCGCGCAGCACGTCGTAGCACGCGCCCATGGTGTGATAGTCGGTCTTGCCGGCGGGGCTCTTCTCGTCGCTGATCTTGCGGTTGTCGGGCGTGAGAATGCGGTACCAGGCCCCGTGCCGGTGGTCGACAAAGTGCTCCCAGCTATAGGCCCAGATGCGGTCGTACCAGTTCCAGTAGCCCTCGTCGCCGGTGCGCACGGCCAGCAGCGCCGCGGCGGCGAAGCTTTCGGCCTGCACCCAGAAGTACTTGTCGCCGTCGCACACCTCACCGTCGGGGCCGAATCCGTAGACGAGGCCGCCATGCTCCGCGTCCCACCCCCGCTGCATGGCGGTGTCGAAGAAATGCCTGGCACGCAGCACGATCCACTCCGCTTCACGGCCCGAGGCAACAAGCGCTCGCTCCAGCTGCAGCAGCAGCTTGGTCCACTCGGTGAGATGGCCGGTCTGAAAACCCCAGGGCCGGAAGATGTTGGTCTTGTCGCCGCGGTTGTAGTCCCAGTCGATCGACCAGTCTTCGCGGTAGTGCTCCCACACGAGTCCGCCGGCCAGCTCGGCGAGCTTGCCCGTCACCGATTCCGCAAGCGCCAGCGCACGATCGAGATAGCGCGCCTCCTTCGTGGCTTCGTATGCGGCAAGCATCGCCTCGCAGGCGTGCATGTTGGCGTTCTGGCCCCGATAGGGCCCGACTTGCCAATCAGGAGTGGCCTCGTCGGCATACAACGCATGTTGCGGCTCCCAGAAACGCTGTTCCATCAACTGCCAGGTTTGCTCCAGTCCCGCGCGCGCGTCGCCGATGCCCGCCATCAGCGCGTGCGCGTGAGCAAGCAGCACGAAGGCGAGGCCGTAGCAATGGTTCGTGCTGTCCTGCACGCCGGCTTGCGCATCGTGCCAGTCGATCTGCCATGCATAGCCGCCTCCCGGCTGTGCATGCGCGCGCTGCACGAACGCGAGACCGTGGCGTGCCGCCTCCAGATCCTCCGGTCTGCCGAAGCGCCGGTACGCCATGGCATGGTTGAAGACGAAGCGGGTGCTGCTGACCAGGTGGCGCGTGCGCCGGTCGTACACCGCGCCGTCGTCCTTGAAGAAGTGGAAGAAGCCGCCTGAGGGGTCGCGGCTGACCGGCGCATAGAACGCCAGCGTGTTCAGGATGTGGTCAGCAAGAAAGTCGGGTGAGCGGAAGTTCGGCATGGGCAGCACGGGAGTAAGGGTTCGAACCGATGGGTCATTGTCATTGTGACGACAGTCGCCCGATGCCGGAACCGCCGGTGCGGGCAGGTTGCACTGCAGCATAGGCATTTGCCCCAGTATGCAAGTGCGAGGCGCCCACCAACAATCAGGCCGCGCTCGGTAGTGGCGCATGAGATGGACCGCATGACCGACATATCTTTCCTGAACCCGGGCGACTTCGCGAGATGAGCGACGTCATTCTGGAAACACGCCAGCTCACCAAGGAATTCAAAGGGTTCACCGCGGTCAGCAAGGTCAACCTGTCGGTGGTGCGCGGCTCCATTCATGCGCTCATCGGTCCCAACGGGGCTGGCAAGACCACCTGCTTCAACCTGCTCACCAAGTTTCTCGAGCCGACCAGCGGCACGATTCTTTTCAACGGGCAGGACATCACGGGCGAGCAGCCCGCGCAAATCGCCCGGCGCGGCATCATCCGCTCGTTCCAGATCTCGGCAGTGTTTCCGCACCTCACGCTGCTGGAGAACGTGCGCCTCGGCCTGCAGCGCGCGCTCGGCACTTCGTACCATTTCTGGAAGAGCGAAAAGACGCTCACGCCGCTGGATGCGCGCGCCCGCGAACTGTTGGCCGAAGTCGGCGTGGCAGACCAGGCGGACGAGCTGACCGTGAATCTGCCTTACGGCCACAAGCGCGCTCTCGAAATTGCCACCACGTTGGCCATGGACCCCGAGCTGATGCTGCTCGACGAACCCACGCAGGGCATGGGCCATGAAGACGTGCACCGCGTGGCCGAACTCATCAAGCGCGTGTCGGCCGGCCGCACCATCCTCATGGTCGAGCACAACATGAGCGTGGTCTCGACCATTGCAGACACCATCACCGTGCTTCAGCGCGGCGCGGTACTGGCTGAAGGTCCGTACGCTGAAGTCTCGAAGAATCCGCAGGTGATGGAGGCCTACATGGGCACCACCGAAGGTCAACTGCAGGGGGCTCATTGACATGACCGCCGCGCTTGAAATCAAGGACCTCCACGCCTGGTACGGCGAATCGCACGTGCTGCACGGCGTCAACATGGTGGTGCAGCCCGGCGAGGTGGTCACGCTGCTTGGGCGCAATGGCGCCGGGCGCACCAGCACGCTGCGCGCGATCATGGGCCTGACCGGCTCGCGCAAGGGCAGCATCGAAGTGAACGGCGTGCAGACCATCGGCATGGCCACGCACCGCATCGCGCACCTGGGCATCGGCTATTGCCCCGAAGAGCGCGGCATCTTCGCGAGTCTCTCGGCCGAGGAAAACTTGCTGTTGCCGCCCGCGCTCAAGGGTGCGGGGCAGGGCATGTCGGTGGCCGAGATCTACGAGATGTTTCCCAACCTGGCCGAGCGCCGCAACAGCCCCGGCACGCGGCTTTCGGGCGGCGAGCAGCAGATGCTGGCGGTGGCGCGCATCCTGCGCACCGGCGCCAAGCTGCTGCTGCTCGACGAGATTTCCGAAGGCCTGGCGCCCGTGATCGTGCAGGCCCTCGCGCGAATGATCCACACCCTGCGCGGCAAGGGCTACACCATCGTGATGGTGGAGCAGAACTTCCGCTTTGCCGCGCCGCTGGCCGACCGCTTCTACGTGATGGAGCACGGCCGCATGGTCGAGGCCTTCGGCGCCAAGGAGCTCGACGCCAAGATGCCCGTGCTCAGCGAACTGCTGGGCGTGTAGCCGAGCACTCGGCAATCGTTTTTTCCGTTGACTCTCTCAAATCATCCAGGAGACACCATGCAAACCAAGCTCAAAATCATTGCTCTCATGCTCGGAGCCGCGGGTCTTGCGAGCCATGCCGTGCAGGCACAAGAGAAAGTCGTCATCGGCTACATCAGCGACCTCTCGGGCCTGTATGCCGACCTGGAAGGCAAGGGCGGCGCAACCGCCATCCAGATGGCCATCGACGACATGGGCGGCAAGGTGCTCGGCCAGCCGGTGGAAGTGCTGAGCGTCGACCACCAGAACAAGCCCGACATCGCCGCCTCCAAGGCCCGCGAGTGGATCGACACCGCCGGCGCCACGATGATCTTCGCAGGCACCAACTCGGGTGTGGCGCTGGCCACCGCCAAGGTGGCGCAGGAAAAGAAGCGCGTGTTCTTCACCAATGGCGCGGCCACCTCGGCGCTCACCAACGCGCAGTGCAGCCCCTACACCGTGCATTACGCGTACGACACCGTCGCGCTCGCCAAGAGCACCGGCGGTGCCGTGGTCGACACGGGCGGCAAGAGCTGGTTCTTCCTGACGGCCGACTACGCCTTCGGCCACGCACTCGAGGCCGACACCGCCAAGGTCGTCAAGGCCAAGGGCGGCTCGGTGGTGGGCACGGTGCGTGCGCCGCTCAATGCGTCGGACTTCTCTTCTTTCCTGCTGCAGGCGCAGAACTCCAAGGCCCAGGTGCTCGGCCTGGCCAATGCCGGCGGCGACTTCATCAACTCGATGAAGGCGTCGAAGGAATTCGGCATCGACAAGACAATGAAGGTCGCGGGCCTCCTGGTGTTCCTGACCGACGTGAAGAGCCTGGGCTTGCCGGCCACGCAGGGCCTGCTGCACACCACCAGCTGGTACTGGGACGCCGACGACGAGTCGCGCAAGTGGGCCGCCCGCTATGAAGCCAAGACCAAGAACAAGCCGACCGACATCCAGGCCGCCGACTACTCGGCCACCATGGCCTACCTCAAGGCCGTGGAAGCGGTGAAGAGCACCGATGCCGACAAGGTGATGGCGCACCTCAAGAAGACGCCGATCAACGACTTCTACGCCAAGGGCGTGATCCGCCCCGACGGCCGCATGGTGCACGACATGCTGCTGGCCGAGGTCAAGAAGCCTTCGGAATCCAAGGGCCCGTGGGACCTGCTGAAGATCGTCAAGAAGGTGCCGGGCGACCAGGTCTACACGACCAAGGAAGAAAGCACCTGCGCGCTCTGGAAGTAATTGTTCCCCCCAGTTTTTGACGCCTTTCTGAACCTGTTTCCACGATGAACATCTCTATGCCTGCCCTGTTGAGCCAGCTCCTGTTGGGGCTGGTCAACGGGTCGTTCTACGCGATCCTGAGCCTGGGGCTGGCGGTGATCTTCGGGCTGCTCAACGTCATCAACTTCGCGCATGGCGCGCTGTTCATGATGGGGGCGGTGCTGTCGTGGATGGCGATGAATTACTTCAACGTCAATTACTGGGTCATGCTGGCGGTGGCGCCGCTCATCGTCGGCCTGTTCGGCGTGCTCATCGAGCGGCTGCTGCTGCGCTGGATCTACAAGCTCGACCACCTCTACGGCCTGTTGCTCACGTTGGGCCTCACGCTGCTGATCGAAGGCGGCTTCCGTTCGGTGTACGGCGTCTCGGGCCTCGCCTACAACACGCCGGAAGCGCTGAGCGGCGGCACCAACCTCGGCTTCATGTTCCTGCCCAATTACCGCGCATGGGTGGTGGTGGCGTCTCTGGTGGTGTGCTTTGCCACCTGGTATGCCATCGAGAAGACGCGGCTCGGCGCCTACCTGCGCGCGGGCACCGAGAACCCGCGGCTGGTGGAGGCCTTCGGCGTCAACGTGCCGCTGATGGTGACGCTGACCTACGGCTTCGGCGTGGCGCTTGCCGCATTCGCGGGCGTGCTTGCCGCGCCGGTGATCCAGATCTCGCCGCTGATGGGGCAGAACCTCATCATCATCGTGTTCGCGGTGGTCGTCATCGGCGGCATGGGCTCGATCATGGGGGCGATCCTCACGGGCCTGGGGCTCGGCGTCATAGAAGGGCTGACCAAGGTGTTCTATCCGGAGGCCTCGGCCACCGTGGTGTTCGTGATCATGGTCGTGGTGCTGCTGATTCGTCCGGCCGGCCTCTTCGGCAGCGAGAAGTAAAAGTCCATGAAGAAAATATCGCTCGTCGTCTACGGTGTGCTGCTGCTGGCGCTCATTGCCGCACCCTTCATCGGCTTCTACCCCGTGTTCGTGATGAAGGTGCTGTGCTTCGCACTGTTCGCCTGCGCCTTCAACCTGCTGCTGGGCTACACCGGCATGCTGTCTTTCGGCCATGCCGCGTTTCTAGGCGGCTCGGCCTATCTCACGGGCCATGCGCTCAAGGTCTGGCACCTCACGCCCGAGCTTGGACTGATCGCGGGCACGCTGGCCGGTGCGCTGCTGGGGCTGGTGTTCGGCTGGCTTGCCATTCGCCGCCAGGGCATCTATTTTTCGATGATCACGCTGGCGCTGGCGCAGATGATGTATTTCGTCGCGCTGCAGGCCAAGTTCACCGGCGGCGAAGACGGCCTGCAGAGTGTGCCGCGCGGCAAGCTCTTCGGCCTCGTCGATCTGCGCGACGACCTCACGATGTACTACGTGGCGCTGGTCATCGTCGTCGCGGCCTTCCTGCTCATTGCGCGCACCGTGCACTCGCCTTTCGGGCAGGTGCTCAAGGGCATCAAGGAAAACGAGCCGCGCGCCATTTCGCTCGGCTACGACGTCAACCGCTTCAAGCTGCTGGCCTTCGTGATCTCGGCCGCGCTGTCGGGCTTGGCCGGCTCGCTGAAAACGCTGGTGCTCGGCTTCGCATCGCTGAGCGACGTGCACTGGACCGCATCGGGCCACGTCATCCTGATGACGCTGGTGGGCGGCCTCGGCACGCTCTCGGGCCCGCTGGTGGGTTCGGCCGTGGTGGTGCTGCTGGAGAACAAGGTCGGCGACTTCGGCACCTTCATGGCGCGCGTCACCGGGGTCGACTGGTTCAACACGCTCGGCGAATCGGTGACCATGGTCACCGGCCTGATCTTCGTGATCTGCGTGCTTGCGTTCCGCAAGGGCATCATGGGCGAAGTCATCGCCTTCATCGACCGCCGAAAAGGCAAGGCGCGATGAAACAAGAAAGGCGGACCCTGTCCGCCTTTCTTGTTTCCGGGACAGGAAGCCCGCTCAGGGCAGCACGGTAATGCGGTTGGCCGCTGGCGGCGACAACGGGCTGTTCGCCTTGATGTAGGCCTCCAGGGCGTCCACGTCCTGGTCGCCGCCCAGCGTGCCCGTGCCCTGGTTGAACACCGTGAAGTTATCGCCGCCGGTCGCCAGAAAGCTGTTCATCGTCACGCGGTAGCTTGCGCCGTCCGTCATTGCGGTGCCGTTGAGCGCCATGTTGCTGATGCGCGAGCCCGCGGGTGCCGAGAGGCTGTAGCTGTAGCTCAGGCTGCGCGAAGGCAGCAGAACCCTTGGCGATTCGATCGGGTTGGTGCCGCTGTTGAACTGCTGCTCCAGCAACGCCTTGATCTGCGCGCCCGTCATCGTCTTCACCACCAGGCTGTTGCCGAAGGGCTGCACGCTGAAGAGTTGGCCATAGGTCACGCTGCCGTCGTTGGCCGGAACGAGGTCGGCCCGCACGCCGCCCGGGTTCATGAAGGCGATTTGTGCGCCGCCCTTGTTGCTGGGGCTGGTGGCATCGAGCTGCGCATCCGCAATCAGGTTGCCGAGCACGCTTTCGCGCGACGTCGACTGCGTGCGCGTGGCTGGGCCCGAGAGGGTGCCCACCACACGCTGCACCAGCGGGGCCGCAACGGAAAGGTACTGGCTGATGAGTGCGGCCACTTCCTGGTTCTTGCCGAACACGGGGTACTGGTCGGTCACCGCCACTGTGTTGGCGCCGCTGGTGTAGGCCTCGCCTTGCACGATCACGTTGTCGGCCGACTTGGCCGTGACCTTGCGCGTGCGCGTGTCGATCGTCAGGTTGATGTCGGTCAGCAAGGTGCCGTACTGGCCGGCGCTCGTCAGCAGGAAGGGCTTGGCCGGGTTGGTCTTGCTGTAGTCGCAGATGTACGAGCGGTGCGTGTGGCCCGAGATCACCACGTCGACGGCCGCATCGAGCTTGTTGAGAATCGGCAGGATGTCGCCGCTCAGCCCCGCGCAGCTCTTGTCGTTGTAGCCCACGGTGGTCGTGGCGCCTTCGTGCACCACGACGACGATGGCGTCGGCGCCCTCGGCCTTCAGCTGCGGAATCAGCGCGTTGGCGGTGTCCGCCTCGTCCTTGAAGCTCAGGCCCGCAACGCCGGCCGGCGTCACGATGCTCGGCGTGCCCTTCAAGGTCATGCCGATGAACGCTACCTTCACCGTGGCACCGTCCTTGGTGAAGGTCTTCATGCCCGTCGCGGGGAAGAGCGTGTTGCCATCGGTCTTCACGGTGTTGGCCGCCAGGAACCCGAAGTTGGCGCCCGGAAAGGCCTTGTTGACTCGGCATGGCTCCAGCGGCGTGTTCTTGGCGCAGCCGCCGTTCTTCATGCGCAGGAGTTCGGTCTGGCCCTTGTCGAACTC
Organism: Variovorax sp. DXTD-1; assembly: GCF_003984625.1. Taxonomy (GTDB): domain Bacteria; phylum Pseudomonadota; class Gammaproteobacteria; order Burkholderiales; family Burkholderiaceae_C; genus Variovorax. The sequence continues at coordinate 15,239 of NZ_RWKH01000029.1, read as the reverse complement.
ATGGTTGCCGACCGCATTGAAGTCGATCTTCATCGCGTTGACGGCTTCGATGGTCGGCTCGTCGAGGAACAGCGCCGACACCAGCGGCGAGGCGCCGATCATGTCGCCCGCGGAGACCACGGCGTTGTTCTCGTTCTTGGCCTTGAGCGACGCAATTGCCGAAGCGAGGTATGCGGCGCCGCCCGCCGGCACCGGCACCGTGCCGCCGCCGCTGGCCGGGGCGGTGATGGAAAGCCTGGGCGGCTCGAGGTTGCCGTGCAGGTCGTTGAAGGCGATGAGCTTCACGTCCACGCTGCCTGGCGTTGCCGGAGCAGGCGGCGGTGCCGGAGGAGCGGGGGCCGGTGCCGGAGGCGGGAGAAACGGAATGAAGCCGTTCGAGTCGTTGCTTCCGCCGCAGGCGGACAACGTGGCCAGGACGACCCCCGCCATGGCGAGATGTTTCAGCGATGCAGGCATGAGCCTCTCCTCTTTTTGATGGAATGCAGCGCATGCTGGACAAGGCAGATGACGTCACCATGACCGCCATTGCATCGCACGCACATCGCACGCTCAGGAGAGTGGAATGAGGCGGATGGTTACCTCAGGCCCGAAGGCGCGTTGCAACAGTTGCTTTGCTTGCGTGCTGTGACCGTCATCCGGCGACTGCACGGCCAGCCATGCTTCGGTGGCGTGCCGCTGCAGGTGCCAGCCCTCTTGCCCAAGGCGGATGAGGCTGGCGAGCGATGCGGCATCGGCCACGGGCAGCGCCGCGGGCGCGATGTCCAGCCAGTCCACCACCTGGTTGGCTTCTCCGCCGAGCCGCGCGGTCGCGCCCTCCACCAGCACCTGTTGCGTGGCCGCGTCCCTCACCGTGCCCTGGAGGACGATGCCGTTGCCGTGCCAGCGGATTTCAAGCAGTGCGTTGGTTGCAGGCGATGCGGATCGCGTGGCCGCGAACACCCACGCGGCACCCGCAGCAGCCACTACAACCATCAGCAGCGCGATGAGCCGGAGTCTTCTGTTCATTCAAGCCTTGGTGCACGTTCAATCGTGCAATGTCGGAGGCCGAGTTCATGGCCTCTGCATGACGGCTTGATGACAGACGCGCGCTGGGCGACTCAGAGCCGCAGCGGTGCGGCGTAGCCGGTCATCTCCAGGTAGCCCCGGCCGACCCGGCGGCCTTGCGCATCGAGCAGGTCGCTCACGCCTTCCCAATACACCCCGCCGGTGGAGCCGCGGCTGTCGAGCTCCTGGTCTTCGAGCAAGGCGCGCACCTCGTAGCTTCCCGATGGGGTCTGCACGCGCCAACAGGTCGGGTAGCTGGCCTGCGTGCGCGGGCTGGTCCACGCGTTCGCGCCGTCGAAGCGCACCTCGTCGTTGCTGAAAACGCGCAGCGCACCGTCGCGCGAGCGAAACGAACCGCCGGCCCACAGCGCACTGCCGTCGCGGCGCCGCAGGCGAAAGGCGGTGAGGGCGCTGCCGTCGTCCAGGTTCATGCCGATCCAGTCCCAGCCCACGGCATCGGGATGCATCAGCGCCTCGCTCCATTCGTGGTCGAGCCAGGCCGTTCCATCGACCTCGAAGGCCTGGCCCTTCAGCGTGAGCCGGCCCTGCGTCTTGAGCTGCGGCTCGCTGTAGTAATAGCTTGCCTGTGCTTCTTCGGGGCCCTTGCGCGACAGCCCCGCCCTGCCTTGCAGCAGCACCGGCTGCGTGGGCGCAAAGCGCAGGTCGAGCGTGAATTCGCCCGCCGGCACGCGCGCCGCATAGCCGCCGTCCTTGCGCACGAGCGACCAGTCGCGCAGGCGCACGTCGGTGTCGGCTTCGCTGGCCGATGCAACGCCGAAGCCCGCGCGCGCAATGCGCTGGTCATGCAGCAGCACACGGCCTTCGAGGTCGGTGACCGCGGCGTGCGCAAACACGAGGTTCTTGGCCGCGAACGCCGAGCGCATGCCCTGCGCGGCATCGACGCGCGAGCGAAAGAACGTCACCTGAAAGCCGAACTCGCGCCCCGCCGAAGTTCTTGCGTGGCCCGTGATGTACCACCACTCGGTGCGCAGGTCGGGGTGGCTGCCGAAGTCGCGCGGAAACTGCAGGGTGCGCTCGGGCAGCGCCCAGCTTGCGGGCGCTGCGGCCAGCGCCGCAAGCAGCAGGCTGCGGCGCGAGAGCTTGCAGAAGGCCGGCGCAGGCATCACTGCGCAACCAGCGCGTCGATGCGCTGCTTTGCCGGGCCCACGTCGCCGAAAGCGCTCTGCACCCACGCCGCATCGTGATAGCTCGGCAGGTAGCGCTCGCCCGCATCGCACAGCAGCGAAAGAATCGAGCCTTGCTGGCCGGCCGCACGCATCTCGCGTGCAATGGCCAGCATGCCGACAAAGTTGGTGCCGGTCGATGGTCCGACCTTGCGCCCCAGCAACGCCGAGAGCGCATGCATGGCGGCCACCGAATCGAGGTTGGGCACTTCGATCATGCGGTCGACCAGCGTGCGGACGAAGCTCGGCTCCACCCGCGGCCGGCCGATGCCTTCGATGCGCGATCCCGCCGCAGTCAGCGTTGCATCGCCCGTGCGGTGATAGGCCGAGAACACCGAGCCTTCGGGGTCGGGCACGCACACCTGCGTGTCGTGGCAGCGAAAGCGCACATAGCGCCCGATGGTGGCGCTGGTGCCGCCCGTGCCCGCGCCCACCACGATCCATGCCGGCACCGGATGCCGCTCGCGCGCCATCTGCTGGAACATGCTCTCGGCAATGTTGTTGTTGCCGCGCCAGTCGGTTGCGCGCTCGGCATACGTGAACTGGTCCATGTAGTGGCCGCCGGTCTGCTCGGCGAGTGCGCGCGCCTCTTCATAGACCTGCGCCGCATGGTCGACGAAGTGGCAACGCGCGCCGTAGAAGGCGATTTGCGCCACCTTTTCGGGCGAGGTGCTGCGCGGCATCACCGCAATGAAGGGCAGGCCGAGCAGCCGCGCGAAGTAGGCTTCGCTCACGGCGGTGGAGCCGCTCGAGGCTTCGACGATGGTCGTGCCTTCGCGCACCCATCCGTTGCACAGCGCATAGAGAAAGAGCGAACGTGCGAGCCTGTGCTTGAGGCTGCCCGTGGGGTGGGTCGACTCGTCCTTCAGGTACAGGTCGATGCCGGCCGCGGCAAGCGAGGGCAGCGGCAGCGGGATCAGGTGCGTGTCGGCGCTGCGCTGGTAGTCGGCTTCGATGCGGCGTATGGCAGAGCCGAGCCAGCCGCCGCATGAAATGGAGGAGGGTGTTTGCTGCATGTAGGAGGAAGTCTACAAGTCATCCCTCGCAGTACCCAGCGGATATGCAAATCGGGATACTGTGCGCTGCCAAATTCCACCCGGCAGGAGACAAGACGCATGAGAACAAGACACCTGCGCCCCGTGTTGCGGCGCTCGTTAGGTCAAAGGCATTCCATCGGCGCCGCGGCGCTCGCGGCCCTTGTGCTCGCAGGCTGTGCATCGGGCCCTCCGGGCGTGCAGACGCCACCGCGCGCGCCGTCGTCCTTTGCCGTGCCCGGCCTCGAGAAGCCGGCCGAGGTGCTGGTCGACCGCTGGGGCGTGCCGCACCTGTATGCCGGCACGCTGTACGACGCATTCGTTGCGCAGGGCTTCATGGCGGCGCGCGACCGGCTCTGGCAAATGGACCTGTGGCGCAAGCGCGGTCTCGGCGAGATGGCCAAGGACTTCGGCCCCGCATGGGTCGAGAGCGACCGTGCCGCGCGTGCCGTGCTGTATCGCGGCGACATGTACCGCGAGTGGCTGGCCTACGGATCCGATGCCAAGCGCGTGGCCGAGGCCTTTACCGCCGGCGTCAACGCCTACGTTGCCCAGGTGCGCGCGCAGCCTGCGCTGCTGCCGACCGAATTCGCATTGCTGGGCTACCAGCCGGCGGTGTGGTCGCCCGAAGATGTGGTGCGCATCCGGCACCACGGCCTCACGCTCAACTTCACATCCGAGATCGACCGTGCCCGCGCTTTCTGCGCCGGCAGCGAAGGCATCAAGGCTGATTGGCTGCGCCGCGAACTCGATCCGCCGGTCACGCCGCAGGTGCCGCCCGGTTTCGATCCCTGCAGCATTCCGGCGGCCGAGTTGCGCGCCGCCTACCTGCGCGCCACCGAGTCGCCGCGCTTCACCAAGGAGAACACGCGGCTGGCCGGTGCGGCCGCAGCTTCGGTGGCCGCAAAGACCGATGAAGAAGATGAGCAACAGGCCATGCAAGGCGACCCCACGGCCGCCTATGGCAGCAACAACTGGGTCATCGCGCCAAGGCTCACCTCCACCGGAAGGCCCATCCTCGCCAACGACCCGCACCGCGCCCATGGCGCGCCGAGCCTGCGCTACATGACGCATCTGAGCGCGCCGGGCATGGACGCCATCGGCGCGGGCGAGCCCTTCCTGCCCGGTCTTTCGATCGGCCACAACGGCACCATCGCATTCGGCCTCACGCGCTTCTACATGGACCAGGAAGACCTGTACGTGTACCAGCTGAATCCGCAGAACCCGAACGAGTACCGCTACCAGGGTCGATGGGAGCCGATGACGAACGTGACCGAGCGCATTGCGGTGCGCGGCGAGAGCGTGTCGCGCGAGGTGGTCAACACCTTCACCCGCCACGGCCCGGTGCTGCTTGCCGAGCCCGGCAAGCAGCGCGCCTTCGCATTGCGTGCGGCGTGGCTCGAACCCGGCATGGCGCCGTACTTCGGTTCCATGGACTACATGCGCGCGCAGAACTGGGACCAGTTCCGCGCCGCGATGAACCGCTGGGGCGCCCCGGGCGAGAACCAGGTCTATGCCGACCGCAACGGCAACGTCGGCTGGATGCCGGGCGGCCTGACGCCCATCCGACCCAACTGGGACGGCCTGATGCCCGTGCCGGGCGATGGCCGCTACGAGTGGTCGGGCTTTCGCAACGGCGACGAACTGCCTTCGGAGTTCAACCCCGCGCGCGGCTACGTGGTGACCGCGAACGAGAACAACATTCCGCCCGATCATCCGGCCGCGAAGAAAGGCATCGGCTACGAGTGGAGCGACGCGGCCCGTGCACGCCGTCTCAAGGAACTGTTCGCGGCAAAGGCGGCGGCGGGCTCGCGCTTCACCATCGAGGACTCTGAGCGCATGCAGAACGACATCGTCGCGACGCCCGCGCAGCGGCTGCTGAAGCTCCTGGCCGGCTTGCGCAGCGACGATGCGCAGACCGCGGCCGGCCTGCGTTTGCTGCAGGGTTGGGACGGCACCATGCACCGCGACAGCGCCGCCGCTGCGTTGTACGAGGTTTGGAGCAGCAAGACCCTGCGTGCAGCCGTGCTCAAGGCCGGGGCCGGCGACGCGGCCGCATCGCTCGCCGCGCCCGGCGACAACACACGCATGGTGCTGCTGCTCGAAAACCCGTCCGGCTGGGTCAGCGATGCGCAGCGCAACGCCTTGCTGCTGCAGACCCTGCCGCCGGCGATGCAGGAGCTCACCGCCAAACTCGGGCCTGACATGACGGGCTGGAAGTGGGGCGCGCTGCATCGTGCGGAATTCCGGCATCCGCTGGGCGGCGTGGTCGATGCGGCTACGCGCAAGAAGCTGGAAGTTGGCGACTGGCCGATGTCCGGTTCCGCCTTTACTCCGATGGCTGCGAGCTACCGTGCCAGCGACTACAGGCTGACATCGGGGGCTTCGTTCAGGATGGTGCTGGACGTGGGCAACTGGGATGCCTCGCGGGTGATCAATACGCCGGGGCAGTCGGGGAATCCAGACAGCCCGAACTATCGGGATCTTGCGCCGTTGTGGCTTGAGGGGAAGTACGTGCCGCTTGTGTATAGCCGGGGGGCTGTGGAGAGGGAGACTGTGGAGCGGGTTCTTTTGGTACCTGTTGGGCGGTAGCTTGGTTTCGGGGCCGGGATTCCGCCCGGCGGCGGACTCACTTTCTTTTGCTTCGCCAAAAGAAAGTAAGCAAAGAAAAGGCGACCCCACTGTCTGCGACCCTCCGCTTCGCTGCGGGCAACCTGCGGTGCTCGGTTTTCGCGGGGTCTCGCAGAACTCGCTTCGCTCAAACAGCTGCGAGCCCTGATCCGCGAAACCCTCCGCTCCTCGGCGCATACAGAGGGGCTTGGAAGCCGAACGGGCCTTTGCTTCGCTCGGCCGCCAAGCCACCGCGGCGCTGCGCGCCGCAGTGGTTAGGATGAGTTGGGATGTTTGTATTGGCGGTTGGCTGTTGGCTGCTGGGGCCGAGCGAAGCGAAGGCCGCCCGCTCCCACCCCTTCTGTATGCGCCGAGGAGCGCAGATGGAGGCGGGATCAGGGCCGCAGCTGTTTGAGCGAAGCGAGTTCTGCGGACCCCCGCCGGAGTCGAGCACCGCAGGTTGCCCCGTAGCGAAGCGCAGGGGACGCAGACAGTAGGGGTCGCCTTTCTTTGCTTACTTTCTTTGGCGAAGCAAAGAAAGTGAGTCGCCCGCCGGGGCGAGACCCGGCCTCGGGAAACAAACCAGGCCCGCCATCGGCAAGCAAACCAACGCCTTTACCAGTCCTCTTTCACCGCGAGCACCACGTCCTTGCCCGCTGCGGCCCGTCCCGCCAGCCAGGCGGTGACGGTGCCGGCCACCACCACCGCGCCGCACAGAGCCAGCAGCCTTGTCCACGGCACCAGCAAGTCCATGGTCCAGTGAAAGCTCTGCGGATTGACGACCTTCACCAGCACCACCGAAACGGCCAGCCCCAACACGAGCCCGGCCACGGCACCGATGGCCGTCCATGCGGCACCTTCGCCCGCCACCACCGCCAGCACCTGTTGCCGCGTGAACCCCAGGTGCGCAAGCAGGCCAAACTCCTTGCGCCTTGCCAGCACCTGCGCGCTGAAGCTCGCCGCAATGCCGAAGAGCCCGATCGCAATTGCCACGGCCTGCAGCCAGTAGGTCACCGCAAAGCTGCGGTCGAAGATGCGCAGCGAGGTCGCGCGGATCTGCCCGACCGATGAAATCTCGATGCTCGAACCAGAGCCCTCAATTCCGCTCGGCTGGCGCGCCGCCAACTCGCGAACCGAGGCCTGAACCGCAGCCTCCGATGCGCCCGGTGCAAGCCATAGCGACACGTCGCTCACCTCGCGCTCGCCCGTCAGGCGTTCGAAATCACGTGCATCCATGGTGATGGCGCCGAACTGACGCGCGTAGTCGCGCCACACGCCTGCCACGAAGAACCCCGCTAGCCCGGAACCTGCAGTGCCCAATGCAGACGAAAGCGGCGCGAAGAGGGCGCCCGGCTTCGCGCCATACAGCTCCACCATCGGTTCGCTCACGTAGATGCCGATCTGCCCCGCAGGCACCGGTAGCGCGGGGCCCACCAGCGGCAACGCCTGCGCCGCGCCGCCTTCGAGGCTTCGCGCAATCAGCGTGACGGCGGGCTGCGCGGGGTCGAGCTGCAACGACCGGGTGCGCAGCGTGCCGGTGCGTTCCACGCCGGGCAGTTGCGCCAAGGCCTGCACGTAAGCGGGCGAGAAGGTGGCTGTGTCGCTGCTGTTCTGCGTGCCCGAATTGCCGGAGCGGCCGCTCGACGTGGCACGTAGATAGAGATCGGCCGGCAGCACCACGTCGAGCCAGCGCGTCACCGAGTCGCGAAAGCTCGCGACCATGACCGTGAGTGCAACCGCAAGGCTCAGGCTGGCGACCACACCGCTGACAGCCACGGCTGCGGTGCCGCGCATGCGCCTTGCACGCTCGATGGCCAGCATCGGCAGCACGCGCTGCGCAAACGCGGGTGCAATGCGGTCGTACAGCAGCGCAATCAGCCAGGGCAATGCCGTGATGCCGCCCACCAGCAGGCAACCCACCGAAAGATATGCCGCCACCGGAATGCCGCCCACAGCGGGCATGTTGGCCAAGGCTGCGCTTGCCGCAATGAGGCCGAGCGCCAGCCAATGGCTTCTGCTTTGCACCGGCGCGGCGCCCAGGCCCTTGAGCGTTTGCGCCTCGGGCAGCGCCTGCGCCGCGCGCGCGGGCCACCAGCCGCCCACCAGCGCCGCAAGCACGCCGAGCCCGCCGTACAGCAAGGCCGAGCTGGTGCTCCAGTGCAGCGTGGGTGCCACGCCCTGGAAATAGCCACCGCCCAGGTCACCGCCGAGCACGCGCAAAGCAAAGGCCGCGAGCGCAGTGCCCAGCGCCAAGCCGGCGGCGCTTCCTATCAGGCCGAGCACGAACGACTCGGCCAGCACCAGCCGCAGCCGCTCGCGCGGCGTCAGGCCCAGCACGCCGAGCAGGGCGAATTGCTGTGCGCGCTTGGCCACGCTGAGCGCCAGCACCGAGAACACCAGGAACGCACCGGTAAAAAGCGCCACCAGCGCCAGCACCGTCAGGTTGACGCGGTAGGCGCGCGAGAGATTGCTCACGCGTTCGGCCGCATCGCCGGGCTCGGCAAACTGCAGGCCCGCGGGCCAGCCTGGGGCGCGCTGCAGCGATGCGATGAAAGCCGCCCGGTCCGTGCCAGGAGCAAGCCTCAAGTCGACGCGGCTGAGCTGGCCCGCTTTGTCGAACAGGTCTTGCGCAGCCCCGATATCCATCACGGCTAGCGCGGTGCCGGTAGCGGCCACGTGGCCCGCCACCTGGAGCCGGTGCCAGTCGCCGCCGCTGCGCAACTGCACCGTTTCGGCAAGGTCTTCGCCGGCCTGCGCGGGCAGGCCCAGCACGTTGCGCGCCGCGGCGTTCAGAAACACATGGCCCGGTACCAGCATCGCGAAGCGATCGGCGTTCTTGCGGGGCTGCGGCATCAACGCCGGTGCAATGGCCGGCAACGCCAGCGCGTCGACGCCGATCACGCGCATCGGCACCTGCCGCTCGCCGGCCAATGCGAGGCCCTGGAACTCGAGCACCGGGCTCGCCAGCGTCACCTGCGGATGCTGCGCGAGGCGCCCGAACACCGCTTCATCGAAGCTGCCTTGCACGGCACGCACTTCGAGGTCCGGCTGGCCGTTGACAGACCTCACGGCGCTGGAGAACTCATCGAGGGCCGACGCGTTGATGAGCTGCACAGAGAACGCAAGCGCCACGCCCAGCATCACGGCCAATACCGCTGCGGCATTGCGCCACGGGTGATGGCGCAGTTCCTGCCAGGAGAAGGTGGTGAGCAAGGCGCGCATGCCGCCATTGTGGCCGGCGCGCAGAAAAGTCAGAGCCGCTCGGACATCCCGTTGAGATATGCGCGCACGGCCGCGCTCGCGCTCAGGCCGATCGCGCGATCGAAGGCCTGGCGCGCGGCGGCACGGGCGCCGCCTGCCGAGAGCAGGTGGCCGCGCGCCGCCCAGAAGGGCTGGTAGCTCGCCACCTCGTCGGCCGCAATGGCATCGAGTGCCTGCAGGCCGATGTCATGCCCACGTGCTTTCGCGAGGGCGCAGGCGCGGCTCACCTGGGCGCCGACGCTGGGGCGCAGCGCCAGCAGGTTGTCGTACAGCGCAACCATCGTTTCGGGCGCCACCGGCGCGCCGACGCGGCGCTCGCAATGGGCCGACTGGATGGCGGCTTCCAGTTGGCAGGCGCCGGGGCTGTTCATGCTCGATGCTTGCCGCAGATACTGTTCGGCCTGCGCAAGCAGGTCCGGGTCCCAGCGTGCCATGTCCTGCTGTTCGAGCGGCACATAGGCGCCGGCATCGTTGAGCCGCGCCGCCGCCCGGCTCTGGCAAAACAGCATCAGCGCGAGCAGGCCGAGCGGCTCGGCTTCGTTCGGCATCAGTGCGCACAGGATGCGGCCAAGCTCGATGGCTTCGGCGGCAAGGCCGCGGGGCAGGGTGTCCGCGCCATCCACGTCGTCCCAGCCGTTGCCGTAGGCGGCATGGATGCCTTGGAGCACGTCCCGCAAGCGATGCGGCAGTTCGCGTGCTTCGGGATATTCGAAAGAAACGCCCGCGCTGCGGATGCGCGCCTTGGCCCGCACCAGCCGCTGGCCGAGCGTGGAAGGCGAGGTGAGAAACGCCCCCGCCAGGCGGGCTGCATCGAGCCCGAGCAGCGCCTGGAGCATGAGCGGCGCGCGGGCGGCGGCGTCGATGTCCGGATGCGCGCAAACGAAGAGCAGCCGCAAGCGCTCGTCTGGCACCGCAGCGCCGTCGACCGTGCCCACATCGACCTCGCCGGCCAGCAGAAGCAGGGCTTGGGTGGCGTCATCCTGGATGCGGCTGTGGCGCCAGGCGTCGAGCTTGCGATGCCGTGCCACGCTCAGCAGCCAGGCGTCGGGCTGGTCGGGAATGCCGTCGGCGGGCCAGCGTTCGAGAGCCCTTGCAAAGGCTTGCGCGAGCGCGTTTTCCGATGCGGCAATGTCGTGCGTGCGCGCTGAAAGAATCGCGAGCAGCCGCCCATACGATTCACGCGCCGCCCGCTCGGCGGCTCGGGGAGCCGCCAGTTCGTTCACGGTGCGCCCGGAGTTCCAGTTGCACAGAAGCTGAATTGCATGGTGTTCTCCGTCGAGGACAAGCTCGCCGAGCAAGATTGCTCACCACAATGACGGCTCGCAGCCAGTCATTTCGACATGCGTATGGCATGCCGAACAATTAATTCTTTCCCTAAAAATGCGCCGGCGCAATGGCAAAAGCCAAGGGCCGCGCGCGGATGAATTCCGCGGACCGGCTAGGCAGCCTTGGCCTGCGCTGAGGGCGCAAACATGGCTTCCAGCTCGGCGCGCAACTGGTAGGCGTGGGTCGAGGTGTCCATGGCCACGTCGGCCCAGCAAAGGCTCTGGCCTTTCTTCACCGCGCGCACCAGCTTGACGTTGTGCGCCAGCCCGAGCGGCAGGCCGCCCAGCCGCATGGAGCGCTCGGCCGGCAGCAGCTTGCCCCAGACGGTGTAGCCGCCTTCTCCGTCGAGCATTTCGCCGGGCGCCAGGTCGCGCTTGGCGGTGGCGACCACGTCGGCGTTCCAGCAGGTGGCCACGCCGGTGGGCTCGCCGCGCAAGGCCACGCTGGCCACCGACATGCCGACTTCCAGGCCGATGAGGTGCCAGCGCTTGTAGAGCGTGAAGTAGCGGCCGCTCGGGTCGGTGTGGGCGTTGTATTCCTCGAAGCAGTTCTTGATGTAGTCGGTCTCGGCCTCGACCGTGACCCACACGCCCATGCGGATGTCGTAGGGAATCTTTCGCCCATTGGCTTCGAGCGATGAAATCACTTCGACCATGCCCTTGCGCTCCAGCACGCCGCCTTCGCTCTGCGGGCGCGTGACGAAGGGAATGTCTTCCACGCTCGCGGGCGGGTAGAGCAGGCCGTCCGAAGGCACGGTGAGGCCGGTGGCGTTGGCGACGGCCGAGCTTTCTATCGAAGGCTTGGAGCCGTCGAGAAAGCTGTTGAACATCTTCGGGTTGAGCCCGCCGCGCAGCGCCTGTTCGGGCGTGAGGCCGTAGTTGCCCCACACCGTTTCCGGCGTCGATTCGGTGAAGTGCGGCAGCCACTTGTGGCCGCGTCCGGCGGCCACCACCGGAAAGCCGCAGGTGCGTGCCCAGTCGACCAGGTCGCAGATGAGCGCAGGCTGGTCGCCGAAGGCCAGCGAATAGATCACACCGGCCTGCTGCGCCTTGCGCGCGAGCAGCGGGCCGCAGAAGGCATCGGCCTCCACGGTCACGTTCACCACGTGCTTGCCATGTGCAAAGGCATCCAGGCAATGATCGACCGCCGCTACCGGGTTGCCGGTGCACTCGACCACGATGTCGATGGAAGGCTCGCGCGTCACGGCCTGCCAGTCGTCGGTGATCCATGTGCTGCCGGTCTTCAGCGCCTGCTGCACAGAGCTCGCGGCGGTGCGCTCGGCCTGCCAGCCGACCCGCTCCAGATTGACGCGCGCGGCGGCTGGCGAAAGGTCGGCAATGGCCACCAGGTGCACGCCGGGTGTGCGCGGAATCTGCGCGAGATACATGGAGCCGAACTTGCCGGCGCCGATCAGGCCGATGCGGATGGGGCGGCCTTCGGCGGCGCGCTGCTGCAGGCGGGTGTAGAGGCTCATGAGGTCAGGTCTCCACGGTGTCGAGAGTTTCGAGCGAAGTCTGCAGCGCGCTTTCGGGCAGGCCGTTCTTCCACGGCACCTCGACCGGATAGGGCTTCAGCAGGCAATCGTCGGGCAGCATCTCGATGGGCGTGAAGTCCCGGTGCGCGATGTACTCTGGCCGCTTGTGGCGCCGAATGTGGTTGGTGACGGCGCACAGGCTCAGGTACACCGCCACGCGGTTGAAAGGCGAGAGGTTGCTGCCCGATGCATGCACGAGGCAGCTGTGGAAGAGGATCATCGAACCGGCGGGGCCCTTGGGCGAAACGATGCCGCCATGCTTGCCGCCGGCGCGGTCCACCAGCTGGCGGATCAGGTCGTTGTCGACCGTCCAGAGCGGGTAGCTCGTGGTCGTGAGGTCATGCTTCGCATCGACCACGCCCTTGCGGTGGCTGCCCGGAATGAACATCAGCGGGCCGTTGTGCTCGTTCACGTCGTCCAGAAAAATGGCGACGTTCATCGCGCGCTCGGTGGGCATCAGGTCGTCGTTGAGCCAGGTGCCGTAGTCCTGGTGCCACTGCCACACGTCGCCCTCGAAGGCCATCTTGCCGTTGATCTTGAACTGGTGCATGTAGACCTGTTCTTCGAACAGATCCATCACCGGCTCCACCATGCGCGGATGCCGCGCCAGGCGGGCAAAGGGCTCGCTGATCAGGTGCGCGGCAAAGTTGGTGCGCACGGCGTCCGAGCCTTTCTCGCGCACGTTGAAGGCTTCGCGCCGGCTGTAGAGCTCGGGCACCGCATCGGTCAACACCTTCGTCTCTTCGGGTGAAAAATGGCCAGGAAAGAACAGGTAGCCGTCGCGCTCGAACTGCGCGCGCTGGTCGGGGCGCAACTTCATGCCTTGTCTCCTTTGCGGTGGGTGGTGTGGTGGGTGATCGATGCGCTGCGCGCCAGCTGCTGCGCGAGCCGCTGGCTCAACGCTTCACTGGCCTGCGCAACGTGTTCTTCGCTCAGCTGCGCGGCACGTTGCGCGTTGCCTGCGGCAATGGCGTCGGCAATGGCCTGGTGCTCGTCCCACAGCGATTCGCGCTGCGGCTCGGCCTGCAGCACGGCGCCCATGGCGCGGCGCAGGTGGCGCCAGTGCTGCCCGGCGCTCTGGCCGATGAGCGGATTGCCGGACGCCTCGTAGATGGCCTCATGAAAAGCCAGGTCGGCATCGATCATGGCTTCGACATTGCGCCCGCGTGCTGCGCGCCGGCCGCGCTCCATCAGCTTGGGGTCGATGCGAAAGCGCTGGCCCGCCGCCAGCCGCGCGGCCAGCACGTCGAGTGCGCCGCGCACCTGGTAGACCTTGCGCATCCACTCGGCGTCGAGCGGTGCCACCAGCACCCCGCGGCCCGGTGCATCGAGCACGAAGCCGTCTTTCTTGAGCAGGCGCAGGGCCTGCAGCACCGGCTGGCGCGACACCGAGAGGCGCTGCGCAATGTCTTCCTGCGTGATGCGTTCGCCGGGCGCCAAAGCGCCGCTGCTGATGGCGCCGAGCAGGGCGCGGTAGACCTGATCGACGAGGTCGGGGGCGGCTTCGATGCTGATGAGCTGGGCTGGCATGGATCGTCTTTCTCTGAACTCTGTATACAGAGTACGAAATTCCGCGCCGCCGCGTATCCCGGGTTTTTACCCACCCCGGGCATAAGGGAGCCTTCCGCGACTGAAACCAATCCGTATCGCCTCCCGGAGGTGGAGAGGAGCGGATTTTTCGTGAACAAGTTCTCCCGGAGCGACTGGAACGGGCTGGCCCCAATCTTCATCCGGTCGAGCGCTTCACAATGGTCATCATTGGCGGCCAGCCCAGGGGCAAGAGCCGCACCATGGGCGGCGTCGAACGCGAATTGATGCTTCAGGGCGGTGCCTGCTAAATGACCGAGTCTGCCCGTTCAAGACACAAACACAACAAGCAAAGGGAAACACCATGCCAATCAGCCCCGAACTGCAAGCCAAGATCGATTCACTGGCTTATGACCCCCTGAAAGAAAGAATCATGGGCGTGCTCTCACTCCCCAGAGAGCAGCGCCCCGACGACGAGGATGTCTTCTTTTACTGCTTGGGAAGCAACTCGCTCCCCTTGAAAGAAAAAGACGCTCAGTGGGATGCCAACCCGCTCCAATGGCGAGAAAACGTCACCCCGGAACTGCTGGCCAGGATCGATGCGTTGACCGATAAGAATTTCAAGTCGGACGTCGTCCGCTTTCTTCACAACTACTCCGAAAGGTTCCCCTTCACACCTGAGGATCTTTTTGACTTTTCCGCGCTCGGCCGCTTGGAGGCCAGGGCGAGGCGAGTCCTTCGGGAAGAGCGTCTGTACAAATGGCGCGAAGACGAGGTGGTCGCGTTTATTCACTACCTCGAAAATGACGTCCGATTCGTCTATGACGAATACCTCCGGCAGGAGCGCAACGGCCGACAGATCAATGTGGAACTCTCGCTCGTGATGAGTACCCTTGCAAGAGAGTGGCACCCCGGTCTTGACCGGGACGATTGGGACGAGTTGATCAGCAAAGTCCGTGACTACACCCACGCCCACTTGATCTGACCGCGAGGCCGCACCATGTTCACCCCCACCCGCCCCAACGGCTATCTCCTCGCCGACACCAACAGCCTCGTCTACGCCTACGGCGCAGGCGGCACCCGGCAGCTCGAGACCTATTTCAGGTTTGCAAAAGAGCAAGGTCGTGAATTCGCCATCACCAGCACAGTCGCCAAGGAAATTAAAGATGGCCCCCTCAGACAAGAACTCGGCCGCTACATCGCCGACAAAGGCATCAAAGTTCTCCCAACCCCAAAACTCGAACGACAACTGGAGACCGGCCAAGTTTCCAGTAAGAACGCCGGCGAAGCCTCCATGCTCGAAGTGGCCGCCGAAGAACACGCCAAAGGCCGCAGTACCCGCATCTGGTCCGAAGACAAATTCTTCGAGAATCCGCAACAGATGCGCGGCGCGCAGGGCGTCGAGCCCGTCAAGACCTCCCAACTGCTCGACCAGATGCGCGAAGGCCAGTTCATCTCCGACGCCGAATACCGCAGAGCCCGGGCAAGCTACCAGCAGACCAGTCCCGTGTTCCAGCCCGGCAGTGCCAGCCACAGCCCACGCCTTGCCACCTTCGACGGCCCCGCACCCCGCGTGCTGGACCACCTGGGCGCGGCCGACGCCCGCATCGCCGCCAAGCCCGGCTTCCAGACCTTCACCAAAGTCGGTGGCGCGGCCAGCGTCGGCCTGCTGGGCTACGACTTCGTCACCACCGCCAGTCAATACAACGCCCTGACCGG
>NZ_RWKH01000028.1 GCF_003984625.1 Variovorax sp. DXTD-1 | reverse complement strand
CCGCGCCGCATCAACCACCGTTTTCGTCAGTTTGATCTTGGCCATGTTTGTTCTGTGGAATTCCCCGATTTCCAGGAGCCAGGCAGGAGCCAAGCGAAAGGGAACCGGGCCGGTCTGCATCGAACACCGGGGTATCATCGAGACGAGGTGTCCCTATGAAAACCCGCCCCAGAGGGCTCGATACAAGCCCGGAGGGTCTCGGTGCAGTACCGATTCTTCGGCTTAAAATCCGCCGCTTCCTTAATCGGGGCATACGGGTTCGACCCCCGTTCCGGGCACCACATCTAGACAAGGGAGCACACAATGCCTCGTTACAACGCTCCATTTGAAATTCATGTGCACGGCGACGTGCCGCTGCGGTCCGACGTCAGCTTCGACCAGATCCAGGAAGCGCTCAAGCCGCTGTGGGCCTATGCGGGCGCCAAGTCGCTGGCCGACGGTGCCACCAGCACCTACGAGGAAGAACCCGGCATTCGCTTCGAGCAGAAGGACCACATGCTCCAGATGTGCTGGACAGTGCCGGGCGACGAAGACTTTCGCCAGGCGCTCGACGAGATGTGCATGGCGCTTAACGAGCTGTCGGAGCGCGGCGCGGCCATCGAGGTCACGTTCTACGACACAGACTTCGACGAGGAAGAGGGCGACCCCGACGAAGAATCCCGTGACGATTTCCTGATGCTGTTCGTCGGCCCCAATCCGGCCGCGATCATGCAGGTGCAGCGCGATTTGCTCGTGGAAGACGTCGTCAACCTGATGGAGCGCCATTTCGACGGCGCCGAGCTGGGCGGCGTGGTTTCCGAAATCGACCGCCTGTTCAGCGACCGCTTCGATGCGCTCGTGAACTCGCTCGAAATCGGCAAACGCCCGCGCGGCACCGGCGGCAGTGGCAGCGGCGGCGGGCACGGCGGCGGCCGCCGTCCGCGCCACCTGCACTGACGCCGTTCGCGCGACGCCCGGCGCCCCGATCGATCGCCGCATGGCGCTGTTTCCGTCCTCCGCCCTGAACCCCGGCGTGCGCAAGCGCGAGGTGTTCGGCTGGGCGATGTACGACTTTGCGAACTCGGGCTACACCACGGTCGTCATCACGGCCGTGTTCGCCGCTTACTTCGTGGGTGGCATCGCCAAGGGCGCGCCCTGGGCGGCCTTCGCATGGACGGCGGCGCTCAGCATCTCCTATGCCATCGTCATGCTCTCGATGCCTGCCATCGGTGCCTGGGCCGACCGGCGAGCAGCCAAGAAGCGCGTGCTTGCCGTGGCGACGCTGGGCTGCGTGGTTGCGACCGCAGCGCTCGCGCTCACACCCGGGTTTTCGGGCACCCAGGGCGTTGCCATTGCCATGGCGCTGGTGATCGTCTCTAACACTTTCTATTCGTACGGCGAGTCGCTGACCGGCGCCTTCCTGCCTGAACTCGCAACGGCCGAGGGAATGGGCAAGGTCAGCGGATGGGGCTGGGGCTTCGGCTATATCGGTGGCATGCTCGCGCTCGGCCTGTGCCTGGCCTATGTGCTGTCGGCCCAGGCGAAAGGCCTGCCGGCGTCGCACTTCGTTCCGGTCACCATGCTGATCACGGCGGCCATCTACGGCGCGGCAGCCTCGGCCACGTTTGCATTGCTGCCGGAGCGCGCGCAGCCCCAGGCGGCGACCAGGGCAGTTGGCACGTGGCAGCAACTGCGCGCAACCCTTCGCGAGGCGCGCGCGTACCGCGACTTCATGCAGTTGCTGATCTGCACCGTTTTCTACCAAGGCGGCGTGGCGGTGGCCATCACGCTGGCCGCCATCTACGCGGAACAGGTCATTGGCTTTGTTGCGAGCGAGACCATGGTGCTGATCTTCGTGCTCAACCTGGCGGCCGCGCTGGGTGCCTTTACCTTCGGCTACGTGCAAGACCGCGTGGGCCACAAGGTCTCGCTGGCCGCCACGCTGCTGGCGTGGGTTGCCGTGTGCGTGATTGCCGCCATGGCAACCACCAAGGGCGCCTTCTGGTGGGCCGCGGCCATCGCAGGTCTTGCCATGGGGTCGAGCCAGTCGGCCGGCCGCGCGATGACCGGCTACCTTGCGCCGCCCCAGCAGCTTGCCGAGTTCTTCGGGCTCTGGACCTTTGCCACGCGGCTGGCGAGCATCATCGGTCCGCTCATGTTCGGCGCCATCGCGTGGGCCGCGGGCGGCAACCAGCGCATTGCCATTCTCTCGACCGCAGTGTTGTTCGTGGCGGGCTTGCTGCTGTTGCTGCCCATCGACATGGCGCGTGGCCGCACAGCCGCTCTGCGCAGCCGGTAGAGCCCGCGGGTCAGGGCATCTGCTGTTGCTGCAGTGACTTCGGTACCCGGTAGCGCTCGCCGTCGTAGCGCAGCGTCACGTTGCTGAACCGCGCGGGCAGGGCTTTCTCGGTGCAGCCCTGGTCTTCCTGCATTTGCGCGTGGCTCTGCACCAGCGTGCGCGAGAGCTGCAGGTCGGCGTAGCCGTTGCTCGCCGACTTGCCCACAGAAAGCATGGTGCGCAGCTTCTCGAAGCGGCCGGTGCAGGTGCTGTCCCATTCGCCGCTGTCGTGGTCGAGCTCTACTTCTTGCAGTACCTGTCGCAGCTTGCTGCCGTGGTGCACGTAAAGGCGAATGGTTTCGCTCGCGGCCGAGCTGCCCGGCGCGGTGCTCTTGTAGCGCACGCGCAGCCCGAAGGCACGCGTATCGGCAGACAGCACATAGCGCGAGGTGTCGATGCGAATGTCCTGAATGGCGGTTGCGCTGTCTTCGTCGAGCGCCTCGGGCTGGAAGACGCGGCCGATGACCGTGTCGCGCTCGGTATTGCCGTTGTCCGGGCGCTGGATGAGCAGCAGTTCCAGGTCGAACACCTTGGCGCCCGTGCTGCTGGTCTCGCGCGGCACCGGCAGCACCACGATGCTGCGCCCCGGAAATGCCGGCCACGGCTTGCATGCGGCCAGCCGCTCGTCGAGCGCGCGATTCGGATACAGCTTGGCATGCATGCGCTCGGCCAGGCCGCTCTCGCAGGCTGCATGGCTCAGGCCGGCGGCCGAGAGGCACAGCAGGAGCAGGGTGCGGCGTAGAAACAGGCGCATGCCGAACGGCTTCAGACGGCGCTCACAGCCGGTACTGCCGCACTTTGTTGTCGAGGCTTTTGCAGCCAGTGCGCGGCGGCCGCTTCGAGCACGGCCAGATCGCCGCTGCCCTGCAAGACCAGTCCGCCGTCGCCACCATCCGCAAGCCGGCCGAGCGAAGCCAGTACGCGCCGGGTCTGCTGCGCAACCGGTGCGCCGGTGTCGATGAAGCGCAGCGCAGGCGGTGCATGGCGCTGCAGCTCGCTCTTCACGAGCGGGTAATGCGTGCAGCCGAGCACCACGGTGTCGACTTCGCCGGAGGCATGGCCGAAAGGCCCGGCCTCTGTCATGTAGCGTTCGCACAGCGCGGCAATGGCCTCGGTTTCGAGGCCTTCGATGGCCTTCACGAGCCCGTCGCAAGGCACGGCCCGCACGGTCGCCGATCCTGCAAAAGATTCCCGCAGCGCCGCGTACTTGGCACTGGCCAGCGTGCCGCGCGTGGCCATCACCGAGATGTGCCCGGTGCGGCTCGTTGCCACGGCGGGCTTGAGCGCGGGCTCCAGGCCCACGATGGGCAGCGCCGGATGCTCGGCGCGCAGCAGGTGAATCGCCGCCGTGGTGGCCGTGTTGCAAGCCACCACGAGGGCCTTGATGCCGTGCTCGGCGATCAGCTGTTCGGCCACATTGCGCGAACGCTCGATCACATAGGCATCCCCGCGCTCGCCATAGGGCGCATAGGCCGTGTCCGCAAAGTAGACGAAGCGTTCATGCGGCAACTCGGCGCGCAGCGCGGCGAGCACGCTGAGTCCGCCGACGCCGCTGTCGAAGACGCCTACAGGGCTCAAGCTTCTTCCATCATGATGGTCTTGAACTCGCCGCTGGCAATGCGCTTCTGCCACTCGGCCGGGCCGGTGATGTGAGCGCTGGTGCCGCCCGCATCGACAGCCACCGTCACGGGCATGTCGACCACGTCGAATTCATAGATGGCTTCCATGCCCAGGTCTTCGAAGCCCACCACCTTGGCAGTCTTGATGGCCTTGCTCACCAGGTAGGCGGCGCCGCCCACGGCCATGAGGTAGGCGCTCTTGTGCTTCTTGATGGCTTCGATGGCGACCGGTCCGCGCTCCGCCTTGCCGATCATCGCGATCAGGCCGGTCTTGGCCAGCATCATCTCGGTGAAGCCGTCCATGCGCGTGGCGGTGGTCGGGCCGGCCGGGCCCACGGCTTCGCCCTTCACCGGATCGACCGGGCCGACGTAGTAGATGACGCGGTTGGTGAAGTCCACCGGCAGCTTCTCGCCCTTGGCCAGCATGTCCTGGATGCGCTTGTGCGCGGCGTCGCGGCCGGTGAGCATCTTGCCGTTGAGCAGCAGCGTGTCGCCCGGTTTCCAGCTTGCCACTTCGGCGGGCGTGAGCTTGTCGAGGTCGACGCGCTTGCTCTTCTTTTCGTCGGGCGCCCAGTTCACATCGGGCCACAGGTCGAGCGACGGCGGGTCGAGGTACACCGCGCCGCTGCCGTCCATCACGAAGTGCGCATGCCGCGTGGCCGCGCAGTTCGGGATCATCGCCACGGGCTTGCTGGCCGCGTGCGTCGGGTACATCTTGATCTTGATGTCGAGCACGGTGGCCAGGCCGCCCAGGCCCTGCGCGCCGATGCCCAGCGCGTTGACCTTCTCGTACAGCTCGATGCGCAGCGCCTCTACCTTGCTGAGCTCGGCACCCGAGGCCTTCTTGGCCTGCAGTTCGTGCATGTCCAGGTCGTCCATCAGGCTTTCCTTGGCCATCAGCGCGGCCTTCTCGGCCGTGCCGCCGATGCCGATGCCCAGCATGCCGGGCGGGCACCAGCCGGCGCCCATGGTGGGCACCGTCTTGAGCACCCAGTCGACCACGCTGTCGCCGGGGTTCAGCATCACGAGCTTGCTCTTGTTCTCGCTGCCGCCGCCCTTGGCCGCGACCGTCACTTCGACGGTGTTGCCCGGAACGATCTCGGTGAAGATCACCGCGGGCGTGTTGTCCTTGGTGTTCTTGCGGTCGAACTGCGGATCGGCCACGACCGAGGCGCGCAGCGTGTTGTCGGGGTGGTTGTAGCCGCGGCGCACGCCTTCGTTGACGGCGTCGTCCAGCGAGCCGGTAAAGCCGCCCCAGCGAACGTCCATGCCCACCTTGAGGAACACGTTGACGATGCCGGTGTCCTGGCAGATCGGGCGGTGGCCCGTGGCGCTCATCTTGCTGTTGGTCAGGATCTGCGCAATGGCGTCCTTGGCGGCGGGGCTCTGCTCGCGCTCGTAGGCCTTGGCCAGGTGGGCGATGTAGTCGGCGGGGTGGTAGTAGCTGATGTACTGCAGCGCGGCGCTGATCGATTCGATCAGGTCGGCCTGCTGGATCGTGGTCGTCATGGTGGGGGTGTTATTGGAGTGGGGAACGCCCACCGATTATCTCAGCCACGGCGTGCCGACCCGCCCGGATATGGCACGAGTCAGGCAGCGGGCGTATCGTGGAGCGAACGGTGCGGTCAAAGCCCTCGTCAAATGCGAGCCATTCTTATTGACGACATACTCGCCACACCCAAGACTGCGGAGCTTTTTCCATCATGACCACTTCCCCCAAGACCCGTGCCGAGCGCGATACCTTCGGTCCGATCGACGTGCCCGCCGACAAGCTGTGGGGCGCGCAAACGCAGCGCTCGCTGCAGAACTTCGATATCTCCGGCGAGCAGCAGCCGCGCGAGATCATCAAGGCGCTGGCGCAGGTCAAGCGCGCGTCGGCGGTGGTCAACCACGCGCTCGGCCTGCAGGACGAAAAGAAGACCAAGGCCATCGTGGCCGCGGCCGATGAAGTCATCGCCGGCAAGCACCCCGGTGAGTTTCCGCTCGTGGTGTGGCAGACCGGCTCGGGCACGCAGACCAACATGAACGTGAACGAGGTGCTGGCCAATCGCGCGAGCGAATTGCTCGGCGGCGAGCGCGGGGAAGGGCGCCTGGTGCACCCCAATGACGACGTGAACCGCAGCCAGTCGAGCAACGACGTGTTTCCCACCGCGATGCACGTGGCCGCCGTGGAGGCCATCACGCACAAGCTGCTGCCGGCCATTGCCAAGCTGCGCGGCACGCTCGAGCAGAAGTCGAAGGACTTTGCAGACATCGTGAAGATCGGCCGCACCCACCTGCAAGACGCCACGCCGCTCACGCTGGGCCAGGAGTTCTCGGGCTACGTGGCGCAGTTGGCGCACGGCGAGGCGCATGTGCGCGCCGCGCTGCCGCACCTGTGCGAACTGGCGCTCGGCGGCACGGCTGTGGGCACCGGGCTCAATGCGCCCAAGGGCTATGCGGAGCAGGTGGCGGCGGAACTGGCCAAACTCACGGGCCTGCCCTTCGTGACCGCGCCGAACAAGTTCGAAGCCATGGCCAGCGTCGATGCGCTGGTGCATGCCCACGGCGCGCTCAAGACGCTCGCAGCCAGCATGAACAAGATTGCCAACGACGTGCGCTGGCTCGCGAGCGGCCCGCGCAGCGGCATCGGCGAACTCAGCATTCCCGAGAACGAGCCTGGCTCGTCGATCATGCCGGGCAAGGTCAATCCGACACAGAGCGAAGCCGTCACGATGCTGGCAGCGCAGGTGTTCGGCAACGATGTGGCCATCAACATCGGGGGCGCTTCGGGCAACTTCGAACTCAATGTGTTCCGCCCGATGGTGGCGCACAACTTCCTGCAGAGCGTGCGCCTGCTGGCCGACGGCATGGTGAGCTTCAACGACCATTGCGCGGTGGGCATCGAGCCGAACCGCGAGCGCATCACCGAGCTGGTGCAGCGCTCGCTGATGCTGGTGACGGCGCTCAACACGCACATCGGCTACGACAAGTCGGCCTACATCGCGAAGAAGGCGCACAAGGAGGGCACGAGCCTGCGCGAAGCGGCGATTGCCTCGGGGCACCTCACGGCCGAACAGTTCGACCAGTGGGTGGTGCCTGAAAACATGACCGGCCGTTGAGACCGTCTCGCCCATGAAAAAAGGACCCGCGGGTCCCTTTTTGTTTGCCGGCCGATCAGTGGTCGATCAATAGCCGATGGTGTAGCGCTGGCGCGAGTGCGCGGGCTTCTCGAGCTCGTCGATGAACGCGATCGCGTAGTCTTCAAAAGTGATCCAGCTGCGGCCCTCGGCGCTCACGAGCAAGTCGTCCTTGCCGAGGCGGAACTTGCCGGTGCGCTCGCCTTCGACGAATTCGGCTGAGGGCGAGAGAAAGGTCCAGTCGAGTTCCTTCTCGGCGCGCAGCGCATCGAGGAACACACCACCGGCCGTGGCTTCGGCCCTGTAGGCGTCAGGGAAGTTCGGCGTGTCGATCACCTTCAGGCCCGGTGCCGCGTACAGGCTGCCCGCGCCACCGACCACCAGCAGCCGCTTCACGCCCGCGCGCTTCATCGGCTCGATGACGGCGGCTGGCGGCACTGTGGAGAAGTGCGCGGCGCTGAACACCGCGTCGTGGCCGGCCACGGCCTTTTCGAGCGCAGCGCCGTCCAGCACGTCGAGGTCGACCGCCTTCACGTTGGCACGGCCCGAGAGCTTGTCGCTGGCCTTGCGGGCAATGGCCGTCACGGTGTGGCCGCGGCGCAGGGCCTCTTCGAGAAGGCGGCCGCCGGCACGACCGGTGGCGCCGATGATGGCAATGTGGCTCATGAATGCTCCAGGAAAGTTGATTCGATGAAACGCATCTTAGGTTTCTGGTTTCGAAAGAAATACCTCGATTTACGCGTTTCTTTATTCCTAAAATCGTTCGAATGGATCGTTTGAACGCAATGCGGGTCTTCGTGACCGTGGTGGATTCGGGCAGCCTCTCGGCCGCGGCCGACAAGCTCGACCTTTCTCGGCCGGTGGTCACGCGCTATGTGGCCGAGCTGGAGCAATGGACCGGAGCGCGCCTCTTGCACCGCACCACGCGCCGCCTGAGCCTTACCGCGGCGGGCGACGAGCTGCTGCCGCGTTGCCGCCAGGTGCTCGACCTGGCGGGCGACATGCAGGCCGCGGTGCGGCACCCGGCGGAGGCGCCGCGCGGCCAGTTGCGCATCACGGCCAGCACCTCCTTCGCGCAGGCGCAGCTGGCCGACGCCGTGGCCGGCTATGTGCGGCTCTACCCCGGCGTGGCGGTCGACCTGGTGCTGCTCGACCGGGCGGTGAACCTGGTGGACGAGCGCATCGATCTCGCGATCCGGGTGGCGGTGGAGATCGATCCCAACCTGATTGCGCGCAGGCTCACGGATTGCCGTTCGGTGGTGTGCGCTTCCCCCGGGTACCTGAAGGAGCACGGCGAGCCGCTGCGCGTGGAGGAGCTGGCCCAGCGCAACTGCCTCACGCACTCGTACTTCGGGCGCAGCCTCTGGAATTTCACCCGCAAGGACGACGGAACGCCCGTTTCGGTGGCCGTGGGCGGCAATGTGTCGACCAACGATGCCGCGAGCCTGATGCAGCTTGCGCGGTCGGGGGCCGGCATCGCGATGTTGCCGACCTACCTGACGTCATGCCTTTTGAAGTCGGGCGAACTGGTGCGGCTGTTTCCGGAATTCGAACCGCAGGTGGTGGGCATGTATGCGGTGTATGCCTCTCGCAAGCACATGCCGGCCACGCTGCGCACGATGCTCGACTTTCTGGCCGCGCGCTTCACCGAGGTACCCGCCTGGGACTTGCCCCGCGCCGGCTGAACCCCTGAGCCGGATCGGCCCGCGTCAGTGCCCGTCGCCGCGCGGCGCGTTCGACGCCATGAGCTTGTCGGTGTAGGCAATGGCCATGGCCGAGAACAGGAACGCGATGTGAATCACCGTCTGCGCAATCAACACGCGATCGGTGTAGTTGTCGGCGTTGATGAAGGTCTTCAGCAGGTGGATCGAGCTGATGCCGATGATGGCCGTGGCCAGCTTGACCTTGAGCACCGAGGCGTTCACGTGGCTCAGCCACTCGGGCTGGTCGCGGTGGCCTTCCAGGTCCATGCGGCTCACGAAGGTTTCGTAGCCGCCGACGATCACCATGATGAGCAGGTTGGAGATCATCACCACGTCGATCAGCGCCAGCACCACCAGCATGATCACCGTTTCGTTGAGCGTGCCCACCGGCGCGGTGGTCTTGTAGCCGATGCTGGTGATCAGCGCCTGCAGCGCGTCCTTGTTGCCGAAGGCGGCTTCGACAAGATGCAGCAGTTCGACGAGGAAGTGCACCACGTACACCGCCTGCGCCACGATCAGGCCCAGGTACAGCGGCAGCTGGAGCCAGCGGCTGGCAAAAATCAGCTTGGGCAGCGGCCGAAGCGGCGAGCCGCGCGCTGGTACGGGCGGGTTCCGGGTATCGAAAGGGTCGGGAGCGGACATCGGGAGGAAGGTTGGGAACGACTGGCGATTCTAGGGGTGCCCTCGTGTCGGGCCCGTGATAACCCTGCGAACTAATATCGGACCGTCAGTGACCCGTAAGTGGGTCCGCCGACATTACGGCCGCACCTACCCAGGAGACAAGAGAATGAGCAGCAGCGCATCGAAGAACATCGAATCCGTTCTGGTCGAGAACCGCGTGTTCCCGCCCGACACCCGTGCCACCCAAGGTGCCCGCATTGCCGGCATGGCCGCCTACGAGGCGCTGTGCAAGGAAGCCGAGCAGGACTTCGAAGGCTTCTGGACCCGCCAGGCCCAGGCCAACCTCAACTGGACCAAGCCGTTCACCCGCACGCTCGATGAGTCGAAGGCGCCGTTCTACGAATGGTTCGGCGACGGCGAGCTCAACGCCAGCGCCAATTGCCTGGACAAGCACATGGGCACGCCGGTCGAGAACAAGACCGCCATCGTCTTCGAGGCCGACGACGGCACCGTCACCAACGTCACCTACAAGGAACTGCTCGGCCGCGTGAGCCAGTTTGCCAATGCGCTCAAGGCCGCCGGCATCCAGAAGGGCGACCGCGTCATCATCTACATGCCGATGACGGTCGAAGGCGTGATTGCCATGCAGGCTTGCGCGCGCATTGGCGCCACGCACAGCGTGGTGTTCGGCGGCTTCTCGGCCAAGGCGCTACAGGAGCGAATCATCGACGCCGGCGCCGTGGCCGTCATTACCGCCAACTACCAGCTGCGCGGCGGCAAGGAACTGCCGCTCAAGGCCATCGTCGACGACGGCATTGCGATGGGCGGCTGCGAGTCGATCAAGACCGTGTTCGTCTACGAGCGCACGCCCTCCGCGTGGAACCGCGTCGAAGGCCGCGACAAGACATTCGACGAGGCGCTGAAGGGCCAGAGCACCGACTGCCCGCCAGTGCCAGTGAACGCCGAGCATCCGCTCTTCATCCTCTACACCTCGGGCTCCACCGGCAAGCCCAAGGGCGTGCAGCACGCCACCGGCGGCTACCTGCTGTGGGCCAAGCTCACGATGGACTGGACCTTCGACATCAAGCCCGAAGACGTGTTCTGGTGCACCGCCGACATCGGCTGGATCACCGGCCACACCTATGTGGCCTATGGTCCTCTCGCGGCCGGCGCCACGCAGGTGGTGTTCGAGGGCATTCCCACGTTCCCGCACGCGGGCCGCTTCTGGCAGATGATCGAGAAGCACAAGGTGTCGGTCTTCTACACGGCGCCCACGGCCATCCGCTCGCTCATCAAGGCGGCGGAAGGAGACGAGAAGGTGCACCCCAAGAACTGGGACCTGTCGAGCCTGCGCATCCTCGGTTCGGTGGGCGAGCCCATCAACCCCGAGGCATGGATGTGGTACCACCGCAATATCGGCGGCGAGCGTTGCCCCATCGTCGATACCTTCTGGCAAACCGAAACCGGCGGCCACGTGATCACGCCGCTGCCGGGCGCCACGCCGCTGGTGCCGGGCTCGTGCACCTTGCCGCTGCCGGGCATCATGGCTGCCATCGTCGACGAAACCGGCAAGGACCTGCCCAACGGCGCGGGCGGCATGCTGGTCATCAAGCGGCCCTGGCCCTCGATGATCCGCACCATCTGGAATGACCCCGAGCGCTTCAAGAAGAGCTACTTCCCCGAAGAGATGGGCGGCACCATCTACCTGGCGGGTGACGGTGCGGTGCGCAGCGCGGACCGCGGCTACTTCCGCATCACCGGCCGCATCGACGACGTGCTCAACGTGTCGGGCCACCGGCTCGGCACGATGGAAATCGAATCGGCGCTCGTCTCCAAGACCGACCTCGTGGCCGAAGCCGCCGTGGTCGGCCGGCCCGACGACGTGACTGGCGAGGCCGTGTGCGCCTTCGTCGTGCTCAAGCGCAGCCGCCCGACCGGTGAAGAGGCCAAGCAGATCGCCAACGAGCTGCGCGCCTGGGTCGCGAAGGAAATTGGGCCCATTGCCAAGCCGAAGGACATCCGCTTTGGCGACAACCTGCCCAAGACACGCAGCGGCAAGATCATGCGGCGCCTGCTGCGCAGCATCGCCAAGGGCGAGGCCATCACGCAGGACACGTCCACGCTCGAAAATCCTGCAATTCTGGAACAGTTGTCACAGACCAATTGATTCGATCTGTAGGACATGGCCGTTAGTGAGAAGCTGGGCTCGTTGCGGCCCGCGGCCTGAGGTACAACCAGCGGAGTTGCCGTGCGCCGGGGCGTGCATGGCCGGTTCCGTTGTGTTAGACCTGTTCGAAGGAGGCCCCCATGGGTGTGAGATCTGCTTTCCTGTTTGCCATTCTGCTGCTGATCGCGGCCCTTGCCGCGCTCAACTGGGGCACGCTGTCTTCGCCCGTGCCGGTTTCGCTGGGGTTCATGACCGTTTCCGCGCCGCTGGGCTTGATGATGCTGGGGCTCACGGTGGCCCTGGGCGTGTTCTTCCTGGTCTACGTGCTGTACCTGCACAGTTCGGTGCTGCTGGACGCGAAGCGCCACAACAAGGAAATGCAGGTGCAGCGCGACCTTGCCGACAAGGCCGAGGCTTCGCGCTTTACGGAGCTGCGCAACTTCCTGGAAGCACAGGAGAACAAGCACATGGCGGAGAACGCCGAGCGCCATGCCGCATTGATTGCGAGGCTGGGGCAGGTCGAGAGCGTGATCCGTCAGCGCTCGGAGCAGTCGGACAACACCGTGGCTGCGCACATCGGCCAGCTCGAAGACCGCATCGAGCGCCGGCCGCTGCCCACGGACATCGATCCGCGGGTTTGATCAGCGCGTCGACAGCACCCAGGCAGCGAGCTTCTTCGCGTCGGCTTCGCTGACCTGGTTGTTGGTCGGCATCGGCACCGGACCCCACACGCCCGAACCACCCTTGATGATCTTGGTTGCGAGCATGTCGGCGGCGCCGGCATTGCCCTTGTACTTGGCGGCCACGTCTTTGAACGAAGGGCCGAGCACCTTGCGCTCCACCGCATGGCAGCTCATGCAGTTTTTCGAGGTGGCCAGCGCCAGGTCGGCGAAGGCAGGGGCGGCCAGGCCAAGGCCCAGGACAGCGAACGACAGGAGTCTTTTCATGGGGCTTATTTCGTAATGGCTGGGTTACATTCGATCTAACGCGATTGTAGGTAGCGCCGTGTACCGGCGCCCGGAAGCGTTTCCAACAAAACCCGAGGGATTCGCGATGCTTTTTCTGTTGTTGGGCCTGCTGGGCATTGGCCTGAAGTACTTCGAAGTGGGCATGGTCGCCGGCTGGAGCTGGTGGATCGTGCTGTCGCCTTTTGCGCTGGCCGTGGCGTGGTGGGCCTGGGCCGATTCGTCGGGCTATACCAAGCGCAAGGTCATCGAGCGCGAAGAGCGCCGCAAGCAGGCGCGCATCGACCGCCAGCGCAGCAACATGGGCCTGCCGCCCAACAACCGCCCGAAGCGCTGATACGCCAGCGCGCGGCATCGCAACCGCATGAATTGCGGCCCGCGCTGCGGGCGGGCCGACCGATCATGTTCGTCCGCTTCTTCAGAACTTGTCGAGCACCGCGCCCGAGCTGGCGCTCGAGGCATTGAACGCGAACTTGGCCTGCACGCCGCGCGTGTAGCGCGGAGCCGGCGGCTTCCAGCCTTCGCGGCGCTTGGCAAGCTCGGCTTCGGGCACGTTGAGTTCGAGCACCAGCTTGTGCGCATCGATGGTGATCGAGTCGCCTTCGTTCACGAATGCAATGGTGCCGCCCGCCGCCGCTTCGGGTGCCACGTGGCCGACCACCATGCCCCAGGTGCCGCCCGAGAAGCGGCCGTCGGTGATCAGGCCCACGCTTTCGCCCAGGCCCGCGCCGATGAGCGCGCCGGTCGGCGCCAGCATTTCGGGCATGCCCGGGCCGCCCTTGGGGCCCAGGTAGCGCAGCACCATCACGTCGCCCGCCTTGATCTTGCCGTCCAGAATGGCCTTGAGCGCCGATTGCTCGTCGTCGAACACGCGCGCAGGGCCGGTGATCACGGGGTTCTTCAGGCCGGTGATCTTGGCGACCGCGCCTTCGGGCGAGAGGTTGCCCTTCAGGATGGCCAGGTGGCCTTCGTCGTACATCGGGTTGTCGATCGGGCGGATCACGTCCTGGTCGGCGCGCGGCACCTCGGGCACGTCCTTCAGCACCTCGGCAATCGTCTGGCCGGTGATGGTGATGCAGTCGCCGTGCAGCAGGCCCGCGTTCAGCAGCACCTTCATCACCTGCGGAATGCCGCCGGCCTGATGCAGGTCGACCGCCAGGTACTTGCCGCTCGGCTTCAGGTCGCAGATCACCGGAACCTTCTTGCGCATGCGCTCGAAGTCGTCGATGGTCCATTCGACTTCAGCCGCGTGCGCAATGGCCAGGA
Source organism: Variovorax sp. DXTD-1 (assembly GCF_003984625.1). Lineage (GTDB taxonomy): Bacteria > Pseudomonadota > Gammaproteobacteria > Burkholderiales > Burkholderiaceae_C > Variovorax. Next base: position 57,486 of record NZ_RWKH01000028.1, on the reverse strand, counting down.
AGTGCAGCACCGCGTTGGTCGAGCCGCCCGTGGCCATGATGACGGCCACCGCGTTCTCGATGGCCTTCTTGGTCACGATGTCGCGCGGTTTCAGGTCTTTCTTGATCGCCTCGATCAGCACCTTGGCCGATTCCTTGGCCGAGTTGGCCTTTTCGTCGTGCGGGTTGGCCATGGTCGACGAGTAGGGCAGCGAAATGCCGAGCGCCTCGAATGCGCTGGACATGGTGTTGGCCGTGTACATGCCGCCGCACGAGCCGGTGCCCGGAATGGCGCGCTTCTCGATCTCCAGCAGGTCTTCGTCGCTCATGTTGCCGGCGGCGTTCTGGCCCACGGCTTCGAACACGCTCACGATGTTGAGGTCTTGCCCCTTGTACTTGCCCGGCAGGATGGTGCCGCCGTACACGTAGATGGCCGGCACGTTGGCGCGCAGCATGCCCATGAGGCCGCCGGGCATGTTCTTGTCGCAGCCGCCGACCACCAGCACGCCGTCCATCCACTGGCCGCCCACGCAGGTCTCGATGCAGTCGGAGATGACCTCGCGGCTCACCAGCGAGTACTTCATGCCTTCGGTGCCCATGGCCATGCCGTCGGAGATGGTGGGGGTGCCGAACACCTGCGCGTTGCCGCCCGCTTCCTCGATGCCGGCAATGGCCGCGTCGGCCAGCTTCTGCAGGCCCGAGTTGCACGGGGTGATGGTGCTGTGGCCGTTGGCCACGCCGACCATCGGCTTCTTGAAGTCGCTCTCTTCGTAGCCCATGGCGTAGAACATCGAGCGGTTGGGCGCGCGGCTCTTGCCTTCGACGATGTTGGCGCTGCGGCGGTTGATCTGGATTGGCTTGGTGTCCATGGTCGGTGTCTCTTCTCGTGGGGAAATTCTCGGGGGAGTCCCAAGTATCGGACTTCTCATTGATTCATTCCAATCCCTTTTTGTATGCGGATTGATATGCTCGGCATATGAAGGAAGCCTTGATCGACCTGCGTGCCTGGCGCCAGTTCGTGGCCGTGGCCGAAGAACTGCATTTCGGCCGCGCCGCCGAGCGCCTGCACATGACCCAGCCGCCCGTCACGCAGGCCATTGCCCAGCTCGAAAAGACATTGGGCGTGGCGCTGTTCGACCGGACGCGCCGGCGCGTGGCGCTCACGCCGGCCGGCGAAGCCTTGCTGCCTGACGTGCGCGAACTGCTGGCCCGCGCGCAGGCCCTGCCGGAGAGGGCCCGCGCCGCAGCGGCGGGGCAGGTGGGCCGGGTACGCATTGCCTTCGTTTCGACCATCGGCTTCGAGAAGCTGCCGGCCTGGGTGCGCGAATTCCGCGTGCTGTGCCCGGAGGTGGCGCTGGAGCTCGTCGAGGCCACGGGCGACGTACAGCTCGAAGCCTTTGCGCGCGGCGAGATCGACGCCGGCCTGATGCTCCATTCGCCCGGTGCAGCCCCGCCGGGGCTCGCGCGGCTGCCCGTGGAACAGGAGCCGCTGGTGCTGGCCATGCCGGCGCAGCACGCGCTCGCGAGCGCAACGCCCGTGCCGCTGGCGCAGGTGCTGGCGGAACCGCTGGTGATCTTCCCGCGCCGCATCGTGCCTTCGTTGCACGACGCGATCCATGGCCTTTACCACTCGGCCGGGCGCACGCCGACCGTGACGCAAGAGGCTATCCAGATGCAAACCATCGTCAACCTGGTTTCAGGCGGAATCGGCATGGCCTGGGTGCCGCAGAGCGTCATGCAGTTCAGGCGCGCCGGCGTGATCTACCGCCAGGCCCAGGAGTTCAAAGGGCCGGGCCGCGCGCGGGTGACGCTGCCCGCATGCGAAACCAGCCTGGTGTGGCCGGCGCACGCCGTGCATCCGGCGCTGGCGCGGTTCGTGGAGTTCGTTCGCGAGCGGACGCACAAACGTGGTTAGCCAGCGGTTGACCACGCCGCCAAGGAATGCCACACGGCCGGGGCACAATCTGCGCCATGCTCATGTATCCGCAGATCAATCCCGTCGCCCTGCAGCTCGGGCCCGTCGCCATCCACTGGTATGGCCTGACCTACCTGGCCGCGTTCGCGCTGTTCTACTTTCTTGGCACGCGCCGCCTGCGGCACGAACCGTACCGTTCGCTCGTCGGCACCGGCGCCTGGCAGCGCAAGGACATCGAGGACATTCTTTTTCTTGGCGTAATGGGCGTCATCGTGGGCGGGCGGCTCGGCTACTGCCTGTTCTACAAGCCCGAGTTCTATCTCGCGCATCCGCTCGAAATTCTTTATGTGTGGCAGGGCGGCATGAGCTTTCACGGCGGCCTCTTGGGCGTGATCGGCGCAATGATCTGGTTCGCACGCTCGCGCGCCCGGCCGTTCTGGCAGGTGATGGACTTCGTTTCGCCCTGCGTGCCGACGGGCCTCGCGGCAGGCCGCGTGGGTAACTTCATCAACGGCGAACTCTGGGGCCGCTTCAGCAGCCCCGACCTGCCCTGGGGCATGGTGTTTCCGCAAAGCGGCTCGATGCTGCCGCGCCATCCTTCGCAGGTGTACCAGTTCCTGCTCGAGGGGCTTCTGCTGTTCGTCATCATGTGGCTCTACGCGCGCAAGGAACGCAAGGAAGGGCAGGTGGCCGCGGTGTTCCTCATCGGCTACGGCGCGCTGCGCTTCATTGCCGAATACTTCCGCGAGCCTGATGACTTTCTGGGCTTGCGCGCACTGAACCTGAGCCAGGGGCAATGGCTCAGCGTTCCGATGGTGCTCTTCGGCATCGGCCTGTGGCTCTGGGCCGCAAGGCGACCCCGGCCTGTCACTGCCTGAGCGGCTGGCCCTCAGGGTAAGCACGGGCTGCGCAATGGGTGCGCAGCCCTTGCGCTGCATGGATTGCGGGCCCACAATTTTGCGTAATTACAGAAAATTACGATTCAAGCTCTCAGTCTGCCTTGTAGCTGTCCGCCTTCCATGCGCCTTGTTCCCAATTCCCTGCACGACGAAGTCGCCGCCACGCTGCGCGAGCAGATCTTCGCGGGCGAGCTGGCGCCCGGCAGTTTCCTGGACGAAGCGGCACTGTGCGAACGGCTGTCGATTTCGCGCACTCCCTTGCGCGAGGCGCTCAAGGTGCTCACGGCCGAAGGCCTGCTGCGGCATGAGCCGCGGCGCGGCTGCTTCGTGCGCGAGGTGACGGAGCGCGATCTCGACGAGATATTTCCGGTCATTGCGCTGCTCGAAGGCCGTTGCGCCTACGAGGCGGCGCGCAATGCCAGCGACTCCGAGCTGCATGACCTCGATGGCTTGCATGAACGGCTGGTGCGCCACGCCAAGGCCAAGCGCATCAACGACTACTACGCCACGAACCATCTCATTCACGAGGCGATCATCCAGCTGGCCGACAACAGGTGGCTCGCGCAGGTGATCGGCGACTTGCGCAAGATTCTGAAGCTCGCACGGCTGCAGCAGTTGCATGCACCGGGCCGTCTCGAGCAAAGCCTGTCGGAGCACCTCGCGGTTTTCGCGGCCCTCAAGGCGCGCGACAGCGAAGGCGCGGACGCCGCCATGCGCACGCACCTGACCCGCCAGCGCGAGGCGCTGCGCGAAGTGGCGCGGCAGCAGAAATCAAGGGTGATGTCATGACCTGCACCAGGAAGGGCATCTCCCCGTCCCACAGAATTGGAGTGTGTCGATGAGTGCGACCGAATGGTTCCAGGCGCGGCTGCGTTCTGGCGACAAGACCGGCAGCAAGGTGCCTGTGGCACCCGAGGGCACCCCCCGCAACGCGCCCAAGGCTGCCGCAAAACCCAGCGCGCGCTCGACCGCCGAGCGCATGCAGGCCACCTTGCGCAAGGCCGACGAGGCGCTGTCGCCGCGCGCGTTGCGCCGCGTGCTCACGGCCTTGCAGTCGGTCATCGATCCACGCGTGAGCGAAGTCGAGGGCGGCCGGAGGGCGCATGCCATTGCACTCGAATACGCGGCCGCCACACCGGAAGAGCGCCGCGACTACTGGGCGCTGATGAGCGAGCATTTCGCGGCCGATCCGCAAAAGCTCAAATCGGCGCGCGACCAGCACCAGGCTGCCGTCGGAACGCCCGACGAAGGCCAGGCCGAATTGAAGCTGCGCCGGGCGCTGGTGTCCCCCCGCATGCGCTTGCTGCAGCGCTTTGCAGTCGAGCCCGAGGGCATGCGCTTCCTGGTCGACCTGCGCGCCGAGCTGCTGCCTTTTCTCAAGTCCGACAAGCGGCTGATTGCGCTCGATGCCGAATTGGAGCACCTGTTCTCCACCTGGTTCGACGTCGCGTTTCTCGAACTGCGCCGCATCGACTGGGATTCGCCGGCTTCGCTGATCGAGAAGCTGATCCGCTACGAAGCCGTTCACGACATCAAGAGCTGGACCGACGTGAAGAACCGGCTCGACGACAGCGACCGCCGGTGCTACGGCTTCTTCCATCCACGGCTGCCCAACGAACCGCTGATCTTCGTCGAGGTGGCGCTGGTCGACCGCATCAGCGACGGCATCATGCCGCTGCTCGACGAAACCGCCATGCCCATCCAGCCGGCCAAGGCCACCACCGCAATCTTCTATTCGATCAGCAACACCCAGAACGGCCTGCGCGGCGTGAGCTTCGGCGATTCGCTCATCAAGCGGGTGGTCGAGACGCTGCAGGACGAGCTGCCGCGCCTGAAGACCTTTGCCACGCTCTCGCCGATTCCCGGCTTTCGCGCCTGGCTGGCCAAGAACGCCGCGGAGCTGCTGCCGCGCCTGGACGAAAAGCGCGAGGCCGAACTCGGCCGCCTCGTCGGTTCGCTGCCGCCCACCGCCGAGCGCCTGCTCGCGGCGGTAGACAGCGCAGCCGCGCTCGACGCCAAGTCGCCGCTGCGCCAATGGCTGCTGCAGGCCGCGGCCGAATACCTGGGCCGCACGCTGATCGACGGCACGCCGGCGGATCCGGTGGCCCGCTTTCACCTGGGCAACGGTGCCCGTGTCGAGCGCCTCAACTGGGCCGGCGATCCGTCGCCCAAGGGGCAAAGGCAATCGTATGGCCTCATGGTCAATTACCTCTACGATCTCAAGCGGCTCGACAAGCATCGCGCATGGCTGGCCGAGGGCAAGGTGGCGGTTTCGGGAGATGTCGAAGGCCTGTTCTTCAAAAAAGGCTGAGAGTTCTGAAAGAAAGTCCGGCGCGCGAGGCGCCGGCGGCCGCATGCCGCGGCATTCCACAACGACAGGAGATGACAGATGACTCAGGGTTTTCAACGACGCGACGTGCTGCGCCTGGGCGCAGCCGGTGCAGCCGTTCTGTGCGGCGGTGCGCGTGCGCAGGGAGGCAATTGGCCAACGCGGCCGGTCAACATGATCGTGCCGTTCCCGGCCGGCGGCGGCACCGACGCCTTTGCGCGCCCGCTCTCGGCGCAGTTCTCCAAGGTGACCGGGCAGACGCTGGTGATCGACAACCGCGGCGGCGCCGGCGGCACCGTGGGCGCGAGCATTGCGGCCAAGGCGCAGCCCGACGGCTACACGCTCTTCATGGGCGCGGTTCACCATGCCATCGCACCGTCGATCTATCCCAAGCTCGACTACGACATCGAGAAGGACTTCGTGCCCCTGATGCTGCTGGCCAACGTGCCGCAGGTGGTGGTGGTCAACCCCAAGCGCGTGACCGCCACCACGCTGCAGGAGTTCGTTGCCGCCGCCAAGCGCAACCCCGGCAAGCTCAACTACGGCTCGGCGGGTTCGGGCACCTCGCACCACCTGGCGGGCGAGCTGTTCAAGCTGCAGACCGGCACGTTCATCACCCACATTCCGTACCGCGGCGCGGGCCCGGCGCTGTCCGACCTGATTGCGGGCAACGTCGACCTGATGTTCGACGGCCTCGGCTCTTCCGCCCAGCACATCAAGGGCGGCCGCATCAAGGCGCTGATGGTGGCCGGCGCCAAGCGCAACCCCGCGTTCCCGGACGTGCCCTGCGCCGCCGAGGTCGGCCTGCCTGACTACACCGTCACCACCTGGTACGGCCTGTGGGCCCCCAAGGGCACGCCCGCCGACATGCAGGCACGCATCGTCGACGAGATGAAGAAGGCGCTGGCAACCGATGAGCTCAAGGCCATCTGGGCCCAGAACGGCTCGGAGATTCCGAGCCTCACCATGGCCTCGTACGGCGGCTTCGTCAATTCCGAGGTCAAGCGCTGGGCGTCGGTGGTGAAGGCCTCGGGCGCCAAGCTCGAGTAATGGGCGAGAGCACGGTCTCATTGCACCGCGAGGGCCCGGTCGCGTTCGTCTCTTTGTCGAACGCGGGGCGCCTCAATGCGATGACGCGCGCCATGTGGCGCGAACTGCGTGCGGTGTTCGAGGGCATCGGGCAAGCGGACGAGGCAGGGCTTCGGTGCGTGGTCGTCAGCGGCGAGGGCGGAGCCTTCTGCGCGGGCGGCGACATTTCCGAATACCCGTCGTTCCGTTTCGAAGAATGCAGCTTGCGCGAATTCCACGAGAACGAAGTATGGGCCGCGCTGCAGGCCATGCTCGATTGCCCGTTGCCCCTGGTCGCCCAGATCGAAGGCGCATGCATGGGCGCCGGCATCGAGATAGCGAGTTGCTGCGACATCCGGCTCGCGGGCGCGTCGGCGAAGTTCGGCGCTCCCATTGCCAAACTGGGCTTTCCCATGGCGCCGCGAGAGGCCGCGCTGGTTCACGGCGCCATTGGCGACGTGCTCGCGCGCGACATGCTGCTGGCCGCGGGGGTGCACGGCGCACAGCGCCTGTACGATGCCGGCTTCTTGCTGCAAGTGCTGCCCAACGATGAAGTGGCTGCCGCCGTGCAAGCGCACGCCGCACGCATCGCCGCACTGGCACCGCAGGCCGCCCGGCTTCACAAGCGCACTTTCGCCATGCTGAAAGCCGGCGCGCAAACGACCGAGGCCCTGCTCGCAACCGCCTACGACTATGCCGACTCCGCCGAGCACCGCGAAGGCATTGCCGCCTTTCTTGCCAAGCGCAAACCGAATTTCTGAAGTACCTGCTCGATGAAGACGAAAGCCAACCCCAATCTGTTTGCCGCCTTGCGCGCGGCGTTTCCTGCCGACCTGGACGGCGTTGCCGTTGAAACGGACAACGGCCTGTTCTATTCGTGGAGAGACCTCGACCGCGCGAGCGCGATGATTGCCAACCTGCTGGACGCGCTGGGCCTCGAGGAAGGCGCCCGCATCGCGGTGCAGGTCGAGAAGTCGGTCGAGGCGATGATGCTGTATCTCGCCACGCTGCGTGCCGGCTACGTGTTCCTGCCGCTCAACACCGCCTATCAAAGCGCGGAAATCGAATACTTCATCGGCAATGCGGAGCCCGCCGTGGTGGTGTGCACCAGCCGCAATGCCTCGTGGGTGGGCCCCATTGCCAATGCCGCCGGCACCCGGCACGTGTTCACGCTGGACGATGACCGCACCGGCACGCTGCTGGAGGTTGCCGCGCAGTGCCGCGACCGGCATGCGGTGGCGCACAAAAATGCGGACGACCTGGCGGCCATCCTCTACACCAGCGGCACCACCGGCCGCAGCAAGGGCGCCATGCTCACGCATGGCAACCTGCTGTCGAACGCCGAAGTGCTCAAGGACTACTGGGGCTGGACCAAGGGCGACGTGCTGATCCATGCGCTGCCCATCTTCCACGTGCACGGCCTTTTCGTGGCGCTGCACGGCGCGCTGCTCAACGGCAGCAAGATGATCTGGCTCTCGAAATTCGACCCGAAGCGCGTGGTCGAGAAGCTGCCCGAGGCCACCGTGTTCATGGGCGTGCCCACGCTCTACGTGCGGCTCCTGGCCGAGCCGGGGCTCACGGGCGAAGCGGTGCGCAACATGCGGCTGTTCGTCGCGGGCTCCGCGCCGCTGCTCATCGAAACCTTCGACGAATGGCGTGAGCGCACGGGCCACACCATTCTCGAGCGCTACGGCATGAGCGAGACCGTGATGCTCGCCTCCAACCCCTACACCCCGGCCCAGGGCGAGCGCCGGGGCGGTACGGTCGGCTTTGCGCTGCCGGGCGTGCAACTGCGTGTGCGCGACGACAGCGGCCGCGATTGCACCACCGACGAGATCGGCAACATCGAAGTCAGCGGCCCGAATGTGTTCGTGGGCTACTGGCGCATGCCGGAGAAAACGAAAGAAGAATTCACCGCCGACGGTTTCTTCAAGACCGGCGACGTCGGCAAGATCGACGGGCGTGGCTACATCACCATCGTCGGGCGCAGCAAGGACTTGATCATCAGCGGCGGCTACAACGTCTATCCCGCCGAAATCGAGGGCTATATCAACGAGCTGCCCGGCGTGGCCGAGAGCGCGGTGGTCGGCGTGCCGCACCCCGACTTCGGCGAGGTGGGCGTGGCCATCGTCATTGCCAAGACCGGCGGGGCGCTGGATGCCGAGGCCATCGTGGCGGACCTCAAGTCGAAGCTCGCGAACTTCAAGATACCGAAGCGCTGCTTCGTCGTGAACGAACTGCCGCGCAACACGATGGGCAAGGTGCAGAAGGCGCTGCTGCGCGAGCAGCACAAGGGATTGTTCGCCTAGGTTTTCGCCGCCTTCGCCACCCGCGGTGCAAGGGCGGTGGTGCGCGGTTCGTGAAAGATCATCGCATCCACCGCATCGGGTGAAGGCCGGCGGAACTCCACGCCGTAGCCTTCGAGCGTGTCGACGTTGAAGCTGCGCCCATCGGCCGGAAGCAGCCGGTAGGTCGGCTGGCCCGGGATGGTCATGCTGAGTTCGCCCTTGGCGTCGAGCCTGATCTCGATGACGCGGCCGCTGTGCAGGTAGTCGCCGGCGCACAGCCGGCGGAACGCCGGGTCCAGCGCGTCCCCGGCCGCGACGCGGCGAAACACGATGTCGTCCACCATCTCCTCGAGAGGAACCTCCACGCGATCGATTCGCCCCTGCCGGTCGTAGCGAAAAGTGAGCGTCCGGTTGCTGGGGTGCATCACGGTCGGCCGGTCGGGTGTGATGAACACGTCGTAATGGCGGTGCTCGAGCGGCTCCTCGAAGCCGCGCCAGCGCCAGGCGAGCCCGTCGGCAGCCTGTTCGATGTGGATTCGGCCGTACGCCGGATGCTCGTAGCCGCCCACATAGTCTTCCAGCGCGTGGCTCGGCCGAGTGCCGCTTCGGCGGACTTCCGCCTTGATGTTCTTGTCGAGGCCGAGCTGTTCCACTGCCTGTTTGCGCCGCGCCGCCAGGCGGCCGAACCAGTCGATAGGCGTGCGGCCGCAGATGCGGTCAAGCACTGCGTAGGTGAGGATGGCGGTGAAGCCGCCCGGTGCCCGGTTGGTCAGCACCACCACGCCCGCGCGGCGCTGTGGCTGCATGGTCATGAGCGTGCTCCAGCCGGCCCACGAGCCCGAATGCGCGATGGTGCGCTCGCCCCGGTATTGCTCGCAGAACAGGCCGAGGCCGTAGTGCGAATCGCCGATCTCGGGAAATTCGGAGCGGCCCATGTGCACGCGCGGCGTGGTCATTTCGCGCAGCGCCTGGGCCGAAAGCAGCTGGCGGCCATCCACCTTGCCGTCGAGCAGGAAGCGCGCCCATTTCGCCAGGTCCGACACCGAGGCGTTGATGCCACCTGCGGGGGTGGCGCGAATGGGTGAGAGCGGCGTGCGATACCGCTCGTCGCCATCCATTGCATGGGGGCGGGCGGCGTCTTCGGCGGCGCCAAGCGCCTCGATGGAAAAGCCGAAGTGCCTGAAGCCCAGGGGCTTCATCAAGCGCTCGGTGGTGAAGTCCTGGTAGCTCTGGCCGCTGATGCGCTCTGTGATCATTCCGGCGACGAGGTAGCCGAGGTTCGAATACTGGAAGGTGTCGCGCAGGTCCTTGTTCGGTGCAAGGTGCCTGAGCGCAGCCAGCATCTGCGCGTTGCTCAGGTCGCCGGGCATGTGGATCCAGTCGTGCCGCGGCAGCCCGCTGTGGTGGCACAGCAGATCGCGCACGGTCAGCCGTTCGGTTGCCACGGGGTCGTGCAGGCGAAATTCGGGGATCACGTCGCGCACCGGCCGGGCCCAGTCGAGCTTGCGCTCGTCGACCAGCAGGCCGAGGCCGGCCGCGGTGAATGACTTGGTGATCGAGCACAGCAGGAATTGCGTGTCTATCGTTACGGGCAGGCCCGTGTCGGTGTCGCGCACGCCGTAGCCCTTGAGTACGGCGATCTCGCCGTCCTGGATGACGGCCAGGGCAAGCCCGGGTACTTTCCATTCCTGCATCGAGGCTTCGACGAGGCTGTCGAGTTCGCTCCACATGGTCGGGTCCTTGCCTTTGCTTGCGCTTGAATTGGGCCGCGCATCCTAAAGCAAATGCCCGAAGTGCGGTCTTCTATGCCGCGGCCAACCCATTCATGAGCCCGCTGCGGGCGTGGCAGTTGATGTACTCGTAGCTCTGTTCGTCGGCCCTGAGCACCGACACCTCGTGGTACACGCGCAGCTGCAGCTCGAAGTTCAACGCCTGCACGTAGCGCATGAAGCTGCCGAAGATCGCGACGTGCGTGGGGTGCGACTCGGCCCAGCGCTCCATGTCGGCGAGCGATCGCCAGAAGCTCAGGCCGAACGACTTTTCGAGCGGCGTGCCTTTGGCGCCGAGATGGCGCATGTAGCGGTTGCTGTAGCAGCCGATACCCAGCCCCTGGTCGCGCAAGAACTCCATGCCTTCGCGCAGCACCGGTTCCATCTCTTCCAGGTAGAGCGTGCGTTCCTGGCCGGCGGTATCGGCCCATTCCTGGCCCGAGCGGATCATCGCGATGTTCTCGTGGCCCGCGACGCGCACGCGCTGCCCGGGAGCCGGTGTGCCGGCAATCACGGCGCGTGTGCCGGAGGGCGCCATGGCATCGGTCTGCGAGAGCGGAATGCGGTCGCGCATCGAACCCCAATAGCCGTGCTCCTGCAGTTCGCCGCTCACGCCGCCCATCACCACGCCCACGCCTTCGAGGCGGTCCGGCGTGTTGAACATGGTCTCGAAGTGCTCGACGCGCGGTGACACCACTTCGCGGAAGTAGCCGAGGCCGTCCGCCAACCGTTCTTCGGAGCGCCACCACGCATCGATCTCGGGCGTCGCGCACCAACGCGCATGGGTGGCAGGATCGTCCCAGTACGCGATGGCGATCATGTTGTCGTAGCCGTCGGCATCGACATGGTGTGCGAAGTCGTGGTGGCCCGGGCCGTCGGGGAGCGCGAAGCCGGCTGCGATCTTCATCAGCGCAGCGCAAGCTCGCCCTTGCATATCGGCGCCGCGCGATTGCACGCCGAAGTAGCCCATCACCACCTGCCTCACCGCGGCCGGCGCGCGTGCCGACCAGACGGGGTAGGGCGGCGCGTAGTCGTCTTCCACGCGGCGGTGGCGCGTGCGTGAGCACTTCAGGTGCTCTGCAATGGCTGATTCCATGGCGTCGCTCCTGCTGGTTCAGGCGGCCAACTGCTGGCGCGCCGCGGCGCCCGGCTCGGGCGTGGCGACGATGGCTTCGAAGGCGCCGCCTTCGACTTCGGGCGTACGCTGCAGCACCACCGGTTCGCGTTTTGTCTTGTTCAGCAGAAGCTGCGTGACGTCGGGCCGCGAGTAGTGGCCGCTCGGGTCGGCCGCTGCCTTGGCGAGCGCAATCATTCCGAGGTCGATGTCCGCAATCACCAGCCCTTCCTGGTCTTCGGCCAGGGGCGTACCGAGCGGGGAGCCGTCGGGCGCGTAGATACGCGCAAAGCCGCCGCCCACGCCCAGCAACTGCTGCTTGCCTGCATCGGTGCACATCAGCTCGCTCATCGCCGGCGAAACGGTGGCGCACGGCGCAATGACGAAGCATTGGCCTTCCGCCGCGTAAACCTGGCTGGCCGCATTGTTGAGCTCGGCGCCAAGGGCGAAAGCCGCACCGCGGTAGAGCGAAAAGCTGGGCCAGGCGCCGCAGTGGATCTGCTCGTTCTGTGCATACATCGCGTATTTGCTGAGCGGCTGCAGGTGCTCCCAGCACGAGAGCGACCCGATGTTGCCGATGGCTGTTTCGGCCACCGCAAGGTCGGAGCCGTCGCCTTCGCCGAACACGGTGCGCTCCACGTGCGTGGGCTTGAGCTTGCGGCGCGTCTGCACCGTGTTGCCTTGGTCGTCGATCAGCGCCTGCGCAATGTAGAGGCTGCCCGCGGCCTTTTCGCTGTAGCCAAGGGAAACCCAGATCCTGTGCTTGCGCGCGGCATCGCGAATGCGGTCGAACTCGCCCGAGCCGACGACCAGCGCGTTGTCGTGATAGCGCTGCACGAACTGCATGCCCCAGGCCGGCGAATCGAGCCAGATCCACCAGGGGTACCCCGGCACCCAGGTTTCCGGAAAGGCGATGAGCTTCACGCCCTGGCCGGCCGCCTGGGCCATGAGGTCGATGGTCTTGTCGATGGTGCCGTCGAGATCGAGGAACACCGGCGCGGCCTGTACGGCGGCAACGCGAAGCTTGGGGTGAACGGTGGCGGGCATGGCGGGTCTCCAGGAGCGGGGTGTGAAAGAAACAACTTCGCACACCTCGCACCGGGTTTGCGCGGTGGCATGCGGGTTGCTTCAAGCGTAGATTCGCCGCCGCGAAACCCCTTGACCCGAACTTGCGGCGTTCTTGTTCCAGCGTTGCATGCCGGCCTTTCAAGAAACCCGAGGAACCCCGATGAACCAGTTGTTCAGCACCGACGCCGTGGCGCGCGACCAGCGGCTCGCCTACTGGACCGACATGATCTGCAATGTGTACGTGCAGCTCGGGTGCGATGCGGTGCGCAAGGACGATTCCGGCAACTTCGAGGGCAGCATCCGTCAGCACACGCTGCCGAGCCTCGATGTGTCGGTGGTCAAGTCGGGCCCGCAGAAGGTCATGCGCACGCCGGGGCACATCTCGCGGTCGGGCGACGATTACTTCCTGGTCAGCATCCAGGCGCGCGGCCAGGGCGTGGTGCGGCAGGACGGGCGCGACGCGGTCTTGGCGGCGGGCGACTTTGCGCTGTACGACAGCACCCGGCCCTACGAACTGCTGTTCGACAACGCCTTCGAGCAGATCGTGCTCAAGCTGCCTGGCGAACGCCTGCGCGGCGAACTGCACGACACCGAAGCATTGACGGCTACCACCGTATCGGGACGCGAGGGCGCGGGGCACCTGTTGCTCGGCATGATCCGCACGCTGCGCGAAGACATCGACACCTTGCAGCCTGCGTCGGCACTCGCGGTGGCCAACGGGGTGCAGAGCATCCTGGTGGCAGGGCTGCAAACGCTGCCCGCGGCACGCGCGCCGGGTCTCAGCAATCTGACGGCCTACCACCTGGCCCGCGTGAAGCGGCGCATCGACGAGCAGTTGGCGGACCCGTCGCTGTCGGTGGGCAGCCTTGCGGCGGAGCTGGGCGTTTCAGCGAGCCACATTCACCGCATCTTCAAGAGCGAGCCGCTCACGCCTTCGCAGTACATCTGGGAGCGCCGGCTCGAAGCCTGCAGCCGCGACCTGCTCGAGCCGCGGCTTGCCGGCCGGCCGGTGGCCGACATTGCCTACGGCCGCGGCTTCAATGACGCGGCGCACTTCAGCCGCGCATTCCGCGAACGCTTCGGCTGCTCGCCGCGCGAGTGGCGGCAGCAGCGCGTTCAATAACAATAAAAAGAGGCGCGGCCTTCGCCGGATTACTGCACCAGCAGCACTGAGGTGTCGGTCTCCGAAATGACCTTGGTGGCCACCGAGCCCATCAGCGCGCGGCCGAAAATGCCGTGGCCGTGGGTGCCCAGCACAATCAACTGAGCATGCGCGGCAGTGGCGGACTTGAGGATTTCCTCGGCCGCATGGCCGTGGCGCTGGTCGACGGTGAAGTTGCTCACGTTGTTCTGCGCAAGCAATGCTTTCACGGGGTCGAGCACCTTGGCGCTTTCCTCTGCGTAGTAGTCGTCGACCACCTGTTTGCTCAGGTGGCGCGCCACATGGCCGTGGACGCCGGTGCACACATGCACGATGACCAGCTCATGCCCGTCCACGAACATGGCGCGGTTGGCGAGCAGGTAGTTGAGCGCCTTTTGCGTATAGGCGCTGCCGTCGACTGCGATGAGGATTTTCATGAGGCCGGTTATACGGCCCACGCTTGCCTGCCGCAACGGGTCTCACCCAAGACCCAAGGGGCTTTCGCTCGAAGAGCCGCGCAGTGTGCGAAGCTGCGCGATGGCTTGCTCAGCCCTGCAGGCCCTTCCAGAGCATGTAGGCGGCCAGCAGGTACAGGATGCTCGCGAACACGCGCTTGAGCTTTTTCACAGGCAGGTTGTGGGCCGCCTTGGCGCCGAGCGGAGCGGTGAGCACGCTGCACACCGCAATGACCGCGAGCGCAGGCAGCCAGATGTAGCCGAAGGCACCATCGGGCAGGCCCTGCACCGATTGTCCGCTCACCACATAGCCCAGCACGTTGGCCACCGCAATCGGAAAGCCGAGCGCGGCGCTGGTGGCCACGGCGTTGTGAATGGAGATGTTGCACCACGTCATGAACGGCACGCTGACGAAGCCGCCGCCCGCGCCCACCAACCCCGAGATGAAGCCGATGGCGCCGCCCGCCGACAACTGGCCCACCGTGCCCGGCATCTGCCGCGTGGGCTTGGGCTTGCGGTCAAGAAACATCTGCGTTGCGGAGAAGCCCACGAACAACGCGAACACGATCGCCAGCACCGTGCCCTTGAGCAGCGAGAACACGCCCAGGCTGCCCAGCAGGCTGCCGATGACGATGCCGGGCGCCAGGCGCCGCACGATGTCCCAGCGCACCGCGCCGCGCTTGTGATGCGCACGCACGCTCGACACCGAGGTGAAGATGATCGTCGCCATCGAAGTGGCAATGGCCATCTTCACTGCAAGATCGGAAGCCACCCCGCGGTGCCCCATGATGATCGTGATGAACGGCACCATGAGCATCCCGCCGCCGATGCCGAGCAAGCCCGCCAGAAAACCGGTGCCCAGGCCGAGTGCGGCCAATTCGGCGATCAGGATGGGGTCGAGCAGGGAGTTCACGCAGCGGGGCCTTGAAAAAAAGCAACGGCCCCGTGCAGCGCGTGCCGGGGCCGTATGAACGAAAAAAGGTGTCTGCAAGTGGGCGCCGAACCCGCATCCTGAACCAGGGTTCAGGTGGGCGAGGGCAGCAAGACTTCGGGTTCATCTAACGCGAGATGATCACGCCCGTCAAGCGATGTACCAAGCCCGGCTCCGGAGAGCATTGGAACAAGGAAATATTAAGCCCGACGCGCACCGCAGACAGTTCGGATTTTACGCCTTCGACGGGCCGTGCGCCTCTCTGTTCAGAGTAAATGGTCATCGCCCGCAAGGGCTTGATCGAGTTTCTGAATGAGCTGGGCGGCCTTGGCATCGTCCTCGCCGGCATCTCCCGCGGGAGATGCCGCAGTGGCAGCCATCGGAACCGGCGCGGCCGCAGCGGCGGCCTGCTGCGCGGCCAGGTCGAAGGCCAGGTTCAGGGAGGCAAGCACGGCAATACGGTCGCGTGCCTTCACCTTGCCCGCATCGCGGATCTTGCACATGGCCGCGTCCACACGGTCGACGGCTTCGCGCAACTGCGCCTCGCCGCCCTCGGGACAACCGAGCAGATAGCTCTGGCCCATGATCTGAACTTCGATCTGCTTCATGCGGGGGAATCTTCGGAAGGTGGTTCGGCCGGCAGCCGCTCGAGCAGGGCGTCGAGGCGCGTGCGGGCCGCGGCGAGCCGCGACTTCAGCGCATCGCGCTCGCGCGTGAGCGCTTCGACCTGCTCCTGCAGCAGCGCATTGGTGCGCTGCACCTCTTCATGACGCACGAGCAGGCGTTCCACACGCTCGGCGATCTGGTCGATGGGGCTGGAGGCGGGCATGGTTGGCGATTGTAGTTTCCCAGGGGGCGGTCCCCCGTGGCGCCGAACGCCGCGTAGGACCGGGACGGATTCTGCGGCCTGCACCTTGCTCTTTCCAAACTTTCCGATGCGATGTGGACCACAGTCTGCGCAACTTTTGGCTTACTGCGCCTGCGGCAACTGGGAGAAGCCCTAGAATTCCGCCCGTTGGTGCCTGCGTCGTGGTTCACACGCCGCGGTTCAACGGGAAGCAGGAGTGAACGCCCCCCGGAAGCGGGACAAGGCCGAAGCCGCCTGCGCTGCCCCCGCAACGGTCAAGCAGTCGACGCCTCCGCGCGTCAACCTCATCCATCAAGCCACTGGGCGCCCTGAAACAGGCGCCTGGGAAGGCGGTGAGGTCGCACTGCCAGCCCGGATACCGGCCAACGAGGCGGCTGCCGCATGCGCGATCGATTCGCGCGCATGAAGCAGCCATTGCGCCCAAACGCTGGCGGGGAGGCCGGCGACGGGCATAGACGTTCGTTCGGTCCATTCATGATTTCCTGCGTTTCCCTTTCCCTCGGCCGTGCTCCCGCGCGCCGTCGCCGCCTTGCCTGCCTGCCGCTCGCGCTGGCTTCCGCTTTCGGCGGCCTGGCGCTGATCCAGCTGCCCTCGGCAGCGCATGCCCAGCAAGAAGCGCCCGCGCTGGGCGAAACCGTGGTCACGGCCAACCGCACGCCGCAAGCCCTGTCGGACCTGGTGGGCGACGTGTCCATCATCGACCGCCAGACCATCGAGCGCAGCGGCGCCGTCGGCGTGGCCGACGTGCTGGCGCGCCTGCCCGGCATCGAGATGACGCGCAACGGCGGCCCGGGCAGTACCACCAGCCTGTTCATCCGCGGCGCAGACACGCGCTTCACCGCCGTGTACATCGACGGCGTGCGCATCGATTCGCAATCGACCGGCGGTGCCGGCTGGGAGGGCATTCCGCTTGCGCAGATCGACCGCATCGAAGTGCTGCGCGGCCCTGCTGCGGCGGTGTACGGCTCCGACGCCGTGGGCGGCGTGGTCCAGCTCTTTACCCGGCGCGGCGAAGAGGGCGTGGCGCCCTATGCGGGCGTGGGCTTCGGCAGCCATGGCCTTCGCAAGGCGGAAGCGGGCGTGAGCGGGAAGTCGGGCGCGTTCGACTATTCGCTGGGTGTTGCGCATGAAGAGAGCAAAGGCTTCAACGCGCTGCCGATTGAAAAGCGCACACCCTCCAGGGACGGCCTGACCGACCCTGACCGCGACGCATACCGCAACGACTCGGGCAACCTGCGGCTGGGCTACCAGATCAACCCGGCCCAGCGGCTCGAGGCCACGCTGCTCTACAGCGACACCGAAGCGGGCTACGACTCGCCGGTGAGCGCCAGGACGCGGCCGCCGATCCGGTTTACCAACGACGTTTCGCAGAACACGCTGCGCACGGCGGGGCTTTCATGGTCCGCCAAGTGGAACGACATCTACAGCACGCGCGTGCAGGTGACCGATTCGCAATCGGTCTACAAGACGCAGCCTTCGTTCTACCGCACCGAGACCAACCTTCGCGGCTACCTGTTCCAGAACGAATTGCGCTTTGGCCCGCATCTGGTGACGGGCACCATTGAACGCCGTGAAGACGCGCTCGAGAATGCACCCACCACCTTCACCGGCCTGCTTTCGCGCAAGCGCTCGCAGGACGCGGTTTCGCTGGGCTACGGTTTCGTGCAGGGCGCGCATTCGCTCCAGTTGCATGTGCGGCATGACGACGACAGCGAATTCGGCGGCAAGACCACCGGCAGCGCCGCGTACGGCTACGCCATCACGCCGAAGCTGCGCGCCACCGTGTCGGCCGGAACCGCATTCCGCGCACCCACGCTGTACCAGCGCTTCAGCGAATACGGCACGCCGGCCCTCAAGCCGGAGTCGAGCCGCAACGTCGAGCTTGGCTTGCAATACGCCGACGGCGGCACGCATGCGGGCATCGTCGTGTACCAGAACCGAGTCAACGATCTGATCGTGTTCGACGGCGGAGCCACGAATTGCGATTCCGGATTTGGCTGCTACGCCAGCACGGCGCGTGCGCGCTACCGGGGCATCACACTTTCGGGCGGCCACCGCATCGGCGATGTGACGCTGCGCGCATCAGTGGACTTCCAGGATCCGCGCGACCTGGAAACCGACAACCTGCTCGCACGCCGCGCGCGCCGCCACGGCACGCTGGGTGCCGACTGGCGCGTTGCCGGCTGGACGCTGGGCGCCGAGGTGCAGTCGTCGAGCAAGCGCTTCGACGATGCCGCCAACACCCGCACGCTGAGCGGCTACACCGTGCTGAACCTCGTGGCCAGCACGCAGATCACGCGCGACATCGGCCTGGTGGCGCGCGTCGACAATGTGGGCGACAAGGACTACACGCTGGCACGCGGCTACGCCACCGGCGGCCGCAATGCCTACATCGGCCTGAAGTGGACGCCGCACTAAGCACGCTTTGCCGCCGGCAACCCGAAAGGAAGAAAGATGCCCATGACCATTGCGCATGAATTCATCCTCGGGGGCCAGAAGAGCGGCAAGTCGCGCCGCGCCGAGCAGCGCGCCATCGACTGGATGGCCGAGGCGCCGGCTGCGCGGCGCGCCGTGCTCATAGCCACCGCCCAAGCCTTCGACGACGAGATGCGCGAGCGCATCGCGCGCCACCAGGCCGACCGCGCCCGGCGCGTGCCAGCCATGCGCACCGTGGAAGAGCCGGTGGAGCTGGCGCGCGCCATCGTCTCCGAGAGTGCGCCCGAAACGCTGGTGGTGGTCGACTGCCTTACGTTGTGGCTTACCAATTTGCTGATGCCGCTGCGCTCCGAGGGCGCCAAGCCGGCCACGCGCACGCCCGCGGCGCACGTCGCCATGCTGCTCATCGCCCTGCGAGAGGCGCGCGGGCCGGTGGTGCTGGTTGGCAACGAAATCGGGCTGGGCGTGATTCCGCTCGGCCGGGAAACGCGTGCCTTCGTCGATACGCTGGGCCGCATGAACCAGGAAGTGGCGGCCGCATGCCATCGCGTCACGCTGATGGCGGCCGGGCTGCCGTTGACCTTGAAGGCGCCTGCCGCATGAAGATGAAGCACTGGATTCGATTTTTTTCGGCCGTACTCGGCCTTGGTGTTCTTTCGCTGGCCGCGCACGCCCTGGAAGTAACGGACGAGCGCGGCGTTACCGTGACGCTGCCGCAGCCGCCGCAGCGCATCGTCACGCTGCTGCCGTCGTTGACCGAAGGGGTCTGCGCGCTCGGTGCCTGCTCGCGGCTGGTGGGTGTCGACAACTATTCCAATTCGCCGAGTGCGGTGCGCGCGTTGCCGCAGCTGGGCGGGGGGCTCGACCCCAATGTCGAGGCCATCGTGGCGCTGCGGCCCGACGCGGTGCTGCTTGCCAAGTCGTCCCGCGTGACGCAGCGGCTCGAAGCGCTCGGCCTCAAGGTGGTGGTGCTCGAACCCAAGAGCCATGCCGACGTGCGGCGCGTGCTCGGCAAGCTCGACCAGGTGCTTGGCAGCCGCGAGGCGCCGAACGTGTGGCGCGTGATCGACGCCAGCGTGTCGGCTGCGGCGCAATCGCTGCCAGACCGCGCGAAGGGCCTGCGCGTTTACTTCGAGGTCAACAGCGCACCGTTCGCGGCCGGCGAGTCGTCGTTCATCGGCGAAACGCTCACGCGGCTGGGTGCGAAGAACATCGTGCCGGCGGCGCTCGGGCCGTTTCCCAAGCTCAACCCCGAATACGTGGTGCGCGCCAATCCCGATCTCATCATGGTCAGCGTGCGCAGCGCGCAAGGGCTGGAACAGCGCCCGGGCTGGGGCGGCATCCGTGCGGTGCGCGAAGGCCGCATCTGCCGCTTCAGCGCCGACGAGTCCGACGTGCTCGTGCGCCCCGGCCCGCGTATGGACGAGGCTGCGCGGTTGATGGCACGCTGCCTGGCGGAAAAGGCCGGTTAAAAAAGCCGCAAGAATTCTTCATGCACACGCACCATCAGCGCAGGGTCTGGTTCTTCGGCATTGCCTTGCTCGGCCTGGGCATTGCATTCGCGCTGATCGGGCTGGGCATCGGCAGCACCGGCTTCGAAAGCGTGCTGGCGGCATGGCGCGATCCGGTGGCACTGCAGATCGTGTGGGACATCCGGCTGCCGCGCACGCTGGGCGCCTGGCTCGCGGGCGCGCTGCTCGGTCTCGCCGGCGCGGTGGCGCAGGGGCTGTTTCGCAATCCGCTGGCCGATCCCTATCTGCTCGGCAGTGCATCGGGCGCTTCGCTCGGCGTGGCAGTGGCGCTCATGCTGTTCGGCGGCTCGGTCGCAAACATGCAATGGGCACTGCGCCTTGGCCTTACCGGCGCGGCCTTCGTGGGGGCGGTGCTCGCGGTGATGCTCACGCTGCTGCTCGCGCGCGGCGTGCAGCAGACGCTTCGGCTGCTGCTGGCGGGCGTGATCGTCGGCGTGGTGCTCGGCGCCGCCAAAGACCTGATCACCATTGCTTCGGCCGATGTCCTGCAGGCCATCCAGGGCTTCATTCTCGGCAGCACGGGCCTGGTCGGCTGGAGCGCATGCGCCGTGATGGCGGCTGCCGGCGTGGTGTGCCTGCTGCTGGGCTGGGCGCTTGCGCCGGTGCTCGACAGCCTTTCGCTGGGAGAGGCGACCGCAAGGAGCCTTGGCTTGCCGCTGGGCGCCATGCGCGCCGCGCTGGTGGTGGTGCTCGCGCTGGCCACCGGCGCGGCCGTGGCGCAAACCGGCCTGATCGCTTTCGTGGGCCTGGCCTCGCCGCACCTGGTGCGCTCCGTCGTCAAGACCACGCATGCCGGGTTGATCGTGCTGTCCACGGCCATGGGCGGACTGCTGCTGATGTCCGCCGACCTTGCTGCGCGCTGGCTCATTGCCCCGCAGGAACTGCCGGTGGGCGTGCTCACCGCCGTGCTCGGCGGCAGCTATCTGCTGTGGCTGATGCACAGGCGCAGCGCGCGGGGAGGCGTGGCATGAGCGGCCGCATTTCCGCGATCGAGGCACGCGGCTTGAGCGCAACGCTCGGCAGCACCGAGGTGCTGCACGGCATCGATCTTCAGCTGGGCGCCGCGCGATGGACCAGCATCGTCGGGCCGAACGGCGCGGGCAAGTCGACCTTGCTCAAGGCGCTTGCGGGCTTGCTTCCGCACCGCGGCGAGGTTTTCCTTTTCGGCGAGCCCGCGGCCAAGGTGCCGGGCCGTATTCGCGCACAGCGCCTTTCGTGGCTGGGCCAGAGCGGCGCGGCGGGCGAGGGCAGCGCCGACGACCTGATGGTCTACGACATTGCGATGCTCGGCCGCTTGCCGCACCAGCGCTGGCTTGCAGCACCGAGCGCGGAAGACCGCGAAGCCGTGGAAAGAGCGTTGCGCAGCACGCAGGCCTGGGAGTGGCGCGAACGGCCGCTGGGCCAGCTCTCCGGCGGCGAACGGCAGCGCGTGCTGATGGCGCGCGCGCTCGCGGTCGAAGCCGAGCTGCTGCTCATGGACGAGCCGCTCGCCAATCTCGACCCGCCGCACCAGGCCGACTGGATGCAGACCGCGCGTGCATTGGTGGCCGAGGGCCGCACCGTGGTCAGCGTGCTGCACGAACTGCCGATGGCACTTGCGGCCGACGAGTTGGTCGTGATGAATCATGGCCGCGTGGTGCACCAAGGCAGCAGCAGCGACCCTGCCACCCATGCGGCGCTCGAGCAGGTGTTCGACCATCGCATTCGTGTGCATCGCGTGGCGGACCAGTGGATTGCATTGCCGATTTGAACGACTTCAGAACACCACACCATGCAGATCGAAACTCCCCCCAGCGACAAGCCCTACGACAAACCCGAGGGCGAGCGCCGCGGCATCGTCATCGTCAACACCGGTGACGGCAAGGGCAAGAGCACGGCTGCCTTCGGCCTGGCGCTGCGAGCCCACGGGCGCGGCAAGGCCGTGAAGATCTACCAGTTCATGAAAGTGCCCTCGGCACGTTTCGGCGAGCACCGCATGTTCGAGCAGATCGGCATCCCCATCGAAGGCCTGGGAGACGGTTTCAGCTGGAAGAGCCAGGACCTAGAACGTTCGGGCCAGCTGGCGCGCGACGGCTGGGAAAAGGCCAGGGCGGCCATTCTTTCGGGCGAGTTCTTTCTGGTGGTGCTCGACGAGATCACCTATCCGCTGATCTACGGCTGGCTGCCGCTCGACGGCGTGCTCGAAACGCTGCGCGAGCGGCCGAAGCATGTGCACGTGGTGCTCACCGGCCGCCGGTGCCCGCCCGAGATCGTCGAGCTGGCCGACACCGTGACCGACATGACCATGGTCAAGCACGCCTTCAAGGCCGGGATTCCCGCGCAGCGCGGCATCGAGGATTGAGCCATTGGCTGCCGCAGCCGCTTTGTGGCTGGCGCTGGCCATCGACCGATGGTTGGGCGAGCCGCCGGCGCGCCGGCATCCTGTGGTGTGGATGGGGCACTACCTTGGCTGGATCGGTTCCCGCCTCGCGCCAATCGCGCCGCTCGCGGCCGATGCGAGGCCGCGCGATCTGCCGCTGTTCCTTAAGGGCGCGCTGGCCTGGTGCGTTGGTGCAATGGTGGTTGGCGCCGTGGCTCTGACGGTGCAGGCGACCGCACTGCTATGGCTGCCCGGCTGGGCGACCGCCGTAGTGCTTGCACTTGCATTGAAGCCGCTCTTCGCATGGCGCATGCTGCGCAATGAAGTGCTTGCCGTGGAGGCGGCGCTCGCGGTGTCGCTGGAGACCGGCCGTGCGCAGCTCGCCCGGTTGGTGAGCCGGGACGTCTCCATGCTCAGTGAAAGCGAAGTGCGCGAAAGCGCCATCGAGTCGCTGGCCGAGAACCTCAACGATTCGCTGGTCGCGCCGCTGTTCTGGTTCGTGCTGCTGGGCTTGCCGGGCGCGGCGGTCTATCGCTTCGCCAACACGGCCGATGCCATGTGGGGCTACCGCGGCGAGCGCAATGGCCGCGACTGGACATGGTTCGGCAAATGGGCCGCGCGCGCGGACGACGTGCTTTCGTGGCTGCCCGCACGGCTCACCGTGCTGCTGCTTGCACTCGCGGGGCGGAAGTGGCCGCGCGGGCTGGCGCCGGAGGCGCGCCGCACGCCTTCGCCCAACAGCGGGTGGCCAATGGCGGCGATGGCATTGCTGCTTGGCGTGCGGCTGGCCAAGCCCGGCGTGTACGCCTTGAATGCGCAAGGGCGCCGCGCCGAAGCGGCCGACACTCGGCGCGCAGCGCAACTGGGCGGCAGGGCCGCGCTGGCGCTGGCGGCGTGTGCATCATTGGCGATCTTCGCCATTGCGAGGTGGGCATGACACTGGAACGAACGACATCAGCCCGTGCACTGCATGGCGGCCCCGACGAGGCCGGCGCGGCGCGGCACGATTTCTCGACCAACGGCAACGCGGCGGGCCCATGCCCTGCCGTTCTGGCAGCGTTGCGCGCAGCCGATGCAACGCACTATTCAGACCCAGCCTACACGTCGCTGCGCCGCACATTGGCAGCCTTTCATGGAGTGGAGGCCGAGCGCGTGGTGATTGCGGCAAGCGCGAGCGAATTCATTCACCGCATCAGTGCCGCCTGGGCGCAGGGCGGCGGACTGGAGGTCTGCCTGCCCGCACACAGCTATGGCGACTACGAGCGTGCGGCATCGGCCTGGGGCTTGCAGGTGCTGCGCACCGCCGAACCGCGGGGAAAGTCGGCACTGCGCTGGTGCTGCGAGCCCTCGAGCCCGCTGGGCCAGGCCGATCTCGCGCCGCACGCGGACGCGGACGGTGCCTGCGTGCTCGACATGGCCTACGAGCCGCTGCGTCTCGAAGGCCGGCCGTCGTTCGATGCGGCACAGCGCAACCGCGTCTGGCAGGTTTGGACGCCGAACAAGGCGATGGGCTTGACGGGAGTTCGCGCTGCCTATGCCATCGCACCGGAAAACGACAAGGCCGCGGCGCTGAATCAGCGCATCGAGCAACTGTCACCTTCATGGCCCATCGGCGCACACGGCGTGGCACTGCTCGAAACCTGGGTCGGCGACGAAGCCCAGGCGTGGCTCGCGCAAAGCCTGAACACCTTGCGAGCATGGAAAGCGCAGCAGCGCGCCCTCTGCGAATCGCTGGGATGGCAGTGCCTGCCGAGCGACGCCAACTTCTTCTGCGCGCGCACCGATGTGCCGTATCCGAAGCTCGCCGCAGAATTGCGCGCTGAAGGCATCAAGCTGCGCGACTGTGCCTCCTTCGGCCTGCCGGGCCACGTGCGGTTGGGTGTGTTGCCCCGGCAAAGCCAGCAGGCGCTCAAGGAGGCCTGGACACGGGTGGCCATTGCCACCGAACATTGAACGGACGCAAGCAAGACCTCGCCACCATGCTCTACGCCATCACCACGCTCTTTCTTTGCCAACTGGCCGGCGAACTGCTCGTGCAGTGGCTCTCCCTGCCGATTCCCGGTCCCCTGATCGGCATGCTGCTGCTGTTCATCGCGCTGCTCGTGCGTGGCGCCGTGCCCGAGGCGTTGAGCGAGACCTCCGGCCATTTGCTGCGCAATCTCATGCTGTTGTTCATACCGGCGGTGACCGGCGTCATGCTGCACTTCGAACGGGTCGGGCGCGAGTGGCTACCGTTCCTTGCGGCCGGCATCCTGGGTGCGGCCTTCACCATGACGGTGACCGCGCTCACGCTGCGCTGGATGATCCGCATCACGGGCAAGGAGGCGGAATGACCGCGCCGGCAAAGCTGTCCGAGATCTGGGTCTTTCTCGCGCAGTCGCCGCTGCTCTGGCTGTCGCTCACGCTGCTGGCCTACCTGGGCGCGCTGTGGCTGCACAAGCGCAGCGGCAGCAGGCCGCTGGTCAATCCGGTGCTGGTGTCGGTTGTCGTCATCGTCACGGTGCTGCTCGTCACGCGCACGCCGTACGACACGTATTTCGAGGGTGCCAAGTTCGTGCACTTTCTCATCGGCCCGGCCACCGTGGCGCTGGCCGTGCCGCTCTACGGCCAGCTCGCACGGCTGCGCCGGCTGTGGCTGCCGATCGGTGTGGCGCTGCTGGTGGGCTCGGTGGCGGCCATCGTCTCAGCCATCGGCATCGCCTGGGCGCTCGGCGGCTCGCATGAGCTGATGATGTCGCTCGCACCCAAGTCGGCCACCATGCCGATCGCGATGGGCGTGGCCGAGAAGATCGGCGGGTTGCCCTCGCTTGCCGCAGTGGCCGCCGCCGTTGCAGGTATTTCCGGCGCCATCATGGCCACGGGCCTGCTGAACCTGCTGCGCATCAAGGAACCCGCGGTGCGCGGCTTTGCGGTGGGCATGGCGGCGCACGGCATCGGCACCGCGCGGGCCATTCAGGTGAACGAAACGGCGGGCGCTTTCTCCGCGTTGGCCTTGGGGCTGAACGGCATCGCCACGGCGCTGCTGGTGCCATTGTTGGTCAAGCTGCTCGGCGTTTTCTGACCCGGATTTTCTGACGCAGAATGACGCTCCCATAGACGTTGGAGCGCACGGCATGGCCCAGTACACGGCAGAAATCCTCTGGCAGCGAGGCGACCAGGACTTTCTCGGCAACACCTACAGCAGAAGGCATTCGATGCGCTTCGACGGCGGCGCGGAGGTGCCGGGCTCTTCGTCGCCGCACGTGGTGCCGCTGCCGTTTTCGGATGCGGCGGCGATTGACCCGGAAGAAGCTTTCGTCGCTTCGCTCTCGAGCTGCCACATGCTGTGGTTTCTCACCATGGCGGTGAAGCGCAAGTTCAACGTCGACCGCTACTTCGACGCGGCAAGCGGCGTCATGGAAAAGAACGCCGAAGGCAAGCTCGCGATGACGGTGGTCACGGTTCGGCCGGAGGTTACGTTCTCCGGCGCCAACCTGCCCACGCGCGAGCAGATCGAGCACATGCACCACCGGGCGCATGAAGAATGCTTCATTGCCAATTCGGTAAAGACCGAGGTGCGCTGCGAACCGGTGTTCGGCCCGGCCGGGTAAAGCGGGCCGAGCCCCAAGGAGGGCTCAGCGCCGCTGCAGCCGAGGGTTCTTCGCAAACAGCTCGGCCGCCCAGTCCACGAAGGCCCGCACCTTCGCGCTCAGGTGGCGGTTGGGCGGGTAGACCACATGAATCGGCAGCGGGTCGCGGTGCCAATCGGACAGCACCTCGATCAGCTCGCCGCTCTCCAGGAGCGGCTCGGCCATGAAGGTGATGCACTGCGAAATGCCGAAGCCGCCGAGCACCGCCGCCATGTGGGCGTTGCTCTCGTTCACCGACACGCGGTAGGGCCCGTTGAGCTCGATGGTCTCGTCGTCCTTCTTGAACTCGTGCGGGTAGATGCGCCGCGTGCTGCCCGAAAAGTAGCTCACCACGTGGTGCCGCTTCTCGATGTCGTTGGGGTGCTGAGGAATGCCGTAGCGCTTGATGTAGGCGGGCGACGCCACCGTCACGAAGTGCAGGGTGCCGATGCGCCGCGCCACCAGCGACTGGTCGCTCAGTTCGCCGGCTCGGATCACGCAGTCGACGTTGTCGGTGATCAGGTCGACCGTGCGGTCGCTCACGCCTAGGTCGACCTGGATTTCGGGATAGCGGTCGCAGAAGGTGGCCAGCGCGGGCAGGATGACCAGCCGCGCCACCGAGGTGCCCACGTCGATGCGCAGCCGCCCCGTGGGGTTGGCCTGCGCATTGGTCATGCTGGCTTCGATGTCGTCGAAGTCGTTCAGGAGGCGTGCCGCGCGTTCGTAGTAGGCCGCGCCGTCGGGCGTTACCGTGACCCGCCGCGTGGTGCGGTTGAGCAGCTTCACCCGCAGGCGCGATTCCAGCGCCTGGATCTGCTTGGTGACCGTCCCCTTTGGCAGGGCGAGCGAATCCGCGGCCCGGGTGAAGGTGCCTGCTTCCACCACGCGGACAAAGATCCGCATTGCCTGGATTTGATCCATTGATGACTGTTCCTGGGAACCCGGCCCTTGCCGAGGGGAGCGGATTCTCACACAAGGTGACAATCCCCATCGTTTCCCGGATTGTTCGCCGTTTGGAAACAGAGTAGGGGCAGGTTGCCTGTTTAACACCACACTGGCCGCCTTATATTTCGACTATCGCCAATCCTCCTGAGGTTGCCTCCATGTCACCCCGTCCGTCGTCCCGCTCTGCCGAAGCCGCTGCTCTTGCCGCGGCGCAAGGCGTGGAAGCCGATCTTTCGATCGAGCTGCCCGGCCGCGCGCCGGTCGATGCCCGGGTCTACGGGCAACGCGCGCGCGGCGAAACGGTTCCGCTGGTGCTGCATTTCCACGGCGGCACCTTCGTTTGCGGCAACCTGGACAACGGGCGCAACGTGGCCCGGCTGCTGGCAGGGGCCGGTGCGGTGGTGGTGTCGGTGGCCTACCCGCTGGCACCCGAATCGCCGTTCCCCGAGCCCATCGAAGTGGGCTATGCGGCGCTCGAGTGGCTCTACAAGCAGCGCGTCAAGCTCGGCGGCAAGGGTGCCCAGGTGTACCTGGCCGGCGAAGAAGCCGGCGGCAACCTGGCCGCCGGGGTGGCACTGATCGCCCGCGACCGGGCGCATCCGCCGCTGGCGGGGCAGATTCTTCTGTCGCCCATGCTCGACCCGTGCGCGGGCACTGCGTCGCTGCGCAAGGCCACCAACGACGAGGCCGAATGCCGCTGGGCCAAGGGCTGGGAAAAGTACCTGAGCTGCCCCTCGAACGCGACCCATCCCTACGCGGTGCCGAGCGGATCGCTCCGGCTCGGTGCGCTGGCGCCCGCGCTGGTGCTGGTGGGCCCCGACGACGCCATGCGCGACGAGGCGCTGACCTTTGCCGGGCGCCTGCGCGCGGCCGGCATCGACGTGACGAGTGCCGTGTTGCCTGGTGCCGCGAACTGGCCCAAGGCGTTGTACGACCCCGAGCCCTCGGGCTGCAAGGCCTGCGAAGCCAGCGTGCAGCAGCACTTCCGCGAATTTTTCAGTACCACCACGCCGCCCCCGGTAGCACCCAAGCCCAGCTAGGTGGGCCGGTCGCGGCAGCCCGGCCAGACGTCGCGACGCCTTTCCCCGGCCCACCGGTAACCCCGGTCATTTTCGAATTCCGCCTCCTGGTGCCAAAAGCGCCGGGGTGGCCTGTTGCATCCCAAAAAGTCATTGAGAAGGACGAACCATCATGTCGAACAATAAGCAAAAACTGTCTTCCGTCGCCCGCAAGGGCCTGTGGCCCACAGTGACCGGGCTCACCGCACTGCTGGCTGTGGCCGCCGCCGTGCTGGGCATGCACAGCTTCAAGGCGGAGGCCACGGCACCCGCCGCGGCGCAACAGGGCACCCCGGTCTCCGTGGCCACCGTGGCCCAAAGCGAAGTCAACGCCTGGGACGAGTTCTCGGGCCGGCTCGAAGCCGTGCAGCGCGTCGATGTGCGCTCCCGCGTGGCGGGCGCCGTGCAGGCGGTGCACTTCCGCGAAGGCGCGCTGGTGAAGCAGGGCGACCTGCTGATCACCATCGACCCCGCACCGTACGCCGCCGAAGTGGAGCGTGCCGAAGCCCAGGTGGCCTCCGCCCAGGCCCGCCAGGCGTTCAGCCGCAGCGAGCAAGAGCGCGCCAAGCGCCTGTGGGACCAGCAGGCCATTGCCCAGCGCGAATATGACGAGCGTGTGAACTCCAGCCGCGAGGCCGATGCCAACCTGCGTGCCGCGCAAGCGACGCTGCAGTCGGCGCGCCTCAACCTGGGTTACACGCAGGTGCGTGCGCCGGTGTCCGGCCGCATCGGCAAGCTCGAAGTGACCCAGGGCAACCTGGTGGCCGCGGGCCCCGGCGCGCCGGTGCTGACCACGCTGGTCTCGGTGAGCCCGATCTACGCGAGCTTCGACGCCGACGAGCAGGTGATCACGCGGGCATTGAAAGACCTGCCGAGCGGTGCCAGTGCACGCGGCCAGATCGAGAGCATTCCCGTGCAGATGGGCACCTCGGGCTTCGACGGAACTCCCTTCATCGGCAAGCTGCAGCTGATCGACAACCAGGTCGACGCCCGCAGCGGCACCGTGCGTGTGCGCGCCTCGTTCGACAACAAGGACGGCGCGCTCATTCCGGGCCAGTTCGCCCGCATCCGCATGGGCCAGGCACGCAACGACGCTGCGTTGCTGGTGAGCGAACGCGCCATCGGCACCGACCAGAACAAGAAGTTCGTGATGGTCGTGGGCGAAGACAACAAGGCCATGTACCGCGAAGTCACGCTCGGCGCATCGGTCAACGGACTGCGTGTCGTGAGCAAGGGCCTGAAGGCCGGTGACCGCATCGTGGTCAACGGCTTGCAGCACATCCGCCCCGGCGCGCTGGTGGTGCCGCAGAACGTGACGATGGACGCCAAGGCCGACACCAAGCAACAACAACCGGAACGCGTCGCGGAAGCTGCGAAGTCCTGAACTCGGAGGGGAGCGCATTTGCGCTCGCCGGAGAAACAACATGAATCTCTCTAAATTCTTCATCGACCGGCCGATCTTTGCCGGCGTGCTGTCGCTATTGATATTGATAGCCGGCCTGATCGCGCTGCGCGGGTTGCCGATTTCGGAATACCCCGAAGTCGCGCCGCCGCAGGTCGTGGTGCGTGCCCAGTACCCGGGCGCCAACCCCAAGGTGATTGCCGAAACCGTGGCCACGCCGCTCGAAGAGCAGATCAACGGCGTGGAAGGCATGCTCTACATGGGCAGCCAGGCCACCACCGACGGCGTGATGACGCTGACGGTGACCTTCCGCCTCGGCACCGATCCCGACAAGGCACAGCAGCTGGTGCAGAACCGCGTCTCGCAAGCCGAGCCGCGCCTGCCCGAGGAAGTGCGCCGCCTGGGACTCACGACCGTGAAGAGCGCGCCGGACATCACCATGGTGGTTCACCTGGTGTCGCCCAACGGCCGCTACGACATCGACTACCTGCGCAACTACGCAGTGCTCAACGTCAAGGACCGCCTGGCGCGCATCGAAGGCGTGGGCCAGGTGCAGATCTGGGGTGGTGGCGAGTACGCCATGCGCGTCTGGCTCGATCCGCAGAAGGTCGCGCAGCGCGGACTCTCCGCCAGCGACGTGGTCACGGCCATTCGCGGCCAGAACGTCCAGGCTGCGGCCGGCGTGATCGGCGCATCGCCCGGATTGCAGGGCATCGACGTGCAGCTGTCTGTCAATGCACAGGGCCGCCTGTCGACCGAAGAAGAGTTCGGCGACATCATCGTGAAGAGCGGTGCAGACGGTGCCGTGACCCGCCTGCGCGACATCGCGCGCATCGAGCTCGGCGCGGCCGACTACTCGCTGCGTTCGCTGCTGGACAATGATTCGGCCGTAGGTGTTGGCGTGTTCCAGTCGCCCGGCTCCAATGCGCTCGACATCTCTTCCAACGTTCGCAAGACGATGGACGAGCTCAACAAGAACATGCCGGAAGGCCTGGAATACCGCATTGCCTATGACCCGACGCAGTTCGTGCGTGCGTCGATCAAATCGGTGATTCACACGCTGCTCGAAGCCATCCTGCTGGTGGTGCTGGTCGTGATCCTGTTCCTGCAGACCTGGCGCGCTTCCATCATTCCACTGCTGGCTGTGCCGGTGTCGGTGATCGGTACCTTCGCGGTGCTGCACGTCCTCGGTTTCTCGATCAATGCGCTGAGCCTGTTCGGGCTGGTGCTGGCCATCGGTATCGTGGTGGACGACGCCATTGTGGTGGTGGAGAACGTCGAGCGCAACATCGAGGCGGGGCTGACGCCTCGCGAAGCGACCTACCGCGCAATGCGCGAAGTGTCCGGGCCCATCATCGCGATTGCGCTGGTGCTGGTGGCCGTGTTCGTCCCTCTGGCTTTCATCAGCGGTCTCACGGGCCAGTTCTACAAGCAGTTCGCGGTGACCATCGCGATCTCGACGGTGATCTCGGCGATCAACTCGCTCACGCTGTCGCCGGCTCTCGCGGCACTGCTGCTGCGCGGCCACGCCCAACCGAAGGACGCGCTGACGCGCGGCATGGACAAGGCCTTCGGCTGGCTGTTCCGCGGCTTCAACAAGCTCTTCGGCCGCGGCTCGGAAGCCTACAGCGGCGGCGTCAAGAACGTGATCTCGCGCAAGACGCTGATGCTGGTGATCTACCTCGCGCTGGTGGGCGTGACTTTCGGCCTTTTCAAGGCGGTGCCCAGCGGCTTCGTGCCGACGCAGGACAAGCAATACCTGATCGGCTTTGCCCAGCTGCCCGACGGCGCCACGCTCGACCGCACCGATGAAGTGATCCGCCGCATGGGCGAGATCATGAAGAAGAACCCGAACGTCGAGGGCACGCTCGCTTTCCCGGGCCTGTCGATCAACGGCTTCACCAACAGCTCGAACTCGGGCATCGTGTTCGCCATGCTGAAGCCTTTCGATGAGCGCAAGCGCGCCGACCAGAGCGGCGGCGCCGTGGCGGGCCAGCTCAACCAGGCCTTCGGCGGCATCCAGGACGCGTTCATCGTGATGTTCCCGCCGCCGCCGGTGGCGGGCCTGGGCACCACGGGCGGCTTCAAGCTGCAGCTGGAAGACCGCGGCTCGCTCGGCTACGACCAGATGGATGCGGCGGTGAAGGCCTTCATGACCAAGGCGTCGCAGGCGCCGGAGCTCACCGGCATGTTCTCGAGCTGGCAGGTCAACGTGCCGCAGCTGTACGCGGACATCGACCGCACCAAGGCGCGCCAGCTCGGCGTGCCGGTGACGGACATCTTCGACACCATGCAGATCTATCTCGGCAGCCTGTACGCGAACGACTTCAACAAGTTCGGCCGCACGTACAGCGTGCGGGTGCAGGCCGACGCGCCGTACCGTGCGCGCGCCGAGGACATCGGCATGCTGAAGGTGCGCTCGACTTCGGGCGAGATGATTCCGCTGTCGGCCCTGATGAAGGTGAACCCCACCTTCGGTCCGGAACGTGCCATGCGCTACAACGGTTATCTCTCGGCCGACATCAACGGTGGCCCGGCTCCCGGCTTCTCGTCGGGCCAGGCGCAGGATGCGATCGAACGCATTGCCGCGGAGACGCTGCCCAAAGGCATCAGCTTCGAATGGACCGACCTGACCTACCAGGAAATTCTGGCCGGCAACTCCGCAATGCTGGTGTTCCCGATTGCCATCCTGCTGGTGTTCCTGGTGCTCGCTGCGCAGTACGAAAGCCTGACGCTGCCGATCGCCATCATCCTGATCGTGCCGATGGGCCTGCTGGCCGCAATGACCGGTGTTTGGCTATCGGGGGGTGACAACAACGTCTTCACGCAGATCGGGTTGATCGTGCTGGTGGGGCTGAGTGCGAAGAACGCGATCCTGATCGTGGAGTTTGCGCGGGAGCTCGAGTTTGCCGGCCGCACGCCCATCCAGGCTGCGATCGAAGCCAGCCGCCTGCGCCTGCGCCCGATTCTCATGACCTCGCTGGCCTTCGTGATGGGCGTGTTGCCCCTCGTGCTGTCGACCGGCGCGGGCTCTGAAATGCGCAAGGCCATGGGCGTGGCGGTGTTCGCCGGGATGATCGGCGTGACGGCTTTCGGCCTGTTCCTGACGCCGGTGTTCTATGTGCTGATGCGCCGCCTTGCGGGCAACCGCGCACTCAAGCTGCATGGCGACGTGCCGCACGGGGAAGACTTCGTTTCGGCGGCCCATCCGGCTGCACCGGCACCGTCGTCCCACGGTGGATCCGGCGGCGGCGGGCTGCACCCGCTGCCTGCT
This sequence comes from Variovorax sp. DXTD-1, assembly GCF_003984625.1. Classification (GTDB taxonomy): domain Bacteria; phylum Pseudomonadota; class Gammaproteobacteria; order Burkholderiales; family Burkholderiaceae_C; genus Variovorax. The sequence goes on along the minus strand of NZ_RWKH01000028.1, from coordinate 25,049 downwards.
GCGCCGCGCCCTTCGCACGGCTCGCACGACTGATCGAGAAGAAAGCTCATCATGAAATTCTCAGTACAACCTTGGATCAAGCCGCTTCGCACCGCCTTGCTGCCGCTGGTGGCAGCCCTGGCACTGGCCGGCTGCGCGACCGTGCCCTCCGGCGTGCCGGAGATCCAGACCACCGCCCAGTTCAAGGAGCAGGGCGCCGCCCCGCCCGCGGGCTGGACGCGTGCGGTGCCTTCCGAAGCGCAGGCCCGCGGCGCCTGGTGGCTGGCATTCAACGACCCGGTGCTCAATGCGCTGGTCGAAAAGGCCAACGTCAACAACAACAACATCCAGGCCGCCGCGGCCCGGCTTGCGGAAGCTCGCGCCCTGGCGCGCAGCGCCCAGGCCGACCGCCTGCCGCAGATCGGCCTGGGCGCCGGCGCGAATCGCGGCGCGGGCCTCGACAAGGCCACGGCCAGCACCCGGCCGGCCACGATGACCAACATCGGCGCCACGTTCTCGTACGAGGTCGACCTGTTCGGCCGGCTCTCGGGCGCGAGCAATGCGGCCAAGCTCGATGCAGCCAGCCGCGAAGCGCTGCTGCAAAGCACGCGCCTTGCCGTGCAGGCCGAGGTGGCGCAGACCTATCTGCAACTGCGCGCGCTCGACGCCGAGCGCGCGCTGGTGCGCGAGCAGGTCGAGGCCTACCGCGACACGCTGCGCCTGACGCAGCGCCGCCAGCAGGCGGGTGACATTGCCGAGCTCGACGTGGCACGCGTGCAGACCGAGGTGTCGTCCACCGAATCGGATGCGCTCGCGCTCGACCGCCAGCGTGCGCAGGTCGAGCATGCGCTTGCAGTGCTGGTGGGCGACTCGGCCTCCAGCTTTGGCCTGCGTACCGACGAGTGGGCCACCGCGCTGCCGTCGGTGCCGCCGGGCGTGCCGGCCACGGTGCTCACGCGGCGCCCGGACGTCTCGGCCGCACAGAACGCCGTGCTCGCGGCGCAGGCCCGTGTGGGCGTGGCGCAGGCCGCGTGGTTCCCGGACATCTCGCTGACCGGCGCCGCCGGCTATGCGTCGCCCGAAATCGGCGACCTGTTCAAGTGGTCGGCCCGCTCGTGGGGCGTGGGGGCTCTGCTGTCGCTGCCGATCTTCGACGGCGGCCGCCGCGAAGCCGGCGTGCAGGGCGCCAACGCGCAGCTCGACGGTGCGCTTGCCAACTACCGCAACCAGGTGCTCGTGGCGTTCCAGGAGGTGGAAGACCAGCTCTCCGCCATCCGCATCCTGCAGGAGCAGTCGACCGTGCAGGCGCAGGCCGTCACTTCGGCCCAGCGCGCGACCAGCTTGTCGGACACGCGCTACCGCAACGGCTACATCAGCCAGCTCGACCTGCTCGACGCCCGCCGCAGCGAATTGCGCAACCGGCGCCAGGCGCTGCAGGTGAAGTCGGCGCAATACCAGGCGGCCGTGGGGCTGATCCGCGCCATCGGCGGCGGATGGGACGTGCCTGCCGCCACGGCGAAGGCGCAGCCTGAGCCCGGTTCGCCGGGCGCGGTGCAGACCGCGGCACGCTGAAACACCAAAGGGGCGCAAGCCCCTTTTTCTTTGGGCAGCCGCGCTTCGAGGAAAGCGGCACGCGGCCACAACGGACAATAGCCGCATGACAACCCGATGCGTGATGGTTCTGGGCACGACCAGTGGCGCCGGCAAGAGCTGGCTGGTCACTGCGCTGTGCCGCTGGTATGCGCGGCAGGGCCTGAAGGTGGCGCCTTTCAAGGCGCAGAACATGAGCAACAACGCCCGCGTGGTCGATGGCGGCGAGATCGGCAGCGCGCAATACTTTCAGGCGCTGGCGGCGGGCGCCGTGCCGCACGTGCGCATGAACCCGCTGCTGCTCAAGCCCGAGCGCGACACCCACAGCCAGGTGGTGCTGATGGGGCAGGTGAATGAAGAGCTCACGGCCATGCCCTGGCGCGGGCGCAGCGAGCGCGTGTGGCCGCAAATTGCTTCGGCATTCGATGAACTGCGCGCCGAGAACGACGTGGTGGTGATCGAAGGCGCCGGCTCGCCGGCCGAGATCAACCTGATGGCAAGCGACATCGTCAACCTGCGCGTGGCCCGGCATGCAAATGCCCGCTGCCTGCTGGTGACGGACATCGACCGCGGCGGAGCCTTTGCGCATCTGTATGGCACCTGGGCGTTGATGCCCGAGAGCGACCGCGCGTTGCTGCGCGGCTTCGTGCTCAACAAGTTTCGAGGGGATGCCTCGCTGCTGGCCCCGGCGCCGCAGCAACTGCAGGCACTGACAGGCGTTCCCACCGTGGCCACGTTGCCGATGTGGTGGCAGCACGGCCTGCCGGAGGAAGACGGCGTGTTCGACGACCGAAGCCGCTCGAGCGGCATCGTCACGCGTACCGTGGCCGTGGTGGCGTATCCGCGCATCAGCAATCTGGACGAGTTCCAGCCGCTCAAGAATGTGCCCGGCGTTCGGCTGGTGTGGGCGCGCGCACCGGCAGACCTGGCCGGCGCCGACTGGATCGTGCTGCCCGGCTCCAAGCACACCAGCGGCGACCTGGCGTGGCTGCGCGCGCAGGGGCTGGACCGTGCCATTGCCACGCACGCGGCCGCCGGGGGCGCTGTGCTCGGTGTTTGCGGCGGCTTGCAGATGCTGGGCGAGGCGCTGGTCGATCCGCATGGCATCGACGGCAATGCGCCCGGCCTGGGGCTGCTGCCGCTCGTCACCGTGTTCGAGCGCGAGAAAATCGTGCGCCACCGGGCCGCCGCCTTCGGCGAACTGGGCGGCCAATGGGCTTCGCTTTCTAACGTGCCGGTAGCGGGCTACGAGATTCACCACGGCCATACCGCGCTACACCCGCAAATGGCGCAGGACGGCCATGCCGTGATGCCCGAAGGCCTGGCCTGGCAGAACGCGCGCGGCAATGTGCTGGGGCTTTACCTGCACGGCTTGTTCGAAGATGCGGCCGCGTTGCACGCGCTCTTCGGCACCGCGGCGCCCACGCTCGATTCCACCTTTGGCGGCCTGGCCGATTTCATCGACACCCACTTCGAGGCCGGCGTGCTGCAAGGCCTGATCGCATGACTGACAAGAACACCATTCCTTCCATCTCCGACATCCGCGACGACGCGCTTGCAGCACGGCTGCAGGGCGCGCTCGACAACAAGACCAAGCCGCTTGGCGCGCTAGGCCGCCTCGAGAGCCTGGCCCTGCGCATCGGCCTGATCCTGGGCAGCGAAACGCCCGTGCTCGAAGCGCCGCAGATGTTGGTGTGCGCGGGCGACCACGGCTTGGCGGCACGCGGTGTCTCCGCGTTTCCGAGCGACGTGACCTGGCAGATGGTCGAGAACTTTCTTGCAGGCGGCGCGGCCGTGAGCGTGCTTGCGCGCCAGCACGGGCTGGCGCTGACGGTGGTCGACTGCGGCGTGCGGCGCGACTTCCAGGCGCGCCCGGGGCTGGTGTCGCGCCGCATCGCCGCCGGCACCGTCGATGCCTCGGCCGGCCCTGCAATGACGGCAGAGCAATGCGCGCAAGCCATTGCCAACGGCCGAGAGGTGGTGCGCGCGCTCCCCGGCAATGCCTTGCTGCTCGGCGAAATGGGCATCGGCAACAGCTCGGCGGCGGCCATGCTGCTTGCGCGTCTGGCCGGACTCGATATTGACGCCTGCACCGGCGCTGGCACCGGGCTCGACGCCGCCGGGCTCGCGCGCAAGCGCACGGTGCTGCGCGAAGTGTTGGCCCTGCATGCATCGGCCGCCGCGCCGCTGGATGCATTGGCTGCGTTCGGCGGCTTCGAACTTGCCACATTGGTCGGCGCGGTGCTGCAGGCGGCAGAAGAGCGGCGCGTGATCGTGGTCGACGGATTCATCGCGAGCGCGGCGGTGCTGGTTGCAGGGGCGCTGCAACCGCATGTGGTGCAGCGGTGCGTGGCCGCGCACAGCTCGGCGGAACCGGGGCATGCGCTGTTGTTGAAGCACCTCGGGTTGGAGCCTTTGCTGAATCTCGACTTGCGCCTTGGCGAAGGCTCTGGCGGCGCGCTGGCGTGGCCGCTGCTCGAATCGGCCTGCCGCATCCTGCGCGAAATGGCGAGCTTCGAGGCGGCGGGCGTGTCGCGCAAGGACAGCTGAAGCGCGATGAACGGCGTTCGCCACTACCTGCTGGCCCTGCAGTTCTTCACGCGGTTGCCGGTGACCGGCCGGCTCGCCGAGTGGGTCGGATTCAGCCCGCAGATGCTGCGCGCGAGCGCGGCGCATTTTCCGGGCGTCGGCTGGCTCGTGGGGTTTGTGGGGGCAACAGTTTTCGTCCTGGCGCTGCAGGGCCTGCCGGGCCCATCCGGTGCACTGGCAGCGGCGCTGCTGAGCATGGTGGCGACCGTGCTGCTCACCGGCGCCTTTCATGAGGACGGCTTGGCCGACGTGGCCGATGGGCTGGGCGGATCGGCCGACCGCAACCGCGCGCTCGAGATCATGAAGGACTCGCGGATTGGTGCATTCGGCGCCATTGCGTTGGTGCTGGCACTCGGTTTGAAGGCTGCGCTGCTTGCTTCGCTGGCAGGGCAGGGCCTGCAAGCAGTGGCAGCCGCCATCGTCGGTGCGCATGTGTTGTCACGGCTGGCGCCGCTGTTTTTGATTCGCTGGTTGCCGTATGTGGGTGATGCTGGCGCGAGCAAGGCCAAGCCGCTGGCCGATGCAATTGGCGGCGGCGCCTTGCTGGTCGGCATGCTCTGGTCGGTTCCGGCCCTTGCGCTGGTGCTTGTGACGCAGGGCCCTGCACGAACGGCGGCCATGATGGCGACATGCGCGCTTGCGGCGTTGGTCATGGCGCGCATGTTCCGGCGCCGGCTGCAAGGCTTCACCGGCGACGGGCTCGGCGCTACGCAGCAGGTGTGCGAGCTTGCGCTCTATCTTGCACTGGCGTGGCAGGCATGAAGCTGTGGCTGGTCCGCCATGCGCAAACCGACGCTGCGCCGGGCCTTTGCTATGGCGTCACGGATGTCGGCGTGCCGATGGAGGCGACGCTGGCGGTTGCGCGCGCCGTGCAGGCCCGCATACCCGCGGGCATCGCATTGGTCCACTCGCCCTTGCGGCGTTGCGCCGAACTGGCACAGGCCATCGGCACGCTGCGCCCGGACCTTGCCATGCGGGTGGACGAGCGCCTGGCCGAAATGGACTTCGGCGCCTGGGAAGGCCGGCCATGGGCATCCATCCCCAGTGCCGACTTCGATGCATGGGCCGGAAATTTCGCCGACGGTCTTCCGGGCGAGTACGGCGAAAGCACGGCCAGCTTCATGCAGCGCACGGGCGCTGCTTTCGACGAGTGGCGCGCGTCGGGCGAGGATGCGGTGTGGGTCACGCATGCGGGCGTGATGCGCGCCGTGCAACTGCTGCATGGCGGCGTGCGGCGCGTGGACGCCGCCGCGCAATGGCCGTCGGCGCCCATTGACTATGGGGCGTGCCTGCTGATCGAATGCGGGTGACGCGCGGCAGCGTCCGCGCCATTCCATTGCCCCATCCGCTCCATGCCTGCACAGCCTTCCCGCGAGCGCCTGTACGTTCGCCTCGACGAGGACCCCTTGCACGGTCCCGAGGCCGCGATGCCTGCGGGCTCATTGCAGGCCTTTCCGGTCGCGGCGCCGCTGCGTGCGCACGTCGCGCACATCCTGCTCTACCGCGAAGCGCTGCCTGACGGGCGCGAAGTGCTCGAGCGCGTGCTGCCCGACGGCGCGGTGCGACTGGTCTTCAATCTTGGCGACGCACCCTCGGCGGGTGAGGGCGCCGGGCAGCCCGTCGAGGCCATTGGCGCTTCGGCCGCGCCGGCGCTGGTGCGGCTGCGCGGCAGGGTCGAGGGGCTGTCGGTCACGCTGCGCCCCGGCGCGGCCGCGGCGCTGCTCGGCATGCCTGCGGGCGAGATTGCCGGCACCGCGGTGCACCTCGATCAACTCTGGCGTGGCCAGGGCGCCGAACTGCGCGAGCGCATGGCAGCTGCGCCAGACGACGCCTCGCGCGTTGCGGTGCTGTGCGCCATGCTCCAGCAGCGGCTGGCGCAGGCCGATGCGGCTCTTCAACCGGCCACCCCTGTGGTCGCAACAAGGGCGGCGCAGCTGATCGCGCAGTCGGGTGGGCGGCAATCGCTGCGCGATGTGGCTGCGGCGGTCGGCGTCGGCGAGCGCCGTTTGCAGCAATTGTTCCAACAGCAGGTAGGCCTCTCGCCGCGCACGTGGGGCAGGCTCGCGCGGCTGCATGCCTGCCTGCGCGCCTTGCGGCAGCCGCGGCCGTGCATGCCCGGCTGGGCGGAGTTGGCGCTTGACGGAGGCTTCTACGACCAGTCGCACCTCGTCAACGAGTTCAAGGCGCTGAGCGGCCTTACGCCGACCGAGTTTCTCGGCCGCGCGGTTTCGGTTTCTTCCAATACGGCGGCGTGAGTCGGCGGTACCTTCGGGCTTCGAACTCGGAGAGAAAGGAAAGAACTCGATGCAAGACGAAGAAATCAAGAAGCCGCTGAAAGGCCGCGTGGCCGTGGTGACCGGCGCCAGCCGGGGCGCGGGCCGCGGCACTGCCCTGGAGCTGGGCGCGGCGGGGGCGACCGTGTACGTGACAGGCCGCAGCACGCGCGCGCAGCCGGCCGAAAGCTATGGACGCATCCTTGCGCTCTCGGAACTCGAAGCCCTGCCGGGCAGCATCGACGACACGGCCGACGAACTCACGCGCATGGGCGGCCACGGCATTGCGGTGCGTTGCGACCACACGCAGGAAGAAGACGTGGCAGCCCTCTTCGCGCGGGTGCAGCGCGAGCAGGGCCGCCTCGACGTGCTGGTGAATAACGCCTGGGGCGGGCACGAAACCTTCGGCGGCGTTTTCGAGGCACCGTTCTGGGAGCACCCGCTTTCCAACTGGGACTCGATGTTCGACCGCGGCGTGCGCAACCACCTGCTCGCGAGCCGGTTCGCGGCGCCGCTCATGGTGGCGCAGAAGAGCGGCCTGATCGCGATCACCAGCTTCTGGGACCGCGACAAGTACCTGCGCGGCAACCTGTTCTACGACCTCGCCAAGTCGGCAATGAACCGGCTGGCCTTCGGGATGGCCGAGGAACTCCGTCCGCACGGCGTGGCGTCGCTCGCGCTTTCACCGGGCTGGATGCGAACCGAGTTCGTGCTCGCCGGGCACAAGACCGACGAAGCGCACTGGCATGAACGCCCAGCGCTCGCAAGAACCGAGTCGCCGCGCTACCTGGGCCGCGCCATTGCCGCGCTGGCGGCCGACGCGGGGGTGATGCAGAAAAACGGCGGCGTGCACCGCGTGGCCGACCTGGCGCGTGAATACGGCTTTACCGACATCAACGGACGGCAGCCGGAAGCGTTCGAGCTCTAGCCTGGAAGCGAGCCGGCCTCAGGCCGATTTGGGCCGCGGGGTCTTCGGCTTGTAGTCGCAGTAGGGCGCCACCGCGCATTCCCAGCACTTTGGCATGCGCGCCACGCAGATGTAGCGCCCATGCAGGATGAGCCAGTGGTGCGCATGCAGCCGAAACTCGAAAGGCACGCGCTTCTCCAGCTTGAGCTCTACCTCGAGCGGCGTCTTGCCCGGCGCAAGCCCGGTGCGGTTGCTCACGCGAAAGATGTGCGTGTCCACGGCGATCGTTGCCTCGCCGAACGCCACGTTGAGCACCACGTTGGCGGTCTTGCGTCCGACACCCGGCAGCGCTTCGAGCTCGGCGCGCGTGCGCGGCGCTTCGCCGCCGTGCTGCTCCACAAGAATGCGGCAAGTCTCGATCAGGTGCTTGGCCTTGCTGCGGTAGAGCCCGATGGTCTTGATGTATTCCTCCAGCCCCTCCACGCCCAGCCTCAGGATGGCCTGCGGCGTGTTCGCCACCGGAAAGAGCTTGCGCGTGGCCTTGTTCACGCCCACGTCGGTCGCCTGCGCCGACAGCAGCACGGCGGCCAGCAACTCGAAGGGCGTGGCGTATTCAAGTTCGGTTTCAGGGGTCGGGTTGGCCGCCTGCAGGGTGGCGAAGAAGGGGGGGATATTGTCTTTTTTCATGGGACCTGGAAGCGCGGCGCTCGCCTGCCGTATGGGGGGCGGTATGGGGGCGGGCAGCGATAGTTGCAATATATCGTTGAAAGCCGATGGCCTTACGCAGCTTTATTGCCCACGGCTTTCGCCACAATAGCGCCTCAGAAAGTGAGACTTCCCATGCAATTCGCTTCCCGCCTCGACAACGTCGAAACCTCCGCCATCCGCGAACTCTTCAAGCTGCTGGGCAAGCCCGGCATCATCAGCTTTGCGGGCGGATTTCCCGACAGCGCCATGTTCGACGTCGAGGGCCTGAAGGAGGCGAGCCAGAAGGCGCTGACCGAAGAGCCCGGCGGCGCACTGCAATACGGTGCCACCGAGGGCTATGAGCCGCTGCGGACGCAACTCAGCGCCTTCATGAAGACCAAGGGCGTCGACGTGGACCCGAGCGGCCTCATCGTGACCACCGGCAGCCAGCAGGCGCTCGACCTGCTGGGCAAGACCATGATCTCGCCCGGCGACAAGGTGATCGTCGAAGGCCCGACCTTCCTGGCCACCATCCAGTGTTTTCGCCTGTACGGCGCGCAGCTCATCAGCGCGCCCATCGACGCCAACGGCGTGAAGACCGACGAGCTCGAAAAGCTCATTGCCGAGCACAAGCCCAAGTTCGTCTACCTGATTCCCACCTTCGGCAATCCGAGCGGCGCCATGCTGAGCCTGGAGCGCCGCAAGAAGGTGCTGGAGCTTGCCGTCAAGTACCAGACGCTGATCGTCGAGGACGACCCCTACGGCGACCTGTACTTCGGTGAGGCGCCGCCGCCTTCGATCATGGCGCTCAGCAAGGATGTGCCAGGCAGCCGCGAGCTGCTGGCGCATTGCGGCAGCCTGAGCAAGGTGTTGAGCCCGGGCCTTCGCATCGGCTGGATGATCGCGCCCGCCGAGCTGCTGGCCAAGGCCACCATGTGCAAGCAATTCAGCGATGCGCACACCAGCACCTTCTCGCAGGCCACGGCCGCGCAATACCTCAAGAGCGGCCGCATGCCCGCCACGCTGGCGCATGTGCGCGAGGTGTACGGCCAGCGGGCGCAGGCCATGGGCGCGGCGCTCAAGCGCGAATTGGGCGATGCGGTGAGCTTTACCCAGCCGCAGGGTGGCTTGTTCTTCTGGGCCCGCCTCACGGGTGCCAACGGCAAGCTGGCCGATGCAAGCGAACTGGCCAAGCGCGCCATCGAGCAGCTGGTGGCCTTTGTGCCGGGCGCACCGTTCTATGCGGAGAAGCCCGACCTGGCGACGCTGCGGTTTAGCTTTGCGACGGCGGATGTGGCGAAGATCGAAGAGGGCGTGAAGCGGCTTGGCCAGGCCCTGTAGATATTCAAGGAGAGCGATGCAGCCGCGGCGCTCCCAGCAGCGCCAGGTTGTCCTCGATGGCCGCATCCACGTTCGGATAGCGGCCTTTCATTTTCGATAGCGTCATGATGGTCTGGAGCGCCTTCAGGTCCTTGACCGAGGGGGCAACCTTGATCTGCGCGATGGCTGCCGACGCGTTGCCGCCGTTGACCAACGCCATTACCTTGCTTGCCCAGTCGTTTGCGCGCGCCATGTCTTCACCTGCTTTCCATTGAACCGCCGACTGTACACAGCCGCGCAGCCTGTCCGGCTGCTGCCGGCCATTGGTTACCATCACCCATGAGAAAAACCTTTCAGCTTCAGGTCGAGGGCAAGCACCCCGACCGCCTCCTCGAAGCCATCAAGCACGAGATTCGCAAGTACATCAAGCGTGAGCGCCGGCGCGTTCTGCCCGAGGGCGCGGACTTCTGGGACTTCGACTGCAAATTCGGCACCTCCGCGGAAACTGCCGAGGCCGTGCACCTTTCGGCGATCACGGGGCTGATCGACGGTGTCGTCAAAGAGGCGGGCAAGCAGTTCTATGTCGAGATCCTGGCCAAGCCGGGCAAGCGCGCGCCGCGTCCGGCCGGAGAGCGGGCGGAAGAGCCTCCCGAAGAAGACTGATTTCTGCGCGTCTTGGGTGATCGGGGCCACGCAGTTCAGGGTGCGTGCAAAGGCCACCGGGTACTCCCCTCCGCGAATGTCCCCCGCCTTCGGCTCCTCCTTTATTTCGCTGCGGGGAGCACCCGATGGCCTGTGCACCTGGACAGGCTGCTGGTGCGCCGCCCTGAACTGAACAGCGCAACGTCAAATAGATCGCAGACCGCTTCCTAGATCAGCGCCTGCGCGAGTTGCAGCCCGTAGCGCTGCTCTGCATCCTTCAGCGCACGCGCAATCGACGGGTGCAACTGCACCCCGTTCGTCGATTGGATTTCACGGCGCTTCAAGCCGCCTTCGCCGGGCAGGCGCACCGGTTTCGCCGGATCGATGGGCGCGTTGTTGCGGCACTGGGCCGCCACGTGGTCCATCTGGCGCAAGAAAGCCTCCTTGCCGCCGAACGCTTGCAGATCGTGCAGCGTGATGTGCACCGTCGCACCCCAGCCTTCGGGCGGATCGGCCCGGCCGTGGCCTGCGAGGCCGGCGGTCAGCGTTTCGACCAGCAATGCCATTCCATAACCCTTGTGGCCGTGGCTCAGCCCGCCGACCGGCAGCAGCGTGCCGGGCGGCTGGTCGAACAGCACCTGCGGGTTGTTCGTGGGCTTGCCGGCGGCGTCGATCAGCCATTCTCCGGCAAAAGTCTCGCCGGCCGCGCGCTTGCGGTTGCTCATGCCGTTGGTGGTGATGGAAGCCGAAATGTCGACCATCACGCCGCCTTGCGACAGCGGAAAGCCCATGGCCAGCGGATTGGGCGTGAACACCGCCTGCGTGCCGCCGAAAGGCGCGACGCTGGCCGTGTTGGGGTCGGAGCAGGCGAGCAGCATCAGCATGTCTTCCTGCAGCGCGCGCAGCATGTAGACGGCCAGGCAGGCGATGTGATGGCTGCGGCGGATCACGAGCGATGCAGTGCCGAGTTCGCGGGCACGCGGGAGCAGCATGTCCATGCCCTGGTCCATGAGCCAAGGGCCGGGCAGGCGCTTGCCGTCCCACAGCACGGCGGCGGGCCGATCAGACAGAACCTCCGGAGCGCCGTCCGGCGTCATGCCGCCGGATTCGATCTCTTTCACGTAGCCGGCCAGCAAGGCGAGGCCGTGCGTGTCGTGGCCCAGCAGGTCGCCTTCGACCAGGGTGCGGGCAACGCTGTCGGCCATCGAGGCGTCGAGGCCGGCCTTCTGCAGCAATGCGCTGCCGTAGTCCCTGAGTGCATCTGCACTGTAGAGCGGGGCGGTTGCGTCGGTCATTTCAGGATCTCCAGCACTCTGTCCAGGCCGCCCTCGTTGATGGCCACCATGGCTTGCTCGCGCACCTTCGGCTTGGCGTGGTAGGCCACGGAGAGGCCGGCCTCGCCCATCATCGGCAGGTCGTTGGCGCCGTCGCCCACGGCAATGGTCTCCTGCGGAGAAATGCCCATGAGCGACGCGACTTCGAGCAGCGTGCGGCGCTTCTCGGCGCCGTCGCAGATGTCGCCCCAGCTTTGCGTCACCACTTGGCCGGTGAGCTGGCCATCGGCTTCATCGAGCAGGTTGGAGCGTGCGAAGTCGATGCCCAGGCGGTCTTTCACCCGGTTGGCAAAGAACGTGAAGCCGCCCGACACCAGCAGCACCTTGAGCCCGGCCGCCTTGCAGGCCGCGACCAGCTCGGCTGCGCCCGGGTTGAGCTTCAGACGCTGGTCGTACACCTGCTGCAGCGCCTCGACCGGCACGCCCTTCAGCAGCGCCACGCGCCGCCGCAGGCTTTCCTTGAAGTCCTTGATCTCGCCGCGCATCGTGGCTTCGGTAATGGCCGCCACCTCGGCCTTCTTGCCCACGGCATCGGCAATCTCGTCGATGCACTCGATGTTGATCAGCGTCGAATCCATGTCGAACGCGATCAGCTTGAAGTCGGCAAGCTTCAGCGGCGGCTTCACGCGCTGAATGACGAGGCCGGGAGAAATTTCTGTAGCGCTCATGCGGGGGCGGTTTCCTTGACGATGGGTTGGCCGAGGCTGCGCAGTACGTCGCGCACCATCTGTGCGCGGTCCTTCGGCTCTTTCAGTTCGCGCTCGATGCGCAGCTTTTCGTTGCCGGCGAGCTTGATGTGTTTGTTCTTCTGGATCAGGTGGATGATGGCCATCGAATCGACCGGCGGATCTTTCTTGAAGGTGATGTGGATCACACCGGGTGCCGCATCGACCTTGACCACGCCGTACGGCCTTGCGAGCACGCGCAGCCGATGCGTGTCGATGAGCGTCTGCGCCTGCGGAGGCAGCTTGCCGAACCGGTCGACGATTTCTTCCAGCAGCGTGTCGATCTGCTCTGGAGTCTTGGCGGTGGCCAGCTTCTTGTAGAAGGAGAGGCGCAGGTGCACGTCGCCGCAGTAGTCGTCGGGCAAGAGAGCGGGCGCGTGCAGGTTGATCTCGGTGGTGACCGACAGCGGCGACAGCAGGTCGGGCTCCTGCCCGGCCTTGAGCGCACGCACGGCTTCGCTCAGCATCTCGTTGTAGAGCTGGAAGCCGATCTCCATCATGTTGCCGCTCTGGTTCTCGCCCAGCACTTCGCCGGTGCCGCGAATCTCCAGGTCGTGCATGGCCAGGTAGAAGCCGGAGCCCAGTTCTTCCATCTGCTGGATGGCGTCGAGCCGCTGGGCCGCTTGCTTGGTCAGACCCTCGGTGTCGGGCACCATCAGGTAGGCATAGGCCTGATGGTGCGAGCGCCCGACGCGGCCGCGCAGCTGGTGCAGCTGCGCGAGGCCGAACTTGTCGGCGCGGCTCATCACGATGGTGTTGGCGGTCGGCACGTCGATGCCGGTCTCGATGATGGTCGAGCACAAGAGCAGGTTGTAGCGCTGCGCCACGAAGTCGCGCATCACGCGCTCCAGCTCGCGTTCGGGCATCTGGCCGTGGGCCACGGCAATGCGCGCTTCCGGAAGAATCTCTTCGAGCTTCTGGCGCCGGTTCTCGATGGTCTCGACCTCGTTGTGCAGGAAATACACCTGCCCGCCGCGCTTCAGTTCGCGCAGCACGGCTTCGCGGATCACGCCGGTGCCCTCGTTGCGCACGAAGGTCTTGATGGCCAGGCGCCGCTGCGGCGCGGTGGCAATCACGCTCAGGTCACGCAGGCCTTCGAGAGCCATGCCCAGCGTGCGCGGAATCGGCGTGGCGGTGAGGGTGAGCACGTCGACCTCGGCGCGCATCGCCTTCATCGCTTCTTTATGGCGCACGCCGAAACGGTGCTCCTCGTCGATGATGAGCAGGCCCAGGTTCTTGAACTTGACCGATTGCGAGAGCAGCTTGTGCGTGCCGACCACGATGTCGACCGTGCCTTCAGCCAGGCCCTTGGCCGCCGCGGTGATTTCCTTGGCCGAACGGAAGCGGCTCATTTCCGCCACCTTGACCGGCCACTTGGCGAAGCGGTCGACCAGCGTCTGGTAGTGCTGCTCGGCCAGCAGCGTGGTGGGCGCGAGAAACGCCACCTGCTTGCCGCCGGTGATGGCGATGAACGCGGCGCGCAGCGCCACCTCGGTCTTGCCGAAGCCCACGTCGCCGCAGACCAGGCGGTCCATCGGCTGCGGCGAGATCATGTCCTGCACCACGGCATGGATCGCGGCCTTCTGGTCGGCTGTTTCCTGAAAACCGAAGTCGTTGGCGAACACCTCGTAATCGGCGGCCGAATAGCGGAAGGCGTGGCCTTGCCGGGCGGCCCGGCGCGCGTAGATGTTGAGCAGCTCGGCAGCGGAGTCGCGCACCTGCTCGGCAGCCTTGCGCTTGGCCTTTTCCCATTGGCCGGAGCCCAGCTTGTGCAGCGGGGCCTCGTCGGCACTCACGCCGGTGTAGCGGCTGATCTGGTGCAACTGCGAAACGGGCACGTAGAGCGTGGCCTTGTCGGCGTATTCCAGGTGCAGCATTTCCTGCAGCAGCGGCTTGCCTTCGGCATCGACGCCCTGGCCCAGGTCCATGTGGATGAGGCCGCGATAGCGGCCGATGCCGTGGGCCGTGTGGACCACCGGGTCGCCGACATTGAGCTCGGACAGATCCTTGATCAGCGCCTCGACGTCGCTGACCTGTTCCTGCTTCTTGTTGCGGCGGCGGGTGGTGGGCGCGGTCGCGAAGAGCTCGGTTTCGGTGACGAGGTCGATGCCCTGTTCGCGCCACGCGAAGCCCGAGGCCAGCGCGGCGGTGGCGATGCCGATCTTCTCGTCGGCGGAGGCCTCGAACTCGGCCAGCGAGTCGAAGGCCGGCGGGCTCACGCCGCTGGCACGAAGAAAGTCGAGCAGGCTTTCGCGCCGGCCTTCGCTTTCGGCAATCAGCAGCACCCGGTGCGGGGTTGCCTTGATGTGGGCCTTGAGGCCGACGAGCGGATCTTCGGCCCCGCGCACCACCGCGAACGGCGGGAGCCTGTCGAATTCCGCATACGGCGTTTCGGCGGCGATGTCGCCTCGGATGGCGAGCTGCGCATGCGGCTTGGCGCGTTGGTAGAACTGCTCGGCATTGAGAAACAGCGCCTCGGGCGGCAGCGCCGGCCGCTCGGGGTCGCCGCGCACCAGTCGGTAGCGCTCGTTGGTGTCTTGCCAGAAATGCTGGAACGCGGGTTCGAGATCGCCGTGCAGCACCACGGTGGCGTCGGGACCGAAGTAGTCGAACACCGTGGCCGTCTCGTCGAAGAACAGCGGCAGGTAGTACTCGATGCCGGCGGTGGCCACGCCGTTGCCCATGTCCTTGTAGATGCGGCTCTTGGTCGGGTCTCCCTCGAGCAGCTCGCGCCAGCGGCTTCTAAAGCGCGCGCGGGCGTCGTCGTCCATCGGGAACTCGCGGCCCGGCAGCAGCCGCACCTCGGGCACGGGATAAAGGCTGCGCTGGGTGTCGGGGTCGAAGGTGCGGATCGAGTCGATCTCGTCGTCGAACAGGTCGACGCGGTAGGGCACGAGCGAGCCCATGGGAAACAGGTCGATGAGGCCGCCGCGCACCGCGTACTCGCCGGGGCTCACCACCTGCGTCACGTGGCTGTAGCCGGCCAGCGTGAGCTGGGCCTTGAGCTTCGATTCCTCGAGCTTCTGCTTGGCCTTGAAGTGAAAGGTGTAGCCGGCCAGGAAGGCGGGCGGCGCCAGCCGGTAGAGCGCTGTGGTGGCGGGCACTAGCACCACGTCGGCTTCTTTCTGGCTGATGCGCCAGAGCGTGGCGAGCCGCTCGCTGATCAGGTCCTGGTGGGGCGAAAAGCTGTCGTAGGGCAGCGTTTCCCAATCGGGGAAGAGGGCGCAGCGCAGCTCCGGCGCGAAGAACGCCATTTCGTCGATCAGGCGCTGGGCATCGTTGGCGTCCGCCGTGAACACCGCGGTGGCGCGGCCCGCTGCCTTCTCGCGCATGCCCAGTTGCGCCAGCAGCAAGGCATCGGCCGACAGAGGAGGACGCGGCAGCGTGAATCGCTTGCCCGCCGTGAGGAGGGGGAGGTCCATGGAACGCTTTGAAAATGCAGAACACCCCGCGCCGCTGGCGAGGGGTGTGAGACGGTCGATTCTAGAATGGCGGTCCCTTATTCGCTTGGCGGCCGTTGGCCGGTGCCAAACCTCATGTCTTCCTCCCGACTTTTCGTGCTGATTCCTTGTGCCGGTTTCGGCCACCGTGCGGGTGGCGCGCAGCCCAAGCAATACCAGCGGCTGGCGGGGACATCGATGGTGGCCCACACGGTGGAGGCTTTCCGCGCGCTGGCGGGCCGCTTTGCCGGCCTGGCGGTGGTGGTGTCGCCGGATGACCGCGACGTGCAGGCGGCGCTGCCGCGCTTTCCGGCAACGGGCGAGTTCCTGCTGCAGGTGGGTGGCGTGACGCGCGCGGCCACGGTGCGCAATGGTCTCGCGGCGCTGCGGCAGAGGGGCGCCGGGGCGCACGACTGGGTGCTGGTGCACGATGCGGCGCGCTGTCTCGTCACGTCGAGCCAGATCGAGGCGCTGATTGCGGCCTGCGAACACGATGCCGTCGGCGGGTTGCTGGCGCATCGGCTGGCAGACACGCTGAAAGTATCTTCGGGCGACAGCCGGGTCTCGCAAACGCTGCCGCGCGCCGACAAGTGGCTGGCCCAGACGCCGCAGATGTTCCGCATCGGCATGCTGCTCGATGCGCTGGAGCGGGCGGGCGATGCGGTGACGGACGAAGCCGGCGCCATCGAGGCCGTCGGCCTTTCGCCGCTGCTGGTGCCGGGCAGCGCGCAGAATTTCAAGGTGACTTTTCCCGAAGACTTTGTGCTGGCCGAAGCGGTTCTGCTCGGCCGCAAGAAGGCCGCGGCATGACAGCGCCATTCAATATTCGCGTCGGCGAGGGGTGGGATGTTCACCAGCTCGTGGCGGGGCGCAAGCTGATTCTGGGCGGCGTCGAGGTGCCACACACCACCGGCCTGCTGGGGCATTCGGATGCCGACGTGCTGCTGCATGCCATTACCGATGCGTTGTTCGGCGCGGCGGGCCTGGGCGACATCGGCCGGCATTTCCCCGATACCGACGCGCAGTTTCGCGGCGCCGATTCCGCTGTGCTGCTGGGCGAAGCGGCACGCCGCGTGCGCGCCGCGGGCTGGGAAATCGGCAATGTCGACAGCACGGTGATCGCGCAGGCGCCCAAGCTGGCGCCGCATATTCCGGCAATGTGCCAACGTATTGCGCAGACGCTGGGGCTCGCGACCGATCAGGTCAATGTGAAGGCCAAGACGGCCGAAAAGCTCGGCCCGGTCGGCGAGGGCCGGGCGATGGAAGCCCGCGCGGTGGTGCTGCTTCACCGCTGAACCTCCGGTGAATCACGCCCGTCGACCGGGCGCTTCCGCAGGTTTTTGCACCGCCGGCATGGCGCGCGGCATGCGGATGTGTGCCGCAAGGCCGCGTCCCGGCGTGCTGGTGAGCGCGAAGGTGCCGCCCATGCGCTCGATGTTCTTGGCGACGATCGACAGGCCGAGGCCGGCGCCGGCCGCCGAGGTGCGCGCCACGTCGCCCCGGAAGAAGGGCTTGGTCAGCTGCGAGAGCAGGGCGGGCTCGACGCCCGCGCCGTGGTCCCGCACCTTGATCAGCACCGCATCGTTGTTGGCTTGTGCCTGGATCACCACGTCGGCCACGCCGGTGGAAGGCGTCTTGCCGTAGCGCCGGGCGTTTTCCACCAGGTTGGAGATCACGCGGGTGAGCTCGACCTCGTCGCCCATCACGCGCAGGTCGGGCGGCACGTCGACCCGGATGTTCATTTCTTCGTAGTCCTGCACGGCATAGGTGCAGGCATCGACCACGTCGCGCAGGAGCACGGGCTTGGGATCGACATGGTCGGGGCGCGCGTAGTCGAGAAACTTGTCGATGATGGCGTCGAGCTGGGCGATGTCGGCCGCCATGTGGTCGCGCGCGTCTTCGTCGGCCACGCTCATCTCGGTTTCGAGCCGCAGGCGCGCCAGCGGCGTGCGCAGGTCGTGCGAGATGCCGGCCAGCATGATGGCGCGGTCCTGCTCGATCTTGGCGAGCTGGTCGGCCATGCGGTTGAAGCCGATGTTCACCGCGCGGATCTCGTTGGTGCGGGCACGCTCGTCGAGCCGGTGCGCCTCGTATTCGCCTTCGCGCACCTGCATGGTGGCGCGCGAAAGCTGCTTGAGGGGCAGGTTGATCAGCCGGGTGATCAGCGCCGCGCCGGCCAGCGAGAGCGCCATGGCCGTGCTGAGCCACACCAGCCAGGTGCGGCCGCCCACGCGGCTGAAGCGGGTCGGGTCGAGCAGCAGCCAGTAGGCGTCGCTCTCGATGGTGAAGCCGATCCACAGGCCCGGCTCGTCGTTGACGCGGCTGGCCACGGTGGTGCCCTCGCCGAGCTGGTCGATCAACTCTTCGGTCACCCGCTGGTCGAGTGCGCCGCTGGTGTAGGGCTGAAACCGGTCGTTGGGCTCGCGCGGGAGGATGCGCACGCCTTCCTGGTCGGCCAGCGTCTTGATGAGCGACACCCGCGTGATCGCGTCCGAATACACCAGCGCCGCGCGCGTGAGGTTCACGAGCGAGGCGATCTGGTGCGCGGTCTGGATGGCGCGTGGCTCGTATTCGAGCGAGCGAAAAGTCTGCAGCCAGGCAACCGTACAGCCGATCAGCAGCAGTGCGAGCAGGAAGAATGTGCGCCAGAAAAGGCTGAAGCCGAGCTTCAGGCCCGGTCGCCGGTCACGCTGGCCGGTGCCCTCGAGAGGGCTGGGCATCGTGACCTGGGCGCCGTCCTCCTGGGCTGGGCTGGGTCTGGCGGATTGCAGGCCGATGGCCACCTCTGAACGTCGATCAGGCCGCGCCGTCCGGCACGAACACGTAGCCTACGCCCCACACCGTCTGAATGTAGCGGGGCGCCGCGGCGTCGGCTTCGACCAGCTTGCGCAGGCGCGAGATCTGCACGTCGAGGCTGCGGTCGAAGGGCTCGAACTCGCGGCCGCGGGCCAACTGGGCGAGCTTTTCGCGCGACAGCGGCTGGCGCGGATGGCGCACCAGTGCCTTCAGCATCGCGAATTCGCCGGTGGTCAGCGAAAGCTCCTCGCCGTCCTTCTTGAGCGTGCGCGAACCGAGGTCGAACGCAAACGGCCCGAAGGTCACGGTTTCGTTCTCGGTGGAAGGGGCGCCCGGTGCCTCGAGCGGCGGACGGCGGCGCAGCACCGCGTGCACGCGGGCCAGCAGTTCGCGGGGGTTGAAGGGCTTGCCAAGGTAGTCGTCGGCGCCGACCTCGAGGCCGACGATGCGGTCGACGTCTTCGCCCTTGGCGGTGAGCATGATGATCGGCGTGCGGTCGTTGGCGGCGCGAAGGCGTCGGCAGACCGAAAGGCCGTCTTCGCCGGGCATCATCAGGTCGAGCACGATCAGGTCGACCGTGTCGCGCAGCAGGATGCGGTTGAGCGCCTTGCCGTCCTCGGCCACGATCACTTCGAAACCTTCCTGGGTCAGGTAGCGGCGAAGCAGGTCGCGGATGCGGGCGTCGTCGTCGACGATCACGATCTTGTCAGTGCGAGCGGGAACTTGAGTCATTTCTACAACGTTGAATTTGTAACAGCGCCGATTCTGAAGGCGTTAGGCCCTCGTTGAGCCGGTTTTACTTATGGTTTGACACTAAGTTACAAAACTTGCGGTCGCTCGCTGTCTAGTCATCCGACGTTAGCGCGGCGGTGGCAAAGTCCATTTCATTGATGACTTTCGTTCAATGAGAACTCTTCTTTCCGCGTTTCCGATCATCGTTGCCTGCGGCTGTGGCCCTGCCTTGGCTGTGGCCGGCGACTTTCTCAAAGTTGGCGACCTGCGCCGGAGCGAAGTGCGCGAAGCGGTTGCCGCCCACCGTGCGGCCCAACGCGACGAGATTCGGCGGGAAGAGGCCGCCGCCGGCCGGCGCCTCACGGCGGCCGAGCTCTTCGAATTGCGGCAGCAGGTGCGAAGGCAGTGGACGCCCCCCGGCACCCCCCCGCGGCCGAATTCGGCAGAATCGCAGCCGGCCGAGCGAATCGCGCCGGCGCCGATTTCGGCCAGCCGCGCGCTGACCTTGCCACGCAGCCAGCGCCGCTGAGGCGACGCGGCGCGTTTTGGCGTCTTGAGTACCAATCCAGGGAGTATCTCGTCTTGAAAAAAATCAAACTGATCGCGGCTTGCGTCGCGTTGGCCGCGGCTGGGGCCGCAAGCACCGCCATGGCCCAGAACATGGCCGCCCCGCCGCAGAACGTGCTGCAGCTCACCGCCTCGGGCACGGTCGAAGTGCAGCAGGATCTGCTGAGCATGACGCTCACCACCACGCGCGACGCCACCGACGCCGCCACTGTTCAGTCGCAGCTCAAGGCCGTGGTGGACGCAGCACTGGCCGAAGCGAAGAAGAACGCCCAGCCTGGCCAGCTCGATGTGCGCACGGGCAACTTCAGCCTGTCGCCGCGCTACACGCGCGAAGGCAAGATCAACGGCTGGCAGGGCTCCGCTGAAATGGTGCTCGAGGGCCGCGACTTTCCGCGCATCACCCAGACCGCGGGGCGCATCACCACGCTCAACGTTGGCAATGTGGGCTTTGCACTGAGCCGCGAGCAGCGCGCCAAGAGCGAGACCGAGGCTCAGACGATCGCCATCGAGAACTTCAAGCAGAAGGCCACCGAACTGGCCAAGGGCTTCGGCTTCGGGGGCTACACGCTGCGCGAAGTCTCGGTGAACGCGAACGACAACGGCCCGATCCGGCCGCGCGTCATGGCGGCATCCGCCAAGTCTTTTTCCGCCGATGCGCCGGTTCCGGTGGAAGCCGGGAAAACCAGCGTGGTCGTGAACGTGTCGGGGTCGGTGCAGCTCAAATAAGGAGAAGCAAGCGCGGCCGGCGCGCCGGCCGCTTCGCGCTGATCACTGGGCCGTCCAGCCGCCGTCCATTTGCCAGGCCACGCCGCGCACCTGGTCGGCGGCGGGCGAGCACAGGAATACTGCCAGGCCGCCGAGCTGCTCGACCGTAGTGAATTGCAGCGAAGGCTGCTTTTCTCCCAGCAGCTCGTTTTGCGCCTGCTTGGCCGAGATGCCTTCGCGCGCGGCGCGGTCGTCGATCTGCTTTTGCACCAGCTGGGTCAGCACCCAGCCCGGGCAGATTGCATTGCTGGTGATGCCGGTGGTCGCGGTTTCGAGCGCAACCGACTTGGTGAAGCCGACGATGCCGTGCTTGGCCGCCACGTAGGCCGACTTCTGCGCCGAGGCGACCAGCCCGTGGGCCGACGCCACGTTGACGATGCGCCCCCAGTTGGCTTCGCGCATGGCCGGAATTGCAAGCCGTGTCGTATGGAACGCGCTGGTAAGGTTGATTGCGATGATCGCGTCCCAAAGTTCGGGCGGAAAGTCTTCGACCTTTGCCACGTGCTGGATGCCGGCATTGTTCACGAGGATGTCGACGCGGCCGAACCTGGCCGCGGCGAACTTCATCATGTCTTCGATCTGGTCGGGCTTGCTCATGTCGGCGCCGTGGTATTCGGCGCGCACGCCGAGCGCCTCGATCTGCGACTTGGGAGCCTCGGCATCGCCAAAGCCGTTGAGCACGATGTGTGCGCCTTGCTGTGCAAGTGCCTTGGCAATGGCAAAGCCAATGCCGCTGGTGGACCCCGTGACAAGCGCGGTTTTGCCTTTGAGCATGAAGATCAATCTCCGGATGAATTAGGATGCGACGAGACCATTATCCGCACCAGGACGACTTCGTTTTCATGACCGACCCTACGCTTCATCACGTGGCGTGCGAGGACGCCCAGGGCGGCCATCGCATGGCCTATTGGCAATGGGGCGATGCGCGCAGTGCGCATGTGGTGATGTGCGTGCACGGGCTCACGCGGCAAGGGCGCGATTTCGACGTGCTGGCCCAGGCTATCGTGGCGCGCGCCGGCGGCAATGTGCGCGTGGTCTGTCCCGATGTTGCGGGGCGCGGCCGGAGCGACTGGCTGCGCGACCCGGCGCTTTACCAGGTGCCCGTCTATGCGGCCGACATGCTGGCGCTGGTGGCGCAGCTGCACCGCCAACAGCCGATCGATACCTTCGACTATCTGGGTACCAGCATGGGCGGGCTGATCGGCTTTGTGCTGGCGGGCCACAAGCAATTGCCGCTGGCCAGGCCGATACGCCGCTTCATCGTGAACGACGTCGGCCCGACGATCGAAGCCAGGGCCCTTCAGCGCATTGGCGCCTACGTGGGGCAGGGCGGCCGCTACGGCAGCGTGCAGCAGGCAGCCGACGCCATGTGGTCGATCTCGACCACTTTCGGCCCGCACACGCCGGCTCAATGGCTTGCCTTGTCGCAGCACATGGTGGTGCCGGCATCGCAGCGCACGGCCGACGGGTCGGGCAAGCTCGAAGCCGGCAACGACGACGGTGCAGGCCCCTGGGTGCTTCACTACGATCCGGCCATTGCCGTGGCGCTGCGCGCCATCACGCCCGAGGCTGCGGCCCAGGGCGGCGGTGTGATGTGGAGCCTTTACGACGCCATCGACGCGCGCACGCTCGTGACCCGCGGCGCCCAGTCGGATCTGCTCTCGCGCGAAACGGCCCTGGCCATGACCGAGTGCGGCCCGTGCGCAAAGCTGATCGAGTTCGAAGGCGTGGGCCATGCACCGACCTTCATCGACCCTGCGCAGGTCTCCGCCGTCACATCCTTCCTGTTCGATTGAGGCCCACGTGAAGCGCGAGTCTTCCAGCCTTCAAACGGCAAACACGTCCGACGCGTTCATGGTGGACTATCCCTTGTCCGCCGCAACGGCCGATCGCACCCCGGTCATGGAGAACATGCTCGCGCGCGCGCGGGCGTTTGCCGAACCGCTGATTGCCGACGAAAAGCTCGATACCGGCGAAAACACGCTGGCGCACGCCGATGCGGTTGCGGCCATCGTCGCGAAGATGGGCGGCTCCGAGGCCATGCAGGCCGCGAGCTACCTGGTGTACGCCTGCCAGCACCTCAACCGCCCGCAGGAAGTGATCGCCAAGGTGTTCGGCGACAACTTTGCGGCGCTGGCGGTGGAAACCACCAAGCTGGTTCGCGTGCAGGAACAGGCGCGGTCGGCGTCGCAGGGCCATCATCTGTCCGAAGGCGCGGGCGCACAGACCGAGAACGTGCGCAAGATGCTGCTCGCGTTTTCGCGCGACCTGCGCGTGGTGATGCTGCGCCTGGCTTCGCGGCTGCAGACCTTGCGGCATGCCGCGGCCAGCAAGCAGCCTGCGCCCGAGAGCGTGGCGCGCGAATCGCTGCAGGTGTTTGCGCCGCTGGCCAATCGCCTGGGTATCTGGCAGGTGAAGTGGGAGATCGAAGATCTCTCGTTCCGCTTCCTGGAGCCCGAAACCTACAAGCTGATTGCGCGCCTTCTCGATGAGAAACGCGTCGAGCGCGAAGGCCACGTCGAGCAGTTGCGTTCGCAGCTCGAACGCGAGCTGCAGGCCGAAGGCGTGCGCGCAACGGTGCAGGGCCGGCCGAAGAACATCTACAGCATCGTCAAGAAGATGCGCGGCAAGTCGCTCGACTTTGCGCAGGTCTTCGACATCCTCGCGCTGCGCGTGGTGGTGCCCGACGTGAAGGACTGCTACGCGGCGCTGGCGTGGGTACACTCGCACTTCCTGCCAATCGACGAAGAGTTCGACGACTACATCGCGCGGCCAAAGCCCAACGGATACCAGTCGCTGCACACCGTGGTGCGCGAGGTGGTCGACGGCAAGCCCGGCAAGCCGATCGAGATCCAGATCCGCACGGAAGAAATGCATGACCATGCCGAACACGGCGTGGCGGCGCACTGGGCCTACAAGGAAGCGGGGCACAAGGGCTATGCGGGCGTCTGGGCGAGCGGGGAATACGACGCGAAGATTGCCGTGCTGCGGCAGCTGCTGGCGTGGGAGCGCGATCTTTCGGGTGGCTCGCAGGGCCAGGGTCTCTTCGACGATCGCATCTATGTATTGACGCCGGACGCGGCCATTGTCGAACTGCCGCAGGGCGCGACACCGGTCGACTTTGCCTACACGGTGCATACCACGCTCGGCCACCGGTGTCGCGGTGCGCGCGTCGATGGGGCGATGGTGCCGCTGAATACGCCGCTCTCCAATGGGCAGACGGTCGAGATCATCGCGGCCAAGGAGGGCGGTCCTTCGCGGGATTGGCTCAACGCCGAACTGGGCTACCTTGCAAGCCACCGTGCCCGCGCGAAGGTGCGCGCATGGTTCAACGCGCAGATCACGCACGAAACCGTGGCGCGCGGGCGCGAGGCCGTCGAGAAGCTGCTGCAGCGCGAAGGCAAGACCTCCACGCGGCTGGAAGACCTGGCTTCGCAGCTGGGGTTCAAGTCGGCGGACCATCTGTTCGAAGTCGTGGGCAAGGACGAGTTTTCGCTGCGCAACATCGAGATGCTGCTGCGTCCGCCGGAGCCTGCGCCCAACCCCGACGACGGCGTGCAGCTCAAGAAGCCGCGCGCGAGCGAAAAGTCCGGCAAGGGCGGCGTGCTGGTGGTGGGCGTGTCTTCATTGATGACGCAGCTGGCCAAGTGCTGCAAGCCCGCGCCGCCCGATGCCATCAGCGGATTCGTGACGCGTGGCCACGGCGTGAGCGTCCATCGCACCGACTGCAGCAACTTCCGGATGATGGCTTCGCGCGACGGCGAGCGCGTGATCGATGTCGAGTGGGGCGCTGCCAAGGGCGGCGAAGCACCGATGTATGCGGTCGACGTGGCCGTGGAAGCGGCCGACCGCCAGGGCTTGCTGCGCGATATCTCCGATGTGTTCGCACGAGAGAAGATGAACGTGATCGGCGTGCAGACCCAATCGGTGAAGGGCACGGCGTGGATGACCTTCACTGTGGAAATCTCCGATGCGGCGCGGCTCGCGCAGGTGCTTGGCGTGGTTACCGCTATTGCCGGCGTGCGATCTGCACGTCGTCGCTAAAAAGCGCGTTTTCTCCTGCTACAATAGCTGCTTCTCGGACACATCCTTAGGCGCGTAGCTCAGCTGGTTAGAGCACCACCTTGACATGGTGGGGGTCGTTGGTTCGAGTCCAATCGCGCCTACCAATTTCTGTTTCAACTTCCGGCCAACCACCGGGTCTGTTGAACAGAGCTTTCACCGGGTTCCCCGGTGTCTCAATCGTCCTTGCGGTAAGCAGACAAAGACCATGGCCATGTTGTTGTGCTACCTTGGCCGCTCTGCAAACCTTTTCCAAATTTCTTGATAAGCGATCTGATGAATACGCGATCAACGCTGGTTGATCGGGCTCATGCCGAGTTGCGCCTGGCCGCATTGCTCCGGCAAGCCCCCATTGAATTTGCGCGTGCGGTCTACGGCATCAACGACCACGCGAGCGGCCGTACCGACACCATGGCAGCGCGCGAAATTGCACGTGCCCTGCAGCAGGGCATTGCGGTGACGCAGGAGCGTGCCGAACAGCGCTCCCGCGCCTACTTGCCCACGGCCGGCCATGAGCACTGCCCGCGTTGCTGGGTGGTGTACGGCCACAAGAGCCCCCTGCGTTTTCGGGAGGCAACCGCGGAGCGCCCCGAGAGCGCCGGCTGCAATGCCTGCGGCGCCGAATACGCGACAACACTGGC
>NZ_RWKH01000027.1 GCF_003984625.1 Variovorax sp. DXTD-1 | reverse complement strand
CCTAGCGCGCTGCGGGCCCGGCCAGTGCCGCCGGCCGCGCACCGCGCTGCGCATGCTGGCTGAGCCAGATGCTCGCGATCACGACGACGATGCCCACGATCTGCGGTACCGACAGGCTCTGCCCCAGCAGCGCCCAGCCCAGGATCACGGCCGTGACCGGGCTCAGGAAAGTCAGCGGCGCGACCGCCGACGATTCCAGCCGGGCCACGCCGCGGAACCAGACGATGTAGGTCAGCGCGGCACCCACCAGGCCGAGCCAGGCGAAGCCGATCCAGTTTGCCGCGCTGAGCGCCGGCAGCGGCGGCTCCAGCCACAGCGCCACCGGCAGCAGGAGCAGGCCGCCCGCGGTCAGCTGCCAGGCCGTGAAGGTCAGCGCAGAAACCGGCGGCTGCCAGCGCCGGCTCAGCACAGTGCCGAAGGCCATCGACACGGCGGCGGCAAAGGCCGCGGCGATGCCGAGCGCATCCAGCGCGGCATTCGGCGTGAGCACCAGCAGCGCCACCCCGCCGATGCCGACGACCGCTGCCGCCACCGAAAGTGCGCGCACGGCCGACCCGAGGAAGAAGCTCGCAAGAAACACCACGAAGAGCGGCTGTACCGACGTGATCGTTGCCGCCACCCCACCCGGCAGGCGATAAGCCGCGACGAACAACATCGCCCAGAGGATCGAGAAGTTCAGCGCGCCCAGCACGAAGATGCGGCCCCACCAGGCGCGCTCAGGCAGCCGGCGGACGATCAGGAGCAGCAGCAGCCCCGCCGGCAAGGCGCGCAGCAGCGCCACCGTCAACGGGTAGTTGGCCGGCAGGAGCTCGGTGGTGACGATGTAGGTGCTGCCCCAGATGGCGGGCGCGGCCGCGGTGAGCAGGACGTCGGTGGTTCGGCTGGTCATTCGGTTCGATGCGGCGCGCTAGCTGCCGGCCTGTTCAGGCTCGGGTCCGGGCCAACCCAGCAGTTCGGCCAGCCGCTGCACGATCCAGCCGGCCTCGGCGGGCGACACGCCGGATTCCGGCGTGGCCAGCCCAGCGTGGATGCGCCGCAGGATTTCGCTTTCGACCGGCACCTCGGTGTGGTGCTGGATCTGCGCGTGGCCCACGAGATGGTTGGCCAGGTCTTCGCAGATCTCGTAGCGCTCGCGCACCACGCCGATGGGCTCCAGCAGGCGCTGGCGCGCATCGCTGTACACCGCGAAGAACGAGGGCGGAATGAAGATCTGGTTGTCGTCGGACATCGCGCGTGCACCTGTGGCTGCCCCAATGACAAAACGCGCCCGGGGGCGCGTTCGTCGTGGCCCTTGCGAGCCGGCGGGGGCTGGATCAGCCGCCCTTCTTGGCGCGCTTGCCGGGGTTCTTCTTGCTGCGCGTGGCGGTGCCGCGTTCCAGGCTGACCTTCTGGCCGCCACCGGACCTGGGCACGGCGTAGCCGGGCAGGGGCGTCGGCTTCGGGGTGGCAACGCGGTCGGCTTCGGTACGAATTTTCTTGGGCATGAAAAGCTCGGGTAAAAAAGTGATGTTCGAGGGCCAATTAGGCCACAGCGGGGATTTTGCCTGCCAGAAGCCGAAGCAACGGGCATGACAGGGTTTCTTTCAGAGTTCCAGCAAGCGCACTTTCACGCTCTTGCCCTTCACGCGGCCGCTCGAGAGCTTGCGCGCCGCTTCGGCGGCAATGCCGCGCTCCACGGCCACGTACGTCGAGAACTCGTTGACGTTGATCTTGCCGACCTGCTCCTTGGTGTAGCCGCAGTCGCCGGTGAGCGCGCCCAGCACGTCGCCGGCGCGGATCTTTTCTTTTCGGCCGCCCACGATCTGCAGCGTGGCCATGGGCGGGCGCATCGGCTCGCCCTTGCCGGGCGTGAGCTCGGCCAGGTCGTGCCATTCGGACTCGCGGCCCTGCAGCTGCTCGATCTTGCCGACGCTGCCCATCTCGTCCATGCTGGCCAGGTTCAGCGCAAGGCCTTCGGCGCCGCCTTGCTGGCCCACTCGGCCGGTGCGGCCGACGCGGTGGATGTGAATTTCGGAATCGGGCGTCACGTCGACGTTGATCACCGCTTCGAGCTGAGCAATGTCCAGTCCGCGCGCGGCCACGTCGGTGGCCACCAGCACCGAGCAGCTCCGGTTGGCAAACTGCACCAGCACCTGGTCGCGCTCGCGCTGCTCCAGTTCGCCGAACAGCGCCAGTGCGCTGAAGCCCTGGGCCTGCAGCACTTCGACCAAGTCGCGGCACTGCTGCTTGGTGTTGCAGAAGGCCAGTGTGCTCACGGGGCGGAAATGGTCGAGCAGCAGGCTCACGGCATGCAACCGTTCGCTTTCCTTCACCTGGTACCAGCGCTGGCGGATCTTGCTGCCTTCATGCTGCGCCTGCACCGTGATCTGCTCAGGGCTCTTCATGAACTGCTGCGCGAGCTTGGCGATGCCTTCCGGGTAGGTGGCCGAGAACAGCAGCGTCTGGCGCTCCTTGGGGCACTGGCGGGCCACCTTCACGATGTCCTCGAAGAAGCCCATGTCGAGCATGCGGTCGGCTTCGTCGAGCACCAGCGTGTTGAGCGCCTCGAGGTTCAGGTTCTCGCGCTCCAGGTGGTCCATGATGCGGCCCGGCGTGCCGACCACGATGTGCGCGCCGTGCTCGAGGCTGGCAATCTGCCCGCGCAGCGCAACGCCGCCGCAGAGCGTGACCACCTTGATGTTTTCTTCGGCGCGCGCCAGGCGGCGGATTTCGGTCGTGACCTGGTCGGCCAGCTCGCGCGTGGGGCATAGCACCATCGCCTGGATGGCAAAGCGGCGCGGGTTCAGGTTGGAGAGCAGCGCCAGGGCAAAGGTGGCGGTCTTGCCGCTGCCGGTTTTTGCCTGTGCGATCAGGTCCTTGCCGAGCAGTGCCGGCGGCAGCGCGGCGGCCTGGATGGCCGTCATCTGCGTGTAGCCGAGCTGCGTGAGGTTGGCCAGCATCTGGGGCGAGAGCGCCAGCGTGGCAAAGCCGTGGTCGGCCTGGGCCTGGGCTGGGGAGCCGCCGGCTGTGGAATTGGTCGTGGTCATCGTGCGGCAGCCGGACCCGGAAAAACAAAGGCCTTGCCAGCACCCTTCGCGGGGTGCCGCAAGGCCCTTCGTCCGTCGCGGATCAGCGGCGAGGTGCGTTGTTGTTGCCGGAGTTCGTCGGCGGCGGGCCGCGGCGCTCCAGGTGGCGGAAGGTGATACGGCCCTTGGTCAGGTCGTAGGGCGAGAGCTCGAGCGACACCTTGTCACCCGCCAGGATGCGGATGTGGTGCTTGCGCATCTTGCCGCCGCTGTAGGCGATCAGCTGATGGCCGTTGTCGAGCGTCACGCGGTAGCGCGAGTCGGGCAGGACTTCGGTCACTGCGCCGTTCATTTCGATCAGTTCTTCCTTGGGCATGTGTGATTACCTCTGACTCGTTCGATGTGTGTTGGATATGAAGATGGGCGTAATTGTTTCAGCCTGCGCACGAAAGCGCGAGCGGGGCAACGCTGCGGGGGCTGCTGCTTTCGCGCACCCAGCAGAGGCCCTCGTCGACGGCATAGCGCACCGCGGCGGCGTGGCTGGCAAAGCGCGGCGTGAAACGCATCACGCGGTCGTGCATGCCGCTGCCCCGGCCGGAGCGGATCGAGACGGATGCGGCGTACTTGCCGTCGTCCTGGTGGCGAATGAGCGGAGAAACAAGGTACTTGCCCACCGCGATACTGTGTTGAATGATGTCCATGAAGCCTTGGCACGCTGCGCGAAAAGTGTGCGCAAAATGCCGAAAAAATAATTGAAAACGGGCGTGGGCCGGCCAGAACGGCGCGGCGAACGCGCTATTCGCTTCAACAAGAACGAAGGCAGTGGTGGCAATCATGGGCGCCCGGTCTGGCGCTCCAACACACTGTGAAGCCGGCTTGAAAGAAAGAGGCCTGAAAAATCCAAGGGACGGTGCAGGTCAGCCGGCGGAGTGACGAAAAGTGCTTCGTCGTGGTATCGAAACGAACCCGACATTATAGCCCGCGGGGCATGACAGTTGCTTGTCTTAAAAACAACGATTGCATGAATTAGCCCCGCGCCCGCTGTTTGTACGTTTGTCGCTATCAAAAATGTAGCGAAGAGCTTCAGCCGATACCAAGCATCCGCTTGTTGGCGGCCACATCCACGCCGCCGGCCGCAAAGTCGTCGAACGCCCGCTCGGCCACGCGGATGATGTGATCGGCAATGAAGGTTGCGCCCTCGCGAGCGCCGTCTTCGGGGTGCTTGATGCAGCACTCCCATTCGAGCACCGCCCAGCCCGGAAAGTCGTACTGCGCCATCTTCGAAAAGATGGCGCCGAAGTCGACCTGCCCGTCGCCCAGCGAACGGAAGCGGCCAGCGCGGTTGATCCAGCTCTGGAAGCCGCCGTACACGCCTTGCTTGCCGGTCGGGTTGAACTCCGCGTCCTTCACGTGAAAGATCTTGATGCGCTCGTGGTAGTGGTCGATGTAGGCCAGGTAGTCGAGCTGCTGCAGCATGAAGTGGCTCGGGTCGTACAGCAGGCAGGCGCGCGGATGGTTGTTCACGCGCTCCAGGAACATCTCGTAGCTCACCCCGTCGTGCAGGTCTTCGCCGGGATGGATTTCATACCCCACGTCCACGCCCGCCGCATCGAACGCATCGAGGATCGGCCGCCAGCGGTGCGCGAGTTCGTCGAAGGCTTCTTCGATGAGCCCGGGCGGGCGCGGCGGCCACGAATAGAGATACGGCCAAGCCAGCGCACCCGAGAAGGTGGCGTGCGCCGTGAGGCCAAGGTTGGCCGAGGCCTTGGCCGCGAAATGCAGTTGCTCCACGGCCCACTGCTGGCGCCGCACCGGGTCGCCGCGCACCTCGGGCGCCGCAAAGCCGTCGAAGCCCGCGTCGTAGGCCGGATGCACCGCGACCAGCTGGCCTTGCAGGTGGGTCGACAGTTCGGTGATCTCGATGCCGTGCCCGGCAAGCGTGCCCTTGACCTCGTCGCAGTAGGTCTTGCTCTCGGCGGCTTTCTTCAGATCGAACAGGCGCGCATCCCAGCTGGGGATCTGCACGCCCTTGTAGCCCAGGCCGGCGGCCCAGCCGGCAATGGCGTCGAGCGAGTTGAACGGGGCTTCGTCTCCCGCGAACTGGGCCAGAAAAATGGCCGGGCCCTTGATCGTCTTCATGGCTTTGTCTTCCTTCTTGGTCGTGGCGGCGTTGAAAGCATACTTGGCGTGTCGTCCGACCCCGTGCGAGAGGCC
This sequence comes from Variovorax sp. DXTD-1, assembly GCF_003984625.1. Taxonomy (GTDB): domain Bacteria; phylum Pseudomonadota; class Gammaproteobacteria; order Burkholderiales; family Burkholderiaceae_C; genus Variovorax. The sequence goes on along the minus strand of NZ_RWKH01000027.1, from coordinate 71,022 downwards.
AAAGCGCCAAAATGGACTTTCCTTTTCGCACTGCACCCGCTGCCAGCACCGCGATGCCACAACCCGTTTCCGCCCGGCTGAAGATCGGCCTGTCCGCCTGCTTTTCCCACGCAGACCCGGCGCGCTCACTGTTCACCAACAAGACGCTGCAGTACGTCGAGCAATCGATCGCGCATTGGCTCATGTCGGCCGGCGCCATGGTGGTGATGGTGCCTTGCCCCACGGGCGAAACCGCGCGCGGCGACACCAAGCTCTCGCACTACGCCGAATGGCTCGACGGCGTGGTGATGCACGGCGGCGCCGACGTGTGGCCGGGCAGCTACGGCGAGGTGCCGCTCAAGGACGTGTGGGTGGGCGACCGCATTCGCGACCTGTACGACCTGGCGCTGGTCGAAGCCTTCGAGCAGGCCGGCAAGCCCATCTTCGGCGTGTGCCGCGGGCTGCAGCTGATCAACGTCGCCTTCGGCGGCACGCTGTACCAGGACATCGAGGCGCAGCACCATCATCCCGAGGCCGTGCGGCACCGCGACCCGGTGACCTACGACCAGAACTTTCACGACATTGAGATCGTGGACGGCACGCGCCTGTCCAAGCTCTACCCCGAGGTGAAGAAGGCGCGGGTCAACAGCATTCACCACCAGGGCGTGAAAGACCTCGCGCCGGGTTTCGAGATCGAGGCCTGGAGCCTGCCCGACCGCGTGCCCGAAGCCATCCGGCGGCGGCCCGAGCGGGGCCGCAGCTACATCGCGGCCACGCAGTGGCACCCCGAGTTCCACAAGTACGGCAGCACCGAGACGGTGGACGACACGCCCATCCTGCACGACTTTCTGTGGGCCTGCGCCACCGCGAAGGTGGCGCCTCGCACCACCGCGCCGAATGCGGGGCCGGGCCGCATCCGCGACCGTGCGGCACGCGTGCTGCGCCAGGCGCTGCTGAGGCGGTGACCGAACGCCAGCCGAAAAGGCCGGCTAGCGCCGTTCGGAGCGGTTGGTGCTACCGCTGACGCCGGCATCGATGGTGCCGAAAACCGTGACGCCGCTGCCCGACGATGACGCGGCGCGATCACTGCTGCCGGCCGACCCCGTGCCGGCGCAGCCCGCTACCAGGGCTCCCATCGCAATGGCAAGAACAGCTGCAATGAATGGCTTCACAGGATCTCCAGGAGGTTTGACTTGGCCCACTATAGGCGTGGGGCTCGTCCGGTCGCTGTAACAACACGCACCCCGCATGGCATGCACGCGGGGTGTCGCGCGCGCAGAGGTGCTCAGCCCTTGCGTGGATCGGTGGCCAGCAGCATCTCGACCAGCGACCGCAGGTGCTGCTGCAGCCGCGCCGCGCCCGCTTCGTCGAGCGCCAGCGTGGCCTCGTCCATGTAGAGCTTGCGGTTGATCTCGACCTGGATGCTGTGCCGGTTTTCCGCCGGCCGCCCGTGCCGGCGCACCAGTTCCACGCCCTTGTAGGGGTGGTTGTAGTCCACGCTGTAGCCCCGCTCGCGCAGGTGCTCGCAGATCTTGTGCGAGAGCGCCGGGTCGGCTGTGCTGCCGTCGCGGTCGCCGATCACGAAGTCCACATGCGCAAGGCCCGGAAAGTTCGTGGCATGGCTGCCCGCGATGGCCGGCATCGAATGGCAGTTGATGTGAATGCTGTAGCCGTGCCGCGCATGCGCGTCGTCGATGGCCTGGGCCACCGCGGCATGGTACGGCCGCCAGCAGTGGTCGATGCGCTCGCGCACCTCGTCCACGCTCAGCAGCCGGTCGTAGATGGGCAGGCCCTCGTCGGTGAGCTTCCAGATCAATCCCTTGCCGAGCCGCACCTTGGAAAGCACGCGCGGGTCGTCCGACAGCGGCTCGGTCCACGGGCCGTCGAGCAGGGTGGTGTCCAGTTCGGTGGTGTCGCGGTTGGCGTCCAGGTAGCTGCGCGGAAAGTGCGCCTCGATCCACGCCGCGCCGATGGCGGGCGCAAAGGCGTAGAGCTTCTCGACATGCGTGTCCTCGGCCCGGCGCAGCGTGGCCAGGTCGCACACGGGCCGGAAGTCCTCGGGGTACACAGTGCCGCTGTGCGGCGAATCGAGCACCAGCGGCGTATGCCCGGCAACGCTGGTCACCTGGGCGCGGGTTTGGATCAGTTTCAGGACAGGATGCATAGGCGGCCGGGGTCAGTCCAATCGGATGCGGGCAAAGGCCGCGACCTTCTTCATCTTCTCGATTTCGCTGTCGATCTGCTTGGCGAACTCGGCCGGCGTGGTGCCCGACGCATAGAGCCCCTGCAGTGCCAGCCGCTCGCGCACCGAGGCGTCCTTCAGCGCGGTGGCCACGGCCTGCTGCATGCGCAGCGCAACGTCGGCCGGCGTGCCGGCAGGCGCCACCAGTCCGAACCACGAAGGATCGTTGTTGGCCGGGTAGCCGAGTTCGCGATACGTCGGCACCTCGGGCAGCACGTCGAGCCGGCTGCTCCAGGACACGGCCAGCGCCTTCAGCTTGCCCGCCTTCACGTGCGGCAGCGAGGAGGCCACCTGGTCGAAGTAAACCGGCACTTCGCCCGCGAGCACGTCGTTGATGGCCGGGCCTGCACCGCGATAGGGGATGTGCACCATCGAGGTTCCGGTGCTGCTCTTGAAGAGCTCGCCCCACATGTGGCCGATGGTGCCGTTGCCCGGTGAGGCATAAGACACCTTGCCGGGGTTTGCCTTCAGGTACTTCACCAACTCGGCAAAGCTCTTCACCGGAAGCACCTGCGGGTTGATGACCACGACGCCCGGCGCCTTCACCAGCTCGGTCACCGCGACGAAGCCCTTGATCGGGTCGTAGGGCAGCTTCTGGTACACGGCCGGGTTCACGCCGTGGGTCGAGAGCGTGGCCACGCCGAAGGCGAGGCCGTCCGGCGCCGAGCGCGCCACCTCGGCCATGCCGATGGAGCCGCCGGCCCCGGCGCGGTTGTCGATGACCACGGGCTGCTGCAGGATCTTGGCCAGCGGCTCCGAGAGCACGCGCGCGGTGATGTCGGTGGCGCCGCCGGGCGGGAAGGGCACGATCATGCGGATCGGCTTGCCTTGTTGGGCAAAAGATATTCCCGGAGCGACAGAAACAGCGGCCAGGGCGGAAAGAAGATGACGACGTTGCATGGGGTCTATTCCAATGAGACAGGGAGTAATGAAGCAAAAGTTGCTGCGTTACCTGAAGCAAAGGATAGACCAGCTAACATTCTGATCTGGAATGTTTTAATGGGCTTCCAGCCATGTCGCTCCGCCGCCTCAATCCACCGCTGAACCTGCTGCGCGCTTTCTCGACCGTGGTGCGCTTCGGCGGCGTATCGCGCGCCGCCGAAGCGCTGCACCTCACCCAGGGCGCGGTCAGCAAGCAGGTGCAGGAGCTGGAGCGCTGGATCGGCGTGCCGCTGTTCGAGCGCAGCCGCAAGCGGCTGGCGCTCACGCCCGCGGGGGAGCGCTACGAGAAGTCGGTGCGAGCGGTGCTCGCGCAGCTGGAAGCCGCCACGCTGGAGCTCATTACCAGCGGCGACGGCGGCGGCGCGCTGCACCTGTCCACGCTGCCCACCTTCGGCGCCAAGTGGCTCATTCCGCGCCTGCCCGACTTCCAGCGCCGCCATCCGCAGATCACCCTGCATTTCGTGCCGTACACGCACGGCTACGACTTCGAGCGGCCCGAGCTCGACTGCGCCATCCTCTTCGGCGACGGCCACTGGCCCGGGGCTCGTTCGCACTACCTGGCGGGGCAGGACGTGGCGCTGATCGCGCCGCGTGCCGGCCACGCAGAGGTGGCCATTCGCACCCCGCAGGACGTGGCGCGCTGCACGCTGCTGCGCCACGTGACGGTGCCGCAGTCATGGTTGCAATGGAGCGAGGCGCACGGCGTGCGCGGGCTCGATCCGCTGGCCGGCCCGCAGTTCGACCAGTTCCAGACCATGATCCGCGCCGTAATGGTGGGCATGGGCGTGGCGCTGGTGCCGCGCTGCCTCGTGCAGGACGAAATCGCTTCCGGGCTGGTGGACGAGCCGCTGCCGGGCGGCGGCTACCGCGGCAATGAGGGCTACTGGTTCTGCTACCCCGAGGGCCGCGGCCAGTTGGCCACGCTCGACCACTTCCGCCGCTGGCTGCTGGCGGAGGTCGATCGCAACGCCGGAACGCCGCCGGCCGTCGCCTGACCGGCGCAGCTTTATTTATTCGGGCTTGGCGCCCGATGCCTTCACTGCGCCACCCCAGCGCTGGATCTCGCTTGCCACGAAGCGGTCGAACTCGGGGCCCGTGGTGGGCGTGGGCTCCGAGCCCCGCTCGCGTATGAAGCGCGCCATCTGCTCGCTCTTCAGGATGTCGGTCACTTCCTGGTTCAAACGCGCCGTGATCTCGGGCGGCGTGTCGCGCGGCGCCATCAGCCCGAGCCAGCCCACGGCTTCGAAGTCTTTCGTTCCCGACACGCCGCTTTCGCGCACGGTGGGCACGTCGGGCAGCTGCGAGGTGCGCCTGGCCGATGTCACCGCCAGCGCAATCGCGCGGCCCGACTTGATGTGCGGCAGCGCGGCCGTCACGGAGTCGACCATCAGCGGCACCTGATTGCCCAGGAAGTCCGCCTGCGCCGGCCCGCTGCCGCGGTACGGAATGTGGGTGATGAAGACGCGAGCCGCCGACTTGAACATCTCGCCCGACAGGTGCTGCGTGCCGCCGATGCCGGCGCTCGCGTAGCTCAGCTTGCCGGGCTCGGCCTTGGCGCGCGCCGCCAGGTCGGCCATGCTGCGAATGCCGCTTTCGGGCGTGGCCAGGAACACCAGCGGCACTGTGGCGATGAGCGAAATGCCCACCAGGTCCTTGCGCGGGTCGAAGGCCGGCTTGGCATAGAGCGTCTGGTTCACCGCCATCGCGCTGCCGGCCACCACCAGCGTGTTGCCGTCGGCCGGCGAGCGCACCACGAACTCGGTGCCGATGTTGCTGCCGGCACCGGCCTTGTTGTCCACGATGACCGGCTGGCCCAGCCGCTTGCCGAGCTGCTCGGCCAAGGCGCGCGCGAAGATGTCGGAGGCCTGTCCTGGCGGGAAGGGCACCACCAGCTTCACGGGCCTGTCGGGCCACGCAGCGGCCTGCGCGAGGCCGGCCGTGCCGCCAAGCAGCAGTGCCGCGCCGGCGGCAGCCAGGCCCTTGTTGAAACGCCTGCGGCCCGTCGTCATGGCGTCGAGAGGTGCTTGCCCACGATGCCCGCGAGTTCGAACATCGTCACCTGGTCCTTGCCGAACACCGGCTTGAGCTTGGCGTCGGCATTGATCGCGCGCTTGTTGGTTGCGTCCTGCAAGCCGTTGGCCTTGATGTAGTCCCACAGCTTCTTGATGACCTCGGTGCGCGCCACCGGTTCGGCCCCGATCACCGCGGCCAGCGAGTCGCTCGGCTTCAGGCCCACGCCGGGTTTGCGCGGCGCAGCGGCTTTCTTCGCGGCCGGCGCTTTCTTGGCGGCGGGGGTCTTCTTCGCCGCCATCTTCTTGGCCGCGGCGGTCTTGCCCGCCGGCGCTGCCTTGCCGAAGGTCTTGCGCGGCGGGAACTTGCTGCCCCCTTCACGCGGTGCGAATTCGAAGGTCACCTTGCCTTCTTCGGCGTTCCAGGTCAGGAAGGCCTTGAAGGCGCGGCGCGTGCGCATGCTCACGAACTTGTCGAGCAGGTCGGTCTTGCCGGTGGCGAGCAGCTTTTCCATCTGCGCGCGCTCCACCGGCTGCTGCAGGATGATTTTGCCGGTCTTGAAGGTGCAGGTCGGCGTAGGTTGCGCGTTGGTGGGTACCGACTTCTCGCAGACGTAGTTGCTGCCGTGCTCGAACACCGGCGCGCCGCAGACCGGGCACGGGCCCACGGTGTCCTGCTCGCTGAAATCGACGATCTCGCCGGTGTCGGCATTCTTGTCGTCGCCGAAGTCGAACTCCAGCTTCCAGTTCTTCGCTTCCTCGTCGAACTTCAGGACGATCTCGGAGGTGAAAGGCCAACCGGCCTTGGAGCGGAAGCCTTCCAGCGGGCCGATGTGCTTGTCGCGCAAGAGCGCTTCGGCCTCGGCCACTTCGAAGGTGCGTCCCGCCGGCGACTTGCCGAACGAGAAGCCGCAGGGTTCCTGCCCCGCCTTGCCGGTGCAGCTGTAGCGGCGGTAGTTCTCCTTCACCACGCCGCCGCAATTGGGGCACGGCGTCGAAAGCGTCGTGTAGTCGCCCGGCACGGTGTCGCGGTCGTACTCCTTGGCCTTCTTGACGATGTGCTGCGTCATTTCGGCAATTTCGCGCATGAAGGCGTCGCGGCTCAGTGCGCCCTTTTCCATCTGCGCGAGCTTGTATTCCCACTCGCCCGTGAGCTCGGCCTTGGAGAGTTCTTCCACGCCCAGGCCGCGCAGAAGCGTCATGAGCTGGAAGGCCTTGGCCGTGGGGATCAGTTCGCGGCCTTCGCGCAGCATGTACTTTTCGGTGATCAGGCCTTCGATGGTGGCCGCGCGCGTGGCTGGCGTGCCGAGGCCCTTTTCCTGCATGGCCTCGCGCAGCTCGTCGTCGTCGATGGTCTTGCCGGCGCCTTCCATAGCGCCCAGCAGCGTGGCTTCCGAATAGCGCGCCGGCGGCCGGGTCTTCAGCGCCTTCAGGTCGGCCGATTCGGTCTTCACCGTTTCGCCGGGCTTCACCACCACCAGGTTCTTGCCGTCCTTCTCGTCATCGTCGTTGATGGCTTCCTTGCCCCAGATGGCGAGCCAGCCCGGCTTGACCAGCACCTTGCCGTCGCTGCGGAAGGGGTACTTCTTGCCGCCGGCCTCCACCGTGCTGATGCGGGTGGTCACCTGGAATTCGGCGCTCGGGAAGAACACCGACATGAAGCGGCGCACCACGAAGTCGTAGAGCTTCTGCTCGGCGTCGGAGAGGCCGCTGGGCGCCTGCAGCGTCGGGATGATGGCGAAGTGATCCGACACCTTGGCGTTGTCGAAGATGCGCTTGTTCGGCTTCACGTAGCTGCCGTCGACCGCCTGCTTGGCGAAAGGCGCCAGGTGCTTCATGCCGCTGTCGGCGAGCATCTTCATCGTGTCCTTGACCACCGGCAGGTAGTCCTCAGGCAGCGCGCGCGAGTCGGTCCGCGGGTAGGTCAGCGCCTTGTGGCGTTCGTACAGGCTCTGCGCCAGCGCCAGCGTGGTCTTGGCCGAGAAGCCGAAGCGGCCGTTGGCCTCGCGCTGCAGCGAGGTCAGGTCGAACAGCATCGGCGAAGCCTGGGTGGTGGGCTTGCTCTCTTCCGTCACCGTGGCGGGCTTGCCGCGTGCCGCATCGGCTATTTCGCTCGCTTCGCGCTCGCTCCATACGCGGTCGGCGCGGATTTCCGCGTCGGCCACGCCGTCGGGGCCCGGCGGCGGCTTCTTGAAGTTGGCGTCGAACCACTTGCCCGGGTACTGGCCGGCCTCGGCCTGGAACGCGCCGTGGATTTCCCAGTAGTCGCGGCTCACGAACTTGCGGATTTTTTCCTCGCGCTCGACCACCACCGAGAGCGTGGGCGTCTGCACGCGGCCCACCGTCGTCAGAAAGAAGCCGCCGTCGCGCGAATTGAAAGCCGTCATGGCCCGCGTGCCGTTGATGCCCACCAGCCAGTCGGCCTCGGAGCGCGAGCGCGCGGCGTCGGCCAGGCCCTGCATCTGCTTTTCGGTGCGCAGCGCGTCGAAGCCGTCGCGAATGGCCTGCGGCGTCATCGATTGCAGCCACAGGCGCTTCACCGGCTTGTTCAGGCCGGTCTTGCCGCCCGCGTACTGCTCGATGAGGCGGAAGATCAGCTCACCCTCGCGGCCCGCGTCGCAGGCGTTGATGAGTTGCGTCACGTCCTTGCGCTTGGCCTGCTTGACCACGGCGTTCAGGCGCGTCTTCGTCTTGTCGACCGGCTTCAGGTCGAAGTGGGGCGGAATCACCGGCAGGTTCGCGAAGCTCCACTTGCCCCGCTTGACGTCGAACTCTTCGGGCGCCTGGATTTCGACCAGGTGGCCGACAGCGCTGGTCACGACATAGCTTTCGTTCTCGAAATGCTCGTCATGTTTGTCGAACTTGCCGGCCACCGGCGTGAGCGCACGGACGATGTCCTGTGCCACCGACGGCTTTTCTGCAATTACCAAAGTCTTCATCAACATTCCTAAAAGAGTTCCCAGGCCGGCGCCGAGCCGCCTCAAGGCGGCCTGCGGCCCCCTCCGGGGGCAGCGACGACACGCCGTGCGCGAGCGTGGGGGCCACATACAATCTGCGGCTTCCCGCGTGTGCGCACGCGCACACGCGCATGTGTGCATATTCAACCTAACAGACTTCGGCGATGCCTTCCAAATCCCCACAATTCGCCGGCCGCCGCATTCAGATGCGGCGTTCGGATGTCCACGGCAACGGCGTGTTCGCCGTGGACGATCTGGCCGAAGGCGAGACGCTGATCGAATACAAGGGCGAGGTCATCAACTGGAAAGAGGCGCTGCGCCGCCATCCGCACGACCCGTCCCAGCCCAACCACACCTTCTACTTCCACATCGACGACGGCCGTGTGATCGACGGCAACGTGAACGGCAATGCCGCGCGCTGGATCAATCATTCGTGCGAGCCGAACTGCGAGGCCGACGAAGTCAACGGGCGCGTTTATATCAAGGCGCTGCGCAACATTGCTGCAGGAGAAGAGCTCAACTACGACTACGGCCTGATCATCGATGAGCCCTACACGCCGAAGCTGCTGGCCGAGTTTCCGTGCTGGTGCGGCTCCGAGAATTGCCGCGGCACGCTGCTGACGCCCAAGGACGAAGACGAAGAAAAGAAAAAGAAGAAAAAAGCCAAGCAGAAGGCCGAAAAGAAAAAGGCCGAGAAAAAAGAAGCGAAAAAGGCAGACAAGAAAGCCGAGAAAAAGGCTGAAAAGAAGTCGGAAAAAAAGAAAGCCAAAAAGGACGAGGCCGACAAGGGCTGAGCATGAGCACCATGGCCGACTGGTTCGAAGACCGGATTGCCGCGGCGGTGGCGCCGCTCTTGCCCGGCTTCGCGGTCGAGGCCGTGGCCGAGATCGACTCGACCAACACCGAGCTCATGCGCCGCGCGCGCGCCGGCCGCGCCGAGCCGGTGCTCCTGGTGGCCGAGCGCCAGACCGCCGGGCGCGGCCGTCTTGGCCGGCCCTGGCAAAGCGCGCAGCAGGGCGAGCAGCAAAACGCCGCCTCGCTCACCTTTTCGCTGGGCCTGCCGCTCGCGCCGCGCGACTGGTCGGGTCTCTCGCTGGCCGTGGGTGTCAGCGTGGCGGAAAGCCTCGACCCGTCGGGCGATGCGAAGGTGGCGCTCAAGTGGCCCAACGACCTGTGGGTGAACGACCGCAAGCTGGCCGGCATCCTGATCGAAACCGCCATGCCGCATGCGGGCCGTACCGATGCGGCGACCGCGCCGCGCTACCTGGTGATCGGCATCGGCATCAACATCGGCCCCCGTGAAGCCGGGGGCATGCGCACGCCGCCCGCGTGGCTGCGCCAATGGCGCCCTGACGCCACGGCGCCCCAAGTGCTTGCTGAACTTGCCACACCGCTGGTGCAGAGCGTGCAGGCCTTCGAGGCGCAGGGCTTCGCACCCTTTGCCGAGCGTTTTGCCGCGCGTGACGCGTTGCGCGGGCGCGAAGTCCAGCTCAGCGACGGCAGCTTCGGCACGTGCGAAGGCGTGGCCTGGGGCGGCGAACTGCAGGTGCGCACGGCCGGGGGCTTGCAGATGGTCTCGAGCGACGAAGTCAGCGTGCGTCCTCGCGGCATGGCTTTTTGAGACCCACCATGAAGTTGCGCCTTGCACTGATCGTTCTCGTCCTGGCCAATGTCGGCTATTGGCTGTGGGCCCGCGGCGACCTGGCCGGCTTCGGATTGATGCCGGCCGGCATTACCGAGCGCGAGCCGCAGCGCCTCTCGCGCCAGGTTCATCCCGAGTGGCTGCAGATCCGCAAGGACGGCAAGACCGGCAACGGCAACACCACCGCCGCGCCCTGAAGGCGCTGCCGCTCAAGACGCCAGCTCTTCGCCCTCGAAGCGCACCGTGAAGCGCGCGCCCGGCGGTTGCCGGCCCGGATGTGCGTCTTCGAGCTTGACCTGCGCATGGTGCTGGTTGGCAATCTCCCGCACGATCGGCAAGCCCAGCCCGGAGCCGTCGGCCTCGTTGCCGAGCACGCGGTAGAACGGCTCGAACACCAGCTCGCGATCGGATTCCGCAATGCCCGGGCCGTTGTCTTCCACCTGCAGCAGCACCACATGCCCGAAAGGGTCGGCCAGTACGCGCGCGGTGATCACGCCCGGCCGCTCAGGGGTCGACGGCGTGTAGTTGATGGCGTTGTCGACCAGGTTGCGCACCAGTTCCTTCAGCAAGGTCGGGTTGCCTTCGAGCACCACGCCCGGCGCGCCCGCTTCGGCGCCGTCGTAGCCCAGGTCGATGCGCTTCTCGATGGCACGCGGCACGGCTTCGCGCACCACTTCAATGGTGAGCCGGGCCAGGTCGCAGGGCTGGCGGCCCGTGCCGGCACCGGTGCTTTCGGCGCGCGCGAGCGAGAGCAGCTGGTTCACTGTGTGCGTGGCGCGCACGCTGGCGCGGCCGATCTGCTTGAGCGACTGCTTGAGCTCGTCGGCGTTGGCGCCTTCACGCTGCGCCAGATCGGCCTGCATGCGCAGGCCCGCGAGCGGCGTCTTGAGCTGGTGCGCGGCGTCGGCAAGAAAGCGCTTTTGCGTGTGGATCGAGTCGTTGAGCTTGTCGAGCAGTTCGTTGACCGAAGACACCAGCGGCACCACCTCGAGTGGCACCGACGATTCGTCGAGCGGACTCAAGTCGCCCGGGCGGCGCTCGCGAATGCGCGCCTCCACCACCGACAGCGGCTTGATGCCGCGCACCAGCGCCAGCCAGATCAGCAGCACCGCGAGCGGCAGGATCGCGAATTGCGGCAGCAGCACGCCCTTGATGATTTCGATGGCCAGCACCGACTGCTTCTCGCGCGTCTCGGCCACCTGCAGCAGCGCGGGCGCCGAGTCGTCGTCGTCATTGGCCAGCCAGAGCGAGGCCACCCGCACCGGCTTGCCGCGCATTTCGCCGTTGCGCAGCGTGACCACGCCCGGTACCGGGGGCTCGTCCATGTTGGGATGCGGCACGTCGGACTCGCCGCTCAGCAGCTTGCCGTGGCTGTCGAGCAGCTGGTAGTACACGCGGTCGGCGTCGTCGGCCCGCAAGATTTCGCGCGCCGGCTGCGGCAGCACGAACTGCGTCTGGCCCTGCTGTACCGTGACGAGCCGCGCCAGCGTCTGCACGTTGTATTCGAGCGCGCGGTCGAAGGGCGCGTTGGCAATGCCCTGGGCCACCAGCCACGTGACGCCGATGCTCACCGGCACCAGCAGCAGCAGCGGCGTGAGCATCCAGTCGAGGATTTCGCCGAACAGGGAGCGCTGCGCGCGCTGGAACAGTTTCAAGGCTTACGGCCTCCGAAGCCGCGGGGCAAGCCCGCGTGTCATTGCTGGATTTTTTCGAGGCAGTAGCCGAGGCCGCGAACCGTGGCGATGCGCACCGGCCCCTTCTCGATCTTCTTGCGCAGGCGGTGGATGTACACCTCGATCGCGTTCAGGCTCACTTCCTCGCCCCATTCGCACAGGCGCTCCACCAGCTGATCCTTGCTGACCAGGCGGCCGGCGCGCTGCAGCAGCACCTCGAGCAGGCCGAGTTCGCGCGCCGAGAGCTCGACCATCTTGCCGTCGATGGTCGCCACCCGGCCGGCCTGGTCGTACACCAGCGGGCCGTGCCGGATGGTGTTGCTGGTGGCGCCCATGCCGCGCCGCGTGAGCGCCCGCACGCGCGCTTCGAGCTCTTGCAGGCTGAAGGGCTTGGCCATGTAGTCGTCGGCGCCGTGGTCCAGGCCCTTGACGCGTTCTTCCACGCTGTCGGCCGCGGTGAGCACCAGCACCGGCAATTGCGAGCCGCGTGCGCGCAGGCGCTTGAGGATCTCGATGCCGTGCAGGCTGGGCAGCCCGAGGTCGAGAATCAGCAGGTCGAATTCGCTGTGCGTCATGAGCGCGGTGTCGGCCTGCGAACCGTTGGCCACGTGGTCGACCGCCGCGCCCGAGGTGCGCAGGCTGCGCAGCAGGGCATCGGCCAGCACCTGGTCGTCTTCGGCAATCAGAATCCGCATGAGCCACCTCCGGCCGGTTCGGGCGCCGCGCCGGCGCCGTTCACATTTGTCTCTCCCAGCCGAGTCTAGCCCGCTGTGTACGCTTCCAGACCGATGGTTATCACGGTGGCGACGTCGTTGCCGACGCTGGCGCGGAACTCGCGCTCGGCCTGTGTGACGGCGCCGCGAAAGGCGTCGAGCCATGCCAGTCCGTCGGCGGTGAAAAGCACGCGCCGCGCCCGCGCATCGAACGGGTCGGGCCCTCGTGTGACCAGGCCCCAGGCTTCGCACTGGTCCACCAGCGCGCCCATCGCCTGCTTGGTCATGCCGGCGCGCTCGGCCAGCTCGGTCAGGCGCGAACCCTCTCGTGCCAGGTGCCGCGTGATGTGGATGTGCGCGGCGCTCACCTGGGCGCGGGCGGCCAGGTTCGACAGCGCCAGCGGCACATCGATGTCGTGCGCCATGAGTTCGAGCACGCGCTCGTCGAAGCGGCGCATCGCGTGGCCCAGCAGGCGGCCCAGATGGGTTTGCCGCCAGGCATCGGGATCGGTCGGAAAAGCGGTTTCGGCCATTCGCCAAATGGTAAATCAAACTGACCAAAAAATAGGTTTACTCAAACCAATGAGCCCCTACACTACTGTTCAAGCATCCAGCCTGTGATTAAAGGCAGATGGATGGCAGTCACACACAAACCGTTGATTTTCAAGGAGATTTCCACATGGACGCAGTCGTCAAGGGCGCAAGCATCTCGGTCGCCAACAGTGAAAAGGCCAAGGCCCTGCAGGCCGCGCTGGCCCAGATCGAAAAGCAGTTCGGCAAGGGCACGATCATGCGGCTCGGCGAAGGCGAAGCGCTCGAAGACATCCAGGTGGTCTCCACCGGCTCGCTGGGCCTGGACATCGCGCTGGGCGTCGGCGGCCTGCCGCGCGGCCGCGTCATCGAAATCTACGGCCCGGAATCGTCGGGCAAGACCACGCTCACCTTGCAGGTCATCGCCGCCATGCAGAAGCAGGCCGGCACCTGCGCTTTCGTCGACGCCGAACATGCGCTCGACGTGCAGTACGCCCAGAAGCTCGGCGTGAACCTGTCCGACCTGCTGATCAGCCAGCCCGACACCGGCGAGCAGGCGCTCGAAATCGTCGATTCGCTGGTGCGCTCGGGTGCCGTGGACCTGATCGTGGTCGACTCGGTCGCCGCGCTCACCCCCAAGGCCGAAATCGAAGGCGAAATGGGCGACTCGCTGCCGGGCCTGCAGGCCCGCCTGATGAGCCAGGCGCTGCGCAAGCTCACCGCCACCATCAAGAAGACCAACTGCATGGTCATCTTCATCAACCAGATCCGCATGAAGATCGGCGTGATGTTCGGCTCGCCCGAAACCACCACCGGCGGCAATGCGCTGAAGTTCTACGCCTCGGTGCGACTGGACATCCGCCGCATCGGCACCATCAAGAAGGGCGACGAGGCCATCGGCAACGAAACCAAGGTCAAGGTGGTGAAGAACAAGGTGTCGCCTCCGTTCAAGACGGCCGAGTTCGACATCCTGTTCGGCGAAGGCATCAGCCGCGAAGGCGAGATCATCGACATGGGCGTGACCGCCAAGATCCTCGACAAGTCGGGTGCCTGGTACGCCTACAACGGCGAAAAGATCGGCCAGGGCCGCGACAACGCCCGCGAGTTCCTGCGCGAGAACCCCGAGCTGTCGCGCGAAATCGAGAACAAGGTGCGCGAGTCGCTGGGCATTCCGCTGCTGGCGGCCGATGCCGACACCCCGGGCGCCGAAAAGGCCGAGAAGCCTGCGAAGGCAGCCAAGGCCGAGAAGGCCGACAAGGGCGAGTAAGCAAGGTACGGCGCGGCCTCTCGCGGGGCCGCGCGAGCGACCACCAGGCATGGCATTCGGTGCCCCCTCCCTCAAAGGCCGCGCATTGCGGCTCCTGAGCCAGCGCGAGCATTCGCGTGCGGAACTGGAGCGCAAGCTGGCCAGGCATGAAGAAGAGCCCGGCACGCTGGCCCGCGTGCTCGACGAACTGGCCGCCAAGGACTTCATCAGCGAGCCGCGCGTGGTGGCCTCGGTGCTGAACCAGCGCGCCGCCCGCTCGGGCGCATTGCGGGTGCGCCAGGAGCTGCAGGCCAAGGGCATTGCGCCCGAGGCCATCGCAGAAGCGGTGGCCAGCCTGCAAGACACCGAAGTAGAGCGCGCCACGGCCTTGTGGCGCCGCCGTTTCGACGCACCGCCCGCCGATGCGAAGGAGCGGGCCAAGCAGATGCGCTTTCTGATGGCGCGCGGCTTTTCTGGCGCGGTGGTGGCGAAGGTGCTCCGGAGCGATTTCGACGAAGACTGACCGGGCGCGTGCTCCGGCCTGCCAGGGGAGGCTCAGCAGAGGGCGCTCAGAGCGCCAGCATCAGCTTCAGGTTCTGCACCGCGGCGCCGCTGGCGCCCTTGCCCAGGTTGTCCAGGCGTGCAATCACCACCGCGTGTCGGTGGTCTTCGTTCGGGAACACGCGAATCTCGAGCTGGTTGGTGTCGTTGAGCGCCAGCGCGTCGAGCTTGCCGTTGTCGGTGGGCGGCAGCACCTTCACGAACTGCTCGGGCGTGTTGCTCCTGGCGTAGTGCGCGGCAATGGCGTCGTGCAGGTCGCCGGCCTTCGGCTTGCCGGGCAGCAGGTCGAGGTGCAGCGGCAGCTGCACGAGCATGCCCTGTTTGAAGTTGCCCACCGAAGGAATGAAGACGGGCCGGCGGGTGAGGCCGGTGTATTTCATGATTTCAGGAATGTGCTTGTGCTTGAGGCCGAGCGCATAGGTTTCGAAAAGCGGCGCCTTGTCGCCCTCGTATTCTTCGATCATGGCCCGTCCGCCACCCGAATAGCCGCTGACCGAGGGCAGCGAAACCGGGAAGTCGGCCGGCAGCAGGCCCGCATCGACCAGCGGGCGCACGATGGCGATGGCGCCCGTGGCATAGCAGCCCGGGTTGCCGACGCGGTCGGCCGCGGCCACGGCCTGCCAGTGGCCTTCCACCAGTTCAGGAAAACCGAACACCCAGCCCGGCGCCACGCGGTGCGCGGTGGAGGCGTCGATGATCTTGGGCTTCTTGCCCGGCAGCTGGTCGATCAGCGCGACCGATTCGCGAGCCGCGTCGTCGTGCAGGCATAGCACCACCAGGTCGACGCCGGCCATCAGCTCGCGCTTGGCGTTCACGTCTTTTCGCAGCTCGGGCGCAATGCTCACGAGTTCGATTTGCGGCATCGTCTGGAGCCGCTCGCGAATTTGCAAGCCGGTGGTACCGGCTTCGCCGTCGATGAAAACCTTGGCCATATCGGAGTATCCGTGGGGTCGCTAGAAGAAAGTACGTATTGACCGCAAGGTCACGTCGAGTATTGGTGCGCCGCACCATGATACAGTCCGCGGTTGTTCGCCGCCCCCAGCCGTCAGGTTGCCGTCGCCCGCGAACAACAGAGCCAAAGACGCCTCAGACCCCAGATCTCCCGTTCTCAACTTCCTCCTTCCGAGAGACAACCCTCATGAAGATTCACGAGTACCAAGGCAAGGAAATTCTTGCCAAGTTCGGCGTGCCGGTGCCGCGCGGCATTCCGGCCTACACGGTTCAGGAGGCGGTCGAGGCCGCCCAGAAACTTGGAGGCCCGGTCTGGGTCGTCAAGGCCCAGATTCACGCGGGTGGCCGCGGCAAGGGCGGCGGCGTCAAGGTCGCCAAGTCCATCGAAGACGTCAAGAAGCTCGCCGGCGAAATCCTCGGCATGCAGCTCAAGACCCACCAGACCGGCCCCGAAGGCCAGAAGGTGCGCCGCCTCTACATCGAAGATGGCGCCGACATCAACAAGGAATACTACGTTTCGGCCGTGACCGACCGCGCCACGCAGAAGATCGCGTTCATCGCGTCGAGCGAAGGCGGCATGGACATCGAGGAAGTGGCCCACTCCACGCCCGAGAAGATCATCACGGTCTACGCCGACCCCAAGGAAGGCCTGACCGACGCGCAAGCCAAGGAAATTGCCGACGGCATCGGCATGCCGGCCGACTCGACCGCGCAAACGGTCGACATCCTGAAGAAGCTCTACACCTGCTACATGGAAACGGACGCCTCGCTGGTCGAGATCAACCCGCTCAACCGTGACAGCAAGGGCAACGTCATGGCGCTGGACGCCAAGTTCAACTTCGACAGCAACGCGCTGTTCCGCCACCCCGAAATCGTGGCCCTGCGCGACCTCGACGAAGAAGACGCGGCCGAAGTCGAAGCCTCCAAGTTCGACCTGGCTTACATCTCGCTGGACGGCAACATCGGCTGCCTGGTGAACGGTGCCGGCCTGGCCATGGCCACCATGGACACCATCAAGCTGTTCGGCGGCGAGCCGGCCAACTTCCTGGACGTGGGCGGCGGCGCCACCCCCGAGAAGGTCACCGAAGCCTTCAAGATCATGCTGAAGAACAAGAATGTCGAGGCCATCCTCGTCAACATCTTCGGCGGCATCATGAAGTGCGACACCATCGCCACCGGCGTGATCGCAGCCTGCAAGGCCGTGAACCTGCAAGTGCCGCTGGTCGTGCGCATGAAGGGCACCAACGAAGTCGAAGGCAAGAAGCTGCTGGCCGAATCGGGCCTGCCGATCATCAGCGCCGACACCATGGCGGAAGCGGCCCAGAAGGTCGTGGCAGCAGTAGCGAAGTGACTTTGCGGGACAGACCGCAGGCCGCGCAGCGGACCAGCTCTGTCCCCAACTGATTAGGAAACACCATGTCGATCTACATCAACAAAGACACCAGAGTCATCACGCAAGGCATTACCGGCAAGACCGGTCAGTTCCACACCGAGAAGTGCCAGGAATACGCGAACGGCAAGAACGCCTTCGTGGCGGGCGTGAACCCCAAGAAGGCCGGCGAGTCGATCTTCAACATCCCGATCTTCGGTTCGGTGAAGGAAGCCGCTTCGCAAACCGGCGCCACCGTGTCGGTGATCTACGTGCCGCCGGCAGGCGCGGCCGCCGCCATCTGGGAAGCCGTCGAGGCCGATCTGGACCTGGCGATCTGCATCACCGAAGGCATCCCGGTTCGCGACATGCTCGAAGTGCGCAACAAGATGAAGGCCAAGGAAGCGGCCGGCGGCAAGAAGACCTTGCTGCTGGGCCCGAACTGCCCCGGCTTGATCACGCCCGACGAAATCAAGATCGGCATCATGCCCGGCCACATTCACCGCAAGGGCCGCATCGGCGTGGTCTCGCGCTCGGGCACGCTCACGTATGAAGCCGTGGCGCAACTGACCGAAATCGGCCTCGGCCAGTCATCGGCAGTGGGCATCGGCGGCGACCCGATCAACGGCCTGAAGCACATCGACGTAATGAAGGCTTTCAACGACGATCCGGACACCGACGCGGTCATCATGATCGGCGAAATCGGCGGCCCCGACGAAGCCGACGCGGCCCGCTGGTGCAAGGAGCACATGAAGAAGCCGGTGGTCGGCTTCATCGCCGGTGTTACCGCTCCTCCCGGCAAGCGCATGGGCCACGCCGGCGCGCTGATCTCGGGCGGTGCCGACACGGCCGATGCCAAGCTCGCCATCATGGAAGAGTGCGGCTTCACCGTGACGCGCAACTTCTCGGAGCTGGCAAAGCTGCTCAAGGCACAGCTCTAAACCGCAGCAGACCTTCTCTCTGCGCACCACGCAAAAAGAAAAAAGCGCCCGCAAACCCTGCGGGCGCTTTTTTCACTACAACACAGTGGAAAAGAGACATGGAACTCCTTCAAAGCACCGATTTCTGGATCGGCCTGGTCAAGATTGTCTGGATCAACATCATTCTTTCGGGTGACAACGCCGTGGTGATTGCCATGGCTGCCCGTTCTCTGCCGCCCGCGCAGCAGCAAAAGGCCGTGCTGTTCGGCTCGGGCGCGGCCGTGGTGCTGCGCATCGTGCTGACCATCGTCGCGGCCAGGCTGCTGGCGCTGCCGTACCTGCAGATCGTCGGCGGCCTGCTGCTGCTGTGGATCGGCCTGCAGCTCCTGGGCGAAGAAGAAGAGGATGACGGCGAGGCCAAGGAATACGGCAGCATGCTGGCGGCCGTACGCACCATCCTGCTGGCCGACCTGGTCATGAGCCTGGACAACGTCATTGCCGTGGCGGCTGCCGCGCAAGGCAGCATGGTGCTGCTGGTGCTCGGCCTCGCAATCAGCATTCCGCTGGTGATTTTTGGCAGTACGCTCATGATCAAGCTCATGGAACGTTTTCCGATCATCGTCATGCTGGGTGCCGCCCTGATCGGCTGGGTCGGCGGTGAAACCATTGCAAGCGACGTTTCGCTGCATGGCGTGCTCGCGGCCAACCCCTGGCAGCACTATGCGGCAGCGGCCGCCGGTGCGTTCTTTGTCGTGGCCGCCGGCCGCTTTCTGCAGCAGCGCGCCCGCGCCGAGGCCGGGCACTGAATGCCGCGCGCCCACGCTTGTACACAATGGTGAGCGTCGGCGCGTCCTTCTTTTCCAATCGGCCCCCCCTGTCCTGGGAGTTTGCCGTGCTCACCGACGTGGGGCGCGCGCGTGCCCACAACGAAGACGACCTCCATGTCGATCCGGCGCTCGGCCTTGCCGTGCTGGCCGACGGCATGGGCGGCTACAAGGGCGGCGAAGTGGCCAGCGCCATGGCGGTATCTCTGGTGCACGCCAGCTTTGCCCGCTGGTCCGCGCAAGCCGGGCCCCAGGCGCCCGCGCGGGTGATCCGGCGCGCCTTGCAGGCCGCCACCGACGAAGCCAATTCGGCCATTCTCGAAGCCGGCATTGCCAACGAGGAGCTGCAGGGCATGGGAACGACCCTGGTGCTGGCGGCTTTCCGGCCCCAGCGCGTGCTGGTGGGCCACATCGGCGATTCGCGCTGCTACAGGCTGCGCAACAACAAGCTCGAACAGCTCACGCGCGACCATTCGCTGCGCCAGCAGCAGCTCGACGCGGGCGCGATCACCGCCGAGGAGGCGCTGCATTCGCCTCACCGAAACCTGGTGACGCGAGCGGTCGGCGTCGAGGCACAAGTCGTGCTTGAAATGCACGAACACACCGCAAGGCCCGACGACCTGTATATGCTGTGCTCCGACGGACTCAGTGAAATGATCTCGGATGCGCAGCTTTTCACGCTTTTGAACCACGATGTCGAGCTCCAGCAGAAAGCAGCACTTTTGGTTGCAGTTGCAAACGACAATGGCGGACGGGATAACATTTCCGTTGTCCTGGCAAAAGCGCGCGTCGGCGATGCGCCTGCTGCCGCCTAGTCCCAGGCCCGAGCGATCGCCCGTCGTTGCGCCTGCCACCAACCAATTCTGTAGATCGGGGAGTCGGCAATGCCGAAAATGATCATTTCGATCGATGGCGTTGTCATCGAACAAGTGGCGCTCGCCAAGGACCGCACCACGCTGGGACGGCGCGCCTACAACGACATCGTCATCGACAACCTGGCGGTCAGCGGCGAGCATGCTGTGCTGCACATGCGCGGCGGCGAGGTCGAAATTGAAGATCTCAACAGCACCAACGGCACCTACGTCAATGCGCTCGTCGTCCAGAAGCAGGTGCTCAAGGACAGCGACGTCATCGAGCTCGGCGGCTGCCGCATTCACTTTCGCGCCCGCAACAACCTGGAGTCCGGCGCGGGCGCGGCGCACAACGCTTCGGACGATTTTTCGTCCCCCATTCCCCTTTCGTCCGCACCGACCGAAGCCGGTGCGCTGGTCGAACTGGGTGTTCCGGTGCTGCGCGAACTCTCGGACACCGGCGGCGGCCAGGATCTGCCGCTGCAGAAGGTTGTCACCACCATCGGCAAGCCCGGCGTTGCCGTGGCGGTTGTCACTCGTCGGCGCCAAGGCTATGTGGCGGCCAGCGTCATGGGCGAGGTCAAGCTCAACGGCAATCCCCTCGGTACCGACGCCGTCGGATTGCAGGAACGCGACGTGCTGGAACTCGGCGGCGCCACGCGCATGCAGTTCGTGCGGGTCTGAGCTCAAAGCCCGCGTAGCGCCGACGCCATGAATGCGCTCCGGCGGCATTGGCCACGCATCGTCATTACCCTGCTGCCGGTTCTGCTGGCCCTGGCGCATGCCACCGGCGCCTGGCGCCTGAGCGTGCTCGACCACCTCGACCACCTGATATACGACACCCGCCTGCGCGTCACCATGCCGGGCACGCTCGACCCCCGTATCGTGATCGTGGACGTGGACGACGCCAGCCTGGCGCGGCAGGGGCAATGGCCCTGGGCGCGCGACAAGCTGGCCCGGCTGACAAGGGAACTCACAGGGCGCCAGCAAGTGGCGGTACTGGGCTTCGACGTGATGTTCGTCGAGCCGGACCGAAGCTCCGGCCTCGACAAGCTGCGGCAGTTGGCACGCGGGCCCTTGCGCGAGATGCCGGGCCTTGCCGGCGAAATCGAACGCCTGGCGCCATCGCTCGACAATGACGCCATCTTTGCCAAGGCCATGGAAGGCCAGCCCATAGCGCTCGGCTACTACTTCACGAGAACCGAAAAGCCCGGCGCCAAGGGCCAGTTGCCGGCGGCTGCGCTGTTGCCGCCCGAGGCCTTTCCGGCGGGCCATGGCTACACCACGGAGTGGAACGGCTTCGGCGCCAACCTGCCTGTGCTGGCAGCTGCCGCGCCCGCATCGGGTTTTCTCAACACGCTGGTCACGTCGAGCGACGATGGCGTGATTCGCACCGTGCCGCTCATCGCCCGCTATGAAGGCGACAAGGGCCAGCCCGGGTATTACGAATCGCTCGGGCTCGCCGTCTACAGGCTCGCCAACGGCTCGCCGCCGGTTCTGCCGGCCTTTGCGCCAGGTGGCGCCATGCCGCGCCTTCAATCGCTGATCGTGGGCGGCCTGCGCCTGCCGGTCGATCCAACCGCCAGCATGCAGGTTCCGTTTCGCGGCCCGGGCGGCGCGGACGGTGGCTCGTTCCGCTACGTGCGAGCCGGCGACGTGCTCGAGGGCCGGCTCGCGCCCGGCGAGCTAAAGGACCGCATCGTGCTCGTGGGCGCCACCGCGCCCGGCCTGCAAGACCTGCGCGCCACCCCCGTGGGCGCTGCGTTTCCCGGTGTCGAGGTGCATGCCAACGTGGTGTCGGCCATGCTCGACCGCCGCCTGCTTGCGGTGCCCGACTACGCGCCCGGCTACGAAGTGCTGAACGTGCTGGCCGTGGGCCTCGTGCTGGCGCTGGGCCTCACGCTCCTGCCGGCGCCGCGCGCCGTCGTGCTGGGCATCGTCACCGTTGCCGTGCTGATCGCCGTGAACGCGTGGCTCTACCAGAACCACAGCCTCGTGCTTCCGCTGGCGTCTGCGCTGGCCATGGCGGCGCTGGCCTTCGTCTTCAACATGGGCTGGGGCTACTTCATCGAGGCCCGCGCGCGCCGCGGCCTGGCGCGGCTTTTCGGCACCTACGTGCCGCCCGAACTCGTCGATGAAATGCTCGTGACCCCCGACCGCTACAGCATGCGCGCCGAGAGCAAGAACATGACCGTCATGTTCTGCGACATGCGCGAGTTCACCCGCCTTTCGGAGCAGATGACTCCGGCCGAGCTGCAGGCCTTTCTCAACACCCTGTTCAACCGGCTCACCAGCGTGATCAGCGCGCACCGCGGCACCGTCGACAAATACATGGGCGACTGCGTCATGGCCTTCTGGGGCGCGCCCATCGACACCCCTGACCACGCCACCCTTGCCGTGCGCGCCGCGCTCGAAATGGCCGAAGCCGTGTGCGACATCAACAAGCTTCACGTTGCCGAGGGGCGCCCCCAGATCAGCGTGGGCATCGGCATCAACAGCGGCGTGATGAGCGTCGGCGACATGGGTTCGGCGGCGCGACGCAGCTACACCGTCGTGGGCGATGCGGTCAACCTCGCTGCCCGGCTCGAAGGGCTGAGCGCGCACTACGGCGTGGAGATCGTCGCCAGCGGCGCCACCCGCGAGCTCGCGCCCGGCTTTCTCTGGCAAGAGCTCGACAGCGTGCTCGTCAAAGGCAAGGCCCAGGCCATTACCGTGTTCACTCCGCTCGCACCCGACGCAGCGCCCCAAACCGCCGCCGCGCAACAGCAAGCCGAGCAACTGCACCGCTGGGCCGGCGTTCTGGACGCCTACCGCCGCCAGGACTGGGCCGCCGGCCGAAACTTGCTGGACCCACTGCTCGCCGCGGATGCCAAAAAAGTCCTTTACCAGCTCTACGCCCAGCGATTAGCCTCCATGGCATTGCGGCCTTACGACCCTGAATGGGACGGCGCAACCCGGTTCGAAACCAAATGACGACAGGCACAAGCAGGGGGTCTTTCACAATGCAGGTTCGCGTGCTGGGTTGCTCGGGCGGCATTGCCAGGGACTGCCGCACCACGTCGTTCCTGGTCGATACCGACCTGCTCGTCGATGCGGGCACCGGCGTGGGCGACCTCACGCTCGACGAAATGGCCGCCATCGACGACGTAGTGCTTACGCACTGCCACCTCGATCACGTTGCCGCGCTCCCCCTCATGCTCGACGCCGTCGGTGCCCGCCGCAGCCGCCCCGTGCGCGTGCACGCCTTGCGCTCCACCATCGAGGCGCTGCGCGCCCATGTGTTCAACAACGTCATCTGGCCCGACTTCGAGACCATTCCGAGCCCGCAGGCGCCGTTTGTGAGCTTCCATGACATCACGGTCGGCCAAGTCCTGCATCTTGGCAGCGCAAGCCCCAAGCGCATCGAGGTTCTCCCCGCCGTTCACACCGTGCCCGCCTGCGGCTTTGCCATTTGCCGCGCCGAGGGCGGTGCCAACTGGGTTTTTACCGGCGACACCGAACGCAACGCTCCCTTCTGGGACCGCGTCAACGCGTTGGACGTGGCCATGCTCGTCATCGAAACCGCCTTCAGCAACCGCGAGCAGGCACTGGCCGAACGCAGCCTGCACTTGTCGCCGCATGTGCTGGCCGACGAGCTGGCGCACATCGATCCGGGCAAGCAGTACCCGATCTACATCACCCACACCAAGCCGGCGGAAACTGAAGAAATCATGAGCCAGATTCAGCTGCTGGCCGGGCAGGTGGCAGGGTTGGCGCAGCGGGATATCCGGTGGTTGAAGGCGAATGGGGTGCTGACTTTTTGAGCCGCCGGAGGGGTTGGCATGACAAATTTGTCACGCTTCTCAGCCTTTACAAACGATTTGTGTCACTCGATGTAACTTGTGTACGGCTGAAGTGACGGGTTTCGTCGGCGGAAGGCCCGAAACGGGGTGGCACGGATGCTGCGGTAGGTACTCCGCTCCGGGCTTGGTTCCCGGGCTGTACAAACCAACCTGGAGTTTTTTAAATGAACCGTCGTTCTATCGCACGCAACGTGCAAAAGGGTTTCACCCTTATCGAACTGATGATCGTTGTGGCGATCATTGGTATCTTGGCTGCTATCGCAATTCCCCAGTACCAGACGTACGTGGCGAAGTCGCAAGTGTCTCGTATCGTTTCGGAAACAGGCTCGCAGAAAACCGCCGTCGAAGACTGCCTCAACAACGGCCAAACGACGCCTGGCGCCGCCACTGACGCCACGCATTGCGGTGGCACTGCAACGGCTTCCAACTTGCTGAGCAACACCGGCAACACCATGAACGGCACGAAGCCCGCGACGGCTACCGACGGCGGCGTGCCCCTCCTGACCATCGACACCACCAGCGCCACTGCGGTTGCAGTTCTGCAGTCGACGATCGGCACCTCGGCATCGGCCGCGATCCAAACCAAGACGGTTACCTGGACCCGCGACAACGCTGGTAGCTGGAAGTGCGTCACGACCGCTGATGCCAAGTACGCCCCTGCCGGCTGCCCTGGCGCCTAATCAGACGGTTCACAAACAGAAGCCGCCTTCGGGCGGCTTTTTTACGTCTATTGGCAAGGCCCAACGGAGAGTTAGGTTTGCTGCCTAGCTTCTGAGGAGCCGGCTGATGGGCGGCAGCCCATGTCATATGGGCAATGCAACTCACGTTCTCCACTATCCAAGTGGGAAGTTAGATTTCGCAGTTAGACGGAACTGCCATAGATCCAGGTTGGATAATTCAGTATGTTGATGCAACTACGCGATCCTGCGCGAAGATTTCCACGAAAGTTTGCATGCGGTGTTTGGTGGCACGCGAACTGCAATTGATTCTCCTAACCAAGGAGAAAGCATGAAGAAGGCTCAAGAAAAAGATCAAGGCTTCACGTTGATCGAATTGATGATCGTGGTAGCCGTGATCGGTGTGCTGGCAAGTATCGCGTTGCCCCAATATCAGACCTATATCTCCCGCGCTCAAGTAACTCGTGTCATGTCGGAGGTTGGCGCATTGAGAACAGCTGTCGAGACTTGCGTCGTGGAAGGGCGTACAAGCGTGGGAGCAGGCAATTTGCAATGCGACCCAGGGGCCACTGGCTCCTCGCTCATGACCATGCCTGCAGCTAACGGCGCCGCTCCTACATTAGGAGAACTTCCGGCGGGTACTGGCGTGCCAGCTGTGACTTTTCCCGCCGTCGGCGATCAGACCGCCGTCATGACGGCCACCTTTGGCAATGCGGCTGCAGCCGTGCTTGCAGGCCAGACACTAACTTGGCAGCGCAGCGCAACGGGAAATTGGACGTGTTCCAGCAGCGTGCCTGCGACGTTCAAATCGTCGCAGTGCTCATAGCATCGAAACTGATCGCGCAAGCAGTTGATGGATGCTCTCAAATGAGCATTCAGTTGGGTTGACGAACTCTTCGATGCTGCGCCATTTGCCATCGCATGGGTAGCAAATCTGATTGAAAGCGCGCGGTGCGCCTCGCTGGTAGGAATGGCAGTCCAATACAGTTCGGATTGCTCAAAGCCGCGATTGGATAGCAGGCTGCGTGCCGCCTATCACCCGGTATACGTGAACGGGGTCACCGTTTTCCGGTCCATCCTTGCTTTTCGTATACGGATGGGAAGCCTTCATCAGTTCGGGCACCAAGCCTCATAAAAAAGCGCCGCGCAGATGTACTCTGGCAGCGCTTTCAGAAGCAGGTCTGGCACCGGCGTGGGTGCCTCGCCGATTCACTCAATCAATCCGCCGTAGGCACTTCCCGCCAGTTCACCAGCCGCAGCCCGCTACCGGCCGGAGGGTTGAACCCGATCTTGTCCAGGTTGCCGCGCACATCTCCCGAGATCAGCCGCACCTTGCCATCCACGCCCACAAACTTGAGGTCGGTAATCGCGGTGGTTGACTGCACGAATGCAGCGCCGCTGGCCAGGGCCGTGCGGCCGCTGTTGTAGTCGATGGCGTAGATCCGGCTCTGGCCCGACGGGCTGCAGGCATCGCCGCTGGTCAGCAGCGACGAGAACGCCACGATGCCGTTGAAGGCGACCGGGCTCGCCACCATGCGCAGGCCGATGCTGCCTTCCGTGCCCAGGTCGAGGTACCAGCCGCGCGAATCGGCGGGAACGACGGTGCCGCTCACGAGATTGGTGACAGCGGTGAGTTCGCTGCGCGTCACCGGCATGGTGCTGTCGGCCGGCTTGAAGGCGGTATCGGTTCCGTCGATCACGGCATAGAAGCTCTGCGTTGCGGCGGAGTTGATGTCGCTCGCATCGAGCAACTGGCCGGTGCCAACCATCACGTAGCGCTTGCGCGTGGTGGGGTGAATCTGCACCAGGGGACGCGAGGTGATGGGCTGGGCCACCGGGGTGGTTGCGCCATCGGTGAAGAGCGCGATCTTGGCCGGTGCCGGGTAGGCCGTGGTCGTGCCCGCGGGCGCGGTCACGTCGAAGCGCCACAGTTGTCCGTTGAGGTCGCCGACGTAAATTGCGTCAGCCGTGCCGTCTGTCAGGTCAGTGATGAAGGCGGTGGCATGGGTCAAGCCGTTGGCCGTGGCACCGGTGCTTACCTTCTGCAGCAGTGCACCGGTTTCCGGATGCACGAAGTAGAGGTAACCGTTGCGATTGGTGTTGTCGTTGTGATAGCCGGAGGTCAGCACCACCACCCAGCCGTAGCGCTTGGTCTTGAGAACCAACGGTGCGCCGTAGCTGAAGCCCATGTCCGTATCGGTGAACTCCCACAGCACCTTGCTTGCCAGGACGGTTTCGTCGGTGATCGCCGCGGGATCGGTCACGTCAAGGGCGTAGAAGCTCTTGCCGCCCTTGCCAAGGCCGCCGACCAGCAGCGAGCGCCAGTCGGAGCCGGTGGCCGCGAAGGTGCCGCCGGCGCGGTCGAAGTCCACGTCGACCACCTCGGGCGTCGCATCGACGTAGTACTTGTGCAGGTAGTTCGGATTGCCGAGTTGGGCCAGGCCGTCCGCAGCAGGCGTGGCCGGCGTGCTCGGGCCGTTGAAGAGCGCGCTCGGCACGTAGGCGAACTGCTCGCGGCCGGCATCGGTGCCGGTGAGTTCACCGCGGAAGGCATGCAGCATGCCGTCGTTCGCGGCGGCGTAGACCATGGTCGGGCGCGTGGCCTTGGCCGTCTTGAAGGCAGCGTAGCCGCGGTTCACCGCGTCGGAGTAGGCCGAGGCGGGCGGGCCCACCGGCTTCACCTTCGAGTTGACGATGTCTCCCAGCAGCTTGCTGCGAAGCCGGTAGGGCTTGGTTCCGTCGCTTGCCGTCTTCTCCTGGCTGCGGTCGCCGCGCAGGTAGTTC
Organism: Variovorax sp. DXTD-1; assembly: GCF_003984625.1. Taxonomy (GTDB): domain Bacteria; phylum Pseudomonadota; class Gammaproteobacteria; order Burkholderiales; family Burkholderiaceae_C; genus Variovorax. The sequence continues at coordinate 44,309 of NZ_RWKH01000027.1, read as the reverse complement.
AGGTAGTTGGCGCTGTCGTCGCCGGTTACGTAGGGCGTGTCGAGCGCAGTGGCCTGGCTGCCGGTTCCGGTGGTGAGATTGCCGATTCGGAAGGCCACGCCCGTCGTGCCATTCCAGGTGGCAATGCGCCGGTCGGTGTTCCAGCCGGTGCCCCCGAACTGCGTCGCGAGCGTGCTGGTGCTGTTCCATGCCGCCGTGAGCGAAGGCGTACCGTCGGTGGCAAAGCTGATGCTGCTTGCGCTCACCACGCCGGTCCAGTCCTGCGCGTCGTACTGCGAGGCATATGAAGCCGAACCGGTGGCCGAGACCTCCAGGGCCGAGAGCGAGAACGAGGTGGTGTACGCCTGAATGGCGTTCACGATGCGCTCGAAGGCTTGCGTCAGGCCTCTCACCAGTGTGTCGGGCTGGCCCGCGGCAAAGTAGTTGTCGGGCCGCGGCTGTGTCAGGTTGGCGGCACGCGCGTCGGTCAGCGTTTCGCCGCTGGTCGACCACCAGTCCAGCGGAATGGTGCCGGCGAAGGTGTAGGGGTCGAAGTCGGCGGGCAGCTTCTTGGTGTCCAGCCCGCCGAATTTGGCAGCAAGATAGAACTGGTTGTTGAACTGGAAGGGCTGCTCCAGCACGTCGACCCAGTAGGTGCTGACCGTCTGCTTGCCGATGGTGTTGGCCCGCCCAGCCACATCAGGACGGATGTCCTTGGTGTTGGAGTCGAACGCAAGACCGGCAATATAGGCGGAGTTGTTTCGGCCGCTGTAATCATTGGAATTGCCGAGGTTGCCCAAGCCCTGCAGTGCGCCGACGCGGTTGGTGGCCGTGACCGCGTTGACGGTGTTGTCGTTCGCCACCTCGGTCTGCATGGTGGGCTCGCGGGTGCGGTAGGTGGTGTTGCCGGCCACGTTCTTGTCGACGTGGGTGTAGATGTCGCCAATGCCCAGCACGAAGTTGCGCTGGCAGGAGTACTGGATCGGGTCGCCCCAGTTGGTGATCACGGGGAAGCCGTCGACCCAACTGGTCTTCGTCGCGGCGTTGGCAGCGCCCATCGAGCTCCAGGCTTCGACGTTGCCGAGGTTCTTGTAATACCGGATGACCGCGTAGTACAGCTCGCTCACCGGGTCGTAGTTCTTGTAGTCGCCCGGAAGGATCTGGCCGAACTTGTTCAGGTAGTTCATCACACCGCTGTCCGCGATGCTCACGCCGGTCGCCGTCGCGGTCGCGGTCGCGTCCTCCGCATCGGGGTTGCGGATGAAGGTGCCGTCGGTCTCGCTCCACTCCTTGTTCGCGTTGGCTGCGGGCGCCTGGCCGGGGGTCGGAGCCGTCGGCCCGACGAACTTCTGCCGGGCGCGCAGCACGCCGCCGTCGCGCTGGTCGCTGCTGTCGTTCAGATAGCCGAAGGCGCTGAAACGCATCTTGTCGGCGTACTTCTGGATCAACCCTTCGGGCTTGTAATTGGCGCCGTAGGCCTTGCAGTTGGCTTCGAGTCCGCCGGCCGCCGTCGAGGGGTCGCACACCTTCACGCGCATGGTGTAGTCATGGTCCACCCGCCCCGCGTTCGAGAACGGGACGAAGGTGTTGTTCGAGGAGGGCGTGCGCCAGTGAAACTGCATCACCGCGCCGCCGCCCTTTTCGTAGTAATCGATCCGCACGCTGAACGTCTGGCCGGCGGTGAGCCTGATGGTTTCGGAGTCGTCGGTGGTCGCGCCGTGGTCGGTCCAGTTGTTGATCCGCCGATTGCTGTTGGTGAAGTTTTGACCGCCGTCGCCGCTGGTATTGACCCAGAGCCGCACGCCGTCGTCGCTGATGGTGCGGAAGACGTAGTCGCCGGTCTCGGGTGCGGTGTAGGTGCCGAGGAACCGCGCCGAGAAGTTGTCGACGTTCACGCCATTCACGGGAGCGGCGTTGACCCAGTCGTGGTTGGCGGTGTCCTCGGTGACGGTGGCGATTGCCGCGCCGTCGAGAGTGATGTTGTTGAAATACCGCGCCGTCATCGTGCGGCCACCCGTGCCGCCGGTGGTGGTCACGCGCATCTTGAAGCCGCGGTTGGTGATGCTCGTTGCCAGCGCAGTGGCACTATTGAACGGCGTGGCGCCTGCGATGGCGGCGGCCGGAAGCGTGCGATCCGGGAAGAGGCCGCGGTCGCCGTGCCAGGCTTTCTCCAGGATGGTGGAGGTGGCGGTGTCGACCACGCGCCGCCCCCCAGTCATGGCCCAGCGGAAGGGGTCGATGGCGGCGGTGGAGGCCCAGTTCAGGAAGTTCCCGCTCCACTTGTCGTTGTTGTCACCAGTGCAGGTGCGGTTGGTAGCGGCGCCCGCCGGATAGAAGTAGCTGGAATCACCCTTGTCTGTGGTGCTGACGCCGTTTGCCGTGGCGTCGACCTGGTACAGGTAGCACTTGGCCGGATCGAAGTAGCCCAGGTAGTTGGTGTCGCTGGAGTAATTGCCGACGTGGGCCGTGCGCGATGCCGTGGGCCATTCCACCGAAAGCGCCAACGCCAGGTTGCCAGGAACCTCAGATGTGGAGAACACAGGCTGGTTGGCCAGCGGAATCGCGGAAGCGACCATCGGGCTGCCGAGCGCCAGGCCGAGGCCGGTGGCGATGGTCGCGCGGCACGCCGCGTGAACGGACGAACGAATTCTTTTTTTCATGATTCGCCTGTGCCCTATTCGGGCTTGGTGAAGGAGGCTTGCAGAAACACCTGCGTGTCGCGCGGACCGTCGACGCGAACCGACACGCGGTAGATGGGCGGGCTGGGAACGGACGGGCCGGGCGTGGCCAGCTGGCTCTGGTCGCCACCCGGCGTTTCGGTTTTCGACGGCGTGTACACGCAGCCGCTTTTGCCTATGCTCGCGAAAGTGCCCGTGGCATTGCACATGCGGTCAATCACGTAGCGCACGGTGGAACCGCCGCTGCCCGAGATTGGGGTGCCGGTTGGCCTGAAGGTGTTACCCAGCACATCGGGACCGTTCAGGTCGGTCTTCTTGAGCAGCACCTCCGGAATGCCCTGGGCATTGGTAGCGAGCTGGACCGCGCTGTAGTTCGCCGCGGCCACGTTGTTCGAAGTCGCCCCCGTCGCGGCGAGCGCCCCGCTGGCATTGAACTCCCGCATCGCCTTGGCGATCGCGAGTTCGCCCTGATTCACCAAGTCGCGCTTGAACGCGAGGTTGCCGGCCCCGGCCAGCGATGTGTCCATCGAGCGCATGACCGCTACGCCGCCCGCGAGCAGCACCACCAGGATGATCAGGCAGAAAAGCAGAACCACGCCGCGCTCTCGCGCCGGGCCGTGCATCTTGGAAAGTGTCTTCATGAGGTAGGCAGCAACAGCAAGTTGCGAAGCGGGATGGTTGTGTCGATGACGCGGTGGCGGTACCTCCGGTCCTCGGTCGCGATGGTCAGCGTGCGATGGCGATCCGTCGGGAGGTCGCTGAAGATGGCCAGGTCGCCCGTCATGACGGGTTCCTTCTCCAGCAGGCTGCTTTTCATGACCAGCACCACACGAGCTGCCACGATGTGGCGTATGACCTCGGGTTCATCCATGAGGGTGCCGATGGCGTAGTCGCCTGAGCCAGGGTCGATCCATGCATCGGCGGTGCCGTTTTTATCTGTATCGACGCCATACACCGCGTACAGCGCGACAACGCCGTCGGCCAGCGCCGTCATGGCCGATGCATCGGTGCCCTCGTCGGCACCCGAGCCGGCTGCCCGGAGCAGGTCGTAGGCAACGAGCGTGCGATTGGCGTTCACGCCGACCAGCTGGAACTGCAGGTTGTTGGCGGCCACATTCCCGAGCGGCGTGAAGAGCGAAGTGCCGTCCGCCGCGAGCGTGGCAAGCGAGGTGGTGGCGCCGCTTGAGGTGAAGTAGCGCCCACCCAGCCCCAGCACTTCATTGCCGGCCGTGGCCAGTTCCGCGTTCGTGGAGCTGACCTGCTCGAGCAGGCAGTCCTCGACGCCCTCTTTGCTCACGATGCCGATGTCGCCGTTGCGCAGGCCGATGGTGTTGTCCAGCCGCAGGTTGCTGTTGTCGGGAAAGCCGGAGCGGATGCGACGCGGCACGTCTCCCGCCGCCGCGTTGCCGCCCATGACCACGAGGGTGTCCGAGGCGCCGGCGGCGCCCTTGGCAATCAGGAACGGTGCGAGCCGCAGGTTGCCCGCGGCGGCCGCCCCGGAGCCGCCGAGCAGCGTATCGAACGGCGCCGGAAACGCGGACGTGGTGCGCGGCAGGATCGTGGTGGCCGTGCCGCCGATAAGGCGCGAGGCGCTCAACTTGCAGCCGAACAGCCCGCGCGTGCCGGTCTGTGCAAAGCCGGAGCCCGCGCTTCGCAGCAGGCGGTCGATCATGTAGGCGGCATACGAGCCGCTCTGGTTCATGTCGTTGGTCGACGTGGTGCTGCGCTTGTGCGCCTCGCCAACGGTGACGGCGCTGGTCACGGCAAGCACCACGACCAGGCCGATGACCATGGCCACCAGCAGTTCGATCAGCGTCAGGCCGTGCTGCGCGGCGCGGACGATGGGATTGGAGCGGGTGTTCATGGCGAGGGCGGTAGCGTGACGCGCGTGGTGAGGCGGCTGGGCTCATCGGTTGCGCGTTGAGGGGGGCGCCAGGTAATAACAATGTCGGCGGTATTGGTCGTGGCATCCGAAGTGATCGCGACGTTGGCATCGGGCAGGCCACCGGCCTGTGGATTTCTGGCGCGGGCGGTCCAGGTCGCAGCGTTGAGGGACACCGTTCGGGTGGTCCACATGGTGGCCGCAATGTCATTGGCGATCAGGGCAGCGCGGTTGCGGTCCTCCGCATCGATCGACAGGTTGATCGCGCGCGCCTGAAGACCGATCAGGCCAAGCACGCCCAGCGAGAAGAGCAGCACGGAAATAAGGACTTCGAGCAGTGCAACGCCGGCATGGCCGCGTCGGGAAGAGTTGGCGGGGCGTTTCATGGCGCGGCGGCGGGGCAGCCGTCCGGTTGGCTGTCTGAAAGGGTTCTGGCGGGGTCGCACAGGCGGACTTGCCCACCCAGGGCGACGGTCACTCGCAGAGGGCGATCGCCTTCGACAACATCACTCATTTGAATGTCGTACGAATAGCCGGCCGCCGACGGCGGGTCACAAACAGCGCCGGTCACGCCCGGCGAGGGATTTGGGACAAGGCGCCCGAGCGAGTTGAAGCAGATTGACTTTGGTCCGGAGATCGTGACATTGGAGCCGACGTCTCGAAGGATGCCGGCCTCCACGAATGCGCTGGTTTCAGCGGTCATCAACGTCACGGTGTTGACGGCCCAGTTGCTGCCATTGGCCACGGCCGTATAGGTGCTACTCGTGGGCTTGTCGTTGGTCAGCGAGAAGACAACCTGCCGGCTGCGGCGCGTGGCTTCCGTTTGCGCGAGGCGCAGGCCGTTCTGCAGCGAATCGGTGACAGTACGGATCTTGTTGTTCCGGACCCACCCGATCATCGAAGGCGTGGCGAGGGCGGCAAGGATCGCCATGATCGCGACGGTGACGATCAGCTCGACCAGGGTGAAACCTCGCTGGCCCCGCTGCATCAGCACGCCTGCCCCTTTTTCACGATCCAGGAGGACGTGCAGTCGTTAAGCCAGCCCGACCATGCATCAGGCATCTCGAGCGTCGCACGCACGTTTGATTCGGTGATGGTGTAGATGGCGCCATTGGCGGGGCCACTTCCGGTTGCTCTGAGCGTGTAGGTCGTGCCAGTGGGCGCGCCGGGGGCGGCACACGTCACAACAAAATTGCCGAACGTACGCTTGCCGGCCGAAACACCGGCGTCGCACGGCGCTAGCACCGTCGACGACATGTTTTCGTAGGTCCGGTTATCCTGGAAATAGCGCTCCATATCGGCACGCACGGTCGCCAGGCCATTGGTGCCGTCCACCACATAGCCGCGCCGCACGTAGTCCTGGTAGCTGGGGATGGCAATGGCCGCCAGCACACCGATGATGACCACGGTGATCATGATTTCGATCAGCGTGAAGCCGCGTGAACCGCGTCGATCTCTCAGGGGTTGACGCGGAACCGAATGTTGTTTCATTGACACCTTTCGCGCTCGGCCACACCTTCTGTAAGGCGCTGAGCAACAGTTGCAGACAGTTGTCAAAGAATGTCTCTAATTGTGTTTTTTTGCAAAACCGCTCGTCTCCCGTTCGCTGCCATTCGTCGGCCCGGGCGGTCGGCACAATCGGCGGAATGACTTCCCACGTAGCGCCCGTCGAGGCCGCCGCCCTTCCGTCGAAAGCAGTGGGCACCTTGAAGGCCGGTCTGGTCGCATTCCCATTTCTCTGCCCCCTCGTGGCCGGTCCTTCGGTCCAGGCTTGGCAGCTGTTTGCAACTTGGGCCTGCCTCGCAGCGCTGCTTCTTGCAATGCCTCCCAGCGCACCGGCACGGGGCATCTGGGCTTGGCCGGCGACCGGAATGGCGGCTGTCGTGCTTTCCTCTCACGGCTCGCCTGCCCTGTGGCTGCCCGTGGTCGTGGTGCTGGGAGCGATTGCTGCTGCAGCCTGCGTGGGCGCCGGCATAGCCCGGGGCAGCCCCTCCTCCCCAGCGGTGTTGGCCACCGGCATCCTAGCGGCCGGCCTCGTCAGTGCCGTGCTCGGCCTGCTCCAGTACTACGGCCTGGCCGAGCCGCTGGTGCCCTGGACCACAACGCCAGCGCTGGGCCAGGCGTACGGCAACCTGCGCCAGCGCAACCAGTTCGCCACGCTGATCAGCATGGCGCTGGTGGCGGCGCTCTGGATTCACGCTACGCAGCCGTCGGTGCAGATCAGGCGTTGGCTGGTGGCTGCTGCTTTGCTGCTGTTGGTGGCCGCGGCGGCGTCAACGTCGCGCACCGGGCTGCTCCAGCTGCTGTCGATCACCGGCGTCGCAACGCTGATCGCGTGGCGTGAACGGCGCAGCGCGCCTGAAAGCGACAGGAAGCATTTCAGCCTGCCGCCGCCGCTCGTGCTGCTTGCCATGATCCCGATCTATTTCGCCATCGCATGGGTGCTGCCCCAACTCACCGCCAGCGAGGTCGAAGGCATGATGCGCCGCCTGCAGGAAGGCGCCCCAGGCGATCACACGCGAGTGATTCTCTGGCGCAACGTGCTCACGCTGATTGCCGAGCATCCGTGGACGGGGTGGGGCTGGGGCGAGCTGGCCTTTGCGCACTACAGCACGCTGTATTCAGGGCCACGGTTCCCGGAGATCCTGGACAACGCGCACAACCTGCCGCTGCACCTGGCCGTGGAACTGGGCATACCGGCCTCGGTGCTGATCTGCGGCGGGTTCATCTGGATGGTGCTGGCGGCGCGGCCCTGGCGCGAGCGCGATCCGGCGCGGCTGATGGCGTGGGGCATGCTGGGTGCGATCGTGCTGCACAGCCTGCTGGAATATCCGCTCTGGTACGGGCCGTTCCAGCTGGTGTTCGGGCTGTGCCTGGGAATGCTGTGGCCGGCGCGAGTTGCTTCGCCACGGCAACGGCTCAAAGCCAGGTGGCTCAACGCGACGGTGTTGCCCGCCGTGGCGGCCACTGCGCTGGCGATTGTGGTCGGCTATGCCACCTGGGACTACATCCGCATCAGCCAGATCTATCTTCCGCGGGACGAGCGGCTGCCGGCCTATGAAGACGACACGCTGACCAAGGCGAAGAAGTCCTGGCTCTTCGCAAGGCAGGTGGGTTTTGCCGAACTGACGCTCACCCGGGTTACCGCTGCCAATGCGGCCGAAATGCATTCTCTGGCCTCGCGAATCCTGCATTTCTCGCCCGAGCCCCGCGTGATCGTCAAGCTGATCGAAAGTGCCGAACTGACGGGGCGGGACCAGGAGGCGTGGCAACAGGCGGAGCGCTTCCGCATCGCCTTTCCGGTGGAATACGAGCGGTGGCTCAGGGGCCATCCGGTCGACGCGCGGTCGCCCTGAGCGGGTTAGCCGGCGACGTAGCTGCCCGACTTCCCACCGTGCTTCTCCAGCACATGCACGTCGGTGATCCGCATCCCCCGGTCCACCGCCTTGCACATGTCGTAAATCGTGAGCAGCGCCACCTGCACGGCGGTCAGTGCTTCCATTTCGACGCCGGTCGGCCCCACGGTTTCGACGGTTGCGGTGCACACCACCTGCGGCGCACTGCCTTCTTCGGCCAGCGCAAACGCCAGCGCCACGCGCGTGAGCGCCAGCGGGTGGCACAGCGGAATGAGGTCGCTGGTTTTCTTGGCGGCCTGGATGCCGGCAATGCGGGCGATGCCGAGCACGTCGCCCTTCTTTGCGGTGCCCGATTCGATCAGCTTCAGCGTCGCAGGCTGCATCTCGATGCGGCCGGTGGCCACGGCCACGCGGTGGGTGGCGGGCTTGGCCGCGACGTCGACCATGTGGGCCTGGCCCTGGGCATCGAAATGGGTGAGGGAGCTCATGTGTGAACGTTCGGTGTGGAGGTGCATCATACGAGCCCGAGCCATGGACGAGGAATGCCGCGCTTGACTCCTTTTGCCAAGAAAAAAAGTTCTGCCACACCCGCTTTGCGGTCGTTGTGCGCTACCGTTTTAATAGCGTGCCAGGTTGTGCTGCCGGTGCCTGCCCGCGCGCAGCTGCAGGTGCTGCCGGGGCTGGGCGACGGCGGCGAAATGACGGCCAGCGCCGAGCGCCAGCTGGGCGACCAGATTGCGCGCGAGCTCTATCGCGACACCGACTACATCGACGACCCGGTGGTCGGCGCCTACGTGCAGGAAATCTGGCAGCGCCTCATGACGGCCGCCCGCGAGCGCGGCGAGCTCACGCCCGAGCTCGACGAGCGCTTTGCCTGGGTCGTTCTGCTGGGCCGAGACCGCAACATCAACGCCTTCGCGCTGCCGGGCGGCTACCTGGGCCTGAACATGGGCCTGATTGCCACCGTGGGCAGCCGCGACGAGTTGGCCACGGTGCTCGGGCATGAGCTCTCGCACGTCACGCAGCGCCACATCTCGCGCATCATGAGCCGGCAGGGCAAGCAGATGCCGCTCATGCTGGCGGGCTTGATCCTCGGCATGATTGCGGCCAGCAAGAGCCGCAACGCCGATGCGGGCCAGGCCGTGATCATGGGCAGCCAGGCGCTTTTCATGCAGAACCAGCTGAGCTTCTCGCGCGACATGGAGCGCGAGGCCGACCGTGTCGGTTTTGGCGTGATGACCCAGGCGGGCTTCGCGCCGCAGGGCGCGGCGACGATGTTCGAGAAGCTGCAGTACGCCGCGCGCCTCAACGACAACGGCTCGTACCCCTATCTGCGCAGCCACCCGCTCACGTCGGAGCGCATCTCCGACATGCAGGGGCGCTTCCAGTTCCGCATGGACGCGGCCCCGGCCGTGCCGCTGGTGATGGACCACGCCATGATCGCGGCGCGCGCGCGGGTGCTCACGCGCCCGGGTGTCGATGTGCTGCGGCTCTGGGTCGACGCCGCCTCGAGCGGCGAGTTCGCCAGGAGCAGCCCGGCCCAGCAGGCGGGCACGCTTTACGCGGCAGCCCTGTCGGCCAAGGAGCTGCGCGATTTCAGGTCGGCGCGTGCGCTGGCCGAGCGATTGACTGCGCGCACCGCCGAAGACGCATCCGCCGCCAAGCTGGCGCGGTGGCTCAACGCCGAAATCGAGCTCGCCGGCGGCGGCGCCCCCAAGGCCGCCACCCTGCTCGACGTGAAATCCAGGGAGCGGCCGGAGATGCTGCTCGCAGCCGAGGCCGCCGTGGCCACCCGCCAGCCCGCGCCCATGGTGCCCGTGCTGCGCGACTGGGTGGCCACGCATCCGCGGGACGCCACCGCCTGGCGCGCGCTGGCCAATCTTTACGGTGCGCAGAACGACACCCTGCGTGCCGTGCGTGCCGATGCCGAAGCCAACGTCGCCATCCTCGACTATCCGGCCTCACGCGACCGCTTCAAGGCTGCGCAGGAACTGGTGCGCAAGCCCGGTGCGCCCATCGACCACTACGAGGCGTCGATCATCGACACCCGCGCGCGGGCGGTGGAAGCGATGGTGAAACGGCAGGCTGAAGAGCCGCCGCTGCGGTGAACTGGGTCGGGTGACGCGAGCGGGAGCTCTCGCTCAGCGCTTCGAAAGAAGCCCGCCCAGCGCGGCTTCGATGACCAGCCCCAGCAGCGAATAGATCAGCGAGCCGATCAGCGCCGCCACGAAGCCGCTGACCTGAAAGCCGCCCAGCAGGCCCGATGCGGCCCAGAACAGCAGCGCATTGATTACGAACAGAAACAGCCCCAGCGTGACGATGGTGACCGGCAGCGTCAGCACCACCAGCACCGGCCGCACGATCATGTTGAGCAGGCCGATGACCGCGGCGGCAATCAGCGCCGAGCCGAAGCTGTTGACCTGGACACCGCTGTAGAGGTAGGCCACCGCCAGCAGCGCGACGGCGCTGAGCAGCCATTTGATGATGATTCGCATGCGCCGCAGGATACCCCAGCGGCCCTAAAACAACGAGCCCCGGGGCGTTGCCGCACCGGGGCTCGTCAGGGGACGTTTTGCTGCGTTGAAGCGGGGCTTATTCGGCCAGTTCGTTCGCAAGCACCAGCAGCGCGCCCATGCCCATCACGGCACCGGGAAACGCCCAGCCCGACTGGCGCGGCGGCGTCTGCTCGTGCGTGACCGGCTCCAGGTCGACACCGATCTTGGGGCGGCGCGCATCGACCACGTGCGTGGCCGCATGCTCGCGCTTGAGCTGCTGCGTCAGTTCGGTCAGCGGGCCCTTGGCAAGCACCGCCGTCACCTGCCCGCCATTGCGTTCGAGCATGGGCAGCAGCTGCGCCTGCACCTTGCTGAACCACTTGGCGCGCCAGTTCTCGCGCGCGCTGTGGCTCACCCACTTGCTGATGCGGTGCGTCATGCGCGGAGCGCAGGCCACCAGTACCCAATGGCGCGCCACGACGCTGCCGGCATCCGGTGCGAGTTCTGCGAACTGCTCGGCGGCATAGCCAGCGTCGTCGACATAGAGAATGATCTTTTCCATGAGGCGCTCCTTCAAGTAGTTAGAGTGGCAGAGACTTTTCCATAGAGGAAGAGCATTTTCTCGGTGGCTGCTGCAGGCGATCAGCTCGTCGTTGCGGCTTCTTCGGCGGCCTTCGGGCGACGCATGGCCACCATCTTGCCGATGACCAGCACCAACAGTGCACCGGCAACGCCAGCGGCGTACCTGATCGTGTCGGTCTGCGGCACCTTCGGCACCCAGGTCCAGGCTGCGGTGTTCGACAGCGCGGGATCGGACACCGCCATGGTGCCGGCAATCCAGCCCAGCAGCATGCCGCCGACCGTGATGATGATCGGGAAGCGGTCCATCAGCTTGATGACCAGCTGGCTGCCCCAGACGATGATCGGAATGCTCACGAGCAGGCCGAAGATCACGAGCGGCATCTGGTGGCCTTGGCCGGCACCCTGAGCGGCGCCGGCAATGGCGATCACGTTGTCCACGCTCATGACCAGGTCGGCCACGATCACGGTCTTGACGGCGGCCCACAGCTTGTCGCTGCCCTGGATGTTGCCGTGCGCGTCGTCATGGTCGGGCGCCAGCAGCTTGACGCCGATCCACACCAGCAGCGCGGCGCCGACCAGCTTGAGGAACGGAATGGCAAGAAGCGTGAGCGCGAAGAAGATCAGGATCACGCGCAATATGATCGCGCCGGCAGTGCCCCAGAGAATGCCCTTGGTGCGTTGCGCAGGCGGCAGCTTGCGGCAAGCCAGGGCGATGACGACGGCGTTGTCGCCACCGAGAAGAATGTCGATCATGATGATCTGACCGACCGCGACCCAGAATTCCGGGGCCATGAACTGTTCCATAGGTTCCTCTTGTCTTCGCGCGCCATTCGGCCATCCATCCTAAGAGGAATGGCGGCAGTTTGGCGCATTCGTTCGTTTCGATTCATCCCGTGCGGGCTGTTCGAAGCATGACGAAGACCGGTGGTGGAACCGGGAATTCAGGAACGCTTCGATCAAACCCGCACAGGTTCAAATCGAAGGTCTTGCTCGACAGCGCATACCGGCAGGCACGCGTTGCCCGACAGGCCGGAAGTGTTGTGCTTCGTATTGACGACCTGGCGTTTTCCGCCGTCGTGGACGGCAGTCGGGAGCTACTCCCCTTCGTGGGGGGATTAGATCATCGAGCCCCCGCCCTGGCAACCAAAAGTTTTCTGCGCGTTGGGGATGACGCCCCAAGGCGCGCGCGAACAGGGCCGCCGGCGCTTCATTTTTGGTAGCGCACATAACCTTCAGCAGCGGCGGGGCATTGCCGGACTATGATCGCCGCTCGCTGTTTTTTCTCTCCCATGGCCGCCATTCACATCACAGACATCGAGGCCGCCATCAACCATTGGCGCGAGAAGAGTCCCTCGCCCGACGGCATCACGCTGGCGCCCGAATTGCGCGCGCTCGCAGAGGTTTATGCGCTCATGGTGTTCCACCATGAAGACGAGGTCGACGAAAAAGGCTTCCCTGAAAAAGCCTGGGCTGCTTGGCTCGACTGGTACCACAGCACGCCCGACACGCCGTGCATTGCCATCTGCTCCACCAGCCAGGGTGACGACCAATGCAAGGGCTGCGGCCGCAGCTTCGACGAGGTGCAGCACTGGCCCGCCATGTCGCCGGCCGAAAAGCGCGTGACGTGGCGCCGCATCACCATGGAAGACACGGCCTGGCGCTTCAACAAATATGCCGAGCGGGCGCGCGAGGCCGAGCCGCCGCAATGGCCGGACGAAGACCCCGCCGAGCCCCTCGGGCCCGACGACACGCCCTGAAAGAGGCCACCGCATGCGCCGCCTCGCCCAAGCGCCCAACCTTGCGATTGCGACCTTGTGGGTGCATGCCTTGCGTGAGGAGGGCGTCGAGGCGACGGTCCAGCGCGAATTCCTGGGCGCCGTGATGGGACAGCTGCCGCCCGACCAGTGCCTGCCCGAAATCTGGATCAATGATGAAACCCAGTTCGAGCGCGCCCGGCAAGTGCTGCATGCGGCGCAGCACCGGCCGCAGCGCAACTGGCAGTGCGCCTGCGGCGAGCGGATTGAAGGTGGCTTCGAGCAATGCTGGCACTGCGGCGCGATGATGCCGGCGGCCTAGCGCCTCTTGAGCGCTACTTCCAGCGCAACAGTTCGACGTCGATGCTGTGGGTGCCGTCGCCCAGCGTCAGCGTGTTTTCCTGGATCGTCGCCTGCAGCTGCATGCTGCGCTGCGCGAGCGCGGCCAGCGCCTGCGAGGCCTCCGTCGGCACGCGGTAGACCGAGAGGTTCTGCGGCCGCGTGAGCTTGTTCTCGATGCCGCGCCACCAGATCTCGGCCGCGTGGTTGAAGCAATAGACGCTCACTTCGTCCGACTTGCCGCAGGCCTTGATGATGGGCTTGTCCTCAGGCTGGCCGACTTCGATCCACAGCTTGGTCTCGCCCGTGAAATCGCGCAGCCACACATCGGGCTCGTCCACGTTCGACAGACCCGCGCCGAAGGCCAGCGTGCCGTCGCCCTGGCACACGTCCTGCAGCTTGTAGGCGTTGAGCGCGAGCGCGACGAGCCGGATCATCATCCGCTCGTCGGTCTCGCTCGGGTGGCGCGCCAGGGTGAGCGCATGGTCGGCGTAATAGCCGTGGTCGATGTCGGCCACCGCGAGGGCGGCCTTGAAGATGGTGGATTTAAGGGCCATGGGTGCGCGAGTGTATGCGCCCCCATGGGGTTCGTCAGAACGCCACCGAAGCCTGCATGTACAGCGTGCGGGGCTGGCCCACGTACTTGCCGCCGTTGTTGTCGACCGAGCGGTTGTAGTAGCGGCGGTCGAACAGGTTCTTGACGCCGACGGCCAGCTTCAGGTTGCTCATCGAGGGGCCGAAGTCGTAACCCGCGCGCAGGTTCATGGTGGCGTAGCCCGGAATGTCGCCGAGCCGGCCGGTCGAATCTTCGAGCGTGATGTACCGCGCGCCGTCGTCGGGCGATCCCGGCGAGCGCTGCTTCGATTGCGCGTACACGTCGGCGTTGAAGGTCCACGGCCCGCGTTCGTAGCGGGCGCCGAGCGTCGCCACCTGGCGCGAATAGAACGGCAGGTCGCGTCCGGCAAATGCGCCCGCCTTGGAGGTGGCCTGCGTGTACGTGTAGGTCGCTGACAGCGACAGGCCCTTGAGCGAATCGCTCAGGCTGCCCATGTCGTAGCGCAGGGCCGACTCCAGGCCGCGGTGCCGCGTGGCGCCCAGGTCGGTCCATTGGCCGACATCGCCGGTGATGGAGCGCGCCAGCTGCAGTTCCTTGTCGAAATTGATGTTGAACAGCGTCAGCTCGCCGCTCCAGGCCTCGCCCTTGTAGTGCGTGCCGATTTCGTAGGTCTTGGCTTTTTCGGGATGCAGGCCGCTGGTGGACTGCGCAAGCTGGGCGTACTGCTGCGGGCCGAACGACACGCCGGCGTTCGCAAACACCGACCAGCGCTCGCTCATGCGGTAGAGCACCGACAGCGTCGGCAGCACCTCGTTCGAATCGATCTTCGGATAGATCGCGCCGGTGACCCGGTTGTTCGCCACGGTGAAGACATCGTTGTGCGAACGGATCGACTCGTAGCGCACGCCGGGCGTGATCGTCCAGTTGCCGAAGTCGATGCGGTCGTCGATATAGAACGCGTGCGCGGTCGTGCCGCCCTTGCTGGTCTGGTACGCCGGCTGCGCGCGCGTGTAGGCGTTGTAGCCGGGCGTGGGCGTGTAGTAACTGCTGCGCGTTGCCACCTCGGAGGCTTCTTCCTTCAGGTAGCGCACGCCCACGCTCACTTCCTGCACCACGCTGCCCGAATCGATCAGGCGCGAGTAGCGGGGCTCGATCGCAAAGGTCTTGTAGTCGCGCGGAGCCGTGGTGAGCCGGCGCTTGCCGGTGTTGGCGCCGGTGCCTTCCTGCTCGAGGTAGCTGCTGCGGTACGAGTCCGTGTAGTAGGTCAGCATCTCGAACTTGTTCACGCCGTCGTTGTGCGTGTACTTGATCGAGCCGTCGGTGCGGCGCCCGGAAAACTCGTCGAACGGGCGGTCCGACTGGAACGGGTTGACGGCAAATTGCGCCGTTGTCAGGCCGCCGGGCATGCGGCCCTTGCCTTCGAAATGGTGCAGCGACACGGCAATGTCGTCGGTCTTCGAGATGCGGTACTCGCCCTTCAGCATCAGGTCGTCGATGCTGGTGTGGTCGTTGCTCTGGCGAAAGCCGTCGCCATGCGTGCCCGAATACAGCAGCGCCAGGCCCAGGCCGTTCTCGTTGGTGCCGCCCACGAACAGCGTGGGCGTGGTCTTGACGCCTCCGCCATGGCTGGCGCTTTCAACGCCGACACCGATTTCGCCCGCAAACTGCTTCGGAATCGCCCGCGTCACGAAGTTGATGATGCCGCCCACGTTCTGGGGGCCGTAGCGCACCGAGCCCGCGCCGCGCACCACGTCGACCGCCTCCAGGCTGCCGAGCGACAGGGGTGCCAGCGACAGCTGCGGCTGGCCGTAGGGCGCATAGGCCAGCGGCACGCCGTCCAGCAGAATGGTCGAGCGCGGCGACAGCCGCGAGGTGAGCCCGCGCACGCCCACGTTGAGCGAGATGTCGCTGCCGCCCGTGCCGTTGCTCTCCTGCACCTGCACGCCGGGCACCTGGCGCAGCACGTCGCGCACGCTGCTCGAGCCGCTTTCCTGGATCTGCTTGCGCTCGATGATGCTGCGTGCGCCCGGATGCTCGAGCACCTTCGTCTCGCTGGGCGTGCCCAGCCAGTCGCCGGTGACGGTCACCGCCTCCAGCGATTTCGCGCCGGATGCGGCGTCAGCAGGCTCCGCGTCGGCCGCGAAGCTCTGGAAGCTGATGGGAAACAGCGCCATCACCAGCGCGGCGCACTTTTTTTGCTTGAACAAGGTTTCTCCTCGGGTATCTCAATAAATCGAAAGCTGCTGCGGCGCCCCGCTCAGGACGTGGTGCGGGTGCTGCCGGAAAGTGCCCGGTCGCGAGCCGCCGCCGCGGCCACCGCGCGGCGCCGCCACCAGAGCCAGACGCCGCTCACGCCCAGGCCGCAAAGGGCAAGGCCGAGCAGCACGGTGACCGCCTGGTGCACCAGCCCGCCCAGCTCGCCCGTGTGCAGCGGATAAATCACCACCACCGCGCCGTTGCCCACGTCCAGGTCCTGCCAGCGGCGCACCGCCAGCACCTCGCCGGTCAGCGGATGCAGCCACGCCGAGCCGATGCCGTTCGGATGCGGGTCGTCGGGCAGCCGGAAGCGCACGCGCAGCGGCCGGTCGGGTTTGGCCGGCACCTGCACGTAGCCGATCGGCTGGCCCGGAAACACCTGCTGGGCGCGGGCGACGAGCTCGTCGAGCGAAAGCCGGGGGCCTGACGCAGCGCCCTTGGGCACCACGGGCGGTTTGACCTGCTGCTGCCCGACCGCGGCTGAAATGAAGTTGCCGAGCGGGCGCCAGGCCATGTAGGCACCGGTGAAGATCGACACCGCAATCAGCAGCCCGAGCACCGCGCCGCCGGTGCGATGCAAGTCGAACAAGCCGCGCAAGAGGCCGCGGTTCAGCACGATGCGCAGCGAAGGCGGCCAGCGCGTGGGCCACCAGAGCACCACGCCGGTGACCAGCAGGAAGAGGTAGGCCAGCGCCACGAAAGCCAGGATGCCCTTGCCCGTGTCTTCCAGCAGCAGGCTGCTGTGCAACTCGAACAGCAGGTTGTAGGCGCCTTCGTGCGAGCCGCGCCGGCCTTGCTCGGCGCCAGTTGCCGGGTCGAGGTAAAGCGTGCCTTCCCACGGCCCGCGCACGTACACCCAGAGCGTTTCGTGGGGCTTGCGGGGCGGCCGCAGCGTGAAGTTGGTGGTGGGGCCGAACTCGGCCAGGATGCGCTGGCGCAACGGCTCGAGCGGAAGCGCGGCCCGGGCCGTTGCTGTTCCCGCATCGGCCGCGCTTCGCGCGACGAAGAAGGCGGGATGCGCATAGCGGTCGATCGGCAAGGCCACCACCAGCACGGCGCCGGCCAGCGCCACGAGGGCGAGTACGGGGCCGAGCGAAAGGCCGACCCAACGGTGAATCTTGAGCCAGAGGCGTCTCAGGGGGGCGCGCAGCATGAACAACGGGGACTTCGCAGAGTCCCGTCAGGGTTGTTGGCTTGCACGCCGCTCACGGCGCGCTGGCTGGAAATCTTCCGGGGAAGTGCGAAGCAAACAGCCGCCCTCGGGCGGCTGGTGCATCGAATGCGGAAGGCCTCAGATTCTACTGGCGAGCTCCGCGGCCTTGCCCACGTAGCTCGCCGGCGTCATGGCCAGCAGCCGCTCCTTTTCCGCTTCGGGAATCTCGAGCGAGCGGATCAGCCCATGCAGTGCCTCGGCCGTGACTGTCTTGCCGCGCGTCACTTCCTTCAACTGCTCGTAGGCGCCCTGCACGCCGTAGCGGCGCATCACGGTCTGGATGGGCTCGGCCAGCACTTCCCACGAGGCGTCGAGGTCTTCGGCCAGCGCTTCTTCGTTGAGCTCCAGCTTGCCCAGGCCGGTGGCCAGGCTCGCATAGGCCAGCGTGGCATAGCCGAAGGCCACACCGATGTTGCGCAGCACCGTGCTATCGGTCAGGTCGCGCTGCCAGCGGCTGATCGGCAGCTTCTCGCTCAGGTGGCGCAGCACGGCATTGGCCAGGCCCAGGTTGCCCTCGGCGTTTTCGAAGTCGATCGGGTTGACCTTGTGCGGCATCGTCGAAGAGCCGATTTCGCCCTTCTTGAGACGCTGCTTGAAGTAGCCCAGGCTCACGTAGCCCCAGATGTCGCGCGAGAAGTCGATCAGGATGGTGTTGGCCCGCGCCACCGCGTCGAACAGCTCGGCCATGTAGTCGTGCGGCTCGATCTGGATGCTGTACGGCTGGAAGCTCAGGCCCAGGCCCAGCGGCGCGGGCGTTTCGATGACCTTGCGGCTGAACGCCTCCCAGTCGAACTCGGGCCAGGCCGCGAGATGGGCGTTGTAGTTGCCCACCGCGCCGTTCATCTTGCCAAGCAGCTGCACCGCGGCAATCTGCGCGCGGGCCTTCGACAGGCGCACCGCCACGTTCGCAATTTCCTTGCCCACGGTGGTGGGGCTCGCGGTCTGGCCGTGCGTGCGCGACAGCATCGACACGCCGGCGAACTGGTGCGCCATTTCGCGCAGCTTGGCAATCAGCCCGTCGATGGCCGGCAGCACCACTTTCTCGCGGGCGGCCTGGATCTGCAGCGCATGGCTGGTGTTGTTGATGTCTTCGCTGGTGCAGGCAAAGTGCACGAACTCGGCGGCGGCCAGCAGTTCCGGCCGGGCTTCGAACTTGGACTTGATCCAGTACTCGACCGCCTTCACGTCGTGGTTGGTGGTTTTTTCGATTTCCTTGATGGCCAGTGCGTCGGCCTCCGAGAAGTGGGCGACCAGGCCCAGCAGGTACTTGCGGGCGCCGCCCGTGAGTGGCTTGAATTCAGCGAAGCCGCAGTCGGACAGCGCAATGAACCACGCCACCTCGACCTGCACGCGCCGGTGCATGTAGCCCTGTTCGCTCATCAGTGGGCGCAATGCCGCGAGTTTGGCCGCATAGCGGCCATCCAGTGGGGAGAGGGCGGAAACGGTGGAGAAGCTCATGCCCGAATTTTAGGCGGGCCGCGCCGACGCCCGTTCGCGACAGTTCGAAGCTGCCTTTTTCAGCGTTCCCCTAAAATAGCCACGAACAATCGTTATCAAAGCAAAGGGAGAGAGCCTTCATGAAACTGATCGGATCGGCCGCCAGCCCTTATGTGCGCAAGGTGCGCGTGGTGCTGGCCGAGAAACGGCTCGACTACCAGTTCGTGATCGAAGATGTCTGGTCCGCCGACACCACCATCGCCCACTCCAACCCTCTCGGCAAGGTGCCTTGCCTCATCATGGAAGGCGGCGAGGCGATGTTCGACTCGCGCGTGATCGTCGAATACCTGGACACGCTGTCCCCCGTGGGCAAGCTCATTCCGCAGCAGGGCCGCGAACGTGCGGAGGTCAAGACCTGGGAAGCGCTGGCCGATGGCGTCATGGACGCCGGTGTGCTCTGGCGCCTGGAAGCCACTTGGAGCGGCCGCGGCGACGGCGAGCGCAGCGCCACCTGGATCGAGCGCCAGCGCGCCAAGGTCGAGGGCGGCATTGCCGCCATGGCCAAGGGCCTGGGCGACAAGCCCTTCTGCAGCGGCATTCACCTCAGCCTGTCGGACATCGCGGTCGGCTGCGCGCTGGGCTGGGTGGGGTTTCGCTTTCCCGAAATCGACTGGCGCGGCGAGCACCCGAACCTCGGAAAGCTGTACGACAAGCTGATGCTGCGGCCGAGCTTCATCGACACGCAACCATGAATTGAAAAAGGCGCCCCAGGCGCCTTTTTCAATTCCGGAGCACCGTGTGCGGCGCCCCCTCTCGTGGGGAATACAAAAATGCTGCGAGGCGCCCCGACGCGAAGGAGGGAGGGAGGGAGGAGGAGAAGAATCACCTCGGGATTTCGACCAGACGAGAAACGCCCGGAAGACCTCGCAACATGAAAACCGGAGGACATTTGCTGCCCACGTCTTTTATGAGGACAGTGTGCCAGCGCGGTTCCCGATCCAGTGGTAAACGTTTGTGACGATCAGTTCACGCGTACTACAAGACTCCGATGCGAGAAAGAGCCGGTCGGGGCTTCCGATCAGTTGGCAGCAAGCTGGCTCTCCACCACCTTCACGAAAGCGGCTTCGTCGGGCGCCGTCATGCTCGACCACGCCTGAACCACCTTGCCGTCGCGCCCGATCAGGTACTTGTAGAAGTTCCACTTCGGCGTGGTGCCGGAGGCCAGCGCCAGTTGCTTGAACAGCGGGTTGGCGTTGGGGCCGCGGACCGAAGACTTGGCAAACATTGGAAACTTCACGCCGAAGGTGCTTTCACAAAAATCGGCAATTTCCTTGTTGGAGCCCGACTCCTGGGAGAAATCGTTCGACGGAAAGCCCAGCACCACCAGCCCGCGCGAGCGATATTTGTTGTCCAGCGCCTCCAGCCCCTTGTATTGCGGGGTAAAGCCGCAGAAGCTCGCGGTGTTGACCACCAGCACCACTTTGCCGGAGTACTGGCACAAAGATTGGGGTTTTTCGTCCTGCAGCCGCGGGAAGGTGTGTTGCAGTGTGGCCGGGCAGGCTGCGTCGGCGGGGGCGGCAGCGGGGCTGGTGGCCGGGGTCGTGGATGGGCCGGCAGAGGGGGCCTGGGCACCCGCCGTACCGGCGGCAAGCAGGCAAACCGCGAGCGCGGCGGCCTGTGCAAGGCGCATCGGCACGGGCGATCGGGTGGGGGTTGGCATAGGGGCTCCTGGTACAAAAATGGGGGTATGTATCCGTGCCGTCAGGGGGCGCATGGCCGCATCATCGCGCGTCTGTCACGAGCGCGCCAAGCAGGCCGACTAAAATCGGCGGCCTTAGAAAGATTTTGATGCTTTATCCGGAACTCTTCAGACAACTCGAATCTGTCCGCTGGGACATGGACAAGGACATTCCCTGGCAGTCGTTCGATGCTTCGCTGCTGTCCGAAGAACAGGCGCAAACCATCAAGATGAACGCCATTACCGAGTGGGCGGCGCTGCCGGCCACCGAAATGTTCTTGCGCGACAACCGCCACGATAGCGACTTTTCGGCTTTCATGTCGATCTGGTTCTTCGAGGAGCAGAAGCACTCGCTGGTGCTCATGGAGTACCTCAAGCGCTTCAGCCCCCAGCATGCGCCTACCGAGCAGGAGCTGCACGAAGTGCGCTTCGACTTCGACCCGGCGCCCCCGCTCGAAACCCTCATGCTGCACTTCTGCGGCGAGATCCGCCTCAACCACTGGTACCGCCGCGCGGCCCAGTGGCACACCGAGCCGGTCATCAAGCACATCTACACCACCCTGAGCCAGGACGAAGCCCGCCACGGCGGCGCCTACCTGCGCTACATGAAGCGCGCCATGGAAAAGTTCGGCGACGAGGCCCGTGCCGCATTCGCCAAGGTGGGCGTGCTCATGGCCAGTGCGCGCCGAACCGCCCAGGCGCTGCACCCGACCAACCTGCACGTCAATAAGGCGCTGTTCCCCAACGACACCATCCAGAGCCGCATGCCCGACCCCGACTGGCTCGAGCACTGGCTGGACAAGCAGATCAAGTTCGATGCCGTCTGGGAGGGCAAGGTCGGCGAGCGCATCCTGCACAACCTGAGCCTGCTCATGAACCGCAGCTTCAAGACCGTGCAGGAACTCAACCGCTACCGCAAGGAAGTCTCCGCCAACCTCGGACCGAAGGCCGAGTACCAGGGCGCTTGAAGGGATAAAGGGGCGCGTCCCGCGAAATGGCCTGTCACAAACCAGGCCGCTCGCCCGTCTTGTGACCATGGACGACGCCACCCTTACTTTCGACAGCCACCGCCGCCGCCTTCAGGGCATTGCCTACCGCATGCTCGGCACCGTTGCCGAGGCCGAAGAGGTGGTGCAAGACGCCTGGCTGCGCTGGCACGAGGCCGACAAGGCCGGTTTTGACAGCGCCGAAGCCTGGCTGGTCACCGTCGTCACCCGTCTTTCCATCGACCGGCTGCGCGCCGCTAAGGTCCAGCGGGAGCACTACATCGGGGCTTGGATGCCCGAGCCGACGCTCACCGACGCCCCCGCCACGCCCGAGCAGCTGCTCGAGCGCGCCGACAACGTGTCGGTCGCTTTCCTTGCCGTGCTGGAGCGCCTCGCGCCCGAGGCGCGCGCCGCCTTCCTGCTGCGCGAGGTGTTCGACGCCGACTACGAAGAAGTGGCGCGCACCCTCGGCAAGAGCGAAGCCGCCTGCCGCCAGCTGGTGCACCGCGCCAAGGCGCAGGTGCAGGAGGCACGCCCGCGCTTCCAGGTCTCGCGCGAAACCCACCAGCGCCTGCTGCGCGCCTTTGCCGATGCGGCCGCGCGCGGCAGCCTGCAGGACCTGAAGGCGCTGATGGCGGAAGACGTCGAACTCATCGGCGACGGCGGTGGCAAGGTGCAGTCTTTCAGCAAGGTCCTGCGCGGCAGCCAGCGGCTGGCGCAGCTTTACTTTGCGCTCTGGCGCCGCATGGGCCCTGCGGTGCGCATGGAACTGGTGGACATCAACGGCGAGCCGGGGCTGCTGCGCTTCTTCGATGGGCAGCTTGAATCGGCGCAGACGTTCGAGATCGAGGGCGAGCGCATCGTGCGCATCCGCGCCCAGCGCAACCCCGACAAGCTGGCGCGCATCGCCCGGCTTTTTTCTTCGCAGTAGTTCGCGCAGCGTGTCACAGGGCCGGGTGCCGGCCCGTCTTCAGTGGGTAGGAAGCAGATCTTTCAAACCCAAACCACTGGAGCATCTTCATGAACACGACCCCGCGCCTGAACTGGTTCAAGACCATCCCCCGGACCTTCGAAGCCATCCTGGCCGTCAGCGCCAGCATCGATTCGAGCACCGTCGGCAAGACGGTGCTCGATCTGGTGTTCGCGCGCGTCTCGCAGATCAATGGCTGCGCCTACTGCCTCGACATGCACGTGCGCGACCTGCGCAAGCAGGGCGAGGGATGGCAGCGCATCAACAGCCTGGCGACCTGGCGCGAAGTAAGCTTTTTCAACGAGCGCGAACGCGCCGCGCTGGCGTGGGCCGAATCGCTCACGCGGCTGGCCGACCATCACGACGAGCGCGAAGCCGAGTTCGCAGCCCTGAAGGCGCAGTTCAGCGATGTCGAAATTGCCGAGCTCACCGTGGCTGTCGCGCAGATCAACACCTGGAACCGGCTCAACGTCGGCATGCGCATGCCCGTCGCCGCCAAGGCGCTGGACTGAGCTTCTTTCCTTCAGCGGCGCTCGACGACCATCGGCGCGATGCGCAGGCTGTCGCGCAGCTGCGTCACGGCCTCGCCGGCTTCATTGCGCGAGGCAA
Organism: Variovorax sp. DXTD-1; assembly: GCF_003984625.1. Lineage (GTDB taxonomy): Bacteria > Pseudomonadota > Gammaproteobacteria > Burkholderiales > Burkholderiaceae_C > Variovorax. The sequence continues at coordinate 21,479 of NZ_RWKH01000027.1, read as the reverse complement.
AGGGTCCGGCCTGCAGCCGGTGCGTGCCGGCTTCGCTGAAAACGCGCAGCTGCGGCGCCAGTGAAGGCAGGCCGCGCGCCGCCTGGTTGCGCAGGCTTTCCGCGCCATCGCGCTCGCGGAAGGCACCGAGCTGTACCCAGAAGCCCGCCACTGCGGCGGAAGATGGCGCGGCTGCCGACGGGGCCGCTGCCGGCGCCGTCGGCGCGGACAGCGGCGCCATGGGCGCAAGGTCGGTGACCACCATGGGCTGGCGCGGCGGCGGCGCGGTATCGGCCTCGAGCGTTGCCGGCGCCGCTTGCGCGACCTCTTCTGTCTGCGCCATCGGCGCCGTCGGAGCCATTGGCGTTTGCGGCACGACCGGCATCGTCGAGGCCTCCGGCGCATTCATCGCCACCGGCGCCACCCAGGCTGAAGGCACGGCCACCGATGCAGCCGCCGCACGCCGGGGCGGCGATGGTGCCGGCGGCGCCGCGGCATACGCGGTTCCCGAGTCCCGCCGCCAAGCGCCGGTGCGGATGTCCTCGTTCGTGATGCGCTCGATCTCCACCGGCGCCACGCCGCGCAGCAGGTCGAGCTTGAGCGCCGCGGTGTAGCTCAGGTCGATGATCCGGCCGTCGACGAAAGGGCCGCGGTCGTTCACCCGCACGATCACCTCGCGCCCGTTGGCCGGGTTGCGCACCCGCACGTAGCTCGGCAACGGCAGGGTCTTGTGCGCGGCCGTCATGGCGTACATGTCGTAGGGCTCGCCGCTCGCGGTCGACGCGCTGTGGAACTTGCGGCCGTACCACGAGGCGATGCCCGATTCCCGGAATGGCCGGTCGTCGGTGATCGGCTGGTACGCCCGGCCCAGCACCGTGTAGGGCTTGCTGGTGCCGCCGCTGCTGCGAATGGCTTCGATGCGGGGCTCGGCATCGGGCACCCGGTCGAGGTCTGACGGAATGTTCGTGCCCGGGCCGTCGCGGCCGCTCAGCGCACCGCCGCCGCTGCGGGTGCCGCTTGCGCAGCCCGCAAGAAGGACGGCGACGGCCACCGCGCACGCAGCCAGCGCGGCGGGGGCTTGGGTGCCGGCTCGCTCAGCCAAATACAGCCTTCCACAAGGCCAGCATGGCATCGCGCTCGGCGGCCAATGCAGGCGGGGTGACCTGGGTCGGTTCTTCATTGAGGCGGGCGCGATGCTGCACGCGCCGCAGTTCGCGGTACGCCGCCGCAGCCTTGCGGCCGACACCGGCGGGTAGCAGGCCGGCTTCTTCGGCGCGCATCAGCAGCGCGATGTTGCCCACATTGGGAATCAGCTCCGGGTGCTCGCCCGAGTCCGACAGCACCAGAAACTGCACCGCGAACTCGGCATCCACCATGCCGCCCGGGCTGTGCTTCACGTCGAAGCGGTCGGCCTTCACCGGCCGTGCGCCGCGAAGCTTGTTACGCATGGCGATGATCTCGGCCTTCAGCGCCTCGCGGTCGCGTCGAGCAACCAGAACGGCGTTGCGCACCTGGTCGAAGCGCGCGCCGAGCTCGATGCTGCCGAGCACAAAGCGTGCGCGCGTCATGGCCTGGTGTTCCCACGTCCATGCCGTGTTGCTGCCGCGGCCAAGCTGGTACTTCTCATAGGCTTCGAAGCTGGTGGTCAGCAGGCCCGAATTGCCGTTCGGCCGAAGCGCGGTGTCGATCTCGAACAGGTCGCCCTCGCGCGTCTTCACCGTGAGCCAGTTGATGAGCTTGCGCACGTAGGCCGCGTACACCTCGCCGGCGCGCTCGTCGTCATCGTCGTAGACGAACACGATGTCCAGGTCGCTGCCGTAGCCCAGTTCTTTGCCGCCCAGCTTGCCGTATCCGATGATGGCAAACTGCGGCGCTTCGCGGTGGCGGTTGCGCACGTGCGGCCAGCACCAGCGGGCCGTCACGCGCAGCGTGGTGTCCGCCAGCGCGCTCAGGTCGTCGGCCACCTGCTCCACGGTAATGCGGCCGTCCACGTCGCGTGCCAGCGTGCGGAACACCTCGGCGTGGTGGGCATGGCGCAGCAGGTTCAACAGCCGCTCTTCATCGGCTTCGCCGGTGCGGCTGAGCGAGGCGTGGCGTGCTTCGAGCTCGCGTTCGAACTCGGCCGCCACGAAGCGGCCCGAGAGCATTTCGTCGCTCGCGAGTTCGTCGATCACGCCCGGGTGCTGCATGAGGTAGCGCGCCGGCCACTTCGCGGCGCCCAGCAGCCGCAGCAGCCGCTCCTGCACCGCGGGGCGCTCGACCAGCAGCGCCAGGTAGCTCTCGCGCCGCAGCAGCGGCTCGATCCAGTCGGCCCAACGCAATGCGGCGTCCGCATGGCGCGGCGTCTGCCCCGGGCCGTCGCCGTCGGGCTCTTTCAGCCACTGTCCGGTGCGCTGCACCAGCTGGCGCAGCCGGGCCCGGGTTTCTTCACGCAGGGCAAGCACGCGGGGCTGCTCGCACCAGTTGCGAATGCGATCCGCAAACGCCGGCGGCAAGTCGTCGAGCAGATCGGCCAGGTCGGCGGGCGCAGAGGCCTTCTTGCCGCTGCACTTGCCGTTGCAGGGCTTCTCGCCGCCGAGCAGCTTGTCGAACTCCTGCGCCACCAGTTCGCGGTGCGTATCAAGCTGCTCGAGAAAGGGGCAACAGTTGGCATAGCCCATGGTCTGGGCAATCCAGCGCAGGTCGTCGTCGCCCACCGGCAGCATGTGGGTCTGCTGGTCGTCCAGGTACTGGATGCGGTGCTCCACGCGGCGCAGGAACTCGTAGGCCGAGGCCAGTGCATCGGCGGTTTCCTGCGGCATGAGCCCGGCGCGCGCCAGGCGCTGCAACGCGTCGAGCGTCGGGCGGGTGCGCAGCTCGGGGAACTGCCCGCCGCGCACCACCTGCAGCAGCTGCACGGTGAATTCGATTTCGCGGATGCCCCCGCGCGACAGCTTGACGTCGTTCGCGCGCTCGGGCCGGCCCGCGCTGCGGCGTGCCGACTGCTCGCGAATCTGCCGGTGCAGCGTGCGCAGTGAGTCGAACACGCTGTAGTCCAGATAGCGGCGGAACACGAAGGGCAGCACCGTGGCGCGCAGGCCTTGCGCATGGCCTTCGGAAACGATGTCGCGCGGCGCCACCACCCGGCTCTTCATCCAGGCAAAGCGCTCCCACTCGCGGCCCTGCACCTGAAAATATTCTTCCAGCGCGTCGAGCGAGACCACGCTCGGCCCGGAATTGCCGTTGGGCCGCAGCGCCAGGTCGACGCGAAACACGAAGCCGTGCTCGGTGGTGTCGCCCACCAGTGCGTAGATGCGCTTCACGGCGCGCGAAAAATACTCCTGGTTCGACAGCCGGCCGCGGCCGGCGGCGTCGCCGCGGGTTTCGCCGTCCAGGTCGTACAGGTAGATCAGGTCGATGTCGCTCGACACGTTGAGCTCGCGCGCGCCGAGCTTGCCCATGCCCACCACCCAGAGCTGCGCGCGCTGGCCTTCGGGGCCGAGCGGCGCGCCATGCAGCGCGTCGAGCTCGTGGCAGGCGTCGCGGCAGGCGATGTCGAGCGCGAATTCCGCGAGCTCGGTCACGGCGGTGGTTACCACGGCGAGCGGCGCCTGGGCATCGCAATCGAGCGTTACAAGCCGTTCCATCACGAGCTGCCGCACAATGCGCAGCGCATCGCCGACGCTGTCGCCGCGTGCGCGCAATGCCTCGTAGGCCTTCGATATCGACTCGCGCAGCGGCGCGCCGGGAGGAAGCAATGCAAGTTCGGCCGCATACCTGCGGCGCAGGCGCTGCACGAAGCGCGAATAGGAAGAAAACGCGACTTCGATCGCGATAGGTGGCGTGGGCGTGGTTGGCAACTGGTTCACACTGATATTGGTTTCCGTGGAACCCCTCTGATGGCTGGCGGTCATAATTCCCGACACAGCGCGATCCTCAATGAACGACACGGCGTCTCCCCCTTCACGTCTGCTCAAGATCACCGCTGCGACGGCGCGCTGGCTGCTGGGTTTACTGATCGCTGCATGGCTTCTGCTTGCACTGTCAGTGGTTGTCCTACACGCGTGGATTGTGCCGCGAATCGGCGATTACCGTGGTGCCCTGGAGGCACAAGCCAGCAAGGCCATCGGGGTACCTGTGCGCATCGGGTCGATCACCGCCCGTTCCGATAGTCTGTTTCCCGCCTTCGAGTTGCGCGACGTGGTGCTGCATGATGCCAGCCAGCGCGAGGCCCTGCGGCTTGTACGGGTGGTGGCGAGCGTGTCGCCGCGCTCCTTGTGGCGCCTCAATTTCGAGCAGCTCTACATCGAAGGACCGCAGGTCGACGTGCGGCGCGATGCGCTGGGCAAGCTGCACGTGGCCGGCCTGCACATGTCGAACGACACCACCGGAGAGACCCGCGCCGCCGACTGGTTTTTCGCCCAGCGCGAACTGGTGGTCGAAGGCGGCACCGTCCGCTGGACCGACGAGCAGCGCCAGGCCGAGCCCCTGTTGCTGACCGACGTGCGCTTTGTGGCCCGCAACGGCGGCCGCCGCCATGGGCTGCGGCTCGACGCCACCCCGCCGGCCGGCTGGGGCGAGCGCTTCACCCTGCGCGGCCAGTTCCGCCAGCCCCTGCTGTCGGTGCGCTCGGGCCGCTGGCAGACGTGGGACGGCCAGCTCTACGCCGACCTGCCCTACATGGACGTGACCCGCCTGGGCCGCTACGTCTCCATCGACGCGCGCATCCGCGAAGGCAGCGGCGCGCTGCGCGTCTGGGCCGACGTGAAAGACGGGCAGATCGTGGGCGGCGCGGCCGACCTCGGGCTCAACCGCGTCGACGCGTCGCTGGGGCGGGGATTGCAGCCGCTGGTGCTGCGCGCGGTCACCGGCCGCCTGGCCGGCCAGCTGAACGAAGAGAACTTCGAGTTCTCGACCACCGCCCTGCAGTTCGACACCGCCGACGGCATGCGCTGGCCCGGCGGCAACCTGTGGATGCAGCACTCGCCCGCGCGCGGCCGCACGCCGGAGCACGGCGCCTTGCGCGCCGACCGGCTCGACCTGGCCGCGCTGGCCCTCATTGCCGACCGCCTGCCGCTGGGCGAGGCCACGCACCGTGTGCTCGATGCCTATGCGCCGCGTGGGCTGGTCGAGCGCATCGACCTGAACTGGCAGGGTTCTTTGGGTGCGCCCGAGCGCTACCAGGCCAAGGGGCGCGTCAGCGGCCTGCGGGTCGCGTCGCAGCCCGCCCCACCCGTGGTTGCCGCAGCTCCCAAGGCCGGCGCCTCGGCCACCCCCCACGCGCACGCCGGCTCGCCCGGCCTGAGCGGCGCCACCATCGATTTCGACGCCACCCACAACGGCGGCACCGCCGCGCTGTCCATGGCGCAGGGCACGCTCGAATTTCCGGGCGTGTTCGAGGAGCCCGTCATTCCCATCGACCGGCTGGCGGCCCAGCTTCAATGGAAGCTCGACAAGGGCCATGCGCAGTTGCAGGTCTCCAAGCTGCGCTTCGCCAACGCCGATGCGGAGGGCGAGGCCGAGGCCAGCTGGCGCACCAGCGATCCCGCCGTATCCGCCGGCCAGGCGCTCTACCCCGGCGTGCTCGACCTTCAGGGCAAGCTGACCCGCGCCGACGGCACGCGCGTGTTCCGCTACCTGCCGCTCGACATTCCCCAGCACACGCGCGACTACGTGCGCCAGGCGGTCACCAAGGGCACGGCCAGCAGCGTCGACTTCCGCGTGCGCGGCGACCTGCACGACATGCCCTTCATGGATCCGAAGCAGGGCGAGTTCCGCATCGTGGCCAAGGTGGCGGACGTCAACTACGCCTATGTGCCGCCGGCCTCCGCCACCGCGGCGTCCACCGCCTCCAGGGCCGCCGCCTCGGCCCGGCCCGGCACGCCCGCGGCGGTCTGGCCCGCCCTGACCGGCGTCTCGGGCGAGCTGGTGTTCGAGCGCGCGGGCATGCTGGTGCGCAATGCGCGCGGCCGGCTGGCGGGGGCCACCGGCATCGAGGTGACCAAGGCCGAAGCGCAGATCGCCGACATGTCGCATCACGCATCGCTGCTGCGTGTCGACGCCCAGGCCAGGGGACCGCTCGGCGAACTGCTGCGCGTGGGCGCCCCGCTGGCCGGCGAAGCCGCCGAGGCGCTGTCCCGGGCGCGCGCCACCGGCTCGGCCGACTACCGCCTGCATCTCGAACTGCCGCTCGAGGACATGGACGCGGCCAAGGTCCAGGCCAGCATCGCGCTGTCGGACAACGAGCTGCAGCTGGCGCCCGAGGCGCCGTCGTTCACGCACGCAAAGGGCGTCGTCGGCTTTACCGAAACCAACTTTTCGCTGGCCGGCGTCAATGCCAGGCTGCTGGGCGGCGACGTCCGCATCGAAGGCCGAGGCCGCTTTGCCGGCGCCAACCGCGAGGTGACACTCAAGGCGCAGGGCACCGCAACAGCCGACGGCCTTCGCAGCGCGCGCGAGGCCGAGTGGCTGGCCCGCATCGCGGCCAAGGCGACGGGCAGCACGCCGTACGCGGTCACTTTCTCGATGCGCGATGGCGCGCCCGAGTTCCTGCTGACCAGCACCTTGCAGGGCCTTGCCTTGCAGCTGCCCGCTCCGCTCGTGAAGACGGCGGACGAGCAGATGCCGCTGCGCATCGAAAAGAAGGTGCTGCAACGCGAAACCCGAGCGGGTGCCGCCGTTGCGGTGCAAGACCAGCTTTCGTTGGAGCTCGGCCGCATCGGCAGCGCGCAATATGTCCGCGACATCTCGGGCGCCGAGGCGCGGGTGCTGCGCGGAAGCATCGGCATCGGCCTGGCGCCGGGCGAAACCGCCAGCGTGCCCGACAGGGGCGTGCTCGCCAACGTGAACGTCGCCAAGCTCGACATGCCCGCGTGGAAAGCCCTGGTCGGCGACACCGCGGCCAATGCGGCTGAAGCGGGCGGCGCCGATCGAGCCGAAGACGCGGCCATGGGCTACCTCCCCACGCGCATCGCCGTGCGGGCACAGGAGCTCGGCATTGCAGGCCGCACGCTGCACAACGTGGTGCTGGGCGGCACGCGCGACGGCTCGCTCTGGCGCGCCAACATCGACGCCACCGAACTCAGCGGCTATGCCGAGTACAGCGAGTCGCAAGCCGGGCGCCTCTATGCGCGGCTCGCGCGGCTCAAGATTGCGCCGGCCGAGGCGACGCAGGTCGAGACGCTGCTCGACGAACAGCCCGGCACGTTGCCCGCGCTCGATATCGTCATCGACGATTTCGAACTGCTCGGCAAGCGGCTCGGCCGCGCCGAAATCGATGCCGTCAACCGCGGCGGCGCGGGCCGCGAATGGCTGCTCAACAAGCTGAGCTTCACCATGCCCGAGGCGAGCTTCGCGGCCAAGGGCACCTGGGCCGCCGTGCCGGGCGGCAGGGCCGGACGCGTCGAGCAGCGCCGCACCGCCATGACCTTCAGGCTCGACATTGCCGATGCCGGCGACCTGCTTGCGCGCTTCGGCATGCCCGGCGTGCTGCGGCGCGGCAGCGGGCGGCTCGAGGGCGACGTCAACTGGCGCGGCTCGCCGTTCTCGCTCGACTATCCCAGCCTGGGCGGGCAGCTGCAGGTCAACGTGGGATCGGGCCAGTTCCTCAAGGCCGACCCGGGCCTTGCCAAGCTGCTTGGCGTGCTGAGCCTGCAGGCGCTGCCGCGCCGGCTCACGCTCGACTTCCGCGATGTGTTCAGCCAGGGCTTCGCCTTCGACTTCATTCGCGGCGACGCGAAGATCACGAACGGCATCGCGAGCACCAACAACCTGCAGATGAAGGGCGTCAACGCCGCCGCGCTGATGGACGGCTCGGCGGACATCGTGCGCGAAACCCAGGACCTGCGCGTGGTGGTGGTGCCCGAAATCAATGCCGGCACGGCCGCGCTGGTGGCCACCGCCATCAACCCCGCCATCGGGCTGGGCACCTTCCTGGCCCAATGGGTGCTGAGCAAGCCGCTCGCGGCCGCCGCCACGCAGGAGTTTCACATCGAAGGCACCTGGGCCGACCCCAAGATAGCCAAGGTGCCGCGGTCCATCCTGCCCAATCCCCTGAATCTTCCCGCGCCGGCGCCCGCCGCCGAAGGCCGGAAAACGGAGACCACGCAATGAAAGTCGCAGCCATCCAGATGGTGTCGGCCATCGCCCGCGAAGCCAACCTCGCGCGCGCCCACAACCTGCTCGCGCAAGCCGCGGCGGACGGCGCCGAGCTGGCGGTGCTGCCCGAGTACTTCTGCATGATGGGTGCGCGCGACACCGACAAGCTGGGCCTGCGCGAAACCGCCGGCGCCGGCACGGTGCAGGGCTTTCTTGCCGATGCGGCGCGCGAGTTCGGGCTGTGGATCGTCGGCGGCACGCTGCCCATCGAGAGCAGCGATGCGGAGCATGTGTTCAACAGCTCGCTGTGCTACTCGCCCGGCGGCCAGTGCGTGGCGCGCTACGACAAGATCCACCTGTTCTACTTCGACAACGGCACCGAGCGCTACGACGAGCGCCGCGTCATTGCACCGGGCGCCACGCCCGTGGTGTTCGATTTGCCGTCCCGCGATGGCCACCGCTGGCGCGTGGGCATGAGGGTCTGCTACGACCTGCGCTTTCCGGAGCTGTACCGCGCGCTCGCCAAACAGGGCGCCGACCTGCTGCTGGTGCCCAGCGCCTTCACCCGCACCACCGGCGCCGCGCACTGGGAGGTGCTGCTGCGTGCGCGCGCCATCGAAAACCTCGCATGGGTGGTCGCGCCCGCGCAGGGCGGCACGCACGAGAACGGCCGCCACACCTGGGGCCAATCGATGGTGGTCGACCCGTGGGGCACCGTGGTTGCGCAGCAGGCCCTCGAAGAAGGCGTCGTGCTGTTCGACATCGATGCCGGGCAGACCGGGCGCATGCGCGCACAGTTGCCGGTGCTCTCGCACTGCGTGCTCTAGATGCAGGATGTGCTGACCGCCGCATCGCCACGGTGGGCGCTGTTGGCGTTCGCGCGTTTGCGCTCGCTGTGGAAGCGCTGGTTTCTCTGGCTCATCCTGGCCGTGCTGGTGTCCGCATTGCTCGTCACCGTGGTGTGGCTCGCGGGGCGGCATGAAGTGGAGCAGGTGCAGGCGGCGCTCGACCGCGACACGGCCGATGCGGTGTCCGACCTTCGCATCGGCTTGCAGCGCAACGCGCAGAGCCTGCGCGCCACCCAGGCTTCGGGCCTGGACCGCACGCATTGGCCCGAGGCCGCGGCCACGCTGCTGAGGGAGCATCGCGAGTGGCTTCGCCTCGAGTGGCGCGACGCCGCGCTGCGTCCGCTGGAGTCGGCCAACACGCCCTACCGCATGCGCCTCATCGACGAGGAGAGCCGCGGCGCCGACCAGACCGACGTGGCGCTGGCCTGCACGGCCGCGCGCAAGCTCGGTGCGCCCGCCTATTCGCCGAGCCACTTCGTGCCGGTGCTCGGCGGCGGCGGCGTCGAGGTGATGGAGCTCTGCGTGCCCATCGACGCAGGCGGTTTCCTGGTGGCGAGCTACTCGCTGCGCGACACACTGATCGAACTGGTCGGCCCCACGCTCACGCGCGGGCAGGAGGTGGCCTTTACCGAAACCGACGGCACGCGGCTCGTGGCGCTCGGCACGTCGCGCCGCACCGGCACGCGCGTCTTCACCTCGCAGCAGCTCATCGATCTGCCCGGTGCCGCGCTGATGCTGCGCGTCGACGGCTGGCGCGCGGCGCCCGACCTTTTTCCGAACGTGCTCACGGCGCTGGTTACCGGCATCTCGATTGCACTGGTGTCGGTGCTGGTGCTGCTGGCGCGCGACACGCGGCGCCGGCTGCGCGCCGAGCGCGACCTGGCCGATGCGCTCGCCTTTCGAAAGGCGATGGAAGACTCGGTCATTACCGGCCTGCGCGCGCGGGACCTGCAGGGCCGCATCACCTACGTCAACCCGGCGTTCTGCGAAATGGTCGGCTTCAGCCCCGAAGAGCTCATGGCCGGCAGCGGCGAATCGACCGAGGTGCCCTACTGGCCCACCGAGCTGGCGCACGAATACCAGCAGCGGCAAGCCAGGCGCCTGGCCGGGAGCATGCCGCCGCGCGAGGGCTTCGAGTCGGTCTTCATGCGCAAGGACGGCACGCGCTTTCCGGTGCTCATCTTCGAGGCCCCGCTCATCAACGCGCAGCGCGTGCAGACCGGCTGGATGAGCGCCTTCATCGACATCAGCGAGCAGCGCCGCATCGAAGAACTCTCGCGCGCGAGCCAGGAGCGCCTGCAGGCCAGCGCGCGGCTTGCCACCGTGGGCGAGATGGCATCGCTGTTGAGCCATGAACTCACCCAGCCGCTGGCCGCGATTGCCAGCTACGCCACCGGGTCGCTCAACATGCTTGGCCCCCACGCCAAGGGCGAGCAGGCCGAAGTGGCCATGGCCGTGCGGCGCATTGCCGAGCAGGCCGACCGCGCCGGCCAGGTGATTCGCAGCGTGCACGACTTCGTGCGCCGGCGCGACCGCACGCGCGAGGCAGTGGCCCCGCAGGCGCTGGTCGATGCGGTGCTGCCGCTGGTGCGGCTGCAGGCGCGCAAGCTCGGCGTGATCATCGAGGTGCTGCTGGAAGACCGCCTGCCGCAGGCCATGTGCGACCGCACGCTGGTCGAGCAGGTGCTGCTCAACCTGGCGCGCAACGCCATGCAGGCCATGGACACGCCGGACAATGCCGGAGAACGGGTGCTGCGGCTGCGCGTGGCGCGCGCCGTCGCGGTGGGCGGCACCGGTGCCGGCGCGGAGGACGTGCGGCGCTGGCTCGAGTTTTCGGTGGCCGACCTCGGCAGCGGCATCAGCGAAGAGGTGGCGAGCCGCCTCTTCACGCCTTTCTTCACCACGCGCGCCGACGGCATGGGGCTTGGCCTCAGCCTGTGCCGCACCGTGGTGGAGCAGCACGGCGGCGTGTTGATGTTCGAGCCCAACCAGCCCCGGGGCACGGTGTTCCGCTTTACCCTGCCGGCGGCATGACCCTTGCAGGTTTGCCGCGGCCACATTTTTGAAACGACTGATATGCAACCGCTGATCGACGGTCTCATCTTCATCGTGGACGACGACGTCAGCGTGCGCGAGGCATTGGCCTGGCTGCTGCGCTCGCGCCGCCTCGAGAGCGAGCATTTTGCGAGCGCCGAAGCCTTCGAGCAGCGCCTGGCCGAGGGGCCGCTGCCTCAGCAGCCGCTGTGCCTGCTGCTGGATGTACGGATGCCTGGCACCAGCGGACTGGTGCTGTTCGACCGGCTTGCCGAACGCGGACTCCTGGACGCCATGCCCGTTATTTTTCTGACCGGCCACGCGGATGTGCCCACCGCGGTCGACGCGGTGAAGCGCGGTGCGTTCGACTTTTGCGAGAAACCGTTTTCGGACAACGCGCTGGTCGACCGCATCGAGCAGGCGCTGGGTGCTTCGCTTCGGGCGCTCGAAGTGCAGCGCGTGCGCCGCAGCCTGGCCGACCGCATCGCCGAACTGACCGACCGCGAGCGTGACGTGATGCGGCTCGTGGTCGAAGGCTTGCCGAACAAGCTGATTGCCGATCAACTGGCCATCAGCGTGCGCACGGTGGAGGTCCACCGCGCGCGCGTGTTCGAAAAGATGGAAGTGAAATCAGCGGTCGAGCTGGCCAACCGCTTGAGGGATCTCTAAGAGATCAGGACTTTTCCGCGACGAAGATTTCGACGCGGCGATTCTGCGCACGGCCGGCAGCGGTGCCGTTGTCGGCCAGGGGCTCGCGCGAGCCGCGGCCGTCGGTGGTGATGGCGGTGGTCGAAACGCCGCGCGCCACCAGGTGGTTGCGCACGCTGTCGGCGCGGCTCACCGAGAGGCGCTCGTTGCCTTCTTCGCTGCCGGTGTTGTCGGTGTGGCCCACCACGCGCACGCTGGCCGCGGTGGCGCTGCGCAGGCCTTCGGCGACCTTGTCGAGCACCTGGGCGAGGTTGCGCTTCACGTTGGAGCGGCCCACGTCGAACGAGAGTTCGTTGGGAACCACAAGGTGCAGCTGGTTGTCCGCGGTTTGCTCGATCACCACGCCCGTGCCCTTGGTGGAATTTTCCAACTCGGTCTTGAGCGACGCCAGGCGCGCGGTCCAGCTGTTGGACGGCGCGGCCGACTGGGCATCCGGTGCGCTTGCAGCACCCGGCGCAGGCGATTGCGAAGCGCAGCCCGCAATGAACAATGCGGCCGCAGCCGCACCCGAAACAACAAACTTCCTCATGAGTTTTCCCTCTGGATTGACATTGAAACGATAACGACGGGCGCCGGCCGCTCCCGCCCGGCCGGCTTTTTTCTTCTTGTCTGGCTTACTTGCTTATTTTTCTGTCTTCTGGCGAGGTCAGCCTCGCGGCGCGCGCTCGCCCACAAAGATTTCGACGCGGCGGTTCTGGGCCCGGCCGGCATCGCTGTTGTTGTCGGCAATGGGCTCGCGCGAGCCGTGGCCTTCGATGCGGAAGGCCGCGGCGCTCACGCCGCGTGCCACCAGGTAGTCGCGCGTGCTGGCGGCACGGTCGACCGACAGCGGGTTGTTGATGGCGTCCGAGCCGGTGTTGTCGGTGTGGCCGATGATGCGCACCTCGGCGTTCGGGTTGTTGCGCAGGCCGCTTGCGAACTGGTCGAGCACGGGCGCGAAGTTCGACTTGATGTTGGAGCGGCCCACGTCGAACGACACATCGCTCGGAATCTGGAGCTTGAGCTCGTTGTTCTGCGTTTGGGTCACGGCGATGCCGGTGCCTTGCGTGGCGGCTTCCATCTGGCGCTTCTGGTTTTCCATGCGCTGCGACCACAGGTAGCCGCCGAGCGCGCCGGCTGCGGCACCGACCACGGCGCCGGTGCCGATGGCACCGCGGTTGCCGCCGGTGGCGGAGCCGATGGCCGCACCGCCCAAGGCGCCAATGCCGGCACCAATGCCGGTGTTGCGCTGGGTGTCGGTCATGCCGCCGGCGCATCCGGACAGGACGAGGGCGGCGGCGGAGGTGGCGAGAACGAATTTTTTCATGGCTTTCCCTTTCAAGGATGAATCAGGCGGGCCACAGCTTAGCTTCGGCAAGCATGCGATGGTACGGCCTTACCGATCCGCCGAAAACAGGAAAACCTTGTGCCGCGTTCGATGAGTGCTAGGATGGTTGCTACTAAAGTAATAGCTAATGGGTTCTTCTCCGACATGTCCCTGCGACTTGCGGCTACGCGAGAAATTCAACCCTCTGGAGGGCGGCCCTGCCTGGAGGACTCGTTGTCGTCGGCGGTCTCATCTTCTTCGTGCAGCTCACCCTTCTTTCGACCGGAAAACATGGTCCACCAGACGATCAATATGAGCACGAGCCCGGCCCCGAGGGCTTCAAGCAAAATCAATCCCATGAGAAATGGACTCCAGTGGCTGGTAGGGCTCGCGATCGTAGCAACGATGGCGGGCTGCTCGCTCAGCCCGCGCGCGCCGGAAACCCCGGCACGCCCCACCGTAACGCCCCCGCGCGACCTCGGGCCCCTGACCGGCTCGCTGGCGCATCCCAAGAGCCGATGGGTTCCTGTCGGCTGGTCGGAGCTTCCGGGCTTCAGCGACGATCCGCTGCACGAAGCCTGGATTGCATTGCTTGCCAACTGCGCGCGCCCCAACGCGGCTTTTGCGCCGCTGTGCCGAGACGTGCGCCAGCTGGCCATTGCCACGCCCGAAGAGCAGCGGCAGTGGATGACCGACCGGCTGCAGCCCTACCGGGTCGAGTCGCTCGCGGGCTCCAGCGAAGGCAAGCTCACGAGCTACTACGAGCCGGTGTACGACGCCTCGCGCGTGCCCACCGCCACCTTCAACGTTCCGATCTACCAGGCGCCGGAAGGCTTGGTGCCGCGCCGCCCCTGGTACACCCGGCAAGAAATCGAAACACTGCCCGAGGCCCAGGCGGCGCTGCGCGGCCGCGAGATCGCGTGGATGGCCGACCCGATCGACGCGCTCATGCTGCACATCCAGGGCTCGGGGCGCCTTCGCATCACCGAAGCCAACGGCGTGCAGCGCACCGTGCGCGTGGCGTTTGCGGCCACCAACGAGCAGCCTTACAAGAGCGTGCAGCAATGGCTGATGTCGCAAGGGGTGTCGAAGGTCGGCAAATGGCCTGACGACACCAAGGCCTGGGCCGCGCAGAACCCGCAGCGCGTGCCGCAATTGCTGTGGAGCAATCCGCGCTATGTGTTCTTCCGCGAAGAGACGATGAGCGAGCTGGACGCTTCGTTCGGCCCGCGCGGCGCGCAGGGCGTGCCGCTCACGGCGGGGCGCTCCATCGCGGTCGACCGCGAAAGCATTCCGTACGGCACGCCGGTGTGGCTCGCCTCGAGCGGCCCCGCCGCGCAGCTGCAGAAGCTCGTGGTCGCGCAGGACACCGGCAGCGCCATCGTCGGCGCCGTGCGCGCGGACTACTTTGCCGGAACCGGCGCCGATGCCGGCCGGCTGGCCGCCAGCATGAACCAGCCGCTGCGCCTGTGGGCGCTGTGGCCAAGGCAAATGCCGGCGCCCTGACGGGGCGCCAGCTGCCGGTCGAAGGGCAGTCAGCGCGGCTGGCCGGAGGCTGAGCGTTTCACGCGGATGTCATGCGAACTGACTACCTTCGCGGGTTGATTTCTTGTTCAACCCACGAAAGATATTGCGCATGACCGCAAACTCCCGCAGCGACGATCCTTCGATCGATCTCGACGACATCGGCACCAACCCCACTTCGAATCCCTCTTTCACCGACCTGATCGCGTCGCGCCTGAGCCGCCGCCACCTGTTCGGCCTGGGCGTCGGCACGGCCGGCACCGCGTTGCTGCAGGCATGCGGCGGTGGTGGTGGCGGTGGGGGCATCGGCTTCCCCGTGCTGCCTCCGGCACCTGCGCCGGCGCCAGCGCCGGCCCCTGTTCCCGCACCGCCGCCCGCGCCCGCCGCACCCAAGCTCGGGTTCAATGCCGTGGCCAAGAGCCTGGAGGACGTGGTGAGCGTGCCGGCCGGCTACACCGCCAGCGTGCTCTACCGCCTGGGTGACCCGATTGCGAACGGCGTAGCTGCCTACAAGAACGACGGCACGGACGATCCGGCCACCTACGACCGCCGTGCCGGCGACCACCACGACGGCATGACCTTCTTCGGCATGGACGGCTCGAACAAGTGGGACCCCGCCAATGCGGCGCGCGGCCTGCTCGTGATGAACCACGAAGCCATCACGCCGCTGTTCCTGCACCCCGCCGGCCAGACCATCACCGGCACCGGCAATGCAGCGGTTCGCACCGTGGCCGACGAAGTGCTGCGCGAGTTCTACCTGCACGGCGTGAGCGTGATCGAGGTCAACAAGAACGGCAGCGCCTGGAGCTACAAGCAAGACTCGAACTTGAACCGCCGCGTTCACACCCTCACCGAAATGACGTTCTCGGGTCCGGCCGCCAGGACCGACTACCTGAAGACCAGGTATTCGACCGACGGCAGCAAGACCCGCGGCACGCTCAACAACTGCGCCAACGGCACCACGCCGTGGGGCACGTACCTCACCTGCGAAGAGAACTGGGCCGGCTACTTCCGCCGCATTGCGGCCACCGACAACCCCAACCGCACGGCGAAGGAAATCACCTCGTTCGCACGCTACGGTGTTTCGAGCACCGGCCGCGAACTGTGGGCCACCGTCACGCCCGACACGGCCGACAACATCTACGGCCGCTGGAATACCCAGGTGACCGGCGCCACCGCCACCGACGACTTCCGCAATGGTGCCAACACCTACGGCTGGGTGGTCGAGATCGACCCCTTCACCCCGGCCAGCACGCCCAAGAAGCGCACCGCGCTCGGCCGCTTCGGCCACGAAGGCGCGTGCCTCGGCCCGGTCGTGGTCGGCAAGCCGCTGGTCTGGTACATGGGTGACGACTCGCAGAATGAGTACCTCTACAAGTTCGTCTCCACCAAGGCCTGGGATGCGGCCGACATCGGCGGCGGCATTGCGGCCGGCGACAAGTACATGGACGACGGCAAGCTGTATGTCGCTCGCTTCAACGCCGACGGCACCGGCAACTGGCTGGAGCTCTCGCTCGGCGTGAACGGCATCACCTCCGGCAACGCGACGTACCCCTTCGCCGATGCGGCCGACGTGGTGATCAACGCCCGCCTTGCCGCCGACGTTGCGGGCGCGACCAAGATGGATCGCCCCGAGTGGACCGCCGTCAATCCGAAGAACGGCGACGTGTACCTCACCCTCACCAACAACGCCGCGCGCACCATCAGCAATACCGATGCTGCCAACCCGCGCTACTACAACGACCCCAAGGGCGCGGCCCAGACGGCGCAGAAGGGCAACCCGAACGGCCACATCGTTCGCTTTGCCGACGCCGGCGGCGACCCCGCGGCCGTCACCTTCAACTGGGACGTCTACCTGTTCGGTGCGCGCTCGACGGCATCGGCCGACGTCAACCTGTCCAACCTGGTTGCCGACAACGACTTCTCCAGCCCCGACGGCATGTGGTTCAGCCACGCGACCGCCGGCCTGCTGTGGCTGCAGACCGACGACGGCAAGTACACCGACGTGACCAACTGCATGATGCTCGCGGCATTGCCGGGCCAGGTGGGAGACGGCGCGGCGAAGACGATCACCAACGTGGACGGCGCCACCAGCGCGACGCAGGCTACCTTCATCGGCAAGGCGCCCGGTACCGACGGCCTGCGCCGCTTCCTGGTCGGCCCGAAGGACTGCGAGATCACCGGCATCGCCGAATCGGGCGACGGCCGCGCGCTGTTCGTCAACATCCAGCACCCGGGTGAAACGACCGCTGCGGCAAACATCAGCGACCCGACGAAGTTCGGCAGCCACTGGCCCGAAGGCGGCACGGCCCGCCCGCGCTCGGCCACGGTCGTCATCACCAAGGACGATGGCGGCCTGATCGGCCTGTAAGCAAAGACTGGCTGTTTGTTGGTACCTGGTACCGCCCGGGTTGCGTGCAACCCGGGCGGTATTTACCTTGGCAACGGCAGCGCAGTCTTGTATCGCACCTGCTTGAGCGCAAAGCTCGAGCGGATCTTCTCGATGCCTGGAATCGGCGTGAGCTGTTCCAGGATGAATTTCTCCAGCGCCGCCATGTCCGCCACAGCGATGCGGATCAGGTAGTCGCTGTCGCCCGTCATCAGGTAGCACTCCATCACCTCGTCGTGCTCGGCAATGCGCTGCTCGAAGTCGGCGAGCGACTGCTTGCTTTGCGTGGTGAGGCTGATCGAGATGAACACGTTGAGCCCCAGGCCCAGCGCCTTTGCGTTCGCGAGCGCCACATAGCGGTCGATCACGCCGCCGGCTTCCAGCGCCTTCACGCGTGCGAGGCACGGCGAAGGCGACAGCTGAACGCGGCGCGCCAGCTCCACGTTCGACAGCCCGCCGTCGCGTTGCAGCTCGTCGAGGATGCGCAGGTCAATGGTGTCGAGTTGCACGAAATGCGGCGTTCGGTTGGTTTTCAAGAATTTTATGCTGCGTTGGCGCCGTGGGTATGCCCAAGCCGGTAGCTAATTCTTGCCGTTGCGGCCTAAAGTGCCGGCATGAACGCCCCGATTTCATCCGACCAGATGCGCGCGCTGCTGCTCGACACGCCGCTCTCGCACGACCCCGACCCTGCTGAGACCGCCGAATGGCGCGATGCCTTCCTGGCGCTGGCGCAAACGCATGGCCCCCAGCGCGCGCGGCAGATGCTGGTGGAGCTTGCCCGCCTCGCGCGGCAGCAACGCATCGGTTGGCAGCCCGAGCTCGCAACGCCTTACGTCAACACCATTGCGGTGGAAGACCAGCCGCCGTTCCCGGGCGACCTGGCCGTCGAGGAGCGCCTGGCTTCGCTGATGCGATGGAACGCCCTCGCGATGGTGGCCAAGGCCAACCAGGCGTATGGCGAACTCGGTGGCCACATCGCCAGCTACGCCAGCGCGGCAGACTTGTTCGAGACCGGCTTCAATCACTTCTTTCATGCGCGCAAGGACTCGGGCGAAGATGCGCATCGCGGTGACCTCGTGTTCTTCCAGCCGCACAGCGCGCCCGGCGTCTATGCGCGTGCGTACCTCGAAGGCCGCCTCAGCGAAGAAGACCTGAAGCACTACCGCCAGGAGCTGACTGCGCCCGCCTTCACCCAAGGCAGCGGCGCGCGCGGCTTGAGCAGCTATCCGCATCCCTACCTGATGCCGGATTTCTGGCAGTTCCCGACCGGCTCGATGGGCATCGGCCCGATCAGCTCGATTTACCACGCGCGCTTCATGCGCTACCTCACGCACCGCAACCTGCTCGATTGCGAGGAAGGCCGCAAAGAGGATGGAACGCCCGTCGACAAGCGACGGGTGTGGGGCGTGTTCGGCGACGGCGAAATGGACGAGCCCGAATCGATGAGCGCGCTGACGCTTGCCGCGCGCGAGAAGCTCGACAACCTCGTGTGGGTCGTCAACTGCAACCTGCAGCGCCTCGACGGCCCGGTGCGCGGCAACGGCCGCATCATCGACGAGCTCGAAAAACTCTTTGCCGGCGCGGGCTGGAACGTCGTCAAGCTCGTGTGGGGCAGCGACTGGGACGGCCTCTTCGCGCAGGACATGAGCGGCGCGCTCGCGCGCGTGTTCGCCAACACCGTGGACGGCCAGATGCAGACCTTTGCGGCCAAGGACGGCCGCTTCAACCGCGACAACTTCTTCGGCCAGAACCCCGAGCTTGCGCGCCTGGCCGAAGGCATGACCGACGAGCAGATCGACCGGCTGAAACGCGGCGGCCACGACCTCGTGAAGATATACGCCGCCTATGCCGCCGCGGCCGCGCACAAGGGCCAACCGACCGTGATCCTCGCCCACACCAAGAAGGGCTACGGCATGGGCAGCGCCGCGCAGGGCAAGATGACCACGCACTCGCACAAGAAGATGGGCGACGTCGATCTCATCGAGTTTCGCGACCGCTTCAACCTGCCGCTCACCGACGCGCAGGCCATAGCGATGGACTTCTACCGCCCGCCCGAAGACAGCGCCGAGATGCAGTACCTGCGCAGCCACCGCGCCGCGCTCGGCGGCGCCATGCCCCGCCGCGAGACCGCGTGCGACGTCGTGCCCAAGCCAGACATTGCCAGCTACGCGCAATTCGCGACAGCGGCAGCAGGCAAGGAAATGAGCACCACCATGGCCTTCGTGCGCATGCTCGGCAACCTGCTGAAAGACAAGGCCCTGGGCCCGCGCATCGTGCCCATCGTGGCCGACGAGGCGCGCACCTTCGGCATGGCCAACCTGTTCAAGCAGGTCGGCATCTATTCGAGCGTGGGCCAGCGCTATGCGCCCGAAGACATCGGCTCCGTGCTGAGTTACCGCGAAGCCACCGACGGCCAGATTCTTGAAGAAGGCATCAGCGAAGCCGGCGCCATTGCCAGCTGGACGGCAGCCGCCACCAGCTACAGCGTGCACGGCCTCGCGATGCTGCCCTTCTACATCTACTACTCGATGTTCGGCTTTCAGCGCGTGGGCGACGCCATCTGGGCCGCGGCCGACCAGCGTGCGCGCGGCTTTTTGCTGGGCGCCACATCGGGCCGCACCACCTTGGGCGGCGAAGGCCTGCAGCACCAGGACGGCAGCAGCCACCTCGTGGCCGCGACCATTCCCAACTGCAAGGCCTACGACCCCGCCTATGC
Organism: Variovorax sp. DXTD-1; assembly: GCF_003984625.1. GTDB lineage: Bacteria > Pseudomonadota > Gammaproteobacteria > Burkholderiales > Burkholderiaceae_C > Variovorax. The sequence goes on along the minus strand of NZ_RWKH01000027.1, from coordinate 1,899 downwards.
CGGGGAGATGGCCGTCATCGTCGATGCGGGCATCCGCGAAATGATGGTCGAGCAGAAGGACGTGTTCTATTACGTCACGCTCATGAACGAGAACTACGCGCAACCCGATGTGCCCGAGGGTGCAGAGGCGGACATCCTGCGCGGCTGCTATCGCTTCGGCGTGTATGCGCCCGCTTCAGGCAAGGCGAAAACGAAGAAGGCCGTCACGCTCATGGGCTCGGGCGCCATCCTCACCGAAGTCGTCAAGGCCGCGCAGCTGCTGGCCGACGAAGGCATCGAGGCCGAGGTGTTCAGCGTGACGAGTTGGAGCGAACTTGCGCGTGACGGATTGGCTTGCGAGCAGCGCGCGATTGCGGGCGAGAAGGAAGCCGGCGTACCGTTCATCGCGCGGCAGCTCGGCTCGGGAGGCAAAGGTCCGATCGTCGCCGCCACCGACTACGTGCGCGCCGTACCCGAGAGTTTGCGCGCCTTCCTGCCCGAAGGCCGCCGCTATCTCACGCTGGGAACGGATGGGTTCGGCCGCAGCGATACGCGCGCGGCGCTGCGGGAGTTCTTTGGGGTGGATGCGGAGAGCATTGCGCGGGCGGCGCGGTATGCGTTGAAGTGAACGGAACCTCTTTCGGACGAGTGATCAAAAAGGAGGTGCCGGAGGACGCTTCTTGCTCGCCTCCTCTGGTGTGATGAAGCGACTACAAGCAGGCGTCCAGTCGACCCGGAGCATTTCTGCCTTCACCGGCGTCTGCTGGTTCTCGGTACCCTCCTTCACAACGATCACTCCGCACTTCTCAGCTGGGATCTTTTTGCCGAAGAACGTGTCGCCCTTAGGGTCGATGAAGCGATCGCCAAGGAGTCTGTAGCGTTCGCCGGCTTCTGGTCGAAAGGAGAAGTGAAACCGACACATGTTGCCGTGCCTCGGCGATACGTATTCCATGATGGCATCCTGGTCCGTGCGCAACAGGTGTAGCACCGATGGATCGGATTGCGAGGAGCCTATGCCAAAGAAGGACGGCCCTTCCGCGAGTACCTTGTAGTGAGCAATGCACCCTTTCTCGTTGAGCGAGAGGATGCGAAGGTAATCCTTCGTGTCGACTCTCAACTGCGCATGCGGCTCGTCTGCTGTCGGCGTTCGATAGCCCGCAAAAACACAACCACTCAGCAACGTCGCGGCCAGCAAAAACTGAGTGACGAGCCAAGGAGTTCCCAATTTAATTTTCATGTTGATCACTGCTTTTTTGCTGGGGCACTGGTCATGACCAGGTACTTGCCGCCCGGCTCATCCGCCTCACGGATGCGCGGATACAGCAAGACGCCGCCGGCCTTTACCACCAGGGCACAGTTGGGGTTGATCGAGAACACGTAGGTCTTGCCACCTTGGAAGTCGAAAACCTCTTCGCCGCTGCGCAGACCCGGACCGTAATTGCGCGTGTAGGTGCTCCAACCAGCCTGCCATACGGGCATGACGGTTCCGGCCGATGGGAAGCGCTCGCTGTCGTTGCCACCCGGCCCGTCTGGATGGCAAAGGCGCTGCGCGCGAACTGCGTACTTCCCAGGTTTGATCTTGGCAACCGCGTATTGCCCCGGAACGGTTTCCAGCGGTGCCGTTGCTCCCTCGATGGCGAGAGCGGTTGTGAAGATGACGCCTCGATCCCATTTATTCGAAGCGGTCTCCGGCTTGTTGACGACGTAGACGACGGTCTCGTTCGCGTCCAACGGCATGACCGGCAACCGGAAACTTGCTACAGCTGATTGCTTGTCGGTGGGGACTTGAACGACTTCGGAAATGCTCATGCAACCTGTGAGGGCGAGCAATGTCACCGCGGTCGCAATCGTGTTTCTCTTGATTTTTTTCATTCTCATTTCCTCTCTGGTTAGAAACTCGCGTTGAGATTGAACCCAAAG
>NZ_RWKH01000026.1 GCF_003984625.1 Variovorax sp. DXTD-1 | reverse complement strand
CCTGATCAAGTCCGGCAAAAGCCGTTCCCCCCTACGTAGGAACGGCTTGCAATAAGTTGGTGCCCGAGGCCGGAATCGAACCGGCATGACCGTGAGGTCGAGGGATTTTCTTACCACTTCGGCTTTCGCCGCCAGCATTCACGCTGTTCGTGGTCTGGAGCACGCCTTCACCATAGCTTTGCGGCCGTAGGTGCCCGCCGTCTGCTCTCTACACCTTCCCACGAACCTTTCGATTCAGGGGCTTGGCTCGGCGTTGGCTCGGGCGTTTGCGCGTCCAGGGCGTTCACCGAATTTGACGGGCTTCACCTTCGAAGTTTCCTTCGAAGGGCTCAAATTTATTCAAGTCCCTTGTGTCTACCAGTTTCACCACTCGGGCTGGCTTCACTCGTTACCGAGTCCATTTCGCCCGGCTACTTCCGGGCGTACTTTCACTCTCTCTAGGCTCCTAGACGACTCCAGGCCGCCCGGGATACCGGCTCAAGTCGCGTTCGGGGCGACTTGAAAATCCGCACCGGTACTGGCTTTGCAGCCAATTAGGTTGCTAACCATAAGACTTGACAAAGGAGATTTTAAGTCGATGTGTCTACCAATTTCACCATCCGGGCCTCAGGTTGAACATCGACGATAACCCAAACAAAACGAGCCCCGGCAACACAGGTTGGCGGGGCTATTTTCGGTGGAGGGTGGATCGGACTGATCAGAGAGGGGTGGAGGCGCGACCCGGAGTCGAACCGGGCTAGACGGATTTGCAATCCGTTGCATAACCGCTTTGCTATCGCGCCACGCTGCTAAAACGAAATCGAACTCGCGAAAAAAAGGGAAGCATTGCTTCCCTTTTTCAAAAACTGGAGCGGGAAAAGAGTCTCGAACTCTCGACCTCAACCTTGGCAAGGTTGCGCTCTACCAACTGAGCTATTCCCGCGTTTCGCGCCTCGAATTATAGAACACTTTTTCGGGGCCCGGCAAGTTTTGCCAATCAATGTTTGACAGAACCTTCGGAAGCCCGTGCTTCGCGCTGCTTGGCCAACTCGGCCACCGCAGCTGCGGAGGCCGCAACTTCTTCGTCGGACAGCGGCTCCGGCATTTTCTCGAGCGCGATTTCCAGGACCTTGTCGATCCACTTCACGGGCACGATCTCGAGGCCGTTCTTCACGTTCTCGGGAATGTCCTGCAGGTCCTTCGCGTTCTCTTCGGGAATGAGCACGGTCTTGATGCCGCCGCGCAATGCCGCCAGCAGTTTTTCCTTCAACCCGCCGATGGCCGTGACCTCGCCTCGCAGCGTGATCTCGCCGGTCATGGCAACGTCCGCACGCACGGGAATGCCCGTGAGCGCCGAGACGAAGGCCGTCGTCATGGCTGCACCCGCACTCGGGCCGTCCTTGGGCGTTGCGCCGTCGGGCACGTGGATGTGGATGTCGCGCTTCTCGAAGATCTCGTCCTTGATGCCCAGGCGGCGCGAGCGGCTGCGCACCACGGTGCGCGCGGCCTCGACCGATTCCTTCATCACGTCGCCGAGCGAACCCGTGCGGCTGATCACGCCCTTGCCGGGCATGGTGACGGCTTCGATGGTGAGCAGGTCGCCGCCGACTTCGGTCCACGCGAGGCCGACCACCTGGCCGACCTGGTTCTGCTTCTCGGCCAGGCCGAAGCTGTACTTGCGCACGCCGAGGAAGTCGTTGAGATTGCTGCCGTCGACCGTGACCTTCGGCGTCATTTTCTTGAGCAGCAAACCCTTCACCACCTTGCGGCAGATCTTGGAGAGCTCGCGCTCCAGCGAACGCACACCGGCTTCACGCGTGTAGTAGCGCACGATGTCGCGCACCGCTTCTTCGGTGACCAGCAACTCGTCTTCCTTGACGCCGTTGTTCTTCAACTGCTTCGGCAACAGGTACTTGAGCGCAATGTGTGTCTTCTCGTCCTCGGTATAGCCCGAGAGGCGAATGACTTCCATCCGGTCGAGCAGCGCCGGCGGGATGTTCATCGAGTTCGACGTAGCCACGAACATCACGTCGGAGAGGTCGAAGTCGACCTCGACGTAGTGGTCACCGAAGGTGTGGTTCTGCTCCGGGTCGAGCACCTCGAGCAGTGCGCTCGACGGGTCGCCGCGGAAGTCGGTCCCCAGCTTGTCGATTTCGTCGAGCAGGAACAGAGGATTGCGCGTGCCGATCTTGCTCAGCCCCTGCAGCACCTTGCCTGGCAGCGCGCCGATGTAGGTGCGGCGGTGGCCGCGGATTTCGGCTTCGTCCCGCATGCCGCCGAGCGCCATGCGGGTGTACTTGCGGCCGGTCGCCTTGGCGATCGACTGCCCGAGCGAGGTCTTGCCCACACCGGGCGGGCCCACCAGGCACAGGATGGGCGCCTTGACCTTGTCGACGCGCTGCTGCACCGCGAGATATTCAAGGATACGGTCCTTGACCTTCTCGAGGCCGTAGTGGTCGGCATTGAGCACCGCCTCGGCGTTGGCCAGGTCGTGCTTGATCTTGGTCTTCTTGCTCCACGGCAGGCCCACCAGCACGTCGATGTAGTTGCGCACCACGGTGGCCTCGGCCGACATGGGCGACATCAGCTTGAGCTTCTTGAGCTCGCCTTCGGCCTTCTTGAGCGCGTCCTTGGGCATCTTGGCGAGCTTGATCTTTTTCTCGATCTCCTCGATGTCCGCGCCCTCTTCGCCTTCGCCGAGCTCCTTCTGGATCGCCTTGACCTGCTCGTTGAGGTAGAAGTCGCGCTGGTTCTTTTCCATCTGGCGCTTCACGCGCCCGCGGATCTTCTTGTCGACATTGAGGATGTCGACTTCGCGCTCGAGTTGGCCGAACAGGTTTTCGAGGCGCGACTTCACGTCGTCCAGGTCGAGCACGGCCTGCTTGTTGTCAAGCTTGAGCGGCAGGTGCGCCGCAATGGTGTCGGCCAGGCGGCCCGGATCGTCGATGCTGGAGATCGAGGTGAGGATCTCGGGCGGGATCTTCTTGTTCAGCTTGACGTATTGGTCGAACTGCTGCATCACGGCACGGCGCAGCGCCTCGACCTCGGTGCCCTTCTCGCCGCCTTCGGGCGCCTCGACGGGCGTCACGTTGGCCGTGAAGTGGGTTTCACCGTCGTCGATGCGGTTCACGCGCGCACGCTGCTGGCCCTCGACCAGCACCTTCACGGTGCCGTCGGGCAGCTTGAGCATCTGCAAAATGGTGGAGACGCAGCCCACTTCGAACATGTCCTCGACCGAGGGCTCGTCCTTGGCGGCGGCTTTCTGCGCCACCAGCATGATGCGGCGTTCGGCCTCCATGGCCAGCTCGAGCGCCTTGATGCTCTTGGGGCGCCCCACGAACAGCGGGATCACCATGTGGGGGAACACGACGACGTCGCGCAGCGGCAGCAGCGGCAGGTCGATCGCGTCGGCAGGCAGGGGGGTATGACCGGACATGAATATCCTTTGATTGATCAGGCAAAGATGGATGGGTGTTGGGGCATTTCAAGCCCGCGCACCCGGTCTTTGTCGAAGGCGCCGAGAGCTTTTTTGGTGAAAAGAGCCGGCGCCGCGTTCATTCAAGCCTCGCTCAAGCCTTCTTGGCCGCTTCTCGGTACACGAGCAGCGGCGGCTTGTTTTCATCGATTGTGGATTCTTCGACCACAACCTTGTCGACGTTGGTGGCATTTGGCAGTTCGAACATGGTGTCGATGAGCGACTGTTCGAGGATCGAACGCAAGCCCCGTGCCCCGGTCTTGCGGGCCAGCGCCTTGCGGGCAATGGCCTTGAGCGCCGCGGGACGGATCTCGAGGTCGACACCTTCCATTTGCAGCAGCTTGGTGAACTGCTTGACCACCGCGTTCTTGGGCTCGGTCAGGATCTGCACCAGCGCGTCTTCGCTGAGCTCGGCCAGCGAAGCCACCACGGGCATACGGCCGACGAGCTCGGGAATCAGGCCGAACTTGATCAGGTCTTCGGGCTCGACTTCGCGGAACACCTCGGTGATGCTGCGCTGCGCCTTGCTCTTGACTGAAGCGCCAAAGCCGATGCCAGAAGCCTCGGTGCGGTTTTCGATGACCTTTTCGAGGCCCGCGAACGCGCCGCCGCAGATGAACAGGATGTTGGTCGTGTCGATCTGCAGGAAGTCCTGGTTCGGATGCTTGCGCCCGCCCTGGGGCGGCACGCTGGCCATGGTGCCTTCGATGAGCTTCAGCAGCGCCTGCTGCACGCCCTCGCCCGACACGTCGCGCGTGATCGAAGGGTTGTCAGACTTGCGCGAGATCTTGTCGATTTCGTCGATGTAGACAATGCCGCGCTGGGCGCGCTCGACTTCGTAGTTGCAGCTTTGCAGCAGCTTCTGGATGATGTTCTCGACGTCTTCGCCCACATAGCCCGCTTCCGTGAGCGTGGTGGCGTCGGCCATGACAAAGGGCACGTCGAGCATGCGCGCCAGCGTTTGCGCAAGCAGGGTCTTGCCCGAACCGGTGGGGCCGATCAAGAGGATGTTGCTCTTGCTGAGCTCGACGTCCTCGCCTTTGGCCTTTTCCTTGTGGCGCAGGCGCTTGTAGTGGTTGTAGACCGCCACCGACAGCATGCGCTTGGCCGGCTCCTGGCCGATCACGTAGTTGTCGAGGTTGGTCTTGATCTCCAGCGGCGTGGGCAGGTCGCTGCGCGCCTCGCGCGCCTCTTCACCGGCCGGAAGCTCGTCGCGGATGATTTCGTTGCAAAGGTCGATGCACTCGTCGCAAATGAAGACCGAAGGGCCCGCGATCAGCTTTTTGACCTCATGCTGGCTCTTGCCGCAGAACGAGCAATAAAGCGTTTTTTCGCTGGAAGAGCCTTTTTTTTCGGCCATGGACAGGTGCCTCGTTAACGGGGTAGGACAATGATAACTAAACAAAAACGGCGTTTCCCGTGGGGAAAACGCCGTCTTTGCCTTTTTGGCGCCACCGGCGCCGTGGCGCGGGCTGGGTTGATCAGCTGCGCTTTGCAATGACCTGGTCGACCAGGCCGTATTCCTTGGCTTCGTCGGCGGTCAGGAAATAGTCGCGTTCGGTGTCCGACTTGACTTTTTCCAGCGGCTGGCCCGTGCGCTCGGCCAGGATGCGGTTCATCTGGTCCTTGGTGCGCAGGATGTCGCGGGCATGAATTTCGATGTCCGTGGCCTGGCCGCGAGCGCCGCCGAGCACCTGGTGGATCATGATCTTCGAGTTGGGCAGCGAGAAGCGCTTGCCCTTTTCGCCGGCCGCCAGCAAGAAGGCGCCCATGCTTGCCGCAAAGCCGATGCACATCGTGGAAACGTCGGGCTTGATGAACTGCATGGTGTCGTAAATGGCCATGCCGGCGCTCACGCTGCCGCCCGGGGAATTGATATAGAACGAAATGTCCTTGTCCGGATTCTCGCTCTCGAGGAACAGCAGCTGCGCCACCACGAGGTTGGCGGTCTGGTCGTTCACTTCACCCACCAGGAAAATGATGCGCTCCTTGAGGAGACGCGAATAGATGTCGTAAGACCGCTCACCGCGACCCGACTGCTCGATGACCATCGGGATCATGCCGAGGGCCTTAATATCCTGTGCGCTCATTGATTTGCTCTCCGGAAAAGGATTCGTTCGCTGTTCGAATTTAACTGTACGCCTGAGTGAAATGGGGCTCGTGCCGTAAAGCACAAGCCCCATTGGCGTTGCGGGCGGACCGGATCAGCCTTGCTGCTGCGCCATCAGCTCGTCGAACGACACCGACTTTTCGTTGACCTTGGCCTTGCTGAGCACGAATTCGGTCACGTTGTTCTCGATGACGACTGCCTCGACCTCGGCCAGGCGGTTGTTGTCGCTGAAATACCAGCGCACGACGTCGGCCGGCTTTTCGTAGCTGGCGGCCAGCTCGTCGATGTGGGCCTTGATCTGCTCGGGCTTGGCCTGCAGGTTGTTGGCACGCACCAGTTCGGCCACCACCAGGCCCAGGCGCACGCGGCGCTCGGCTTGCGGGCGGAACACTTCCTCGGGAATCGGCGCCTTGTCGGCATCCTTGATGCCGCGCTGCTTGAGCTCGGCGCGGGCGCCTTCGATCATGCGGTTCACTTCGGACTGCACGCTGGCGTTGGGCAGGTCGAGCTCGGCGTTGGCCACCAGCGCGTCCATCACGGCGTTCTTGTTGCGGGCCAGCAGGCGGAATTTCACTTCGCGCTCGAGGTTCTTCTTGATGTCGGCGCGCAGGCCCTCGACCGTGGCTTCGGCAATGCCGAGCGACTTGGCGAGCTGTTCGTTGACTTCAGGCAGGTGCGAAGCCTCGATCTTCTTCACGGTGACCATGAAGTCGGCTTGCTTGCCTGCCACGTCCTTGCCGTGGTAGTCGGCCGGGAACGACAGCGGGAAGGTGCGGCTGTCGCCGGATTTCATGCCGCGCACTGCGTCTTCGAATTCCTTCAGCATCTGGCCTTCGCCGACGATGAACTGGAAGTCTTCGGCCTTGCCGCCCTGGAAGGTCTCGCCGTCGATCTTGCCTTCGAAGTCGACCGTCACGCGGTCGTTGTCTTGCGCCACGGCGTCTTGCGCGCGCTGCGCGAAGGTGCGGCGCTGCTTGCGCAGGATGTCGAGCGTCTTGTCGATGGCGTCGTCGCCCACTTCGGCCGAGAGCTTCTCGACTTCGGCACCCGACAGGTCCTTGATCTTGACTTCGGGGAACACCTCGAACACCGCGTCGAAGGCGAGCTGGCCTTCGGGCGACTCTTCCTTCTCGGTGATGCGGGGCTGGCCGGCCACGCGCAGCTTGGCTTCGTTGGCAGCTTGCGAGAAGGCTTCACCGACCTTGTCGTTCATGACCTCGTAGTGCACCGAGTAGCCGTAGCGCTGGGCCACGACGTTCATCGGCACCTTGCCCGGACGGAAGCCATCCATCTTGACGGTGCGCGCGAGCTTCTTGAGGCGCGAATCGACTTCGGACTGGATGGTGCCAACCGGCAGGGTCAGCGTGATCTTGCGTTCGAGCTTCTCGAGAGTTTCAACGGTCACGGTCATGGTGTCTTCCTTGTGAGGGGTGTGGCTGGTGCGCGGGGCCGGACTCGAACCGGCACGTTCTTGCGAACGTCAGGACCTAAACCTGGTGCGTCTACCAATTTCGCCACCCGCGCTATTGCCATTTTTCAGGTGAATGCAAAAGCGGACGGCCCTGGTGCCGCGGGCATCCGATACCGCTGATATCGAATACTCCGCCGCCCAAAGACCGTCCGCCTGAAATCGGTCAACCGCGTATTTTAAGCGCTAATCACACCCTCTTTCGGCTCCCGCTTGACGCGGAATGCAGCGGCGTACATTGCCGGCAGCGCCAGCAGGGTCAATACGGTGGCCACGATCAGCCCGCCCATGATGGCAACCGCCATCGGCCCCCAGAACACGCTTCGCGAGAGCGGAATCATCGCCAGCACGGCCGCCGCCGCGGTCAGCACGATGGGCCGCAGGCGCCGCACCGCCGACTCGACAATGGCGTCCCAGGCCGGCACGCCCGCCGCGCGGTCGCTCTCGATCTGGTCGATCAGGATCACCGCATTGCGCTGGATCATGCCCATGAGCGCGATCACGCCCAGCAGCGCGACGAAGCCGAACGGCCGGTTCAGCAGCAGCAGCGCCCCGGCAACGCCGGCAATGCCCATGGGACCGGTAATGAACACCAGCAATGAACGGCTGAAGCTGTGCAGCTGCAGCATCAGCAGCGTGAACACCAGGAACAGCATGATCGGCACGCCCGCCACGATGGAAGCGGAGCCCTTGCTGCTTTCCTCGACGGCGCCCGCCACTTCGATGCGGTAGGCGCCCTCGCCCGCTGCATGCCAGCCGGCTTCGAGCTTGCGCAGCTGCGGGAGCAACTGCTCGGTGACCGTGGCGCCCTGCAGCCCTTCGACCACGTCGCCCTGCACCGTGATTGCGTAGTCGCGGTTCTCGCGCCACATCACGCCCGGCTCCCAGGTGAATACCGGCCGCGCAATCTGCGTGAGCGGAATCGAACGCCCGGAGGTCGTGGGCAGGTAGGCGTTGCCGATGTCCGAAATGGCCTCGCGCTCGTCCGCCGACTGGCGCAGCACGATGTCGATCAGCAGGTCGTTTTCGCGGTACTGGCCCACCGTGGTGCCAGAGAACATCGTCTTGGAAGCCTGGGCGATGGCCTGGCTGGTCACGCCGAGTGCGCGTGCCTTGGCCTGGTCAACCTCAAGGCGAATCACCTTGACCGACTCGTTCCAGTTGTCGTTCACGCCGCGCATGTTGGCGTTCTCGCGCAGCACGGCCTTCACTTCGTCGGCGTGCGCGCGCAGCTGGGCGGGGTCGGTGCCGATCACTCGGAACTGCACCGGGTACGGCACCGGCGGCCCGTTGGGCAGCAGCTTCACGCGGCCGCGCACTTCCGGAAACTCCTCCGCCAACAGCGCGGGCAGCTTGATGCGCAGGCTTTCGCGCACCTTCAGGTCCTTGGCCAGCACGATGAGCTGCGACACGTTGGTCTGCGGAAACACCTGGTCCAGCGGCAGGTAGAAGCGCGGCACGCCGGAACCGATCCAGGTGCTGACCGTCTTCACGCCCTCTTCCTTCATGATGCGCTGCTCGACCCGCTTGGCGACCTCTTCGTTCGCGGGGAACGAGGTGCCCTCCGGGAACCAGATGTCCACCATGATCTCGGGCCGGCTCGAATCCGGGAAGAACTGCTGCTGCACCTTGCCCATGCCGACGATGCCGAGCGCAAAGATCAGCACCGTGGCGCCGATGGTCAGCCAGCGGTGCTGCACGCACCAGTTCACCGCGCGGCGGAAGCTGTTGTAGAACCGGGTGTCGAACAGCTCGTGCGGCGGCGCGTCCGGGTCGTGCGGCTTTACCTTCAGCAGCAGCGTGCCCAGGTAAGGCACGAAGTACACCGACACGATCCACGACAGCACCAACGCGATGACCGTCACCGCGAAGATCGCGAAGGTGTATTCACCCGTCACCGACTTGGCAATGCCGATGGGCAAGAAGCCCGCGGCCGTGATGAGCGTGCCGGTGAGCATGGGCTTGGCGGTGACGTCGTAGGCAAAGGTGGCGGCGCGCACCTTGTCGTAGCCCTCTTCCATCTTCCGCACCATCATCTCGACCGCGATGATCGCGTCGTCCACCAGAAGGCCGAGCGCAATGATCAGCGACCCCAGCGATATCTTGTGCAGCCCGATGCCGAAGTAATTCATGGCCAGGAACGTGACGGCCAGCACCAGCGGAATGGTGATGGCCACCACCAGCCCCGGGCGGATGTCGATGTACCAGCCCAGGCGCCCGCCCTTGTGCAGGCCGAGCGAAATGATGCTCACGGCCAGCACGATGGCCACGGCCTCGATCAGCACGCCGACGAATTCATTGACCGAGCTGGCCACCGATACCGGCTGGTCCTGCACCTGCGCCAGCTTCACGCCGGCCGGCAGGCGCTGGTCGATCTGCTTGGTGGTGGCGCGCAACGCCTCGCCCAATGCAATGATGTCGCCGCCCTTGGTCATGGAGACGCCCAGCGCAATGACTTCCTTGCCCTGGTGGTGCACCTTTACCGCCGGCGGATCGACGTAGCCGCGGCGGATTTCGGCAATATCGCCGAGCTTGAGCTGGTTGCCCGAGCTGCCGCGGATCGGCATTTCGCGCAGTTGCTCCACGCTGGTGAACTGCCCGGCCACGCGCACCTGCACCACGTCGAGCGGCGATTGGATCGTGCCCGCGCTTTCCACCGCATTCTGCGAGCCGAGCTGCGCGAGCACGGCGTTGAAGTCGAGCCCCAGCTGCGCCACGCGCTTCTGCGAAATCTCGATGTAGACCTTCTGGTCCTGCACGCCGAACTGGTCGACCTTGGCAACGTCCTTCAACCTCAGCAGCTGCTGTCGCACGTCGTCGGCCAGGCTCTTGAGTTCGGCCTGGCTGAAGCCTTCGCTCTCCAGCGCGTAGATCACGCCATAGACATCGCCGAAGTCGTCATTGAAGAACGGGCCCTGCACGCCCGGCGGCAGCGTATTGCGCATGTCGCCGATCTTCTTGCGAACGGTGTACCAGACGTTGGCAACGTCCGCGGCCTTGGACGAATCCTTGATCTGGAAAATGATCTGCGACTCGCCCGGCTTCGAATAGCTGCGGATCTTGTCGGCGTACGGTGCCTCCTGCAGCGTGCGCTCCAGCTTGTCGGTGACCTGCTCGGCCACCTGCTGCGCGGTGGCGCCGGGCCAGTAGGTGCGCACCACCATGGCACGGAAGGTGAACGGCGGGTCTTCGTCCTGGCCGAGCTGGAAGTAGGCAAAGGCTCCCAGCACCATCAGCACCACCATCAGGTAGCGCGTGAGCGGCGCGTGGTCCAGCGCCCATTTGGAGAGGTTGAAGCCTGCGGGCTTGTCGGTCGTCGCGGCGCCCTGCGTCATTTGGCCGCACCTGCTGCAATCTCCTTCTTCGTCGCCGCAGCAGGTTCGACGGGCTGCGCCGATTCATTCGTATGGGCGGCTGCCGCCTCCTTCGACTGGTAGATGGTGACCTTCTGCCCCGGCGAAAGCACATGCACGCCCGCGGCGACGACCATCATGCCGGGCGTGAGGCCGGCGCCGATCACGGCTTCGTTGCCGTCTGCCGTGGCCACCTGCACGGGCTGCGAACGCACCGTCATGCTGGCCTTGTCCAGCACCCAGACCGCCGTGCCCTTGCCTTCCTGGCGCAATGCGCTGGTCGGCAGCTTCATGACCGCGCCGCCCTCGCGCGCCAGTGCCTGCGGCCGCGCATACACGGTCGCGCCAAGTGCCGGCGCGGTGGCCGCGTCGATGGCGACCTTGACCGCATAGGTCCGCGTGACCGCGTCGGCGCTGGCCGCCACTTCGCGCACCTGACCCTGCAGCTCGTTGCCGCCCGACCAGCCGCGCACCGTGACCGGCGAACCGGGCTTGATCAGCGCGGCCCGGTCTTCAGGCACGGCAAACACCACGTCGCGCGCGCCGTCCTGCGCAATGCGCACGACGGGCGTGCCCGCCTGCACCACCTGACCCGGCTCGGCCTCGATCGCAGTGATAATGCCGGCCACGTCGGCCACCAGCGTGGTGTAGCTCGCCTGGTTGCCCTGCGAAGAAAGCTGCGCCTGCGCCTGTTCGAGCTGTGCCTGCGCGGCTTTCCAGGTGGATTCGCGGCGCTCCAGCTCGGCGCCGCTGATGAAGTTCTGCGCGCGCAATTCGGTGTAGCGCTTGAGGTCGGCCGCCGCGAGGTCGCGGTTGGTCTGCGCCGCGGCCAGCTGGGCGCGCGCCGCTTCCGCTGCCAGGCGGTAGTCCTGCGGATCGAGCTGGGCCAGCACCTGCCCGGCCTGCACATGCTGGCCGAGTTCCGCCTGGCGCCGGGTGATCTTGCCCGCCACGCGGAACCCCAGGCGCGACTCGACACGCGCCCGGACCTCGGCCGAGAACTCGGGCTGGGCGTCGAATTCGCTGGTGCCCACGGTCACCAGCTTGACCGCGCGCACAGGTTCCTCGGCCGGCTTCGACTGCGAACAGCCGGCCAGGAACAAGGCAGGAAGCAGTAGCCAGGCGGCACCGCGGGCAAGAGGAGAGAAGCCGGAAGAGGCAGTCATGAGACACCCTAGAAAGGTCGAACCGAGTCATTACTGACCCACCGGTTAGTAATCTAGGGTAAACCTCAGGGGCTGTCAATCGCGCCGTGGCCGGCCGGGGCGGCTCGCTCTACGTGCGCTGCCCCATTTCCACCAGCCGGTTGCCTGGAATCTCGAAATAGTCGGAGGCGCGGCCGGCATTGCGCTGCAGCCAGCCGAAGAGCGCCCGGCGCACCGGGTTCATGCCCGGAAGGTGTTCCTCGCCGACAGAAGCGCGCGAAACGAAATACGAGGTCTTCATGGAATCGATCGCCAGCGCCTTCTGGTAGGCCAGGATCCGGATGAATTCGGGCACGTCGGGTCGCTCCATGAAACCATGGCGCGCCGTGACCATCCAGATGCCGTCCATCAGCTGCTCGGCCTCGATGCGCATGCGCGCCTCGACGCGCGGCGTGTCGCAGGCCAGCACGCGCAACACGATCACCTGCTCGTGCAGCACCTGGTTGTGCTTGAGATTGTGAAGCAAGGCGTGCGGCACCGACGCCGCATCGGCGTTCAGGAACACCGCCGTGCCGCTCACGCGATGCGGCATGTGCTGCGCCAACGATTCGAAAAACGGCTTGAGCGGCAGGCTTTCGGCCGCGGCGGCCTCCAGCCCCAGCCGGCGCCCCTTGGCCCAGGTCGTGAAAAGCACCATCACCCCGGCCGCCACGGCCAGCGTGAGCCAACCCCCTTCCCCCACCTTGAGGCTGTTGGCCACCACGAAGGTCAGGTCGATCACCGCGAAGGCCACCACCCCGAGCACCACCGCCACCCGGTTCCAGCGCCAGAGACCCCAGGCCACGACGCCCGCCAGCAGCGTGGTGGTCACCATCGTGATCGACACCGCAATGCCGTAGGCCGCCGACAGCGCCTCCGAACTGCGAAAGCCCAGCACCAGCAACAGCACCCCCACCATCAACAGCCAGTTGACCGTGGGCACGTAGATCTGGCCAATGGCCGAGCCGGAGGTCTGCACCACCCGCATGCGCGGCAGGTAGCCCATGCGCATGGCGTGGGCCGTGAGGGAAAAGGCCCCCGAGATCACGGCCTGCGAAGCGATGACGGTCGCCATGGCGGCGAGCACCACCATCGGCACGACGCCCCAGGACGGAAAGAGCCGGAAGAACGGGTTGTCGACGGCCGCCGGGTTCGCCAGCACCAGCGCGCCCTGCCCGAAATAGTTCAACACCAGCCCCGGCAGCGCGATGAAGAGCCACGCCAGCCGGATGGGCCGCGCGCCGAAGTGCCCCATGTCCGCGTACAGCGCCTCGCCGCCCGTGAAGGCCAGGAACACTGCGCCCAGCACCGCCAGCGACTGGACGCGATGCTCGACCAGGAAGCCCACCGCCCGCCCCGGGTGAAGCGCCGCCAGCACCTGCGGGTTCTGCAGCACCTGCCAGCCTCCCGCGAGCGCCAGCACCAGGAACCACAGCAGCATGACGGGCCCGAACACCTTGCCTACCACGCCGGTCCCCTTGCGCTGCACCGCAAAGAGCCCGACCAGGATGACGACGGTGATCGGAATCACCACTCGCTGCAGAACCGGCGCCTGCACCTCCAGCCCCTCGACCGCCGACAGCACCGAGATGGCCGGTGTGATCAGGGTGTCGCCATAGAACATGGCCGCGCCCACCAGGCCGAGCACCCCGATCGCGTTCCACACCCATGGCCGGGCACGGGGACCCGCCATCGCGCTGCGCGCAAGCGCCTGCAGCGCGAGGATGCCGCCCTCGCCGTCGTGGTCGGCGCGCAGCACGAACACCACATACTTGAGCGTCACCACGAACATCAGCCCCCAGAAGATGAGCGAGAGCAGCCCCAGCACCGCATCGGGCGTGAACGCCACGCCGTGCTCGGGGTTCAGCGTTTCCTTGAAGGCATAGAGCGGCGAAGTGCCGATGTCCCCGAACACCACGCCCAGCGCGGCAATCATCAGGCCCGGCCCCGCCGGATGAGGCGCCTCGCCGGGCGCTGGTGTCGGGGCAGAGGAAACCGGTGCCGATGGATTCATGAAAGCAGGAACTTGGTGATGGCGACACCAAGAGCATAGTCCGCGGCCTCGGTCGTCGCGGACAATCGCCGCGTGTCCGCACCATCCCCTATTGCCGCTCCGCCGGCCCACTACGAAAACTTTCCCGTGGCCTCTTGGCTGTGCCCGCCGCACCTGCGCGCGCCGATTGCCGCCATCTACCACTTCGCCCGAACCGCCGACGACATCGCCGACGAAGGCAACGCCTCACCCGGCGAGCGGCTGGCCGACCTGCATGCCTATCGGGAAGAGCTGCGCGCCGCTGCACGCGGCGGCGTGCCGCCCTCCTCGCGCTGGCCGCAGGTGTTCGGCCCGCTCGCCCACTGCATCGCGCAATTCGGGTTGCCCGAAGACCTGCTGGCCGATCTGCTGAGCGCCTTCATGCAAGACATCGAGAAAACCCGTGACGGCGGAACCTACGCCGACCGCGCCGAACTGCTCGACTATTGCCGCCGCTCCGCCAACCCGGTCGGCCGCCTGCTGCTGCATCTCTACGGCGTGGACGATGCGCAGGCACTGGCGCAGAGCGATGCCATCTGCAGCGCGTTGCAGCTCATCAACTTCTGGCAGGACCCGAGCGTGGACCTGCCGCGCGGCCGCTTTTACCCGCCGCTCACCGATTGCGCCCGGCGCGGCCTGACGCGCGAGAGTTTCAAGGTCTTCGCTCCGCTGGCCGACGCGCCGCCTCCGCAGGAAGCCATCAACCTGATCGCCGTCGAAAGCGCCTGGGCCCGGGAACTGATGGCCGAGGGCGCGCCCCTGGTCCACCGGCTGCCAGGGCGCGCAGGCTGGGAACTGCGCCTTGTCGTGCAGGGTGGGCTGCGCATTCTCGACAAGATCGAAGACCTGGGCTTCGACACTTTTTCGCAGCGCCCCACGATCGGCAAGGCCGATGCCCCCTTGCTGCTCTGGCGGGCCCTGCGGATGCGGAGACAATGGCCGCCCATGAAAGCGCTCCCCCGATGACTCCCGAGCAATACGTGCAAGACAAGGCCGCCGCCTCGGGCAGCAGTTTCTATTACGCCTTCCTGTTCCTGCCCAAGCCGCGCCGCGCCGCCATCACCGCGTTCTATGCCTTCTGCCGCGAAATCGACGATGTGGTCGACGAGGTCGGCGACCCCGGCGTGGCCGCGACCAAGCTGGCCTGGTGGCGCACCGAGGTCGCCCAATCCTTCGCCGGCCCGCCGCGCCACCCCGTGATGCAGGCGCTGATACCGCATGCGCCCACCTACGGCATCGAACCCAAGCAGCTCAACGAAGTGATCGACGGCTGCCAGATGGACCTCGACCAGACCCGCTACCTCGACTTTCCGGGCCTGGCGCGCTACTGCCATCTGGTGGCCGGCGTGGTCGGCGAAGTCGCGGCCCGCATCTTCGGGCAGACCGATCCGCGGACCACGGCCTATGCGCACAAGCTCGGCCTGGCGCTGCAGCTGACCAACATCATTCGCGACGTGGGCGAGGACGCCCTGCGCGGGCGCATCTACCTGCCCGTGAACGAACTGCAGAAGTTCGACGTGAAGGCGCACGAAATCCTCAACCGCGTGCATTCGGAGCGCTTCGTCGCGCTCATGAAGTTCCAGGCCGAGCGCGCGCACGCGGCCTACGACGAGGCCTTGGCCCTGCTGCCCGCCGCGGATCGCCGCGCCCAGAAGCCCGGCCTCATGATGGCCAGCATCTACCGCACGCTGCTGCGCGAGATCGAGCGCGACAACTTCCAGGTGCTGAACCAGCGCGTGAGCCTGACGCCGGTGCGCAAGTTCTGGCTGGCATGGAAAGTCCAGGCGCTGGGGCGCATTTGAGAACAGCCATCGTTGGCGCCGGCTGGGCCGGCCTCGCCTGCGCGGTCGAAGCCACCCGCCTCGGCCATGCCGTCACGCTGTTCGAAACCGCGCACATGGCGGGCGGCCGCGCGCGGCGGGTCGACCGGATGCATGGGCTGACGCTGGACAACGGGCAGCACATCCTCATCGGGGCATACACCGCCACGCTCGCGCTGATGCGCGATGTCGGCGTCGATGCCGACAAAGCGCTGCTGCGCCTGCCGCTCTCCCTGCGCTTTGCCGACGGCGGCGGCCTGAAGCTGTCGCGGCTGCCCGCGCCGCTCGATCTGCTGGCCGGCATCTTCACCGCGCACGGCTGGACCTGGCGGGACAAGTCCACGCTCCTGCGCACCGCCACCGGATGGCGCCTTGCCGGGTTCCGCTGCGCCCCCGGCACCACCGTTGCGGCGCTCTGCACCGGCCTCACGCCCCGCGTGATGCAGGAGCTGATCGAGCCGCTGTGCGTTTCCGCACTCAACACGCCGGTCGACCAGTCGAGCGGGGAAGTGTTTCTGCGCGTGCTGCAGGATGCACTTTTCAGCGGCAGCGGCCGCGCCGACCTGTTGCTCCCGCGTGCGGACCTGGGCGCGCTTTTGCCCGATGCGGCCTTGGCATGGCTCGGCCGGCACGATGCCACGCTGCGCATCGGCACGCGCGTGCGCGCCATTTCTCCCGAAAACGGGCAATGGCGCGTCGACGACGAATGCTTCGACCAGGTCGTCCTGGCCTGTGCGCCATGGGACGCCGCGCGGCTCGTGCGCGCATCCGGCCTGGCGGCGGCGCGCTGGTGCGAGACCACCGAGGCCCTGCGCTTCGAAGCCATTGCCACCGTGTATGTGCGCGGCGCCTCGCCGCTCGCGGCGCCGATGCTCGCGCTGCGCAGCCACCCCGCGACCGCGCCCGCGCAGTTCGTGTTCGACCGCGGCCAGCTCGGTGGACCGGAAGGCGTGCTCGCGATGGTCGTGAGCGCGAACGAAACGCCACGCGAAACACTGGAACACCTCGCAATCGCACAGGCCGCTGCCCAATTGGGACAGACCGCGCTGCAACCCGTGCAGACCGTGGTCGAGAAGCGCGCCACCTTCGCCTGCACGCCGGCGCTCGTGCGCCCGCCTGCGAGAATCGCTCCCGGCCTGCAGGCCTGCGGCGACTACACCGAAGGTCCCTACCCCGCCACGCTCGAAGGCGCGGTACTCAGCGGGCTTGCCGCTGCCAAAGCTCTGAAGACACCATGACCTCTTTGCACTATCTCGATTTCGACTACAGCGAAGACACCGAGGGCCACGGCACCTTCGACGCGATGGCCACGACCGTGCCCGCCAAGACGCGCGAGGTGCTGGCCGAGATCGCAGAGGTGCTGGCCTGGGCGAACGCCGCTTTCCCGGACATGCAGGGCGCGCTGGAGAACGGGGCGGCCTGGGATTTCGACCTGCAGCAGACCCGCGAAGCACCGGATCTCGACACCGTGACCTTCTCGCTCAGCGGCACCGCCGACTTCTGCGCGGCGCTGCGCGAACAGTTCAAGCTGGACTGAAAAGTCCGATCGCCGACCCCAACCAGTTCACAGAAAGAACCATGGTCACCTGCTATCTCCGCTACATCGTCGATCCCTACAAGCTCAAGGAATTCGAGCACTACGGCAAGCTGTGGATTCCGCTGGTCGAGAAGTTCGGCGGTCAGCACCATGGCTACTTCCTGCCGTCGGAAGGCACCAACAATGTGGCGCTGGCGATGTTCAGCTTTCCGAGTCTGGCGGCCTACGAGCAGTACCGGTCCGATTCGATGCAGGACGCCGAATGCCAGGCCGCGTTCAAGTACGCCGAAGACACCCGGTGCATCGTGAGCTACGAGCGCAGTTTCTTCCGGCCCGTGTTCTCGTAAAGCGGGATTCAGGCGCCGAGCGCCACGCACAAGGCGTGCAGGTTCGGCACGATCAGCTGCGGCCGCGCACCGTGTACCCAGGGGCGCTCGTCGCGCACCAGCCAGGCCGCCTGCATGCCGGCGTTGAGCGCACCGACCACGTCCAGTTCCGCGTCGTCGCCCACGTGAAGCACGTCTTTCGGCAGCAGGCCCACCGACGCGGCCGCGGCGCGGAAGATCGGGGCATGCGGCTTTCCGCTGCCGAACGCGCGCGCGTTGAAGGCAGTGCGAAACCAGCGGCCGACACCGGTCAGATGGATGTCGGCGTTGCCGTTCGACACCGCCACCAGCGGATAGCGTTCGCTCAGCCACTTGAGGGCAGGCAGCGCATCTTCGTACAGCGTCACGCGCTGCCTTTCGGCGAAGAAGGCATCGAAGGCCGGGTCGGCCAGCGCCGGGTCTTCGCCGGAGCGCTTCAGCGCCGTGCGAATCGATTCACGGCGCAGCGCGCTCAGGTCGTGCGCCAGGTCTGAACGCTCCTTGGCGGTGGCTTCGCGCAGCTCGCGCAAGATGCCAGGGGTCAGCAGCAGAGACGCGGTCTTGGGTGCCTCGCGCAGCAGCCACTCCTGCAGCACGGTCTCGGCCCGCTCGATGGTCGGCCAGAGCGGCCACAGGGTGTCGTCCAGGTCGAGCGAGATCGCGGCGATGCGCTTGATGTCGAGGGGCGCGGAGTTCACAAGCGCCGTGGAAGCGGAGGTCATGCCCGAGAATATCGCATGCCTCAAGACAACACGAACGACAGTTCCATCGCCGGGCGCACCGCCGTGCTCTGGTGCAACCTGGGCTCACCCGACGCGCCCACCGCGGCCGCCGTTCGGCCCTACCTTGCGGAGTTTCTCGGCGACCCGCGCGTGGTCGAGATTCCCAGGCTGGTGTGGGCGTTGATCCTGCACGGCATCATCCTTCGCGTGCGGCCCGCCAAGTCGGCCGCCAAGTACGCGAGCATCTGGATGCCCGAGGGCTCGCCGCTGAAGGTATGGACGCAAAGGCAGGCCACGCTGCTTGCCGGCTGGCTCGGCGAACACGGCCACCGTGTGACGGTGCGCGACGCCATGCGATACGCCAGCCCGTCGATCGCCTCGCGCCTCGATGCGCTGCAGGCCGAAGGCGTCACGCGTGTCTTGGTGCTGCAGGCCTATCCGCAGTATTCGGCCACCACCACGGCGAGCGTGATCGATGCGGTGAACGACTGGAGCCGCCGCCAGCGGCGCATTCCGGAGTACCGCTTCGTCAACCAGTACCACGACGACCCGGCCTACATCGAGGCGCTTGCGCTGGGTATCGAGCAGCACTGGAAGAAAGAAGGCCGCGGCGAAGTCTTGCTGATGAGCTTCCATGGCATTCCGGCGCGCAACATCGCACTCGGCGATCCGTACCAGGCGCAGTGCCTCGAAACCGCGCGCCTGCTCGCGGCGCGGCTCGGCCTTTCGGAGGCGCAGCATCGCGTCACCTTCCAGTCGCGCTTCGGGCGCGCCAAATGGCTCGAGCCCTACACCGAGCCCACGTTGCGCGAGCTCGGCGCGAGCGGCGTGAAGCGGGTCGACGTGGTGTGCCCGGGCTTCCCGGCCGACTGCCTTGAAACGCTGGAAGAAATTGCCATGGAAGGCCGCGAAGCGTTCATGCACGCCGGCGGCGAGGCCTTCAGCTACATCCCGTGCCTGAACGACAGCCCGGCATGGATCACTGCGCTGGCGGGAATTGCCGAACGCAACCTGGCGGGCTGGCCGACGCAGCGGCCCGCCGGCATCTGAGAACGCCGGAACTCAGGAAGGCCAGCGCCTAGAACTTGCCCAGATAGTCCATCTTGCCGATCGGCATGCCCGTGTGGCGCAGCACGCCGTAGGCCGTGGTCACGTGGAAGAAGAAGTTGGGCAGTGCGAACTGGAGCAGGTAGCGCTGAGCGGTGAAATGCGCTTCGCCTTCGCGGGCCTTGATGGTCACGGGGCGTTCTTCGTGGCCGTCGATCAGGGCACGGTCCACGGTCGCGAGGAAATCCTGCGTCTTGGCGATGCGGGCCAGCAGTTCGTCATAGGTTTTTTCGTCGTCGGGAAAGCTCGGCGCCGTGATGCCGGCAATGCGCGCCACGCCGAGCTTCGAGGCGTCGCTCGCGCGCTGGATCTGGCCGGCCAGGGTGAGCATGTCGGGCGCGAGCCTGGCCTCCACGAGCACCGCCGGATCGATGTCCTCGGCCCTGGCATGCGCCAGGCTCTTCTCGAGCAGGTGGGTGAGTTGGCCGAGTCCGCGGGAGAAGACCGGCACGGACAGGTCGTACATCGAAAGCGCCATGGCGTAAATCCTTGTGGTTGGAGTCGGCGGCGATTGTCCCGCCGACTCGCCCCTAGCGACCGGCGGCCCGGATAAACCCCTCAATGAGCTCCAGTTGTTCCGGCACGTTGAGCGCGGGCGCGTGGCCGCACCCCTGGATTTCGACCACCTCGAGCAAGCCCGCAGCGCCCGGGCCTCTTTGCTGCATCTGCTGCGTGACCTCGGGCAGCACCAGGTCCGATTCCGCGCCGCGCAGGCACAGCACCGGTGCCTCGATGACGTCGTAGTGCGGCCAGATCAGGTAGTCGTTGTCATGCACGCTGAACTGCCGGACCATCGCCGGGTCGTAGTGCGGCGTCACGCGGCCGTCGGGCAGGCGCCGCGTGGAGCTTTCGGTCAGCCGGCGCCACTGCGCATCGCTGAGCCATCCGTAGGGCTTGTAGACGGTGCGGAAGAAAAGCTCGAGTTCGGCCACGGTGTCGAACGCAGGCGGCTCGCCGGCATAGGCGCGGATGCGCTCGATCGCAGCCTGCGCGAGCTGCGGCGCGTTGTCGTTGAGCGTGAGGCTGGCAATGCGCGCCCGCATGCGCGGCTCGAACAGGCCCGATGCGCACACCGTCCCGATCGCGCCGCCCATCGAGGTGCCGACCCAATGCACGCGCCCCAGGCGAAGCTCATCGCACAACGCGGCGGCAATGCGTGCATAGAACGAGAGCCGGTATTCCTCATCGGGCAGCGGGCTCCACTGGCTCAGGCCCCGGCCGATGGTGTCGGGGCAGATCACGCGGAAGCCGCGCGCGGCAAAGTGCTGCGCCAGCTCGTCCATGTCGCGGCAGGTGCGCGCCAGGCCGTGCCAGGCAATGATCACCGGCGCATCGGGCGCGCCCCAGTCGAGCCAGTGGATTTCGCGGCCCGCGAGTTGGGCGTAGCAGGAAGCCGGCACGGGAAGATCGTTGCTCATCGCGCAGCCCTCGCCCGCAGCCTGCCGACGATGCCGGTCGGAAAGTAATACACCGAGAGCACGAACAGCACCCCCAGCCACAGCAGCCAGCGATCGGGCGACAGCAGAGCTGCGAGCCACGGCATTCCGCTCGCGGCCTCGCTGCCCACGCGCAACAGGTCCTGCAGGTAGCTTTGCGCCAGCACGAACAGCACCGCGCCGATGGCCGCGCCGTACATCGTGCCCATGCCGCCGATCACCACGATCAACAGCACGTCGATCATGATCTCGAAGCTCAGCGACGTGTCGGGCCCGTTGTAGCGCAGCCAGATCGCGAGCATGGCGCCGGCCAGCGTGGCGAACAGCGCCGACAGCACGGCCGCCGTGGTGCGGTACACCACCACGCGGTAGCCGATGGCTTCGGCGCGGAATTCGTTCTCGCGGATGGCCTGCAGCACGCGGCCGAACGGCGAATTCACAATGCGCAGCAGTGACAGCATCAGCACCACGGCAACCACGAACAGCAGGTAGTAGCACAGCAGCCTGCCGTCGAGCGATACGCCGAGGAAGGGTTCTTCGGAGAACTCGAAGCTCGGCGAGATCAGCTCGGGCAGCCTGAAGGTCAGCCCGTCTTCGCCGCCCGTGAAATCCGAGAGCTGCGAAGCCAGCGTCTGGAAGGCCGAGGCCACGGCCAGCGTGATCATCGCGAAGAAGATCGCGCGCACCCTGAGCGAAAACAGCCCGATGGCGAACGAGAGCACGAGCGATATCGCCAGCGATGCCCCCAGCCCGAGCAGCACCGCGCCCCAGCTGGGCCCGAGCCGCGAGGCCGAAATGGCAATGCCATAGGCGCCGATGCCGAAGAACATGGTGTGCGCGAAGCTCACGATGCCGGTGTAGCCCAGCAGCAGGTCGAAGCTCGCGACCAGCACCACGAACACCAGGATCTTGGCCGCGACGCTGAGCGCCTTCACGCCCGGAAAGAGGAACGGCGCGAACGCCAGCGCGATGAACAACGCCACCAGCAGCAGCGCCAGCAGGCGGCTTCGGGGCATGTCGTTGGAGAGCAGTCGTTTCAGGAACATGGCGGCTTCCTTCTCAACGGTTCGCCACGGGGTACACGCCCTGCGGGCGCCAGAGCAGCACCGCCACCATCAGCAGGATGCTCGCGAACTGCGTGAGCGTGGGCAGCAGGAAGCCGATGTAGTTCGTCATGAGCCCCACGAGCAGCGCGCCGATGAGCGCCCCGCCCGTCGAGCCGAGCCCGCCGATGATGATCACGATGAAGATCAGCACGTTGACCTGCGCGCCCATCTGCGGCACCAGGTTCTGCTGGAACAGCCCCCACATCACGCCGCCCAGGCCGGCCAGCGCGCTGCCCACCACGAACACGCCGACGAACAGCCGGCCGATGCGGTAGCCGAGCGACTCGACCATTTCCCGGTCCTGCACGCCGGCGCGGATCAGGAGGCCGATCTTGGTGCGGCCCAGCGTCCATGCGAGCAGGCCGAACACCACCACGCCCACGGCCACCGCGAGCAGCCGGTACTTGCTGATGGCCGCATCGCCGATCAGCAGCGAGCCGCGCAGGGCTTCGGGCAATGGCAGCGGCACCTGCGCGGGGCCCCAGATCACCTTGATGAGCTCCTCGCCGATGATCATGCCGCCCATGGTGATGAGAATCTGCTTCAGGTGCTGGCCGTACACGGGCCGCACGATGAAGCGCTCGAAGGCCAGCCCCACCGCGCCCGCCACGGCCATCGCGACCAGCATGGCCGGGAACACGGCGACGAGGTTGCGCCACAGCTCCTGCGACCCGGTCCAGTCGCCCATCAGGCCGAGCACGCTGCTCGCCACGAAGGCGCCCAGCGCGATGAACACGCCGTGGCCGAAGTTGAGCACGTCCATCAGCCCGAACACCAGCGTGAGGCCGGAGGCGATGATGAAAATGATCATGCCCATGGCCAGGCCCGCCACGGTGAGCGTGAGCCAGGTCGAGAACGAGCCGGTGAGCGGCAGCGCCACCGCCGCGAGGATGGGGGCGAGAAGCAGCGGCTTCCAGTCGAAGTCGAATTTCATAGAGCCAGACCCAAAAGAGATTGCTGCAATTGCGCATCCGCGGAGAACTCCGCCATGCCGCCGCTGTGCACCACGCGGCCGTTGTCCATCACCGCGACGGTGTCGCCCAGGCGCTGGGCGAAGTTGATGTTCTGCTCCACCAGCAGGATCGTCACGCCGCTGCGCTTGAGTTCGCCGAACGCATCGATCATGTTGTTGATGATGGCCGGCGCGAGCCCCTTGCTGGGCTCGTCGACAATCAGCAGCTCGCGCGGCTCGACGATGGCACGCGACACCGCCAGCATCTGCTTCTGCCCGCCCGACAGCTTGCCGGCCGGGTGGTTCCAGAACTTCTCCACGGCGGGGAAGAGCTTGAAGATCCACTTCAGGCGCGTGTCGTCCATCTGTTCGGCGTTCTTCGCGCCGCGCGCGGCGAGCAGCATGTTCTCCTTCACCGTGAGGTCGGAGAAGATGCCCATGTTCTCGGGCACGTAGGCAATGCCGAGCCCGGCGATCTGCGGCGTGTGCATGGCGGTGATGTCCTTGTCGTCGAAGCGCACCCTGCCCTCCGACGCATGCCACAGGCCCATGATGGTCCGCAGTGTGGTCGTCTTGCCCGCACCGTTGCGGCCCAGCAGCATGGTGAGCTGGCCCTTGGGCACCACGAGATCGACGCCGTGGAGGATGTGATAGGCCCCGATGTGCGTTTGCACGCCTTGTAGTTCGAGCAGGTTCATGCGGCCTCCTTCGCAATGCCCAGGTAGGCCTCTTGCACCACCGGCGAGGCGATCACCTCGGCCGGCTCGCCGTCGGCCACCAGCGTGCCGTTGTGCAGCACGATGATGCGGTCGGCAAGCTCGCGCACCACGTCCATCTTGTGTTCGACCAAAAGAATGGTCTTGCTCTTGTCCTGCTTCAGCTTGCGGATCAGATCGAGGATGACCGGCGCCTCGGCCGCGTTCATGCCGGCCGTGGGTTCGTCGAACATGAAGACCTTGGGCTCGAGCGCCATCAGCAGCGCCACCTCCAGCTTGCGCTGGTCGCCATGCGGCAGGCTGGCCACGGTGGCGTGCTCGCGCGACTTCAGCGCCACGTCGGCCAGGATCTGGTCCGCGCGTGCGGTCAGCGCCTTGTGGTCGCTCCAGATGCTCCACAGGTTGAGCCCGCGCCGGTGCGCGCCTTCGCGCGTGGCCTGCACCGCAAGGCGCACGTTCTCCAGAACCGTGAGGTTCGGGAACAGGTTGGTGAGCTGAAACGCCCTCCCCAACCCCGCGCGCGTGCGTGCCGAAGGCGACAGCCCCGAGAGCAGTTGCCCGTCGAGCGACACCGTGCCCGCGCTCGCCTTGAGCTGGCCCGAGATCAGGTTGAAATAAGTGGTCTTGCCCGCGCCGTTGGGGCCGACGATGGCCGTCAGCGTGCCCGGCGCGAAGGCGCAGCTCACGTTGTTGACGGCCACGTGCCCGCCGAAGCGGATGGTCAGATCTCGGGTCTCAAGCATCGTTGGTCATTTGCAAATAAAAGTCGGGGACCGGTCGGTCTCAACAGGTGCCGATCACGTAGTAGTTGGGGCCGGTCTGCTTCAGCGTCATCGTCACGTAGATGTTCCACAGCCCCATGGCTTGCGCCGAGCCATAGGCATACGTGAGGCCCCACAGCGCATAGGCGCGCCCGGCCACGGTGTGCGCATAGTTGCTGGCGGTGTAGCAGGTGCCGCCGCCACCGCTGCCGGCCAGCGTGGTGCCCGTGGCCGCGCCCGACATCGCACCCTGCGCGTTGCTCCCGTCCAGCGCCGCCACGGTCCAGCTGTAGGTGGTGGATGCCGCCAGGCCGGTGTCGGTGTAGTTGGTGCCGGCAACGGGCGCGGCGTTGACCTTGCTGCCGCCGCGGTAGACGTTGTAGCCGCTTGCACCCGAGACGCCGGCCCAGCCGATCACCATGCTGCTGCTGGTCGCGCCCGAGGTGCCCACGCCGGTAGGCGCCGGCAGCGACGAGCCGCCGCCTGAACCCGTCACGCGGTCGACCATGGCCTTGAGCGCCGCCATCTGCGGGCCCGACTTCTTCGCGTAGTTCGCGTTGTCGTAGCCCCACCAGTCCCAGCAGCTGTTGGTGGCCGCGGTGCTGGTCTGCGGGTAGATCAGCACGATGTTGTTGGTGTCGGCCCAGCGGTTGTAGCCGGTCTTGCGCACGTACTGGTCGGAGACGTCGGTGTAGTTCTGCTTGCAGCCGTGCAGCACCATGTGCACGCGGCACGAAGCTGTGGTGCAGGCCTGGGGCACGTAGATCCACCCGGTCGCGGCCACGCCATGGCCGGTGATGAATTCCGACTGGTTGAACTCGGTGAACGTGCCGCCCAGCGTGCCGTTGTTGCGCGGGTTCAGCGGGCCATACAGATGCTGCAGGATGTCGCCCGCAAGATCGAAGCCGCAGTTGTTGATGTAGGGCGCGGCGGTGGTGCCGCAGGCGCCGCCGTAGTCGTCGGTCACCATGGCGTGGCCGGCGCCGATGTTGTCCTTGTAGACCGTGTTGGCGGCGGGCACGAAGCTCTGGTAATAGGTCTTCAGGTCGTTCATCACCGCCGGCTTCACGGTGTTGTCCGAGGTGCCGGAGAACAGGTACACCTTCGAAGCGGTCATGTTCGACACCGGGTCGATCGCGCCGCTGGCGGCCCAGCTGTTGGTGGTGCTCACGAGCGTCGACACCGGGATGCTGGTGCTGTGCGTCATGCAGCGCCCGGTGGCGTTGAGCACCGAGCCCTCGGCGCAGTAGTACGGACCGCCGGCCACCACGCCGGCACCGCGCTTGAAGGTGGCCGAATAGGCCACGTGCAATTGCACCGCCATGAAGCCGCCCGCCGAGAGGCCTGACACGCTCACCTCCGCCGGGTTGGCGCCCAGAGACGGCAGCGGCACCGCCGCAGTTGCCGTGCAGGCATACGCGCCAAACGCCGTTGCCGCAGCCGCGGCCAATCCCTTCCAGTTCCATCGCATCGCTGCCATCGCTGTCTCCTTCTGTTGTAGGTGTGTCGAACGCTTGCTAGGTTGCTGACGAATCGGCCGTTGGTGGCGCCGCGCCCGCGCCGCAAGGCGCAAGCTGGCGCTTCGCCCGGCGGCCACCCGGGGCGAAAAGTTAGCGGCGTGTCCCTGGGCCCTGAACATTCAAGGAACACCGCGGAACCGGCTTCGCCGGGCCGCTGGTGTTGCCCCCGGTAGGGGGTTGGCGAAGCGACACGAAGTGCGCGCAGACTGGGGGCGAGCCCTTATCGCTTGTTCTTGATCGGGATGTTCATCTCTTCAGGCTTGATCTCGCGCACCAGCTCGGGCACTCCCCACGCGAACGCCGGGTCGACCTTGATCTTGAAGTGGTACATCGACTGCATCGCCTGGTGGTCTTCCTTGCGGAAGGTCATCTTGCCCTTGGGCGTGTCGAAGCTCATGCCTTCCATGGCGCCGATGAGCTTGTTGCTGTTGGTGTCGCCGCCCGTCTTCTTGAGCGCCGTGACCACCGCCATCGCAGCCGAGAAACCGCCCGCCGTGAAGAAGTCTGGCGGTGTCTTGAATTCCTTGTAATGCGCCGACACCAGTGCCTCGTTGACCGGGTTCTTCGGAATGCCGAAGTAGTAGTACGCCGCGCCTTCCATGCCCGGCAGGTTCTTGTAGGCCGCCATGGCCGGCAGGATGTTGCCGCCGGTGGCAATCTCGATGCCGTAGCGCTTCAGGTCCAGGTCGACAATCTTGAAGGGGTTGCCCGCGCCGGCCCACACGATCCAGATGATCTTGCGGCCAGGCTGGTCCTTGAGCTTGTCGATCAGCCGCTGTGCGCCGGCCGTGAAGTCGGTGGTGGCGGGCGGCAGGTATTCCTCATGCACCAGCTTCGCCTTCTTGAGCGCGGCGCCGAAGGCCTTGACGCCGTCGCGGCCGAAGGCGTTGTCCTGCGCGAGCGTGGCAACGGTCACACCCGCCTTGTCGATGGCCACTGCGTTGGAGATGGCGTCCTGGCTCGAATTGCGGCCGGTGCGGAAGATGTACTTGTTCCACTTGTCGCCGGTGATCGAATCGGCCACCGCGGGCTCCACGATCAGGATCTTCTTGTACTCCTCGGCCACCGGCAGCATGGCGAGCGCCACACCCGAGGCCGTGGGACCCACCGCCAGCGCGGCCTTGTCGTCGGAGTAGGCGGCCGCCAGAAGCGACTTGCCGAGGTCTGGCTTGCCCTGGTCGTCCTTCTCGATGACCACGAGCTTCTTGCCGTTGACGGTCATCGTGCCGCCGGTGGCGTAGTCCAGGCCCATGGTGAAGCCGGTCTGCGTCTGCTTGCCGTAGGCCTCGAGCGGACCGGTCTTGCTGTAGATGTGCGCGATGCGGATTTCGTTGGACTGGGCCCAGGCGGGTGCTGCGGCGGCGCAGGCGGCGAGTGCGGCCAAGGCAACGAGGTGGCGACGGTTCATTCTTTGTCTCCTTTGATAGGTGACTGAATATTGCACACTTCGTGCCAGCGGTTAACCCATTGATAACAAACGCTTCTTCATTTGGAAGAAGCGCCATCCGACTGAATTCAGAACAACTGATGTGTCTGAATTTTGATCACGTGTCTATCAATCAGTCAGGGTTTTTGCGGAGCAGGCCGGGTCGCGTGCGCTTCACGCCTGCCGCTCCTGGCTCGTCATCCGCTCATACAGGGTTGCACGCGAAATGCCGAGCAAGCGCGCGGTCGCCAGCTTGTTGCCGCCGGTGGTCGCCAGTGCCGCGGCAATTGCCTTGCGCTCCAGTTCGGCCACCTGTTGTGCAAGCGGCCGGAGCAGCGCCGCCTGCTCGTCGGCATCGTGCGCACTCTGCAGCGTGGCCGGCAACTCGATCTGCTCCAGCCCTGCCTCGCGCAGGATGCGCTCCAGCTGCGCGGCATCGATGCGCTGCGAATCGCTGCGCATGGTCACCTGCTCCAGCACGTTGCGCAATTCGCGGATGTTGCCGCGCCAATGCTGGCCTGCGAGCAGTGCCAGTGCATCGGGTGTGAGCTCTGGCGGCGCCTCGCCGCTGCGCAGCGCCATGTCTTCGCCCAGTGCTTCGACCAGCGCCGGAATGTCGCTGCGGCGCTCACGCAGCGGCGGCACGCGCAGCGGCAGCACGTTGAGCCGGTAGTACAGGTCTTCGCGGAACTGGCCGCGGCGCACCAGCTCCGGCAGGTCGCGCGAGGTGGCGGCGATCACGCGCGCATCGAAGGGCACGAGCTTGTTGGAGCCGAGCGGTTCTATCTCGCCCTCTTGCAGCGCGCGCAGCAGCTTGGCCTGCAGGCCGAGCGGCATGTCGCCGATCTCGTCGAGGAAAAGGCTGCCGCCATCGGCCAGCTTGAACTTGCCCTCGCGCCCGCGTCTGTCGGCGCCGGTGAAGGCGCCGGGGGCAAAGCCGAAGAACTCGGCCTCCAGCAGCGTGTCGGGCACGGCCGCGATGTTGACGCTGACGAACTGCCCCTTGGCCCGCGCCGATGCTGCGTGGATCGCATGCGCGAGCAGCTCCTTGCCGGTGCCGGTTTCGCCGAGCAGCAGCACCGGGCTGGTCGACTGCGCGGCGCGCCGTGCATGGCGCTTTACTTCCACCGCCGCGGGGCTGCTGCCGATGAAACTCGCAAAGGTGTATTTCGAGCGACGCTGGCCATCGGCCGCATGCAGGTAGAGCGGGTTGTTGCGCTGGGTTGCGAGCTCGCGCCGCGCATCGTCGAGGTCGCGCTGCAGCAGCGCAAACTTGCTGATGAGCGGCTGCAGCGTGGTTTCGGGCTGGTCGAACAGCACGATGCCGATGGCGCCGATCACCTCGCCTGCCTCGCCCTTCTGCCCCTCTTGCCCCTCTTGCCCGGCGCGCAGCGGAATGCGGCTGACAACGAAAGTACCCGCTTTGTTGGTGAGCAGGTCGACCAATATCGGCTCGCCGGTCTCGAGCACGCGCCGCATCTGCGTGTTGGGAATCACGTCTTCGACCATGTGCCCCATGAACTGGTCGATCGACGAAAAACCCAGTGCCGGCAAGAAGCGCCGGTAGCCTTCGTTCACCCACACGATGCGCCCGCTGCGGTCGACCAGGAACATGCCCTGGCTGATGCTCGAGAACAGATGGAACATCGACCGCGCCGCCAGCGCGAGGATGCCCTCGGCATCGAGGGGCAATGCGGAGGATGCGGCAACAGGTGGAACGGCGGGCATGGGCGGATCGTAGCGCGCATCAATCCGCAACAAATCGGACATCAATGCGGCACTGGAATTGTCCAGAATTCACATTCAGCCGAGGAGTGCGACTAAAGCCCTCATCTCGCCTTAATTAAATCAATCGTTTGATTGCCTGCATGGTGTAATCGCGGGCATGAGCGCTTCCGCCCTTCAAGCCATTACCGCCCGCGCCCCTCGAAGCGACGGCGTTGAAGCGCGCCAGCGCCTTCTCTACGCCGCGCTCGCCCTCTTTGCGGCCAACGGCTTCGCCAAGACTTCCACGCGCGAGATTGCGCGCAACGCGGGTGTGAACATTTCGGCCATCAGCTACTACTTCGGCGACAAGGCCGGCCTGTACGCCGCCACCTTCGGCGAGCCGATGGGCGGCAATGCCGGAGACTTCGTGCAGCTTTACGACGCACCCGACATGCCGATCGAAGAAGCGCTGCGCATCTTCTTCACCCATATGATCGAGCCGCTCAAGCAAGGCGAGGTCGTGCGGCAATGCATTCAGCTGCACCTGCGCGAAATGCTCGAGCCCACCAGCCAGTGGGCCGAAGAAATGGAGCGCGACATCAAGGCGCCGCACAAGGCCATTGCGGGCATTCTGTGCCGCCGGCTCGGCCTTTCGCGGCCTGACGACGACGTGCATCGCCTGACCTTCGCCATTACCGGCCTGGCCATGCAGCTCTTCGTGAGCCAGGACCTCGTCGAGGCCATACGCCCCTCTTTGCTGAACACGCCGCGCAGCGTCGACACCTGGGCCCAGCGCCTCACCGGCTACGCGCTTGCGCTGGTCGAGGCCGAAGCCTTGCGCCGCCAGGCCGCCGCCAAGCCCGCGGCCGCACCAGTCCGATCCGGGAGAAAGAAGACATGAGAAGACTTCGATTGATTTACACGCTATGCCTGCCGCTCGGCCTCGGGCTCGGCCTCAGCGGCTGCGGCTTCATGAGGCCGCCCGCCGCGGTGGAAGCGCCGATGCCCGCGCAGTGGCACGCGCCGCTGCCGCACGGCGGCTCGCTCGCGTCGCTGGCCGACTGGTGGCGCCAGTTGGACGACCCGCTGCTGGTCGAGCTCATTGCCGCGGCCGAAGCCGCGAGCCCCAATGTTGCGAGCGCCGCGGCGCGCGTGGCCGAGGCGCGCTCCACGCGCATTGCAGCCGGAGCGGCGCTGCTGCCCAACCTGGACGGCTCGCTTTCGGGCAGCCGGGGTGTCTCGGGTTCGTCGCTTGGCTCGGGCGCTTCAGGCGCGTCGTCCGGCAGCGGCGGCGCCACTGCACTTGCGCCGGTTACCACGCTGCAGGCGGGCCTTCAATCGCAATGGGAAATCGACCTGTTCGGCCGGCTGCGCGCCGACCGCGATGCCGCGCGCAACCGGCAGGAAAGCGCCGATGCCAAGTGGCATGACGCGCGCGTTGCAGTGGCAGCTGAAACCGCCAACGCCTATTTCGCCGAGCGCGCCTGCCAGCAGCAGTTGCGCGTGTCCGAATCGGACGCACGCTCGCGCGGAGAAACCGCGCGGCTCACCGATCTCTCGGCGCGCGCCGGCTTTACCGCGCCAGCCGATGCCGCACTCGCACGCGCCAGCGCATCCGACGCCTCCGGCCGCCTGACCCAGCAACGCGCACTGTGCGCAGTGCAGCGCAAGGCGCTGGTGGCGCTCAGCGGCATCGACGAAACAACGCTGGAGCAAAAGCTCGCAGCCTCGCCGGCGCAGCGCGCGCTGCCGGCGGTGGGCAGCATTGCCAGCGTGCCGGCACAGGCCATCTCGCAGCGGCCCGATGTGTATTCCGCCGAACTGGGCGTGGCCGCCGCAAGCGCCGACGTGGGTTCGGCCGAGGCCGCGCGCTATCCGCGCCTGTCGCTCTCGGGCTCCATCGGCCGCATGCAGATTCGCACCAGTGGCTTCCGCGAATCGCTCGACACCTGGACCGTGGGGCCGGTTTCCCTGACAGTGCCCCTGTTCGACGGCGGCACGCGCGCCGCCAACGCCGAAGCGGCGAAGGCGCGCTACACCGAAGCCGTCTCGCTCTACCGGGCCAACGTGCGCCAGGCGGTGCGAGAAGTGGAAGAAGCCTTGGTCAACCTCGACAGCACCAACGCACGCGCCACCGATGCCGACACGGCCGTGCAGAACTACCAGGCCTCGTTCGACGCCACCCAGGCCCGCTACCAGAGCGGCCTGGCCAGCCTGTTCGAACTGGAGGATTCGCGCCGCACGCTCTTTGCGGCGCAAACCGCGCGCGTCTCGCTGCAACGCGAACGCACCGAAGCCTGGGTTGCGCTCTACCGCTCGATGGGCGGCGGATGGGCCCGTCCCGAATCGCCCTCTATGACCTCCAACCCGACCGCCAAGGTCGCGACGTCGCCATGAAAAGAATCAAACGCTCTACCCTCGTCATCGCGCTGCTGGCGCTCGTCCTCGTGGTTGCCGCGGCCTTGTGGCTGACGCGCAGCAAACCCGCGAGCGAGCCCGGCGCCACCCCCGCGGCCGCCAAGGGCAAGGACGGCGCACCGCCGCCCCGGCCGACCCTGACGGTGACCGTCGCCAAACCCGAGCCCACCGAACTGACGCTCACCCTCGCGGCCAACGGCAACGTGGCGGCCTGGCAAGAGGCCAGCGTGGGCTCCGAATCGAGCGGCCTCAAGCTCGCCGAAGTGCGCGTGAACGTGGGCGACGTGGTGAAGAAGGGCCAGGTGCTGGCCGTGTTCTCGCCCGAGACGGTGCGCGCCGACATCGCGCAATCGCGCGCCTCGCTGGCGGAAGCAAAGGCCACCGCCGCCGACGCCGCAGGCAACGCGGCGCGTGCCCGCACGCTGCAAGCCACGGGCGCACTGAGCCAGCAGCAGATCAACCAGTACCAGACGGCCGAGCAAACCGCCAAGGCACGCGTCGAAGCCGCCGAGGCCGTGCTGGCGGCGCAGGAAGTGCGCGGCCACAACACGCAGGTGCTGGCGCCCGACGACGGCGTGATCTCTTCGCGCACCGCCACAGTCGGCAGCGTGGTGGCCGCCGGCACCGAGCTGTTCCGGCTGATCCGCCAGGGCCGGCTCGAATGGCGCGCGGAGGTGACCTCGGCCGAGCTCAGCCGCATCGCAGTGGGCACCACGGCCTTCGTGGTCAGCGCAAGCGGCGCGCAGGTGCGCGGCAAGGTGCGCAGCATCGCGCCCACGGTCGATCCGCAAACGCGCGCGGCGCTGGTCTATGTCGACCTGCCGAACGTGCAGCAGAACACCGGCATCAAGGCGGGCATGTTCGCGCGCGGCGACTTCGAACTCGGACGCAGCTCGGCACCCACCGTGCCTCAGAGCTCCATCGTTCCGCGCGACGGCTTCAACAACGTGTTCATGCTGCTGCCCGACAACCGCGTGGCGCAGCTCAAGGTGCAGACCGGCCGCCGCGTCGGTGAGCGCGTGGAGATCACCAGCGCCCTGCCCGAAGGCGCGCAGATCGTGGTGCAAGGGGCCGGCTTCCTGAACGACGGCGACCTCGTGCGCGTCGTGGCGGCGCCCGCACCGGCCACCGCAGGGGCTCAGCCAGCCGCTGCGCCTGCATCGGCCCCCGCGGGCAACGCGGGCACCAACGAAACGAAGGCACGCCCATGAACGTTTCCGCATGGTCCATCCGCAACCCGATTCCGGCGGTGATGCTGTTCGTGCTGCTCACCTTTGGTGGGCTGCTGTCGTTCAACGCGATGAAGGTGCAGAACTTTCCGGACATCGACCTGCCGACCGTGACGGTCTCGGCATCGCTGCCCGGCGCCGCGCCTTCTCAGCTGGAGACCGACGTTGCGCGCAAGCTCGAGAACTCCATTGCCACAGTGCAAGGCCTGAAGCACATCACCACCAAGGTGCAGGACGGCGCCGCGACGCTCATCGTCGAGTTCCGCCTCGAGAAGCCGGTGCAAGAAGCCGTGGACGACGTGCGCTCCGCAGTGCAGCGCGTGCGCGCCGACCTGCCGGCCGACGTGCGCGACCCGGTCGTCACCAAGCTCGACTTCGCGGCCCAGCCGGTGCTGGCCTTCACCATCGCCTCGCCGCGCATGGACAGCGAGGCGCTGAGCTGGTTCGTCGACAACGACGTGACCAAGAAGCTGCTCGCGCTGCCCGGCGTGGGTGCGGTCAACCGGGTGGGCGGCGTCACGCGCCAGGTGCATGTCGATCTCGATCCGGCCAAGCTGCAGGCGCTGGGCGCCTCGGCGGCCGACATCTCGCGCCAGTTGCGCCAGGTGCAAACCGAAAGCGCGGGCGGCCGCATCGACCTGGGCGGCAGCGAGCAGCCGGTGCGCACGCTGGCCACCGTGCAGTCGGCGGACCAGCTCGCCGACATGCAGATCGCGCTTTCCGACGGCCGCCGCATCCGGCTCGACCAGGTGGCGCGCATCAGCGACACCATTGCGGAGCCGCGCGCCGCGGCGTTGCTCAACGGCAAGCCCGTGGTCGGCTTCGAAGTGGCGCGCAGCCGCGGCGCCAGCGAGGTGGAGGTAGGCCGTGCCATCCAGAAAGCCTTGGCCGATTTGCGCGTGCAGCGGCCCGACATCGAGCTGACCGAAGCCTTCAACTTCGTCGACCCGGTGGAAGAAGAGTACGACGGTTCGCTGCATCTGCTGTACGAAGGCGCGATCCTGGCCGTGATCGTGGTGTGGCTGTTCCTGCGCGACTGGCGCGCCACTTTTGTCTCGGCCGTGGCGCTGCCCATGTCCGTGATTCCGGCCTTCATCGGCATGCACCTGCTGGGCTTTTCGGTCAACGTGATCTCGCTGCTCGCGCTCTCGCTGGTGGTCGGGATATTGGTGGACGATGCCATCGTGGAGGTGGAAAACATCGTGCGCCACCTGCGCATGGGCAAGTCGCCGTACGAGGCGGCGATGGAGGCGGCCGACGAAATCGGCCTGGCGGTGATTGCCACCACCTTCACGCTGATTGCGGTGTTTCTGCCGACGGCCTTCATGAGCGGCGTGGCCGGCAAGTTCTTCAAGCAGTTCGGGTGGACGGCTTCGCTGGCGGTGTTCGCGTCGCTGGTGGTCGCGCGGGTGCTCACGCCGATGATGGCTGCCTACATCCTGAAGCCGGTCGTCGGCGCCGAAAAAGAGCCGCGCTGGCTCACGGCCTACATGCGCGCGGTGGAGTGGAGCACGCACCACCGCTTCAAGACGATGGTGTTCGCCACCCTCTTCTTCTTCGGTTCGCTGGCGATGATTCCGCTGCTGAAGACCGGCTTCATTCCGCCCGACGACAACTCGCAAACGCAGATCTATCTCTCTCTCGCGCCCGGCTCCACGCTCGCGCAGACCACCGCCGCCGCGGAAGAAACGCGAAACCGCGTGATGAAGATCCAGCACGTGAGAAGCGTCTACACCACAGTGGCGGGCGGCAGCGCGGGTGGCGACCCGTTCGCCAACTTCGGCACGCCAGAAACACGCAAGGCCACGCTCACCATCAAGCTGGACGACCGCGGCGACCGGCCGCGCAAGCAGGTGATCGAAAACCAGATTCGCGCCGCGCTCGAAACGCTGCCCGGCGTGCGCAGCACCGTGGGCCTTGGCGGCTCGGGCGAAAAATACATTCTTGCGCTCACCGGTGAAGACCCCGCGGCCTTGGCCAGTGCGGCCAGCGCGGTCGAGAAAGACCTGCGCACGGTGCCCGGCCTCGGCAACATCACCTCCACCGCGAGCCTGATTCGCCCAGAGATTGCGGTGCGGCCCGACTTCGCACGCGCCGCGGATCTTGGCGTGACCAGCTCGGCCATTGCCGAGACCTTGCGCGTGGCCACGCTGGGCGACTACGACCAGGCGCTGGCCAAGCTCAACCTCGCGCAACGGCAAGTGCCCATCGTGGTGAAGCTCGAAGATTCGGCGCGCCAGAACCTCGATCTGCTCGGCCGCCTTTCGGTGCCGGGTACACGCGGCCCGGTCATGCTGAGCCAGGTGGCGTCATTGACGATGGAAGGCGGCCCGGCCGTCATCGACCGCTACGACCGCTCGCGCAACGTCAATTTCGAAATCGAACTCTCGGGCGTGGGCCTGGGCGATGCCAAGACAGCGGTCACGTCGCTGCCATCGATCCAGAAGCTGCCGCCCGGCGTGCGCGTGACCGAGATCGGCGACGCGGAAGTGATGACAGAGCTGTTCGCCAGCTTCGGCCTTGCAATGCTCACGGGCGTGCTGTGCATCTACATCGTGCTGGTGCTGCTGTTCAAGGATTTCCTGCATCCGGTGACGATTCTTTGCGCATTGCCCTTGGCACTGGGCGGGGCGTTCGTCGGTTTGCTGATCGGGCAGAAGGCACTGTCGATGCCGTCGCTGATCGGGTTGATCATGCTGATGGGCATTGCCACAAAGAACTCGATCCTGCTGGTCGAATACGCGATCGTGGCGCGGCGCGACCACGGCATGAGCCGCTGGGACGCGCTGCGCGACGCCTGCCACAAGCGTGCACGGCCCATCATCATGACTACGCTCGCCATGGGCGCGGGCATGTTGCCGATTGCGGTGGGCCTTGGTACGGCCGACTCAAGCTTCCGCTCACCGATGGCAATGGCGGTGATCGGGGGGCTGATTACCTCTACCGTGTTGAGTCTCTTGGTGGTGCCGGCTGTGTTCACGTATGTGGACGACATCGAGCACTGGATTCGGCGAACTGTGCGCAAGTTGCGGGGGCAGCCGGCTGATCCGCACATCGACGACGACCTGGTCGAGGCACCACGGACTTGAATGTGCTGCGCCCTCTCCTGTGCTGACTGCGGGGAGGGCGTTGGTTTTTACGCCGTTGCTTGCGGGTTTTTTGTTTGGGGCGCCGCTGTTTTGGCGCCGCTGTTCAGGGCGTGTGCAAAGGCCACCGGGTACTCCCCTCCGCGAATGTCCCCCGGGGCTGCGCCCCTCCTCCTTTATTTCGCTGCGTGGAGCACCCGATGCCCTGTGCACCGGGGCACGCACGTGGTGTTCCGCTGATCAACCACTGCTCTGTGCTACGCACCCGCTGGCGGGGTGCCTTGCGCAGCGAAATAAAGGAGGAGCCGAAGGCGGGGGACATTCGCGGAGAAAGGTACCCCGTCGGCGGGTGCGCACCCCGAAGCGCCACGGGGACTATTCACGCCCCCGCGCCCGAGAAAAATTACTGGGCCGCCAACCGTGCCAGCTTTCGATCGCTCATCCGCTTGGCAACGCGCGGCAACACCAGCACCGCCACGATGATGACCACCAGCGTGATCGACATCGGCCGCTGAAAGAACACCGAAGCGCTGCCTTCGCCAATCGACATGGCATTGCGCAACTGCGCTTCCGCAAGCGGCCCGAGGATCATGCCAACCACCACCGGAGCGGTTGGAAAGTCGAAGCGGCGCATCACCACGCCGAGCAGGCCGATGCCGTAGAGCAGGAACAGGTCGAACGCGCTCTGGCGCATGCCGTAGGCACCCACCGTTGCGAAGATCAGGATGCCCGCGTAGAGCTGCGGCTTGGGAATCTTCAGCAGCTTGACCCACAGGCCGACCATCGGCAGGTTCAGCACCAGCAGCATCACGTTGCCGATGTAGAGCGAGGCGATCAGCGCCCAGACCAATGCGGCGGAGGTCGTAAACAACTGCGGCCCAGGCTGAATGCCGTAGTTCTGGAATGCGCCGAGCAAGATGGCCGTGGTGTTCGACGTCGGAATGCCCAACGTGAGCAGCGGAATCAACGCCGCGGTCACCGTGGCGTTGTTGGCGGCTTCGGGGCCGGCCACGCCTTCGATGGCGCCCTTGGTGCCGAACTCGGCCTTCGCGTCCGCGTCCTTGGCCAGCTTCTTTTCCGTCGCGTAGCTCAGGAACGTCGGAATCTCGGTGCCGCCGGCCGGAATGCAGCCGAACGGCGTGCCGATGGCGGTGCCGCGCAGCCATGCGGGAATCGAACGCTTCCAGTCGCGCGCTGTCATGTGCACGCGGGTCAGCTTGTTCTGGCCCTCGACCACCCTGCCCTCGTAAAGCACGGCATACAGCACCTCGGCCACCGCGAAGAGGCCCACTGCCACGAGCACGATCTCGATGCCGTCGAGCAGTTCGGGAACGCCGCCGGTGTAGCGGCCCTGGCCCGAGATCTGGTCGAGGCCGATGCAGCCCGCCGCCAATCCGACGAACAGCGCTGTCATGCCGCGCAGCGTGCTCTTGCCGAGCACCGCACTCACCGTGGTGAAGGCCAGCAGCATCAGCAGGAAATACTCGGGCGGGCCGAGCTTGACCGCGAACTCGGCGACAAACGGCGCAAACAAAGTGACGATGACGGTGGCGATGGTGCCGGCCACGAAGGAGCCGATGGCGGCGGTGGCAAGCGCAGCGCCCGCACGGCCGCTCTTGGCCATCTTGTTGCCTTCCATCGCGGTGACCATGCTGGCCGTTTCACCCGGCGTGTTGAGCAGGATCGACGTGGTCGAGCCGCCGTACATGGCGCCGTAGTAGATGCCCGAGAAGAAGATCATCGAGGCCGTGATGTCGACCTTGCCGGTAATGGGCAGCAGCATGGCCACCGCAACGGCCGGGCCGATGCCAGGCAGCACGCCGACGGCTGTGCCCAATGCACAGCCCACCAGACACCAGAGCAGATTGACGGGAGTGATCGCCGCGGCGAAACCCGCCATGAGTGCGTTGAAGATTTCCATGTCAGAGCCAGCCTGTGGTCGTGAGGCCCGGCAGATTGATGGCCAGGAACTTGGTGAACATCCAGAACACGGGGGCCGAGATGAGCGCGCCCGTCAGCAGATCGATGGACCAGGTGCGCGGCGAGCTGGCCGAAGGCTGGCCGCTCGCGCGGCGCAGGCCCTGCACGGCGAGCAGGTAGCACAGCATGCAACTCAGGATGAAGCCGAGCGTGGTGATCAGCGCTGCGTTGAGCAGCAGGCCGGCCGATACCCAGACGAAACCCGGCCAGTAAGCATGCTCGGCGCCCGAGGGTGCGTCGAGTTCACGAAAGCCGCCGGTGCGTGCTTCCCAGAGAATCCAGGCGCCGCACAAGGTGAGCACGCCCGACACCAGCCAAGGCAGAAAATTGGGGCCGACGCCGCCGTAGCCGGCTTCTGAAGAAATGCCGATTGCGCCGAAACCCAGCGCCAGGCCGGTCAGCAGCACACCCGCCCCGACCAGGGTTTGCGGCCACGTGGCCGCGGGTTGCGGCGAGACCGAGGATTCTGGAGTTGTCATTTTTTCTCCCACAGTCAGGGAAAGGAATGGGGCCCGTTGAAGGGCCCCACTATCGAAAGAGCCCCCAATCTCCGAAGTGCGCGAAGACTGGGGGCGAGCTAAATTCAGATCATTCCGGACTTGGCCATGATGGCGCGCAGGCTGGCGAAGTCGTCGTCGACGAACTTGGCGAAAGCCTCGCCCGACAGCACGGCCGGCGTCCAGTCGTTCTTCTTGAGCGACTCGGCCCACGACGGGCTCTTGAGGGCGGCCAGCACCATGTCGGTCAGCGCCTTGCGCTGTTCGGCGGTAATGCCGGGGGCGCCATACACGCCGCGCCAGTTGCCGATTTCGACGTCGATGCCCTGCTCCTTGAGCGTGGGCACGTTGATGCCCGGCAGGCGCTGGGCGGAGGTGACGGCAATGGCCCTCATCTTGCCGGCGGCAATGTACTCGGCGAATTCGCTGTAGCCGCTGCCGCCCACGGTGACGTTGCCGCCCAGGATGGCAGCGGTGGCCTCACCGCCTCCGCGGAAGGCCACGTAGTTGATCTTGGACGGATCGGCGCCGACCTTCTGCGCGATCATGGCCGCTGCAATGTGCTCGGTCGAGCCGCGCGAACCGCCGCCCCACTTCACGCTGCCCGGGTCTTTCTTGAGCTGCTCGACCACGTCCTTCATGGTCTTGAAGGGCGAGTTGGCCGGCAGCACGAACACGTTGTATTCGGTGGTGGTGCGGACCAGCGGCGTGGCTTGCGACAGGTTGACCGGCGGCTTGCCGGTGATGATGCCGCCGAGCATGACGGAGCCCATCACCATGAGCGCGTTCGGGTCGCCCTTGGAGCCGTTCACGAACTGGGCCAGGCCCAGGGCCCCGGCGGCGCCGCCCTTGTTGTCATAGGTGACCGTGTCGGCCAGCTTGGCGTCGGTCAGTGCCTTGCCCAGCGCGCGGCCCGTGGTGTCCCAGCCACCGCCCGGGTTGGCTGGAATCATCATCTTGACGTTGGCAGCGGCGCGCGCCGACAACGGCAGGGCCCCGGCGGCGGCCAGCGCGGCCAATGACTTCAAAAAGGTGTCGCGACGCATCGTTGTCTCCTGAGAACTAAAGAAAACCTGACTTGGACCTGAGCCGCTATCATGCGCCGCCCCGCTGTCAGTTGGCTGTCCGCCGGACTGGGGAAAACACCGAAGTACCATTCCCCCGCCACACACCCCCCATGAAGCTGCTGCTGGTCGAAGACGATCCCTCGATGCAGGTCACCCTGCAGCGCGCCCTCGCCCGCAGCAAGATCGACGTGCGCATCTGCGGCGACGGCGCCCTGGCCGTCGAGCAATGGCGCGAGCTGGAGCCCGATGTGGTGGCGCTCGACCTGAGCCTGCCCAACCTGGACGGCCTCCAGGTGCTGGCCCAGGCCCGCGCTGCAGGGCTGCGCACGCCCGTGCTGCTGCTGACCGCCCGCGGCACCGTGGGCGACCGCATCATGGGCCTGAATGCCGGGGCCGACGACTACCTGCCCAAGCCCTTCGACCTCGACGAACTCGAAGCGCGCATCCGGGCGCTGCGCCGGCGCCACCAGAATGCCGGCCCCGACGTTGGCCTGAACCCCCAGGAGGTGGGCGGCCTGCGCTTCGAGCCCGAAAGCGGCGCGGTCTACCACCGCGGCGGGATCCTGGAACTGACGCCGCGCGAGCTGGCGCTGCTCAAGGCACTGATGATGAAGCCGGGCCACGCCGTGAGCAAGGAGCGCCTGTTCGAACTGGTGTTCCCCGGCGAAACCGATGTGCAGTACGAAGCCGTGGAAGTGGTGGTGTATCGACTTCGCAAAAAGCTGGCGGGCACCGGCGCGGCGCTGATGACGCTGCGCGGACTGGGCTACCTGCTGCGCGCCGAACCATGAAGAAGGCCTTGTCGCTGCGCGCGAGGCTGCTGTTCGGCATTCTCGCGCCGGTGGCGCTGTTCATCGTGATCAACAGCGTGAGCCTGTACCGGCAGAGCCTGGCCGCGGCCACCACGGCCTACGACCGCACCCTGCTCGCCTCGGCCAAGACCATTGGCGAGCAGCTCGACGTGGAAGGCTACGACGAAGCGGCGCGACTGCGCGCCATCGTTCCCTATTCCGCGCTCGAAGCCTTCGAGGCCGACAACCGCAGCCGGCTTTTCTACCGGGTTTCCGCGCTCGACGGGGAAATGGTTTCGGGCTTTGCCGAACTGCCGTTCTGGCGCGGCCAGATTCCTGACCGCGGGGCCTATTCGGCGCTGGTCGACTTCTACGACGCGCGCTTTCGCGGCCAGCCGGTGCGCGTGGCCGTGTTGCTGCAACCCGTTGCCAGCGCCAAGGGCCGCGGCATGGCCGTGGTGCAGGTGGCCGAGACCCTCGAGCTGCGCGAGACGCTGGTGCGCAAGCTGCTTACCGACATGCTGTGGCGCCAGTTGCTGCTGATGGGCGTGACCGCGCTGGTCACCGTGCTTGTGGTGCAGCGCGCCACGCGGCCTGTGCGCGAGCTCGGCGAGGCCATTGAGAAACGGGCGGCCGACGACCTCTCGCCCATCGATGCGCCCGATGCGCCGCGAGAACTGCGCCCGCTGGTCGACGCCACCACCGAGGTCATGGGCCGGCTGCAGCGCTTGCTCGACCACCAGAAGCGCTTTGTGCGCGACAGCGCTCATCAGTTGCGCACGCCGCTGGCGGTACTGAAGGCGCAGGTGCAATCGGCACGGCGCGGCGACGTGGCGCCCGAACAGGCGCTGAGGGAGATCAGCCAGACCGTGGAGCGCGCCACGACGCTCGCCAACCAGATGCTTTCGCTCGCCAAGGTGGAGCAATTGCGCCAACAGCCGGAGTCGGTTCCTCTCGAGCTCGGCGAAGTGGTGCGGCAGATTGCGCTGGACCTCTCGCCGCTCATCGCAGACAAGGCGCTGGACTTCGAACTGGCCGTGGACCAGCCCGTGACGGTGCGCGCACACCGCTGGATGCTGCAGGAGCTCACACGCAACCTGCTGCACAACGCCATCAAGCAGAGCCCCCGGGGCGGCGCCTTGTCGGTCATGGTTCAGTCCACCGGCGGCGAAGCAGTGCTGACGGTGCGCGACGAAGGCCCCGGCATTTCAGCCGAGCTTCGCCAGCGCCTGTTTGCGCCCTTTTCCGCCGGCGACACCGGCAGCGGCTCCGGGCTGGGCCTGGCCATCTGCCGCGAAATCGTGCTGGCGCTCGGCGGGCGCATCAACCTCGACAACCGCGGCGTGCAGGAAAATTCCGCACAGGTGGTCGGGCTCGACGCTGTCGTGCGGCTCCCTGTCTACCACCACAATTCCTGAATATGGATCGCTTGCGCATCGACAAATGGCTTTGGGCCGCCCGCTTCTTCAAGACGCGGTCGCTGGCCGCGGAAGAGATCGGCAAGAACCGGGTGCAGGTGAATGGCGACGTCGCCAAGGCGTCCCGCGAGGTCAAGGCGGGCGACACCGTGGCCATTCGCCTGGGCGCCGTCACGCGGACTGTGCTGGTGCGCGGCCTGAGCGGTCAGCGCGGGCCAGCGCCAGTGGCGCAGCAGCTCTATGAAGAGACGGCGGAGAGCATTGCCGCGCAGGCCGCCGCGCGCGAACAGCGCCGCATGGGCAGCGAGCCGGCACTGGCCATCGAGCAGGGCCGGCCGACCAAGCGCGACCGCCGGGAGCTCGACGGCGCGGCGCGGCACGCCGACTGGGACAACCGCTGGAGCGCGTCCATCGATCCGGATGAGTCCGACCGCTGACCGCCGATCGCGTACGCTGCGTGTTTTTGCACGGAGCTCCGGTTCATGGCCAGCCTTAAAAAATACCGCGTCGGCAGCAGTTTCCAACTCTCGCAGGTGAGTCCCGGCGAAACGCCGTTTCTCGAGGGCAACGAAGCCGCGCAAATCGCCGAAATAGACGAGCTGGCGGGCGAACTCGACGAAATGCAGGACCTGCTGCATGCCGAAGGCCGCCGCAAGGTTCTGCTGGTGCTGCAAGGCATGGACACCAGCGGCAAGGACGGCACGGTGCGCTGGGTCTTTTCACGCACCTCGCCGCTGGGCGTTCGCGTGACGGCCTTCAAGGCGCCCAGCGACGATGAACGCGCGCGCGACTACCTCTGGCGCTGCCACGCGGTCGTGCCGCGCACGGGAGAAATCGCGGTATGGAACCGCAGCCATTACGAAGACGTTCTGGTGCCGGCGGTCGAAGGCTGGATCGACAAGGCCGAGACCAGGCGGCGCTATGCGCAGATCAATGATTTCGAGCGCCTGCTGGTTGAAACGGGCACGGTCGTCGTCAAGTGCATGCTGCACATCGACAAGGACGAACAGCGCGAACGGCTCCAGGCCCGTATCGATACGCCCGGCAAGCAATGGAAGTTCAGCATGGGCGACCTCGAGGTGCGCACCAAGTGGAGCGCCTACCAGCAGGCCTACGACAAGGCGCTGCGCGCCACTTCGACGGAACACGCGCCCTGGTACGTGATACCTGCCAACCACAAGCGGCACCGCAATCTCATGATTGCCAAGCTGCTCATGAAGACCCTGCGCGAAATGAAGCTCAAGGCGCCGCCCGCGGATCCGGCGCTGAAGGGAATGATCATCAAGTGATC
The DNA here is from genome assembly GCF_003984625.1 of Variovorax sp. DXTD-1. GTDB lineage: Bacteria > Pseudomonadota > Gammaproteobacteria > Burkholderiales > Burkholderiaceae_C > Variovorax. Next base: position 33,955 of record NZ_RWKH01000026.1, on the reverse strand, counting down.
GGCGGGCGCAGGTCGTCGGCGCACGCGGCGCCGGCATCCTCGGGAGTCAGGACCTGCGAACGGCCGACTGGCTTAGCGCGCGGCACTTGCCGAATTCGCAGCGCACGGCCAACGGCGCGCCGTTCGAGCACGGCACGCTGTACGCCTCGTAGCCCGGGCCCTTTGCAGTCAGCTCTGCCCGCGGCTGGATGCTGCACTGCCTGGCCTTGGCGACGACTTCGGCGTTGTAGGTGTCCACGCCGGTGCGGCGCGGCGCCAGCACAACTTCGGGATTGAAGGAATGGCCGTAGAACGTGTCGCGCACGTTCGGGTCGAGATTGCGGTAGCCGCGCTTTGCCATGCAGTGCACGATGGCCGTCTGCTGGTGCTCGGCGATCACCTCCGCATCAGGGCGGTACGACATGTCGATGATGGCGGCCGCGATGCCCCCTTGAGCTGCAGCGGCGACGATGCCCTGGCCGTGCACGGTGATCAGGCCCAGGCCCAGCGCCAGCCACATGGCGTCGCCCGTTTCGCTGCGTGCAGTGATGCGGGTCGCCGCGGTGCGGCAATCGGCCACGTCGCTGTCGTACCGGGCCTTGTCGACGCCTTGCATGGCCACCATGGGCACATAGGAAAGCCCCGACCCTGTTCCAGGCGCCGTCGGTGTCGGCGGCGTGCTGACGCACCCGGCCAATGCAACAACGGCGCACACGACGCTCAGCAGCAGCTTCATGGAGATTCCCTCGTCCTCTTCGCGATAGTTCGGGCGATTTAACCATACAGATGGTTACTTTTGCCACAGTTTTGTCGCAAAGCTGCTACGGCTCGGGTGGTTGGACGATATTTATTTACGCTCGTTTCTGATCTAGGCAGATCAATGCGCCCGCTCGCAAGTGGCGACGCAGCGAATTTGAATACTTTGGAAAACCTTTTGCTCGGCGCGCTTCATGGCGCTTTCAGCCGTGCCACGATATGCCAGCACGAACCGACAGGCCTCTTGAAGGAAGCGGCGCCACGCATGAAGACAACGAACCCCGGCAACGCAATCCGCGAACTCTATGCAGCGCTCTGGCACTTTGCCGCGGGTGCCCGCGGGCAGTTGGTGGGCGCCACTGCGCTGCTCGGCGTTTCACAGCTGATCCGGCTCACCCTGCCCTATCTGGCGGGCCAGGCGATCAACGCGCTGCAGCGCAACGAATTCGGCGCAGCCGGCCGCTGGATTGCCACGCTGGCCGGCGTCTACATCGGCGCGTGGGCCCTGCACGGGCCGGGCCGCATCCTCGAGCGCAACGTGGGCGTGACGGTGCGCGAGGCGCTGGCCGACCGGCTCTATGCCCGCATTGCCGCCGCGCCGCTGGTCTGGCACGACAGCCACCATTCGGGTGAGCTGCAGCATCGCGTGCACCAGGCCAGCCGGGCGCTGTCGGATTTTGCGCAGAACCAGTTCATCTGGCTCACGAACGCCGTCAACTTCGTCGGGCCGCTGGTCGCCCTCGCGCTGCTCTCGCGCACCAGCGGGCTCACCGCCTTGGGCGGCTATGTGCTCGTCGCCATCGTCATCCTGCAGATCGACAAGGCGCTGATGCGCCTGGCCCGCGCCGAGAACGACGCCGACCGGCGCTATGTGTCCGCCCTGCTCGACTTTCTGGGCAATGCCTCGACCGTCATCGGGCTGCGCCTGCAGGGCGCCTCGCGCCTGCTGTTGCGCCGCCGCATGGCGGCGATCTCGCTGCCGCTCAAGCGCACCGTCGTGTTGAATGAAGGCAAGTGGTTTGCCGTCGACCTGATGGGCCTGGCGCTGACCTGGGGCCTTGTGGTGATCTATGTGTGGCAGGCACGTACCCCAGGGCAGGCGGTGATGCTGGGCGCGGTGTTCATGATCTACCAGTACGCACAGCAGGCGGCTGGCGTGGTGACATCGGTTGCCGCCAACTTCTCGTTCTTTGCGCGCATGCACACCGACTACAGCAGCGCCGGGCCCATCTGGCAGGCGCCGAAGAGCAGCGCCGCAGAAACACCACCCGATGAAGTCCCCGAGCACGAGCGCATCGCGCCCGATGCGGCGTGGGCGACGCTGCAGGTCGACGGATTGCAGTGGAACTACGCGCTGCGCGGCCCGGCGTCGGTGGCCGACGAAGAGCCAGTACGCGGTGGACTCAAGGCCGTCGCGCTGACCCTTCGGCGCGGGGAGCGCATCGCCCTGGTCGGCCCGAGCGGTGGTGGCAAGAGCACCTTGCTTCGCGTGCTGGCAGGCCTGTACGCGCCGCACGGAGGCACGCTCGCCATCGACGGGCAACAGTCGGATTGGACGCAACTGCGCCGCATCGCCACACTGATTCCACAGGAAACCGAAGTGTTCGAAGCCAGCGTGCGCGAGAACCTTTCGTTCGGCCGGCCGTTCACCGATGAGTCATTGCACGCCGCGCTGCACGCCAGCGCGTTCGACGAAGTGCTCAAGGCGACCAACGGAGACCTGGACACGCCCGTGTCCGAGCGCGGGTTCAACCTCTCGGGCGGTCAGCGCCAACGCCTCTGCCTGGCGCGTGGCGTGCTCGCGGCGCAGGGCAGCTCGCTGCTGCTGCTCGACGAACCCACCAGCGCGCTGGACGCCGGCACCGAATCTCGCGTGCTGGAGCGAATTGCCGACGCATTCCCCCGTGCCTGCGTGGTCGCATCGATCCATCGGCTGAGCCTGCTCGACCGCTTCGACACCGTGGTTGTGATGGAAGCCGGCAGAGTGCTCGACGCCGGGCCGCGCGATGCGGTGTTGAAGCGCCAGCCCTTGCTGCAGCGGATGGTTGCGCCCGGGGAGGCAGAAGAGACTTCCCAATGAAAAACGCACCCGAAGGTGCGTTTCAAAGTGTCATGGATACCGGGCAATCTGTCAGATTCCGGGGCCAGCTCTCCTCCCGTATCAACGGCTGGCATTCTTGGTCCACGATTGGTTTTACTTCTTGTTTAGTTTGTTGGCTTCGTTGAGCAGCGGGTTGTTGCTCTTGTTGACCATCCCTCCACCACCGGGGCGGGTGCAGATGGCGTCCGAGGTGCCGCCGATGCCGGAGGTGACATAGCAACCGTATCGCGCACGCCCCACATGGGCCGTGAAATTGATCCGCCCATTCAAGCCTCCCTCCCGCTCGACGTCGCTGATGGTCACTTGCGAAGGGCTGACGCCCAAGGTCTGCCCTGCACGCTTTTTCAGCATGCCATCCGCATCGCTCGCGGCCTGCGAGGTGGGCGTTGCACGCTGCGGTGGTTGGTCGGTCGGGGCGCTGCTGCCTTGGGAGTTGCCGGCGCAAGCCGAGAGCCCGAGCGCGACAGCGCTGGCCAATAGAAACTTGATAAGGAGGGTAGGTCTGGTGATGGTCGTCATTTGGTTCAATCTGTGTTTTAGATAAGGGTGCGCCGGAAGCAGGCGCACGAACTTGGTTAGCCCCGCGAGTCCTTTCGGCTCGTTCGAGCTTTCACTTCACTTCCGGCTCCGATGCCGGCAATGCGGCGGAACTATCTTCATCGCTACGCGGAGACGTCGCGGGCCGTGCGTCTTCATCGTTGCGGGTGGTGGTGCGCTGCACGCCAAGCTCATAGACCCGTTCGATGGACGTGCCATCAAGCCCGTACGCCGTAATCACGCCGTCGAGCTTGCCGTTCACGTACTGACCCGAGATCTTCTTCTTTCCGTTCCAGTACCAATGCGTGAACGGACCGGTTCTCTGGCCGCTCTTGTACTGACGCTCACCCTTGATCTGGCCGTTGTCATACCAGGACTGCCACAAGCCATCCAACTCGCCCTGCACGAAATTCAGCGCCTCCATGCGTTGGCCATTGGCATACCACTGTGTCTTCTCACCTGACCTCACACCGCGAACATAGTGCTGCTGCAGCTTCTTCTGGCCGTTGTCATACCACTCGGTGTAGGTGCCATCCAGGGCGCCCAAAAGGCGCTGGCTGTGCGACTGCTTCTTGCCGTTCGGATACCAGGTGGTGAAATCTCCAACCGACTTTCCGTTGTCGTAGTGGGCCTCGGTCTTCTTCACCCCGTTGTCATGCCATGCATTGACCGCGCCGTTGAGTTTTCCAAATGCGTAGTACGACTCCTGATCCATCTGGCCGGAGGGAAAGTACGTGACCGCCCGTCCATTGAATTCGCCTTCGAAATAGTCGGCGTTGAACTGCATCTGGCCGTCGGGGTACCACGTGGTGGAAGAACCGACGAGCCGGCCTTGGCGAAACGAGCTGAGCTCCTTGGCTTTTCCGTTGGCATGAAAGCCTCGGTAAACGCCATCTGCACCCAGGTTTTCCACATTGGACTCGCTCAGCATGTTCTCCGACTTGCCGATAGCCAGTGCATCCACCTTCTTTTCTCCCCCGGGGTAGTAGGAAGCAATCTGGAGCCTTCCGGATGCATCCTTGTCCAGCAATACACGGTAGTACTCGACTTGCGCAAGGTTGCGCTCCGTGATCTCTTCGCTGATGCGCACGCCGTTCTTGTCGAAGTACCCCACCACGCAGTTAGACGGGTCTTGGGTGATATGGCGCGAATAGAGGCAGCGATAGCCGTATTTCTCCGCCGCCGGAACGCCGTCGGCCGCCCAAGCGGGGTGAAGCGATACATGGGCGCACAACAGCGCGAGCGCAGGCAAGGCCTGCAGGGGAATCAGTCGGCGAGCCGGTCCCAATCGACGGGGCATTTCAGTTATTCCTTCATGTTGAAAAGATCTCACAGGCAGCGGCCCGCCCCGCTTCAATTGCGCGGAAATGGGCACCAGCAAGTTTGTTGGGCGCGAGGTTAGGTCTGGCGACCTCGGCCTGCCATATGCCGAAGGTCACAACCCCCTATCGAAAATTCACAACCTTGGATGCAGAGATTGCAAACGTGAGTTCTTGCACGGTTCGATGCAGCCCACCGGTCGCAGCTACGCACCGCGTTTCATCGTCGGGCGAGTGATGAAGCTCATGATCGAAGCGATCAGCGTCAGGAGCAGACTGGACAGCCACACATAGCTGCCGGCCCCGAATCCCACCACCGTTCCCGCGTCCATGTCTCTGCCCGAATCGAAGCCCAGGGTCTCGACGCTTCTGAAGTCGTGTGCGAGCGCGAGTGCCGCCAGAGCGAGGCCCACGCACAACACAGGAGACTTTTTCATCCAGACAAAGCAGAAGATGGCCATCGGATTGGCGATCCAGGCACAGACGTGTGTATCGGGAATCACAGCCCACCCCACAAGCAGTACAAGAATCCCCCGCATTTCCATTTCCGGCTCCCTCGTGTGATACGGCGTCAGTACGAGCGAGGACAGGTAGAGGACAACGGCCAGAAGCCGGCAAACATTCGCGGCAGTGGATCGCATCTCAACACTCCTGCAACAAGAACACACTGGTGCTTGACACCTGCGACAACCGACGGCATCGCGGGCATCGAGAAAGATGCCTCGACCTCTCGGTGGAACGGCTAGTCGCGTGAGGGAGGGGGTGCAAGGCGGTTTGGCTTGCGGACATGCCAATAACTCAGGTAGCTTGCCAGCAGGATGCCCGGCGACACGAGAACGGCTGGCAGGGGGAGTCCCTGAACCAGCGGCAAGAGGCCGATCAAAGCGGCAACCGTTCCGACGATGGGCCAAGCACGTGGTAGTCGCCGATCAGTCACCTATGCCGCACTCATTTCCAGCAAACATCCCCATCCAACCCAACCGCAAACGAACGATGCGTAGACAAGGATGTGTACAGGAATGTCTTTCGCGTCGATCTCCCCTCCCTCGCCAAGGGTAGCCAGCGCACCGAACGAAAGCATGAAGTAGCCAAAGAGGCCTGGCAAGCAAAGCAACCAAGCAAGCGTCAAAACAATGCGTCGTACCCGGGGCATGGAGTTACCTCGCGATTTCAGAGGGCAACAGGGGCAAGGCAAACGATCATCAGCCCACGGCTCTCAACCGGAACGAGCCCCAGATGGCGACCAGAATGTGGAGGATGAAGCCCACAAATACCGAAGCCCCGCCCGCCATCGGCCACATCGCCGATGGCAACGCAAAAACCGCAACCCCGCTCAGAACTTCGACACAGAGCATCAGTCCCAGTTGGATGCCAACGACCTTGCGTGCAATCAAAAAATATCGATTCCCTGGTTCCTTTTTCAGGAGCACGCGCAGTTGCCAGAACGCTCCGCCTCCAAGGAAGACCTTGAACGCAATTGCAGGCACCTTCAATCCGATCGCAGCGAGAGCGACAATCAAGATGTAGGCAAGTGGCATTCCCCAAGCTGCGTAGCGGCCCAGCCAGACGGGAATGGGTCGCGATGCGGGCGACTCGATGGAAGGAGCCGGCTCCTGAGGCAGGGCGGATTTCATTTGGATTTTGTGTCTCGATGGATCTTGTGGTTTAAATCGAATTTGAGCGGCGCGCTCTACTTTCGAAAAAATAGACAGCGAGAGAAGGCGGCCAAAATCCCTACGCTTTCAGCGTTGGGCTTTCAATGAAGCCCCAGGGAATTTTTTATCTCCCTGGTCAATTCTCTAGAGCGACGCCATAACAGCCCATTTCTGCCGTCGCCGGAGCCAATGGTCTTCCGATTAGGGTCATAGATGGCACGCCCATGGCCAATTACTTTTTCGTTCTCGATGAGATCGAAATTGATTCTGTTTGTGGCCGTGTCGAACACGGCTTGTATCTTCATCCCGATTGGCGGCGGGCCGCCAACCAATGCGCCAATCCCATCTGCGCCCAAGTAAAGCGCTTGTCCCTCGAACAAGAGTGAACCCTTCAAGACCGCACCATCGTTGGCCCAGACACCAACAAGCTCCGCAGGAATTGATTCGGCTGCAGCGCTCGTCGTCAGTGCACTCAGTATTGCTGCTGCAACAAGAAGATAGCGCCTCACTGCAGGACACCTGATTCGCGTCTAGCGGCTTCGGCCTGCATCCTCTGGCGAGTTGCAATCACAATCTCGGAGTGACGAATTTCTATTTCGTGACATAGCTCATCGAAATCAGCCGCGCTGGGGAGCCATGACTCATGAATGGCGAGTTCCCCCTGGAAGTGGACGATCTTGAGGGAGCGCTTCTTCCGGAGCACCCAGATGGACATGTGCTGGATGTCGAAGAGCCTCAAAAGAGTGGGCTCCTTGGAGAACGCCGAACGGGGCGCCACAAGCTCATTTTCCGTCAGCGTGACGCGCTGGGGGAAAAATTGGCCCCGCAGGAGCGCTGCGATTGCCGAGCCAGCGAGTGCCGCAACGAGCGCCGCCAGGCACCAGTAGATGATCGTTGCTTCTCCAGAAGAAAAACGAAACACCCTATTGATGACAAGCCCGCGATCATTGGTTTGGGCTGCCTCCCACAGGCCGTACGCCGCAAGACCAAATAGCAGAGCCGAAAAAGCCATGAGCAACGGCTTCGGGCGATACGGATAATTGTGGATCTTCATTGATAATTTCTTGCGCAGGAAATTGTCCGTCTTCTCTCACCTGCTTCCAACATCATTCTTGCGTATCGATGTGGTCGAAATGCCCGCATTGATCTGTATTGGGCGAGCCTCTCACTGGATCACCCACCAAGCGTTTTGCATCGATGACGACCCCCGACTTGAATTCGAACCTGCTTTCCGACATGCGAGCCTCTGCATACGGCGGCGTGAAATAACCGCCGCCGTAGGTTCCCGATACTTCCCAATTTCGACAATAGAAAAACGACGCGACCTTGTTACCAGCCTTGTTGGTATAGATCTTGGTCGGATTTCTTCCCATGGCGGCGACCAGCTGCTCATACGTCTTTCCATTCTGAAAATTCACCCCAATGGGGCTGCCCGCATGTATGCAACCAGTCAAGCTCAAGGCGCCGACGAGCAGAGATGAAAGGAGGAAATGTGTTTTCATTTTTTTATTGATGATTTGAAGCGTTCGGGCCAAGATGCGTGCAGCACACCTTGGCCTTTTTTACGCACAATCATCGCAATTGGCACAACTGGCCAGTGCATTAAATGCTTAGTTGATAAAGGGGACGTGCAGATTGCACAGCGGGTTACTGAAACTGGTAGAGGGTAGACCCCGTCTTCACCGTGATGCTTCGCGAACGTTTTAGTTAACGCGTCGTTAATGTGTGGCGAACCACTCGCTTCCGAGAGTCAAAGAAGATACTCATACTTTTTGATTTGGTGCCAGCAATATCCTCTGCTCGACCGACGGTACTGCTGCCTGGAATCATGCTGAAAATGGCACTTGTTTGATTGTTTCTTCCACTATCGTAGATCCAATACTCCGTCCCATCAGCATAATTTTGAACGCTATTTGGAGAACCAAATATGCGCTTAACATCATCCGTTGTAGTCACGCCTTTTTTTAGCTGTTGCTCTAAAGACTGAGTTGTTGCATTGGCAACCGCTGTATTACCGCCCAGAGTGCCACACCCACTCAACAATGCAGCGACAAAGATCACTCCTCCAATCACTATCTTTTTCATACTCTCATTCCTTTTAAAAAAATCATAAATACCAAAAACTATCGAAATCAATTTACTTATGAACGGCGGCCACCGAAATTAAAGCAACTGGCCGCCCCAGCAAATGCCTAGTTGATGAACGGGGCGTGCACATCGCACAACGGACCGCTGCAATTGGCAGGGGTGTAGTAGATGTTCTTGCCGGGAATCATGATCGGCACTACGAAGAGCAGCCCGTTGCCTTTGGCACCTTCTTCATTGGCCTGGGCGAGCATCTCGGCGCTGGGTAGCAGGTAGTCGCGCAACAGGTAGCTGAAGGTGGTGGACTGCGATGCGTCCTTCACGTAGATGTGGTTGCCTGTCGAAAAACTGGCGTCGAACAAATAGGGTTCCAGGAGCCGAAAACCTTTCGTGCCCTGGGCGTTGAGTTCGGCCAGGAATGCATCGCCCGTGGTCGGAGTGCCAGCAGGTACTTCGTAGCTGTAGATGGCGCCGGGCGCGCTTTTCTCATAGAGGGCGGAGGTGTTGCCGCTGCTGTCGAACAGGTACTCCTGCACGTAGCGGTAGCCGTCGGCGCCCTGCTCGTTGGCTTGCGCGAGAAAGTAGTCGCGCGTCTTGGTGCGGGGGAACTGGTTGGGCTTCGTGAGGTAGCTGTAGGTTGCCCCTGACGAGTTGTTCTTGCGATAGAGGAGCCCCTGGGCGTAGATGCCGATGTACTGGAATCCTCGGGCTCCTCGGGCATTGGCCTGCTGCACGAAGTCGGCCTCGGAGGCAGGCGTTGCCTCCAGCAGTTCGTAGGTGTAGGTGGTTTCAGCGTCCTTGATCAGAAGCGACTTGGTGACGTTGTTCTCGGTGGAATAGGCGAGGTCGCTGACGTAGCGATAGCCCTTGGCGCCTTCGGCATTGAGCAGTGCGAGGAACTTGGCGGCGGTGGCGCCGGTGGTGCTTGCCTGATGTTCGTACATCATCGCGCGCACCACCGGGACAGGGGCCGGAGCGGGAGCTGGCGAGGGAACGGGCGCAGGCGCAGGTGCCGGCGAAGGAGCCGGCGCAGGGGCCGGGGTTGTTCCGGCATCGACCACCGGGAACCCGCCGAAACTACCGCCTCCGCCACCTCCCCCGCCGCAAGCCGTCAAGGCAACAGCGATACCCACCACGCACAGTCCAGACTTCATGTTCTAACCTTTTTCCTTTGCATATCCATGCGCGAAGACCACGCATCAGCCATGCAGGAAGGTTAGGTTTCATGGCCTCGGCTCACCATGTGCCGAAGGTCACAGCCCGGGCTCGAACGTTTACGAAACAGCGGGGGTGGCTCTTGCAGCCGTGAGTTCCGTCACGGTTTGGAGCAGCGTGGTGGCATCCACGGGCTTGAAGAGAACAGGCACGGCGGCGGCGCGCACACGCTGCAAACGTTCAGGCGAGGTCTCGCCCGTCACCAGCAGCAAGGGAATGTCGATGTTGAAGCGCTGGCGCAAGCGCAGACCCACCTCGAGACCATCCGCCCCCTCGGACAGGCGGTAGTCGCAGATCAACAGCACAAAGGGCTGGCCTTGTTCGCCGGCCTGCTGCAAGGCCCTGGCGGCTTCGGACTCGTCGGCGACGGCCTGCACTTCCATCGCGCAAGAGCGCATCAGGGCTGTCATGGCGCTGCGGATTTCCGCATCGTCGTCGATCAGCAGGATGCGTCCGGACAGCGCTGGAACCGCAGCGCGCGGCCGCTCGGGCGACCCGGCATTCGATAATGGTGCAAAGTCGCCCGGTGAGCCGGACGCCGCCGCGATGGCCGGCAGCACAAGCCGGAAGCAGGCGCCACGACCATGGCGCGAGCGCACCTGCACGGGGTGATCGAGCAGCCGCGACAACCGTTGCACGATCGAGAGGCCGAGGCCCAGGCCCTGGGCGCGATCGCGCCCGGCGTTGCCGACCTGGTAGAACTCACCGAAGATGCGCTCCAGTTGTTCGGGCTCGATGCCGATGCCGGTGTCTCGCACGTCGATCCACACGGCCTCGCCGCGCGCACGCGCCGTCACCGTGACGCGCCCCTTGGGGGTGTATTTCAAGGCGTTGTCGATAAGGTTGGACAGCATGCGGATCAGCAGTTGCGGGTCGCTGCGCACCCACAAGCCGCTCGCGCGCATGCGCAGTTCCAGCGCTTTCTGCTCGGCCTGTGCAGAGAACAGGAGGTTGAGCGAGAGGAACAACTCGTCGAGTTGGACGGGTTGTGGTTCAGGGGTGATCACGGCGGCGTCCAGCCGGGAGATGTCGAGCATGGCGTCCAGCGAGACGCCCAATGCATGGACGGCGCGCATCAGGCGTTCGGCGTTCTCGCTCTCGGGGCGGTCGCGCAGTTCGTTCTCCAGTGCAGCGCCGAACAACGCAATCGCATGCAGCGGCTGGCGCAGGTCGTGGCTGGCGCTGGCCAGGAAGCGGGTTTTTTCGGCGCTGGCACGCTCGATGACGGTGACTTGCTCGTCCAGCTTGGCTGTCAGGGCTTCGTTCTCGAAACGCAGCGCCAGGGCATCGCTCAGCAGCTTGTGCTCCTGCAGGCCGACGCGCATCATGAGCAGCAGGTAGATCGTCCCGATGGTGCCAAGGAGCAGCGGCAGGTTGGGGCCCTGCCAGGCCAGCGCGGCGATCATGCTCGTCATCACGGGGACGCAGTACCCAAGCAGCGCCGGCTTGAGCGCCCAGCACGACTGCGCAACCCTGGCGCAACTGCCTGCGGCCAGGACCATCAGCAAGGACGTCACCGTGGTGTTGTGAAAAGGAAAGAAAAGCCAGGGGCCGGCCGCTGCAATCAGGCCGACGAAAGTCAGGATACGGGCGATCTTGCGCGCCCAGTACAGGCTGTCCGACGCAGGCACGGCAGGATGCCAGCGCGGCGTGAAGAGTGTCCAGGCGTCGAAGAGCAGCAGCATGCCCACCCACAGCACCACACGCGGATGGTGCAACTGCGTGTACATGACGGCTCCGAGCAGCAAGACGAAGCAGATGTGCGCCAGCACCGATGCGGTATAGGTCGAATAGACCGAGGCCACGCGCTCACGCAGCACAAGCTGCTCGAAATGAGTGCCTGCAACAGGACGGTTCACTCAGGCTCCGGCCGGCACAGCCGGCTGATCAACTGGACGCGCGAACGCATGCCGAATCTCAGCAGGATGATCGAGACGTAGTTTTTGACGGTGCCTTCGCTGAGGTGCGCGAGCTGCGCAATCTCCTTGGTGGCCCTTCCCTCCAGCATCCAATCCAGGATCTGCATCTGGCGGGGCGTGAGTTGCTGCCAGGCGTTGGCGTAGGCATGCCGTACGAAGCTGCCGGGTGCCGCCTTGGGCCCGGAAGGCAGTCTGTCCACGGCATCGCCACCCAGCAATCCGCAGGCGCGGATGAAGCTCACCACCTCCTTCAGATCGGCCGACTTGGGCAGAAAGGCGCTGGCGCCCAGGGCCAATGCATCTTTCGCCGCGGATGCGTGGCTGATACCGGAGAGCACCACGATTCGTGCGAAGGGGTAACGGGCACGGAAGTCCGCCAGGCCGCTCAGGCCTTGGGTGTCGGGCAGGGCCAGATCGAGCAGCACCAGGCCGATGTCATGCTGCACGCGGCCATAGAGCGCCAGGGCGTCCGACAGGTTGGCGGCCTCGAAGACTTCGATGGCCCTGCCCGCCGATGTGGGCTGCGCCTGCACCAGCGCACGTACGCCCAGGCGCACAAGGTCGTGATCGTCCACCACCAGGATCCCGCGAGGCAGAGCGGTGCTCTGCGCCTCGGGTTCGGGTGGGGATGTGGACTTGATAGCGTTCATAGATTCGGCGTTCGCAAGCCAGGCGGTGAATCGCTGGGTGCGGCCGATCTTAGGTCCGCAGGGTCCGTCGCATCAGGTGCTGAAGGTCATACGGCAGGACCAAAATTTACAATTGACGGGCTATGCATCAATGGATGTGAAATTTGTCACGATCGACAGTGGATGCAGCATGCCCGCCCCCCCCCCCGAAATGCTTCGGGTGCATGGCCAAAGAAAAAGCCCTGTCAATCCGAAGATCAACAGGGCTTCATCAGCTTGGCGGAACCGGAGGGATTCGAACCCTCGATGAGGCTCTACACCCCATACTCCCTTAGCAGGGGAGCACCTTCGGCCACTCGGTCACAGTTCCTGAAAGAAGCCGAGATTATGCCACTGTCAGGCGGCAGGTTGGTCCAGATCGAAGGCTTTGTGCAACGCGCGCACGGCCAATTCCATATATTTTTCGTCGATGACGACCGAGGTCTTGATCTCGCTGGTCGAAATCATCTGGATGTTGATGCCTTCTTCGCTCAGCACGCGGAACATCTTGCTGGCGACGCCCACGTGGCTACGCATGCCGATGCCGACGATGCTGACCTTGCAGATCTTGGTGTCGCCCACGATCTCGGTCGCGCCCAGCGAGGGCATGACCTTCGACTGCAGCAGGTCGACCGTCTTCGCATACTCGTTGCGGTGCACGGTAAAGCTGAAGTCGGTGCGACCGTCCTTGCTGAGGTTCTGGATGATCACGTCGACTTCGATGTTGGCGTCCGCCACGGCACCGAGGATGTGATACGCGATGCCCGGCTTGTCGGGCACGCCGAGCACCGAGATCTTGGCTTCGTCGCGGTTGAAAGCGATGCCGGATACGACGGCTTGTTCCATGTTTTCGTCTTCCTCGAAAGTGATCAGCGTGCCGGACTTGGCCTCTTCATTGATGTCGATGTCCCACGACGTGAAGCTCGAAAGCACGCGCAGGGGCACCTTGTATTTGCCGGCGAATTCCACCGAGCGGATCTGCAGCACCTTGGAGCCCAGGCTCGCCATTTCGAGCATCTCTTCGAAGCTCACGGTCGAGAGGCGGCGCGCATCGGGCTCCACGCGCGGGTCGGTGGTGTAGACGCCGTCCACGTCGGTGTAGATCAGGCACTCGTGGGCCTTCATGGCGGCCGCAATGGCCACGGCTGATGTGTCGCTGCCGCCGCGGCCCAGCGTGGTGATGTTGCCGCTGTCGTCCACGCCCTGAAAGCCGGTGATGACGACCACCTTGCCGGCGTCAAGGTCGGCGCGCACGCGTTCGTCGTCGATGCTCTCGATGCGGGCCTTGGTGTACGAGTTATCGGTGCGCACCGACACCTGCCAGCCCGCGTAGCTCACGGCTTCCATGCCTTCGGCCTGCAGTGCAATGGCCAGCAGCGCGGACGAAGCCTGTTCGCCGGTCGAGGCGAGCATGTCGAGTTCGCGCCCGTGGGCGTCGCCGGGTTTGCTCGGGGCCAGCTCCTTGGCCAGGCCGAGCAGGCGATTGGTTTCGCCGCTCATGGCACTCGGGACCACAATCATCTGGTGGCCGGCGCGCGCCCACTTGGCAACGCGCTTGGCGACATTCTTGATGCGCTCGGTCGAGCCCATCGACGTACCGCCGTATTTGTGAACGATCAATGCCATGGGTGAATTCAGAGAAAAAGAAAGGGCCGCTGCACTCCCAAGTGCCAACGCGGCGCCCTGCAAGCCGTCAGCGCGAAGCCTTGGGCGAGGGCCTGGAATTGTACCAATGCAGAAAATCGCCCCGCCGCTCGACGAAACCGTTGGCCACCTTGAGGTGGATGCGATGGCCGCGCGTGGTGCAGGCTTGCAACTGGCTCAGCAACTGGCCGAGTTGCGCCGTGCTGGGGGCGCAGCCGTGCGCCTGCATCAGCCAGTGCCGCAGCACGTTGGCTTGGCGCGCTTTCGAAAATGCCTGCAGTGCCGCAATGCGCGGCGGATTGCCCACCGTGGCCAAGTCTTGCGCCGCCAGTTCACCCAGCAATTCCTGCGCCTGCGCGGCATGGCCGATGCTGCGGGTGAAGGTGGAGCGGAATTGCGGAAAAGCCTGCGCCAGCGCCGGCAACAGCACGGCGCGGATGCGATTGCGGGTGTAGCGCTCATCCTGGTTGGTCGGATCCTCGATCCAGGGCAAGTCGAGGCCTTTCAGCCAAGAACGAATATCGGCACCGGGCACGGCGAGCAACGGCCGGTAGATGTCGAGGCCATGGCGCTGCGCACGGGCCGGCATGGCCGCAAGGCCGGGCAGCCCCGCACCCCTGGACAAGGCGAGCAGCAGTGTCTCGACCTGGTCGTCTGCGTGGTGCCCGAGAACTATCGATTTGATAGCGCCAACCGGTTCGCCCGAGCGCGCCATCGCAGCAAAGGCCTCGTAGCGCGCACGCCGTGCGGCATCTTCAGGACTGTCGCCCTGCGCATGCCGGGCATCGACACGGTGCACCACCAGCGGCACGCCCAGCCGCTCGCACACCTCGGCGCAATGCCGCTCGAAGTCGTCGGCCGCGGCTTGCAGCCCGTGGTGTACGTGAAAGGCCGCCACCTGCCCCGGCCATGCCGACGCGCAAGCGGCCAGCAAGGCCGTGGAATCCGCCCCGCCGCTGAAACCCACCGCCAGCGGCAGATGCGCCGGCTCGAACGCGGCCATCGCGCGTTCGAAGGCTTCGTTCATGGGGCGCTTGCTTATCTGCCGGTGTCGGCCTTGGTGTCGTTGAAGCGCCCGTAGCTTTGCAGGCGTTCGTAGCGGCGGTCGAGCAGCTCTTTCGGCTTCAGGTCGCTGACCTGGCGGAAGGCGTCGTTGAGCGCGCGCTTCAGAAAAGCAGCCATCTGGCGGTGGTCGCGGTGCGCGCCGCCGACCGGCTCGTTCACGATCTTGTCGACCAGGCCCAGGGCCTTCAGTCGGTGCGCGGTAATGCCGAGGGCATCGGCCGCTTCCTGCGCCTTGTCGCTGGTCTTCCAGAGAATGGAAGCGCAGCCTTCGGGGCTGATGACCGAGTAGATGGAGTACTGCAACATCAGGAGCTGGTCGCCCACCGAGATCGCGAGTGCGCCGCCGGAGCCGCCTTCACCGATGATGGTGACGATGATCGGCACTTCGAGCTGCGCCATTTCATAGATGTTGCGGCCGATGGCTTCGGACTGGCCGCGCTCCTCGGCATCGATGCCGGGATAGGCGCCGGGCGTATCGACGAAGGTGAAGACCGGCAGCTTGAATTTCTCGGCCGTCTTCATGAGCCGCAATGCCTTGCGGTAGCCCTCGGGCTTGCTCATGCCGAAGTTGCGCGCGGTGCGCTCTTTGGTGTCGCGCCCCTTCTGGTGGCCCAGCACCATGCAAGGCGTGCCATTGAAGCGCGCGAGCCCGCCGACGATCGAAAGGTCGTCCGAGAAATGCCGGTCGCCGTGCAGTTCGACGAAGTCGGTGAAGATTTCGTTGACGTAGTCGAGCGTGTAGGGGCGCTCCGGATGCCGCGCGATCTTGGTGATCTGCCAGGGCGTCAGGTCGCTGTAGATGTCTTTGGTGAGTTGCTGGCTTTTCTTTCCCAGCTGGTCGATTTCCTCCGAGATGTCGACCGCCGATTCGGTCTGTACATAGCGCAGTTCTTCGATCTTGGATTCGAGTTCAGCAATGGGCTGCTCGAAGTCGAGGAAGGTTCGTTTCGCCAACGTCTTCTCCTGTTGTTCAGTATGCGACCGGTACCGGGTCGAGCGAGCGCCAAATATACCAAGTTGCCACACTGCAAAATGGCGCCCAGGCCACGGCGACGTCGCGGGCATCACTGCGGCTCACTGGATCGCCCGAAAAATAGTTCACGCTAATGCCGTTGAGCAGGCCCAGGTCGTCCACAGGCAGCACATTGGGCCGCATCAGGTGAAAGATGAGGAACATTTCAGCCGTCCAGCGGCCGATGCCGCGAATGGCCACGAGCTCTTCGATGATGAGCTCGTCCGACATGTCCTTCCAGGCGTCGACGTGCACCGCGCCGGAATCGAAGTGAATGGCCAGGTCAACCAGGTATTCGACCTTGCGCGCCGACAGCCCTGCCGCGCGCATATCGTCGACCTTGAGCTTCAGCACGTTGGCCGGGGTCAGCTTGCGCGGAAGCACCGCGAACTTGTCCCACACCGTTTGCGCGGCTTTCACCGAAATCTGCTGGCCCACGATGCTTCGCGCGAGCGTGGTGAACGCATCGCCGCGCGACTCGAGGCAGGCATCGCCGAACTTCGGAATCAACCGCTTCATCACGCGGTCTTTCTTGGCGAGGTGCTTGCAGGCCTCTTCCCAATAATCGGGCGTGTAGATCTGGACCGCCGGATTTTTCGAAGCAGGCATGGGGTTGGTGGTTCCGTTCACTGCGCTGCGGCCCAGGTCGTGCCGGTGGGCGAATCCTTGAGCACGATGCCCTGCGCCAGAAGGTCGTTGCGGATGCGGTCAGCCTCGGCAAAGTTCTTTGCGGCCTTGGCGGCTGCGCGCTGCGCAATCAGCACCTGGATTGCGGCATCGTCGAGACTGCTGCCTGCTTGCAGGAACGCCTTGGGATCACCCTGGAGCAGCCCCAGCGTACCGCCGAGCAGCTTGAGAAGGCCGGCGGTTTCCGCGGACTGCGTACGGTGGACTCCCGTGGCCAGCTCAAACAGGATTGCAATGGCGCCGGGCGTGCCGAAGTCTTCATCCATCGCAGCCTTGAAAGCAGCCGCGTGCGGATTCGTCCAGTCAAGCGCGACCGGCGCGGGCGTCACCAGGTCCAGCGCCGTGTAAAGGCGTTTGAGCGAGTTGCGGGCGTCGGTCAGATGCGCATCGCTGTAGTTGAGCGCGCTGCGATAGTGCGTGCGAACGAGGAAGAAGCGCAGGCTTTCGGCGTCGTACTTCTGGAGCACCTCGCGGATGGTGAAGAAGTTGCCCAGGCTCTTGGACATTTTTTCGTTGTCCACGCGCACGAAGCCGTTGTGCACCCAGAAGCGGGACAGCGGCTTGCCGTGGGCGCCCTCGCTTTGCGCAATTTCATTCTCGTGGTGTGGAAACTGAAGGTCCGCCCCGCCACCGTGGATGTCGAAGGTTTCACCAAGCGTGGCGCAACTCATAGCAGAGCATTCGATATGCCAACCCGGACGGCCGGTGCCGAAGGGGCTGTCCCACTTGGCATCGTCGGGCTCGGATGGCTTGGCGGCCTTCCAGAGCACGAAGTCGAGGGGGTCCTGCTTGCCCTCAAGCACCGCAACGCGTTCGCCGGCATGCAACTCGTCGAGCGACTTTCCGGACAGCTTTCCGTAGCCGGGAAACTTGCGCACCGCGTAGTTCACGTCGCCATCGGGAGAGCGATAGGCCAGCCCCTTGCGCTCCAGCGCCTCGATGATGCCGAGCATTTGCGGAACGTACTCAGTCGCGCGTGGCTCCAGCGTGGGAGGCTCGATGCCAAGCGCGCCGATGTCTTCATGCATGGCGGCAATGACTTCATCGGTCAGTTGGCGAATCGTGATGCCACGCTGCACCGCGCGGGCAATGATCTTGTCATCGATATCGGTGATGTTTCGCACGTAGGTCACCGCGTAGTCGCTCGCTCGCAACCAGCGCTGCACCACGTCGAAGGCCATCATCATGCGGGCATGGCCGATGTGGCACAGGTCATAGACCGTCATGCCGCACACGTACATGCGCACCCGGCCCGGTTGCAATGGGGAGAACTCCTCCAGTTCACGCGAAAGCGTGTTGTAGATGCGCAGACTCATGAGGCTCGGAAAGCGTCGCTTCGCGCACGTGCGGCACGGGCGAACGACGTTGAATTTCAGGGGTGACGGGGACAGTGGCCGCGAGGGGTTGGACATGGCCCCTCGGCTACAATGCATCGCAGTATAAACGGCTGCTGCCGTGTACATTCCGGGTGTTTTCGAGGCCCGCACTTCCCAATCTTGCCGAGGCTTCATGAAGCACGTCGCGTTCTCCAAACTCTCCATCGCCTTTGCACTGCTCTTCAGCCTGTGGGGTTCCGCCGCGTACGCCAACGACTACGACGACGTCAACACGCTGCTGCGCCAGGGCAAGTCGAACGAGGCACTCGCCAAGGCCGATGCCTACATTGCCGGCAAGCCGCGCGATCCGCAGATGCGCTTTCTGCGGGGCGTGATCCTCACCGAGCAGAAGAAGCAGAACGAGGCCATCGCGGCGTTCACGCAGCTGACGCAGGACTTCCCGGAACTGCCCGAGCCCTACAACAACCTGGCCGCGCTGTATGCGGCGCAGAGTAAGTTCGACCAGGCGCGCGCCGCGCTGGAACAAGCGCTCAGGCTTAACCCCAACTACGCCACCGCGCATGAAAATCTCGGCGACGTGTATGCGCGCCTGGCTGCCCAGGAGTATGTGCGGGCGCAGCAATTCGCCAGCACCAACGCCAGCGTCGCGCCCAAGCTCTCGCTGATCCGCCAGATCTTCAACCCGAAGTCCGAGGCGCAAGCCGCAACGCTGCCGCCGCCCCCGGCGGAAGTTCGCAAGCCGGTCGGCCGCCCGAGCAAGTAACCGGCCGCACGCCCACCCTGGCCGCGGCAGCTTGCGTTGCTCGGCCCGCACCCCACATCATTCGCACACGGAGCTTTCCTTGACGATCCAAGCCTTGTTCAATTTCCCGTCCACGCGATTCAGCCGCCGCGGTGCCTTCGCGCTGGCCGCCGCCCTCGCCTTTGCCGGTGCCGTGCATGCCCAGCAGCCCGGGCCTCGCGTGAAGCTCGCGACCTCGGCCGGCGACATCCTGGTCGAGCTCGACCAGGCCAAGGCACCCAAGACCGTCGAAAACTTTCTGCAGTACGTCAGCGACAAGCACTACGACGGCACCGTGTTCCACCGCGTGATCGACGGCTTCATGATCCAGGGCGGCGGCTTCACGGCCGAGATGCAACAAAAACCCACGCGTCCGCCCATTGCCCTCGAAGCCAACAATGGACTGAAGAACGACAGGTACACCATTGCCATGGCGCGCACCGGCAACCCGAATTCCGCCACCTCGCAGTTCTTCATCAATGTGAAGAACAACGACTCGCTCAACGCGCCCAACCCGGACGGCTATGGCTACACCGTGTTCGGCCGCGTCGTGGCCGGCACCGACGTGGTCGACAAGATCCGCGCTGTTCAAACCGGTAACAAGGGCGGCATGCAGAACGTGCCGCTCGAGCCCATCATCATCAAGTCCGCCACACTGGCGAAGTAATTTCTCGAACACATCCGAAAGAAGGACTCCCTCATGAGCAACCCCAAAGTCGAACTGCACATCAAGAACTACGGCGTGATCACGCTCGAGCTCGACAGCGCCAAGGCCCCCAAGTCGGCCGAAAATTTCGTCAGCTATGTGAAGAACGGTCACTACGACAACACGGTGTTCCATCGCGTGATTCCGGGCTTCATGGTGCAAGGCGGCGGCTTCGAGCCCGGCATGAAGCAAAAGCCCACCGGCGCCGAAATCGAGAACGAAGCCAACAACGGCCTCAAGAACGACAACTACACCGTGGCCATGGCCCGCACGAGCGCCCCGCACTCGGCCACCGCCCAGTTCTTCATCAACGTGGCCGACAACGGCTTCCTGAACCACACCGCTCCCTCGGCCCAAGGCTGGGGCTACGCGGTGTTCGGCAAGGTCACCGGCGGCACCGACGTGGTGGACCAGATCAAGGCCGTGAAAACCGGCCGCAAGGGCTTCCACGACGACGTGCCGCTCGAAGACGTCGTGATCGAGAAGGCTGTCGTCGTCTCCGAGTAACGACCGGCAAGAGCAGGCAGGAGCGCGACAGCGGCATGGCGGCAAATCCGGCTTTCAAGGAGCTGCTCGCCCCGCCCACGTGGCGCACCGTCGACCTCATTTCCGACCTGCATCTGCAGGCCGGCGAGCCCGCCACCTTCGAGGCCTGGCGGGGCTATTTGCAGACCACGCCGACCGATGCGCTGATCATCCTCGGCGACCTGCTCGAAGTGTGGGTGGGCGACGATGCCGCCGCCCCGCCCGGCTTCGAGGCGCAGTGCGCCGAGCTGCTGCGCCGCACGGCCGAACGGCTGCCGGTGTACTTCATGCACGGCAACCGCGACTTCCTCGTGGGCCCGGCGCTGGCGGCCCAATGCGGCTTCACGCTGCTGGACGATCCCACGGTGCTGGTGCTGCACGGCGAACGCTGGCTGCTGAGCCACGGCGACATTCTTTGCCTGGAAGACACCGACTACCTCAAGTTTCGCGCCCAGGTGCGCACGCCCGAATGGCAGGCTGCGTTCCTGGCCAGGCCGCTGGCCGAGCGCCGGGCGCTCGCACGATCGATGCGTACGCAAAGCGAAGACCGCAAGCACAACCCGGCGGCGCTCTGGGCCGATGTGGATGGCGGTGCCGCACGCCAATGGCTTGAGCAGGCGCGCGCACGCACGCTGGTGCACGGCCACACGCACCGGCCCGCCGACCACGACCTGGGCGACGGCCTCCAGCGCATGGTGCTGAGCGACTGGGACGTGGCCGCCCATCCGCCGCGCGCGCAGTTGCTGTGCCTTTCGCCCGCCGGCGCGCAACGCGTCGATCTGCGCTAACCACCGCAATGTTCAAGTGGCTGCGCCGGTTGCGCGCCCTGCCCCCGATTCCGGAGGCTGCCTGGCAGGCAGCGCTCGAGCGCTATGCCTTTCTGGGCGAATTGCCTCACGCCGCACAACAACGTCTGCGCACCCTCACCGCCGAATTCCTGCGCGACAAGGAATTCCATGGCACGCAGGGCTTCGTCATCACCGACGAGGTCGCGCTGGCGATTGCCGCGCAGGCGGTGCTTCCGGTTCTGAACCTGAAGGGCGGCCTGGACTGGTACGACGATTTCGTCGGCATCGTGGTGCATCCGTCCGAAGTCGTTGCGCGGCGCAAGATCGTCGACGAAGCGCAGGTGGTGCACGAATACGACGAGGTAGTGGCCGGCGAGGCCATGGACCGCGGCCCGGTCATGCTGAGTTGGCAGGACGTGCTCGCCAGCGGCATCACCACGGGCGGCGGCTACAACGTCGTGATCCACGAGTTCGCCCACAAGATCGACATGCGCGGAGGCGATGCCGACGGCTGTCCCCCGCTGCCGCCGGGCTTTGCGGGCAAGAAAAGCGCGCGCGAGGCTCGCGCCGCATGGCTCTCGGTGCTGCAGCCCGCGTATGAAGACTTTCGCGAGAAGACGATCCTTGCCGACCGCTTCGGCGCCGAGCCGCCATGGCTCGACGACTATGGTGCGACATCGATCAGCGAATTTTTCGCGGTGGCCTGCGAGGCCTACTTCGTGAATCGCTCGTTCTTGGCGCGGGACTTTCCTTCGGTGCTTGGGCTTTTCGACGAATTCTTCGGAAGCAGCCAGTCCTGATCGTCGAGCGAATAGAAAAGAAAAAGCGCCCTGCCGGGCGCCTTTTTAATGAGGGAGAACTCGCCTACTTTCGCAGCAGCGCCTTCAACGCGTTCTGCAAACGTCGCGCGCTGGCCGCATCGTGCGCGGCAGCCAGCACCTTGCCGGCGTCCTGGCCCCATGTCTGGGCCGGCGGCGGATCGCCGCGCTTCGTCAACAGCTTGAGCTGCAGCGCACGGCGTGCGTCTAGCTGCTCGGCGGGCGTCGACACTTCGGCGGCCATTTCCAGGCGCAGCAGTGCTTCGGCGGCTTCATCGGGTGCGGCCTTGGGCGCCGAACCGATGGCCTGAGACCAGCCGCTGCGCACCGCGGGCGTGACCGCGCGGCCCAACTCCTGAACGCTGGGCAGCTTGGATGCATCTCGCTGCTCCCATGCGCCGAGCACTTGCGTGAGCGCCTCACCGTGGGCCTGGGCCGCCAGCTTGCGCAGCGCCATGTCCGCACGCTCAAGGGCTTCGCGCTGCGCGCGGAAGGCCGCGTCGCCGAGCCGCGGACCTCGGTCTTCGAAGCGCGGCGGACGGTCGCCGAAGCGTCCGGCCGGTGCGCCGCGATCGCCGCGGTCGCCACGGCCGTCGGGACGAGGCGCTCCACGCTCGCCCGGGCGACCAGGGCCGCCCGGGCCCGGACGGGCGCCATCGCGCCGATCACCGAACCTGCCGCCTGCACGGCCTGTCGGGGCTGTTTCGGCCTTCCTGTTGCCGGGGCGGTCGTCGCCGCGCACGGCAACCACCGGCTTGGGCGCCGGCTTCGGCGGTGCGGGCGGGGCCTTGGCTTCTTCGGCCGCAGCAGGCTCGCTGCCTTCGTGTGCTGCGCTGTCGGCTCGCGCCGATGCATCTGCACCGTCGGCAGGGGCCACCAGATCGGGATTGGCAGCAGGTGCCGATTCGGCACGCGTGCCCGGCAACGCTTCCGCATCGCTCGAGCCGGGGGCCTGCTCGGCGCTCTCGCCAAATTCGGCCGCGGCCTGCCCAGGTGCAACCACCTCGGTAGCGCCCACCGAAGGTCCGTCGCTGGAGGGCGCGGGTGCCGGCGGGGGCGCCTCGCCGCGCAGCGCGGCTTCGAGCCGGGCGATGGCGGCGCGAATCTTCTGCACGTCGCCGCCGGCGTTGGCAGCGTCGAGCGCCTTGGACGCCTCGAGCACATGGCGGTCGTGTTCGCTCATCGCGGTCGCAGACTTCTCGCGCTCTGCCGTCTTGCGATTGAAGGCTTCGTCGATGGGTGCGCGGAAGGCGTCCCACAGCTTCTGTTCGTGGCGGCGGTCGAGCGGCACGCTCTGGGCCTCCGCCTGCCAGCGCTGCTGTAGCGCCTTGACGGCGTCGATGCGCAGCATGGGCTGGGCACCAAGCTCGGCGGCCTCGGCGATCATGGCCTGGCGCCGTTCGATGCTGGCCTTTTGCGCAGTCTCGAACGGGGCGCGCGCGGCGCCGAATGCTTCGTTCCACTGCGGCTGCAGCTCGGCAAAGAGCTTCTCGCCCACGTGACCGGCATCGCGCCAGCGGTCGGCGAACTGGTGCAGTGCGCGGTTGTGCGCCTTCAGATCGGAAGGCTCGGCGTGCTCGGCCGCCCAGGCCTTGACCTCTTCGATCAGCGCCACGCGGTGGGCGCGGTGCTCGGCCGCATCGGCGCGAACCTTTTCGAGCCAGGCTTCGACCACCTTGTGGGCCTCGTTGCAGGCTTCGTCGAAGCGCTTCCACAGCGCATGGTTGGGCACGCCGCCCTGGTCGGCCTGCTTCCACTGGTCGCGCAGCGAACGCAGCGTTTCCTGCATCTTGCGGCCGCCGAGGGCCTGGCCTTCGGGGCGCTTGAGAAGGCCCTCAGCCTTGGCGACGAGGTCTTCGCGCAGCTTGTCAGCGCTCCAGCGCTGCCAGCCTTCGAGTTCGCCGGCCGCCACCAGCGCCGCATGCACGCGTGCTTCGAGCGGGGCATCGACAAGCTTGCCGTGTTCCTTCAGCACCGCACGCAGCGCGGAGGCCGCACCTGCGCTGGCCTTGCCGTGACCTTCGGCGGTTTCCTGCTCGAGCTTGGCCAGGGCCACTTGCACGGCATCTTGCGCAGCTGCGCGCACTGCGGGGTCGACCTTGGGTGCAGCCGGCTTGGCGGGTGCGGCCTTGGGCGCCACCACCTCACCGCGCGCGGCGCGCAGCTCGTCGGCCCACACGGGCACCGGCGGCAGGGGTGCCGCGGGGTCTGCAGCCGCGGCTTGCGCCTGGGCCAGCGCCGCATGGAACGCATCGGACACGACCAGCAATTGGGCCTTCGATGATTCGAGCTGCGGGGCAAACCTGGCGTCCAGGCTGGTCCAGTTGGCATCGGACGTGATGTCGGCGGCCTGTTGCTGCCAGTGGGTCACGTCGGCACGCAGCGATTCTTCGGCGGCCTGGGCGTCCTGCCAGCCCTTGGTCGAGAGCACTTCGAAGCGCTGCGCAAGCAGCACGGCGGCTTCGCGGTGCACCTGGGCGCGGTGTTGCAGGTCTTCGATGCCCTTCACGCGCTCGGCGAGTTGCACCTTGAAACCGGCCAGCGGCTCGCGCGAGAGCGGCGCACCGGCCTTGGCGGCATCGCGCTGCCAGGCGAGCGCGTCGGCAATGTTGAGCTTGGACTGACCCAACAACGCCTCGGCCTTTTGCGCCCATTCGGCGGCAATGGCTTCCTGGCCCTTGGCGCGCTTGAGTTCGTCGAGCTTTTCGCGCAAGAGGCGCGCCGCGCCCTTGTCGCGGCCGCTCAGCTCCTTGAAGACTTCCTGCATCTGCTCGGGCGCGGGGTTGCCCGCGAGCCAGTCGCGGATGCGCGCGGCGCGCTCGCCCGAGGTTGGCGCGGTGAAGGCGCCGCCGGTGAGCGTGTCGAGGGCCTGGAGGTCGTGTGGCTTGGAAGAAGTAGAGGTCACTTGCGCGAGATCGTTGTCTGAAGAGAGAAAGCGAAGGCGCCGGCAAAGGCCGGCGCACATCGACATTTTCACCCAGTTGTGGCGGGCGGTTGAATTCCATGCCGGGACAGCAGCCAAATAGCTGCCGGAAGGCCCGGGCGGCGGCCTACATATATAGCGGGCCGGCGCAAAAAACCAAGTGCTCTTCTGCCCTACTTCATGGCCAAGTTGAGTTCGGCGCCCGGTTTCCAGTCAGCGCCGCTTGCCTTGGTTTTCACGGCGCCAAGGAACAGGCGGTCGCTCGGGAGCTTTTGCGCCAGGAGGTAGTCGCGTACCACGGCGCCGCGCTCCACGGCCAACTGCCGCATCGACTCTTCATCGACCGGAATGCTCGTGATCAGCAGGTTTTCCATTTCCTTCACCGGCAGGTCCTTGGCCAGCCCGACCATGTTGCGCGGCTTGGTGATGTCGGCGCGCTTGTACACGGCGGTCAGGAGCTCGGGGTATTCGGCATCGGTGACCGGCGGCACGTCGGTGCCCGCCTGGCCGCCGCGCACGGCCGCACGCCGCTTCTCGGCCTGGGCCAGCTGGCGCAGGCGCTGGCGCTGGTAGGCGTCGCGCTCCTGCTCGAGGCTGGAAGTGCCGACCACCGTCATCTGGAGGGTCGGGCGCTCCACCAGGGCCTTGACGACCTTGTCCAGACTTTCCTTGGCGCTCGCGCTGAGCACCGAGCTGCCGGGCTCGAAGGTGATGGTGCTCGATTCGCCGCTGCCCCCGCCGAGCCCACCGGTCAGCAGGCTGAACGGCGACGTCGCCGCCTTGACGATGAGGTTGATGACGGCCTTGAAGATCAGCGGGCCGATGCTGAACTGCGGATCGTTGAGCGAGCCGCGCAGCGGCAGGTCGACGTCGATCACGCCGTTGCGGTCTGCCAGCAACGCCACCGCGAGCTTTACCGGCAGGCTGTTGGGCGCGCCCTGCACTTCGTCGCCGAACTGCAGCTGGTTGAGCACCAGCTTGTTGGTGGCCGTGAGCTGGCCGTCGGCCGCGATCTTGTAGTTGACGTCCATGCTCATCTTGCCGCGCTCGATGCCATGGCCCGAATAGCGCACCGAATAGGGCGAGAGCGGCGCCAAGTCGAGATCGCGCATCTTGGCCGTGATGTCGAGCTCGAGCGGCTTGGCCAGCGGATTGAGCTTGCCGGCGATTTCCAGCGCGGCCGTCTGCTGCGCCTTGCCGCGCAGTTCCAGGTCGGCCAGCGCGGGGCGGCCGCTCTCGCCCTTGGGCGGGTTCGACGAGAAGGAACTGAGCTTGCCGGTCAGTTCGCTCAGGTCGGCCGAGTAGTTGGGCTTGACGAACAGGTCGGTGAAGTCGATCCGCCCGTTGATCAGGCTCATGGGGCCGAAATTGATGACCGGGTTGAGCCCGGCGTCGGCTCCGGCCTGCGCCGTTGCAGCAGGCGCCGAGGCCGGCCTGGCCGGCTCGGGGCTGCCGCCGACCATGGCTTCGGCCGACGCCGGGGCCCCGCCGGACTGCGGCAGGGGCGCCGTGGTGGTGCTGGTTCCGCCCAGGTTCCTGCGGGTCTTTGCCTCGGCACTGGTTGCCGCGGCGGCATTGGCTTCCGCCTCACCCTTCTTGGTCAGGTTCAGCAGGTTCAGCCGCCCGGTGGGGTCGACGATCACGCGGGCGAAGAAATCGGTCAGGGTGGTTTCGCGCACGTCCACGGCCGGTGCCGCATTGGGCGCCATGCTCACCTGCAGGCCTCGCAGGCTCAGGGTCTTCCAGCTCAGCAGCTGGTTGGTGTTGCGGTCGAAACCGGGCGACTGCGTAAGCGAGATGCTGTTGGCGCGGAAGTCGTCGAGCGCAGTGTCCCCGGCGAGCTTAAGCGTCATGCCGGCCGGTGCGCTTGCGTAGCGCACGGTGCCGCGATAGCTCGCGAACGCGCGGCGGATGTCCACATTGAGGGCATCCGCGTAGTAAGCCTTGAAGGCGTGGGCGGGAAACGATGCCACTTCGAGCCGGCCTTCGGCCGAAAGCGGCTTCAGCACCACGTGGCCCTTGTAGTCGAAGCGCCCCGGCTCGGCCCGCCGCGAGCCGATGCGGCCTGAAATCTGCAGCGGCGACGCCGTGCTGGTCTCGGGCGCGACCTTCTGCGCGTTCAGGTTGAGCGCCGTGATCTCGACCGCCACTGGCGTTGCGCTGGCCTTGTCCGCATAGGAAAGCGTGCCGTTGCCGACCGCGAGCGTGCCGATGGTCAATACCCACGGCTTGGTGTTGGCGGCGGACGATGTCGCCGCGGTCCCGGCGCCCGCCGGCTTGGGCGCGGCCACCTTGGCCTCTGCCACCGCGCCGCCGGTGGGCGTCTTGAGCCAGCGCTCGAACATCCAGCGCTTTTCGCTGTCGCGTTCTATATGTACTTTCGGATTGGTGGCGGTGAACGAGGCCACGTTCAGCGTGTGCTTCGTCATGTCGACCTCGGCGTCGACCAGTTCGGAGCGGCCGACGCTCGCCAGGGCTGTCTTCGCCTGGGTGAGCGCCAGGCCGTCGGCGGCCAGGCGCCGGGCCTTGAACTTGAGGTCAGGCTGGGCCCAGGCGATGTCGATCTGTCCGCTGAGCTTGCCGTCGAGCGTGGGCTCCAGGCTTTGCGCCAGGTAAGGAGCCGCCAGCGACAGCGGCAGCGCCTCGACTTCGGTCTGTACGTCGGCCGCCTTGTCGGTGGCGTTGCCCTTGAACTTGAGCGTTGCGCCCGCTACGGCGGTGCTGCCGTTGAACTGGGCCGGCTTTTCCATGGGCCAGGTCACGCCGGTCACATCGAGGCCGAGCGCGCTCAGGTCGACCACCGCTGCAGGCTTGACGGTTTCGTCGCGCCAGCCGATGCGCCCGCCGCTGAGCGCGATCTTGTCGACCTGGACCTTGAGCTTCGGTTTTTCAGGTGCCTTGCCGGCCGGAGCACTTGCCGGGGCAGCGGGAGCGGCCGCTACTTTTTCGGCAGCCCCGGTGGCCGGATCGGTGGCCAGCAGGTTGAGCTGGCCCTTGGCATCGCGGGCGACCGCAAGCTGCGGACTGGAGAGCGCGACTTCGCTCAGGTGGAATACAGATTCCAGCGGCCGCACGTCGGCCAGCGCCAGCTTGAGCGACTCGAACGCCAGCAAGTCGCGGCCCCTTGCATCGCCCAGCTTGGCGCCGCGGGCTTCGATGGTGCCGGTGATCTTCAGGCCGGCCGCGGGAGCCTGGGCAAAGTCGATCTTCAGGTCTGCGTCCAGACTGCCGGCTTGCAGCTTCACCGGCAAGCCGCCGGGTATGTAGCCCAGGTAGGGCACCAGGTCGAGCCCCTTGAACTGCACATGGGCGTCGGTCTTGCGGCTTTCGGCGAACGGCGTCGTGAGCGCTGCCGAGTCGAACTTGCTGCCGTTGAGGGTGAAGGCAAGCTTGGGCTCGGTGTTGATGTCGCGCTTGGAAGCCAGGTTGCTCAGGAACGGCACGTTGAGCACGAAGTCGCGCAGCTCGTGCTTGCGCTTGACGGTCTGGTCGTCGAAATCGACCGCGCCGTCCTTGATGGATATGTTGTAGATCGCAAAGCGCGCCGGCTCGGCCTTGGGATCGGGCGGCGGGCCGGCTGCGAGCTTGGCCACGATGTCGTCGATGTCGTACTTGCCGTCGGCAAGATGCGTAAGGAGGATGGCAGGCGACTCGACCAACACCGCATCGATCACCGGCGCCAGGCGCAAGAGCGACTGCAGCTCGGCATCGGCATAGATGCGCTTGATGGCCACCTGCGGCCGGCTGCCGTCGGCCGTGGCAATGCTCAGATCGTTCAGCGCGAGTTCGAGGGTCCAGGGCTTGAAGTCGATCTTGCCCACGGTGACCTGCCGGCCGAGCTTCTCGCTTGCGACCTTCTGGATCTGGCTCTTGGCGATGGGCGGAACAGCGAGCCACGCGATGGCCCACAGCGCCAGAAGAACCAGCAAGGCGACGATCCCACGCCGCGTCCATTTGTTTTGTTTGAGCGAAGCTACATCCATCGCGGGAGTGTGCCGCAAAGAGAAGCAAAGCCAGAAACAAGAAAGCCCGGCAATTCGACGAAAGTCTCATTACCGGGCTTGATGGCGGGCATAAGACCCATGCCATCGTTTCGCGCGACCGGAAGTCAATGGTTCCTGCCGTGCTGGCAGCAAGAGATTGCCGCCATGGATCCTCCATCGTTCGAGCCCTTGACTTGCACCTCGGGCTGCCGGATTTCGGAAAACCGCCTGAGAACTCAGGCGTATTCAGATTAGGCGCCGCACGCCTGCATTGCAATGCCTGCCCCCAAGGGATTTCCCTTGTGCTTCGAATCAAAAAGTTGAATTTGTTTAAATATGCAATCATATAAAGAAATAGATCCTTATGCTTGACCGAGTATTTGGCCAAGCTAGAATCCGCCTGCCCCTGGCCTGCCCCAGACCCAGCAGGGGCCCCTGAACCCGCTGCCGAATTCCCCCGGCTTGATCAGGTCGCCGCGCCCTCACCCCCTACACCTCCATGCGCGGAGCCTGATTCGTACCAATCAAGCGCCGCTGCCTTATCCATCGCCCTCCGGGCGCTGCGATCAGGTGCCGCATAGAAAGGAAGAGCGATGAACAAGGCGTTTGATGCCACAGCCCGCGGGCTAAGGACCTTTGCGTCCGATGTGGCAGACGGCTTTTTTGAGATCACCCACAACGGGTTTGCACTGGTCGGCCTGGCTATTGTGTTTGCGGCTCTCGCCCTGGTGGCGCGGCCCGATCTGCGCCAGACCGGCGAAGAGCAGCTCATGGGCTGGCTCCAGTCGCGCAAGCCCGCGCCCGAGCCCACCGACCTGGAGCCGACGGCCATTGTGCGCACCACGGCCGCAAGCCCCGGCGACCTGCCCAAGCAGCAGGCCGCAGTGGCCTACTGGCTCAGCAAGAAGTACCGCGTGGCGGCCGAGCCGTTGAGCGTGCTCGTCGCAGAGGCGTACCAACTGGGCAAGCGCACCAAGCTCGACCCGACGCTGATCCTGGCCATCATGGCGGTCGAGTCGAGCTTCAACCCGTTCGCTCAAAGCCACGTCGGCGCGCAGGGCCTCATGCAGGTCATGACCCGCGTTCACGGCGACAAATATGAAAGCGCCGGCGGCACGCTCACCGCTTTCGACCCCGTGACCAACATGCGCGTCGGCGTGAAAGTGCTGCAGGAATGCATCGCCCGCGCCGGCTCGCTCGAAGGCGGCCTGCGCTACTACGTGGGCGCAGCCAATCTCGACGACGACGGCGGCTATGCCAACAAGGTCCTCGCCGAGCACGAGCGGCTGCTGCAGGTGGCGAACGGCCGAAACCTACCGACCACGACTGCGCCCATCGTTCGCGCACAGCCGATCCCCATCGCTGTACCGCCGAAGCCGGAGCAAGCGGCCGAGCCGGTGGTCGCCGATCCTCAAAAAGTCGCACTGCTTTCCGAGGTTTCCTGAGCCCCTGCCCCATGGGCAAAACCATGGGGTGAGCTACACTCCGTTCCGTACGCGACTGGCGATAGGCGCAGCACCCTCAAAGGTGCCACGCGCTGACGTGGAATACCACTGGGAAGCGTGCCGCCTGGCATCCATTCAGGCGTTCAGCCGTTCGCCTGGGCAGCCCTTGTTTGGTTGAAGAACAAGGACCTCGTCTTCAAAGGACTGCCATGTACCAACGCAATATCCTGGTCGAACAGACCGATCCCGAAATCTGGGCTGCCATCCAGGCCGAAAACGCGCGCCAGGAACACCACATCGAGCTCATCGCGAGCGAAAACTACGCCTCGCCGGCCGTCATGGCCGCACAGGGCTCGCAGCTCACCAACAAATACGCCGAAGGCTACCCGGGCAAGCGCTACTACGGCGGTTGCGAGCATGTCGACGTGGCCGAGCAGCTGGCCATCGAGCGCATCAAGCAGATCTTCGGCGCCGACGCCGCCAACGTGCAGCCGCATTGCGGCGCCTCGGCCAACGAGGCCGTGATGCTGGCCTTCCTCAAGCCCGGCGACACCATCATGGGCATGAGCCTGGCCGAAGGCGGCCACCTCACGCACGGCATGCCCCTCAACATGAGCGGCAAGTGGTTCAACGTGGTGAGCTACGGCCTGGACGCCAACGAAGCCATCGACTACGACGCGATGGAGCGCAAGGCGCACGAGCACATGCCCAAGCTCATCATCGCCGGCGCCTCGGCCTATTCGCTGCGCATCGATTTCGAGCGCTTCGCCAAGGTGGCCAAGGATGTGGGCGCGATCTTCATGGTCGACATTGCCCACTACGCCGGCCTTGTGGCCGCGGGCGTGTACCCCAACCCCGTGCCGCACGCCGACGTGGTGACGTCCACCACCCACAAGAGCCTGCGCGGCCCGCGCGGCGGCATCATCCTGATGAAGGCGCAGCACGAGAAAGCCATCAACAGCGCGATCTTCCCAGGCCTGCAGGGCGGCCCGCTGATGCACGTGATTGCCGCCAAGGCCGTCGCGTTCAAGGAAGCCATGACGCCCGAGTTCAAGGCCTACCAGCAGCAAGTGGTCAAGAACGCCCAGGTCGTGGCCGACACCCTCACCGAGCGCGGCCTGCGCATCGTGAGCGGGCGCACCGAAAGCCACGTGATGCTGGTCGACCTGCGCTCCAAGGGCATTACCGGCAAGGAAGCCGAAGCCGTGCTGGGCGCCGCCCACATGACGATCAACAAGAACGCGATCCCCAACGACCCCGAAAAGCCGATGGTGACCAGCGGCGTGCGCATCGGCACCCCCGCCATGACGACGCGCGGCTTCAAGGACGAAGAGGCCCGCATCACGGCGAACCTGGTGGCCGACGTGCTCGAGAACCCGCGCGATGCCGCCAACATCGACGCAGTGCGCGCCAAGGTGCACGCGCTCACGAGCCGCTTCCCTGTCTACCGCTGATCGTCCGCAAGACCTGGCCGCATGAAATGCCCCTTTTGCGGTCATCTTGAAACGCAGGTCGTCGAGACCCGCGTTTCGGAGGACGCCGATTTCGTGCGCAGGCGCCGCCAGTGCAGCGCCTGCGACAAGCGCTTTACAACGTACGAGCGGCCGGACGTCAACTTTCCGGTCGTCGTAAAGAAGGACGGCAGCCGCGCCGACTTCGACTCGACCAAGGTGCGTGCGTCGATGATGCTGGCGTTGCGCAAGCGGCCGGTGAGCATCGAGCAGATCGACAACGCACTGCTGCGCATCGAGCAGAAGTTGCTGGCCAGCGGCCTGCGCGAAATCGATTCGACCAAGGTCGGCGAGCTCGTCATGCGCGAACTCAAGAAGCTCGACAAGGTGGCCTACGTGCGCTTTGCTTCGGTGTACCGCAGCTTCGAGGACGTGGACGAATTCAGGCAGCTGTTGCGGGACATTTGATCAAGAGGCGTCGCGGCAAGCCACGGCGCCCGCTCATTTGCCGACGCTGCCGCACACGCCGCTTCCGTACTCACCGCGGACATCCGGGTTGCAGACCCTGGCGCGGCCCGACGCCGACACCACGATCGACACCCTGCGGCCCGACTCGGCCTTCAGCGTGAGGCGTCTGGCGCCGAAGCCCTTGTCGCCATCTGTCGATCTGAACACGGAGTTAAAGATGGCACCGCACGGGTTGTGAAATCGATCCTGTACATCGAGATTTCTTGTCTTTCGGAGCTCACCAACCTTGCGCTCCAAGGCTGCGATCTTCGCTTCGTAGCCAGCCACAAGAGCCGCCTCGACCTCCTCGTTGCTGAGCTCGCCGCGGTCGAACTGCGTCAGCCACATCTGGATGAGGTGGCTGAGAGGGTGTACTTCCGCTGGGCATCTCGCCGACCTAGAACGCCAGAGCGAATGTCATGGCACAGCCGCAGCCTGAACTGCGCAGAGTGCCTGCGATACGGACCTCTTGAGGACTGACGAACAGTTGAGAACCGTCCACCCTCAAGGTGGACGCAGACAAGCTAGTCCCGATGGGTACCGCCCGTTAGTCAGAACAATGTGGCCAAGGAGGCGGCTGCGACCCTACCGCGCTCAAGAAGGCCCAGTTTCCCGTCCTTGTTGCGGACATCCAGGCATACGTGAAGAACCAAGTCGGCGAAAGAGCTCCGTCCGAGCGTCAACGCCTTCTGAAGCAACGGCAGCGATCCCGTACTGCACAGGAGACTATCCGGGACCTGAAGGCACAGCGCGATGCCGCGGCCTCATTGATGGTGGAGTCGAACGCCCGGATCGGCATTCTCACGCACAAGGTCCGAGACTTGGAAACTCGTCCTGAGGAACTTCAGTCCAAAGCCCGCACCTTGCCAAGACGAACAACCTCCACCTGCATCGTGCCAACGCGCTGAAGACCGAGCGACAAGGCCGCCGCATACGACAGGTCGATGATGCGATTGCGGATGAATGGCCCGCGATCATTGATTCGAACCACCACCGATTTCTGGTCGCCGGTCGATGTCGATACGCGGGCATAGCTTCCCAATGGAAGCGTGCGATGTGCGGCCGTCAACTCATTCATGTTGAAAACCTCCCCGCTCGCTGTTCGACGGCCATGGAATGGTCTGCCGTACCATGAGGCGATGCCGCGCTGAGCAGTTCTCAATTCCACTGCGCGTTGCACGTCGGCCCGAGGCGACACCGCCTCTTCAGGCAGAGGGGCAATGCACGGCTCAGGGTCTTGGACCGAAGGCACGACGGCATTTGCCACAGCACTCTGGCTATTTTGATCAGCCAACGCCACCTGCGCTTGGACATTCGCCCCTTCAGGATGCAACTGAGCACATCCGCTCAAGACGCCACACAGCCCGGCGGCCGATAGAAATAGAAGAGGTTTTCTCCTTGCGACCGAACCCTCCATTTTTCGCACGAAGTGTTCAATCGCACTGGTTGCTGCCGAAGTAACGCCCTCTCGTGAACGAGCACAAGGGGTCTTCATGGAACTGCCGCTGATCGACAATATTGTTTGATGTGGCACATCAGGCGCAATCAACGGCGTTCAACTACGGCTGCGTCTGCGTCTGCGTCTGCGTCTGCGTCTGCGTCTGCGTCTGCGTCTGCGTCTGCGTCGACGAGGCGGTGAAGTCTATTGGTTCCGACAAGGGTGCTGTGGAGGGAAGCGCAGAGATCAGGATCAAAGCAATCCCGAAGACGGTAACAGTGATGGCGGTTTTCAAGATGCTCTCTATTTGTTCGAACGGCCGTGGTAGCCGGGGCCGGGATGATATGCGTTGCCATCACTACTGGGTCGGCGCTTTGTGTGCGAAATGACCGAATCGGGATGACGCACCGATCGCTTTGCACAACGGCCACCGAAGATCGTGAAGAAGTTCACCCGGCCCGCTGCGGTGCTGAATTTTCTGACTCCCCGATTGTTTGATTGCCACGATCCGATCGCTTGCGCGTCGAACGTTTCCAGTAATTGGAAATCTGCATTGCACAATGCGGCCACTCATCGATTCGATCCATCAAATGCCGGGACTGAGCATCTAG
>NZ_RWKH01000025.1 GCF_003984625.1 Variovorax sp. DXTD-1 | reverse complement strand
AGGCGACGGCGGCCTGCTACATGTCGAACATCAGGAAGCCCGACGATCTGGGCGACGTCCACGGCATCAACGGAACAGTTCTGTTCAGGTCGACCTCGTTGCCCGGCCGATACGCCTCTCTTGAAGCCACGGAGCCTTTGCGCACAGTGCAGCAGACCATGCAGGACGTGCAGCAGTTCGACCAGCAGCGCGCGCATGATCGCGCCCAGGCTCAGGCACAGGCTGCCGCGCAAGCCAACCAGCAACAGGGGCCGGTGATGGGCTGACAGCCCGCAGTGCGGGAGCGGGCGCGCAACAAGGGGCCGCGCATCTAGTCCCTTCGCGGTAGCTCCAAATCCCTCCGCCTAGGCCGTTAGGCGGATTTGCCGGCGGCCTTGCGCGCCGGAAACTCCGTGCTTCTTTCGGGCAGCCCTTGCCTTTGACGGAGTGCGGATGAGTTGGCGAACAAAAGTGGTCTGGAGCGAGGGGATGCTGCTGCAGCCCCAGCACCTGCAGCAGAGCGAGCGTCATGGCGACCATGCGCGGCATGTGCTTTTGCGTTCGACCACGCCCTATGCCTGGGGGTTTGCGGAGGTCGAGATCGACCAGGCTGCGCTCACGTTGGGCAAGCTCGCACTGGTGCGCGCGGTGGGCATCTTCGGCGACGGCACGGTGTTCGACATGCCGGCGGTCGATCCGCTGCCCGAGCCCATCGACATTCCGCCCACCATGCGCGACGAGGCCGTGATGCTCGCGCTGCCGCTGCGCCGCGCCGGTGCCCGCGAGGCCGACGCCGAAGAATACGAAGAGCTGGTGCGCCACCGGGTGCTCGAATCCGAAGTGCCCGACTCCAACACCGCCGGCGAACGCACCGCCATGCTGCAGCTGGGCCAGCTCCATACGCGTCTGGTGCGCGCCAGCGAAGCGACCGATGCCTGGACCACGCTGGGCGTGGCCCGCGTGCTCGAGCGCCGTGTCGACAACCAGGTGCAGCTCGACCGCGCCATGCTGCCGCCGCTGCTCGACGTGGCGGGCCATGCCGTGATCCGTTCCTGGCTCGACGAGCTGCTGGGCCTTCTGCGCCAGCGCGGCGAGGCGCTGGCGGGCCGCATGACGCAGGGCGGCACCGGCGGCGTGGCCGAGATCGCGGACTTCATGCTGCTGCAGACGGTCAATCGCAACGAGGCGGTGTTTGCGCACCTGGCCAAGAGCGCGATGCTGCACCCGCAGCATTTCTTCGAGCATGCGCTCGGGCTGGCGGGCGACCTTGCGAGCTTTCGCGATTCGCGCCGCGTCACGCGCTTCGGCCCCTACATCCACGACGACCTGGCGTTGAGCTTCCGTCCGGTGATGGACGACCTGCGCCGCAGCCTCTCGATGGTGCTGGAGCAGTCGGCCATCCGCATCGAGCTGCATGACCGCAAGCACGGCGTGCGCGTGGCGGTGGTCACCGACGTGGAACTGCAGCGCAAGGCGACCTTCGTGCTCGCGGTGAACGCCAGCATGCCGAGCGAAGCGCTGCGCGCGCGCTTTCCCACGCAGGTGAAGATCGGCCCGGTCGAGCGCATTCGCGACCTGGTCAACCTGGCGCTGCCGGGCGTCACGCTCACGCCGATGCCGGTGGCACCGAGGCAGATTCCCTTCCACACCGGCGCGAACTACTTCGAGCTCGAAACGCGCAACAGCGACCTGTGGCGCCAGCTGGAGCAATCGGGCGGCATCGCGATGCACATCGCGGGCGACTTCCCCGGCCTCGACCTCGCGTTCTGGGCCATTCGTTCCTAGCCGCATCGGGCTGACGGAAACGGAACACCATCATGACCACACCAGACCCCTTCGCCGCTTTCGAGTCGGAGCGCACGGTCATCAAGCCCAAGCCGCGCACGCCGGCCGGCACGCCGCCGCCGCCCGCGGCTGCGCCCGCGCCCTTCTTCGGCGGTGCCGATCCTACGCCCGCCGCGGATGTAGGCGAGATCGGGTTGCTCAATCCGCTGGTCTCGGCCGCGGGCAAGCTGCTGGTGCTGATCGGCAAGCTGCGCAACCTCGCACAGCCGCCCAACGTGCCGGCCCTGCGCGCCTCCACCGCCGAGGCGGTGAACCAGTTCGACGCCGCTGCGCGCCGCGCCGGTGTGAGCAACGAATCGGTTCTGGCCGCGCGCTATGTGCTGTGCACCGCGCTCGACGAAGCCGTGGCCAACACGCCCTGGGGCGTGCAGGCCGGCTGGAACAAGCAGAGCCTTTTGGTGCAATTCCACAACGAGACCTGGGGCGGCGAAAAAGTGTTCCAGCTGCTCGCCAAGCTCGCGCAGGATGTGCCCACGCACCGTCAGCTGCTGGAGCTGATCTACAGCGTGCTCGCGCTCGGCTTCGAAGGCCGCTACCGCGTGGTCGACAACGGCCGCGCGCAACTCGATTCGGTGCGCCAGCGCCTGGCCGATCTCATCGCCAAGGACCGCCCGCCGCTCGAGGCCGAGCTTTCTCCGCATTGGCGCGGGCAAGGCGCGGGCACGGTGCGGCTGCGCGAATCGCTGCCGCTGTGGGTGTTCGCGGCCGGCTTCGCGCTGCTGCTTGCGCTGGCGTGGTTCGGCCTGCGGCTCATGCTCAACTACCGCTCCGACACCACCTATGCCGCCGTGTCGGGCCTGCGCGTGCCCAACATCCAGATCGCGCCGCCCGCCACGCCGGCCAAGTCGCCGCGGCTCGCGCGCTTTCTGGAGCCCGAGATCAAGCAGGGCCTGGTCACGGTGACCGACGAAGCCGACCGCAGCGTGGTGCGCCTGCGCGGCGACTCCTTCTTCGGTTCGGGCAGCGCCGAGCCCATGGCCGCATCGCTGCCGGTGCTGCGCCGCATCGGCCAGGCACTGGCCGAGGTGAAGGGCGAGGTGCTGATCACCGGCCACTCCGACAACCAGCCGATCCGCTCGCTGCGCTATCCGTCCAACTGGCATCTGTCGGCTGCGCGTGCCGATGCGGTGAAGGGCTCGCTCACCACGCTGGTCGATCCGGCGCGCATGCGCTCCGACGGCAAGGCCGACGCGGAGCCCGTGGCCGCCAACGACACGCCGGCCAACCGGGCGCGCAACCGGCGCGTCGACATCGTGCTGTTGTCCGAGCCTGATCGGGTCGCTTCGGCGGGAGTGACGAAATGATCAAAAAAATCTTCAGCTTCCTGTTCAGCCCGCTGCTGCTGACCCTGCTGGCGCTGGTCATCGTCGCGCTGCTGATCTGGTGGATCGGCCCGCTGGTGAAGATCGGCGCGTGGGCGCCGCTCGAAACCGAACTTGCACGCGCGCTGCTGATCGGCGCCATCGTGCTCGTCGTGGTGCTGCGCGCACTCTACCGCCGGTGGCGCGCGCGCCGTGCGAGCCAGCACCTGACCGACGGCCTCATGAAGGCGCCGGCCGCGAAGACGGACGCGCCGGTCAACGGCGAACAGAAGATCCTCGACACGCGCTTCAGCGAAGCCGTGGCCACGCTGAAGCAGATGCGCCTGCATGCGGCCGGCAAGAAGCCCGGCTGGCGCGACTGGATGTCGATCTCCGGCGGCAGCTATCTGTACGACCTGCCGTGGTACGTGTTCATCGGCGCGCCGGGTGCGGGCAAGACCACCGCGCTGGTCAACTCGGGCTTGTCGTTCCCCCTGGCCGAGAAGTTCGGTCCCGGCGCGATTCGGGGCGTGGGCGGCACGCGCAATTGCGACTGGTGGTTCACCGACGAGGCCGTGCTCATCGACACCGCCGGCCGCTACACCACACAGGACAGCCACCAGTCGGAAGATAAGAACGCATGGGAAGGCTTCCTGGGCCTGCTCAAGAAGGCGCGCCCGCGCCGTCCGCTCAACGGCGTGTTCCTGACGGTGAGCGTGGCCGACCTGCTGAGCCAGGGCCCCGAGCAGCGCACGCAGCTGGCCGCTTCCATTCGCGCGCGGCTGCTCGAACTCGATGCGAAGCTCACCACGCGGCTGCCGGTGTACGTGCTCGTCACCAAGAGCGACTTGCTCTACGGCTTTACCGACTACTTCGACGACCTGGGCAAGGAGCAGCGTGCGCAGGTGTTCGGCTTCACGCTGCCGGCCGACGAGAACGTGCAAGCCGACGAGAAGGGCCTTTCCACCGCCTTCAACCGCGAGTTTGCGCTGCTGCACAACCGCGTGAACGACGGGCTCATTGCGCGCATGCAACGCGAGACCGATGGCACGCGGCGCGCGGCGATCTTCGGCTTTCCGGCGCAGTTCGGCTCCATCGGCTCGATGCTGTCCGACCTGCTCGACCAGGTGTTCACCGGCTCGCGCTTTGCGCAGCCGCCGTGGGTGCGCGGCGTGTACTTCACCAGCGGCACGCAAGAGGGTAGCCCCATCGACCGCGTGATGGGCAGCCTTGCGCGCAGCTTCGGCCTGGAGCGCGCCATGCTCGCGCCGCAGAAGTCGAGCGGCCGCAGCTACTTCCTCACCGCGCTGCTGCGCGAGGTGGTGTTCCCCGAGCAGCGCCTGGCCGGTGCCAACGTGAAGCTCGAACGCCGGCGCCATGCGCTGCGCGTGACGGGCGTGGCGGCCATGACGCTGGTCACGCTTGCGCTGCTCGCGGGCTGGGGCTACAGCACGCTGCAGAACTTCAACTACCTGAAGTCGGTCGAGGCGCGCGTCGAGCCTGCGCGCCAGACCCTTGCGGCGCTGCCTTCGCGGGTGCAGAACCTGGTCGAGGTGGCGCCCGTGCTGCAGGGCCTGCGCGACATCTGGAAGACGCCCGACAACCGGCAGGGCGACGAGCCGCTGGCGATGACGCTGGGCCTCTACCAGGGCGACAAGCTCGACGCCGCCGCCATGCTCACGCACCAGCGCGCGCTCAACGACGCCTTCCTGCCGCAGATCGCCAAGCGCATCGAAGACCAGCTGCGCACCGCGCAGAGGGACAACCTCGAATACACGTACGAGGCGCTCAAGAGCTACCTGATGCTCTACCAGCCCGAGCACTTCGACGCCGAGGCGCTCAAGGCCTGGATCACGCTCGACTGGGCGCGCAGCCTCGACCGCGGCATTCCCGAAGACCAGCGCCAGGCGCTCGAAGACCAGCTCGACGTGCTCATCGCGCAAGGCCCGCCGCGCTCGCCGCTCAAGATGGACGAGAACCTGGTGCGCAGCGTGCGCGCCGTGCTTGCGAGCTACCCGCTGGAGCAGCGCGTGTTCAGCCGCCTCAAGCGCCAGCGCGCCACCAAGGACATTCCGGGCTTCAGCATTGCCACGGCCGCCGGCCCCTCGGCGCCGCTGGTGTTC
This sequence comes from Variovorax sp. DXTD-1, assembly GCF_003984625.1. Lineage (GTDB taxonomy): Bacteria > Pseudomonadota > Gammaproteobacteria > Burkholderiales > Burkholderiaceae_C > Variovorax. The sequence goes on along the minus strand of NZ_RWKH01000025.1, from coordinate 75,564 downwards.
GAGCGCATCAGCGGCAAGCCGCTGACCGAAGGCGTGCCGGGCATGTTCACCTACGACGGCTATCACAAGCGCTTCCAGAACGAAGTGACGGTGCTCACCGGCCTGCTCGCGCAGGAAGACCCGTGGGTGCTGGGGCAAGACCGCAGCGCCACCGACCGCATGCGCGACGCGGCCGCCCTCGGCGCGCTGACCGATCGCGTGCGCCGGCTCTACCTGGCGGAATACGTCAAGGTGTGGGAGGCGCTGCTGGCCGACGTGCGGCTGATTCGCGCCAGCGGGCTCGAGAAGAACATCGAGGCCGCGCGCATTCTTTCGGGCGTGGGCTCTCCGCTCGCGAACTTCCTGCGCGCGGTGGTGAAGGAAACCACGCTCATCCCCGCCGACCAGCCCAAGGACGTGGTGAGCAAGGCGACCGCCACGGTCGCCAACACCCGCAAGGGCCTGGAAGACCTGTTCGGCGGCGACCCCACCAAGCCGGTGGCCAGCGGCAAGCGCATCGAGAGCATCGTGGACGACCGCTTCGAGCCGCTGCGCCGTCTCGTCACCGCCGCCGGGCCGAACCAGCCCGCGCCCATTGACGATGCGCTCAAGCTCTTCAACGAGGTGTACGTGTACCTCAACGCCGTCGACACGGCCGTGAAAGGCCGCACCTCGCCGCCGCCCGGCGACGTGGCCGGCAAGCTCAAGTCCGACGCGGGCCGCCTGCCCGAGCCGGTGCGCACCATGGTCGAAAACCTGAGCCAATCGGGCGCGGCGCAGGCTCAGGTGGCCGAGCGCGGCAATCTGAGCCAGGACCTGCGCCCCGTGACCGAGTTCTGCAACCGCGCCATCGCGGGCCGCTACCCGTTCGTGGGCAGCAGCAAGCGCGACGTGCTGCCCGAAGACTTCGGCCAGATGTTCGGTGCCGGTGGATTGATGGACGACTTCTTCCAGAAGCGGCTGGCCGCATTGGTCGACACCAGCACCAAGCCGTGGCGCTACAAGCCGGTGGCCGAGCGAGGTGCCGTCACCACGCAGGCGCTGGCGCAGTTCGAGCGTGCCGCGCGCATCAAGGACATCTTCTTCCGCGGCGGCGGCCGGGGCCCTTCGATGCGGCTCGACTTCAAGCCGGTGGAAATGGATGCGGGCATCACGCAGTTCATTCTCGACGTCGACGGGCAGCTCGTGAAGTACGCCCACGGCCCCGTGGTGCCCATGGCTGTGCAGTGGCCCGGGCCGAAGGGCAGCAACCAGGTGCGCATCCAGGTGAGCCCGCCTTCGACCACCGGCAGCTCGGGCTCCGCGGTCGATGGACCGTGGGCGTTGTTCCGCGCGCTCGACGACGGCCAGCTCGAAGCCGGCGATGCGCCCGAGAAGTTCTTCATCACCTTCCAGGTCGGTCCGCGCAAGACGCGCTTCGAGGTGACGACGAACAGTGTGCAGCATCCGATCCGCTTGAAGGAACTGCGCGAGTTCTCTTGTCCGGAGGGGTTGTGACTTCTCCAGATGCGCTGCCGGGATGGTTCGGCAAGCTGCCGGGCATGGGGGACTTTGCGCACCGGCGCCTGCCCGAGTCGTTCCGCGCCGTGTGGGACCCGTGGCTGCAGCGCGGATTGGCGCGGCTGCGCGACCGGCATGCGGACTGGACTTCGCACTACCTGGAGGCGCCGGTGTGGTGCTTTGCGCTGGGGCCGCGGGTGGTGGGGGAGGGGGCCTGGATCGGCGTGTTGATGCCGTCGGTCGATGGGGTGGGGCGGTACTTTCCGTTCACGCTGGCGGTGGCGCTGGATGCTTCCGGCGGCGAGACGCTGCGGGGGGATGCGCTGCAGGGGGCGCTGCGGTGGTGGGCGCAGGGGACGCGGGCTGCGCTCGAAGGGCTTGAGGGGGATCTGGATGCGCTGCGGTTCGATGCGGTACTGCAGCGGCTCTTTGCTGCGGATGGCCTCGCGCCGCGCGAGGGGGCGGTGGAGTCGCTGGCCTTGCCGGGGCTGGGGGAGTCTCTATGGCTTGGCGATCCGGGCGCTGGTGAAGGGGCTCGGATGCTCGTTGCCGGGTTGCCTTTGGATGCTCGGTTTGAAGCCTTGTTCTTGGGGGGTGGGGAATGAATTTCCTGCTGCCTTTTGTTGTCGGAGGCCGGGTCTCGCCCCGGCGGGCGACTCACTTTCTTTTGCTTCGCCAAAAGAAAGTGAGCAAAGAAAAGGCGACCCTACTGTCTGCGTCCCTCCGCTTCGCTGCGGGCAACCTGCGGTGCTCGCGTTTCGCGGGGTCTCGCAGAACTCGCTTCGCTCAAACAGCTGCGAGCCCTGATCCGCGAAACGCTCCGCTCCTCGGCGCAGCCAGAAGGGATGGGGAGAAGACAGGCCATCGCTTCGCTCGGCCCCAATATCAACCCAAACAGCCAATACCAACCACCGCGGCGCTGCGCGCCGCGGTGGCTTGGTGGCCGAGCGAAGCAAAGGCCCGTTCGGTTTCCACTCCCCTCTGTATGCGCCGAGGAGCGGAGCGTTTCGCGGATCAGGGCTCGCCCTTGTCTGAGCGAAGCGAGTTTGGGCGAGACCCCGCGAAACGTGAGCACCGCAGGTTGCCCCGTAGCGCAGCGAAGGGGTCGCAGACAGTGGGGTCGCCTTTCTTTTGCCTACGTTTCTTTGGCGAAGCAAAGAAAAGTAGGTCGCCCGCCGGGGCGAGACCCGGCCTCGGAAAACAAGCACCCGTCGACGTTGAAACGGGAGCCACTCAATGACCGAAGAAAAAACGCCCCCTGAAGACGACCGCACCCAGGTCATGTCCAGACCTGCCCAACAGCCTGCGGGCAACGAAGACACCCCGGCCACCGTCATCACAGCCAGCCCCACAAGCCTGTCCAACGCCCCCGTCACAAGCCCAGCCACAGAAGCCAACGAAGCCGGCCTCCTCCCCGTAGGCAGCCGCCTCGCAGAGTTCGAAATCACCCGTGTCGTAGGCCAGGGCGGCTTCGGCGTGGTCTACGAAGCCTGGGACCACGCCCTCGAACGCGTCGTCGCCATCAAGGAATACCTGCCCACGTCACTCTCGACAAGGCAGCAGGACGGAACAGTCGTCCCCCTGTCGGAGCGCCACCGCGAAACCTTCGACCTCGGCATGCGCAGCTTCATCAACGAAGCCCGCCTGCTTGCGCAGTTCGACCATCCCTCGCTGCTGAAGGTCTACCGTTTCTGGCAGGAGCGCGGCACCACCTACATGGTCATGCCGTTCTACCGCGGCGACACGCTGCGCCAGGCGCTGGTGTCCATTCCGGCGGGCGTGGACGAAGCCTGGCTCATCCGCATCATGGACGGCGTGACGCAGGCGCTGGGCGTGATGCATGGCGCCAACTGCTATCACCGCGACATCGCGCCCGACAACATCATCCTGCTCGAAGGCTCGGGCCGGCCGGTGGTGCTGGACTTCGGCGCGGCGCGCCGCGTGATCACCGACAAGACGCAGGCGATCACCGTCATCCTCAAGCCCGGCTACGCACCCATCGAGCAGTACGCCGAAATGCCCGACATGTCGCAGGGCGCGTGGACCGATGTCTATGCGCTCGCGGCGGTAATGCACGTGGCCGTTTGCGGACGCGCGCCGCCGCCGTCGGTGGCCCGGCTCTTGTCCGACAGCTATATTCCGCTGGCGGGCAACGAGATCCTGCGCCAGCGCTACAGCCCGCGGCTGCTGCAGGCCATCGATGCAGGCCTGGGCGTGCGGCCCGAGTCGCGGCCCCAGTCGATGGCCGAGTTCCGCGCGGCGCTCGACCTGGAGGTGGGCCACAGCATCGCGCCGGTGCCGCGCACCTCGCCGCCGGTTTCCACAGGCACGCGCAAGGCCGCCGGCAATGCCGACGCGCCGACCATCATCGGCGGCGGCGGAAAGACGCCAGTGGCGGGTTCGCACGATGGCGGCGGCTCAGGAAAAAGCAAGGCCGTGCCCGTCATCGCATCGCTGGCGGTGGCCGCCGTGGTGGCTGGCGGCGGTTGGTGGTGGTACCAGGGCCGCACGGCCGCGGAAGGCGACAGCGGCGGCGGCAGCAAGCAGGCGATCGTCGCGCCACCACCGCCGCCCGAGATTCGCGTGACCGAAGCGCCCCCGCCACCGCCGCCTCCTCCTCCGCCGGCACCCCGCACGCCGCTCGACTCGCTGCAGTCGCTCGCCGCGGGCGCGGCGCCGGGCTTCGATGTGGCGGCCGCGCCGAGGAAGCCGGAGGTCGCAATCGGCAAGGACAAGCTCGCGTTCGAGGTTCGCAGCAAGCGCGAAGGCTTTGTCTACGTGTTCCTGCTGTCCAGCGGCGGCGAGATGTTCCTGCTGTTCCCGAACCTGCTCGACAAGTACAACAAGATCACCGCCGGCAGCCCGCTCTCGCTGCCGCGCGCTTCGTGGCCCATGGATGCCGGCGGCCCCGCCGGCACCAACCAGTTCGCGGTGCTCGTGAGCGAGCACGAGCGCGACTTCGGCGCCTCTGGCGTCCAGAACGACGGCGTGTTTCCGCAGTTTCCCTTGCCCGTGCTGGCGGCCCTCGAAGCCACCCGCGGCACGGGGCCGTCGCCTTTGTTGGGCAAGCCGGTCTGCGCGCCCAACACCCCATGCAACGACGTCTATGGCGTCGCGAATTTCAAAATTGTCGAGAAGTAATCGTCTGTAGAGCATTGGCCCGGATGGGCCGTCTTTCCGGACAAGGAGGCTTTCATGTACACGCAGTCGCCGGTTTTCATTTCCTCAGCCCTTCGCTGCGCTGCCGCCGCCGCGGCCGTGTTCGCAGCAGGCTGCGTCAACACGCCGCCGGCAAGCTCCGCTGACGCCAATGCCAACACCGGGCCAGGTAGTTCCGGCGCCACGGCAAGCGGAGCGCCGGCGGCTGCATCGCGCCCTGCCCCGGTCGGCTCGAGCGTGGCCGGCCAGGCGCGCACCTTCTCCACCCAACTGGCCACCTACACATCGGTGAGCTTCGATGCCGTGCCCGGCTGGGCGCGCGACGATTTCTCCGACAGCTGGCCGGCGTTTCTTGGCAGTTGCAAGGTGCTCACCGGCCGTGGCGCCGAGTGGAAGGACGTGTGCGCTCGGGCCCTCAGGGTCGACAGCAAGAGCAGCACCGCCATCCGCGCCTTCTTCGAGCAGGAGTTCTCGGCCTACCAGATCCGCGACGACGACCGCAAGCCCGACGGCGTGGTCACCGGCTACTTCGAGCCCGAGATTCCGGGCAGCCGGCAGTACGCGGCGCCGTTCATCTACCCGGTGTACGGCCAGCCCGAAGACATGCTGTTTGCCGACGCGCGCAAGCTGCCGGCCGGCAGCGGCACCGTGGCGGCGCGTGTCGAAGGCCGCAACGTGGTGGTGCAGACCGGTCTCAGCACGCGCGACATGGGTGCGCCGGGCCTCTACGCGCTCGACCTCTCGGCCATTACGCGCGACACGCTCGACCGCAAGGTGCGCCTGCGCATCGAGGGCAAGCAGCTGCTGCCGTATTACACGCGCGAAGAAATCGAGACCAAGGGTGCGCCCAACGCCAAGGTGCTGGCCTTCGTGAGCAGCGCCACTGCGCTCTACGAAATGCAGATCCAGGGGTCGGGCCGCATCAAGCTGCCTAACGGCGACATCATTCGCGTGGCCTACGCCGAGCAGAACGGCCAGCCCTTCCGTCCCACGCTGGCACAGGCACCCAACGGCAAGCCTCGCAGCCCGGTGAAGGTGCGCGGCTCGTCCATCGAGCTGGAGCTCGACGACGGCGAGGATGACGAAGATGCCGGCGGCACATCGACCAACACCATACGCACGCGCGGCTTCACGCTTGCGCGGCCCACCGCCAGCGGCGCCGTCGTGGTGCCGGGGCGTCGCACGGCCGGGCCGGTCATCGGTTCCGGCATCAAGGACCCGAGCTACGTGTTCTTCAAGGAGTCGACCTCGCCGGCGGGCGGACCGGTGGGTGCGTTCGGCGTGCCGTTGTCGGCGGGCCGCTCGATTGCGGTGGATCCGCGCAGCACGCCGCTCGGCTACCCCGTGTTCGTTTCTACCCGCGCGCCCGGCACCGGCGCGCCGATGCAGCGGCTGACCATTGCGCAGGACACCGGCGGCGCGATTCGCGGCGCGGTGCGGGCCGACTATTTCTTCGGCAACGGCCAGCAGGCCGCGACCAACGCGCGCCGCATGAAGGAGCGCGGGCAACTCTGGATTCTGCTGCCGCGCGGCCTGGCCGTGGCCTCGGCGGCGGTGTCTTCGGCCATTCGCACGCGCGGCGGTCCGGTGGGCGCCGGCTTGCCGCAATGCCTGGTGCCGACCGAAGGCGTGTGCGTGGACGACTAGCCCGGCTGTCTTCCGAATCCTTGTCGTCTCATGCAAGAAACGCTGTCGTCCGCGGAAAGCACTCAGCTCGTCCGTCTTTGGCGGCGCCGGCAGACGCTGTCCTCGAACGACATGGGCACCATGTACCGCATCGTGGGCGATGCGCTGGTGGCCTGCAATCCCCCCGAACTCCAGGTGCTGGGCGAAGGCCGGCAGGAGCTGGTGGCGCAGTTCATCTACGTGAAGGTGCTGCGGCTCGATGCCGACCCCGACGAGGCCGACGAACGTGCGAGCCACAGCGCGCCGTCGAGCGCCTTTGCGCTGTGCGCCTACTTCCGGCGCTACCTGATCGACTGCACGCGCGCGAGTGCGTTCCGCCGCAAGCTCTCGATCGGCGACCAGGTCACCGAGGCGCAGCTCGAAGACGCCCTCGGCAGCAGCGATGACCACGAGGGCTGTCTGGCCGAGCACGGCCTGAGCGCCAGCGCGGTGCAGCTGGCCGCGCGCGCCTTCATCGCCGAGCTGCCCGAGCCCGAGCGCATCCTGCTGTGCGAGGGCTTCGGCAGGGAGGCCGAAGGCGGCTTGTCGGGCATTGCCTCGCGCCACGCCATCGCCTCCTATCACTACCGCGCGGGCCGGCTGGGCCTGGTGCACAAGCGCGAGGGGCTCACGGCCGACTACGCCAAGACCCGCCTCGGCGGCTGGATCCAGCAGACGCTGGGCATTGCCATCGAGCCCGAGAACATGGCGGCGATCCTGCAGGTTTTCAAAATCCTCGGTGCTGAAGCGTCTTATGCCTGAAGACATAGCCATTCAGGAACAGACCGCCATGAACACCGAACTCTGGCCCCCTCTCAGCGTGATCCGAAGTGCGTTCCAGGCCGGGGGCGCCGCGCCCGCGGTATCCGACGCCGCGGGCCCCGAGGCCAGCAGGGCCGTCGTAGCCATGCCGGGCACGGCACCCGCCGCCGCGGCCGCGCCGCCGCGCGCGGTGCTCGACCTGCTGCTTCCGCTGACCGAATTGGCCCGGCGCCGCGAGGCTGTTGCCCAGCGCGCCTTCACGGCCCGCTGGGCGCCGGGCCGCCTTGTGAGCGTGGTGCACGAAGGGCGTCTGCTCGGCGTGTTGCTCGACCGCTGCATTCACGGCAACCTGTGGCAGGGCTGGATGGCCGCGGGCGAGGCGGACTGGGCCGGCGCGTACGACGTATTGCTCGAGCCCGACGACGAGCCCTTCGAGCCCGCCTTCGGACTGGTGCAGGCCTGGAACGTGCTCACCCTCGAACCCAGCCCCCAGCTGTGCGCGCGCGTGCTCGGCGAAATATCCGCCACGCGGCTCGCCGCGATCCGTGCGGTGCACGACGAGTGGGCCGCGCAAGCGCCGCTGGCCATTGCGCCCGAACCGGGGCACATCGCATTGCGCACGGTAGGCGGCGTGTTTTCGGTGCTCTCCGGAACGCCGCTGGGTGCGCAAGACCCGCGGGCCGACTACCAGGCGCTCTATCGCGATGCCGCATCGCAATTGAGCACCGCGTTGCAACCGGGTTCGAACAGCGCACCGGCCGCACCGGGCGTCGCGCGCGCCAAGCCGCACCCCGGGCCCGAAGGCGGCTGGTGGGGCGGCATCCGCCGCTGGTTCGGCGCCGAAGGCTGGGTGCGCCCCGCGTTCGCGGTGCTCGCATTGGTGGTCGTGGTGCAGAACACCGGCCTGCTCGGCCAGCGTGCGGAAGACGACGAGGTGCGGTTCCGCTCGGCGCCGCCGCCGGCCGCCGCATCCGCGCAACTGGTGGTGCGTTGGAAGCCCGATGCGCGCGCCGAGGACACCGCCCGCCTGCTGCAATCGATCTCGGCCGACGTGGTGGGCGGCCCGGGCGCCGATGGCACCTGGCGCCTGCGCGTGCCCGACCGCGCGCAGGGCCTGGCTGCATTGGCGGCGTCTCCCTTGGTGGCATCGGCCGGCCCGGCGCCGGAGCGGCCATGACGATCGTTCCGCGCGTGCTGTGGTTGCTGGTGCTGCTGCTCGCCATCGGTGGCCATGCGACCGCCGCGCAGCGCGCGCTGCTCGTCGGGGTTTCCGAACTGGTGAATCAACCGCAGGCACTGTGGCTGCAGGCGCCGCGCAACGACGTGATGCTGATGCGCGATGCCTTGCTGAAGCAGGGCTTTGCGGCATCCGACATCACTGTGCTCGCCGACGGCGTGGGCGGCGCGGTGCTGCCCGAATCGCAGGCCATCCACGATGCGCTCGGCAGGCTGCTCGCGCAATCGAGAAGCGGCGACTTCGTGCTGCTCTACTTCTCGGGCCACGGCACCCGCCTGCGCGACAGCAGCAAGCGCTACCAGGAGCCCGACGGCCTTTCGGAAAACTTTCTCGCACGCGATGTGCGCGGCACGCTCGGCAGCGACAGCGCGCTCACGGGCGACCTGCGCGATGCCGATTTCGATGCCTGGATACAGGCCTTTCTGGCGCGCAACGTGTTCGTCGCCTCCGTCTTCGACACCTGCTCGGCAAACTCGATGACGCGCAGCAGCACGGCCGAAAGCCCGCTCGTCGCCGAAGGGCCGGCCGACGACGAGGTTCGCTGGCGCGGCCTGCGCACCGGCCAGTTGTTCGGCGCGCCCGGTCCGGCGGCGCGCACTGCCATGGCGCGGCCCGCCGTGGCCGAGCAGGTGCCGCGCGCGCGCTATGTCGCGCTCTTCGCTTCCGAGAGCCACCAGATCACGCCCGAGCTGCGCCTGCCGCGCAAGAGCCGCAATGCGCGCCCGCAGGGCCTCTTGACCTGGGCCGTGGTGGAGGCGCTCTCGCGCAGGCCCGCCACCTGGCGCGACCTGTTCGACGGCGTGCTCGCGATCTATCCGCCGGTGATCGACGAACTCGCGCAGCGCTTTCCCACGCGCGAACTGCCATCGCCGGTGGCCGAGGGCAATCTCGATGCGCCGATCTTCGCCAACCGCGCGCAGCCGGTTTCCACGCGGCCGGTCTGGCGCGCGCAGCGCTCCGGCGACACGCTCGCCGTGCAGGCCGGCCAGCTCGACGGTCTGGTGGCGCAGCAGCCGCTGCGCGTGCTGGCCACGATGGAAGACGGCACGGTGCGCAGCGCCGAGGGCCTGCTCTCGCAGGCCTACACCGACAAGGCGCGCATGGCCGTGCCGCCCACGCTGCGCGAGCTGTCCGGCGCCGCGCTCTGGAACGTCACGCCGCTCGGCGAGCCGGCGCCGCTCGCGCTGCGCGTGCGCGCGGAGCAGGGCCTGCCGCCTGGGCTGAGTCTCGACTACCCCGCCTCCGTCGTCGCCGTGGCCGAGGCAGACGGTGCCGACGTGCGCTGGAGCGGCACCCGGCTCGAAGTGCTCTCGCCCGCGCTTGGTGCGGGCGCAAGGCCTTTGCCGGCCGATTCCACAGCGGCCCGCCGGCATCTCGAAATGCTGGCCCGGCTCAAGTGGCTCAACCAGCTCTACGCCATCGCCAGGGATGCGCAGTTCGACGGCTTCGACGCGGTGCTCGAGGTGTGGAGCGGCGATCGCCTGGTGCGCAGCGGCCCGGCCCAGCAGGCCGGCGCCAGGCTGCTGCCGCTGCGCGGCGGCGAGCGCGCCGTGCTCAATGTGCGCAACGCCACCGGGCGCTCGGTGGACCTTGTCGTCGTCGGCATCGACCCGCAGGGCGGCGCGCGCCAGGTCTACCCCGGGGACCCGGGCGAGACCAACCGCTTCAAGCGCGGCACGCGGGACGCGCCCGCCGTCAAGCGCTTCGAGCTGCCCTGGTTCAACGCCGAAGGCGGCCGGCTGCTGGTGCTGGCCGCGCCCGCGGCGCCCTACAGCGCGCCGCGCCTGTTTGGCGCCGGCACGGCCGATGGTGTGGGCCAGGTGCGGGTGCGCGGCGCCCTGCAGCAAGACAGCGAGCGGCAGAGCTTTGCCGCGATGGTGCATTGGGCGGGCGAAGCCTTGTCCGCCAGGTAACGACAGACAACCGGATTTTTCTCAGGAGATCGACATGAGCTGGACCTACGATGGAAAACTGGACCCCGACGAGGCCCTGCGCCTGCTCGACTACCTGTCGGGCGAATCGGGCAACGACTTCGCGATGATGATCGAGAGCAAGGGCTCGCCGATCGAAGGGGAGTCCAAGCGCACGTACGAAGACGGCAAGCAGCGCATGGACATCGGCGGCTACTCGTACAAGTCGGACGTCGTCATTCCGCCCGGTTCCAGCAAGGGCAAGCTGCGCAACCACGCCTTCATCGTGATCCGCGACTGCGACGCGGCCACGGCTTCCATCGCCAGCCTGCTGAAGAGCCAGGACAGCGACCTGAAGGTGACCATCTCGGTCTTCAAGGCCGGCGGCGACAGCTCCAAGGACCAGCAGTCGCACCTCGAATTCGTGCTCGAAGGCGCACGCGTGAACTGCCATGCCATCGTGACCGGCGGCACGCCCAAGCGGCCCTGCGACCTGATCTTCTTCGACTACACGAAGCTGGAGATCCGTTCGGCACCACAGCAGCAGACGGGTGCGCGGGGTGCCGTGCGCACCTGCACCTTCGCGGGGAACTGACATGGCCACCTCCGCCGAACTCCTCAAGTCCGCCGACCCGGTCGCCGCGCTCAAGGCCCTGAGCGACGAGGTTCGCGCCAAGCCCGCGGACAGCAAGCACCGCGTCTTCATGGCGCAGCTGCTGTGCGTGCTGGGCCAATGGGAACGCGCGCTCAACCAGCTCACCGTCGCGGCCGAACTCGATGCGCTCGCCGTTCCCATGAAGCAGGTGTACGGCGACGCCGTGCGCTGCGAAGGCCTGCGCGCCGAGGTGTTTGCCGGCACGCGCACGCCCATGATCTTCGGCCAGCCTGACGAATGGCTGGCGCTGCTGATCGAATCGCTGCTGCGCCAGGGCCGCGGCGAGAGCGAGCTGGCCGAAGACCTTCGCCAGCGGGCCTTCGATGGCGCGCCAGCCATCGCCGGCACCATCGACGGCGTGCCCTTCGAATGGCTGGCCGACGCCGACATGCGCCTGGGCCCCGTGCTCGAGGCCTTCGTCAACGGCAAGTACTACTGGATTCCGTATGCCCGGCTCGCGCACATCAAGATCGAGCCGCCCGAGGACCTGCGCGACTGCGTCTGGATGCCCGCGCACCTGCAGTTCGAGAACGGCGGCGAAACGCTGGCGCTCATTCCCACCCGCTACGAAGGTACCGAGCAGAGCGAGGACGGCGAGCTGCGGCTCGCACGCAAGACCGAGTGGCGCGAACTGCGCCCCGAGGTCTGGGCCGGCCGCGGCCAGCGCGTGCTCGGCAGCGACGCCGGCGAGTACGCGCTCATGGACGTGCGCGAGATCCTCTTCGCACCGGGCGCCTCTGCCGCACCGCAGGACGGCCCCGGCGACGCAGGCGGCTGAACGTGGCCGAACTCACCGCCCAGGAACGCCTGCAGCCGTCGCTGCTCGACCGCCTGGTCGATAACGCGCCCACCGAAAAGCGCGAGAGCGACGACAAGCGCACGCTCACCAAGCAGGCGCTGCGCTCGGCGGTGCTGCGCGACCTGAGCTGGCTCTTCAACGCCACCGGCTTCGGGCTTGCCATGGACGACAAGCAATACCCGAACGCCGCACGCTCGGTCATCAACTACGGATTGCCTATGCTGTCTGGCCAGTTCACCTCGTCGGTGCAGCGTGTCAGCATGGAACAGGCTTTGAAGAACGCAATCCTGCAGTTCGAGCCGCGCATTTTGTCCCGCACTCTCGAAGTTGAACTCGTCATGGAAGGCTCGGCACTCGACTCGCACAACAGCATCGGCCTGCAGATCCGCGGCATGCTGTGGGCGCAGCCCGTGCCGCTCGAGTTCCTGATGCGAAGCCGCGTAGACCTGGAAGAAGGACGCATCGAGATCGTGGACATGGCGCAAAACCCAAGATAAGTCCGACATGGACCCTCGGCTGCTGAACCTGTACGAGCAGGAACTGCGCTACTTCCGCGAGAGCTCCTCGGAGTTCGCGCGCGCCTTTCCGAAGATCGCGCACCGCCTGGGCATCGAAGGCCAGGAGGTCGCCGATCCGTACGTCGAGCGGTTGATCGAGGCCACGGCCTTCTTGTCGGCGCGGGTCAACCTCAAGCTCGATGCCGAATACCCGCGCTTCACGGGCCACCTGCTCGACATCGTCTATCCGAATTTCCTCGCGCCCACGCCGGCGATGGCGATCGTCTCCTTCTCGCCCGATCTAGACGACGCCAACCTCGCGACCGGGCCGAAGCTGCCGCGCGGCGCCGGGCTGCGCGCGCGGCAGGCCGTGGGGCAGAACACGCACTGCGAGTTCCGCACCTCGAGCGCACTTCGCATCTGGCCGATCGAAATCCAGCGCGCCCAGTACTTCACCTATGCGCCCGATCTGCCGCTTGCAACGCATCCCCAGTCGCGCGCCATCCGCGGCGGCCTGCGCATCACGCTGCATGCGACGGCGGGGCTCAACTTCAGCCAGATCGCGCTCGACGACCTGGTGCTGCATCTCGGCGGCGCCGAAGACGTGGCATGGCAACTGCAGGAGTGCGCGCTGGGCCAGCCCATCGGCGTGATGGTGCGGCCGCTGTCGCCCGTTGGCGCACTGCAGGGCGCGGCGCAGAACCTGCCGGCCACGGCGATCCAGCCCGTCGGCTTCGAGGACGATGAAGCGCTGCTGCCGGTCACGGCCACCGGCTTCTCGGGCTTTCGCCTGCTGCAGGAGTACTTCGCGTTTCCGCAGCGCTTCCAGTTCCTGCGCATCGCCGGGCTGCAATCGGTGCTCGCGGCAATGCCGGTCACCGACGTCGAGCTCGTGCTGTTGTTCTCGCGCGGCGATGCGGCGCTCGAAAAGCTGGTGAGCGCCGACAACGTGCAGCTGCACTGCGTGCCGGTGGTCAACCTGTTCAACAAGCGGCTCGACCGCGTGCCGCTGACCGAAGGCGTGAGCCAGTTCCACCTGGTGCCCGACCGCACGCGGCCGCAGGATTTCGAGGTGCACACCGTCACCGAGGTCATCGGCCACGGTGCGCCCGGCGCCGATGCCGCGGCGGCCGAACAGGTGTTCCGGCCGTTCTACTCGGCCTTCCACGGCACGCGGCACAGCCACCCGGCCTACTTCACGACCACGCGCGAGCCGCGGATGCTTTCGGTGCGACAGCGCACCGAAGGCCATCGCAGCAGCCACATCGGCTCCGAGGTCTACATGCAGATCGTCGATCCGCAGCAGGCGCCGTATGCGGCCACGCTCCGGCAGCTCGCGGTGAGCGCGCTGTGCACCAACCGCGACCTGCCGCTCTTGATGCCGCTGGGCCGCGACAACGACTTCGATTGCGTCGATTCCTTCCCCGTGCAGCGCGTGCGCATGGTGCGCGGCCCGTCGCGGCCGGTGTCGCCGGTGGTGAGCCAGGGGCTGGGCTGGCGCGTGGTCGATCACCTCGCGCTCAATTACCTCTCGATCTCCGACGGCACGCCGGAGCAGGGTGCCGCCGCGCTGCGCGAAACGCTGATGCTCTACGCCACGCATGCCGACGAGATGCGCCAAGGCCAGGTGCGCGGGCTGCTGTCGGTGAAAAGCAAGCCTGTTGCGCGGCGCCTGCCGCTCAAGGGGCCGATCGCCTTCGGACGCGGGCTCGAAGTGACGCTCGAGGTCGACAAGGACGCGTTCCACGGCCACAGCGTGTTCCTGTTCGGCGCGGTGATGGCGCGCTTTCTCGCGCGCCACGTGGAGGTCAACCATTTCGTCGAGACCGTGCTGCGCGTGGCGGGCAAGGGCGAGACCATGCGATGGAGGCCGCTGTGCGGGACCCGGCAGATTCTGTAGCCACAAGAGTCGACACCGCGCTGCGCGAGTGGTCGGCCGAGCCGTGGTCGTTCGACTATTTTGCGGTGCTGCGCCGGCTGGAGTCGGTGGCCGCGACCACGCCGCGCTGGGGCCGCGCATTGCTGCCGAGCGCGGAGCCGGTGCGCGTGGGGCAGGAGCCGTCGCTGTCGTTCGCACCGGCCAGCTTCAGCCGCTTCGAGCCGGCAAGCGCGCATTCGCCGCCGCGCCTGCGGCAGCACTTCTTCAGCTATGTCGGCCCCAACGGCCCGCTGCCGGTTCACCTGAGCGACTTCATCCGCGAGCGCAGCCTGAACCATGGCGACCCGACCTGGCTGGCCTTCCTTGACAGCTTTCTGCACCGCTTCTCGCTGCACTTCTATCGCGCATGGGCGCAGGCGCGGCCCGCGGTGGCGCTCGACCGGCCGGGCGAGGACCGCTTCCGCCTGCAGGTGGGCGCGTTCGTGGGCATCGGCACGCCGGGGCGCATAGGGCGCGACGAGGTGCACGACGATGCCCGCCTTCATTTCTCGGGCTGGCTCGCGCGCCGCGTGCACAACGCCGAGAGCGTGCAAGCGGTTCTGTGCAGCTACTTCGGCGTGCCGGTGGCGCTGGAGCGCTGGGTCGGCCACTGGATGAGCCTGCCCGCCGGCGAGCTCACGCGGCTGGGGCAGGGCGAGAGTTCGCGCTCGATGGGCATGGGCGCGATGCTCGGCACGCGTGCGTGGGACCGGCAGCACCGCGTGCGCCTGCACATCGGCCCGCTCACGCTCGAGCAGTACCGCATGTTCCTGCCGATCGGCAACGCGCGGCCGGTGCTGCAGCGCTGGATGCAGCAACTGCTCGGCGACGAACTCGAATGGGACGCCGAGCTGGCGCTCGAGAAGGCCGAGGTGCCCGTCACGCGCCTTGGCCAAGCCAAAGGCAATGCGCCGCGCCTGGGCTGGGTCTCATGGCTCGGCCAGCGCACGCGCGCCAACGACGCCGCGGACGTGCGCATCGGCAACAGCTCGACGATCGCCCGTACGGCCCAGGCCACCGTGGGAGCCGCTACATGACCACGTCGCCCGCACAACCGGACACGATGACGCACGCGGCCGCGCTGGCGCGAGCCGCGGCGCTGATCAAGGCGCAGAAGCCGGACGCGGCAGGTGAATTGCTGGACCGCATCCTCGAGGCGGCGCCGGCCGACCCCGACGCCTTGCACTACCAGGGCCTGCTGCGCCATGCGCAGGGCCGCAGCAACGAGAGCATCGCGTTGATCGGACGGTCGCTCACGCTGCAACCCGCGCAGAGCGGCGCCTGGAACAACCTGGGCAACCTGCTGGTCGAGACCGGCCGCATCGACGACGCGATGCGCGCTTACGGCAACAGCGTCTCCTTCGCGAAAGGAGGCGACGAGGGCGCCGATGCGCTGAGCAACATCGCCTCGCTCGAGCGCCGCAAGGGCCACTGGCAAGCCGCCGAGCGTTTCAGCCGGCAGGCGATCGAACTGCGGCCGGAATTCAGCGAGGCCTGGTACAACCTGTCGATCGCACTGATGGAGCAGGGCCGCATCCATGAGAGCGTGATCGCCAACAGCCGTGCGGTGCTGTTGCAGCCGCGCAACCTGAATGCCCGGTCTCAGGTGATTCGCGCGCTGGAACTGCTCGGCGAGAACGAGCAGGCCCTTGGCATGTACCGGGAGTGGCTGGCCGAGGATCCAGGCAACCCCGTGGTCATGCACCTGCTGGCCGCCTGCGAGGGGCGTGCGCCCGCGCGCGCCAGCGACGGCTATGTGGAGACCGTGTTCGACAGCTACGCCGGAAGCTTCGATGCGAGCCTGGAGAAGCTGCATTACCGCGCCCCCGAACTGGTGGCACGCGCGGTGCAGGAAATGCATGGCGCGCCCGCCGCGAATCTGGCCGTGGTCGATGCCGGCTGCGGCACCGGACTCTGCGCCCCGCTGCTGCGGCCCTGGGCCGCGCACCTGGCCGGCTGCGACCTGTCGGTGGGCATGCTGCAGCGCGCGGAGCAACGCGGCGGCTACGACGTGCTGCACAAGGCCGAGCTCACCCACTACCTGCACACCCAGCCCGGCCGGTTCGACCTGGTGATATCGGCTGACACGCTGTGCTACTTCGGCGACCTGCACGAGGTGCTGGCTGCTGCCGCGCGCGCGCTGCGCCCCGGCGGAGGGGTGGTGTTCACGGTCGAGGCCATGCCCGGAGGCCGTGGCGACTTCAGGCTCGAAGGCAGCGGCCGCTACCGCCATGCGGCTGCGCATGTCGAGGCCTGTCTTGCGGCCGCCGGTTTCGGTGCGGTGCGCATCGAGCCGATCGTTCCGCGCCGCGAAGCGGGGCAGGACGTGCAGGGGTGGCTGGCCAGCGCAAGGCTTCCTGCGCATTGACGCCGGCACGGCGCGCAGCACTTCAAATTTTCCGGCATGAATCGTCTTCAACAGATACGGAGTCTTCCATGAGTGAAATCAGCCGCACCGCCCTTTTCGGCAAACTCAACTCGCTGGCCTACAAAGCCATCGAAGGCGCCACGGTGTTCTGCAAGATGCGGGGCAATCCGTATGTGGAACTGGAGCACTGGTTCGCCCAGCTGCTGCAGGCGCAGGACTCCGACCTGCACCGCGTGATCCAGCACTACGGGCTCGACGTTTCGGTGATTGCCAAGGACATGACCGCCGCGCTCGACCGCCTGCCGCGCGGCGCCACCGCCATCAGCGACTTTTCCCCGCACATCGAGAACGCCATCGAGCGTGCCTGGACCTACGCCACGCTGCAGTTCGGCGAGGCGCAGGTGCGCACCGGCTACATCCTGGTGGGCATGCTCAAGACGCAGAGCCTGCGCAATCCGCTGTTCGGCCTGTCGAAGCAGTTCGAGAAGGTCAAGGTCGAGGACCTGGCCGACAACTTCGCGAAGATCTGCGACGCCTCGCCCGAATCGCAGATGCGTGCGCAGGACGGCACCGGCATGGGCAGCGGCGCGCCGGGCGAAGACTCGGGCGCGATGGCGCCGGCCGCCATGGGCAAGGGCGATGCGCTGAAGAAGTTCGCGGTCGACCTGACCGAGAAGGCCAAGAAGGGCGAGATGGACCCGGTGACCGGGCGCGACGAAGAAATCCGCCAGATCGTCGACATCCTGATGCGCCGGCGCCAGAACAACCCCTTGCTCACGGGCGAGGCCGGCGTCGGCAAGACCGCGGTGGTCGAAGGCTTTGCGCAACGCCTTGCGCGCGGCGACGTACCGCCGCAGCTGAAGGACGTGAAGCTGCTCACGCTCGACATCGGCCTGTTGCAGGCCGGCGCGAGCATGAAGGGCGAGTTCGAGCAGCGCCTGCGCCAGGTGATCGATGAAGTGCAGAGCTCGCCCACGCCCATCATTCTTTTCATCGATGAGATCCACACGCTGGTGGGCGCGGGCGGCGCGGCCGGCACGGGCGATGCGGCCAACCTGCTGAAGCCCGCGCTGGCGCGCGGCAACCTGCGCACCATCGGCGCGACCACCTGGGCCGAGTACAAGAAATACATCGAGAAAGACCCGGCGCTCACGCGGCGCTTCCAGGTGGTGCAAGTGCCCGAGCCCGACGAGGTGAAGGCCATTTTGATGCTGCGCGGCGTGGCCAGTGTGCTCGAGAAGCACCACCGCGTGCAGCTGCTCGACGAGGCCATCGAAGCGGCCGTGAAGCTGTCGCACCGCTACATTCCCGCGCGCCAGCTGCCCGACAAGGCAGTGAGCCTGCTGGACACCGCTTGCGCCCGCGTGGCGGTGTCGCAGCACGCGACGCCGCCGGAGGTGGAAGACTGCATGCGCCGCATCGAGGGGCTTACGGTCGAGCAGGAGATCATTGGCCGCGAAGCCACCATCGGCATCGACGTGACCAAGCGCGCGGCGCAGGTCACCGCGCTGCTGTCGGAATCGAACGGGCAACTGGAAACGCTCAACGCCCGCTGGAAGGAAGAAAAGGGGCTGGTCGATCGGTTGCTCGATCTGCGCAGCAAGCTGCGCGCGGGAAGCAAACCGGTGGACGCGGCGGCATCGAGCGACGGCGGCCAGGACGGCAATGGCATTGCCGCTTCTCCAGATCGCACTGCGCTGCTGGCCGAACTGCATGAACTGCAAGACAAGATCCACGCCG
This sequence comes from Variovorax sp. DXTD-1, assembly GCF_003984625.1. Lineage (GTDB taxonomy): Bacteria > Pseudomonadota > Gammaproteobacteria > Burkholderiales > Burkholderiaceae_C > Variovorax. Next base: position 57,375 of record NZ_RWKH01000025.1, on the reverse strand, counting down.
TGCAGGGGGAATCGCCACTCATCCTGCCCTCCGTCGACGAACAGGCCGTGGCCTCGGTAGTCGCCGACTGGACCGGCATTCCCGTCGGCCGCATGGTCAAGAACGAAGTCGAGGCGGTGCTCAAGCTCGCCGACACGCTCAACCAGCGCGTCATCGGCCAGAAGCACGGCCTGGAAATGATCGCGCGCCGCATTCAAACGTCTCGCGCGCGGCTGGACAACCCGCAAAAACCGATCGGTGTCTTCATGCTCTGCGGCACCTCGGGCGTGGGCAAGACCGAGACTGCGCTGGCGCTGGCCGAAGCGCTCTACGGCGGCGAGCAGAACATCATCACCATCAACATGAGCGAGTTCCAGGAGGCGCATACCGTCTCCACGCTCAAGGGCGCCCCACCGGGCTACGTGGGCTACGGCGAGGGCGGCATCCTGACCGAAGCCGTGCGCCGCCGGCCCTACAGCGTGGTGCTGCTCGATGAGGTCGAGAAGGCCCACCCCGACGTGCACGAGATCTTCTTCCAGGTGTTCGACAAGGGCTGGATGGAAGACGGCGAGGGCCGCATGATCGACTTCAAGAACACGATCATCCTGCTCACCACCAACGCCGGCAGCGAGTTGGTGATGAGCATGTGCCGCGACCCCGAGCTGCTGCCCGATTCGAATGCGCTGGCCGATGCGCTCAAGGCACCGCTCATGAAGGTGTTTCCGCCCGCGCTGCTGGGCCGCATCGTCACCATACCCTACTACCCGCTGTCGCCCGACATGATGAAGAAGATCGTGCGGCTGCAGCTGGGCCGCATCAAGAAGCGTGTGGAAACCAACCACGGCGTGCCCTTCGAATACAGCGACGCGGTCGTCGACCAGGTGGTCGCGCGCTGCCAGGACCCGGAGTCCGGCGGGCGCGTGATTGACGCGATCCTGACCAACACGGTGTTGCCCACCATCTCGGTCGAGTACCTGCAGCGGCTGGCCTCGGGCGGCGAGATCCGCCGCGTGGCGCTGGATGTGAAGGACGCCGACTTCACCTACGCCTTTGATTGAAGCTTTCAACGAGAGACCACCGAAATGGCTGACCACGAGTTCCGCATCGACAGCGATTCACCTGCCAACAAGGAGCTGATGTTCTGGCGCATCGTCGGCCACGAGGCACTCGCTCGGCCTTCGGCTTATGAGCTTACGGTTCTGTCGAAGAACCGGGCGCTCGACGCCAAGGACATTCTCGGGCGCGCTTTCGACGTGGTCATCGAGTTTCAGGATGCCGATGGCGGCAAGCACGAGCGGCACTGCCAAGGGCATGCAGTGCGGTTCGTTCGTGCGGGGCATGTGGGCCGTCACTTCGAATACCGGATCACGCTGCGCTCATGGTTCTGGCTGCTCACCAAGCGCGCCAACTCCCGCATCCTGCAGGAAAAACCGGTGCTGGAGGTGATGGATGCGGTGTTCGAGGACAGCCCGATCAAGCGCTTCAAGAAGACCAAGACCGACAACGTCCTCGGCACTCACAACCCCAGGCGCTACTGCGTGCAGCACCAGGAAACCGATTACCAGTTCATATCGAGGCTACTCGAGGACGAAGGTATTTATTACTGGTTCGACGCGCACGATGCGCCTGGCACCATGCACCTGTCGGACGCGAGCGACATGGCGCACGAGAAGCTTCCGGTGGCCGACACCTTGCGCCATGCGGGCAGCGATGCGAGCGAGGCGCGCTACAACGAGATCTCGCGCTGGGTGAGCGCGCGCCACTTTCACACCGGCAAGCACGACTCCCGTGACAGCGACTTCAAAGCAATCAAGAAGAAGTTGGGGGCGGTGATCGACGTTCCCGGCGGCCACGAACTGGCCGGCCTCGAGGTGTTCGAGTTTCCCGGCGGCTACTTCACTGGCGATGACGCCGAGAACCGCGCCAAGCTGCGCGGCGACGAACTCAACGCGCGCCGGGACCGACATTGGGCACTGACCGGCTGGCCCGACGTGGCCGCAGGCCGCAGCTTCAAGTTCGCGGGCGATCCCGACGGCGCGAGCGATGGCGACTACATCATCGCGGCCTGCACCTTCATGGCCAGTCATCCCGGCTACGAGAGCGTGGCCGCCGGCGCGGTCGAGCAACCGGTCTACGCCGCCCTGTCCGACGTGTTGCGCGACGACGCGGTGAACGCCGACACCTTGCAGGTGCTCGAAGAACTGATCGCCGGCACGCCCACGCTGCACACCGCGCAGCCCGGCACCAGTGCGTTCTTGCTCACGGTGATTCCTGTAGAGCGTCCGTACCGCGCGCCGCGCCTCACGCCGCGCGTGACCATGCCGGGCCCGCAGATCGCGATCGTGGTCGGCCCTGCTGGCGAGGAGATTCATGCGGACAAGTTCGGCCGTGTGAAGGTCCGTTTTCAATGGGACCGCTACAACGACGGGGACGAAAACTCAACCTGCTGGGTACGCGTTTCGCAGCCCTGGGCTGGCAAGGGGTGGGGCGGCTATTTCATTCCGCGCATCGGGCAGGAGGTGATCGTCGATTTTCTCAACGGCGACCCCGACCGCCCTGTGATCGTGGGTCGGGTCTATAACGACGACCAAGCCATTCCCTTCGAATCGCACACGCAGAGCGGCTTTCGTACCCGATCCACGCCCAAGGGCGGAGTAGCCAATTTCAACGAGTTCCGCTTCGACGACCGGAAAGGCGCCGAGCAGGTGTACCTGCACGCCGAGAAGAACCTCGACAGCGAAGTCGAAGCCGACGAAACGCGCGACGTGGGACACGACCGAACCACCAAGGTCCACAACAACGAAACCCTCGAAGTCGACGCCGACCGCAAGACGCACGTGAAGGGGCACTTCTCCGAAACCATCGACAGCGGCGAAGACCGCACCGTCCACGCTGGTTTTGACGAGAAGATCGATGGAGGTGAAAAGCGCCAGGTCGTCGGCGGCATGAAGGAGACCGTGAACGGTGGCATGGACCAGACGATCAACGGCGGAGAGAAACGCGTGGTGAGCGGCGGACTCGACGAAACCATCTCGGGCGGAGAGACCCGCACCGTGAACGGCGGAATGACCGAGACGGTCAACGGCGCGCTGACACAGACAGTCACAGGGGCGACTAACATCACCTCGACGGGGCCGATGACGATCACGGCGCCTGCGGGTTTCACCGTGATCGCCCCGGGGGGCAACAAGTTCATCGACCAGTTCTTCGAGAAGACGGGCGCTACCTATTCATACAAGTACGGCGTGGTCTTCGGTGTGGTCGGACTCAAGACCGAGCAGGGGGCATGCAGCCAGGGCAACTACGCCACCAAGTTCGATGCCTCGCTGTGCAAGATCGAGCACCGGGCGCTGTTCATCCAGTCGAAGGGCACGGACTTGCGCACCGGCGGCATATCGCTCAAGACGCTCGGCCCCGACATCAAGGCCGCCGCCATCACCATGATCACCTGACCAGCCATGCGCGTCGCAAAATCAAGCTACTGCGGTGTGTTGACCCGCCCGTTCGAACAGGGCGGACGGTTCTACCTTGCGGTGACGAACGCGGTCTTCGCCAGTCTTGGCGACGCGCAGCCGTGCCTCATTTCGGAACTGGCGATGTGGCCCTTCTTCGCCGAGCAGTCGGGCGGTGCAGGCGCGCTGGACGCAGTGATGCCGAAGGTCCAGGCCGAATGGCTGGTGACCGGCTTTTGCCATCCGGCGGACGGCGGCGCGACTGGCGCGAGTGCCGTCCGCGCCCGCGTCGGCACAGTCGAGAAGCGGCTGGCGGTGTTCGGCGACCGTGCCTGGGTGAACGGGCGGCCGACACAGCCGCAACCCTTCGAACGCATGCCGCTGGTCTGGGAGCGCGCATTCGGCGGCGAAGACGATGCCTCGAATCCGGTCGGAACAGGCACCCGGCCATCGAAGACGGATGAGAAGAGTGCCGGCGTGCACCGCTTGCCCAACGTCGAGTACCTGGATCGCCTGATCGCAACGCCTGATCAGCGCGCGGCGCCCGCTTCATTCCTTCCATTGGATCAGACCTGGGCGCAGCGCTCCCGCCGCGCCGGGACTTACGACGACGCATGGCTGAAGACGCGGTATCCCGGCATGCCCGCCGACTTCGATTGGCGGTTCTTCAATGTCGCACCCGAAGACCAGTGGCTCTCCGAGCGCATGGCGGGCGATGAAGCCTATGAATTCGAGAACCTGCATCCCTCCAGGCGAGTGCTCTCGGGAAACCTGCCCGGGGTGATCACGCGCACTTTCGTCAATCGCAGAGCCGCTTCGGGTGAGCGGTTTGAAGAGGTGCCGATGCGCCTGACCACTGCCTGGTTCTTTCCCCATGCGGAGCGCGTCATCCTGCTATTCCACGGCATGACGGAGGTGGACGAGGACGATGCGTCCGACGTGCTCAATGTCTTGGCAGGCATCGATCGGCCCGGCGCGCTCAAGCCTTTCTCGCATTACCGCCAAGTACTCGACAAACGGCGCGACCACAGGCAAGCCAGTGTCGAAGCCCTCAATGAGGAGGATCTGCTGCCGCCCGGGCTCGTGCTCGACGACGGCGGCATCGCCGCGGCTACCGCGCAATTGCAACCCCGAAACCGGAGCATGCGCAACGCACGGCGGGGACTGTCCAGGCAGATCGCGCTGGCGCGCGCCGAGGTCGCGAGCTACGGCCTCGATCCGGATGAGCACGGCCCGTTGCTGCAGGAGCCCGAGGAGCCAATACCCAGCGTGTCTGAAATCCCGGCCTATCTCAAGAAGATCGAGACGAAGATGAAAGCCGATCGGGAAAAAGCGGCGGCCGAGTCCGAGGAACGGGACAGGCAGAGCGCTGCGCTCTTCAAGAATCTCGGCATGGATTTTCAGGTCATCCTCGACGAGAGGAAGCAGACGCCGGTGGGCCCGCCAAAATTCTCTGCCAAGGCGGAGCTCGCCGATCTGACGCGGATCCGCGATGGCTTCGAGCCGGGCGATGCGAGCTACAAGGACGTCGATGTCTACCTGCAGGATCCGGCTTTCCGCGGCATGCTCAAGAACGCCGAGGAGGGCGGGAGGGAGGGCTATCGCAAGATTGCCCAGCACCAGAGTCCGGCTCCGCGGCTGGGCGCGGACATCGCCCGGCGCTTGCGCGAACGCATACAGGAGCGTTATGCGGCGGGCAAGAGCTTTGCCAACGTGAACCTCACCGGCGCTGATCTGTCCGGCCTGGACCTTCGCGGTGCCGATTTTTCGTCGGCCTTTCTGGAAAGCGCGAATCTCGACGGCACCAACCTGCAAGGCTGCCTGATGGATGACGCGGTGCTGGTACGCACGAGCCTCAAAGGCACGCAGTTCAATGGGGCGAGCCTCGCGGGGGCCAATCTGAGCCTTGCTGTCGCGGTCGGCGCGAGCTTCGACGGGACCGTCATGTCGCGCGCCACCCTGGAGAAGACCCAGCTGCATTCCTGCACCCTGCGCGGTGTGTCCATGCATGGCATCGTGCTGCTGGAAACGGTGCTGGACAAAGTGGACATTTCCGGCGCCAAGGCCGGTCAGACTCATTTCCTGAAGCTCAACCTGCACGGCGTGGTTGCCGCGAATGCCGAGTTCATCCGCTGCACATTCCTGGAGTGCGACTTGGGTGATGCCGATTTTTCAGGCGCGCATCTGGACGGCACCGGCTTCGTGGGCGTTCGGCTTTCGGGCGCCCGGTTTGCGCATGCGCGGATGTCCAAGTGCTGCTTTGTCGAATCTTGCGATCTGCGCGGCACGGACTTCAGCCATTCGGATGTGAGCTCGGCGAACTTCCGCTCCGCGGCCCTTGCCAAAGCCGACTTCCGATGGGCCAAGGGGCATGGGGCGGACTTCTCGCTGGCGGATCTTCGCGCGGCCAATTTCTACCAGGCCGACATGCCCCAGGCCTGCTTCGTGCGGGCGAACATGGATCAATCGGTATTCGCGTCGGCAAACCTGATGAGCGCGGTATTCCAGAACGCCAGCGCACCGGGCTGCGATTTCAGGTTCGCCAATCTCTTCAGGGCCGATATCGCCCGCATCCGCATCGACACCGCAACGCGGTTCGACGGGGCTCATGTGAAGCGTGCACGCATCTTGCCCAAATGGACTGGCGCGCGTGCGCTGGCCAATGCAGACGGGGCCACCCCATGAGCGACCTCGTAGCGCGCGTGCAAGACGGCGAAGCGATCCGCAAGCAAGGCTTCGCCGGCGCCGCACTGAGCGAAGCGGACCTGTCCGGCGGGCTGTTCGAGGACGTCGACTTTCGCGGCGCCGACATGACCGGTGCGGACCTCGGCGAGTGCACCTTCATCCGCTGCAGCTTTGACGAGGCATGCCTCGCGCATGCGAACCTGCAGCTGACCGGCGCCCACGAAAGCAGGTTCCGGAAAACGGACTTGCGGCAAAGCGGCCTGCTCGGGGCAAAACTCGCCAACTGCGACTTCACCCAGGCCGTTCTCGCCGGAGCCAGCCTCACGACGGCGGCTTTTGCGGAGTGCCTGATCGTCGAGACGAACTTCAGCGCAACAACGTTGGACCGCACGATGTTCGTCGAGTGCCGCTTCGACGCGCCCGATTTCTCCGATTCGCGTCTCATCAAGGTGGTCATGATGAAGGCGGACATGCGCCATGCCTTGATGGCCGGCACCTCGTTCGAGAACGTGATGCTCATCGAGGCCAATCTTTCGGGTTGCCAGCTGAGCGGACTGGACCTGCGGCTCACCAACTTCATGCAGGCCGACCTGACGGACTGCAATCTCGCTGGTGCGAACCTCGCGCAATGCAACTTCTGCGCGGCCAAGCTCGTGCGCGCGGATTTCTCCGGCGCGCTGCTGGCCAATGCCATCTTTCTGGAGGCCGTGATTGCCAACGCAAACTTCTCCGGCGCGAAAGCCCCGCAGTCCATCTTTGCGAAAGCCGAGCTTTCCGAAGTGAACCTGTCGGGCGCGGACCTGTACCAGAGTGGGTTCAGCCATTCGCAATGCGCGAACACCGATTTCTCGCGCACTGTGCTGACCTACGCTGATTTTTCAGGCTCGAAGCTCGCGGACTGCGATTTCCGCGGCGCCTCGATGTTTCGGGCCAACCTGCACGGCATGAGCGAGGAGTACTGCCAGTTCACCGACAGGTTGCGCGCACTTGAGAACGATCCCGAACTGGCCGAAGCCCAGCAATGGCGCGCTGTCGACGTGCCCGAACTCGAATCCCAGGAGTCTTGACATGCAGACCTATACACCCGATCTCACGACGCGTCTTGCGACCTTGCCTTACCAGTTGGTCGGCATTGTCGATAGCGTGCATGCCTCCGAAGGCGGCATCAGCGTGCGTACCGGCCAAGGCCTGGTGCGCGCGCAATGTGCCGTAAGTTGCCTGGTAAGGCCGGCCGTTGACGATCGGGTGTGGCTTGCGAGCCTCGGCGAAGAAGGCACCTATGTCATGGCCGTTCTCGATCGGCCGGGCACGCAGCCGCTCCAGCTGTCGCTTGGCCGCGATGCGACGATCCAGTCTGAAGGTACGCTCGCGCTGTCCGCCAAGGAGGGTGTGGCGATCCGCACACCGGAGGAGTTCAGTGTGGACGTTCGAGGCCTCACGGTAAAGGCCTCGAAAGCGCGGCTTTTCCTCCAGGTGGCTTCGGTGTTCGGCAAGGCGTTCACGGCGGCCATCGCCAGCGTCTCTGTCGCCGGCAGCCGCATGGAGTCGTACTTCGAGCGGCTGACGCAGACCAGCCAGATCACGGTGCGCCACGTTGAGGGGGCGGACCTGCTGAGCTGCGGAACCGCCGACTACCGCTCGGAGCACCTGATGAGGATGCACGGCGAGAACGTCATCGTGACCGCCGACGAACTTGTCAAGTCGGACGGCAAGCAGATCCATTTTGGATAGCGGCTGAAGGAGAAAAGACATGTTCGCCAACAGCCAGATGATGGGAATGGACTTCGCATTCCCCGATGTATGCCTGACGCCGAGCCCAGCAGGTCCCGTGCCGCTTCCGTATCCGAACATCGCGATGGGACCGACGGCGATACCGAACGTGCCGACCGTGCTCTTCGGGGGTACGCCGGCGCACAACATGGCTACGACCATTCCGATGTCGAACGGCGATAACGCCGGGTTGGCGACCGGCGTTGCATCGGGCATGGTGATGGGACCCTGCCGCCATCTGACCGCCGCATTCACCGTCATCGTCAAGGGTATGCCCGCAACGCGGCTCACCAGCGTGTCGCTGCAGAACAGCACCAATATCCCCGGCTGCCGTATCGTGCCGAGCCAGGTGAAGGTGCTGTTGCTGGCGCCTTGACGCAACGGCTTGGAGCGATTGCCAGGGCATCCCACGGCACGAATATCAGCATGAGTTCCAAGCCATGGCCGATCACGAATTCCGCATCGAAAGCGATTCGCCCGCCAACGGCGAACTGATGTTCTGGCGCATCGTGGGCCATGAAGCGCTCGCGCGCGCGTCCACCTACGAACTCACTGTGCTGTCGAAGAACCATGCGCTCGATGCCAAGGACATCCTCGGGCGCGCGTTCGACGTGGTCATCGAATTCCAGGACAAGGACGGCGGCGCGCACGAGCGCCACTGCCAGGGCCACGCCGTGCGCTTCGAGCGCGCCGGCCACGTGGGGCGCCACTTCGAATACCGCATCGGCCTGCGCTCGTGGTTCTGGCTGCTCACCAAGCGCACCAACTCGCGCATCCTGCAGGACAAGAAGGTGCTCGAGGTGCTCGACGCCGTCTTTGAAGACAGCCCGATCAAGCGCTTCAAGAAGACCAAGGCCGGTAACGTCATCGGCACCCACACGCCCAGGCGCTACTGCGTGCAGCACCAGGAAAGCGACTACCGGTTCCTCTCGCGCCTGCTCGAGGACGAAGGCATTTACTACTGGTTCGATTCGCACGACGCGCCCGGCACCATGCACCTGTCGGACGCGAGCGACATCGCGCACGACAAGCTGCCCGTGGAAGGCACGCTGCGCCACGTGGCCAGCGACACCACCGAGGCGCGCCACAACGAGATCTCGCGCTGGGTGAGCGCGCGCCAGTTCGACACCGGCACCTACGCCTCGTGCGACAGCGACTTCAAGGCCATCAAGAAGAAGCTGGAGGCCACCGGCGGCCAGCCCGACAAGCACGAGCTGGCCGAATTCGAGGCCTTCGAGTTCGCGGGCGGCTACTTCACGGGCGGGGATGCGGACGACAAGGGCAAGCTGCGCGGCGAAGAGATCGCTGCGCGCCGCCAGCGCCACTGGGCGCTCACCACCTGGCCCGACGTGGCGGCGGGGCGCAGCTTCACCTTCGAGGGCGACCCCGACGGCACTCGGGATGGCGACTACGTGATCGCGGCCTGCACCTTCGCGGCGAGCCACCCCGGCTACGAGAGCATTCCCCATGCCACGCCGAGGATGCCCGTCGAGCAGGCGCTGCGCGAGGCGCTCGACGACGATGCCGTGAACGCCCAGGCGCGGCCCGCGATGGAGGCGCTGATCGCCGACGCGCCCGCGCTGCGCACCGACCTGCAGGGCACCAGCGCCTTCCTGATCACCGCGATTCCGGTCGACGTGCCGTTCCGTCCGCCGCGCCTCACGCCGCGTGTCGTCATGCCCGGGCCGCAGTCGGCCATCGTGGTGGGGCCGGCCGGCGAGGAGATCCACGCCGACGACTTCGGCCGCGTGAAGGTGCACTTCCACTGGGACCGCTACGACAAGAGCGACGAGAAGTCGACTTGCTGGGTGCGCGTGTCGCAGCCGTGGGCGGGCAAGGGCTGGGGCGGGTATTTCATTCCGCGCATCGGGCAGGAGGTGATCGTCGATTTCCTGAACGGCGACCCCGACCGGCCGATCATCGTGGGCCGCGTCTACAACGACGACCAGCCGATCCCGTTCGGGTCGCACACGCAGAGCGGCTTTCGCACGCGCTCCACGCCCAAGGGCAGCGCCTCGAACTGCAACGAGTTCCGCTTCGAGGACAAGAAAGGTTCCGAGCAGGTGTACCTGCACGCCGAGAAGAACCAGGACATCGAGGTCGAGAACGACGAGACCCACTGGGTGGGCCACGACCGCACCAAGACCGTGGACCACGACGAGACCACGCACGTCAAGCACGACCGCACCGAGACGGTCGACAACAACGAGACCATCGCCATCGGCCTGAACCGCTCGGAGCAGGTCGGCAACAACGAGACCATCGCGATCGGAGTGAACCGCACGGAGACGGTGGGGAGCAACGAGACGATTTCCATCGGATCGAACCGGTCGATCACCGTGGGCGCGAGCGAGACGGCGACGGTGGCGTTGCAGCGTACGCATTCGGTGGGGATCAACGAGACCATCACCGTCGGCGCGGCGCAGGAGGTCACGGTGGGGGCGATGCAGGCGGTGACGGTGGGGGCGAGCCAGACGATCAACGTGGGGGCCACGCAGAACGTGACCATCGGCACCGACCAGACCGAGTCCATCGGCGCGAACCGCGCGATCAGGGTCGGTGCCAAGTTCGCGATCAACGTGGGCAGCGATGCCTCGATGACGGTGGGCGCGGGCCGCTCGTCCAGCATCGACAAGGACGACACGGTCAGCGTGGGCAAGAAGTTCGTGGTCGATGCCGGCGAGGAGATCTCGCTGACCACGGGCAGCGCGAGCATCGTGATGAAGAAGGACGGCTCCATCACGATCAAGGGCAAGGACATCCTCATCGAGGGCTCCGGCGCGGTGAACGTCAAGGCCTCGGGCAATGTGGTGGTCAAGGGTTCGAAGATCACCCACAACTGAAGGAGGTGACATGAGCGGACGCGATGAGGCGCTGGCGCGGTTGATGCCCGCCACCGGCGACAACCCTGGCGCAATGCGGCTGGGCGTGCGGGTGGCCCGCCTCGCCGCTCTGACCGGTGCGGGGCCCTGGGTGCGCATGCCGGACGACGATTCGCCGCTGTGCGCGCGCACCACGGTGCATCTGGGCGAGGAGGACGTGGGTCGCGACGTGGTGGTGGCCTTCGACGGCGGCGACCCGCAGCGGCCATTGATCTTGGGGCGCGTGCTGCCGATGCAGGAAGGGCCGTCGGACGCGGTGCATGCACAGGCGGACAACGGCCGGCTGGTGCTGTCGGCGCGCGAGCGCATCGTGCTGCGGTGCGGCAGTTCCAGCATCACGCTCACGCGGGCGGGCAAGGTGCTGATCGACGGGCATTTCGTGCAGACCCGCGCCACCGGGGTGAACGCGCTCAAGGGCGGGTCCATCGAGCTCAACTGAGCGCCAGCCCGACCACCGGTGATGCTGCGATGTCGCTGACCGTCTACGCCGAAGGCATGGGCCTTTTCCACAAAGGAAGCGGCGGCAAGGGCATTGCGCCCGGCGACGTGTGCCTGACGCCCCCGCCCCCGCCGGGCGGCCCGGTGCCCGTGCCGTACGTGAACGTGTGCAGCGCATCGGATCTGTCCAAGGGCAGCAGTTCGGTGCTGATCGACGGCGAGCCGACCGCGCTCGAGGATGCGTCGGAGGTCAGCACCAGCACCGGCAACGAGGCGGGCACGCAGGGAGGCAACGTGGTCACGCACAAGACCAAGGGCAAGGCGGTCTTCTCCAACTGGTCGCACACCGTCAAGGTCGAGGGCAAGGGCGTGTGTCGCCACGGCGATCCGATGGGGCAGAACTGCGCGACGCCGCCGGTGGGAATCATCGAGCCCGCCGCGCTGGTGCGCGTGTCGAACGCTCATGGCTGGGATGGGACCCAGCCCTGCAAGAACCGCTACAAGCGCCCCAAGGAAGGCAAGCCCAATGCAGCGCAGCGCAAGAAGATCGCGGGCAAGAAATGCTGGAAGTGCAAGTGGCGCAACGCGACCGTGCCCGACCATCAGCCACCGCTGATCGTCGCGTGGTATCTGGGCGGGTGCAACGCCGTGGCCAAGTTCAAGGAATGGGCCAAGTCGACCGGGGCCACGTCCAAGGGCCACTGCCGGCCCTGCTCTGGCAAGCAAGGCGGCACGGTGTCCAGAAGGCACGGAACAGCGCGCGTGAACGCCTTCCTGAAAAAGATCAAGTAAGCAGGCTATCAATCAACCGGACCGAAGGAGATGCCGATGAGCGACTACAAGGAATTGTTCGACGACTACGTCGTCGAGTTGCGGCAGGCCAGGGCCCTCGCGCTGGCGTGGTGGCAGGCGCTGCTGCTGGGTGAGACGCAGGCCGGCGCCGATGCAGAGGCCGCGCAGGATGCTGTCGACCGGCGCTGGCCGCTCGGGCCGGTGTCGCATCCGTTCGTGATCGAGGTCTTTCGCAAGTATGCGCTGGCGTGCCAGCAGCTCAACGACGCGGCGGAGGAGTTCGAGGACGACGACGGCGACGAGGACGACCTCGACGAATCCGACGAGGCCGACTGGGGCAGCGAGGACGTGGACGACGAGGACGAGCAGGCCGACCTCGAGACGTTGGAGGGGCCGGTCGAACCGCGCGAGCTGCTGATCGAGATGCTGCCGAACCGGGTGGAAGACCTGGCGGAGTTCATGGCGGACTTCGTCTTCACGCCCCTGGGTCTCGACAAGAAAGAGCGCTGGATCTGAAGATGCCGGCGCGCCGTTCGCACAGGTATTCACGACGAACCAAGGGAATTTCCATGACACCCAAATACATGACGGAAGAAGGCATGAACGACGGGATCGCGAGGCTGCTCGTTGCGCCGCGCGACCTGGCGCTGAGCGGCGCGACCGTCGTCTACCTGTCGCCCGCGCGCGGCGAGGCCTCGGCCGCGCACCGTGCACTCTTTGCCAAGTACCGCAAGGAACTGAAGAAGGTGCTCGACGAGGCGATCGAGTGGTGGGCCTACCGCAACGAGTCGCTGGAGGAGGAGCTGGGTTCTGCCAAGCAGGCGCGGGTCGCGAACTGGGCCGAGTTTCCGGCGGGGCCGGTGTCGGACCCGAACACGGTCGCGGTCATCCGCAAGTACTGGCTCGCCTGTGCCGAGCTCAATGCCAAGGAAGCGCCGCCGGTCGGACCCGAATCCTTCCTGCTGCAATGGGTGGTCGACGAAGGAGACATGGCCACCGCCGAGCTGCTGTCGGCCATGCCGTACTGGCCGGTCGGGCTGGATGGTGCCGGCCGCTGGACCTGAAGCCCTGAGACGAGGCCCCACGCATGACGCCCACAATCTTGAACCTCACGCCGTTCGCGCAGCAGTGCATGCTGCTGATGGACCGCGAGGGGCAGTTGTTCTTCTGCATCCTCGTGTGTGCGACCTACGGCGTCGACGAAACCGGCGAGCCCTTCCCCTTGCCCGTGCAGCCACCGCCGCCGCTGGGCGACGAGCCGAATGGCGTGCCGGGCCGCTCGTCGCTGCGGCGGGCCAGTGCCGCGAGCGTGGCGAAGCCCGCGGTCGACTTCATCGTGAACGCCACCGCTCACGCTCCGCATGGCGAGGCGGTGACGGAGATGGCCGCGGGCGTGCGCGTCGGCGCGTGGCGCAAGGTACTCACCGTCACGGGCGACCGGCAGCGGGTCGGGCTCACGGGCACCCGGGTGTCGTCGCCGCAACCCTTCACGGCCATGCCGCTGCGCTACGAGCGCGCATTCGGCGGCAGCGTGAGCGACGACGCGGACGCGGTGACCGCATGCCACACGGAGAACCCCGTGGGCGTGGGCTGGCGCGGCGCGCCTTCGTCGGACCCGGCGGTGACCACCGACCTGCCCAACATCGGACCCTTCGGGCAAAGGATGAACGCCTCCGACGCCGCGTTCCCGGTGTCCGGCTTCGGCGCCATCGCGCCCAACTGGACGCCGCGCATCCACCACGCCGGGACCTACGACAAGACCTGGACGGATTCCCGCTGGCCTTTGCCGCCGCTCGATCTCGATCCGCGATTCGCGCAATGCGCGCCGCTCGACCAGCAGTGGCCGCACGCGATGGCGCACGAAGAGGTGCAACTGGCCAATCTCACGCCCGAGGGACTCTGGGGATTTCGCATGCCGGCTCCCGACATCGGCGTCACCGTGCTGCATTCCACCGGGATTGCGCAGCACCGCCTGCGCGTGGACACGGTGTATGTGGATGCTGAGGCGCGCACTGTGTCCGTGCTGGCGCGGCACTGCCTGACCGGCCTGCGCTCACTCGGGCTGGTGCGTGAGATCGTCATCGGCGATGCCTCGCCGGGCTGGCTGCGCGCGCAACGCCGTGGCAAGCGCTATGTCGGCCGCGCCGCGCCGGCGCTCGCCGAGTGAGGCGGCTGAAACAAGTCGGCTGCCATGCAACTGATCTACGCCACCGGATGCGTCACGGCCGTCGGCATGGACGCTGCGCAGACCTGCGCGGCCATCCGGGCCGGCCTGAGCGGCATCGAGGCCGTGCTGCCCAACACCGGCGAACCGCTGCTGGCGGCGCCCATCCCCGCCGCGGGCAAGCTGAAGCCGTCGCACGAAGCCTGGCTGCGCAAGCTGCTGTTGCGCGCGGTGCGCGAGTGCCTGGGCGTCTATGCCGGCGACATGGCGCGCTGCGCGTTGTTCGTGGCCTTGCCCGAGCCGTTCCGCAACCACGCGGTCACGCAGGACGGAACCGGCCGTGCCTTCATCGCGCGCGCGATGCGCAGCCTGGGCCTGCGGCCTTCACCGCACTCGCGCGTGCTGCTGGAAGGCCACGCCTCGAGCGCGGGCGCCCTGGAGGCGGCCGACGCACTGCTGGCGCGCAACGAGATCGACGCGGCGCTGATCGGCGGCGTCGATTCGATGCTGAACGACGAGGACCGCGATCGCCTGCACGATAGCGGGCGCCTGCACGAAGCAGCCAACCCCTTCGGGCTGATTCCCGGCGAGGCGGCGGCCTTCTTCCTGACGGGGCGCGTCTCGGGACCGTTCCGCGAACCCGCGATGGCCTGCGTGCTGGGCGCGGCCCAGGCGCGGGAGCCCGACAGCCTGCGCACGGACCGCTATTCGGTGGGCAGAGGCCTGCAGCGCGCGATCGATGCGGCGCTGCACGTGGCCGGCGCAACCGAGGCGCAGATCGAATGGCGCATCACCGACATCAACGGCGAGCGTTACCGAGCATGGGAGTCGACGGCACTGCTTGCACGGCAGTACCGGGCCTGGCGTGACGGCCTGCCGTGCATCCATCTGCCGGCATTCACCGGCGACGTGGGGTGCGCCACCTTGCCCTTGCAGGTGATCGTCAGCGCGCATGGGATGTACTGGGGCTACGCACCGGGCGCGGTCGCGGTGTGCGAGTCGTCGTCGGAAGGGGAAATGCGCGGTGCCTGCCTGATCGGGCCCGCCGACGGCGCGCGGACGCCGCCATTCCGGGCCTTCGTTCGCGCGGGCGGCGTGGCGACGGCGTCGGCGCGCGCCGTGGTCGCTCGGCAGATCGAACGACTGCCGCACGAGCTTGCATGGCTCGCGCAGCATCGCCCGCGCCTGGCCGGCGGGCGGGAGACGCTCGCGCGACTGGCGGGCTTCGACGAGCGCATCGATGCGCACATCGCGCTGTTGCGCACCACCGATGCCGAGGGCTGGAGCGCCTGCATCGCGTGCGCCGCGGATGCGGGGCCTGGCGGGCTGTTCGCGCCCACGGTGCTGGCGGTGGAATCGGGCGACGCGACGCAGCTGCGGGAGGTGCTGGCGGCGGCCGCGGGCGTCGAGGTCGCGGACGGCGTTTGCGATGCGAGCCTGGTGGACGCATTCGGCTGGGTGTCCAGCAATGCCCTGCGGGGGCTCGTGGTGAAGATGGCGACGGCGGGCGCACCGCTGGCGCGTTACCTCGCCGCCGCCGCCATGCACCTGCACCGCACGCCGCCCGGCGATTTGCTGTGGGCGCTCCTGGACGACAGCGACGATGCGGTTCGTGCCCGCGCGCTGCAGCTGGCGGGCGAGGTCGGCGTGGCGGACTGCATCGATCGCGTGCGCGAGAACCTGGCTCACGGGAGCACGCAGGTGCGTTTTCGCGCCGCGTGCGCCGCCTTGATGCTGGGGGAAGCGCATCCGGCGCTCGATGTGCTCGAACAGATGGCGGGCGGCGCGACGGCCGAGGCACCCGAGGCGCTGGCGCTGTTCCTGCGTGCCGCAGATCTGCCGCGAGTGCGCCATGTGCTGGGGCAGATGACGCAGGCCGTCCAGGGCTCCGAGGGCCGCCCGGCACTGCGCCGTCTCATCGAGGCTTGCGGTACCGCGGGCGATGCGCAGCTCGTGCCGTGGCTGATGCGCCAGCTGGACGACCCCGCGTCGGCGCGCATCGCGGGCGAGGCGCTGCGCACGATCACCGGCCTTTCGGTGCAGGCCTCCTCGCGTGCGGGCGCATCGGCCGGACGCGGCAGCAGGGGACTCACGGACGATCCGGACGACGACAAGGTCGCCGAAGACGAAGACGCCGATCTGCCGTGGCCCGACGTCCAGGCGATCGCGCGTTGGTGGCAGGCGGACGGCCATATCTTCACGCCCGGGGTCCGATATTTCCTGGGGCGGCCGCCGGACGAGACGCATTGCGTGCGCGTGCTGCGCCACGGCCACCAGCGCCAGCGCGCGGCGGCGGCCCAGCACCTGTGCCTGCTGCAACCCGGAACGCCGTTGTTTCCCGTCGCCGCGCCGGCATGGCGGCAACGGCGCTGGCTCGACGCCATGGAAGCCTGAGCACCATGCGGACTCCCTGCATCCTCGCCGCATCGATCTTCACCGCCGTCGCGGCCTGGCTGCAATGGCATACCTCTTAAGGCGAGATTGCCAACCCGCCCCACGGAATGAATACTCCTTCTGAGTTTTTTCGCCCGCGCATGCGTGGGTTGTTTTGGGGCGTAGACAGGCCTAGAGCCTCGGGGGCCGATTCATGATCCATATCGCTGTCATCACCCGGCAAGGCGCTCCGGCGGGGCAGCCCATCGCTGCCGATTTCGGGCCCAACGGGGGCACCATCGGACGTGCCGACACCAACACGCTGGTGCTCGACGACCCGGACCGCACGGTCTCGCGCGTGCATGCACAGGTGCTGTGCCGCGACGGCCAGTACTTCGTCATCGACCGTGGCAGCAATCCGATGCAGTGCAACGGCGTGTCGCTGGGCTCGGGCAAGGAGGCGCCGCTCACCGATGGCGCGCGGCTGGTCGTGGGCAGCTTCGAGCTCAGCGTGCGCATGAGCGCGGCCGCGCCACCGGCATTGGCCATTCCCAACACCGTGATGTCGCCGCCGCTCGGCGCAGCCCCCCAGGCCAGCACGAGCGACGATCCCTTTGCCGACCTGCTTGCGGGGCTCGGATCGCCGGCACCTGCCGCGGCCGGTGCGGGCCCTGTGTCCGGCGCGAGGGCCGCCGCGCCCGAGAGCGCGGATGCGCTGCTCTTTCCCGACCCGATGGAAAGCGGCTCGCGCAACGCGCAGGCTGCGCAGGTCGATCCATTCGCCAGCCTGCTCGGGCCCACGCCGTCCTCCGCGCCGGCCGCGGGCCTCGCTGCGCTCGATTTCTCCGACCTCGGCGCACCGCCCGCGCATGGCAAGGCAGCCGGCATCGACGAGCTTTTCGGCGGCATGGGCGGTGGTGGCGGAATCGGCGGTGATCCGCTCGCGCTGTCGCCGCTGGCCGATCCGCTGCTGCAGCCGAACACGGCTTCTTCCGCCGATCCGCTGGCCGCGTTGCAGAGCGCGGCACCGGCCACGCCGACGCCTCGCTCGGACCATGTGCCGATCGACCAGTTCGGCTTCACGCCGCCCAGGGCCGTCACGCCACCGCCGCCTGCGCCACTGGCCGCCGCGCCGGTGGAAGCGCTGCCGCAGTTCGACGACATCACGGGCCAGCCGATCCGCATCAGCGGCCCCGAGGTCGCCAGCCGGCCGTTCGAGCCACCGCCGCCGCCACCGCCGCCACCGCCGCCCGTCCAGCGGGCGCCCGCCGCGGCCTCGCGCACGGCCTCCGACGACGAACTGCTCGCCGCCTTCCTGCGCGGCCTGGCCAGCACGCACCAGGCGCCCGAGATGCTCACGCCCGGCCTCATGGAGCGCATCGGCTCAATCCTGCGCAGCGCCACCGAGGGCACGCTGCAACTCCTGCTCACGCGCCAGGAGTTCAAGCGCGAGGTGCGCGCCGAGGTCACGATGATCGCCTCGCAGGCCAACAACCCGCTCAAGTTCTCGCCGACCGTCGAGGTCGCGCTGGCCCACCTGTTGGGCCCCGGGGTGCGCGGCTTCATGCCGCCGGAGGCCGCGATGCGCGATGCGTTCAACGACCTGCGCGCGCACCAGTTCGGCGTGATGGTGGGCATGCGCGCGGCGCTGGCGCACGTCATCGCGCGCTTCGAGCCCGACGAGCTCGAGAAGAAGATCAGCGCGAAGTCGGCGCTCGACGCGCTGTTCACCGCCAACCGCAAGGCCAAGCTCTGGGACCAGTTCGTGGCGCTCTACGGTGGCATTGCGAGCGAGGCGGAAGACGACTTCCACAACCTCTTCGGCAAGGCCTTCCTCGAGGCCTACGAAGAGCAGATGGCGCGCCTCAAGTCGGACACCTGAAGAGCGTTCCCCCCAGGCACAAGTACAACAGCACCAGCAAACGCGAGGCACCCCGCTTGGAAATAGAAATCGTCACGCTGTCCCGGCAGGGCGGCCGCAACTACAACGAGGACGTCCACGGCCACTGGCACGACGAGCGCTACGTCGCCTGCCTGGTGGCCGACGGCGCGGGCGGCCATGGCGGCGGCGATGTGGCGGCGGCAACGGCGCGCAGCAGCGTGCTGGGCGGCTTCTCGGCGGCGCCGGGGCTGGACGAATTCACATTGCGCACGCTGGTCGAACAGGCCAACCGCGACGTGGTGGCCCGGCAGTCCGAAGGCGGCAAGCTTGCCGGCATGCGCTCCACGGTGGTCTTTGCGGCCATCGACCTGGAGAGCCAGGCGCTCGCATGGGTTCACAGCGGCGACAGCCGCGCCTACCTGTTCCGCGGCGGCGCGATCGTGGCGCGCACCACCGATCACAGCCTGGTGCAGCAGATGGTCGCCGGCGGCATGCTCGACGAGGAAGGCGCGCGCCTGCATCCGCAACGCAACATGCTGCTCTCGGCACTCGGCTCGGTAGAGGAGGCTCCCGACATCACGGTGTCCGACCGCATGCGCCTGATGCCGGGTGACGTGCTGCTCTTGTGCAGCGACGGCGTGTGGGAGCCGCTGGGCGACGAGTGCCTGGTCGACACGTTGCATGCTTCGCGCACGCCCAGCCAATGGACCGAGCAGCTCGACGCGCAGATCAAGGCGCACGCCAAGCCGGGGCACGACAACTACACGGCGCTCACGCTGTGGGTGATTCCCGATGACGTCGACGACGCCACGCGCCTGATGCCGGCGGCCGGGGAAGAGACGATGCCCGCGGCCATCGAGGCGAACGGGAAACCGGCGGACTAGGGTTTTTTCGGACGGTAGGCCTTGAGCGTGCCGGTCACCGTCACGTCCACCGTGACCACCACGAGAGCCGACTCCATCTTGCCGTTGTCCTGCCGCTTCATCGGCTTGCGGGTGGTGGTCGAGGTGGAGCTGCCCTTCCAGCGGATCGTGCTGGAACGCACGGCCTCCTTGTTGCCCAGGTGGTTCTGCTCCAGCACCGTGATGGCGCCGGTGCCCGGGTTCTTGGAAAGAATCGAGGTGTGGTGCGAGTGGCCGACCGTCACATAGGGACTGTCGGTCCAGCCCGAGTCGTCGGCAAAGGTGACGTCGGTCGTGGTGGTCGTCGTCATCTCGTAGTCGCGGTACTGCAGGATGTCGCCGGGAAGCGCATCCTTGAGCGCGACTTCGTCGCCCCAGATGTAATCGTCGTCGGCGCCCATGGGGCCGAAATCCGACGAGGTGCCGGCGCCGGCCTGGCCCAGGGCCTTGTTGGCCAGGTCCCAGCATTCGCCTGCGCCGATCTGTTTGCCGAGCTGTGCGCTGGCCCACTGAAGGACCTTGGCGTTGAGTGTGGCCATCGCGTGTCTCCAGCTGGAAGGTCAAGGGGGCGGCCGCCGTCCACCGGGCGGCCGCGGCGCGAGGTGCCTCAGACCTTCTTGTTGGCGGCGATGTCCCAGCCGGTTTCCTTGGTGCCGTCGCCGGAACCGTCGGCCTTCTGCGGCGTGTACTCGTACTTGAACTTCGAGAAGTTCAGCGTGACGGTTTCGGTCAGGCGGTCTTCGCCGCCGCTGCCGCCGGTGTGAATGTTGCTGACGATGATGTCTTCCATCGTGAGCTTGATGTATTCGAGCGGCGTGGCCCCGGCCTTGCGGACCACCAGCGTGCCCTTCTTGATGTGCTGGCCGTTGCAGCAATCGAGCAGCAGCAGGTGCGAGGAGGCGTCCACGTACTTGGTGACCGAGAGGTCCTGCACGCTTACCTTGCCCGCGCCCGAGCCGCCGCCGACATGGCCGGTGCCGGATTGGCTGGCGCCCCAGCTCCAGGAGAGAACGTCGATTTCCTTCTTGTGCGAATCGTCCTTGGATTCACCGTCGACGCCCTCGAGCTTCAAAAACATGTCTGCAGCCATGATGCTTACCTTTCAGTTGTGTGTGCGAGTCAGAGAAAAAAAGGGCTTCCGTGCGGTGCCTGATTGGCGGTGCCCGGGAGCTATGGAGAGAACGAGTGGCGGCCCCCGTTTTCAAAGGCGCGCCGATGGCATATGCCGCCCGTTACTTGCCGCCCTTGGCCGAGGGCAGCTTCGATACCAGCCGCAGCGACACCGTGAGGCCTTCGAGCTGGTAGTGCGGGCGCAGGAAGAACTTGGAGGTGTAGTAGCCGGGGTTGCCCTCGACCTCCTCCACCACCACCTCGGCCGCGGCCAGGGGCTTCCTGGCCTTGGTCTCTTCGGAGGAGTTGACGGGGTCGCCGTCCACGTAGTTCATGATCCATTTGTTGAGCCAGCGCTGCATGTCGTCGCGCTCCTTGAAGCTGCCGACCTTGTCGCGCACGATGCACTTCAGGTAGTGCGCGAAGCGGTTGCAGGCAAAGAGGTAGGGCAGGCGGGCCGCCAGGTTGGCGTTGGCCGTGGCATCCGGGTCGTCGTACTCGGCCGGCTTGTGCAGCGACTGCGCCCCGATGAAGGCCGCGAAGTCGGAGTTCTTGCGGTGGATGAGCGAGAGCAGGCCGGCCTTCGACAGTTCCGCCTCGCGCCGGTCGCTGATGGCGATCTCGGTCGGACACTTCTGGTCCACGCCGCCGTCGTCGCTCGGGAAGGTGTGCAGCGGCAGGTTCTCCACCGCGCCGCCCGACTCGATGCCGCGGATGCGCGATCCCCAGCCGTAGAGCTTGTAGGAGCGGTTGATGTTGGTGGCCATCGCATACGCCGCGTTGGCCCAGGCGTACTTGCTGTGGTCGGCGCCGGCGGTGTCTTCCTCGAAGTCGAACTCCTCCACCGGGTTGGTGTTGGCGCCGTAGGGCGTGCGCGCCAGGAAGCGCGGCATGCAAAGGCCCAGGTACTTGGCGTCGTCGGAATCGCGCAGCGACCGCCAGCCGGCGTACTCGGGCGTGAGAAAGATCTTGGTCAGGTCGCGCGGGTTGGCGAGCTCCTGCCACGATTCCATCTGCATCAGGTTGGGGCTTGCGCCGGTGATGAAGGGTGCATGCGCCGAGGCGGCAATCTTGGCCATCTCGCCGAGCAGTTCGATATCGGGCGGGCTCTGGTCGAAGTGGTAGTCGCCCACCAGCGCGCCGAAGGGCTCGCCGCCGAACTGGCCGTATTCCTGTTCGTAGATCTTCTTGAACATCGGGCTCTGGTCCCAGGCCGCGCCCTTGAACTTCTTCAGGCTCTTGGCGAGGTCCGTTTTCGAAATGTCCATCACCCGGATCTTCAGATGCTCGTCGGTTTCGGTGTTGTTGACCATGTAGTGCAGGCCGCGCCACGCACTCTCCAGCTTCTGGTAGTCGGGGTGGTGAATGATCTTGTTGACCTGGTCGGTCAGCTTGGCGTCGATCGCGGCGATCATGGCCTGGATCGACTTGGTCACGTCCTTGCCGATCACGGTGCTGTTGCTCAGCGCCTGCTGCGCGAGCGTGAGCACCGCGGCTTCGACGGCGCTCTTGGCTTCGTCGCTGCGCGGCTTGAATTCCTTTTGCAGGAGCGACGAAAAGTCGCTGCCCGCATAAGCGACGTCTTTGAGTGCGCTCTGCTCGAGTGCTTCGGCCATGGTGGTTTCTCCTCGTGGTCCGGTGTGTCAGGTGTTGGGGTTCAGGCGGCCGGCTTGCTGCCGTCCTCCGGCTTGGCGGTGGCGGCCAGCGACTGCAGAAGGGCCGGGTCTTCCAGCACCTTGGCCAGCAGTTCCTCGGCGCCGTTCTTGCCGTCCATGTAGGTCACGAGGTTCGAGAGCTGGGTGCGCGCCTCGAGCAGCTTGTCGAGCGCGCCGACCTTCCTGGCCACGGCGGCGGGCGAGAAATCTTCCATGTTCTCGAAGGTGAGCTCGACCTTGAGTTCGCCTTCGCCGGTCAGCGAGTTCTCCACGGCAAACGCGGCGCGCGGCTTCATGGCCTTCATGCGCGAGTCGAAGTTGTCGACGTCGAACTCGAGGAACTTGCGGTCGGCCACGGGTGCGAGCGGATCGGCCGGCTTGCCCGACAGGTCGGCCAGCACGCCCATCACGAACGGCAGCTGGATCTTCTTCTCGGCGCCGTAGAGTTCCACGTCGTATTCGATCTGCACGCGTGGCGCCCGGTTGCGGGCGATGAATTTCTGACTGCTCTTGGCCATGGCAATGCTCCTTGCGGGGGTAGATGGGGCGGTTCGATCAACAGGAAAAAAAGGGTGCGGGAAAAGACGGCTACTCGGAGGGGCGCTTGCCGGTCACGGTTTCGATCGTGTCCAGCGCGCCGGGTGCGAGGTTGGCCATGATTTCGAGAAAGCTCACGCCGATGAGCTTCTTGGCGCGCTCGATCAGGAGCGGCGCGGGATTGCCGGGCTCGGTCTGCTCGAGAAAGCGGATCACGCGGTCCAGCATCTGCAGTGCGTCCTGCCGGCTCTGGATCTCGCCGCGCGCCGCCGCGGGCCGCGGCGTACCGCCGGCTTGCGGGGCATCGCCCTGCGTTTCTTCGGTGGCGCCGGCTTCCTCGGGCGCACCGATGGCGGCGCTGCAGGCTTTCTGCAGCATGCGGCCGATGGTGCGCAACGCAGAGAGGTCGATCGCGTCGGAGCGGCCTGTGCGCTCGACCAGCAGGGCTTGCAGCTTCTCGACCAGGCCGGGCACGCCCATGGCGGCCTGGATCAGCTCGGGCCGCTCGGCATGGAGCGCTTCGAGCCCGCCCTGGATCTGTGCCGGCGAATAGGTGGCTTCACCCCCGACCGCGTTCAACGCGTTGTTGGCCACCGCGATGTCGCGCACGCGGATTGCGCCCACGCCCGGCGCCACGCCCACCTGCGCGTCGTACAGGTCGCGCAGGACCATCGTCTCGTCGCCGAGCGGCGCGAGCGCGTTCAGGCGCATGGTGGGATCGTTGTCGTCCTCGGCATCGAGCTTTGGATGTATGCCGTCCCAGAACTTGTCGAGCAGGCGGGTGAGCAGTTCGAGCCCGGCAACGAAACCTGCGAGTCCCTGCAACCGCGTGGCAGCGCGCAGCAACAGCACGGCGGCGCGCACGTCCTTGCTGCGGCGCAGGATCGCGTCGGACTGTTCGGCCACCTCGCGCCACTCGGGCTCCACCGCGGCAATGACGGTGTCGCCGAACTGTTGCTCGGGCTTGCCCTGCGCTGCGGTGGTGAGCGCGGTAAAGGCAGCGTCGTACTCCAGATCGTCGCCGCACGGCGATGCCTCGCCGATGGGCGTGAGCAGGGCTTCGACAAGTTCGTTGGTCAGCATGTTGCCTGTTCGAGTTGGCTGGTGATAATCAAAGATGCAGCAGAACCGGTCAATGCAACGAAGGGAATAGCATGCGCACGCTGGGTACACACCATTCGTCCTATGGACGCTCTTTCGCTGCGGTCTCGCGGCGCCTTGCACTGGCCTCGGGCCTGGTGTTGACGGGTGTGCTGCTCGCAGGCTGCGCACCCAAGCCCGTGGTCACGACGGTGTCGATCACGCTGGTTGCAGGTGCCGATGCCAACCCCGACGCGCGCGGCCGCGCTTCGCCGCTCACGGTGCGCGTCTATGCATTGAAGTCGCCTGGCCCGTTCGAAGGTGCGGACTTCTTCTCGCTGTTCGAAAAAGACCAGGCCACGCTGGGCGCAGAGCTCGTCCAGCGCGAAGAGGTGCTGCTGCGCCCCGGCGAGACCCGCAAGCTCGACCTCACCCTGCCGCCCGATGCCAAGGCCATCGGCGTGATGGCGGCGTTCCGTGACCTCGACCGTGCGCGCTGGCGCGAAGTGCGCCCCGTGCAAACCGGCAAGGCCCAGGCCATGACGGTGACCTTCGGCGCCCGACAGATCCGCATCGAGAGCAAGTAGCCGTTTCATGGCGGCGTGTTCGCGTTCGGCGGGCGCCCAGGCCGCACGAGCGGCTGGTCGGCGGGCAGGAAGCGCCCGAACAGGTCGGCCGTGAACGCGCCGCCGGCCCCGCCCGATGCGGCGGCCGTGAAATAGAGGCCGCGCCACCGCGGCCCGCGCGAACCGCGGCCATGGCCTTCGAACAAGGCATCGGCAACCTGGCGAAGTGCGGGTTGCAGCGCGCGCATCGCCTCGATGAATTCATGGATCGCGAGCCGGCCCGATGCGCTCGGCTGTTCTCGCAGCAGGGCCATGCGCAGCGCATGCAGTTGCTGCGCCAAGGGGTCGAACACGGCATCGAGCCGCGCGGCGGCGGTGTCGTTGGCGGCGAGCGGCTCGGCCAGACGATGGCCGACGGCTTGCGCCAGCACTTCGGGCGGCAATGCGCCGCGCAGCGCGGCATAGCCGGCCAATCGTTCAAGCCCGGTCACGACAAGATAGACGGGCAACTGCAGGCGCAGGGTGTCGCCGGCCTCGTCGAGCAGGCGCCGCATCCTGGCTGCCAGGTGCTTCATGCTTGCGGTGTCCGTGCGCAGCAGCTCGCTGGCTGCAACGCACACCACCAAGCCGTTGAGCGGCAAGCGCTCGCGTCGCTCGGCCAGCGCCAGCAGCGCCTGCAACCAGAGGCCGCGCGTGTGCGGCTCGTTGGCCTTGTCGCTCACAGCGGCCGGGTGTAGTTCGATGGCGGCCATGGAACCCGTCAGCCACCAGCGCCAGTAGGGTTCGCCGAAGGGCTCGCTGTCCGGTGGCGGAAGGCATTCGGCGCCGGCGGCCGCAAGCAGTCCCGGCAGATTGGCCGCCACGTCGCCCAGGAAGAGAAACCACGGCACCGGCGCGTCGCGTGGCCGCGGTGGCTGGCGAAGGGCCTGCCGGGCGCGCGACATGGCTTCGTTGATGGCCGGGATGGCGGCTTCGTCGGCCCCGGCGGCCCAGGGGCCGAGCGCGTCGATGCGCCGCCGCAGCGCACGCCGGCGCGCACCGCGGCCCGCATCGCGAACCATGCCGTACAGCAGCGCGAACCCCACCAGGCACAGCGCAAGCAGGAGCCAGAAGAGATGCACGGGCGAGAGAACGGCGGTCATGGCGGTGGCGTCGCGTTCTTCCCGGCGTTTCAGCGCGGGACGGTTTCCAGAAACACGAAGTCGGCCACCAGCCGCTCGCTTCCCTTGCCGGCCGCAAGCGCTTCGCGCAGCCGCAGCAGATAGGCCGAGGCGAGCTCGAAGGGCGGCCGGTCGGCAATGGCGGCGAGCGGCAACGGCGAGGAAACCGCCGTGACCAGCACGCGGCCGAACGGTGGGCCCACGAGCCAGCTCGAGGGAATGTCGCGCCCCAATTCGAGCTTTTCACCGGCGCGCAGCCGCGTGGCCGACTGCCCGGCGTTGAGGTGCATCACGGAACCGTCGGCGGTGTAGTAGTCGACCCACAGGTAGCTGTCGTGGCCGGGTGCGGACACCTGCACGCGCACCTTGTCGCCTTCGCGCAGCTCGCTGTTCGTGGCGGTGGGAACGTCCATTGCCAGTCCCAGGGCCTTCTCCCGGTTGCGCAGCTGGTAGGGCTTGAGGATTGCCGAGACTTCGCAATGCGGCCACGCGCGCAGTTCGACGTCGAAGGTGGGCGACCCCGCGCCGGGTATTGCGGCCACTTCGCGCTCGACCCGTTCCAGGTCCGCCGGCAGCGAGACGAAGCCGCTCACGCGCAGGCTCCCGTCCTTGCGGGCGGTGGCGGCGAGATCCGCGCATGCGTAGCTTTGCAGATGCTGCTCGATGCGTCCGGCCAGGGGCGGCTCGGCGGTGGAGGGGCCGGCGAGCCACTGCCACCACAGGAGGTAGAGCAGGGGCAGCAGCAGCGTGAGCGAAGCCGTGGCCCGCAGCAGCGCACGGTCGCGGCGCCGCGTGTCGTAGGGGCCGGGCGGATCGGCCACGCGATAGGGCTGCGGCGTGATGTGGTCCTGCACCAGACTGCCGAGCGCCAGCGGCTGGAGCCGCAATTGCCGGCTGTGCAGCTCCTTCAGCTTGCCGAGCTCGCCCTGGTCGCCGGTCTCGAAGTAATACTGGCCCTTGAAGCCGTGCACCAGCGCATGCCAGTAGACCTCGCGCACCTCGTCGTCCTGCGCGGTCAGGGCTGAGAGGTGATGGAAGAACTCGCTGGCGGCGTTGTTCGAATTGAAGAGCTGCATCTGCAGCGGCGCAGCATCGGCTCCGGCACCGGGATGGCGCGCGAGGATTTCGTCGATCCAGGCCACCATGGCAAACGCGGCGGACTCGACCTGCCCCGCGGGCGTGCCCGATGCTCCGGCCGCGGCGCGCGCTTCGTCGAGCAGGCGGCGCGCCTGTTGCTGTGCAGCATCATGGGAAAGCGCGGCGAGGCCGCCGGCAGTCGATGCCGCAATGGATGCATCAAGGGCGAGGCCGAACGAGATGAAGGCCGAAAAACTGTCGAGCAGGCGGGCCATGATTGTGCCCCGCTCACTGCGCTTGCGTGGTGAAGGATGCCTTGCACCGGCGTCTGCAGCAGTGGCGCATGCCTATGTCCCCGGTTCCTTCGAATGGGCATTCATTCTTCCAAACGAGGCGCGGCGGGCGCCATATCGCTTGGGGTCTATGCCGTTCGTGGGTAGATGCGGTATTGCTGCGCGGGGCAATCGCCGGTATCTTCGGCTTCCGCTGAATTCAACGCACGCTGGGACACTGGGACACGCCATGAAAATTCTGATCGCCGACGACCACCGGCTCGTCATCGAGGCGGTCAAGGCCAAGTTGTCGGAGCTCGAGCCCGGCATTGAATTCGTCCTGGCCATGAGCGTCGACGAATTGCTTGCCGGCGCCAACGACGAGCTCGATCTGGCCCTGATCGATCTCAACATGCCCGGTGCAGATGGCCAGGCCCACATCGACGAGATTCGCCGCCGCCACCCGGCCGTGCCGGTGATCGTGCTGTCCGGCTACGAAGACCCCGCCATCATGCGAAGCGCTCTCGAGCGCGGCGTGCTCGGCTTCATTCCCAAGGCCTATTCGCCCGAGGTAATGCTCTCGGCCGTGCGGCTGGTGCTGGCGGGCGGCGTGTATGTGCCGCCGATGATGCTGACGGCGCTGCCGCCAGGCATTGTGGCCGGCGTGGCGCCCACGCAGAACGGCGCCGCGGGCGCATCAGCGGCAACGCTGGAGCACCTGCGCAGCGTGCTCACCGAGCGCCAGGTGGAGGTGCTGCAGCTGCTGTCGCAGGGCAAGCCCAACAAGCTCATCGGGCGCAGCCTGGGCATCAGCGAGGGCACGGTCAAGATTCACCTTGCAGCCATCTTTCGCGCGCTCAATGTGCGCAACCGCACCGAAGCGGTGGTGGCCGCGCAGGCCCTGACAGAAGCGCAAGCCTGAGGCTTGTTGCGCCGGCCTCAACGGCCCCGCTCAGGAGCAGCTGAGCTTCATCGCCTCGATTCGTCCGCCAAAGCCCAGCTTGCGCATGAGGCCGCCTTCGCGGCTGTTGGCGGGGAAGTTGACGGTGCGGTCCCTGAACATCGCGTGCTCATACACCTGCAGCGTTGCGCGCGGGCCGACGCTCACGCTGTCGATGTCGCGCTTGAGCTGTCTTGCGGTGCCCCGGTCCATGCTCTGGACCTCGCCCTTGCTCGGAGCCTCGATGGACCAGGGTACCCACTGCCGATGCGCAATCTCCGTGAATGACTGCGCCCCGGACGCGCGGATTTCCTACGCGCAAGCAGGCCTCGGCTATCCAGTCTGAAGCACGTGAGGAATCAGCCCTTGCGTTCATCAACGTTTTTCATGAAGTGAACAAAGCCATGGCCACGAGCAGCATCCTGGGAGGCGACTATCCGCCGGCGGAACCGAAGGGAACGGACGTCGACAGCCTTGGCCCCAGCGACACGAGCGACAGCGCAAGCGATGTGCGCACCTCGCGCGAGCGTTCCGTCATTCCTGAAGATGCCGCCGAAGGCGCGCTGCCGGTGGCGCATGAAAGCAGCAGCGACGCCGAAGGAACCGGCGAGCGCGCATCGGCCGACGCACCGCCGGTGGCGCCCGACGCAGACATCCTGCCGGACCGCGTGGGCATCGTTCCTGGCAGCGCGGCCGACGTGGCCGCATCCATCGATCAGGAAGATGCCGGCATGCCGGACGAACTGGCCGATGAGGCGGGCGAGCCCGAAGACGAAGAAGACGGCGAAGACAGAGCCGCCTGAAGCGGGGTTGGGTGGATACGGCCATGACCATGCAACGCCAACTCGATTGCGCGCTCCAGAGCCTTCAGCAGCTTGCCTACGCCCGCATTGCGCGCGAGTTCGCCCGCGCCTGGCAGGCAAGGGCGAATGCGCCCGATGAGGCCGAAGCACTCCTGGGCGAGGCTCACCGCCGCGTGCTGCACTGCGAGCAGGCGCTCGCTGAATTGCGCGTCGTCATCGACGACCCGCGCCAGATTGCCGAGATCAAGGTTGCCCGGGCGCTGTACCTGCGCATGCTGCTGGAAAGCGCTCCCACGCGGCTGCAATCGTGGAGCGATTGCGAAAGCCTCGACGACATGCCGAAGTCCCACCTGTTCGAATGGATTTCCTATGATTTCGAGCGGCTCGAACTGGCGGAACTGGAAGGCTCCATGACCGAAGAAGAAGCCGCCTCGTACACCCAGGCGATCGACACGGCGGCCAGGGTGCGCGATTGAGCAGAGGAGGGTGTTCAACCCCTCCCCAGCACGATCGCACCGTCCTGGATGTAGCGGTCGAACTCGATCCTTGGTATGGCGGCGGTCAGCGACTGGCCGTTCTCGGTCCACGTGATGACGACGCTGTCGTCCGCCATCAGAATCTGGCAGTTGCCTTCCGGAATCTTCAGTTGCGGGCCGTCGCCCGCGCGAAATTCCATGGGGCCGACGACGCGTGCATCGATCTGGGTAGTGGAAGTCATGTTTGGCTCGCTGTTCATCTATTGGGGCGCGGGCCGCGCATGCCGCTTGTCGCTGCCGCGCTGCTCCTTGGAAGGGTCGCCGTCGCGAGAAGGCGCAATGCCCCCCGGCGTGGCGGTCGAGGGCGGACGCGAGGTTTGCGTGCGTGCGGCGGCGGGCCCCTTGTCCGAGCCCAGCGGGCCCTGGTCGATGGAGCCGCGAGGCTGGTCTGCGGGGCGCGCACCCTGCGGTTCGGCTGAATCGCTGATGGGGGGCGCGCGTGTCCCCTTCGGGTTGCCGGTGGGCTGTGCGCCCACTGCCGCCACAGAGAGCAGCAATGCGGCAGCAACACCGTACTTTCGCAGAGGGCGAGGCGCGGAGCGCGATACATCGTTGGCCATGAATCGAATCCTCGAAAACTGAAGCCTCTTTTTTCGCGCGCAACACCACGGTGTGCTGTAGGCAGGAACACCGTCCTTGCGCCGGTTGCGTGCCTGCTTGCCCGATTGCCGGGCGCTTGCGCCGAAGATGCGACGCTTTCCTACGCACGGCAGAGCTGGCGCGGCGCACGGTGAAGTTTTCGAAAGGACACAGCGTGACCAGATCGACAACGACGCACAGGCCCGCCGCGCCGGATGAAGCGGCGAGTTCGGCCGCATACCGCAAGCCCACACCCGCAGAGAAAAGCATGAAGCGCGAGGCCAAGACGCCCGCGGAGAACGGCGATCCCGTCGGCCCCAACGACGGCCCCGCAATCACAGGCGAGCGCAAGCCGCCAACGCCGGGCGATGCCGGCGTGGGCGAAACCGACAACCACGGGAGTTCGCCCTACAGCCAGCCCGGACGCCCCGAAAAGCCGTTCCGCGAAGAGTGAACCGAAGCGGCATCGTTGGCCCGAAGAACCCCTACAGGCGACGTCGGGCGAAGCCGACACCGCTCCCGGTCCGCGCGAACACCATTTGTACCGGGACCAGCGCAATGCGGCCGCATTCGGGCATGCATGCGCGGCAGTTTTTTCAACCCGCCTCTTCACGAGGCAAAGCGAAGGAGTCATTCCATGGCCAACTACACGAACACTGCTGAAACCGCGAACAGCGGAGACGTTGTCGAGGTGCTGAACGATCTGCTCGAGAACACGCGCGATGGTGAATACGGTTTCCGGGCCTGCGCGGAGGAAGTGGATTCTCCGCAACTCAAGCAGGTGTTCCAGAACCGCTCCGCGGAATGCGCCAAGGCGGCCGGCGAGCTGGTTCAGCTCATCAGGCGCTTCGGCGGCTCGCCCGACGACGGCGGCACCGTGAGCGGTGCCATGCATCGCGGCTGGGTGCATGTGAAGGGTTCGGTCGGCGCGAACAGCGCGCTCTCGATGCTGGAGGAATGCGAGCGCGGTGAAGACGCCGCCGTGGCGCGCTACCGCAAGGCGCTGAAGGAAGACCTGCCCGCCGACGTGCGCGCAATCATCCAGCAGCAGGCGGAAGGCGCCCAGCGCAACCACGACCAGATCAAGCAGTTGCGCGACCAGATGCGCGCCACCACGTAAGACGCTAGCCCCGCTAGAAGCCCGCCTGCTGGATCAGCACCGACAGCGCACTGTCGGTCCAGTGGTGGGCAATGCTCTCGCGGGTACCTTCGAAATGCACCTTCACCTCGCGCACCGCCGCGAGGGGGGTGTCCGATTCCCCTTCCACGAGCACGCGGAACCAGGCGTCGGCCGGCCGCAGTTCGGTCTTGGGCCGGGTGGGATTGAGCGCGATCGGTCCGCCGTGGTCCTGCGCGAGCAGCAGGTGCGGCAGCCGCTTGACGGGGCTGCTGTCGATGGCGCGCACCTTCCCCTGCAGCTTGCGCGTGCGCCCCTTCACGATCACGGTGGCTTCGCTGTCGAGCGACAGCCGCTGGCGGTCGTGTTCCGGCACCAGCGCCTCGACGCGCCACCGCCGACCGTCCACCACCATCGCGATGAGCTGCGACGGGCCCAGCCATGTGTCCCGGCCCACGAGCGGGTCGAGGTCGCGGACTTCGCCGCTGTGCGAAGCCACGAGCCGCAGCCGGAGCAGTTCCGCCTCGCGCGCGCGGCCCTCGGCCTCCCATCGGCTCGCCTGCTGCTCCGCCACGGCCAGCTGCGCAGCCGGGCCCTCGGCCAGCCCGAGCGAACCGCGCGCGGCGCGGGCGTAGGCATGGGCCAGCGCACGCGCCTTGTCGCGCTCGCCCGCCTGGGTGGGCGCATCGAGCGTGAGCAAGGGGCGTCCGGGCTCGACGTCGAGCCCGTTGGTGATGTCCACCGCCGTCACGCGGGCCGCGAAGGGGGAATACACGGGCTGCTCCGAGCCGGCCTTGAGCACGCCCGGCGCGGTGATGCCGGCACGCCAGGGCACCCAGAGCACCAGCGCCATCGCGGCGAGCGCCAGCAGCCAGGCCATCTTGCGCCGGTGCGGGATCTCGGCCCTGCGCTGCATCCACACCCGGAACTCCGCGGCGACGGGGCGGCCGACGAAGACCGCGAGCTCGACGAAGAACAGGAGAACGCCCAGGGCCTTGAAGAAGGCGTGGTACACGACGACCGCAATGCCGATGAACAGCACCAGCCGGTAGATCCAGGTGGCGAAGGCAAAGGCGACCAGAAAGCGCCGGAAGCCTGGCGAGAGCGTTTCCGCCGGCGGCTCGTCGAGGCCGAGCAGCCAGCGCCGCAGGAAGCGCTTGGCCTGCAGCCCCGCGCGTTCGTGCAGGCCCGGGAAGTCGAGCGCGTCGGTGAGCATGTAGTAGCCGTCGAAGCGCATGAAAGGGCTGGCGTTCACCAGCAGCGTCAGCACCCAGGCCGTGGTCGCCAGAAAGAACAGCGCATTGCGCAGGTCACCGTCGGGCAGAAAGGCCCACAGCAAGGTGGACCACGCCGCCAGCACCAGCTCGGACGCGATGCCGGCCGAGGCGATGGCCAAGCGATGGCGCGAGCGCTCGAGCTTCCAGCTCTCGCCCGTGTCGGTATAGGCCATGGGCCACATCACCAGCAGCGCGACGCCCATGTGGCCCACGCGCACGCCGTGCCGTGTCGAGACGAGCGCATGGCCGAGCTCGTGCAGCAGCTTGGAAACGATCAGCGCGCCGGCAAAGCCGAGCACGCCTTCCCAGCTCAGCGCCCCGCGCAGATTGGCCTCGACGGTGTCCCACTGGCGCGCCGCGAGCACCAGGCCTGCGAGCGCAGCGAACGCCGTGAGCCCGAGGAACCAGCGGGTGAACAGCCAGCTGACCCAGGGCAGGAGCCGCTCCAGCCAGAGCGCGGGCCGCACCAGCGGGATGCGCACGAACAGGTAGTTGTTGAGCAGCCAGCGCCAGGCGGGCATCGGCGGTTTCTGGCGCGCCGCGCGCAGCAGCTGGTGGCGGGCGAGAAAGCCCTGGAACTCGGCCACGTCGTCGGGCGCGGGCGCGAGCGTGGTGGCCTCGGCGACCTCGCTCGCGATGCGCTGCGCATCGGCGAGCCGCCAGCGCTGCAGGAATTCGAACTCGAGCCAGCCGATGCGGAAGAACAGATTGCGTACCGGGTCGCAGATGTGCCAGGCCGGCGATCCGTCGCGGTTCGCACCGGTCGGATGGATCTGCAGTTCCTCGCGCAAGTCGGGCCACGGTGCGGGCCCTGCGGCCGCCGGGCTCAGCATCCGCACCACTCCCGCACCGCGGCGAAGGGGCGCCGGAACATCAGGTAGCCCAGCACGGTCCAGTCGCCCGACACGCGCGCGGTGCCGCGCAGCCCGATGCGGGCGACCTGCGTCTTTTCGTCGATATGGCCGCGCAATTGGTAGCTCGCCACGCCGTTGGGGGCCTCGACCGCCTGGTAGCCCGCATAGTCGAGCCGCGCGGAGACGGGATCGAGCGGCGCCACGCGCAGGAACAGCGTCATCGGCGCGCCCGGCGCCAGGTTGACGGCCTCGCTGACCGGCGCCCAGGCCTGCACGCCCAGCGAAGCGGGGTCGGCCAGGAGGCCAACGCGTTCGCCGGTCTGCACCGGGCGGCCGGCCCAGTCGTCGGGGTCGGAATAAACGAACACGCCCTTGGCCGGCGCCTTGATCGAGAGCTGGGCCACCTCGCGCTGCAGCGATGCCACGTCGACCTCGCGCTCGCGCAGCTTGCCTTCGGCCAGGTTGAGCTCGGCCTTGGCGGTCTGCGATTCGATCGCGCGCTGCGACGCCTGGTGCAGTTCGAGCCGCGCGCTTGCCAACGCCGCCTCGGCCACCGCCAGGCGGTTGAAGAGCGTGGTGTCGTCGAGTTCGGCAATCACCTGGTCCGCCTCGACCGGCGTATTGGGCTGCACGGTGATGCGCCTGATGACGCCATCGCGCGGCGAGGCGATCACCTGGCTGCGCAGCGAGATGACCTCGGCCTGCACCAGCGCGTATTCGCGCACCGGCGCCAGCAGCACCAGCGGCAGCAGGAACAGCGACCAGCGCAGCGCCCTTCGGGACCAGAGGCCCTGCCAGAGCGTGCCGAGCGAGCGCCGGCGGCCGGTCAGCGCCCACCAGGCGTGGCCGTAGGTTGCCGCGGCCTGCAGCAGCAGGTACTCGGGCGCATCGGCGCCGAATTCGGTGGGCCACGGGTTCTCGCGTGCGAGGAACAGCACGGCGCGGGTCTGGCCGTCGGGGCCGATGAGCGGCAGCACCCAGACATGGTCGGGCAGCCAGTCGGCCCAGGACGCGGCCAGCGCCGGGGGCAGCATCGAGGGCGCCAGCGAGAGCACGCGCGCGGCCGGCGGCAGCGCATCGAACCGCGGGCGCAGGTGGTCGGCCAGCTCGGCCAGCCAGAGCGCATAGGGCGAATCGGCCTCGACGTCGGCCAGCCCCGAATGGCCGACCAGCCGGGTGCGGCGCGCGCCGAAGTAGCCGACCAGCGCCGCCTGCCGGTAGCCGGCGAGCGCATGGGTCTCGTTGCAGATGACAAAGGCCAGGTCGGCCGCGCGGGTGGCCGCGCGCACCTTCGCGGCGAGCGCGTGAAAAGCCAGGTCGGTCACGGTCGTGTTTTTCGACGGAGCACGGCGCGGCTCACCGTCCGGCCGGCGCGCGGATCTGGCCGCTCATGCCGGGCAGCACCTGGGCGGTGCCGCCGGCGAGTTCGGTCTCGATCTCGACCGTCTGGCTCACCGCATCGACGCGGCCGGCGACGCGCGTCACCTTCAGGTCGCAGGCGCTGGCGGTTTCGTCCACCGTGCCCTGGAGGCGGTCGCCCACCTTGAGCCATGCGAGCCATTGCGAAGGCACGTTCATGCGCGCCTTGAGCGGGCCGTTGCCCACCAGTTCGACCACCGGCGCGCCGGGGTTCACGCCTTGCCCCACCTTCACGTGCACGCGCGCGACTTTGCCTGCAAAGGGCGCCACGAAAGCGCACTGGCCGAGCTGCGCATCGAAGATGCGGATCTGGCTCTGGGCCTTGTTGACGTTGGCGGCGGCGAGTTCGACCTCGACCTCCGCCGCCGACTGCAGGCCTTGCAGCTTCAACTTGGCTTCGTACTGCACGCGGGCCGATTCGGCCTCGGCGCGCGCCGCATCGCGGCGGGCCTGGAACTCGGCGCAGTCGAAGGCGGCCAGCAGCTGTCCGGCGCGAACCGTGTCGCCCAGGTTCGCCTGCACCTTGGCGAAGCGCCCGGCGGTCGAGGCCGAGAGAATGCTCTCTTGCGAGGCCACCACGAGAAAGCGCACCGGCGCCGCGGCGCTGGCCGTGCTCTGGGCCGGCGCGCGGGGCGGTGCCGTCTGGGCGGCGGCTTGCTGCAGGCCGATGCCGAGGCCGCAGATCGAAGCGACCAGCAGGCCGAATGCTCTGGCGGGCCGCTTCACGGCTTTTGCGCGACTGAAGCGCTGGTGCTTGCAAGGCGGCGCAGATCGGAAATGACCGACAGCGTGGCCGCCTCCGCGAAGGCGCCGAGTGCGCTCTCGCTCGGGGCATTCGGCAAGAAGCTCACGTAGCTCTGCGACAGCAGCCGGCGGCCACCGGGCTCGGCCACGGTGACGCGCCACTGCGCACGCGTCGTGGCGCGCGATTCCATGCGCTCGAATGCCAGCGTCAGCACCAGTGCGTCGCCGCCCTGCGCGGTCTGCAGTTCGTTGCGCGAGACGATGCGCTCGACGGCGCTGCGCACCGCAGCCTCGTTCACGCCGGTGGGGAGGTTTTGCACGCGCACCGCGATCGGGCGGCTGGGCGTCTGCACGGCGGCCGTACGGACGAACACGACCTTCTCGCCTTCGAGCAGGCTCTTGTCGATGGCGCTGGCCAGGGTCGGAATGTCGGTGCCGGTCACGGTGTCGGGCAGCAGGTCGATGCCCACCGAGTTCAGCACGCGGGCATACGAGGCCTGCGTTGCGGCGTAAGCGGTGGAGAGCTGGAAGCGCGAAACGAGTGCGCGCGAATCGGTGCGGAGGGACTCCAGTTCGCTTTCCAGCCGGTTGCTGCTGCCGGCGCGCGAGACGCTCGCCAGGCGCTGGTCGACGCGGCTCGACTCGGCCGCGAGTTCCTGGTCGACC
Source organism: Variovorax sp. DXTD-1 (assembly GCF_003984625.1). Lineage (GTDB taxonomy): Bacteria > Pseudomonadota > Gammaproteobacteria > Burkholderiales > Burkholderiaceae_C > Variovorax. The sequence continues at coordinate 21,664 of NZ_RWKH01000025.1, read as the reverse complement.
AGCGCGAGCTTGTAGCGCTCGGCCGACACGCGCACCTGCGTGATCACGGCCATCGAAAGCGCCAGGCGCCGCGCCTCGTCGTTGCGCAGGCGCGCTTCGTTGGTGCGGTTGATCGCCGGAATGGCCGCCAGGCGGAACAGGTCCATCGAGACGCTCACGCCGACGTCGGTCCAGCTGTTGTTGTAGAGCAGGTCGTTGGAGTTGTAGCGCGGGCCGCCGTAGAGGTTCAGGCTCGGGAACAGGGCCGCGATCTGCTTCCTGGTTTCATTGACGCCCACGCGCGCCTTGTAGTCTTCCTCGCGCAGCTCGGGGCGGTTTTCCAGCGCGGTGCGTTCGAGCTTGTCGATGTCCAGCGTGGCGGGCGCGTGCTGGCCCATCGGGCTGTCCACCAGCGTGAACTGGGTGCCGGGCGGCAGGCTCATGAGTGCCGCGAGTTCGCGCTTGGCGAACTGCATTTCCTGGCGCTTGGCGTTGACCAGCGACATCGCGTCGAGCAGGGCGCGCTGGTAGGCCAGGCCTTGCGTCGGCGGCAGCACGCCGGCACGCTCGGCCTCGCGCGACTTGCCCAGCGCGTCTTCGATGCGGACGGCGAGCTGGTCGGCCTCGGCGAGCAGGCGTTGCGCGCCCAGCGCGCGCCAGTAGGCGTTGCGCACGTCCTGCACGATGTTTTGCAAAATCTTGCGGCGGCGCTCCTCGGCGATGTTGACTTCGTCGGCCGCCTGCTTGGCGCGGAAGTAGGCCAGGCCGAAATCGAGCGCGTTCCACGACAGCGTAGCGCGGCCGTAGTAGTGCGAGCGTTGCTCGGAGGTCGAGGGGCGCAGGCTCACCACGCGGTCTTCAATGCCGATGCTGGTGCCGCCGGAATCGTTGCTGCGGTCGTTGTAGCCCGCGTCGGCCACCAGCTTGGGCAGCATGTCGGTGGCCGACACGTCGAGCAGGCCGCGTGCGAGCGCGCTCTCCATCAGCTTGAGGCGGTAGTCCAGGTTGTACTTGAGCGCACGCGCCAGCGCATCGGAGTAGCTGATGGGCGCGGAGACCGGCGCCTGGCCCTTGTACATCTGGGCCTGGTCGCTCTGCACGCGCTGCGCGACTTCCTCCGGCGTGACCTGCACGGGATTGACGCTGCAACCCGCCAGCAGCACGGCAATGGCCGCGGCCGCCCAAGTGGGGGCGCCGGGGAGTTTCGATTTCTTCACGTTGAGTGTTTCGGTCATTGGGTTGTCGGTTCTGAAGGGTGGTTCGATGGCGGGCCGTGCGGTGGCCGGTTTCATGACTGGGCTGCGGGCACTTTGACGCGCACCGCTTCCTGCTGCTGCACGCGCACAACGTCGCGCACCGTGCCGCGTTCGCCTGCGCTCGCAGCCAGCCGGCTGGAGAAGGAGCGCGCGGCCTGCGCCGGCTCCGCGGAATGCCCGGTGCCGCCGGCTGCGGCAGGCAGCCGGATGGCTTCCGCATGCTGCGCACGCTCGGCGAGCGGCGCGGCCGAGGTTGCCGCGCCGGGCACCACGATGCGCTCGCCAGCCGGTTGCTGGCGCTGCGCCGGCGCTTCGGCGGGTGCTTCTGCGGGTGCGGCAAAGCCGGGGAAATCGCCGAACAGTGCGTTGCCGCCGTCCGGCAGCCCGGCATCCAGCCCGCGCAGTGCCAGCACCTGCCGGATTTCCTCCAGCAGACGCGCCGACGATCCGATGCCGTCGCGGCTCACATGCTCGGTGTTGCTCATCTCCTGCCCGATGCCGAAGACCCGGTTCCTGTCGATCGAGCTGTAGACGCCGCCCGCCACGCGCGAAGCGATCGACGCCAGCGCATCCTGGCTCATCCGTTGCGACTCTTGCACCGAGAACTCCACGAACAGTGTCGGCACCATGGCCTGCGCGATGTAGCGCTGCCGGTACAGGAGCTCGTTCGGGAGGACTTGGTCACTCGTGAGCGGACGGAACTGCGAAGCGCCGCGAATCGTCACCACCAGTTGCGCCGTGCTCGTGCTGCCGTCGGCATCGGTGATGGTGTAGCTGAACACCTCGGTCAGCGTCTGGCCGTCGCCGAGCGAGGACACGCGCGAGTTGTTGCCGTCAACCGCATAGGTGTAGCTGCCGTCCGCGTTCAGCTGCAGCGTGCCGTAGGCGCCGGCCAGCGGCGCGCCGCCGATGACGCCGGGCCGCCCTTCGAAGGAGAAACCGGTCACGGGCTCGGCCACGAAATCGGCACCGATGCGGTCGCCGACGTCGCCGGGTCCGCGGCCGTTCGGCCCGAACAGGTTGCCGCCCACCGAGGTGGCGTCGGGCCGCGTGGTACCGACCGAAGCCGCGTCGTCGCGTGCGGTGGGTACGTCGTCGATCACCAGCACGCGCAGGGTGCCCGTGGTGCTGTCGCCGTCGCGGTCGCGTACGGTCACGGCAATGTCGTCCGTCACCTCGCCGCCGCCATGCGGCTGGCGCTGGCTCAGCGTGTAGCTGTAGCTGACGGCGCCCGTTGCCGGGTCGCAGCCGGTCAGCGTGATGGTGCCCTTGTCGGTGACGATGGTGACCGGCGTGGTACCGAGGTTCGCCAACTGCGCCGGCGTCACGGTCGTGCCGCCCACGTCGATGCTGCCGAGCCCGTCGGGCGTGCGGATCACGAAGCGGCCGGTGGTCGTCTCGCTCGGGTCGCTGCCGTCGCCCAGCCCGCGCTCGGAGACGGTGGCATGGCCGGTGCCGTCGGGGCCGTTGCCGTCGGTCAGCTCGAGCACCACGCCGTCGTTGGCGCCGCCGATCGTGATGGTGATGGTGGCCGTCGAGGTATCGCCGTCGGCATCGGTGATGGTGTAGCTGGCCGTGTCGGTCAGCGTCTCGCCGGGCACCAGGCGCTGCACCGCGGGGTTGGTGTTGTCGAGCGTGTAGGTGTAGCTGCCGTCCGCGTTCACGACGATGCTGCCGTAGACCATGGCCAGCGGCGAGCCCAGGCTGCCGGCCGTGCCGCCGAAGCTCACGCCGGTGACCGGCACGCCATTGGCGTCGTCGGCGCCGTTCGTGTCGTTGGCGTTGACGGCGCCGCTCACGGTGTTGGGGGCCGCATCCTCGGTGATGATGGCCGTGTCGTTCACCGCCACCGGCACGTCGTCGACGATGCGCACCAGCAGCGTGCCGGTGCTCGAGCCGCCGCCCGCGTCGTTGACCTGCAGCGCGACCGGATCGAAGCTCTCGCTCGCGCCGGGCTGGTCGATCGGGTTCTTGAGCGTGTAGGTGTAGCTCAGCGTACCGGCCGTGGGCACGCCGCCGACCGAGCTGGTCGCCGTGAAGCCCGTGAGCACCAGCGTGCCCTCGCCGGTGTCGATGGTGACCGGCGTGGTGCCGAGCGCCTGCAGCTGCGCCACCGTCAGCGCAGTGCCGCCGACCGTGACCGACGTCAGTCCGTCGGCCGCCTCGATGGCGATGGTGCCGTTGCTGGTTTCGCGCGGGTCGGTGCCGCCGGCGCCGTCGGTCAGGCCGCTCTCGTGCACCTCGGTTTGGCCCGCGGCGGCGCCGTTGCCGTCGACCGCCACGATCGACGGTCCGCCGGCCACGTCGGTGCGGCCATGGATGGTGATCGTGAGCGTGGCGGAGGAAGCGTCGCCGTCGGCATCGGTGATGGTGTAGTTCACCGTTTCGGTCAGCGTCTCGCCGTCCTTCAGGGCATTGACGGCGGCGTTGTCGTTGTCGAGCGTGTAGGTATAGGTTCCGTTCGCGTTGACGACGATGCTGCCGTAGGCCGTTGCGAGCGGAAGACCCACCGTGCCTGTCGTGCCGTTGAACTTCACTTCGGAGACGGGGACACCGTTGCCGTTGTCGGCACCATCGGTATCGCCGGTAGGGCCGGTTTTCAGGTCGCCGCTGACGGTGTTCGGTGCCGCGTCTTCGCCGATGCTGTTGGTGTCGTTGACCGCCACCGGCACGTCGTCGACGATCAGCACCGTGAGCGTGCCGTTCGCGACGTCGCCGTCGCGGTCGGTCACGGTCAGCGCGAACGGATCGGTGACCTCTCCGCCGGTGTGGTCCTGCTGCTGCGCGAGCGTGTAGCTGTAGCTCACCGTGCCGGCGGTCGTGAGGCTGCCCACCGTGCTGGTCGGGGTGAAGCCGGTGATGTTGAGCACGCCGTCGGCGGTGGCGATGGTCAGCGGCGCGCCGGGCGTGGCGGCCTGCAGCTGCGCGAGCGTGAACGAGGTGCCGTTGACCGTGATCGAGGCCAGGCCGTCCGCCGCGCTGATGGCGAAGGTGCTGCCGGCCGTCTCGCGGGTGTCGCCGGCGCTCGTGAGGCCGGCCTCGTCGACGCTGAGCTCGCCGGTGGCGGCCCCGTTCGCATCGTTCACCACGATGGCAGGCAGGTCGTCGGCCGGGCCGTTGTTCGCGGCGCCGGTGATCGTGATGGTGAGCTGGGCCGTGTCGGTGCCGCCGGCGCCATCGGAGATGGTGTAGGTATAGACCTCGACCAGCGTCTCGCCAGCCGTCAGCGCCTGTACGCGCGGGTTGGTGTTGTCGAGCGTGTAGGTGTAGCTGCCGTCGGCATTGAGCACCACGCTGCCGTAGGTGCCCGCCAGCGCCGCGCCCACGCTGCCCGTGGTCCCGCTGCCGGTTTCGGCGCCCGTGCGCAGGCCGGTCACGGTCAGCACGGTGTTGTCGGGGTCGGTATCGCCTTGGCCTGTGGTGCCGACGCGGCCCGCAATGACATTGCTGCCGACCGAGACCGTGTCTTCGGTGATGCTGTGGGTGTCGTCGTTGGCCGTCGGCGCATCGTTCGTGGCCGCGATCGCGAGCGTTCCGGTCAGCACGTTGCTGTCGAGCGCGGGTCCGCCCGCATCGCCTCCGGCCTGCGTGTTGTTGCCGTCGTTGATGACGATGGTGTAGACGCGGTCGGGGTCGGCGCCGTAGTTGGTCGGGTTGTCGCTCGTGCTGCTGTAGCGCAGCCCATCGAGCACCGCCTGCACCTCGGCCACCGTGGTGCCGGCGACGAACTGCACGATCAACGGCGCGCCGTTGCCGCCCGACACCGTGACGCCCGCAGGCAGCGCGGCCGGATCGACCGACAGCACATCGCCGGGCTGGTAGCCGTCGAGGCTCACGGTGATGCGGCCGGCGCCGAAAGTGCCGGTGGCCAGGCCCGGCGTGGTCGCGAGGTCGAGGTCGGCCACGCCGCCGCCGGTGAGCAGCGCCACCGGTGGAATGCTGGTGCCGCTGCCGGTCTGGCCGTTCTCGATGCCGGTTGCACCGGTCGTTCCGGTGAGCGCCGGCGCATCGTTGCGCGGTACCACGGTGGTCGAGAGCGTGCGCGTGAGGGACCACTGGCTGGTCTGGGCACCGGTGGTGGCGCTGATGTCCGCGCCGGTGCTGGTGCTCACCGGCGCGTCGGATATGCGCACGATCAGGCTGCCCGGTGCGCCGTTGTAGTTTGCGGCCGGCACGAAGCGCAATTGCGCATCGGGCGCGAGCAGGAGCGCATCGCTGTCGGAAGCACCGGTGGGCACGTTCGTCCAGGTCGTGCCGTCGGTCGAGTACTGCCAGGTGCCCTGGGCCGCGGTCGCAGCGTTGCCAACGATCGCGATACCGCCGAACGTGGTCGACGCATTGGCTCCGCCGGTGATCGCGCGCTGGTCGTCCGTGGCGTCGCCGTAGCCGGCGCCGAACAGGCTGGCAGCGGTGGCGGCGGGTGCGGGTTGGCCTTGCTGGTCTTCGATGCCGGTGGTGAGGACGGCATCGGCCGCGGTCGGCCGGTCGTTCACGTTGGCCACGCTGGTCGACAGCACCACCGTGGTGGCGCTGTAGACGGTCGTGCCGCCATTGCCGGCGCCGGACACGTTCACGACCGCGCCGGAGACCGGGTCGGTCGTGGCGCTGTCGCTGTTGGCATCTGTTTCGACCAGGCGCACCGTTAGCGCATTCGGCGTGCCGTGGAAGTTGGCTGCCGGCACGAAGCGCAGCTGCGCGCTCGAGGCGAGCACCAGCGCATTCGCGTCGCTGCGCGCGCCGACCGCGGTCCAGGTCGATCCGTCGAGCGAGTACTGCCACGTGCCCTGCGCGGGATCGAGCGCGAGGCCGGTGATGGCCACGCCCCAGAAGCTGTCGGATGCGCTGCCGCCGCTGCCACTGTTGGTGTTGTCGATGCTGTCGACCGCGTCGGCGAAATGGCCGCTGAACAGCGCACCGACCGTGGCGCCGGCCGCCGAGGTGCCCACGTCCTCGTTCACAGCCGCGAGGGTCTCGGTGTTGCCGTTGACGACGTTCGGCGCATCGTTGAGCGGATTGACGGTGAAGCTGAAGGTGCGCGTGGTGATGAGGTCGGCTGCAATGCCGTCCTGGTACTGGAAGGTGCCGGTCGTGTTGTTGTCGCCCCCCGCCAAGGTGGCAGGACGGCCGCCCGTGTTGCCCTCGTCGTCGACCACGACGATCACGTCGAAGGCGCCGTTCCAGTCCGAGCGCGTGGCGTCGCCCGGTGCGTCGGGCAGCTGCACCGCGATGGTGTTGATGCGGCTGTTGATCTCGGCCAGCGTGCCCGTGATCGTGACCGAGCGGCCGTCGCCCGCGATCGCGGCGTTGCCGCCGCTGCCCGCGCCGATGGCCGTGATCGTGAAGCCCGCGGGCACCGACACCGTGGCGGTCAGGACGCTGGTCTCCAGCGCGTCCTGGTCGGTCACGGTGATGCCCGTGATCGTGACGCTGCCGCCGCCTTCGCCGACGGCGAGGTTGCCGGCCGCGATGTGCGCCGGGTCGTTGATCGACGAGGGGAACAGCGTGCGATAGGTGGAAGCCACGTTGCTCGTGAGTCCGCCCGGCGTGGCCGCATAGGGATCGATCGGCGTGGCCGGCGGCACGATGGTGCCGTTGCCCGCGTTGTTGTTCTGGCCGCCGTTGGCGCCGGTGACGCTGCCGCCGCCGTCGCGTACACGGTCGTCGACGATGACTTCGACACGGTAGGTCTGGTCGCCGTTGGCGAGGCCGCCGGTCAGCGCGACGCGCAGGCCGTCGAGATAGGCCTGCACCTGGGCTCGCGTGCCGCTGATGACGAGCGCGCTGTCGGTGCCGTCGAAGGTCGGGTCGATCACGACACCCGAGCCTGCGTTGCTCGACTCGATCGTGATGCTGCTCGTGCCGCTGTAGGCGCTTGCGGCCAAGGGGACGCCGGCCGCATCGGTGATGCGGATCGTGACCTGCAGGAAGTCGGTTTCGCCGTCGGTGACGTCGGAGTCCGAACCGTTGTCGATGTCGCCAGTGACGTCGACGTCGCCGACCACGAAGCCGGGCACCGCCGTCGGGGTGGCGCCGCCGGTCAGCACGAGGGGCGTACTCGGCGTGGCGCCATTGAGCGTGACTGTCGGCGCGTCGTTCACCGGCGCGATCGTCAGCGCCATCGTCACGTTGGCCGGGTTGTTCGCGACGCTGCCGCTGCCGGTGTCGTCGCCGATGCGCGAACCCGCATCGTCGAAGGAGACCGTGAGCGTGACGTCGCCGCCGGCGCCGCCGTTGGTGTCGTGGTTGACGTTGGCTGCGCTGCGGTAGGTCAGGCCGGTTGAGGCGCCGCTGTTGAGCAGCGCCTCGATGTCGCTCGCCCGGCCGGTGAGGACCAGCGTGCCGGTGTTGTCGCCGGTGATCGTGACGGCCTGGCCGCCGCCCGGCGTGAAGCTGCCCTGCGCGCCGGCCCCGCCGATGCCGAGCGTGCCGCTCGGTACCGAGAGAGTCACCGTGATCGGTGTATCGAAGGCCGCGGATTCGGGATCGCTCACGACGAAGCCGCCGCCGATGTAGCTCGCCTGGTCTTCGACCACGTTGGCCGAGGGCGGGGCCTGCAGTACGCCCGGGTCGTTTTCGCTCGAGGCGAAGATGCGCACCGAGGCGGCCGACATGTTGCCGGTGATGGCGCCCGTGGTCGGTACCGTCGCGCTGTACCAGTCGTATTCGGTGGCCGGGATCGCGATGCCGGCGCTGCCGGCCGGATCGGATTCGTTCACCGGGCCGCCGTTGGCGCCCGTTTCCAGGGCGCCGCTCGCCTCGTCGCGCAGCCGGTCGTCGGCGATGACCTGGACCTGGTAGGCCACGTCGCGGTCGGTGTTGAAGGTCACGGTCAGCGTAGCCAGCGCCGCGTTGATTTCGGCGCGCGTGCCGCGCAGCGTCAGGTAGTCGCCGGCGCCGTTCTTGTCGGTGTCGATCGTGGCAGTGCCGGCCGCGCCGATGGTCACGCCCGCATAGTCGCCTGCAGTGAAGGCATTGCCATTGGCGTCGAGCAGCCGCACCGTGACCTGCACGAAGTCGGTTTCCCCGGCCTGCGGCGTATCCATGTCGGGATCGGCCACGCTGAAGCCCGGCACCGGGTTGTTGGCGCCGGTGGCGCTGTCGACCGGAATCGGTTCCGTGGGCCCGCTCACCACAGGCGCATCGTTGGCCGGCGTGACGTAGATCCAGAACTGGTTGTTCTGTTGCTCCTTGTCGCCGTCGCCGAGGCTGAAGCGGAAGGAATCGGTCGGCGACCCTGGGTAGACGGCGCCGTTCGATTCAGTGCCGCCGTGCAGGTAGTAGATGCGGCCCGCACGCACGTCGGCTTCTGTGAAAGCGGAACCGGCGCCCAGCCGCAGGAACGTGACGCCATCGGTCGAATAAGCGATGCTGCCCCGCGCCGCGGCCGTGGTGATGGTGTACTGCACCTGCGTGGTGGTGCTGTCGGGATCGAAGGCCGAGAGCATGGCCGTCGTGATCTGCGCGTAGCCGCCCTCGGCCACGGTCAGCGGCTCGTTGTTGGACGAGGGCTCCGGATCGGTCTGCGTCGGGTCGGCGGCGATCTGCGGTGCATCGTTGACGTTGGTGATCTGGATCGTCACGGTCGCGGTGTTCGAGGTCGCGCCCCAGCGGTCGACCGCGACCACGTCGAAGCTCGTGCTGCGCAGCTCCGAGCCGTCGCTCACGAAGCGCAGGCCGGTGGTGCCGGCCGAACCGGTGATCAACGACGCATTGATCAGCTGGGCGGTGGTGACGGCAACCCAGCTGGTGCCGTTGAAATACTCCAGCGTGCCGCCCGGCGGGAGCGATACCACCTGGAACCGCAGCGCGTCGTTGCCGCTCGGGGCGTTGTTGAAGGCGTAGTTGTCGCCGCCGCCCGGCGCCGTGGCGGAGCCTTCCAGGTAGCCCTCGCTGACCGCATCGTCCGGGTCGCTGATCTGGATCTGGCCGGTCGTGATGTAGGCCGTGCTGCCTTCGGGGATGACCGTATTGGAGGAGCCGGTGGTGACGGGCGCATCGTTGACCGGCGTCGCGTAGAAGCTGAAGCTCGTGACCCAGGAGTCCGCCTGCACGCCGCCGTTGCCGTCGCTGACCAGCACGCCGGCCGACGCCGACAGCTGCACGCTCGATTCGAAGTCTTCGCTGTCGCCGTCGTGCACGAAGCGGACCCGGTTGGCGTTGAGGTCGGCCTGCGTGAAGGTGTCGAAGACGCCCAGGTCGACCCAGCTGTTGCTCGCCGCATCGAAGCGCTGCAGCACGCCGTTCCATTCGCCGTCGCTGCCGCCGCTGAAGCCCAGCACGGTGTAGACCACCTGCTGGGGGTCGACGCCCTCGACCGTATAGCTCAGCCCGGGCGTGGCACTGAAGTCGGCACCGGTGCCCGACAGCACGATGGTCCCCCCTTCGCTGAGGTTGCCGCGCGAGTTGCCGGCGGTATTGGTGCCGGCATAGCTGGAGTCGGCATGCGTGGCCGTGTTGTCCAGCGGAACCAGCGCACCGCCGTTGCCCGCGGGCGTTTCCGCGAGGTTGATCGTGAAGTTGAAGGTCCGCAGGGTGTCGTCGCTGTAGTCGCCCGTTGTTCCGCCGTCGTCGTATTGGCCGCCGTCGCGCTGGATCGGCGTGCCGTCCGCGTTCCAGCGCACGCTCGTGGTGTTGTCGCGGACCTGGAACTGGAACTGGTCGATGTCGCCCGCGTTGGCCCCGAGCTGCTGCACATACTGCACGCGGCCGGCCTTGATGTCGGCCACCGTGAAGGTGCCGCCGTTCGGCAGCTCCCGTCCGTTCAGCAGCAGGCGGCCCTGGTTCATGCCGGCTTGCGAAACCACCGCGATGGTCAGGCGGTTGTCGCTCGAGTCGACGTCCGACACATTCAGCATGGCTGCAGTCAGTGTCACCATGTAGGGGCCGTTGACGTTGCCCGCGGCAGTGACGGTGGCCTCAAGGGTGCTGGCAGGCACCAGGGCCGGATCGTCGTTGGTCGGCCGGATGGTCAGCTCGATGGTCGTGCTGGCGGTCAGTGCCGCGCCGGAACCGGCGCCGCCGCCGGCGTCGGCGATCTCGACGCCGAAGCCGTCGTCGAACGGATAGCCGGTTGCCGGGTTGGCGTCGCGGTTGCCGTTGTTGCCATAGGTCAGGTTGCCGCGGTCGGCGTAGGCGAAGACGAAGCCCGCGTCGATGTCGGCCTGTGTCACGGCCCGGTTGGCGATCGTCTGCGCGACGCCGCCGATGGTCACCGCGCCGCCGAAGAACAGGGTTCCGTCGGTGGGCAGGCTGGTCAGCCTCACCGTGAGTGCCGATGCATCGTCATCGCCGCCGCCCTGCGCCACGATGAAGTTACCGACCACCGAAGCGGGATTGCCGCCGCTGTCGAGCGCATTGGCCGGCTGGCCTTCGAGGATGTTGCCCGAGCCGCTCACGGTCGGTGCCTGGTTCTGGGGTGTGACGTTCAGCGTGATGGTGGCCGTGTCGGAGCGGTTCGACAGCGTCGCGCCGTCGTTGACCTGCACGGCGAAGCTGTCCTGCGTGTTCTGGTTGGCGCCCGTGGCCGTGTGGACGTAGACCACCCGGCCATCGATCACGTCCTGCTGCGTGAACACGCTGCCGATGCCCAGGCGCGTGCCGCCGACCGTCAGGTAGCCGTGGACCGGAGCGGCCGTGAGCCCGTACACGATCTGGCTTGGTTCCTGGGTGCCGTGCGCCACCTCGGGGTCGATCGCATTCAGCGTCGCGAGCGTGATCGTGGTGCTGCCGATTTCGGCGACGGCCTGCGTGGCGTCGGCGACGATCACCGGGTCGTTCGAAGGGGTGACCGTCACGTCGAGGGCGCGGCTCGCGTTCAGCGCCGGCGACTCGGAATCGGTGACGTTCACGAGGATGCGCGTGTTGGCGGCCGTGGTGCCGAGTTCGACGTCGGCCGAGGTGAACACCAGCTGGTTCACCCAGGCATTCGCGTTCGCCACGCTGCCCGTGAAGCTGAAGCCACCGGCAATGGCGCTCACGCCGGTGGTGCTGGCCGAGGACAGCGTGCCCACGGACGGGTTTTCCACGACCACGGTGACCGTCACGTTGCCCGAACCGTCGTCGGTGATGGTCCAGCCGCTCAGGGTGGCGCGGTCCGCACCCGCCTGGTTGAGGTCGCTCGGCTCCGCCACGGTCAGGCGGGTGGCGGTGGTCGCCACCGTCGGCGCGGCCATCAGGCCGTCGAAATCGGCGGCGGCGAAGCTGCGCGTCTCGATGGCGCCGGTGGCGGATTCGAGCGCCCAGTCCGCCCCGCGCGCCGTGGCACCGGTGGCGTCGGTGGACGAGGCCACGTCGGCGCCGGTCAGGCTGGCGAGTGCTTGCGAGAACTGGGCGCCGTCGGCCGCCACGTCGCAGCCGTAGAGCAGGATGTCGGCATCCGCGCTCAGGCTCGCGCCGATGGCGCGCCAGGCGTCCGCCGAGCCGCCGAGAGAGGCCGTGTCGACCTGTTCGTTCCCCAGCGTGATTTCGCCCGTGCTGCCGTGGCTCAGGATGTGCAATGCCGTAATGCCGGTCTGGCCGCTGAGCGCGACGGCGAGCTGCTGAACGCCGGAAGAGCCGGAGTCCAGCACGATCAATTGGGCCCCTTGCGGCACCGCCGCGGCGAGCTGCTGCCAGTTGGCAATGTTCTGGTCCACGACATACACCTCGTGGGGCGCTGACGCGGCCGCCGGCTGCGCGGGCTCGGCGCTGGCCCGCTCGGCCATGGACTCACGCGCAGGCTGGGCCGGCGCGGGCGCGGGCGCGGGCGCGGGCGATTCCGCCGCGGGTGCATGGTGCGCATCGGCGGGCGCCGAATCCGCATGGGCCGCAGCTTCGACGAAGGCGGCACCGTCGAAGAGCTGCCGGCTCTCCAGGGCAAACCGGTGGGTGCGAGGGCGGAGAAAGTTGAGCTTGGGCATGAGGGTGTTCGGCTGACCGCGGCTGCGAAACGGTTTCACAGCCGAAGTAATTGCTAACGGCGGCGCGATTTTGGGCGACCAACCTTCAGTTACATCTGGTGTTCGACCAGTTTTTTGTAACGCGATCCGTGTCGGTGATGCCAAGGTATTGTTAACAAACAAGAAAACAACTTTGCCTGGGTTGAAGTCGAGCCTCAAAAAAGCAACGCATTTGTGAAATATTCCCACTCCAACGGGAGGCGTCGGGCTTTGCCCATGACTCGGAAGTCAGGTAATCGTGCGAATCGCGTGCAAACACTCGCCAATCAAGGAGAGTAGTAGTTAGGTATTAAATTTGCATTCGATGCTTGCAATCGGATGAACGAAAATGGCCGGGCCGGCTGCTTTCAGCCCCATGGGGAGCGGCAATTCCCCAACCTTCCTTGATTTGCAGTTGTGAACCCTCCCAGCTTCGACTTCGCTCGCTTCGATGCCGCCATCGTCGATCTCGACGGCACCATGGTCGACACGCTCGGCGATTTCGCGGTGTCGCTGAACTACATGCTCGACGATCTTTCGCTGCCGCCGGTGCCGGCGGCCGCCATCGAAAAGATGGTGGGCAAGGGTTCGGAGCATCTGATCCTTTCCGCGCTCGCGCATGTGCTGGCGTCCGGCGATGGCGCGGCTCGTGCTGCCAACGGTGATGCGCTGCACGCAGGGGCGCAGGCGCTTTTCGATCGGGCGTGGGAGCGCTACCAGCATCACTACCTGGCCATCAACGGGCAGCACTCGGCGGTGTACCCGGGCGTGGCCGAAGGCCTGAAGGCGCTGCGGGCGCGTGGCCTGCGCCTGGCGTGCCTCACCAACAAGCCGACGTCGTTCGCGAAGCCGTTGCTGGCCGCGAAGGGGCTCGACGGATTCTTCGAATTTGCATTCGGCGGCGATGCCTTTGCCCGCAAGAAACCGGACCCGCTGCCGCTCTTGAAGACCTGCGAGGCGCTGGGCACCGATCCCGCGCGCACGCTGATGATCGGCGACTCGAGCAACGACGCCAGGGCCGCGCGTGCCGCTGGATGCCCGGTGGTGCTGGTGACCTACGGCTACAACCATGGCGAACCGGTGCGCGGCGTGGACGCCGATGGCTTCCTGGATTCGCTGGCCGAGCTGGGCCGCACGAGGGCCTGAGAAAACGCGCGGCGGGAGCGGCCTGGTTGGCGGGCTATTGCTTTCCGAGCAGCGCGTCCTTGAGTTTCCAGTCCGCCGGTACGGGGCCGAGCCAGATGCGCAGCAGCGCGTTGAAGAACGCCTGCTCCTTGATCGGATCGGGCTGCGGCACGCCGCGCACGGTAATCAGCGTGCCGGTTCCGGGCAGCCAGTCGATGGTGAAGGTGTCGCCGGCCTTCAGCTGCTTCTGGTCGGCGAACATCTGGCCCATGCGCAGCAGCCCCGGAATGAGATTGACCATCTCGCTCTTGGGCGAGTTCTCTTCCACGCCCTTCGTGAAGAGCTTGCCGAGTTCATTGGCCTCGATGTCGCGCAGCATCGTGATGGCCACGCGCTTGGGACCCGGCGTCGCCAGCGCTTCTTCCGGCGTGGAGACTTTCTTTCCCACGTAGAGGCCGGCGGTGTACACCTTGAACACGGCCTTGTAGCGCACGCCCGCGCCGTTGAGCTGCAGGGGGCTGCCGCGCAGGTCGAGGGTGTCGTTCAGCTTGACGCCGGCAACGTCGACCTGCGCGGCCGATGCGCCGAGTGCGGTGGCGGCGCAGGCCAGCAGGGCAAGGCGGGAGAGCAGGGGCGAGAGTGAAAAGGCGGGCAAGTGGAACTCCTCGATTTGCGAACGATCGTTCGAATGTATCTTTTCGTTTTACTTCCAACCTTCGGGGGAACCCTGAAGGCGGCCGCTGCACGCGGCGGCGTTTTCGTGGGCTAAACTCCACGCTCCATGTTCGTTCATCACATCATTCAAACAGGTCAAGGCAGCCGGGGAGCCTGGCCCTGGCGTAGCCATACATCGCTGACTGTTTGATTGCACGGCGCACGCCGTGCGCCCGCGGTACCGGATCGCTGCTGACGCCGGACCACCAGTGAATGACCTTGCCACCGGCCAAGAAGCGCCGCGAGGCAATTGGAGAACGAATCCGTGATCACCGAACTTGAATTCAAGAGCCTCAGCGCCCAGGGCTACAACCGCATTCCGCTGATGGCCGAGGCCTTTGCCGACCTCGAGACACCGCTTTCCCTCTATCTCAAGCTGGCCCACTCGCAGGGCGGCGGCAAGCACAGCTTTTTGCTCGAATCGGTGGTGGGCGGCGAGCGCTTCGGGCGCTACAGCTTCATCGGGCTGCCCGCACGCACGCTGCTGCGCGCCAGCGGTTTTGGCGCGGAGGCCGTGACCGAGGTGGTGACCGACGGGCAGGTGGTCGAAACCGCCGCGGGCAATCCGCTGGATTTCATCGCCGAATACCAGAAGCGCTTCAAAGTGGCGCTGCGGCCGGGACTTCCGCGCTTCTGCGGCGGCCTTGCGGGCTACTTCGGTTACGACACGGTGCGCCACATCGAGCGCAAGCTCGAAAAAAGCTGCCCGCCCGATACGCTGGGCTGCCCCGACATCCTGCTGCTGCAATGCGAAGAGCTCGCTGTCATCGACAACCTGTCGGGCAAGCTGTATTTGATCGTCTATGCCGATCCGAAGCAGCCCGAGGCCTATGCGGCAGGCAAGCGCCGCCTGCGCGAACTGAAGGAAAAGCTCAAGTATTCGGTGAGCGCGCCGATCGTGAAGCCCACGCAGCCGCATCCGCCCGAGCGCAGCTTTGCCAAGGCCGACTACCTGGCCGCCGTGGAGCGCGCCAAGGACATGATTGCCGCCGGCGACTTCATGCAGGTGCAGGTGGGGCAGCGCATCAGCAAGCGGTACACCGAGTCGCCGCTGTCGCTGTACCGCGCGCTGCGCTCGCTCAATCCGTCGCCGTACATGTACTACTACCATCTGGGCGACTTCCACGTGGTGGGCGCTTCGCCCGAGATCCTGGTGCGCCAGGAGAACACGGGCGAGGGCGAGCAGAAGATCACCATCCGCCCGCTGGCCGGTACACGGCCGCGTGGCGCTTCGCTGGAGCTCGACAAGGCGGCCGAGGAAGAGCTCATCAACGATCCGAAGGAGCGCGCCGAGCACGTGATGCTGATCGACCTTGCGCGCAACGACATTGGCCGCATCGCCAAGACCGGCACCGTGAAGGTGACCGAGGCGTTTGCGGTGGAGCGCTACAGCCACGTGATGCACATCGTGAGCAATGTCGAGGGCACGCTGAAGGACGGCATGACCGCGATCGACGTGCTCAAGGCCACGTTCCCGGCGGGCACGCTGACTGGTGCCCCCAAGGTGCATGCGATGGAGCTCATCGACCAGCTGGAGCCCACCAAGCGCGGCCTCTACGGCGGCGCGTGCGGCTACATCAGCTACGCGGGCGACATGGACGTGGCCATTGCCATTCGCACGGGCATCGTGAAGGACCAGATGCTGCACGTGCAGGCTGCGGCCGGCGTGGTCGCCGACTCGGTGCCCGAGCTGGAATGGAAAGAAACTGAAGCCAAGGCGCGCGCACTGCTGCGCGCCGCCGAACTGGTCGAGGAAGGCCTGGAATGAGCAACGCATCCGATATTCAGAACGATTTTTCGCACGAGATCATCGGCGCTGCCGTCGAGGTTCAGCGCGTGCTCGGCACGGGCCTGAGTGAAGACGCCTATGCCGCGGCATTGGCCATCGAACTCGCCGAGCGCGAGATCGGCTTCACGCGCGACGTGGCGCTGTCGGCCAGCTACAAGGGCCGTTCGCTCGGCGAGGTGTACCGCGCGGGCTTCGTGGTCGAGCAGTCGGTCATCGTGGAGCTCAAGGCGGTCGACGTGCTGACCGACCTGCACCGCGCGCAGGTGCTTGCCGCGCTGCGTCTCTCGGGCCTCAAGCTGGGCCTTCTGATCAACTTCAACGTGTTCCCTGTCGTCAAGGGCGTGCACCGGATTGTGAGCAAGCCATGAAACTGCTGATGATCGACAACTACGATTCGTTCACCTACAACATCGTCCAGTACTTTGGCGAGCTGGGTGCGGATGTGCAGGTGCACCGCAACGACGAGATCACCGTGGCGCAGATCGGCGAGCTGATCGCCTCGGGCGTCACGCGCCTCGTGGTGTCGCCGGGGCCTTGCTCGCCGGCGGAAGCGGGCGTCTCGGTGGCGGCCATCGAGGCCTTTGCGGGCAAGCTGCCGATTCTGGGTGTGTGCCTCGGGCACCAGGCCATCGGCGCGGCCTTCGGCGGCAAGATCATCCGCGCGCAGCAACTCATGCACGGCAAGACCAGCGAGATCACGACCACGCAAGAGGGCGTGTTTGCGGGGCTGCCCGAGAAGTTCGTCGTCAACCGGTACCACTCGCTTTCCATCGAGCGCGAGAGCTGCCCGAAGGAATTGGCGATTACCGCATGGACCGACGACGGCGAGATCATGGGCGTGCGGCACACCGGGTTTGCGCATGACGTGCGCATCGAAGGCGTGCAGTTCCATCCTGAATCGATCCTCACCGAGCACGGCCACGCCATGCTCAAGAACTTTTTGGACTGACCGCCATGACCGACCGCTCCTCCATCGTCGACCTGCGCAGCGACACCGTCACCCAACCCACCCCGGCAATGCGCGAGGCCATGATGGCGGCGCCGCTCGGCGACGACGTGTTCGGCACCGATCCGAGCATGAATGCGCTGCAGGAAAAGATCGCGGCGCTGCTGGGCTTCGAGGCGGCGCTGTTCGTGCCGACCGGCACGCAGAGCAACCTGTGCGCCATTCTTTCGCACTGCGGGCGGGGTGACGAATACATCGTCGGCCAGCAGGCGCACTGCTATCGGTGGGAGGGCGGCGGCGCCGCGGTGTTCGGCAGCGTGCAGCCGCAGCCGCTCGACCATGCGCCCGACGGCACGCTGCCGCTGGCGCAGATCGAAGCCGCCATCAAGCCCGACGACGCGCACTTCGCGCGCACGAAGCTGCTGGCGCTGGAGAACACGCTGGGCGGCAAGCTGCTGCCCTTCGACTACGTTCAGGCGGCGACCGATCTTGCGAAGAGCAAGGGGTTGCAGCGGCATTTGGACGGTGCGCGTCTTTTCAATGCGGCAACGGCGCAGGCCGCGCTGAACAAGCGCAGCGACATACGGGCCGAAGCCCGCCGCATTGCCCAGTGCTTCGACAGCGTGTCGGTCTGCTTCAGCAAGGGCCTGGGCGCGCCGATCGGCTCGGCGCTGGTGGGGTCGCGCGAGTTCATTGCGCGGGCGCATCGCATCCGCAAGATGGCGGGCGGCGGCATGCGGCAGGCAGGCCTGCTTGCGGCGGCGGCATCGCACGCGCTCGACCACCACGTCGACCGGCTGGCCGATGACCACGCGCTCGCGCAGCGCCTGGCGCAGGGGCTTGAAGGCATCGAAGGCCTGAAGGTCGAGGCGCCGCACACCAACATCGTTTTCGTCGACCTGACGGGGGCGGCGCAGGCGCGTTCTTCGGAACTGCTGGCGCACCTCAACCAGCAGGGCATTCTTGCGACCGGGCTCTATCGGCTGCGCTTCGTGACGCATCTCGACGTGGATGCGGCGGGCGTGGATCGCGCGGTTGCCGCCATCCGCGGCTTCTTCAACGCCTGACACCAGGGAACCAAGGAGCCCGCGATGCCCGATCTTCCGCATCTGCTCGCTTTCATTGCCGCAGGCTGGCTGCTGAACCTGACGCCGGGGCCGGATGTGCTCTACATCGTGACGAATTCGCTGCGCTCGGGCGTGCGCGCCGGCATCGTGGGTGGGTTTGGCGTTCTCACCGGCTGCTTCGTCCATATCTTTGCGGCGGCGGTCGGCGTCGGCACGCTGCTGGCCACCTCGGCAGCCGCCTTCACGGTGCTCAAGTACGTGGGCGCGGCTTACCTGCTGTACCTTGGCGTGCGCATGGTGCTGTCGCGCGCGAAGCCTTCTTCCGATCTGCAAGAGGTTGCTACGGCATCCGGTGAGCGCGGGCTCAAGGACGTCTTTCTGGGCGGCTTCTGGACCAATGTGCTGAACCCCAAGGTGGCCTTGTTCTTCCTGGCCTTCGTGCCGCAGTTCATCGCACCCGACGCCGACAACAAGAGCCTCTACTTCGTCCTGCTGGGCGTGCTGTTCAATCTCAACTCCATTCCCATCGTCGTGGGATGGGCCGCATTCGCGGGCTGGATGGCGCGCAGAAGCGCCGTCCAGAAGGGCATGCACTGGCTCGATCGCGCGGCAGGCGTGCTGTTCATCGGCTTCGGCCTCAAGCTTGCATTCACGGACGCGCCGGCCGGCCGCGTCGGCCCCTGAAAACACCGAGGAGACTCTTCATGATCACCCCCCAGGAAGCGCTGCAGCGCACCATCGAGCACCGCGAGGTGTTCCACGACGAAATGCTGCACATCGTGCGGCTCATCATGAGCGGCGAGTGCTCGCCGGTGATGATGGCGGCGCTGATCACGGGCCTGCGCGTCAAGAAGGAAACCATCGGCGAGATCACGGCCGCGGCGCAGGTGATGCGCGAGGTCTCCACCAAGGTGCCGGTGAAGGACACCACGCACCTGGTCGACATCGTCGGCACGGGCGGCGACGGCTCGCACACCTTCAACATCTCGACGTGCTCGATGTTCGTGGCGGCCGCGGCCGGCGCCAAGGTGAGCAAGCATGGCGGGCGCAGCGTGTCGAGCAAGTCGGGCAGCGCCGACGTGCTGGAATCGCTCGGCGTGAACATCAACCTGCAGCCGGAGCAGATTGCGCGCTCCATCGAAGAGGTGGGTATCGGCTTCATGTTCGCGCCCAACCACCATCCGGCCATGAAGAACGTGGCGCCGGTGCGCAAGGAGCTCGGCATCAAGACGATCTTCAACATCCTGGGGCCGCTGACCAATCCGGCGGGCGCGCCGAACATCCTGATGGGCGTGTTCCACCCCGACCTGGTGGGCATTCAGGTGCGCGCGCTGCAGCGGCTCGGCACCGAGCACGCCCTGGTGGTGTACGGACGCGACGGCATGGACGAAATTTCACTCGGCGCTGCAACCATGGTGGGCGAACTCAAGGACGGCGAAATTCGCGAGTACGAACTGCATCCTGAAGACTTCGGCTTTGCCATGTCGAGCAACCGCACGCTGCGCGTGGAAACGCCCGAGCAGTCGAAGGCCATGCTGCTGGGGGTGCTCGACAATCAGGCCGGCCCGGCGCTCGACATCGTGCTGCTGAACGCAGGCGCGGCCCTGTATGCCGCCAACGTGGCCGATTCGATGGCCGCCGGCATCGAGCGCGCGCGCGAAGCCGTGGCCTCGGGCGCAGCGCGGAACAAGCTGGCCGAACTGGTCAAGGCTTCCACAACGGTTTGAACAACCGCTAAAGACGAATACAGAACATGTCCGACATCCTCGACAAGATCATTGCGGTCAAGCGGCAGGAAATTGCCGCGGCGCAGAAGAAAAGCCCGCTCGAAGCCGTGCGGTTCGACGCCGAGAGCCGCGTGCTGACGCGTGATTTCGAGGGCGCCCTGCGCGCCAAGATCACCGCCGGGCAGGCCGCGGTGATTGCCGAGGTCAAGAAGGCGAGCCCGAGCAAGGGCGTGCTGCGCGAAGACTTCATTCCGGCCGACATTGCGCAGAGCTATGCGGAGGGCGATGGCGAAATCAGCGCGGCGTGTCTTTCGGTGCTGACCGACAAGCAGTTTTTCCAGGGCGGCGTCGACTACCTCAAGCAGGCGCGTGCCTCTTGCGACTTGCCGGTGCTGCGCAAGGATTTCATCGTCGACCCCTACCAGGTCTATGAATCGCGCGCGATGGGCGCCGACGCCATTCTCTTGATTGCGGCCTGCCTCGACGATGCGCAGATGAAGGACTACGAAGCCATCGCGCGCGGGCTGGGCATGGCGGTGCTGGTCGAAGTGCACGATGCGGCCGAGCTCGACCGCGCGCTCAAGCTCAAGACGCCGCTCATCGGCGTGAACAACCGCAACCTGCGCAACTTCGAGGTCTCGATCCAGGCCACCATCGACCTGCTGCCGCGGTTGCCGGCCGATCGGCTCGCCGTAACGGAGTCGGGCATTGCCACGCGTGAAGACGTCGCCACCTTGCGCGCGGCCGGCGTTCACGCCTTCCTGGTCGGCGAAGCGTTCATGCGCGCCAAGGAGCCGGGCGAGGCTCTCGCCGCATTGTTCAGATGAGCCGGCCCGATCAGTTGTCGAGCAGCGATCCTGCCGACTGGCCGGTGGCGCCGGGCTGGCAGCCGCTGGTCGACGGGTTCTTCGGCGGCGCCGTGGGGCAGAAGCTGCTGGGCTTCTTGCGCGAGCGCCTCGACGCTGGTGCCGTGGTCTTTCCGCCCCAGCCGCTGCGGGCACTGGAGCTGACGCCGCCCGAAGACGTGCGCGTGGTGATTCTGGGCCAGGACCCGTACCACGGACGAGGCCAGGCGGAGGGGCTGGCCTTTTCGGTGGCGCCCGGGGTGGCACTGCCGCCGTCGCTGCGCAACATCTTCAAGGAGCTTCAGCGCGACCTCGGAACGCCCCCGCCGCCGTTTCCCAACCCCGGCGGCAGCCTGGTGAAGTGGGCGACCCACGGGGTGCTGCTGCTCAACACCTGCCTCACGGTGGAGGAGGGGCAGCCGGCCAGCCATTCAGGGCGCGGTTGGGAAGTGCTGACCGATGCAGTCATCCGGCATGTATCAGACGGCGCAAAACCTGTTGTTTTTATGCTGTGGGGCTCGCATGCGCAAAGCAAGCGCGCGTTGATCGACATCAACCGCCACAAGGTGTTGATGTCGAACCACCCCTCGCCGCTTTCCGCGATGCGCCCGCCGGTGCCCTTCATCGGCTGCGGGCATTTCGGCGAAGCGCGTGCCTGGAGGGAGGCGCGCCAGCAGGGCGGCTGATTTCGCGGATAATTCCCGCCAGTTCGCCTCGTGCAGTTCCCGCGTCTTATTGGTGCTGGAGGTTCTGTGAAGTCACAAAACCGTGCTATATTTCGAGGTTCGCCGGAGAGGTGGCCGAGTGGTTAATGGCAGCAGACTGTAAATCTGCCCTCTTACGAGTACGCTGGTTCGAATCCAGCCCTCTCCACCAGCGATGAATTTGGTTTCTAAGAGCGATTGGATCTAGCGCTTTGGGTGCCTTTGAGTGCCCCCGAATGCGGGAGTAGTTCAATGGTAGAACCCCAGCCTTCCAAGCTGATGACGCGGGTTCGATTCCCGTCTCCCGCTCCAGAGACCCGGTTCGACGCCGGAAGCGATTGGTTAGACAAAGCCCTTTTGGCTCAGTGGTAGAGCACTCCCTTGGTAAGGGAGAGGTCGCGGGTCCGATTCCCGCAAAGGGCACCAGTTTTTGGGGGGTTGCAACGGCAGGTTTGCAACCCATCTGCATACGTTGAAATCGTTTTTTTCGGAGTCGAAAAATGGCAAAAGGTAAATTCACCCGCACCAAGCCGCACGTGAACGTGGGCACGATCGGTCACGTTGACCACGGCAAGACCACGCTGACGGCTGCGATT
>NZ_RWKH01000024.1 GCF_003984625.1 Variovorax sp. DXTD-1 | reverse complement strand
TCTAGCCGCCCGAATCGAGCGAGAAGGCTGCGTGCTTGTCCTGGGCCAGCCGCTCCACCAGCTGGGGCAAGGCGGCTGCCAGCAGCGGCTTCAGCGTATAGGGTGGGTTGATCAGGAACATGCCGCTGGCGGGCAGCCCCGGGCGCTGGGTTTCACCGGTGGTCGTGGTGATCAGCTTGCTCGACTTGACCGTGAGCGTGGCATGCAGCCACGACTTTCCGGCCTTGGTCGCCAGCGTTTTCAGCCGCCGCGGGAGGTCGTGCGCCTCGGGCCGCGGAATGATCGGGTACCAGATCGCATAGGTGCCGGTGGCAAAGCGCTTGAGCGCGTCGGCTGCGAAGTCGAGCACGCGGCCGTAGTCGCTCTTGATTTCGTAGCTCGGGTCCATCAGCACCAGCGCGCGACGCGACGGCGGCGGCAGGAACTTGGTGGCGCTGCCGAAGCCGTCTTCGCGCAACACGGCTATCTGGCGGCCCGCCTCGAGCTGCGCGATGTTGGCATCCAGCGTACGCGCGTCGGTCGGGTGCAGTTCGAACAGCTTGAGCTTGTCGTGGTCGCGCAGCAGGTGCTGCACGATGAACGGCGAACCCGGGTAGACGCGCGCGCCGCCCTTGGGGTTGAAGTCGTGAATCACGCTGAGGTAGCGCGCAATCGCGTCGGCCAGGGATGCTTCGGCTTCGGGCGCTAGCTTTTTGGTAGCGGACTTTGCAGCCGGAGCCGGTGGCGACGTGGGAGCCACAGCTTTCTTGTCCGAAAGCAGGCGCAATATGCCTTCGGCCGCTTCACCGCTGGTGCCGGCGTAGTCCCCGTCGAGACGGTACAGGCCGGCGCCGGCGTGGGTGTCGATGACGGTCAGGGCTGCTTCTTTTTCAAGCAGGTGGTCGAGCGTGGCAATCAGCACCGTGTGCTTGAGCACGTCGGCGTGGTTGCCGGCATGGAAGGCGTGGCGGTAACTGAACATAGGGTGAGGATGGTAACGTCTCGGGCCCTTCGGCAGGCTTCAATTTGCTTCGATGGCCCGATTCTTCGTATAATCGCGGGCTTCGCAGCGTTTTTGTAGTCCCGCGGCGAAGGCATGCAACCTGTTCTCCAGGACGCGTGAAACCCACCTAAGAGATTCCCGTCAGAGGAACGCCGACCGTGGAAAAGGGCTCGCCAAACCCTCTTTTCAAGAGAAAACTCATGACCAAAACGTTCAGCGCCAAGCCCGCTGACGTGACGCACGAGTGGTTTGTGATTGACGCGACCGACAAGGTCCTCGGACGAGTAGCCAGCGAAGTTGCTCTCCGTTTGCGCGGCAAACACAAGGCCATTTACACGCCTCACGTCGATACCGGTGACTTCATCGTCATCATCAACGCAGCCCAGTTGCGCGTCACCGGCGCCAAGTCGATCGACAAGGTGTACTACCGTCACTCGGGCTATCCGGGCGGTATCACGGCAACCAACTTCCGCGACATGCAATCCAAGCACCCGGGCCGCGCCCTGGAAAAGGCTGTCAAGGGCATGCTGCCCAAGGGCCCGCTGGGCTACGCGATGATCAAGAAACTCAAGGTGTACGGTGGCGCTGAGCACCCGCATACCGCCCAACAGCCCAAAGTGCTGGAACTGTAAGGAGCCTTGAGAATGATTGGTGAATGGAACAATGGCACCGGCCGTCGCAAATCGAGCGTCGCCCGTGTGTTTCTGAAAAAGGGCTCGGGCAAGATCACGGTCAACGGCAAGGACATTCAAGAGTTCTTCGGCCGCGAAACCTCGATCATGATCGCGAAGCAACCCCTCGTGCTGACCAACAACCTCGAAGCTTTCGATGTGATGGTCAACGTGAACGGCGGCGGTGAATCGGGCCAGGCCGGCGCAACGCGCCATGGCATCACCCGTGCGCTGATCGACTACGACGCAAGCCTGAAGCCGGTGCTGAGCCAGGCTGGCTTCGTTACCCGCGACGCGCGTGAAGTCGAGCGTAAGAAGGTCGGTTTGCACTCTGCTCGCCGCCGCAAGCAGTTCAGCAAGCGCTGATACTGTCCGCTGCAAGCAAGAGCCGCCTTCGGGCGGCTTTTTCATTGTGGCCCTTGGCGGGGACGGTTTTCGACCCCACTTGTGTTGGGTGCTCGCCAATGCCGCCCTGCCGAGAATGCCGCATTGCAGTAGCATTGGTTCATTGGCCGCCTGTTCGGCCCTCAAGGAGTTATCCCACATGAGCGTTGTTGCCGAAAACATCCAGACCCAGATGCCCGAACCGATCGTCTTCACGGACAGTGCGGCCGCCAAGGTGGCCGACCTGATCGCCGAGGAGGGCAATCCCGACCTCAAGCTGCGCGTGTTCGTGCAGGGCGGCGGCTGCTCGGGCTTTCAGTACGGCTTCACTTTCGACGAAATCACGAATGAAGACGATACGACCATGACCAAGAACGGCGTGTCGCTGCTGATCGATGCCATGAGCTACCAGTACCTGGTCGGCGCTGAAATCGACTACAAGGAAGACCTGCAGGGCGCGCAATTCGTGATCAAGAATCCGAATGCCACCAGCACCTGCGGCTGCGGATCCAGCTTTTCGGCTTGATTTCATTCTGTTGCTGACGGTAAAAGCCGCCTTCGGGCGGCTTTTTGTTGTCTGGCGCTATTAGTCTTGCCCGCAATCGACGAGCGTGCTCCGCTTGCGGCAGTCTCAAGCCGGGTAAACAGCGCCCAACACGCGGGGCCCGCGCGCACCGGTCACGCTGGCAAGGTTGCCTGCCTCGCGCCGCGCGGTGCTGCGCGCCAGCCATGCAAAGGCCGCAGCTTCGACCTGCAGCGGCGGCAGGCCGTGCTTCGTGGACGCGTCCACTTCCACACCCGGCAGCCACGCGCGCAAGCGCTTGAGCAGGTGGTCGTTCAAGGCGCCACCGCCGCAAACGATCAGCAGCTTGCTAGCGTTTCCATAGCGCAGCATGTCGGCTGCGGAAACGCTGGCGGTGAATTCGGTCAGGGTCGCTTGCACGTCAGCAGGCGCAGCGCCCGTAGCCGTGCCAAGGCGCGCTGAAAGCCAGGGCGGATTGAACAGGTCGCGACCCGTGCTTTTGGGCGGTGCCTTTGCGAAATAGGGCTCGGCCTGCAGCGTGGCAAGCAGCTCAGGCAGTACCTGCCCACTCGCGGCCCATTGCCCGCTGCGATCGAACGGCTGGCCTGTATGAAGCTGGCACCAGTAATCCATCAAGGCATTGCCTGGCCCACAGTCGAAACCCAGCACGGCGGGCTCTCCCGGTGCATCGGCGGCGGGCAGCAGGCTCAGGTTCGAAATGCCGCCGATGTTCAGCACCGCCACAGGTTCGCCGGCGCGCGCGAAGAGCGCACGGTGGAACGCCGGCACCAGTGGGGCGCCCTGACCGCCTGCGGCGAGGTCGCGGCTGCGAAAGTCCGCAACCACGTCGATACCGGTCAGTTCAGCCAGCAGCGAGGGGTTGTTGATCTGCAGCGTGTAGCCAACGGCGTCGAATTCGGTGGGGCGGTGGCGAACCGTCTGGCCATGAGAGCCGAGCGCTGTAACGGCACTGGCAGAAGTCCCGCTGTCGGCGAGGAGCTGGCCGACGACGCCTGCATAGATGCGGGCCAGGCCATTGCCGGCAAGCGCGGCGCGGTGCAGTTCGTTGTCGCCGGGCGTGTTGAGCCCCATCAGCTCCGCCCGCAGCTCGGCGGGGAAGGGGGCCGTAGCGTAGGCCAGTACCGCGATGCGGCCTTCGGAAAAGTCGGCCAGAACGCCATCGACGCCGTCGAGCGACGTGCCGGACATCAACCCGATGAACAGTTCGGCGGCCATTGCTGAACGGGGCGAACGGGGCGTTTGTTGTGCCGCCGCTATTGCCCCGCGGGTGCTCAGTCTGCGCTGGCCTGAATGACCGAGAACGCCGCGGCCAGTTCGGTGCGTGCACCGACGGCAACGCGTTCGAAGGCCGGACGCAGGGCTGCGGTGATCGGCGCGCCGCCTTCCTGGGCGATGGAGGCTGGGTCCTGGTATTCGCCGTTCACGCGAAACTCGAAGTGCAGGTGCGGCCCGGTGGCCCAGCCGGTGGACCCCACCGCGCCGATCGTCTGGCCCTGGCTGATGCTTTCGCCGGCCTTGACGTCCACGCGGCTCAGGTGGGCGTAGGCCGTCTGCTGGTTGTTGCGGTGCTTGATGATGACGATGTTGCCGTAGCCGCTTTGCGTGCCGGCGAAATCGACCGTGCCGTCGCCGACGCTGCGCACCGCTGTGCCCGTGGGGGCTGCGAAGTCGATACCGTTGTGCTGGCGCCAGCTGTTCAGGATCGGGTGCATGCGCATCGCGAAGCCGCTCGATACGCGCGAAAACTCCACCGGCGAGCTCAGGTAGGCCTTGCGCAGGCTGTCGCCGTTCGGGCGGTAGTAGCTGCCCTTTTGGCCCGGGGGCTGGAACCACACGGCTTGGTGCACCTTGCCGCCGCTCTCGAACTCGGCCGAGAGCACGCGGCCGCTGCGCAGCGCCTGGCCATCGGCTTCGAAGGTTTCGTACACCACGGCAAAGCGGTCGCCCTTTCGCAGGGAGCGCACGTCGACGTCGCCGGCGAAGATGTCGGCCAGCTGGCTCGCAACCGAGTCGGGAACGCGGGAGTCGTCGGTGGCTGCGAACAGCGAGGTGCGGATGGTGCCGCTGGCCAGGCGCGTGCCCGGTGTGAGCGTGTCGCGCTCGGTGAGCGCAACGAAGCCGACCGCCGTGCGTTCGATCACGAAGCGCTTGAAGCCGCCGTCGCCGTCGGGAATCCAGCGGGCGCTGAGCTTCTTGAGCTGGTTTTCCTGCGTGGCTTCGGCTGTGATGGTGCGTCCCGCGCGTGCGAACAGCGCATTGCGGGCTTCGCCGCTCGCGCGCACGAAGGCGGTGGCGGCGGGGTCGGAAATGCCCAGGCGCTTCAGCAGGGCCTCGGCCGTGTCGCTCGAGCGCGTGATGTCGGTTCGAAACAGCGTAAAGCTGAAGTTCTCGAGCGATTCGCTCTGTTCTGCAAAAGACAGGGGCGCGGTCGCTTCAAGCACCTGTTGGACCGGGAGGTCGGACGCATCGGGACCGAGGGAGGCCACGGCCAGGGTGCCAGCGCTCAGCAGGGCCGCCGCGATGGCCGCGGTGATCTGCTTGGGATAGGTCCGGAATGTAAAGGCCACGCGGGAAGCCAGGAGCTCCTCGGCGGCGAGAATGCCGTTGATCAAACTTTGAATTCCAGCTCAGGTTCTGCAAATCCGTGCTGCAAAGCCCAGAACGGAAAGGGCGGCAGAACGGTGCGGAAAAAAGCGCCGCTTAGAATCCGGCGCTTGAAAAGTCGGGCTGAGTATAGCTTCGGCAACCTGAAAATCAGCCCAAAAGCCTATGAATGCCGAATCTGTTACATCCAATGGCCTGCCCGATGGTGTAAGACGAGCGCTTGAAATCTCCCTCCGGGGCGCCGACGAGCTCCTGCCGCAGGACGAGTGGGTGCGCAAGCTGCAGCGCTCGGAGGCCAGTGGAACGCCGCTGCGCATCAAGTTGGGGCTCGATCCGACCGCCCCTGATATCCATATCGGCCATACGGTTGTGCTCAACAAGATGCGCCAGCTTCAGGACTTGGGGCATCGGGTGATTTTCCTGATCGGCGACTTCACGACCACGATCGGTGACCCTTCGGGCCGCAACAGCACCCGGCCGCCGCTCACGCGCGAGCAGATCGAGGCCAACGCCCAGACCTACTACCGGCAGGCCAGCCTGGTGCTGGACCCCGAAAAGACCGAGATTCGCTACAACTCCGAATGGAGCGACCCACTGGGCGCGCGCGGCATGATCCAGCTGGCCGCCAAGTACACCGTGGCCCGCATGATGGAGCGCGACGATTTCAACAAGCGCTTCAAGGCCGGCCAGTCGATCTCGGTGCACGAGTTCCTCTACCCGCTGATGCAGGGCTACGACTCGGTGGCGCTCAAGAGCGACCTCGAACTGGGCGGCACCGACCAGAAGTTCAATCTGCTGGTTGGCCGTCACCTCCAGCAGGAATACGGCCAAGAGCCGCAGTGCATACTCACTATGCCTCTGCTGGAAGGGCTCGACGGCGTCGAGAAGATGTCCAAGAGCAAGAACAACTACATCGGCATCAGCGAAGACGCCAACACCATGTTCGCCAAGGTGCTGTCGATTTCCGACGAGTTGATGTGGCGCTGGTACACCTTGCTGAGCTTCCAGTCGCTGGAGCAGATCGAGGCGCTCAAGGCCGAAATTGCGGGCGGCCGCAATCCCAAGGACGCGAAGGTGGCGCTGGCCAAGGAAATCACCGCGCGCTTCCACAGCGCGGCGGCGGCCGAGGCGGCGGAGCAGGATTTCATCAACCGCAGCAAAGGCGGCGTGCCGGACGACATTCCCGAGGTGTCGCTTGGCGGTGCGCCCCTGGGTATCGCGCAGCTGCTCAAGCAGGCCGGGCTGGCGCCTTCGAACTCCGAAGGCAACCGGCTGGTCGATGGCGGCGGCGTGCGCGTCGATTCGGTCGTGATCAGCGACAAGGCGCTGAAACTGCCGGCGGGCAGCTACGTGGTGCAGGTCGGCAAGCGCAAGTTTGCGCGCGTGACCGTCAGCTGATCAGATCAAAGAAGCGGCCGCGCTGGCCGCCAGCTGCCTTTACCGGACTTCGATGGTGACGCGCCGGTTGCGCGGCTCGTCCACCTCGTCGGCCGTGGACACGGCAAGTTCGCGCTCGCCGCGGCCTACGGCCTCGATGCGCTTGGCCGGAAACTGCCGATCGATGAAGAGTTGCACCACTTCCTGCGCCCGGCGCTGCGAAAGCATGTCGTTCTGCTCCAGCGCGCCCTTGGTGTCGGTGTGCCCGGTCACCACGATGTCGCTTCCGCTGCGGGTTTGAGCCGCAACCAGCGCCTCGTTCATGACCTGCTGCGACGCGGGCGTGAGCGTGGTGCCCCCCGCGTCGAAAAACACCGTGTAGCGCTGCGGCGGAGGCGGGCGCATGTCGAACAGTGCCTTGTTCTCGGCGCGCACCTTGGCCGAGTCGGCCTGGTCGACCACGGGGGCGCCCGAAGCGCCGACCGCTGCGGTTGCACGCTGATAGGGCCTGAAAAGAACTTCTTCGCCGTCCTTTGCGCGCACCACCACCGCCGAGGGCTTGTCGTCCGCCTGGGGCAGCAGCACCACGCGGGTACCCGGCGTGCTGCAGGCGGCAAGCAGCGCTGCGGTCAGGGCGGCAAGAAGGGTGGAGGCGTGAGGACGCAACTTCATCATCATGGCTGGCCGTCGGTCTGCACGATGAAGTCGGTTCCGCGGATTCCGATCGTGGCCGTTTGCGTTTCCACGCGGATCGCATCGGGGTTGCTCTTGCCGATCAGGCCCGTGATCATGCGCATGGAGCCGCGCAGCAGCGACACGAGCACGCCGCCTTCATGCGTGGTGGCGTTGAAGTGAAATTCCTTCAGGTCCAACCGCGACGAAGGTCCGACGACGAGCGTCGTGTCGTCGCGCAAGACCACGGCAGCGGAAGAGTCCGGGCCTGTCACGATACGGTCCACGGCGGTGAGCGCGTCGCCTGCGCTCGCGGCGCGCGGCGTACCGGCCGAGCTGAGCAGTTGCACGTTGCCGCGCACAGACTTCACGAAGCCTGCCTGGAGTTCGGCGACCGGCGCGGCTGCCGGTGCGGTGGAAGTTGTTTGTGCGTGGACCAGCGCCACTGCGCCCCAAAAGGCGAAGCCTCCCAGGGCGGTCAGGAATTTTTTCATCATCACTCTCTGCGAATGTCTCGCGGTGACACAAATATTAAATTGAACCTGTTACAAGCGGAGGCCGTATTTGTTACCTCGGCTAAAAAGATGCGGCCTTTTGCCGCACTTTTGTCGTTTTTCTTGCTCAACGTCTCTCGCCGCACATGATTCTTACGCCCAAGACGCTGCTTCGCGTTTCAGTCGCCGTTGCCCTCGTCACGATCCTGCTCAAGGGCCTGGCAGGCTACGTCACGAATTCGATGGGCCTGATCTCCGACGCCATGGAGTCTTTCGTCAATCTTGCCAGCGCGATGTTCGCCCTGGCCATGGTGACGGTAGCGGCCCGGCCCGCCGACGAGGACCATCCCTACGGCCACCACAAGGCCGAGTACTTTTCATCGGGCTTCGAAGGCATCCTGATCGTTGGTGCGGCGGCTGCCATTCTCTGGGTTTCCGTGCAGCGGCTGCTTTCTCCCCAGCCGCTCGAGCAACTGGGCTGGGGGCTTGCGCTTTCGGTGCTCAGTTCCGCCTTCAACGCCGGCCTGGCCTATGCGCTGTTTCGCGCGGCGCATACCCACCGGTCGATCGCGCTGGAGGCCGATGCGCGGCATCTCATGACCGACGTCTGGACCTCGGCCGCCGTCGTCATCGGCATTGTGGCCGTGCACTTCAGCGGATGGCTCTGGCTCGATCCGCTGCTGGCCATCGGCGTGGCGCTCAACATCGTGCGGGAGGGCGTGAAGCTCGTGTGGCGCTCGTCGCAGGGCCTGATGGACGAGGCGCTCGAGCCTGAAACCATCGCCACGCTGCGCACCACGCTCGACCAGTTCGCCGCACGCTTGCCCGAAGGTGGGCGGCTTCGCTTCGACGACATGGTCACGCGGCGCGCGGGCCAGCGCCGGTTTGCCGACCTGCACATGCACGTGCCGGGCGACTGGACACTGCAGCAGGCCGCCGCCATGCGCGACGAACTGGAGCAGGCACTGATGGACGCGGTGCCCGGCCTGCGCGTGACCATCCAGCTGCTGCCGCTGGGCATGGAAGCGCGCGCCACGCAGATGGAGGAAGAAGCATGAAAGCCGTGATTCAGCGCGTGGCAAGCGCGCGTGTCGAGATCGGCGGGCAGACCGCCGGTGCCATCGAGGCCGGCCTGCTCGTGCTGCTCTGCGCCGAGCGCGGCGATGTGGACGCGCTCGCCGACCGCATGCTCTTAAAGATACTGAAAATGCGCATCTTTTCAGATGACGCGGGCAAGATGAACCGCAGCCTGCAGGACATCGGCGGCGGCCTGCTCGTGGTGAGCCAGTTCACGCTGGCGGCCGATGTGAGCGGCGGCAACCGCCCCAGCTTCACGCAAGCAGCGGTACCCGACGAGGGGCGGCGGCTCTACGATTATTTCGTGGCGCAAGCCCGTGCTGCGCACCCCGTGGTTGCAACGGGCGAGTTCGGCGCCGACATGCAGGTGCACCTGGTCAACGACGGCCCGGTCACCATTCCCATGCAGATGACGGCCTAGCGCGCTGCCTTCATTCGCGTTCGAGCACGGCTTCCCAAAGCACCTTCGGCTGCTCGTAGCGCTCAACCGCGAGTTCCTCCAGGTGCAGCATGCGCCAGCTGTCGGCGAAGAGCCGCTCCACCGCCGCACGGTCGAAAAAGCGCTTGGGCACGCCGTCCACCAGATAGAAGGAATCTTCGCCGTCCGGTGGCGGGCCGCTGGCGCCGTGGTGAAAGTCGTTGACTGAATTCAACCGGCACAGCAGCACGCCGCCGGGGCGAAGCACGTCGTGAATCCGCCGTGCCAGGGCCAGTGTTTCATCCCAGGCAAAGTAGTGCAGCGAAAGACTCGCGAGCACCGCGCCCACGCTGCCGTCAGCCGTCGGAAAGGGCGCGCGGAAATCGCTGCAAAGAAACTCCGCGCCGTGCGGCACCCGTGCCCGCGCGGCCGCCACCGACTCGGTCGAGAGCTCGATGCCCACCACGCGCAGCCCCACGCCCGCCAACACCGCGCTGTCCCGGCCTGTTCCGCAGCCCAGCTCGAGCACCGGGTCCGTTCCGGCGCGCTCGGCAAGCAGAGGAAGCCAGCGCTGTAGCCACGGATCGGTGTTCGCACCGGGCGCTGCGGTCATATCTCACCGCCCGTAGGGATTGCGAATGCCGAGGCCGGCCAGAATTTCGATCTCGCGCGCTTCCATTTCCTCGGCGTCGGCTTCGCCGGTCTCGTGGTCCCAGCCCTGCGCGTGCAGCGCGCCGTGAACGAGCAGGTGCGCGTAGTGCGCGGCCAAGGTCTTGCGCTGTTCCTTCGCCTCGCTGGCGACCACCGGCGCGCATAGGACCAAGTCGGCCATCACCACGGGGCTTTGCGCATAGTCGAAGGTCAGTACGTTGGTTGCGTAGTCCTTGCCGCGGAACTCGCGGTTCAGGCGCTGGCCTTCCTCGGCATCGACGATGCGCACGGTGATCTCGCCGTCAGCGTCGAGCGCATGGCGGATCCAGCGGGCCACGCTGTGCCGCGGCAGCGCGGCGCGATGCCGCTCGATGCCCTTGAAGCGCGGTGCGAACTGCAGCGAAAGCGAAAGCTGGGCCAGCGCCATGTCAGTGCGACCCCGCGCGCTTGCGCTGGCCGTCGTAGGCATCGACGATCTTGGCGACCAGCGGATGCCGCACCACGTCGGCACTGGTGAAGTGCGTGATCGCGATGCCGCTCACGCGCCGCAGCACGCGCTCGGCGTCGATCAGCCCGCTCAGCTGCTGCTTGGGCAGGTCGATCTGGCTCACGTCGCCCGTCACCACCGCCTTGGCGCCGAAGCCGATGCGCGTGAGAAACATCTTCATCTGCTCGACCGTGGTGTTCTGCGCCTCGTCGAGGATGACGAAGGCATTGTTCAGCGTGCGCCCGCGCATGAAGGCCAGCGGCGCGATTTCGAGTGCGTTGCGCTCGAACGCCTTCTGTACCTTCTCATAACCCATCAGGTCATAGAGCGCGTCGTACAGCGGGCGCAGGTAAGGGTCGACCTTCTGCGTCAGGTCGCCCGGCAAGAAGCCGAGCCGCTCGCCGGCTTCCACCGCCGGGCGCGTGAGCACGATGCGCTGCACCGCGGCGCGTTCCAGCGCATCGACCGCGCAGGCCACGGCCAGGTAGGTCTTGCCGGTGCCGGCCGGACCGATGCCGAAGGTGATGTCGTGCTTGGCGATGTTGTCGAGGTACAGCGCCTGCGTGGGCGTGCGCGCGCGCAGGTCGGCGCGGCGGGTGACGAGCATGGCCGCGTCCTCGTCGCCGTCGATCATGGAACCGTCACCCGCCAGCGTGAGCTGCACCACGGCCGGGTCGATCGGGCGCTGGGCAATTTCGTACAGCGCCTGCAGCACATCCATCGCCCGCTGCGCGGAGGCCTTGGGGCCGTCGACCTTGAACTGCTCGTGGCGGTGCGCGATCTTCACGCCCAGGGCCTCTTCGATGCGGCGCAGGTGCGCGTCCAGCGGTCCGCACAAGTGGCCGAGGCGCGAGTTGTTGGGTGGGGCAAAAGTGTGTCGCAGAATCACGCGGTATCCATTTCCATCTTTTTGGCAGCCCTATGCAAGACCAGCCATGCTCGAAAAAACGCAGTTCAAAGCGGGGAACACCGCGGAACCGGCTTTGCCGGGCCGCCGGTGTTGCCCCCTTGAGGGGGGAGGCGGCTACACGAAGTGAGCAAGCAACGGGGGTGGGCCAATGATAGGCAAACTCACCGGCATCCTGGCCGAGCGCAACCCACCGCAAGTGGTGGTGGACTGCAATGGCGTCGGTTACGAGGTCGATGTGCCGATGAGCACGTTCTACAACCTGCCCGGCACCGGAGAGCGCGTTTCGCTGCTCACGCACTTCGTGGTGCGCGAGGATGCGCAGATTCTCTACGGTTTCGGCACCGCCGAGGAGCGTGCGGCTTTTCGGCAACTCATCAAGATCACCGGCGTGGGCCCGCGCACGGCGCTCGGCCTGCTGTCGGGCATGAGCGTGGGCGAGCTGTCGCAGGCCATCACCACGCAGGAGCTCGGCCGGCTGGTGAAAATTCCAGGCATCGGCAAGAAGACCGCCGAACGGCTGCTGCTGGAGCTCAAGGGCAAGCTGGGTGCCGACATCGGCCTGCCTGCGCATGCGGCCTCCGATGCGCAGGCCGACATTCTGCAAGCGCTGATCGCATTGGGCTACAGCGACAAGGAAGCCGCGCTGGCGCTCAAGGCGCTGCCGAAGGACGCGACGGTGAGCGAGGGCATCAAGCTGGCGCTGAAAGCACTGGCGAAGTAGGGCGCCACCCGATCTGGCTCAGGGATGGATCTTCTCGCTCTTCGCGAGCATTTCCACGAATTTCGCGATGCTCCGCGCCCGGGTCTCGGGCTTCTTCGCGCCTTGGGTGCGAAACAGCACTGCATAGCGGTTGCGCGAATCCAGCTTGGCGAAGAAGGCGGCGGCCTTGGGGTTTGCGTCGAGGGCGGCCTGCAGGTCGGGCGGCACGGTGGCGATGCTTTGGGCGTCGTGGGCCGCATCCCAGCGGCCATCGGCGCGAGCGCGCTCGACCTCGGCCAGGCCGGCCGGCTGCATGCGGCCTTCGTCGATCAGCCTCAGTGCCTTGGCGCGGTTGATCTTCGACCAGGTGCTGCGCAGAGTGCGCGGCGTGAAGCGCTGCAGAAAGTGCTTGTCGTCTTCTGCCTTGCGCTGCCCGTCGATCCAGCCGTAGCACAGCGCAACCTCGAGTGCCTCTGGGTGGTTGACCGACGCAATGCCGCTGTCCTTCTTGGCCATTCGCAGCCACACGCCGGCCGCGTCGGCATGGTGCCGCTTGAGCCAACGCTCCCATGCGGCGGCGGTGGTGCATTCGACGGGCGTGTCATGCGGTACGCGCTCGGCCACCGCCGCTTTCTTTGCGCTTGTGCGCCCCGTGCTCATGGCACCCACCAGTAGCGCAGCGCGTGAAAGTAGATCGGCGCTGCGAAGATCACCGAGTCGAGCCGGTCGAGCATGCCGCCGTGGCCCTCGATCATCGAGCCCCAATCCTTCACGCCGCGGTCGCGCTTGATGGCCGACATCACGAGCCCGCCGAAGAAACCCATGAGGCAGATGGTGAGCGCCATCAGCGCGGCCTGCCAGGGGTTGAACGGTGTTGCCCAATAGAGCGCCGCGCCCAGCGTGGTGGCGCTGACGACGCCGCCGACCAGGCCTTCCCAGGTCTTGGAGGGCGAAAGTTCGGGCGCCACCTTGCGCTTGCCGAAGAGCTTGCCCCAGACGTACTGCAGCACGTCGCTGCCCTGCACCACGATCACCAGAAAAGCAATCAGCAACAGGTTGCGGCCTTCGAAGCCGGGAATCTGCAAGGTGAGCAGCGCGGGCACATGGCTGATGCAGAACACGCAGATCATCAGGCCCCATTGGATCTTGGAGGTGCGCTCCAGAAAGCGCTGCGTATCGCCGCCCACGGCCGCGAGAATCGGCAGCACCAGAAAAGCGTAGACCGGAATGAAGATCGAATAGAGCCCGTACCATTCGATCCACACAAGAAAGTACTGCACCGGCAGCCCGATGTAGAACGCCGCGGCAATCGCATGGTGGTCGCCGCGCCGCGTGTAGGCCAGGCTGATGAACTCGCGCAGCGCATAGAAAGAGATCAGATAGAACAGCACGATCACGCCGCCCTTGCCGAATGCGAAGGCAATGCCGATCACCGCCACCATCACCCACCAGGCGTTGACGCGCGCGTTGAGGTTGTCGATCACAGAGCTCGGCTGGCCCTGCGCCACGCGCCACTTGAGCATTGCGCCGATGGCCGAGGCAAGAATCAGCACGCCGGCGACGCCGCCGAACAATTGCAGCGTGGTCTGGGTGGAGGGCGAGATGTTCATGGCGTCGTTGCTGTTTTTTCTTGTTCTGGCACGCGGTCGTATTCAGGGCGCAGGTCGAGCATGGCGGCGCGCGCGCGGGCGAGAAAGCCGGTTTTGTCTTCGCCTTCGGCCAATTGAATGGGCGCGCCGAAGCGGACCGTGCAGGCGAGCGGAATCGGCACCAGCGTGCCCTTGGGCAGCACGCGCTTCAGGTTCTCTATCCACACCGGCACCAGCCGCACGGTGGGGCAGGCGCGCGCCAGGTGATAGAGGCCGCTCTTGAGCGGCAGCAGGATCTCGTCGCCGGTGTTGCGCGTGCCCTCGGGAAACATGATGAGCGAGTCGCCGCCTTCCAGCGCTTCTTTCATCTGGTCGACGGGGTTGCCGCCCTGGCCCGAGCCGTCGCGGCGGATCATCAGCGCGTTGAACACATCCACGCCGATGAACTGGCGCACCTTCGACGCCATCCAGTAGTCCTGCCCCGCCACCGGCCGCGTCAGCGCGCGAAGGTCGGGCGGGAGCGTGGCCCACAGCAGCACGAAATCGCCGTGGCTCGTGTGGTTGGCGAAGTACAGCGTTTGCTCGGCCTTGGGCGTGGTGCCGCTCCAGATGGCGCGCACGCCTGTCAGCAACCCGGCCGCGCCGATGATCAGCTTGCCGGCAACAACGGCGAGGGCGCGGCGCAGCACCGTGCTTTGGGGCCGGTGGTCTTTGTTGTTGTCTTCTTCGGTCAAGAGAGGTCCTGTGTCATCAAGGCGAGGAGAAACATGGCGGTCTGGCAGGCAATCACGACGGCGTGGCGCTGCATGAGCTGGCGGGTTCCCTGGATGCGGTCGTCGAGCGGCCGGGCGACTTTCGT
Source organism: Variovorax sp. DXTD-1 (assembly GCF_003984625.1). Lineage (GTDB taxonomy): Bacteria > Pseudomonadota > Gammaproteobacteria > Burkholderiales > Burkholderiaceae_C > Variovorax. The sequence continues at coordinate 79,807 of NZ_RWKH01000024.1, read as the reverse complement.
TGCCGGTGCATTGCGCAGGCCGAGCCGATCGAGCGCGGTGTCGAGCGCATCGAGCGATGCGATGGCACCGCGTGACAAGTCGGCGAACAGCGCCTGGTCGAGCCGCAGCCTGAATGCGAAGTAGCGTTCGAGCGTTCCCAGCACCACCACCGCGCCAAAGCCCATGGCAGCCGTGGTCGAGAGCGAGCGCATGGTGAGCGCGAGCACCAGCGCCGCAATGCACATGAGCGCGAAGCCCCAGACCGCCAGCACCGCTGCGGCGCGCAGCAATCCGGCCAGCGCCGCGCAGGTGGCGCGTTCGGTGTCAGTCATGGGGTGGCAGTCCCGGAGCAGTGGTGCCCAGAGGTTCGAGCGAAACCCGCCACCCGGCGCGCAGGACGATCTGCGGGCGGGCAAGTCGCACCGTGTCTTCGGCTTGTATCAAGCCGCCCGATCCGCCGTAGCGCCCCAGCCATGCGATGGCCGCCGCGGCGCTGCGCGAGAAACCCAGCGCGCAGCAGACCCATACCGGCGCGCCTTCGGCATGGAGGCGCTGCCCTTCGATGACCGCGGCCGCGCGCTGCAGCCGCACGGTGGGCGGCACGGTCAGGTCGAGCATCGGCACGCAACGCGCATGCGGAACGCCGGCCGGCGCCTGCAGCTCGGCGCACAGGCTCACGAGCTGCGGCCGCCCGGCGTCGATCCATTCGGCCTTCGTCGGCAAGCGCCCGAGGCGCAGGCCCGGCACCACTTCGACCGAAGCCGGCAGCTTGCGCGTCCAGAGCCACGCGTTGGCCGCCGCGCCAAGGCGATAGGGCGCGAACAGCCATTGCGCAGCCCAACTCATGCGACCCACCCCGTTCATCTGGAAGCCGCGCGCGCCAAAGCCGATGTAGTTGAGCGCCACCAGCGCCAGCGAAACCGCGGGCCAGGCGAGCCACAGCCACATGCCACCGCCATACAACGCGGCTGCAAGAAACAAGGCTGCGCCCACTGCGTAGAAGCCCCCGAGCTTCCAGCGCTGCGCATCGCGCGCGCATTGCCAGGCGTGCGGTATCGATACCGTGCGCTCCAGCGGCCACAGCCAAACGCAGAAGATTCCGAGCAGCGCACCCGTGGGAATGTCGATGAAGTGGTGCTGCCAGGTGGTGAGCACCGACGCGCAGATCGCGAACGCCCACACATGCAGAACCAGCCTTGCCCACGTGGCACGCAGGAACTGCCGGTACCAGTCCCACAGGATCACCGCCAGCGCAATGTGCAGAGAAGGCGCCTGGTTGTAGGGCTGATCGAAGCCGCGCAGCGCATTGAACAAAAAGGCCGGTGCGCCTTCGACTGCCGGCTGCCCGAAGCTGAAATGCAGCGGCCAGACGACGAAGCACGTGCAGGCGATGAGCGTTGCACTCACCAGCCGCAGCGCATGCCTGTCCAGCGTGTGCTTGCTGCGCGCCAGAAAGAGCGAGAGCGCGTAGAAGACGTTGATCGTCCAGTACGGAAAGATCGTCCAGGCCCAGAACGGCACCTGCCGCTCCCATTCGAAGGCCATCGAAGGCACCTGCGCGCGCGTGGTGGCCCACCAGTTGGCAAGGCCGTAGGTCGTGTAGAACAGCGGCCCCAGAAACACCAGCCATGCAGCGGCCCGCTTCCACGGTCGCTGTGCCAGCCAGTGCTTCATTTCGCGCCAACCCCGGGGGTCATGCCACCCGCACCGCAAGCGAGACGGTGAAGATGCCCCACTCGTCGATGCGCTGGTCGATCTTGCGGAAGCCCGCTTCCTCCGCCAGCTGGTCCATTTCGGCCTGCGTGCGGCGTCGCATCACCCAGGCTTCGCCCTGGCGGTGGCTGGTGAGCGCGCGCGCAATCATCTCGAGCTGCGGATGCCACGGCTGGCCGGTGTAGACCAGGTAGCCGCGGTCTTCCACCGCATCGCCCACGCCCGCGAGCGAGCGGCGCACCATTTCGTTGTCGGGAAAGAGTTCGTAGAGGCCCGACACCACGGCCAGCGTGGGTCGCGGCGTTACGGTGGCCAGGCTGATGCGGTCGAAGGCATCGGCCTGAACGAACTGCGCGACGTCTTCCAGGCCCTTTTCGGCGATGAGCGCGCGACCGTCGCGCACGTTGATGTCGCTGTAGTCGCGCAGCAGGATCGAGCTGGCCTTGACCGGGCTTGCGGTCACTGCGTCGAGCACGTAGCGGCCGTGGCCGGCCGCAATGTCCATCACGCGCACCTCGCGGTGCATTTCGGCCAGGCGTTCCATCGCGATGCGGATCAGTTCCTCGACATGGATCTTGCGCTGCCGAATGCCGCGCCAGCCGATCGAGTTCAGGTAGGTCTTGTCGATGGAGCGGCCGAGCGCCCCCTTGCCTTCCGGATGATTGCGGTAGACGTAGTCGAGCGTGCTGCCCGAATCGAAGCCGGTGTCGTGCCCCAGCTTCACGCCGCGCGAAAGGGTGCCGCCAAAGCGCAGCCCGGCGCGCGTCAGCCCCCAGTAGGCGCCGCGCGGAGACAGCGGTGCCAGCGGCTCGGCCAGCGCGCGCGATTCGTCGGCCGTGTTGCCGCTCAGGTGCGCCGCGCGCAGGTCGACCGGCGCCGGCGCCTCGTCGAACAGCCTCAGCACGAACTCGCGGATGGCCTGCACCGCCGGCGCGCGGTCCTTCTCGCCCAGCGTGTCGTGAAAGAAGCCCGGCAGTTCCATCTTGGTCTTGATGGCGCTGCCCAACCGCTCGAAGAACTGGTGCTGTGGCTTGTGGTGCACCACCCAGTCGGCGCCCGAGATCAGCAGTTGCACCGGCTGCGTGATGGCATTGGCGTCGGCCACCACGCGGTCGGCGGCTTCGTAGAGGCCCAGCAGGATGTTGACGGCGATGGGCCGCGAGATCAGCGGATCGCTCTCGTAGCTCGCAATGCGCTCGGGGTCGTGCGTGAGGAACTTCGCCTTCACGTAGCTGTTGACGAAGAACAGCCCGCGCAGCTTGTGCATCAGCCCCAGTCCGGCGCGCGCAAAAGGCACGTAGAGCTTGACCTTGAAGGCCGGCGAGGCCAGCGTGAGCCCGCGCACCTTGGGGGCGTAGTCGTGCGCCCAGGTGGAGACCAGCACGGCGCCCACGCTCTGCGCAACAACGTGGATGTCTTGCTCGGCCACGCCGTGCGCGCTGCCGATGTGCTGCACGAAGGTCTGCACGTCGCGCACCGAGGTGGCAAAGCTCGGGCTGTAGCCGCGCTGGCCCGGCGAGCGGCCATGGCCGCGCGCGTCCCAGGCGAAGAAGTCGAAGTCGGGCAGATCGAGCTCGTCGACCAGGTGCGCCATGCGCGCGCCGTGCTCGTGCCCGCGATGAAACAGCACGATGGCGCCGCGGCGCGTGGCACCCGTGGCCGGCCAGTGCCGGTAGAAGAGCGATTCGCCGTCGTGCGTGCGGAACTGGCGCTCTTGCACCATGCGTTGGTGGGTGTTGATATCGGTCATTGAATGCAGATCGCTGTTCTTTTGTTTGTTGTGCATGGGTTCATGCGGCTTCGGCCAGCGCACGCCGCACGCGGTTGGCCACCGTCCAAGCGACCAGCGCGGCGAGAAGCGGCATCAGCCAGGCCGTCCAGCCCGGCAGCGGCCAGCCTAGCGCCACGTAAAGGCCCAGCGCACTGAACACGAAGGCGCGGTCGCTCTTGCCGAGCGGGCCGTCGTAGCGGCGAGAGGCGCCCACCGTGGGGCCGAGTGCGCCGGCAAACTCGCTCAGGCCCGCGAGCATGATCACCATGCCGACCCAGAAGGGGCTGAACGGCTGCACCAGCGCAAACGGCAGGTACAGCGCAGCATCGGAGACCACGTCGGTCAATTCGTTGAGAAAAGCCCCGAGCTTGCTCTGCTGCCCATGCTCGCGCGCCAGCATGCCGTCGATGGCGTTGAAAGCCATGCGCACGAACATCCAGGCGGGGATGAGCGCGAAGGCCGAGAGGGACGGCGCCGCGAAGAACAGCCAGAGCCCGAGGGCGACTGAAACCACGCACGCAGCCAAGGTGACCTGGTTGGCGGTGATGCCCATGGCGTGCAGCCGGCCGACGAGCGGCCGCAGCAGCGCCTGGAACCGGGGCTTCAGTTCGTAGATCGACACCCTTGGCTTCCCCTCGTTTGTTATATGGCCGGAGCATTCTGCCAGTGTGGCAGGCACTAAACTTGCCATCGCAGCTCCTCATTTCATGACCATCCAAACCGACGATTTCGCCCCCGCACCGCCTCGCGTGGTGTCCGCCGCCCCTGCGTCGCCCCAGGAAGAGGCGATAGAGCGGGCATTGCGCCCCAAGCTGCTCGACGAATACGTCGGCCAGGCCAAGGTGCGCGAGCAGCTCGAAATCTTCATTGGCGCGGCGCGCAAGCGCAAGGAAGCCCTTGACCACGTGCTGCTGTTCGGCCCGCCCGGCCTCGGCAAGACCACGCTGTCGCACATCATCGCGGCCGAACTGGGCGTGAACCTGCGCCAGACCTCCGGGCCGGTACTCGAAAAGCCCAAGGACCTGGCGGCGCTGCTGACCAACCTGGAGCCCAACGATGTACTCTTCATCGACGAGATCCACCGCCTGAGCCCGGTGGTCGAGGAAATCCTCTACCCCGCGCTGGAGGACTACCAGATCGACATCATGATCGGCGAGGGCCCCGCGGCGCGCAGCATCAAGCTCGACCTGCAGCCCTTCACGCTGGTGGGCGCCACCACGCGTGCCGGCATGCTCACCAACCCGCTGCGCGACCGCTTCGGCATTGTGGCGCGGCTGGAGTTCTACACGCCCGAGGAACTGGCGCTCATCGTGCGGCGCAGCGCCGGGTTGCTCAAGGTCGAGACCGACGAAGCCGGCGGCTTCGAGATTGCGCGCCGTTCGCGCGGCACGCCTCGCATTGCCAACCGCCTGCTGCGCCGCGTGCGCGACTACGCTGAGGTGAAGGGCAACGGCCGCATCACCGAAGACATTGCGCACAAGGCGCTCGCCATGCTGGACGTCGATCCGCAGGGCTTCGACCTGATGGACCGCAAGCTGCTCGAGGCCGTGATCCACCGCTTCGACGGCGGCCCGGTGGGCCTGGACAACGTGGCGGCCAGCATCGGCGAGGAGCGCGACACCATCGAGGACGTGATCGAGCCGTACCTCATTCAACAGGGCTACCTGCAGCGCACTCCGCGCGGGCGCATCGCGACACTGGCCGCCTACCGCCACCTGGGCGTGACGCCGCCTTCGAGCCGCTCCGACGGACAAGACCTTTTCGGAATCTGATTTTTATCCATGCATACCCATGACCTGAGTGCCTGGCAGCACGACCATCATTTCGGCGCAGGCAACGAATCGGCCGAGCGCAGCACTCGTCTCGTGATGTGGATCACCGTCGCCGCGATGGTGGTGGAGATCGGCGCCGGCTGGTGGTTCAACTCCATGGCGCTCTTGGCCGACGGCTGGCACATGAGTTCGCATGCGCTAGCCATCGGCCTGAGCGCCTTTGCCTATGCGGCGGCACGGCGCTACGCGCACGATCCGCGCTTTGCGTTCGGCACCTGGAAGATCGAAGTGCTGGGCGGCTTTGCGAGCGCGCTGATGCTGCTCGGCGTTGCGGTGCTGATGGTGGTGGGCTCCATCGAACGGCTTCTCTCGCCTTCGGCCATCCACTATCGCGAAGCCGTGGCGGTGGCCGTGCTGGGGCTGGTGGTCAACCTGGTCTGTGCGCGGCTGCTCGGGTCGGCGCACCACCACGGGCATGGGCACGACCATGGCCACGGACATGCTCATCATGGCCATGCACAGGGCTCGCACGGCCATGACCTGAACCTGCGCTCCGCCTACCTGCACGTGGTGGCCGACGCCGCCACTTCCGTGCTCGCCATCGCAGCGCTGCTGGGCGGCTGGTTCTTCGGGTGGGCCTGGCTCGACCCGATGATGGGCATCGTCGGCGCGGTGCTGGTGTCGGTCTGGGCCAAGGGGCTGCTCAAGGAAACCGGTCGCGTGCTGCTCGACCGCGAAATGGACCATCCCGTCACGGCCGAAATCCGCGATGGCGTGGAGACCATGCTGGCCGATTCGGAAACGCGCGTGGTCGACCTGCATGTGTGGCGCGTGGGGCGCGAGGCCTACGCTTGTGCGCTTACTGTGGTGACCCATTCGCCCACGCTCTCGGCCGACGAGGTGCGTGCCTGCTTCTCGATGCACGAGGAAATCCGCCACTCGACTGTGGAAATCCAACGCTGCGCAGCTTGAGCTGACCGCGTGGCGTGGCGTTCTGGCCACGCGTCACTGGAGTGTCACGGGAACGCCATCGCGCCGTCACGCCGCGGTGGGAGCCTACCCGTCCATGCAACGCGACGACGCTTTCCTCCGCGCATGGCGCGACACCGCGACCCGGGCCCCTGAGCCGGAGGACGACGATCTTGCGCGCCCGCCGCTGCGCTATCGCACCCTCTGGATCTCCGATTTGCACCTGGGCACCCCCGGCTGCCAAGCCCGCGCGCTGCTCGACTTCCTGAAGCACACGGAGTGCGAAACCCTGTTCCTGGTCGGCGACATCATCGACGGCTGGCAGCTCAAGCGCCACTGGTACTGGCCGCAGGCGCACAACGACGTGATCCAGAAGCTGCTGCGCAAGGCGCGCAAGGGCACCCGCGTGATCTTCATCCCGGGCAACCACGACGAGTTCGCGCGCAAGTACCTGCACCACAACTTCGGCGGCATCGACGTGGCCGAGGAATGGATCCATGAGACGGCCGATGGCCGCAAGCTCTGGATCATTCATGGCGACCTGTTCGACGGCGTGATCCAGTGCGCCAAGTGGCTCGCACACGTGGGCGATTCGCTCTACGAGTTCACGCTCAAGCTCAACCGGCACCTCAACTCGCTGCGCGCGCGCATGGGGCTGCCGTACTGGTCGCTTTCCAAGTACCTCAAGGGCAAGGTCAAGCGCGCCGTGAGCTACGTGGGCGACTTCGAGAACGCGGTGGCGCGCGAAGCCCGCAAGCGCGGCGTGCAGGGCGTGGTCTGCGGCCACATCCACCACGCCGAAATGCGCGACATCGACGGCATCCTCTACTGCAACGACGGCGACTGGGTCGAAAGCCTCACCGCCCTGGCAGAGCATGCCGACGGCACCTTGGAGATCATCGACTGGGCGCAGCACATGCCGGTGCCCGCGAAGGCCGGCGCGCAGCGCGAGCCTGTGGCGGCCTGAACGAGGGGCGGCCCCCGCGCCAGGCATCGACGGATTCAGGGCGTTTTGCCCCGCCCCGCTCAGCGCCGCATGGTGTCGAGTTGCGTCACTGGCGGGCTGTCGTTGCCCCACGAGCCTCGAATGAAGGTGAGCACCGCAGCCACGTCGCCCGCGTCCAGCAGGTGGCCGAACGGCGGCATGCCGTAGGGGCGCGGATTGCCTGCGGTGGAGGGCAGGTAGCCGCCGTGCGCGATCACCTGGATCAGGTTTGCCGTCTGCGCCATGTTCACGGCGCGGTTGCCTGCCAGCGGCGGAAACGCCCCCGGCACTCCCTGGCCCTGGTCGCCGTGGCAATAGGCGCAGCGCTGGTCATAGATCTTTGCGCCGCGCACCATGGTGCCGGCGTCCCGGCGCACGGCGATGGCGGGGCGCGCGGGTGCGGCGGACGGAGCCGGCGCGCCGGGCAGGTCCTTCAAATAGCTCGCCATCGCGGCCAGATCGGCTTCGCTCAGGTACTGCGTGCTGCGAAACACGACGTCGGCCATCGGCCCCATGACGGAGCCGCGCGGTGCGACGCCGCTCTTGAGCAACGCGACCACTTCGGCCGTGGGCCAGTCGGCCACGCCCGCCTCGTGCGGGTCGGCAAGCGAAGGCGCATACCAGTTCTCCACCGCGATCAACCCGCCCGAAAGGCCGAGTTGGGTCTGCGTTGCGCCCAGCGAATCGCGCGGGCCATGGCAGGCGATGCAGTGGCCCAGCCCGCCGACCAGGTACGCGCCGCGGTTCCATTCGGCGGGCTTGCCGGCGTTCGCGACGAAGCTCTCGGGCTTGAAGGAAAGGGCCCGCCACACCGCCAGCGCGGCCTGCGTGTCGTAGGGAAAGCGCAGCCGGTGCGCCAGGTTTGGCGCCGGCGCGGGCGGCACGCTGCGCAGGTAGGCGTAGATGGCGTCCGAATCTTCACGCGTGACCTGCGTGAAGTTGGGATACGGGAACGCGGGATACAGCAGCCGGCCGTCCTTGCTGCGGCCGTTGTGCATGGCGCGCCAGAAGTGCGCGCTGCTCCAGCTGCCGATGCCGGACTTTTCGTCGGGCGTCAGGTTGCTCGAGTACACGGTGCCGAAGGGCGTTTCGATCGGCAGGCCACCCGCATAGGGCTGGCCGCCCCGCGTGGTGTGGCAGCCGGCGCAGTTGCCGGCCAGCGCAAGATAGCGCCCGCGCTCGACCTGCTGGGGCGTGGCGTTGAAGGCCTCGGCCTGCTCCGGCAGCGGGTCTTCGCCGCGCAGGTTCAGCGCCACGATGCCGCCGGCGGCGCCGCCGAGCAGCAGCACCACAACGAGCAATGTCCAGCCGAGGTATCGCATCTTCTTCATGGCCGTCTCACTTCGGCATGCCGCCGCAGGCGATCGGCAGGGGGGCGGGCAAAGATGACACGGGCTTCGGGTCGGCCGGCATGGGCTGCACCGCGAGCCAACTGGCCACGGCGTTGATGTCGGCGGTGGTCATGCGGCGGCCGATCTCGGCCATGCAGTCGGGCGCGAGCGCATGCCGCTCGCTGGTCAGCCAGGCGCCGAGCTGCGACGACACATAGAGGCGCGGCAGCCCGAGCAGCCCCGGAATGGCCGGCTGCACGCCGGTGAGTGCTGCGCCGTGGCATTGCACGCAGGCCGGAATGCGGCGGGCCGCATCGCCTTCGAGCGCCAGCTGCCGGCCGCGCGCCAACTGCGCGGGCGTTGCATCGCTCGCGGACGAGACGGGCGGGTAGGGCAGGTCCAGACCCGCAAAGTATTCGGCCATTTCCATCAGGTACGCATCGGAGAGGTGCTGCACCATGTAGGTCATATCGGCATTGAAGCGCCGGCCGTCGCGAAAGCTCCGCAACTGGTTGAACAGGTATCCGGCGGGTTTGCCCGAAAGGCGCGGAAAGTAGCCGGCGTTTGTCGTGGCGCCTTCGCGTCCGTGGCAGGCAATGCAGGCGGCCACGCGCTGCTCGATGCCGCCGGCCGCCATGGCAGCCCCGTGGCCGCCGAGCAGCAACAGCAATGCGATTCCTGCAAGGCCTCTGAAGAAGTGGCAAACGGCCTTCATCATGTGCCGGCCGCAAAGTGCGCAAGCGCCACCAGCCCCGCAATGAGCAGCAGCACCGTGACCAGCGCCACGCCGATCAGCGGCAGCACCCCGACCTGCTCGGTGCGCCGGTCGGCGTCCGCGCGGCGGCCGCCCAGCCCGATGAAACTCCAGAGAACGGCGCGTACCGCGCGCATGAGATTGACCATGCACCGACTGTGCCGCAACCGCAGGCAAAAAAACAGATGCAGTTCCGGGTCAAATCACCAGTGCAGATAAAGTCCCCCGGATGAAAGCAGCCCCGCGATGAAGCGCTACGAAGCCCTTGCCGCCGACATCGAGACATCGATCCGTCAGGGCACGCTGAAGACCGGCGACCGCCTGCCTTCGGTGCGGCAGACCGGCGAGAGCCGGGGCGTGAGCGCGTCCACCGTGTTCCAGGCGTATTACCTGCTGGAGGCGCGCGGGCTGGTGCGCGCGCGGGACCGTTCGGGCTACTACGTCACGGCCGGCGGGCTGCGCGATGCCCCGCCCGAGGCCAACCTCACGTCGCGCCCGGCCGAAGGGCCGAAATCGCTCGACGTGAGCGGCCACGTGTTCGACATTCTCGAAGCCAGCATGTCGCGCAAGGTGGTTCCTTTCGGCTCGGCGTTCCCGAGCCCGCTGCTGTTTCCGCTCGCGCGGCTGGGCCAGTTCATGGCTGCCAGCGCCAAGTCGCTCGACCCGTGGAGCACGGTGGACGACCTCACGCCCGGCAGCGCGGCGCTGCGCCGGCAGATTGCGCTGCGCTACCTGGGCGACGGCATGCAGGTTCCGGCCGATGAAATCGTCGTTACCAACGGCGCGCTGGAGGCGCTCAACCTGTGCCTTGCGGCGGTGACGCGGCCCGGCGATTCGGTGATCGTCGAATCGCCGACCTTCTATGCGGCCCTGCAGGCGCTGGAGCGCATGGGGTTGCGCGCCATCGAGGTGCCGACGCATCCCGGCGAAGGCATCGACCTGGGCGCGCTGGAGCTCGCCATTGCGGCCCACCGGCCCAAGGCCTGCTGGCTGATGACCACCTTCCAGAACCCGCTCGGCAGCCTGATGCACGACGCGAAGAAGAAGGCCGTGGTGGAGCTGCTCGCACTTCACGCGCTGCCGCTGATCGAAGACGACGTGTACGCAGAGCTCTATTTCGGCGACCGGCGCCCGCCTCCGGCCAAGGCCTTCGACACGCAGGGCCTCGTGCTGCATTGCTCTTCATTCTCCAAGTGCCTTGCGCCGGGCTACCGCATCGGGTGGGCATCGGCAGGGCGCTTTGCGCACTCGGTGGCGCGGCTGAAGCTGACCACCACGCTCAGCACCTCGGTGCCTGCGCAGCTTGCGTTGGCAAGCTATCTGGAGAAGGGCGGACTCGACAAGCACCTGCGCAAGCTGCGCCAGACGTTGGCTGTTCAGCAGGCGAGCTTTGCGCAAGCCGTCGGTCACTACTTTCCGGCGGGTACGCGTGCCACGCGGCCGCTCGGCGGGTACTTCATGTGGGTCGAGTTGCCGGCGCACGTGAATGCGCTCGATATTCATCGCCAGGCGCTGGAGCTCGGCATCAGCGTGGCGCCGGGGCCGATCTTTTCGGCGACGCGCGGCTTTGCGCATTGCCTGCGCCTGAACTACGGCCATGCGTGGGACGCGCAGGCCGAAAAGGCGATGCAAGCCTTGGGGCATTTGGTGGCCGAGGCAGCGGCCGGCAGCCCGGTGCGCGAGAAAATCGCGCCGTGACGCTCGATCTTTTTTCCGATGCTCCAGATGCCGACCTGCCGCGCGGCAGAGAGGCCATCGGCCCGGGGGCGTTCGTGCTGCGTGGCTTCGCGCTGCCCTTCGTGCACGAACTTCTTCCGGCATTGAACGAGGTCGAACAGCGCGCCGCATTCCGGCACCTCGTGACGCCGGGCGGCCTCACCATGTCCGTGGCAATGACCAACTGCGGTCGCCTCGGCTGGATCTCGGACCGGCGCGGCTACCGCTACGGCGAACTCGATCCCGAGACCGGCCGGCCTTGGCCGCCGATGCCCGCCGTGTTCGAGCGCCTGGCGCGAGCGGCCGCCGCCGAAGCGGGGTACGAAGGCTTCGCGCCCGACGCCTGCCTGGTCAACCGCTACGAGCCCGGCACGCGGCTGTCGCTGCACCAGGACAAGGACGAGCGCGACTACGGCGCGCCCATCGTTTCGGTTTCACTCGGCATGCCCGCCACGTTTCTTTTTGGCGGGCTCGCGCGCGGCGACAAGACCGTCCGAATTCCGCTCGGGCACGGCGATGTCGTCGTCTGGGGCGGGCCGGACCGGCTGCGCTACCACGGCGTGCTGCCGCTCGCAGACCGGCCGCATGCGCTGCTGGGCAGCCGGCGCGTCAACCTCACTTTCCGCAAGGCGGGCTGAGCAAGGTAACGAGCGGGCCGCTCGCTAGCCTTTGGGGCTTGCCGGCAGGCTTTTCAGGTACAGGTGCAGCGCTCGCACGTCGGTCTCGTTCATCTCGCGGAGCGATTCGAAGGGCATGACCTTCACCGCCGATCCGTCGGGCCGCTTGCCGGTCTTGAACAGCGCCAGCAGCGCGTCCGCATCCGGATAGCGCACCATGGCGCTTCCTTCGCCTGGCGTCAGGTTGGAGGCCGCAGGCCATTCCGGCGGACCACCGGGAATCTTGCCGCCGCCGAGCTTCGCGCCGTGGCAGCCGATGCACATGTTGGCCACATACGCGCCGTGCTTCACCGTCACGCTCTCGGGCACGGGCTGTTCGGGTGGCCGGGTATGGTCGATCTTTGCTGCGGCATCCTGCATCCAGCCAAATCCGTAGAGGGCCCGCACCGGCAACGGCAGTTCGACCACGGCGCCTGTGCCGCTCGCAGGTTCCTTGAAGCGCAGGTAGGCCACCAGTGACGCGAGGTCGTCGTCGGTCCAGCGGTTGTAGTCCTCGCTGGGCATCACCATGAGCGGCCGGCCACTGCGCGAGACGCCATGCCGGATGGCGCGCACCCAGTCCACGGGGGTGTAGCCCGCCACCACGCTGCCCGGCCCGGGGCTGATGTTCGGCCCCGCGATGCGCATCCCGTTGCCGTCGTCCAGGAACATGCGGCCATTGGCCGCTGCACCGTGGCAATCGACACAGCCGCGGGACGCATACAGGTAGCGCCCCCGCTCGAGCGCTGCGCTGTCGCTCGCACTGCGGAAGGCGACGGGCTGCGCCGCGACTTCGACCGTACGCCGCATCTTGCGCGTAGCAAGCTCGTTGCCGACCCACAGCGCCGCGGCGGCAACAGCAACCAGAATGGCCACGAGCACCGCCGCGCGCTTTGCCCATTTGACGCCGGCACTCATGCGAGCCTCCGGAGCGGGTGTGCGGAACGGCGCACTGCAAAGGCCGGCGGGCGACGGCGGGGATTGGATTGCATGGCAAACTCTCGTTATTGCATGAGTGAATCAAAAATGAACATTGCGTTCAAAAATGGATAGTACGATCGGCTTCATGGCGCCGTCCATACCACTTCCGGCCGCCCTGGCCGAAAGTCTTGTGGCGCCCCGGCCGGGCCTCTTGAAGCGCGAGCGCACGCGGCTGCAGCTGGTGCAGGCCGCCATCAAGGTATTCAGCGCACGCGGCTACGCGGCGGCCACCATGCTGGAGATTGCGGCGGTGGCTGGCATGACGACCGGCACCGTCTACAACCACTTCAAAACCAAGGAAGAGCTGGCCGGCGCCGTGGCGCTGTGGCTAGCGGACACGCTGTGCCAACGCATTTCGGGCAGCCAGGCCGGCGTGGCCGAAGGGGCGCAGCGCATGGCGATCGGTATCCAGCGCTACATCTGGCTAGCGCACGAAAGCCCCGCATGGGCGCTGCTGATGCTGGATGTCGCCGCGGCGGCGCCGTCGCTGCTGCTCGAGATCCAGCACTACGCGCTGGCCGACATGCGCCTTGGCATCAAGCAGAAGAGCTTTCGGGTGCCGAGCGAAGCGGCCGCCATGGACGTGTTGAACGGCGCCGTGACCCAGGCCATGCGCAGCGTGGCGATAGGGGGCTTGCCCGCCGCCCATGGGCGAGAAGTGGCAACCTGTCTGCTGCGGGCATTCGGCATGGAACCAACCGCCGCCAAGCAGGTGGCCTGCCGTCCCCTGCCGCCTTTTCCGGCGCTGGCCGATGCGCCGGTCAAGGCGCCGGGGCGCGCCAAGCAGCCGCGCAAGTCCAGCGGATGACTTGTCCCGCTTTTCTGTGCACAACTCTGTGGGTTGTCTGAGGACCCAGGTCGCCGGAGCAAGCACTGGCGCGGGTTTGCACCACATTGCCCGCTGAACGGGCACCGGGCCCGGCAGTGGAAAAAATAGGGTCGAAAGGGACGGAACCGGCACGCCGCGGAAAACAAAAAAGCCTTGCAAGTCGTTGACTTGCAAGGCTTTTAATGATCTTGGTGGCTCTTCACGGATTCGAACCGCGGACCTGTGGATTATGATTCCATCGCTCTAACCGACTGAGCTAAAGAGCCGTTCGGCGCAGTTTTGTGCCGAGCCCAAGATTATAGCGCAGGCTGCGGGCCTTCGATCAAGCTCCGGCAAGCCGAATGCGGTGTCTTTTTTGCGACGCCCAACCCCGAAGCCGGCTGCCGCCCGTACAAGCCCGGGTGAGAATCCTCCGATGTCCGCGCTCCCCCGCGCCCCTTCCGCCAAAGCCGCCACCGAGCGCGACGCCATGCCCGACGACCAGTTGATGCTGGCCTACGCGCGCGGCGACGGCGCCGCGTTCGACGTGCTCTACGCGCGCCACGAGGGCGGGCTGTTCCGCTTCGTCAAGCGGCTGCTGGGCGCGCGGCTGGCGGCGCAGGCCGACGAGGTGTTCCAGGACACCTGGGTGCGCATCATTTCCGCGCGCGACAGCTTTTCGCCGCAAGGCGCCGCCTGGAGAACCTGGGCTTTCACCATTGCGCACAACTTGGCCATGGACCGGCTGCGCGTGAGCGGCCGCGAGGTGGCGCTCGACGCCCATCCGGACGACGGCGACGATGCCATGCCTACGTTGGACCGTGGCGTGCGCGGCGCGGTCGATGCCGCGGCGCATCCTTCGGCCGAGGAGCTCGCGTTCTGGCGCGCCGCCGGCCGCCGGTTGTTGGCCTGCCTCGACGAACTGCCGCCTGAGCAGCGCGCCGCATTCCTGCTGCACCATGAAGACGGGTTGACGGTCGAGGCGCTCGCGGCCAGCCTGGAAATCGGTTTCGAAACCGTGCGCAGCCGCCTGCGCTACGGGCTGCAGAAACTGCGTGGCTGCATGGAGCGCTATCTGTCGGTGCTGGAGCAGCGCGCATGAGCAGCGGCGGCAAGAACAGCAGCGGTTTCGAGCGCGGCGACAACGACGGCGCGTTGCACGACCCGGTGCTGCGTCGCGCCCTCGACCATGCGCCCGACAGCGGCGCCGTGCCCGATCCGCGCATCCGGGATGCAATCAGGAAGATGGCGCACAACTTGGCGCCTATTTCCAATACGGCGCCGGCATCCGACAGCGAGGGCTCCGCACCGTGGTGGCGCCGTTTGTTCGGCGCAGGAGAAGCGCATTCCGGCATGCCGTGGAATGCGGCCTTTGCAACCGTGCTCGTAGCCACCTTCGTGACCGTGCTCTGGTACCGCGAGCCGATTCCCGATGCGCGGCTCGACGGAGAGGCGCAGGTTGGCGGAGTCGCGGCGCCGGCACCTGTGCAACCTTCGGCGCCCAGTCCCGCAGTTGCCGCACCGGTGCCGCAAGCACCGGCGACACGTGAAGCTGCGCCCGTCCATCCGGCCCCGCAAGCCGCCGAACCTGCGCGCAATGCAGCGAACGAGGAGTCGGCCAGGAGCCGGGCCGATGCGTTGCGCCGGCCCGCACCGGCGCCGTCCGGCAAGCAGGCCGCGGCCACGCCGGAGATGGACAGGAAGACATTGGAGGTGCCGCCGCCCGTGGCCGCCGCGGCGCCTCCAGCACCAGCACCAGCACCAGCACCAGCACCAGCACCAGCACCAGCACCAGCACCAGCACCAGCACCAGCACCAGCACTACCGCCTTCCGTTGCGGAGCAATCCACGGCTGAGCCCCGGGCGTTCCCGCGCACGGAGGATCGCCGTTCAACCGAACCGGAAAGTGACCGCGCCAGCGGGGCCATCGGTGGCTCGCCCGCGATTGCATCCGCTCCACCCGACGCGCCCATGGCCCTGCCAGGCCCGCCGTCAGTTCAGCGCGGATCTGCGGACAGCAGCGCGCCGGCGTTGTCCGCACAACGCAACGCCAATGCGGAGTCTTCCCCCGCCATGCGCCAGGCGCCCGCTCCGCGCGCAGCAGCCGCCGCCAAGGGTGCAAGCCCGCAGGGCGATACATCGCAGTTCTCGGCGCTGGACGGCTGGACGTCATTCAACTACGTGCGCGCCGGGCAAGCCGTGCGCCATGCGCGCGGCGACGTCGAAGGACTCGCGGCATCGGTGAATTCGGTGGCGCGTTCGGCCACGGTTCCCGGCGGCGACCTGGCCGCGCCGGTCGAGGCGCGCCTGGAGCTCTACCGCGGCGCGACCTTGCTCGCTGTGCTCGAGATCGCGGGCGACCAGGTGCGATGGACGCCGCAAACGGGCGGCCGTCCATCGGTCGGTACGCCGCCGGCATCGGCGCTCGCTGCGCTGCGGGTGCAGCTCGCGCGGCAATAGCAGGCAAGCTGGCGCCGCGGCGCCGTCAGGCGTTCTTGAAGTCGGGCTGGCGCTTGTTGAGGAAGGCGTCCATGCCTTCCTTCTGGTCGGCCGTGGCAAACAGCGCGTGGAACAGGCGGCGTTCGAACATCACGCCGTCGGAGAGGCCGCTTTCGAAGGCGCGGTTGACCGATTCCTTGGCCGCCATCACCGCGATCTGCGAGTAGCCCGCAATGACCAGCGCGGCGCCCAGCGCCTCGTCGGCCAGCTTTTCGTAAGGCACCACGCGGCTTACGAGGCCCGCGCGCTCGGCTTCGGCCGCGTCCATCATGCGGGCGGTGAGCGCCATGTCCATGGCCTTGCTCTTGCCCACCGCGCGCGGCAGGCGCTGTGTGCCGCCGGCGCCGGGGATCACGCCGATCTTGATTTCGGGCTGGCCGAACTTGGCGTTGTCGGCCGCAATGATGAAGTCGCACATCATCGCGAGCTCGCAGCCGCCGCCCAGCGCAAAGCCGCTCACGGCCGCGATCACCGGCTTGCGGATCGAGCGGATCGTTTCCCAGTTGCGCGTGATGTAGTCGCCCTTGTAGGTGTCGATGAAGCTGTACTTGGCCATGGCCGCGATGTCGGCGCCGGCCGCAAAGGCGCGCTCGCTGCCGGTCAGGATGATGCAGCCGATAGCGTCGTCGGCATCGAAGGCGTTGAGCGCGGTGCCCAGCTCGGTCATCAGTGCGTCGTTGAGCGCATTCAGTGCCTTGGGACGGTTGAGGGTGATGATGCCGACCTTGCCTGCTTCGGTCCGCACTTCGATGTTTTCGTAGCTCATGGTGTCTCCGGGAGAAAGAAAATGCCTCGCTTCACTATACCCAGCATCAGGCGCAGGCGCCTTTGCGGCCACGCTGGGCAAGACTTACTTGAGAATTTGAGCGTCTGTAGTTCAGCGCCGCACCGGCGCGAGCCAGGCCGCCACTTTGGCCGCGTCGTGCAGGAACAGCCGCCACGTGGTGGCACCCTCCGGCCGCACGAGAGGTAGCCTCAGCAGCTTGCGGTCGCGCGCCACCAGCGCGGTAAAGCGCGTGGCATCGCCCAGATACAGCGCCAGGTCGTCCAGCTTGGTAATGCGCCAGGCCTGCGCGGGCCGCTGCTGTCCCTTCTTGCCGGCTGCAGGCAGCTCGATGCCGATCCATTCGTCATTGGCCGAGAAGCCGGCCTTTTCAGCCGCGCCGCCGCGCAGCACCACCTTGACCTGAACACTGCCGTTGGCTTCGGCCACGCGCAGGCCCAGCGCCTGCGCCGGCTGCGAGGGGTCTTCGAGTGCGGCCACGCCATGCGCGCGCAGCAAGTCCGAAAGCGGCAGCTCGTCGGTGGAATGCACCCATTGCGCAATTTCCGCTGCATAAGAGCGGCCGCCCACGGCTTCGAGCGCAGCGGCCATGTCGGCTTCGCTGATCGGACCGCCGCCGCTTTGCATCCACAGGTGGCGCATCACGTCGTCGAGCGTGCCCTTGCCTTCGCGCCGGAGCGTGAGGTCGAAGCACAGCGCCACCAGCGCGCCCTTGGTGTAGTAGCTCACGGTGCTGTTGGGCGTCTGCTCGTCCTGCCGGTAGTACTTGATCCAGGCGTCGAAGCTTGCGTCGGCCACCGGCTGAACCAGCCGGCCGGGCGTCTGCAGCACCTGGTTGATGGTCTTGTTGAGCAGGCGCAAGTAGCCGGCGTCGTCGATGCGGCCCGCGCGGCGCAGCAGCAGGTCGTCGTAGTAGCTGGTAAAGCCTTCGAAGAACCAGAGCAGCTGCGTGTAGTTTTCGCGGCCGTAGTCGTAATGCGCGAACTCCGCCGGGCGCATGCGCTTGACGTTCCAGGTGTGGAAGTACTCGTGGCTGATCAGCCCCATCAGCGTGGTGTAGCCGTCGGGCTGCTTCTTGGCGTTGCGCTGCGGCAGGTCGCGCCGGTTGCAGATCAGCGCCGTGGAGTGCCGGTGCTCGAGGCCGCCGTAGCCGTCGTCCACCGCGTTGAGCATGAACACGTAGCGGTCGATGGGCAGCTTGGGCCCGCCGCGCTTGCCCGCCTTGTCGCCATGCCAGAAGCGGATCTCGGCTTCGCAGATGGCCTGCGTGTCGGCGATCAGCCGCTCGCCGTCGAACGAGGCCGCGGCGCCCGCGATGACGAAGCGGTGCGGCACGCCGCAGGCCTCGAACTCCGCGCTCCAGAAGGCGCCCA
Source organism: Variovorax sp. DXTD-1 (assembly GCF_003984625.1). Lineage (GTDB taxonomy): Bacteria > Pseudomonadota > Gammaproteobacteria > Burkholderiales > Burkholderiaceae_C > Variovorax. Next base: position 61,715 of record NZ_RWKH01000024.1, on the reverse strand, counting down.
TCTCGACCGGGCTGTCGGCCAGCTCGTCGTAGCCCGCTGCCAGGTAGCTGCCGAAGCCGTGCTTGTCGGTCTTCGACGGAACAAGGGCGGTGGCGCACGACCAGCGGGCGTTTTCAGGCAACAGCGCAGGCGCAACGATGTCCAGCGCATGCGGCGCATCGGTCTGGCCCTCGACCCGCAGGCACAGGCTCGTGCCATTGAAGAAGCCGCGCTCGGCATCGAGCCACGCGGTGCGCACTGAGTTGTCGTAGGCGCACACCTGGTAGTACAGCACCAGCGGCTGGTCCGGCACGCAATCGATCTGCCAGCTGCATTTGTCGAGCTGCGTCAGCACCGGCTTGCGGCGCCCCTGCACGGCGCGCAGGCCCTGCAGGTTCTTGGCGAACTCGCGCACCAGGTAGCTGCCCGGAATCCACACCGGCAGCGTCACACGCTGCTGCGCGGAAGGCGCCTCGATGGTCAAAGTCACGGCGAACAGGCGCGCATGCAGGTCCGCGCATTCGATGCGGTAGCGCACCGCGGCGGCCGGCGCAGCCGCTCGCGCGCGCCGAGAAGCGGTCGTCGGCGCGGCCATCAGTTGGTGGAAGCGGTGAGTTGCTTTTCGACCTGCTCTGCCGGAATGGCGCCCGGCGTGCGGGTGCCGTCGGCGAAGATCAGCGTGGGCGTGCCGGTGATGTTGTACTTGCGACCGAACTCCACATTGCGCTGCAGCGCCGTCACGTCGCAGCTGCTTGCCGCGGCGGTGGGCTTGACGTTGGCTTCCATCCAGTCGCCCCAGGCCTTGCCCTTGTCCTTGCTGCACCAGATGTCGCGCGACTTGGTGGCCGAATCGGGGCCGAGCACCGGGTAGAGGAACAGGTAGACGGTGACGTTGTCGACCGTCTTCATGTCCTTCTCGAAGCGCTTGCAGTAGCCGCAGTTCGGGTCCTCGAACACCGCGAGCTTGCGCTTGCCGTTGCCGCGCACGATCTTGATCGCGTCCTTCACGGGCAGCTTGTCGAACGACACCTGGCTGAGCTTCTCGATGCGCTCCTCGGTCAGGTTCTTGCGCGCATTCACGTCGATGAGGTTGCCCTGCAGCAGGTAGTTGCCCTGCTCGTCGGTGTAGTAGATCTGGAAGCCGTTCACGCGCACTTCATACAGGCCCGGCAGCGGCGACTTGGTGACTTCGTCGATGGCCGGAAACTGCGGAATGCGGGCCTGCAGGTTCTTGCGGATCTCGGCCTCGCCGGCAAGGGCTGTGACAGCCGCGCCCAGGGTGCAGGCGGCGAGAAGAAGGTGGCGTGCGAGTTTCATTGAAAGTCCGGTCGATGGATTCATGCCCTCAAGCCCATCGCCTGGTTGGCGATCCAGTGCTTGAGGAGGCGCGTGCGGTCGAAACCGCGCATGCCCCAGTTGCGCAGCGCGGGCAGGGGCCCCGTGCTGTGCGAAAAAAGTTGCTGCAGGCCGTCGGTGGCCAGGCTCATCTGGAACACGTCGGCGCGGCGGGCGCGCTCGTAGCGGCGCAAGAGGCGCGCATCGCCCACGCTGCGCCAGTACTCGCGCTGCTTGATCACCTCGGCCAGCATGGCCGCATCGGCCAGGCCCAGGTTGAGGCCCTGGCCCGCGAGCGGATGCACGGTGTGGGCGGCGTCGCCAGCCAATGCCCACGATTGCGCGGGTTGCAAAGAAGAAGCGCCCTGCGCCGGGTTGGGCATGGCGCCGGTCCAGCGGTCGGCAATGGCGCGCGCGAGCGGCCAGGCGGCGCGTTCGCTCGTGAGTTGCAGCGTGCCCAGCGCGCCATGGCTGGCCTCGGTCACGGCGGCGTTGAATTCTTCAGTGCTCTGCGCCAGCAGCGCGGGCGCGCGAAGCTGGTCGACCGACCACACCAGCGCGACCGAGCGGCCGTGCACGCCGCCCATCGGCAGCAGCGCCATCACCTCGCCCTTGTCGTTGAACCACTGGCGCGCCACGCCGTCGTGCGACTGCGCCGCTTCGAGCCGCGCGGCAATCGCATGCTGCGGATAGCGCGTGACCGCGTAGCTCACGCCGAGCGCCTCGCGCGTGGTGCTGGACTTGCCCTCGCACACCACCGTGAGCGGGGCCGGCACCGGGTCGGCCACCACTTCGACCTGGGGCTGGAAGCGGACCGCGTCTGCCAGTTGCCTTTCGAGCGCGGGCACATCGACGATCCAGGCCAGCGCCTCGACCTTCTGGCGCACGGCGTTGAACTCGACGCGGCCGCCCTCGTCGCCGTTCACGAGCATTTCTCGCACCGGCGTGGCATGGGCTGCATCGGGCCAGGCGCGCAGCGATTCGAGCAGCTTCTTCGATGCGGTGTTGAGCGCGTAGGCGCGGATGTCGTCCTTGCCCGCCGTGGCGGGCGGCGCCACCAGCGCAACGCGCACGCGTTCGCGCGCAAGCAACAGGGCCAACGTCCGGCCGACGATGCCGGCACCGCGTATGCAAACTTCAGGGGGGAGGGCCATCGGCCCATTGTAAGAACTATGCCCGGGCCCGGGGCTCGCCCCGGAATGGCCGATGCGGGAGAATCTGCGCCGAATTCCAAGGAACCCCACGTGCCACAGCCCGCTTTCGATCTTCAGGCCACCATTGCGCGCCTGTTCGTCTACCCCGTCAAATCATGCGCGGGGGTCGAGCTCCCCGAGGCGCTGCTGACCGAAACCGGGCTCGAGTTCGACCGCGCCTGGATGGTGGTCGATGCACAGGGCGAGTTCGTCACCCAGCGCCAGTTGCCGCGCATGGCGCTGATCAAGCCGCAGATGAAGCAGATGGAAGTGGTGCTGCGGGCGCCCGGCATGCTGGCCCTGCACCTCGCGTTCGACAAGGTCGAAAAGCCGGTGCGCGCGAAGGTCTGGAAGGACGAGGTCGCCGCCTACGACATGGGCGACATCGCCGCGCAATGGTTCAGCGACTTTCTCTCCGAGCCGGGCAAGCCGCAGACGCTGCGCCTGGTGCGCTTCGATCCTGAGCAAAAGCGCCTCTCAAGCCTGGATTGGACGGATGGCGTGGAGGCGACCAACGAGTTTGCCGACGGCTACCCGCTGCTGGTGGCCAGCGAGGGTTCGCTGGCCGAACTCAACGAGCGGCTGGCCGCCGCGGGGCACGATGCAGTCGGCATCGAACGCTTCCGCCCCAACATCGTGCTGGCCGGCATCGAGTCGCATGACGAAGACCGCGTCGACGCGCTGCACGTCGAAACAGCCGAGGGCGAGGCCGAGCTCAAGCCCGTGAAGCCCTGCACGCGCTGCCCAATTCCGGACATCGACCCGGCCACCGGCGTCAGCAGCCCCGAGGTCGGCGACATGCTGCGCACCTACCGGGCGGATGCGCGCGTCGACGGGCGGATCACCTTCGGCATGAACTGCATCGTGCTGCAGGGCGTGGAGCACATGCTCAAGGTGGGGCAGGCCGTGGGCGCGAACTATCGGTTCGAATGAAGGGCAGCCGGAAAGGCAGCCGCACGCTGCGCGGGCTGGCAGTGCTTTTGGCGGTCGTCGCGCTGGCGTCGGTGCTGCTTTTTGCCGGCAACCAGTCGCGATGGCTCCAGCCGCCTGCCGCGCGGCCCTTTTTGCTGTCCCACCGCGGCGTGCACCAGACTTTCGATGTGCGCGGCTTGCGCCGCGACACTTGCACCGCCGCTCAGATTCACACGCCGACGCATGCGTTGATCGAAAACACGCTGCCGTCGATGCGGGCAGCTTTCGACGCCGGCGCGGACATGGTGGAGTTCGATGTCCATCCCACCAAAGACGGCGCATTTGCGGTGTTCCACGACTGGACGCTCGAATGCCGAACCGAGGGGCGAGGCGTCGTGCGCGATCACACGCTGGCGCAACTGCAGGTGCTGGACGTCGGCTACGGCTATACCTCCGACGGAGGCAAGACCTATGCGTTGCGAGGTAAGGGCATCGGGTTGATGCCGAGCCTGTCGCAGGTACTGGGCGAGTTCCCGACGAGGCGCTTTCTCATTCACATGAAGAGCCGCGACGCGGAAGAAGGCCGGCTGCTTGCAGGCCGCCTCGCCGCTCTGGATGCCGTGCAGAGAAGCCGACTCGTGGTGTACGGCAGCGACGAGCCGGTCAGCGCGCTCAACCAGGCATTGCCGGACATTCGCGTCGCGCCGCGCAGTGCGCTGGTGCAGTGCCTGCTGCGCTACGCGGCGCTTGGCTGGTCGAGCTACATGCCCGAAGCATGTCGAAACGGCTTGATGCTGGTGCCGGTCAATGTGGCGCCATGGCTCTGGGGCTGGCCGCATCGGTTGCAGCGGCGGCTGGAGATGGCCGGCACCCGGCTGGTGGTGGTGGGGCCGTATGCGGGCGGCGACTTCAGCAGTGGCATCGACGACACCGAGACGCTTGCGGAGCTGCCCGCCGACTATCGCGGCGGGCTGTGGACCAATCGCATCGAGCGCATCGGTCCGGCCGTGCGCTCTCGCGTGCCGGACTGAAGCCGACGGCGGCTCAGAAGCTCACGCCGGCGATCAGCATGATGTTGGCGTAGGGCGTGCATTCGCCCGTGCGCACGATGGCGCGTGCAGCAGCGCTGCGGCGCTTGAACTCTTCGTGGGACACGGTCTGCGGCGCAATGCCAAGCGATTGCGGATACCAGGCGGGCAGGGCCTTGGCGCCGTTCAGGGCCTCGTCGGCCACCACCACGCTCTCGACTTGCATCTCCGACAGAACGGCTTGAAGCACATCGGTGAGCAGCGGCACACCGCGCGTCACCGCAAGATCGATGCGCCGCGGACCATCGGGAATCGGCAGGCCCGCATCGCCGATCACCAGCATGTCGCCGTGGCCCAGCGAGGCGATGACCTGGGAGAGTTCGGCGTTGAGCAGGGCGGTACGTTTCACAGCGCGGTCCAGTCGGGGGGCATCGGGCTCCGCAGCACGGCGTCGCGCTGCGGGATGGAAGGTTGGGCGCCGGGCTGCTGAATGCACAGCGCGGCGGCACGGATGCCCAGGCGCACGGCTTCGTCGAACGATTGGCCTTCGCCCAATGCAACCGCCAGCGCACCGAGGAAGGTGTCGCCGGCCGCGGTGGTGTCGACCGCCTGCACTTTGGGTGCGGGATGATGGCGCGCGCCGTTGGCGTCGACGGCCACAGCGCCGCGCGCACCGAGCGTGACGACCACGCGCGCGACGCCTCTGGCACGCAAGGCCTGGCCGGCCAGGGCGGCTTCCGGGGGGCTGTCGGCGACCTGTCCGCACAGCGCCTCGGCTTCGATTTCGTTGACGACCAGCGTATCGATGCGCGGCCACAGCGGCTCGGCGATGGGCTGCACCGGCGACGGGTTGAGCAGCACCTTGCAGCCTGCGTCGTGCGCCACCGTGATGGCACGGGCGACCTGGTCCATCGGTGTCTCGAACTGCGCCACCAGAAAGGCGGCGCCTTGCAGCTGTTGCCGCAGCGCCGCCTCGTCGATCTCTACCTTTGCGTTGGCGCCGGGGATCATCACGATGCGGTTCTGGCCGCTGTCCTCCACCAGGATCAGCGCCGTGCCGGTGGGCTGGCTGCCATCCGTGCGCAGTGCGGCGGTGTCGATGCCGTCTTGCGTGAGCGCGGCGCGCAATGCTTGGCCGTGCGCGTCGTTGCCGACGCAGCCGATCATGCTGACCCTGCCGCCTTCGCGCGCACAGCTCACGGCCTGGTTGGCGCCCTTGCCGCCGGGAATGTGGGCGATCGAGCGACCCAGCAGGGTTTCGCCGGCGGACGGCGCCTGCGGCACGCGCAGCACGATGTCCATGTTCAGGCTGCCGAGCACCACGATGCGCGGCTGCTGCTGCGCAGCGCTGGGAGAAGAAGGCTGGGAACTCACGGGGCGCGGGACTTTCGGTTTTCCGTTGGAGAAGAAGCAGGCGTGGTGGCAGGAGCGGGCGCGGCCGCCTCGCGGAAGCTGGCATGCCGCGCCGTCGAGGCGCGCACGCGCAGCTCGGGCTGCAGCACCACCTTGCGCGCATCGCGCCGCTTGCCGCCCACGCGCTCCAGCAGCATGTCGACCGCCAGTGCGCCGATGCGCTCCTTGGGTTGCGCCACGGTGGTGAGCGGCGGGCTGGTGTAGGCCGAGAGTTCGATGTCGTCGAAGCCGACGATCGACAGGTCGTCGGGCACATGCACGCCGCTTTCATGCGCCGCGCGCAGGGCGCCGATGGCCATCAGGTCGTTGCACACGAACACGGCCGAAAGCGCCTGCTCGGTACGCAGGATGGCGTGCATCGCCTCATAGCCGCCCTGGCTCGTGAAGCCGCCGCGCCACAGTAGCGCATCGGCGTTCGGCGTGGCGCCGTTCTCGGCCAGCGCCATGCGCCAGCCTTCGATGCGCTGCTCGCTCGGCATCACGCCCACCGGCCCGCCAATGCAGGCAATGCGCTTGTGACCGAGCGACAGCAGGTGCCGCACCGCGAGCAGGCCGCCCTGCATGTGGGCGGTTTCCACCAGGTCGCAGGCCGGGTCCGCAATCTCGCGGTCGACCAGCACCGTGGGAATGCGCAGGCCGTGCAGTTGGGTGACCAGCGAGTCGTCGTCGCCCGCGCCCGTGGACACCACGATCAGTCCGTCGATGCGGCGCTCGGCCAGCACCTGCAGGTACACGCTCTGGCGGCGGGGCTCGTCGTCGGTATTGCACAGCACCAGCGTGTAGCCGGCGCCAAAGCAGCGGTCTTCCACGATGCGCACGATCTCGGCAAAGTACGGATTCGAGCTGTTCGGAATCAGCATGCCCAGCGTCGACGTGGTGTTGCTCTTCAGGCTGCGCGCCATCGCGTTGGGCACGTAGCCCAGTTCGCGGATGGCCTGCTCCACGCGCTCGCGCCCCTTGGCGCTCACGTGGCGCGTGTCGTTGACCACATGCGAGACGGTGGTAACCGAAACTCCCGCGCGCAGCGCGACGTCCTTGATGGTGGCCATGGCGTGTTCCCTTTTTTCTTGAAGGCGTCAGGCCAGGCGGCGGTCGGCCCGGCGCTGGCGCAAGGTGTCGATGATCACCGCAACCACGATCACCGCGCCGGTGATGATGCGCTTGCTCGGCTCGCTCGCACCCACTTGTGCGAGCCCGGCTTCGAGCACCGCGATGATGAGCACGCCGAAGAAGGTGTTGACCACCGAGCCGCGTCCGCCCATGAGGCTGGTGCCGCCGATCACCACGGCCGCGATCACCTGCAGCTCGATGCCGACGCCGGCATTCGGGTCGGCCGCCTCGAGCCGTGCCGACTGCATCAGCCCCGCCAGCCCGGCCAGCAGGCCGGTGGCGGCAAACACGATGATGCGGATCGGCCGCGGGTCGATGCCGGCAAGCCGCATGGCTTCTTCATTGGTGCCGATGCCCACCACATGCCGGCCGAACACCGTGCGCGTGAGCACCAGCTGGCCCGCAACCACCAGCACCACCGCCAGCACGAAAGCCGCCGAAATGCCGCCGACCCAGGGCGCAGCCAAGCCGGAGATCGCGTCGCCCACGTACTGCGTGCGCGAATCGGTCACCAGGTACGCACCGCCGCGTACCGCTTCGAGCATGCCCAGCGAAACGATGAAGCTCGGAAGGCGCCATGCGACCGACACCGCGCCCGTGACCGTGCCGCATACCAGCCCGGTCGCCAGGCCCAGCGCGGCAGCCACGGGCACCGGGAGCTGCCACTGCAGGATGGCCGCGGCCGTGACCGCGGCGCTGAGTGCGAGCACCGAGCCCACCGAAAGATCGATGCCCGCGATGATCAGCACGAAGGTCATGCCGACGGCCATCACCGCCAACGCGGGAATTTCGTTGGCAATGGAAATGAAGGTTTCGCGGGTAAAGAAGTACTCGCTCAGCGAACCGAAAAGCACGACCATGCCCACGAGCACGACCGTGAGGCCAAGATAGGTGCCCAACTGGCCCTTGAGAGCGGAGGGTTGGGCGGATGTAGCGGCGGCTGCGTTCATGGTGTCTGGGAGGAGGCCGGTCGGGCCGTATTCGAATCGGAAATGGCGGCTCCCGCCATCGGAGCCGTCGGCGAGGTGGCGCGTCCTGCCGCGTCGCTGAATGCGGCGGCGAGCAGCGATTGTTCGCTCCATTGACCGCGCTCGAACACTGCGACCAATCGGCCGGCGCTCATCACGCCGATGCGGTCGCACATCGCCATCAGCTCGCGCAGGTCGCTCGACACCATCAGGAGCGCCTTGCCGGCCTCGGTCATGCGGTCGAGCTCGGCATAGAGATCGGCGCGCGCGCCCACGTCCACGCCGCGCGTGGGCTCGTCCAGAAGCAGCACCTTGCATTCGCGGTGCAGCCAGCGCGCGAAAACCACCTTCTGCTGATTGCCGCCGCTCAGCGTGGCAACGGGCTGCTCGATGCTGCGCGAGCGGATGCGCAGCAGGTCCACCAGCCGTTTGGCGATGCCACGCTCCTTGGCGCGCTGCAGCCAGCCGGCGTGCGAGATGGCGCCCAGGTCGCTCAATGTGGCGTTGACGCGAATCGGCTGCGTGAGCAACAGGCCTTGCGACTTGCGATCTTCAGTCACCAGGCCGATGCCCGCGCGAATGGCCTGCATCGGCGACCGCCAGCCCTTGGGCGCGCGCTGCACCGGCTGCGTGCTGGCGATGCCGTCGTAGAGAAGAATTTCGCCGCGGTCGGCACGGTCCGCGCCGAACAGCAGACGCACCAGCTCCGTCCGGCCCGAGCCGACCAAGCCGGCCAAGCCCATGACTTCGCCCGCATGCAGGTCGATGTCCACGCCCTGCACGACCTCAGCGCGGCCGATGCCGCGTGCGCTCAGCAAGACGGGGCCGGCCACGCGGCGGTCGCGCCCTTCGTGCTCGTGCACCGCGCGGCCCACCATGCGCTGCACCAGTTCGGATTCACGCACGCCGGCCATCGGGCGCACGTCGACCAGCCGGCCGTCGCGCAGCACCGCCACGCGGTCGGCAATGCGCTGCAATTCCTCCAGCCGGTGCGACACATAGACGATGGCCACACCGCGCGCCTTGAGCAGTTCGATCTGCTCGAAGAGGTGCGAGGTTTCGCGGGGCGTGAGCATGGCGGTGGGCTCGTCGAGCACCAGCACGCGCGTGTCGTCCTGCAGGTTGCGCGCAATCTCGACCATCTGCTGCTGGCCGATCCCGAGCCGCGCGACGGGCGTGGCCGGGGCGATGTTCTGCATGCCGATTTTCGCGAGCTGCTGCGCGGCCAGTTCGTGCAGCTTGCCGCGGCGGATCCAGCCCGTCTGGTTGGGCAACCGGTCGAGCAGCAGGTTCTCGGCCACCGACAGCGTGTTGACCAGCCCCAGTTCCTGCATGACCATTCGCACGCCCAGCCGCTCGGCGTCGCGGCGCGAGGCGGGCTGGAACGGTGCGCCGCCCAGCAGCATCTGGCCGCGCGTCGGCTGCACCAGGCCGCAGACGATTTTCGACAGCGTGCTTTTGCCGGCACCGTTCTCGCCCGTGAGCGCTAGAACCTCGCCGGCATTCAGCTCCAGCGAAACGTCGTCGAGCACCGGCGCCGCATAGTCCTTGCCAAGCGCGCTCAGCGAGAGCGCGGACGTATTGCGACGGGCGTCAGTCACGATGACCACCTCAGTCCAGAAACACCGAGGAACCGGCTTTGCCGGGCCTCAGGTGTTGCCCCCGGTAGGGGGTTGGCGAAGCGACACGAAGTGCGCGAAGACTGGGGGCGAGCAACATTACTTCGCGGACGACTTGGTGACCAGCACCACGTCGGTCTTCACTTCGGCCGGCATGCTCGACTGCGGCTTTTTCTCGGCCAGCGCCTTGAGCGCGGTCTCGATGCCGAACACCGCCTGCTTGGCCGCGAACTGGTCGGCGGTGGCAAGCACCCGGCCGTCCTTCAGCATCGGCTTGATGGCGCCGATGTTGTCGTAGCCCACCACCAGCACCTTGCCGGTCTTGCCCGCGGCCTTGACGGCAGCCACCGCGCCGAGCGCCATGCTGTCGTTGCCCGCGAGCAGCGCTTTCAGGTCGGGGTGCTCGCGCATCATGCCGGCGGCCACCGTGTTGCCCTTGTCGATTTCCCACTGGCCCGACTGCACACCCACCACCGTCACGCCGGCAGCCTTCATCGCGTCCTGGTAGCCGAGGGTGCGCTGCTGCGCATTGAAGGTGGTCGAAACGCCTTCGATGATGCCGACCTTGTCGCCCGCCTTCAGGCTCTTGGCCAGCTCGTCGCCGACCAGCTTGGCGCCGGCACGGTTGTCCGGGCCGACGAAGGGCACCTGGATGCCCTTTTCCTTCAGCGCGGCGGCGTCGAACTGGTTGTCGATGTTGACTACCAGGATGCCCCGGTCGATGGCCGCCTTGACCACCGGCACCAGCGCCTTCGAATCGGCTGGCGCAATGACCAGCGCATTGATCTTCTGCGCCATCATCTGCTCGACCATCTTGATCTGGGCGGCCGTGTCGGTCTCGTCCTTGATGCCGTTGGCCACCAGCGTGTATTGCGAGGCGTTGGCTTTCTGGTGCGCCTTGGCGCCGTCTTCCATGGTGCGGAAGAATTCGTTGGCCAGCGACTTCATGACCAGCGCCACCTTGGGTTTTTCCTGGGCGAGGGCGGGCGTGACGGCAAAGGCGCCCAGCAACGTCAGTGCGGCTGCGCTTTGCAGCGTACGGCGGGTGAACTTCATGGGATGTGTCTCCTGAGGTGGTTGAGCGGGCGCCGGTCTTGGCCGGGGGGTCCGATAATAACGAACGAAAACGTTTGCGCAAACGTTTGCTTCCTGGGTTTAACCCTGATCAGCCGGAGCCGTCTTGCAAACCCGGCAAGCAGCGCCCAAGCCGGGTCGCCTAAAATCGTGGGTTACCCAGAGGACCCCCCATGAGTTTGCAATGCGGCATCGTCGGCCTGCCCAACGTCGGTAAATCCACCCTTTTCAATGCGTTGACCAAGGCCGGTATCGCAGCGGAAAACTATCCGTTCTGCACCATCGAACCCAACGTGGGCGTGGTGGAAGTGCCCGATCCGCGGCTCGCGCAGCTCAGCGAGATCGTCAAGCCCGAGCGCGTGGTGCCCGCCATCGTCGAGTTCGTCGACATTGCCGGCCTGGTGGCCGGTGCCAGCACGGGCGAGGGCCTGGGCAACAAGTTTCTTGCGCACATCCGCGAAACCGACGCGACGGTGAACGTGGTGCGCTGCTTCGACGACGAGAACGTGATCCACGTGGCCGGCAAGGTCGACCCGATCTCCGACATCGAAGTGATCCAGACCGAGCTCTGCCTAGCCGACCTGGCCACGGTGGAGAAGGCGCTGCACCGCCACACCAAGGTGGCCCGCTCGGGCGACAAGGACGCGCAAAAGCTCGTCGGCCTGCTCGAGCGCTGCCAGGCCGCGCTGAACGAGAACACGCCGGTGCGCGCGCTAGAGTTCACCAAGGAAGAGCAGCCGCTGGTCAAGAGCTTCACGCTCATCACCGCCAAGCCCGCGATGTTCGTCGGCAACGTGGCCGAAGACGGCTTCGAGAACAACCCGTACCTCGACCGCCTGCGCGAGTACGCGGCCAAGCAGGGCGCACCCGTGGTCGCCATCTGCGCCAAGATCGAAGCCGACCTGGCCGAGATGGACGACGAAGACAAGAAGATGTTCCTCGCCGAAATCGGCCAGGACGAACCGGGCCTGAACCGCCTGATCCGCGCGGCGTTCAAGCTGCTGGGCCTGCAGACCTACTTCACCGCCGGCGTGAAGGAGGTGCGCGCCTGGACCATCCACATCGGCGACACCGGCCCGCAGGCGGCCGGCGTGATTCACGGCGACTTCGAAAAGGGCTACATCCGCGCCCAGACCATCGCGTTCGAGGACTACATCGCCTACAAGGGCGAGCAGGGCGCGAAGGACGCGGGCAAGATGCGTTCGGAAGGCAAGGAATACGTCGTGAAAGACGGCGACGTGATGAACTTCCTGTTTTCGAGCTGATTCGAGCGAACTCACAGCTGGATCAATTGTTCGGCTGTGTGTGTGCCCTGAGAGTGAGGAAAGTTATGAACCTGTGGAATAGATATCCTGGTGCGCGTTGGTGGAAGTTTGACTTCCACACGCACACGCCAGCATCCAAAGACACGGGTGCTTGGCAGACCGCTATGGGCACGCCACAGGAGTTGACGCCGGAAGCCTGGTTGCGGAGGTACATGGCCGCAGAGATCGACTGCATCGCCGTGACCGATCACAACAGCGGTGAATGGATCGACAAGCTGAAGACGGCCTACGCAACGATGAAGCAGGCCGACGCGGCCGGCACCTCGCTGGCGGGCTTTCGAGAGCTGCATTTGTTCCCTGGCGTCGAAATCTCCGTGCAAGGCGGGATCCACTTGCTGGCGATTTTTGACCCGACAGCCAACGCATCGACCATCGCGAGCGTGCTGGGAGGTGTGGGCTTCCCCGCGCATCTGCATGGAGAAACCGACGACAAAGAGGGTGCAGCAATCACCCGAGAATCTTTGCTGCAGGTGATTGAAGAGGTTCAACGGTGTGGCGGAATCGCCATTCCGGCTCACGTCGATGATGGTGGGAAAGGCTTGCTCCGACTCGCACCTGGCACTAGACGCTGCACCCTCGAGGCGGCCATGGTCAAGCAAGCGCTGCAAGCGCCCGGATTGTTGGCACTGGAATGGAAGACGGGCCGCCCCGCATACCCTTCGATCTGGGACGAGATAAAGCCAAATCTCGCCAGTGTGGTCGGCAGCGATTGCCACTCCTTTCAGGGCGTGGCTGTCCCTGGCTCGCGCTACACATGGATCAAGATGGCCGCCCCGCCCGATTTGGAAGGCTTGCGCCTCGCCTTGTTGGACGGTCAAGGTGTGTCGGTTCGTCGCAGTGACGACGGCGATGATTTCAAGCCATTCAGAACTCCGGAACATTTCATTGAATCCATCGAAATCACGGACGCTCGATTCATGGGACGGCGCACGCCCGCCGTACTAGCTTGCAATCCCTATTTCAATGCGTTGATTGGTGGCCGAGGAACAGGCAAATCGACCGTCGTGCACGCCTTGCGATTGGCATACCGGCGAGAGAAAGAACTCCCCGTGGGCTCGGAGGCTGGTCAGACCTTTGCCCGATTCAGCAAGGTGGCGAAGAGTCGTGTCGATGAGGGTGGGCTGCGCGCAGAGACAAAAATTTGTATCCAGGTCTGCAGGGATGGCATCAGCTACCGCCTGCTCTGGGCGCAAGACGGTCAAGGGTTCGTCGTCGAGGAGTGGGACGAGACAGCGAGGGCATTCAAACCATCGACCAGTCAGGCCATCAACGAACAGCGCTTCCCGATTCGGTTGTTCAGCCAGGGGCAAATCGCAGCGCTGGCGGGCGACAGCCAGCAAGCCCTGCTGAAGGTCATCGATGATGCTGCGGCTACTGGCACGCAGCAGGCAGCATTGGACGAGGCCAAGCAAGCCTTCTTCGCAACGCGTGCTCAGCGGCGTGAACTGGATGGAAAACTACGGGCCCGTGATGCACTGGTGGTGAGCCTGCAGGACGTTCATCGCAAACTCGCGCGCTTCGAAGAAGCTGACCATGCTGTGATTCTGAAGAACTATCAGCGGACCAGTCGGCAAAGCCGTGAGGTTGAGCGTCAGTTCGAGGGCGCGGCCAACTTGGCCAGCCGATTCAAAGCCTTTGCGCAGGAGTTGGTGGCGGAAGATTTGCCCGATGGACTTTTCGACCCCATCGCAGACGAGCCTGTGCTGCAATTGATCCATAAGCTTCAAGCTGCGATCACAACGGTGCGTTCAGAAGTCGAGCGGGCCGCCACAACCCTTGACGAGCGGAGTCGGGTACTTCAAGCGGAGTTCAACGGTTCTGGCTGGATGGCACAAGCGGTCGAAGCAAGGTCTGCCTACGACAGGCTGAAGGCCGACCTGCAGCAACAGGGCGTGGACGATCCAAGTGAGTACGGCCGGCTGGTTCAGGAGAAGCAGCGCTTGGACACCGAGATCAAGCGTCTGGATTCGCTGCAGAAGCAGCGTGACGGCCTCGAAGAAAAAGCAAAGGTACAAATTGCCGAGGTCCAGGCCGCGCGGCAAGCGATCAGCGCTCGCCGAGTCGAATTCCTGCAGCCCACGCTCGAAGGCAACCCGCATGTGCGGATGGCGCTAAAGCCATTTGACAGCCAGCCGAATGAAATCGAGCGCTCACTCAGAGAGCTACTGGACATCACCGACGGGCGGTTTGTGAAAGACATCTACCGCGAGGACGGTGCAATCGGACCGGAAGGGTTGGTCGCAGAAATTGCAGGCAGTCAAGACAAGCTGGCCGCAATTGAGAGCGTGCAGCACCAACTTCTGCAAGCTTGCAGCGGTGTCGGAGCGTTAGGCGCCGACATTCGCAACCGCCTACAGAGAGCGGTACTCTCAAAGCCAGAGTTGGTTGACCACATCCTTTGCTGGTTCCCAGAGGATGGGCTGCAAGTCGAATACAGCCGAAAGGGTGATGGCCGTGACTTCCAATCGATCGGACAGGCATCTGCCGGACAGCGCGCCGCAGCCATGCTCGCGTTTCTGTTAGCCCATGGCAACGAGCCCTTGGTGCTTGATCAACCTGAAGACGATCTGGATAACCATCTGATCTATGGCCTCGTCGTTCAGCAGATTCGCTCCAACAAATTGCGTCGTCAGCTCATCATCGTGACCCATAACCCGAACATCGTCGTAAATGGGGATGCCGAGATGATCTATGCACTGGAGTTTGACAAAGGCGAGTGTCGTGTCAAAGAGAAAGGCTCACTGCAAGACCAGAAGATGCGGGATGAAGTTTGCCAGGTGATGGAGGGCGGCAAAGAGGCATTCGAGCGCCGCTACCAACGGCTGGGAAGGGAGGTCTAAAGTGTTTGATAACGTGGCTGAACTGCTCGAAAAAATCCGCCTCGGCGAAGATTCATTCATCGAGTTCAAGGAGGTGCGATTTGCCGGGCAACGCGTAAATGCCCCGCATCGTGACTCGCTGGCCGATGAACTGGCGGCCTTTGCGAATGGCCGGGGCGGCGTTTGTGTGCTGGGCGTGGACGACGCGCGCGAGGTGATCGGTGTGCCCCTGGATCGTCTTGATCTGGTGGAGGACTTTGTCCGGCAATTGTGTTTGGACATCGTCAGTCCGCCGCTTGCACCAGTGATTGAGCGCTTGACCTTGCCCAGTAGCACTGGCGAGCAGATTCCGGTGCTGAAGGTCGATGTTTCGGGAAGCCTCTTTGTGCACAGAAGCCCCGGTGGCTATTTCCATCGTGTCGGTAGTGCCAAGCGCGAAATGGCACCTGACTACCTGGCGCGTTTGTTCCAGCAGCGCAGTCAGGCTCGCATCATCAGGTTCGACGAACAGCCGGTACCGAGAGCGACGCTCGACGACTTGGCTGCCCCGCTGTGGCAGCGCTTTGCCAGTACTCGCGTTCAGGACACGAGAGACGTGTTGCTTGACAAGCTCGCGATGGCCAGGCCCGACGCAGATGGCACAGCTCGACCGACCATTACCGGCGTTTTGATGGCGAGCCCTGACCCACGCCGTTGGTTGCCGAATGCCTTCATTCAAGCCGTGGCCTATCGCGGAACGGATGTGCTGCCTCAAGGAGATGCCGTCTACCAACTGGATGCTCAAGACATTTCCGGTCCGCTCGATGCCCAGGTGCTCGCGGCTTGCCACTTCGTCAAGAAGAACATGCGGGTCTTTGCCAGCAAGGAGATGGGGCGACACGATCTGCCGCAGTACGAGCTGTCGGCGGTTTTTGAGGCCTTGGTCAATGCGGTGGCACACCGGGACTACTCGATCCACGGTGCGAAGATCCGGTTGCGAATGTTTGCCGACAGACTGGAGCTCTATTCGCCAGGGACCATTCCCAACACCATGACGGTGGAAAGCTTGCCGTACAGGCAAGCAGCGCGAAACGAGGCCGTCACCAGCCTGCTGGCCAAGTGCGCAGTGCCTGACGGGGATCAAGAGTTCACTGGCCGTAGCGCCATGATGGACAAGCGCGGGGAGGGCGTTCAGATCATCCTGGACAGCAGCGAACGCTTGTCAGGCAAGCGCCCTGTTTTCAGCCTGGTAGATGAGTCAGAACTGCTGCTCGTGATTCCAGCCGCCCAACCGGCTGACGCCGTGCAGCAAGTGCTGCCGCGGTAATCCCCTTCATCCTCCTCGGCACCCCCGCCCATGCTCACCGTCCATCACCTCAACAACTCGCGCTCGCAGCGCGTGCTGTGGCTTCTCGAAGAACTCGGGCTGCCTTACGAGATCGTTCACTACCAGCGCGATCCGAAGACCATGTTGGCGCCCGCTTCGCTGCGGGCCGTTCATCCGCTGGGCAAGTCGCCGGTGGTCACGACGGACGACGGCCTTACGCTGGCGGAATCGGGCGCGATCATCGAGACGGTGATCGAGCGCTACGGCAACGGCCGGCTGGCACCGGCGCCGGGCACGCCCGAGGCGCTGCGCTACCGCTATTGGATGCATTTCGCGGAGGGCACGGCCATGTCGCCGCTGCTGCTCAAGCTGGTGTTCGACAAGATCGAGCGCAGCAAGATGCCTTTCTTCGTGAAGCCGATTGCAAAAATGATTTCGGGCAAGGCCAAGGCGGCCATCGTCATGCCCAACATCGAGAGCCACCTGAATTACATGGAAGCCGAGCTCGGCAAGAGCGAATGGTTTGCCGGCAATGAGTTCACGGGGGCCGACATCCAGATGAGCTTTCCCGTCGAAGCGTCGCAGGCACGCGGCGGCCTGGATGCAAAGCGGCCCAGGCTCATGGCCTACCTGGAGCGCATTTATGCGCGCCCGGCCTACCGGCGTGCGCTGGAACGCGGCGGCCCCTACGATCTGTTGAGCTGAACTTGACCGGGGAGCGCCGGCTCCGGCTACCCCGGAAAGATGTAGAGCAGCGCCACGGTCATGCACACGTAGCGCAAGAATTTGCCGATGAGCATGTAACCGAGGCATGGCCAGAACGGCAGCTTGAGCCAACCCGCCACCGCGCAGAGCGGATCGCCCACGATCGGCAGCCAGCTCAAGAGACACGCCTTGGGGCCGAGCCGCTCCAGCCAGCTCAATACGCGCACATGATGTTTCGAGTGCGAGTATTTGTCTGCGACCTTGTGCGCGCCGTAGCCTATCCACCAGTCGACCGCACCGCCCAGTGTGTTGCCCGCCGTCGCCACCAGCACTGCCGGCCAGAACAGTTCGGGGTTGAGCTTGAGCAAGCCGAACAGAATGGGCTCGGAGCCCACCGGCAGCAGCGTGGCCGAGACAAAGGCCGCGATGAACAGCGTGGAGAGTCCGAATTGCGGAAGCGCGAGTAGCGCCAGAAGAGCGTCGAGCCAGGCTTGCATAAGGTGAAATGAGTCGACGCAGTATAGGTAGCCCGCCTGCCTATACGGGTCGGAGAAAGCGCCGAAGCCGCCGGGTTTTATGCCCCTACCCCAGGCGCAAATCGTTTCAGTCGCCGAAATCCCGCGTGGCTACAATCGTGCCTCATTTTTCAGCAGCCGAACTCGCGACGCTTTCTCCTCCATGACCCTGCAGATCGGCACTCACACGCTGGAAAACCGCCTGTTCGCCGCGCCGATGGCCGGCGTGACGGACCGGCCTTTCCGCATGCTGTGCCGCCAGCTGGGTGCGGGCTATGCGGTCAGCGAGATGGTGACCTCGCGCAAGGACCTGTGGAACACGCTCAAGACATCGCGCCGCGCCAACCATGACGGCGAGCCCGGCCCCATCGCGGTGCAGATTGCCGGAACCGATGCGGCCATGATGGCCGAGGCCACGGTCTACAACATCGAGCGTGGCGCGCAGATCATCGACATCAACATGGGCTGCCCGGCCAAGAAAGTCTGCAACAAGTGGGCCGGGTCCGCGTTGATGCGCGACGAGCCGCTGGCGCGCGAGATCGTGCAGGCGGTGGTGAATGCGGCGCAGCCCTTCAACGTGCCGGTCACACTCAAGATGCGCACCGGCTGGAGCCAGGAGCACCGCAATGCGGTGAGGCTCGCGCGCGATTTCGAATCGGCGGGCGTGCAGATGCTCACCGTGCATGGCCGCACCCGCGAGCAAGGCTACAAGGGCAACGCCGAGTACGACACCATTGCCGCCGTGAAGGCCGCGGTGCGCATTCCCGTGGTGGCCAACGGCGACATCAATTCACCGGAGAAGGCGCGCGACGTGCTCGCGGCCACTGGCGCCGATGCGGTGATGATCGGCCGCGCAGCGCAAGGCCGGCCCTGGATCTTCCGCGAGATTTCTCACTTTCTTGCAACGGGTACGCATCTTGCGCCGCCGCTCGTCATCGAGGTTCGCCGCTTGCTGCTCGATCATCTGGTGGAGCACTATGCGCTGTACGGCGAGTTCAGCGGCGTGCGCACTGCGCGCAAGCACATCGGCTGGTATGTGCGTACGCTTGCGGACGGCGAAGCCTTCCGCGCGCAGATGAACACCATCGAAGATTCCGCCGCGCAGCTGCGTGCGGTCGGCGATTATTTCGACGGGTTGGCGGACCGCATGGACCGCATGCCCGTGCACCAGGCGGCCGAAGAGCTGTCCGGTGAAGAGGAGGCGGCCTGCGCCGCTGATTGAGAGAGAAGAAGAGAAGAAAAAACATGAGCAAGAAACACATCGAGGACTGCGTTCGTACCAGTCTGGACAGCTACTTTCGCGATTTGCGCGGCACCGAACCCGACGGCATGTACGAGATGCTCGTGCGCGTGGTCGAGAAACCCTTGCTCGATGTCGTGATGACGCGCGCCGAGGGTAACCAGTCGAAGGCTGCGCAATGGTTGGGCCTGAATCGCAACACGCTTCGCAAGAAGCTGGTTGAACACAAACTTTTGAAATAACTACACGGCATATTCCATGGCCCAGACCGCACTCATCTCCGTCTCCGACAAAACCGGCATCCTCGAATTCGCGCAAGCGCTGCATGGACTTGGCATCAAGCTCTTGTCCACCGGCGGCACCGCCAAGCTGCTGGCCGATGCCGGCCTGCCGGTCACCGAAGTGGCCGACCACACCGGTTTTCCCGAAATGCTCGATGGCCGCGTGAAGACGCTGCATCCCAAGATTCATGGCGGCCTGCTGGCGCGCCGCGACCTGCCCGCGCACGTGGCGGCCATCAAGGAACACGGCATCGACACCATCGACCTGCTGGTGGTCAATCTCTATCCGTTCGAAGCCACGGTGGCCAAGGCCGGCTGCACGCTCGAAGACGCAATCGAGAACATCGACATCGGCGGACCGGCGATGGTGCGCAGCGCGGCCAAGAACTGGAAAGACGTGGGCGTGCTGACCGACGCCTCGCAATACCCCGTGGCGCTGGCCGAGCTCCAGGCCGGTGGCAAGCTCAGCGACAAGACCAAGTTCGCGTTCTCGGTGGCCGCGTTCAACCGCATCGCCGACTACGACGGCGCCATCAGCGACTACCTTTCGGCCATCGACTTCGAGGCCAGCATCGGCCAGCCTTCGCCCACGCGCTCGCTGTTCCCTGCGCAAAGCAACGGCCGCTTCGTGAAGGTGCAGGACCTGCGCTATGGCGAGAACCCGCACCAGCAGGCCGCGTTCTACCGCGACCTGCATCCGGCGCCGGGCTCGCTCGTGTCGGCGAAGCAATTGCAGGGCAAGGAGCTCAGCTACAACAACATCGCCGATGCGGACGCCGCATGGGAATGCGTGAAGAGCTTCGACGTGCCGGCCTGCGTGATCGTGAAGCACGCCAACCCGTGCGGCGTGGCCGTGGGCGCGGACGCGCTCGAGGCCTACAGCAAGGCGTTCAAGACTGATCCGACCTCGGCCTTCGGCGGCATCATCGCCTTCAATCGCCCGGTGGACCTTGCCACTGCGCAGGCCGTCAACAAGCAGTTCGTCGAAGTGCTGATGGCGCCGGGCTATACGCCCGAGGCGCTCGAGGTGTTCCAGGCGACCAAGGCCAAGCTCAACGTGCGCGTGCTCGAAATCGCCCTGCCCAAGGGTGGAGCCACCGACTGGGACAACGGCCGCAACGCCATGGACGTGAAGCGCGTCGGTTCGGGCCTGTTGCTCCAGACCGCTGACAACCACGAGCTCGCGGCCAGCGACCTTAAGGTGGTCACCAAGAAGCAACCCACGCCAGAGCAGCTGCAAGACCTGCTGTTCGCATGGAAGGTTGCCAAGTACGTGAAGAGCAACGCCATCGTGTTCTGCGCCGGCGGCATGACCATGGGCGTGGGCGCGGGCCAGATGAGCCGCCTCGATTCGGCGCGCATCGCGAGCATCAAGGCCGAGCATGCGGGCCTGTCGCTCAAGGACACAGCGGTGGCGAGCGATGCGTTCTTCCCGTTCCGCGACGGCCTC
The DNA here is from genome assembly GCF_003984625.1 of Variovorax sp. DXTD-1. Classification (GTDB taxonomy): domain Bacteria; phylum Pseudomonadota; class Gammaproteobacteria; order Burkholderiales; family Burkholderiaceae_C; genus Variovorax. The sequence goes on along the minus strand of NZ_RWKH01000024.1, from coordinate 41,443 downwards.
GACGTGGTGGTCGACGCCGGCGCGAGCTGCGTCATTCAGCCCGGTGGTTCGATGCGCGACCAGGAAGTGATCGACGCGGCCGACGAGCGCGGCGTGGTCATGGTGCTTTCGGGCGTGCGCCACTTCCGCCACTGAGCGCCAACGCCCATGCGCCCGTCTGGGCGAAGGCCGGGCTGCTCGCCAGCGTTTCGCTGGCGGACAGCCCGGCTTTTTTATGGGCCGCAGGTTCGGCTAACGGGGCGCGGAGGCCTTGAAGATCTGCCTCGCGGCTTCGATCGTGGCGGCAATGTCGTCGTCGCTGTGCGCGGCGCTCACAAAGCCCGCTTCGTACAGCGCCGGTGCGATGTACACGCCGCGGTTGAGCAGGCCGTGGAACAGCGCGTTGAACTTTGCGTTGTCGGTGGTCATCACCGTGGCGTAGTTCTGCGGCAGCTCGTTCATCAGGAAGAAGCCGAACATGCCGCCTTCGCTGTCGGCGTTGAAGGGCTGGCCTTCGGCCGCGGCGGCAGTCTTGAGGCCTTCGACCAGCGACTGCGTTTTCTTCGACAGCGCTTCATAGAAGCCGGGCTTGGCAATTTCCTTCAGCGTGGCCAAACCGCAGGCCGTGGCGACGGGATTGCCCGAGAGCGTGCCCGCCTGGTAGACGGGGCCCAGCGGCGCAAGCTGTTCCATGATGGCGCGCGGGCCGCCGAAGGCCGCGAGCGGCATGCCGCCGCCGATGACCTTGCCGAGCACCGTGAGGTCGGGCGTGATGCCCAGCACGCCTTGCGCACCGTGCAGGCCGACGCGAAAACCGGTCATCACTTCGTCGAAGACCAGCAGCGCGCCGTGCTGCGTGCACAGGTCGCGGCAGCGCTTGGCAAATTCGGCCGTGGCGCGCACGAAGTTCATGTTGCCGGCAATCGCCTCGATCATCAGGCAGGCGATGTCGTTGCCGTGCAGCGCAAAGGCTTCTTCGAGTTGCGTGATGTTGTTGTACTCGAGCACCAGCGTGTGCTGCGTCACCTCGGGCGGCACGCCGGCCGAGGTGGGGTGGCCAAAAGTGGCCAGGCCCGAGCCGGCCTTGACCAGCAGCGCATCGGCATGGCCATGGTAGCAGCCTTCGAACTTGATGATGTGCTTGCGGCCCGTAGCGCCGCGCGCCAGGCGCAGCGCGCTCATCGCGGCTTCGGTGCCCGAGCTCACGAGCCGCACCATCTCCATCGACGGCACCAGCGCGAGGATGGCTTCGGCCAATTCGATCTCGCGCTCGGTAGGCGCGCCGTACGAGAAGCCCTCGAGCACGGCCTTCTGCACCGCCTCCACGACGACTGGGTGGCCATGGCCGAGGATCATCGGCCCCCACGATCCGATGTAGTCGATGTAGCGCTTGTCGTTGGCGTCCCAGAAGTAGGCGCCTTCGGCACGGCGGATGAAGCGCGGCGTGCCGCCTACGGCCTTGAAGGCGCGCACGGGCGAATTGACGCCGCCGGGAATGACGGCGCGGGCGCGGTCGAAAAAAATGTCGTTTTGGTCAGCGTTTGGCATCAATGTCTGGTGTCGTGAGGGGGCAGGGCAAAGTCTGGGGAGGCGTCGGGGTCTTCACCGTCGTCTTCGTCGTCTTCGGGCTCGGCCCAGAACAGGCGGTCGGGCAGCACATGGCCCATGCCGGGCCTGAAGCCCGCGTCGAGGCAGCGGTCCATGTAGGCCAGGGCTTCAGTGGTGGCGGCCACCAGGTCGGTGCCGCTCGCGAGCAGGGCAGCCAGTGCGGCCGACAAGGTGTCGCCGGCACCGGCAAAAACGGCTTCGAGCCGCTCGTATTTCTCGCTGGCGAGCACTGACTGCGGGGAGGCCAGCACGTTGTCGATGAACTGGTCGGGCAGCACCATGCCGGTTACCAGCGTGTAGGGCACGCCGAACTCCCCCGCCGCCTTGGCAATGTCGCGCGCGCCGGGCGGACGGTCGCCGCTCCAGTCGGGAAGCAGCCACCGCCACAGCGTGCTGTGGTTTCCAACCAACACTGTGGCCTGCGGCAAAAGTAACTCCCGGAAGGCATCCAGATAGGGCTCTATCAGGTTCTCGTCCCACCAGGAAAGGTTGGGCATATAGGCCACCAGCGGCACTTCCGGATAGTCGGAGGCGGTCTCGGCGATGGTGCTCAGTGTGTCGGGGCTGCCCACAAAGCCTACCTTGATGAGCTGGACTTCCACGTCCTCGAGGATGGCGCGCGCCTGTTCGGCCACGGCCTCCTCGTCGAAGGCGAAATGGTCGAATATCTCGGCCGTGTCGCGGGCGTACGCCCCTGTCACCACGGGAAGCATGTGGGCGCCCACCGACGCCATGGCCAGCGCATCGGCGCCCAGGCCGCCGGCGCCGCTCGGATCGCTGGCGTTGAAGACCAGCACGCAGGGCGGATTCAGGTCGCGTTCGGCAACCTCTTCGGCGTCCGCGGAGGGGTCGTTAAGATCGCCCGGTTTGCGGGCGTTGTCTGCTGGATGTAAGTAAATGGTCATACGCCGGGCAAAATCCCCTGGATGGTGGCATGGGCGCGACGTTTACCGTCCGCCAGTGAGATACGCATAGATACACTCGTTGCATTTAATGAACAAGGACTTTAAGCTCCGATGAATACGAAAACTTGGATGTGCCTGATTTGTGGGTGGATCTATGACGAAGCGGTTGGTGTGCCGGAGGACGGCATCGCGGCAGGCACGGCCTGGGCCGATGTCCCGATGAACTGGACCTGTCCTGAGTGCGGTGCGCGCAAGGAAGACTTCGAAATGGTTGAAATCTGAAGAGCATGGCATAGGGCTACGCGATTTGCGTCGATGTACGGCGCGGCGGGCATCCAAGTCTCATCTCAGCAGGAGTGTGTGCAATGGGGCCGAATGGATCAGGTTACAAGGTGCTTGTCATCGATGACAGCAATACGATCCGGCGCAGTGCCGAAATATTTCTGAAGCAGGGCGGGCACGAGGTTCTTCTGGCGGAAGACGGCTTTGACGCGCTCTCGAAAATCAACGATCACAAGCCGCATCTGATTTTCTGCGACATCCTGATGCCCCGCCTGGACGGTTATCAGACCTGCGCCATCATCAAGCGCAACGCTCAATTCTCCAATGTTCCGGTCGTGATGCTCTCTTCGAAAGACGGCGTCTTCGACAAGGCTCGCGGCCGCATGGTCGGGTCGCAGGACTACCTGACCAAACCTTTCACCAAAGACCAGCTGCTGCAGGCCGTGCAGCAGTTTGGCATTGTTCAACAGGAAGTGCAGTAATGCCCATTCGAAAAATCCTCGTCGTCGACGACTCCAAGACGGAACTGGTGTTCCTGTCAGACCTGCTCCGCAAGAACGGCTTTGCCGTCAAGACCGCCGAAAACGCCGACGACGCCATGCGCCGTCTCGAGGAAGAACAGCCCGACCTGATCCTCATGGACGTGGTCATGCCCGGCCAGAACGGCTTCCAGCTGACGCGCGCGATTGCCCGCGACCCGAAGTACGGCACCATCCCGATCATCCTGTGCACCAGCAAGAACCAGGAAACCGATCGCGTCTGGGGCATGCGCCAGGGCGCTCGCGACTACATCGTGAAGCCGGTCAACGAGGCCGACCTGATGTCGAAGATCACCGCGCTCGCCTGAGCTGGAGCCGACCGAGTCCATGGCGAATCGCGACGCTCTCCGAGCCTTCCAGTCCCGGCTAGCAAGCCGCCTGCAGGCCGCACGCACGACTGGCGTCGCCGCCACGTGGCTCGCGGTCGAGGCGGGAGAGGGCAAGTACCTCTTTCCTCTCGGCCACGCGGGCGAAATTTTTCCCTGGACGCCCCCGCAGCCCGTGCCTTACACGGCGCCCTGGTTCCTTGGCGTTGCCAACCTGCGCGGCGGCCTCTTCGGCGTGGTGCAGCTGTCGGCATTCGCCTCGGGCGTTCCAAGCGGACCGGCCGCCACCGAGGCGGCCCGCATGCAATCGCGGCTCGTTGCCCTCAACGAGCTGCTCGAAGTCAACTGCGCATTGCTGGTCGACCGACTGGCGGGGTTGCGCGGCGCCGAGGCCTTCACGGCCGCGGAGCCGCCAAGCGCAGAAGCACCCGCGTGGCTGGGGCATCTGTACACCGATGCGGCGGGTGAGCGCTGGCAGGAAATCAACCTGCAGGCGCTTTCGCAGCAACCCGAGTTTTTGAGTATTGGCGCCTAGTGCTTATGCACAGCCCAGAGACAACCACCCTGAAGGACCGACCGTGAGCTCGATCGCCGACAAGTTCAAGAAATTACTGCCCGCGAACAGCGGCAACGAAAAGGCCCGCGTCGACGGTTCAGGTTCCACCTTGTCGCTCGACGATGCCGATACGGTGCAGGCGCTGGACGAGAAGACCGTCCGCCTGGCCCGAAAACAAGGCCGCTCCGCCGCCGACCCCGCGCCTACCGGCTTTGCCGACGGCGGCGCGCTGCCTCCCAGCGAAGCAGCCAACGAGGCGGGCGCAGGCCCGCTCGACGAAGCACAGGCCGCAGCCGCCAAGGCAGACTCCAGGCCGGCGCGCCAGCAGCGGATCCTGGCGATCATGCTGGCCGTGGTGGTGCTGCTGCTGCTGCTGGTAGCCGGCTCCGCCATTCTTCGCGCCGAGCGCCTCGCGCAACAGGTGGCCGCCACCGGCCAGTCGCTGATGCAGTCGCAGCGTCTCGCCAAATCGATTTCCCAGGCTCTCGTGGGCAGCGCGCCCGCGTTCGTCGAAGTGAAGGACAGCGCCGACGACCTCACGCGCCGCGTGCAGGGCCTGACCAACGGCGACGATGCCCTGCGCCTCGAGCGCGTGGGCAACCAGTACGACGAGGACATGGCCAAGATCAACCCGCTGGTCGCCCGTGCGGATGCCAGCGCCAAGGTCGTGCTGTCCCAGCGCCAGATCCTGACCCAGGTGGGCGCCGCCTTGCGCGACATCAACCAGCAGTCGTCCGCGCTGCTCGAAATGACGGAAACCGTCGCTTCGCTGAAGATGCAGCAGAACGCCACGCTGCCTGAAATCTCGGCCGCCGGCCAACTCGTGATGCTGACCCAGCGCATCGGCAAGTCGACCAACGAATTCTTCACGGTCGAAGGCGTGAACCCCGACGCCGTGTTCCTGCTCGGCAAGGACCTGAACACCTTCCAGGAAACCACCCGCGGGCTGCTCGACGGCAATGCGCAGCAGCGTTTCCCCGGCTCGAAAGACCCGCAAACGCGCCAGCAGCTCGAAGCCATCCTGAAGACCTACGAGCAGATGCGCACGCAGGCCTCCGCCATTCTGGGCAACCTGCAGGGCCTGGTGGCCGCGCGCGAAGCGCAGGCTTCCATCCTGACCGACAGCGAACCGCTGCGCAAGTCGCTCGGCGAGCTGCAGGACAAACTCTCCGCACGCACCGGCCTGGGCGCCGGAACCATCGTGCTGCTGTTCGTGCTGTCGCTGGCCGCCCTGGCTCTTGCCGGCGCCATCGGTTTCGTGCAGGTGCGCGAAGGCCGCGAACGCGCCGCCATCGCCGAGCGCGAACGTCTTGCGGCCGAACAGGCCAGCGACGAGGCCGGCCGCATCAACAACGCCAACCAGGCCGCCATTCTTCGGCTGATGAACGAACTGCAGACAGTGGCCGAAGGCGACCTGACGCAGGAAGCGACCGTGACCGAGGACATCACCGGCGCCATTGCCGACTCGGTGAACTACACGGTGGAAGAACTGCGACTGCTGGTGGGCAACGTGCAGAACACGGCAACCCGCGTGGCACAGACGACGTCGCAGGTGGAAAGCACCTCGACCGAACTGCTCGCCGCCTCGACCGAACAGCTGCGCGAAATTCGCGAAACCGGCCAGTCGGTGCTGACCATGGCCGAGCGAATCAACGGCGTGTCGTCGCAAGCGCAAGAGTCCGCCACGGTGGCGCGCCAGTCGCTGCAAGCCGCATCGTCGGGCCTGCAGGCTGTGCAGAACGCCATCGGCGGTATGAACTCCATCCGCGACCAGATTCAGGAAACCTCCAAGCGGATCAAGCGCCTGGGCGAATCCTCGCAGGAGATCGGCGAAATCACCGAGCTGATCTCGGACATTACCGAACAGACGAACGTGCTGGCGCTGAACGCCGCCATTCAGGCCGCATCGGCCGGTGAAGCCGGTCGCGGCTTCTCGGTGGTGGCGGAAGAAGTGCAACGGCTGGCCGAACGCTCCGCAGACGCCACGCGCCAGATTTCGGCGCTGGTGAAGGCCATTCAGACCGACACGCAGGATGCGGTGGGCGCCATGGAGCGTTCCACGCAGGGTGTGGTCGAAGGGGCCAAGCTGTCCGACAATGCCGGTACCGCACTGACGGAGATTGACCGCGTGTCGCGCCGCCTTGCAGAACTGATTGAACAGATTTCGCAATCCGCCTCCCGCGAAGCCGATTCGGCCAACGTGGTGGCTGCCAACATCCAGCACATTTTTGCGGTGACCGAGCAGACCGGAGAAGGTACCCGTACCACCGCCCAGCAGGTGCGCGAGCTTTCGCAGATGGCCGAAGAACTGCGCCGCTCCGTCGCCCGTTTCAAAATTGCCTGACAAGAGATAAGAACGGCGAGCATCCAACGTGTCGATTCAAACCCCTGCCACGGCCCCCCTCGCTGGCAACGTGCCGGCCACCGAAGACCTTGGGCCGCTGGCCTGGGTTCTGGGAGAAATCCAGAAATCCCTCGACAGCGTTGCCAAGTCGCTGCGTCGCTTTGTGCGCGACGTGGGCAATACCTCGGAGCTCGAGAGCGGCCCGCTGCAAATGGCTCGCCAGCAACTGCACCAGTCCGTCGGTGCCTTGCAGATGGTGGGCAACACCGCTCCGGCGCTGGTGCTCGGCTCCATCGAATTCGCGGTCCAGGGCTTCATTGCCGAACCGCAGCGCTGCACCGAGAGCGCGGTCGTGAAGATCGAACGCGCCGGCTTTGCCGTCGTCGATTTCCTCAACGCGCTGCTGGCCGGCAAGCCCGTGTCGTCGGTGGCGCTGTTTCCGCAGTACCGCGATGTGCTCGAACTGGTCGGCAACGAGCGCGTTCACCCGGCGGACCTGTGGAGCATTGCCTGGCGCTGGGTCGAAGTCCGTCCCGCGCTCACCCAGGCCGCATTGGCCTATGACCCGGCGGTGCGTTCGCGGCTCGACCGCGAAGTGCTGCAGTTGGTCAAGACCGGCGACGCGCAGGCCGCTCGCCGGCTGCACGCCCTTTGCCTGGGGCTCGGACGCGGCGCGCTGCTGCCCCGCGTCGCGAGCTTCTGGACCCTGGCCGCGGGCTTCTTCGAGGCCCTGGCGCTCGAGCTGATTCCCGCCGATTCGTACGTCAAGCGCGCCGCCTCGCGCGTGCTGCTGCAATACGCCACGCTGGCACGCGGCGACAGCACCGTGTCCGACCGGCTCGGCCAGGACCTGCTGTTCTTCTGCGCGCAGGCCGTGCCTACCGGCTGCGACGACGCCGCCACGCTGCGCACCGTGCGCAGCGCCTGGGGCGTTGCGAGCGAGCCGTACATCAACTACAGCGTCGAGCAGTTCGGCCGCTTCGATCCGCTGGTGCTCACGCAAGCCCGCAAGCGCATCGAAACCGCCAAGGAAATGTGGTCGGCGCTTTCGGGCGGCGACATCACCCGCACGCGCCAGGTGGCCGACACCTTTGCGCAGCTGGGCGAATCGCTGCAGAAGCTGCATCCGCCGAGCCTGCCGATGGTGCAAGCGCTGACGCACGCGGTCGAAGCCTCCGTGCGCACCGGACAGGCGCCCGACACCGAACTCGCGATGGAAGTCGCCACCTCGGTGCTCTACCTGGAAGCCGCGCTCGAAGACCTGGACCCCAGCGATCCGCAGCTCACCTCCCGTACCCTGCAGCTGGCCGGCCGCATCGAGCGCGTGCGCGCGGGCGGCCATTCGGAGCCTCTCGAGCCCTGGATGGAAGACCTGTATCGCCGCGTGAGCGATCGCCAGACCATGGGCACCGTGGTCGACGAGCTGCGCAGCCACCTGAGCGAACTTGAAAAGTCGCTCGACCAGTACTTCCGCCGCCCGACCGAAAAGGCGCTGCTGCGCACCGTGCCGAGCCAGCTGCTGCAAATGCGCGGCGTGTTCTCGGTGCTGGGCCTCGAGCAGGCCGCGCACACCGTGCAGCGCATGCGCGACGACGTCGAGCAGATGCTCGTGGGCAACGCATCGCCCGTCGAGGAAATGCACAGCTTCGATGCGCTGGGCAACAACCTGGGCGCGCTCGGCTTCCTGATCGACATGCTGGGCTACCAGCCGGCGCTGGCCAAGCGCCTGTTCGTGTTCGACGCCGAAGCCGGCGAGCTCAAGCCGCTGATGGGCCGCCAGGCCGCGGACAGCGATGCCGCCGATGCCGCGGTGGCGGACGACAAGCCTGCCGGCGCTGAAGCCGTGCTCAGCATCGAGGAGGTCGATGCACAGATCGCCTCGAAGCTGGCCGCGCTGGCCACGCCCAACCGCAAGGCGAAGGTGTCGCCCATCGAGGAATTCAGCCGCAAGGCCGACAGCTGGACGAACAAGATCACCGGTCCCGCGGCGCTGCCCGACACCGAGGTGACCGAGCTCGAAGAAGACGACCTGCAGAACATCTTCCTCGACGAGGCCCGCGAAGTGGTGCAGAACGGCCTGGCCGCCATCGACGAGCTTGGCGGCCACCCCGACGACACCGAAGAACTCACCATCCTGCGCCGTGCGTTCCACACGCTCAAGGGCAGCTCGCGCATGGTCGGTCTCACCGACTTCGGCGACGCCGCCTGGTCCTTCGAGCAGGTGCTCAACACCTGGCTGGCCGACCAGCGCGACGCTACGCCCGAGCTGCTTTCCGCCACGCGCAATGCGCTCGGCGAATTCAGCGAATGGGTCGAAGCCATTGCGTCGGGCGCCCAGCACAGCTGGCAGTCGTCGCATTTCAGCCGCGTGGCCAACGCGTTGCTGGCCGGCGAACCCGTGCCGACCGCGCCGCCACGCATCGATGCGGACGCCCTTGCGGTGGCCGCGCGCCATATTGCCGCGGAGCCGCCCGTGGCCGCTCCCCTGCCGATGCCGGAACTGCCGGAGTTGCCCGAGCTTTCGGAACTGCGCGGCTTGCCAGATCTGGCGCTGTCACCCGTCGCATCGCCAGCCGCCGCGCCCGCCCCGGACTTCGAATTGCCGCCGCAGGTGCTGGAGCAATCCGCGAAGCACGAAACCGACGACGATTTCGCTTCGACCGACTTCCTCGACTTCGAAACCAAGCCGAGCCCGGAAGAGTCCTTCGAAGTGCTGACCGGCAGCGGAGATTTCGATTTCCTGGCGCCCGAAAAGGCAGAGCCCGCACCGTCCGCCGCTCAATTTGCCGCCGAACCCGCCGAAGAACCCGCGCCGGTCGCCACGCCTGAGCTGCTGCAAACGCCCGTGGCACTGCCCGACCTGGACTGGGCACCCGAGCCCTTGCAGGCCAAGGAGAGCGAGCCTGCGGCCGAGCCGGTGGAAGATGAGCCCGCGGTTACCGAACCGGCGTTCCTGCTGGCGCCGGAAGAACCCGTTGCAGCCGTGGACGAAACGCCTGCGGCAGCGCCTGGGCCGGTCGAGCCGCCGGTGGCGGTTGCGGACACGGTTACAGCTGCCGAAGAAGCGCATCAATCCGAACCCGGACCCGAGCCTGACGCCCAGGTGCAGGAACCCGCCGAAGCCGCTGCGTCCTCCGGCGCCGACGACCAGGTCAAGGTCATCGGACCGCTGCGCATCGGCATTGCGCTCTACAACGTCTACCTCAACGAAGCTGACGAATGGTCCAGGCAACTGGCCACCGAAGTTGGCGAGTGGGCGCTCGAATCGCACGAACGCTTGTCCGATTCGACCGTCGCGCTGGCGCATTCGCTGGCCGGCAGTTCGGCAACGGTCGGTTTCCACAGCCTGTCGGGCATGGCCCGCCTGCTCGAAGCCGCGCTGCAGCATCTGCAAATGCAGGGCAGCGGTACGCGCGAGCAGGGCGTGGTACTGGTTGCCGCGGCCGACGAGCTGCGCCGGCTGCTGCACCAGTTTGCCGTGGGCTTCCTGCGCGAGCCCTCCGAAGGAACGCTGCAGGCGCTGCGCGACATTGCCGCCGCACCGATGCCGGCCGAGGCTGCCGCCCGTGCCGACGTGCGGCCGCTGCAGCACATGGTGGCCACCGACAGCGTTGCCGACGTGGCGCTGGATGACTCCGAAGACGCGATCGACGTGGCCGATGCGGTCGACATCGACCTGTTCCCGATCTTCGAGGAAGAAGCCGCGGAACTGCTGCCGCAGCTCGGCCAGGCGCTGCGCCAGTGGGCGCACCACCCTGACGACAACGCGCCCCGCGCCTCGGTGCTGCGCACGCTGCACACGCTCAAGGGCAGTGCCCGGCTGGCCGGCGCCATGCGCCTTGGCGAGCGGGCGCACCGCATGGAGTCGGAGATCGAAATCCTGGGTACCCAGGGCGGTGCCGATCGGGCCGAGATCGAAAAACTGCTCACGCGACTCGATTCGCTGCAGTCGACCTTCGACGCGTTGCGCGCGGCGGACGATGCCACCCAGGCCGAAGTGGCCCAGCTCGTGGTGGCGGCAACCGCTGCCCAGCCGGGCGTTCAGCTGGTGCAGGTTGCCGCCGAAGCCGGCGTGCCTGCCAACGACGAGATTGCCGCTGGCGGCGACCAGAACACCGATGCCGTGGAAACGGCCGCCGTGCCGTCGCTCCTGCCACGTCCGGCTCCGGCGCTGCTCGCTCCTTTGCGCACCGCGTCTACCCAGGCCGTTCGCATCCGCACCCAGCTGCTCGACCGCCTGGTGGCGCAGACCGGCGAGGTCATCATCACGCGTTCGCGCCTCGAGGCCGAACTGGGCCAGCTACGCGGTTCGCTCTCCGACCTGACGGGCAACCTGGACCGCCTGCGCCAGCAGCTGCGCGACATCGAAGTGCAGGCCGAAAGCCAGATGCAGTCCCGCCTGGCGCAAGCCAAGGATTCGCAGCAGAGCTTCGACCCGCTCGAGTTCGACCGCTTCACCCGCGTGCAGGAACTCACGCGCATGATGGCCGAGTCGGTGAACGACGTGGCCACCGTGCAGCGCACGCTGCAAAAGACGGTGCAGGCCACGGAAGACGACCTGAGCGTGCAGGCACGCCAGACGCGCGAACTGCAGCGAGGCCTGCTGCGCACGCGCATGGTGGAGTTCGAAGGCATTTCCGACCGCCTCTACCGCGTGGTGCGCCAGGCGTCGAAAGACACCGGCAAGCAGGTGCGCCTGGACATCGTCGGCGGCTCCATCGAGATGGACCGCGGCGTGCTCGACCGCATGACGCCCGCCTTCGAGCACCTGCTGCGCAATTGCGTGGCGCACGGCATCGAAGACCCGGCCGCCCGCGAAAAGGCCGGCAAGGACGCCCACGGCCTGATCGTGATCGACCTGCACCACGAAGGCAACGACGTCTCGGTGAGCTTCCGCGACGACGGCGCCGGCCTGGACCACAAGCGCATTGCCGAGCGTGCCCGCACGCTGGGCCTGCTCGAGCCGGGCCAGGAACTCTCGCCCGAAGAAGCCACCGAGCTGATCTTCAAGCCCGGCTTCTCCACGGCGGGGCAGGTGTCCGAACTGGCGGGCCGCGGCATCGGCATGGACGTGGTGCGCGCGCAGATCGCGGCGCTCGGCGGCCGTATCGAAACGCACAGCACGGCCGGACGGGGCACCACCTTCAAGCTGGTGCTGCCGCTCACCACCGCGGTGACGCACGTGGTGATGCTGCGCGCCGGCGAGGTGTCGATCGGGGTGCCGTCCAACCTGGTAGAGCTGGTGCAGCGCGTGAGCAGCACCGAGCTCGAAGCCGCCTACCTGCACAACAGCCATCCGTTCGGCAGCGAACAGGTGCCGTTCTACTGGGCCGGCGCGCTGCTGCAGGCCTCGGCGCGCAGCGAGCATCCCACCAGCAAGAACAACACCGTCGTGATCGTGCGAAGCGCGGCACAGCGCGTGGGCCTGCACGTGGACGAAGTGCTGGGCAACCAGGAAGTCGTGGTCAAGAACCTCGGGCCGCAACTCGCGCGCCTGCCGGGTCTGGCCGGCATCTCGGTGCTGGCTTCCGGCGCGGTGGCGCTGATCTACAACCCGGTGGCGCTGGCCGCGGTCCACGGCGAACAGGCGCGCATGCGTCAGGCCGCCGCGCTGGCCGTGTCCGCGCAGGCCGGATCGGCCGAAGCCGACCAAGGCGCCCCGCAGGAGCCGTTGCCGATGCTGGCTCCGCCGGTGCCGCAGGTTCCGCTGGTGCTGGTGGTCGACGACTCGATTACCGTGCGCCGCGTGACGCAGCGCCTGCTGCAGCGCGAAGGCTATCGCGTGTCGCTCGCGGCCGACGGCCTGCAGGCGCTCGAGCGGCTGCAGCAGGAGCGGCCGGCGGTGGTGCTGTCCGACATCGAGATGCCGCGCATGGACGGCTTCGACCTGGCCCGCAACATCCGCGCGGACGAGTCGATGGCCGGCCTGCCGATCATCATGATCACCTCACGCATCGCCGAGAAGCACCGCGACTACGCGCGCACGCTGGGCGTGAACCACTACCTGGGCAAGCCCTACTCGGAAGACGAGCTGCTGCGCCTGGTGCGTGCGTACACGAGCGAGCCGGCATTGGCCGCAGCGGCTTGAAGCTCTCCGGAGCTCGACCGGTAAAGGGGCCCGCCGGGCCCCTTTACTTTTGCAGCGCCTTCGCCCGCGCCGCGCCGTAGCGCTGCAGCGTTTTCTCGCGCGCCTCGGCGTGGTCCACCACCGGCCTGGGATAGGTCTCGCCGAGCTTGATGCCCGCCGCTTCCAGCTCCACAGGCGAGGCCGTCCAGGGCGAGTGGATCGCGGCATTCGACAGCCCCGCCAGTTGCGGCAGGTAGCGGCGGATGAACTTGCCCTCGGGATCGAAGCGCTCGCTCTGCGTGACGGGGTTGAAGATGCGGAAGTAGGGCTGCGCATCGCAGCCGCTGGAGCTTGCCCACTGCCAGCCGCCGTTGTTCGAAGCCAACTCGAAGTCGTTCAGGTGCAGCGCAAAGTAGCGCTCGCCGCGCCGCCAGTCCAGCCCCAGGTCCTTGCAGAGAAAGCTTGCCGTCACCATGCGCAGGCGGTTGTGCATGTAGCCGCTCTGGTTGATCTGCAGCATGGCCGCGTCCACCAGCGGGTAGCCGGTGCGGCCCTGGCACCAGGCCTCGAACAGCTGGTCGGCGTGCTTGCCGTGGTGCCACTGGATCTTGTCGTACTCGGGGCGAAAGCTCTTCGATTCGCCGCCCGAATGCACGTGCGGGAAGTGCGCCAGGATCTGGAAGTAGAACTCCCGCCAGATCAGCTCGCTGAGCCAGGTCGCCGCGCCCGTATCGCCCTGCAGCGAAAGCTGGTGCGCCACCCCCGCCACCTGCCGGATCGACACCGTGCCGAAGCGCAGGTGCACGCCCAGGTAGCTCGGCCCCCGCACGGCCGGAAAATTGCGCGCCGCATCGTAGCGGTCGATGCGCTGGAAAAAGTCTTCGAACAGCGCCGCCGCCCCTTGGGTGCCCGTGGGAATCTCGAGCTCGGAAAGGTTGGTTTGCTGAAAGCCGATTTCCTCGAGCGAGGGCACCGGCGCGCGCCAGGCCTCGGGCGGGGCGGCCAGCGCGTCGGCATAGGCCCGAACCGGGTACGACTTGAGAAAGAACGAGTCCACCTTGGCCAGCCAGGCCCGCTTGTAGGGCGTGAACACCGTGTAGGGCTGGCCGGTCTTGGTCATCACCTCGTCGCGGTCGAAAACGGTCGAATCCTTGTAGGTGTGAAAAGCCACGCCCGCATTGGCCAGCGCGCCGAGCACCTGGGCATCCCGCGCGAGCGCGTCGGGCTCGTCGTCGCGGTTGGCGAACACAGCCTGCACGTCCAGTGCGTGCGCCAGCGCCGGAATTTCGTCGACCGCGGCGGCGTGGCGCACGATCAGCCCGCCACTCAGGTCCTGCAGCTCGGCATCGAGCTCCACGAGCGACTCGCGGATGAATTCCACCCGGCGGTCGGCGCGGGGCAGGGGGTCCAGAATGGCCCGGTCGAACACGAAAACGCACACCACCTGGCGGCAAGCCCGCAGGGCGTGGTAGAGCGCCGCGTTGTCGTCGACGCGCAGGTCGCGGCGAAACCACATGAGCCCTTTGGGATAGGTCTTGTCGACGGCCAGTAAAATCGGCGGCATATGGCTTCCGATTCTGCCCCGATGAACCTCACGCATCACTTTCTGATCGCGATGCCGGGGATGGAAGATAAAACTTTCAACCGCAGCGTCGTCTACCTCTGCGAGCACAGCGAACGCGGTGCGCTAGGGCTTGTGATCAACAAGCCCAGCGACATCAACCTCAAGGTGCTGTTCGAGAAGATCGAGCTCCACCTGGCGCGCCCCGAACTCGGCGACGCCCCGGTTTTCCAGGGTGGCCCGGTGCAAACCGAGCGAGGCTTCGTGCTGCACGAGCCGGTGTTCTCCCATGCCGAAAAGCCCGAGGAGTCGGTCTACGCCTCGACCATGACCATTCCCGGCGGCCTTGAAATGACCACCTCCAAGGACGTGCTGGAGGCCCTGGCCACCGGCGCCGGGCCGCGCAAGGTGCTGGTTTCGCTCGGCTACTCGGCCTGGGGCGAGGGCCAGCTCGAATCGGAACTGGCTGAAAACAGCTGGCTCACCGTGAGCGCCGATCCGGCCGTGATCTTCGACACGCCCATCGAGCAGCGCTACGACAAGGCGCTGATGCTGCTGGGCCTGGAGGCCTGGAAACTGTCGCCGGAAGCGGGACACGCGTGATGGCCGCTGCCATGCCAGACGCTCCCGTTCCCTCCGCTTCTCCTGTTTCCGTTGCCGTTCCCCCCCATTTCCAGAGCTTCCTGGCCTTCGACTTCGGCCTGAAGCGAACCGGCGTCGCAAGCGGCAACCGCCTGCTGGGCGCCGCCACCCCGCAGGCCACCATCAAGGCCGAGGGCGATGCGCGCTTTGCGCAGGTCGAGGCGCGCATCAAGGAATGGCAGCCCGACGCGCTGGTGGTCGGTGTGCCGTATCACCCCGACGGCGCCCCCCACGAGAACACCCGCCGCGCGCAGAAGTTTGCGCGCCAGCTGCGCGGCCGTTTCAACCTCCAGGTGTTCGAGGTCGACGAGCGATACAGCACCACAGAGGCGCTGGCTTCCGGCGCGCGCGATGCCGATGCTGCATCGGCCTGCATCATCCTGGAACAATTTTTGAGGAGTCTCCAACAATGAAGCTCTCCCCCAGGCTTCGCGCACTTCGTGTCGCTTCTCCCTCCCCCTCACCGGGGGCAACACCGGTGGCCCGGCAAAGCCGGTTCCACGGTGTTCCCCGCATTTGCCTTTCCCCTTGCCTTGTCCTGGAGCCATCATCGTGAGCCCTGTCGTTCCTGACGCCGAATTGCTATATCTGGATCTGCTGGCCGGCGTGAAAACGCTGATGCGCACAGAAACGAAACTGGTGGGCATTACCTCCGGCGGCGCCTGGCTGGTCGAGCGGCTGCAAAAAGACCTGGGCCTTGCCGGTGCGCCCGGCGTCATTTCGTCAGCCATGCACCGCGACGACTTCGCGCGCCGCGGCCTTTCGGCCAGCGCGCAGACCGCGCTTCCCTTCGACGTGAACGGCGCCGACGTGCTGCTGCTGGACGACGTGCTCTACACCGGCCGCACGATTCGCGCGGTGCTCAACGAGCTGTTCGACTTCGGCCGCCCGGCCTGCGTGCGGCTTGCGGTGCTGGTTGATCGCGGTGGACGCGAGCTGCCGGTGGCGGCCGATTTTGCCGCCGCGAAACTCACGCTGCCCGATACGCAGCTGCTCGCATTGGCCCGCGCAGACGACGGGGCGTTCAGCCTCAAGGTGGAGGAGAACCGCTGATGCTCTACAAGCGAAATCCGCAACTCAACAAGAACGGCGAACTGATTCACCTGCTGTCGATCGAGGGCCTGCCCAAAGACATCGTCACGCACATCCTGGACACCGCTGCCAACTTCACGAGCGTGAGCGACCGCGAGGTGAAGAAGGTGCCGCTCCTGCGCGGCAAGAGCGTGTTCAACCTGTTCTTCGAGAACTCGACGCGCACCCGCACCACCTTCGAGATCGCGGCCAAGCGCCTGTCGGCCGACGTCATCAACCTCGACATCGCGCGCTCCTCGGCCACCAAGGGCGAGTCGCTGCTCGACACCATTGCCAACCTGAGCGCAATGGCCGCGGACCTGTTCGTGGTGCGCCACAGCGAGTCGGGCGCGCCGTACCTCATTGCGCAGCACGTGGCACCGCATGTGCACGTGGTCAACGCCGGCGACGGGCGCCACGCGCACCCCACGCAGGGGCTGCTCGACATGTACACGATCCGCCATTACAAGAAGGACTTTGCGAACCTCACGGTCGCCATCGTCGGCGACGTGCTGCATTCGCGCGTGGCGCGCTCCGACATCCATGCGCTGACCACGCTGGGCTGCGCCGAAGTGCGCGTGGTTGGCCCCAAGACGCTCGTGCCGGGCGACATGGCGGGCATGGGCGTGCGCGTGTGCCACACGCTCGAAGAGGGCATCAAGGACTGCGACGTCATCATCATGCTGCGCCTGCAGAACGAACGCATGAGCGGCGCGCTGCTGCCCTCATCGCAGGAGTTCTTCAAGACCTACGGCCTCACGCCCGAGAAGCTGCAGCTGGCCAAGCCGGACGCCATCGTGATGCACCCGGGCCCCATCAACCGCGGCGTGGAAATCGATTCGGCCGTGGTCGACGGCAGACAGAGTGTGATCCTCCCGCAAGTCACCTTCGGCATTGCGGTCCGCATGGCCGTGATGAGCATCGTGGCAGGGAACGAAGCATGAACACTCTCATCACCAACGGCCGCGTGGTCGATCCCGCATCGGGCACCGACAAGAAAGCCGACATCGCCATTGCCGACGGCAAGATCGCCAGCATCGGCAGCGTGCCGGCCAGCTTCAAGGCCGAACGCACCATCGATGCCGCGGGCTGCGTCGTCGCGCCCGGCCTCGTCGACCTGGCCGCGCGCCTGCGCGAGCCCGGCTACGAGCACGAGGGCATGCTCGAAAGCGAAATGGCCGCCGCCATTGCGGGCGGCGTCACCAGCCTCGTGTGCCCGCCTGACACCGATCCGGTGCTCGACGAACCCGGCCTGGTCGAAATGCTCAAGTTCCGCGCCGAGAAGCTGCAGGGCGCGCGCCTGTTTCCGCTGGGTGCGCTCACGCGCAGCCTGGCCGGCGGCGTGCTCACCGAGATGGCCGAGCTCACCGAGGCCGGCTGCATCGGCTTCAGCCAGGCCGACGTGCCCCTTGCGGACACGCAGGTGCTGCAGCGTGCGCTGCTCTATGCAAGCACCTTCGGCTACACCGTGTGGCTGCGGCCGCAGGACCGCGACCTGGGCAAGGGCGTGGCGGCCAGCGGCCCGCTCGCCACGCGGCTCGGTCTTTCCGGGGTGCCGGTGTCGGCCGAGACCATTTCCATCTTCACCATCATCGAGCTCATGAAGAGCACGGGCGCGCGCGTGCACCTGTGCCGCATCTCCAGCGCCCGCGGCGCGGCGCTGGTGCGCGAAGCCAAGGCGCAAGGCCTGCCGCTCACCTGCGACGTGAGCATCAATTCGCTGCACCTGGCCGACACCGACATCGGCTTCTTCGACAGCCGCGCGCGCCTGAACCCGCCGCTGCGCCAGCAGGGCGACCGCGATGCGCTCTCGGCCGCGCTGGCCGACGGCACCATCGACGCGCTGGTGTCCGACCACACGCCGGTCGAGGCCGACGCCAAGACGCTGCCTTTTGCCGAAGCCGAACCGGGCGCAACCGGGCTCGAGCTGCTGCTGCCGCTGGCGCTTCAATGGGGCGAGCGCAGCGGGGCCGGCATTGCGCGCGCGCTGGAGGTGGTTACCTCCGCGCCCGCGCGGCTGCTGGCCGCCGCCGATGCGGGCACCGGCATCGGCCGCCTGGCCGAGGGCGGCGTGGCCGACCTGTGCGTGTTCGATCCGGCCCTCGAATGGCAGGTGCAGCCCGATGCGCTCAAGAGCCAGGGCAAGCACACGCCTTTCGCGGGCTACCCGCTGCAGGGGCGTGCCCGCCACACGCTGGTTGCGGGCCGCGTGGTCCACGGCTGAAGAGAAGAAGAGGGCGCACGTCTCGATGGTTCATTCGCTGAAGGCCTGCTGGCGCCTGCTGCATGCGGTTGGGCACGCGCTGGGCGGCTGGTGGACGATCCGCTTCACCTTTCCGCGGCTGTCGCAGGAGGAGCGCAACCTGCGGGTGCAGCAGTGGTCGCGGCGCCTGCTCGAGATCATGGGCGTCATGCTCAAGGTGCAGGGCACGCCGCCCGCCAAGGGGCCGGTGCTGCTCATCTGCAACCATCTGTCCTGGCTCGACATCACCGCCATTCATGCCGCCTGCCATGTGCGCTTTGTCTCCAAGGCGGGCGTAAAGCACTGGCCGCTGATCGGCACACTGTCCACGGGCGCCGGTTCGCTCTACATCGAGCGTGAACGGCGGCGCGATGCGTTGCGGGTGGTGCACCACATGACCGAGGCCCTGCAGGGCGGCGACCGCATCGGCGTGTTCCCCGAAGGCACCACCAGCGACGGCAGGGGGCTGCTGCCCTTTCACGCCAACCTGCTGCAGGCCGCCATCTCGTCGGGCGCGCCGGTGCTGCCCGCCGCGCTGCGCTTTGCCGATGCGGCCACCGGCGAAACCAGCCAGGCGCCGCGCTACATCGACGACGACAACCTGCTGACCTCGCTCTGGAACACGCTGCGCGCACCGCCCCTCCTGGCCATCGTGCGCTTCGGCGAGCCGCAGTCCTCGCTGGGCCGCGAGCGCCGCGCCTGGGCGCAGTCGCTGCATGAAGACGTGCAGCAATTGCGCCGCGAAACATACTGAATGAAACACGGCTCCTAAAAAAAGCGCTCCCGAAGGAGCGCTTAACGACGCACGAATGCGCCGTGAGGAGGAACCGCAATGTGAAGCCGCACAAGGGCGGGTGGCGGGTGCCCTTGCGAGCTTGATTGCAGGTTGAACGCTGCTGCGGCGGCGGCTTGCGGGAGAAGTCAGTTCATGCGCGTGGGCAAGTGCCTACACACGTAGGCCGGGCGTCCACGGTCCCGGCGCACGGCCGCGCCGGCGGTCAGCCGGCCGATTCCTGGCCTTTGCCCTTGCTGCGCTCGCTCTGCTCCACACAGTGACTGCCAAGAAACATGCGTGTGCACGCGTTTCAGGGAAGTGACTCCGGCCGTCCGAAGCCTCGTCAGGCCAATGGCAGTAGCATGCGCAACTTCAAGCCGGTGGATCGCCCGCCGGTGCTGCTCACCACCAGCGCAATGAACTCCCTTTCGGAATCGAATGCCGTGAACAAGAAAATGCATGAGCGAAGCACGCAGAGGCGCCCGAGACCGCCTGTGCGCATCACCGTCCAGGACGCAATGATGAAGCGCGACAGCGATGTCGATACAGCGACATCAGCGCTGAGAGCAGCCGCCG
Organism: Variovorax sp. DXTD-1; assembly: GCF_003984625.1. Lineage (GTDB taxonomy): Bacteria > Pseudomonadota > Gammaproteobacteria > Burkholderiales > Burkholderiaceae_C > Variovorax. Next base: position 21,970 of record NZ_RWKH01000024.1, on the reverse strand, counting down.
ACGAGGTGACCGCCTGCGTCGCCGAACTGATGCACCTCGTTGCTCCGAAAGGAGCCTCGGCGCCTGTGGACTGGCGCGCCGCCGCCGCCGATCGCATCGACGCCTGCAAGCAATTCGGCCTCGTCGGCGAAATTCACGATGTCACCTTTCAGCTGCGGGCGCTGCAACGGGCCACTGAGCTGGTCATGCGGCGTGCGCGCCGCCGCGCCGCAGAAGAGAGTGCCCGGCGCGAAGGCTCCGGCAGCTGAGAAAACACAGCAACACTACTGCCCGCGTGGCTGTAGTGGCGTGCCGGCGCAGTGCGCCCATAATGCGCCTCCTGCGACCACGCCAGAGGCCGCTGAAACCTGAAGCTGCGCTCCGATCACTGCGAGCCAGCCACATTCTTTTTCTGGCCTCACGGGATGACATCATGAGCGTATTGCAGATGTTTCTACCGGTGTCGGAACCAGCGCGCAGCGAGGCGCTGGAGCAGTTGAGAAGAACCCACCACCTGCCGCGCCACCTCGTACGAGGCATTAGGCGCAGGACGCAAGGCGAGCCCGGACCGGTCTCGTTCGTCGGCCCGGTGCAGAGCCAGCAACAGGCATCGTCGCCGGCCTTGCGGACGTCGGCTGCGCCGGAATAGGCGCTCGGCATCTCGAAGGCAAGTAGCGCCCCAAGCTGACGGGAGAACTGTCAGGACTCTTGTCCTTTGCTGCGAGATCGCACCGCTTCCTTCGCAAGGTCGATGAACGCGCGCGTCTTTGCGGGAGGAGCGATGTTGCCCGGATAGGCCGCGTACAGAAACATGCGACCCGATGCCCAGCCAGGAAAAAGTCGAACAAGGCGCCCGGCTTCCACCTCGGCGCGGACGTTTGCCGTACTGGGAAAAAAAGAAATGCCCGCGCCCTGGCGCACCAGTTGCAGCACGGCGTCCGTGCTCGCCGCAGAGATTGATCCGCGCAGCTTCACACGCACCTTTCGTCCGCCGCGCTCAAGGTCGATCGACCACGGAGCCGGCAGCAGCGACAGCGCAATCCACTCGTGCCCCGCGAGATCCGCAGGTTTGCGCGGCGTGCCATGGCGGGCGAGATAGCTGGGCGCCGCGACAGTCCAAAGCCCGAGTTCCTCGAGCACCACCGCGCGAAGACCGGAATCGGCCATTGGCCCGACGCGGATCGTGAGGTCGAAGTGCTCGGCAATCACATCGAGCTTGCGGTCCGTGGGCACATAGTCCACGCGCATTGCCGGATAGCGTTCGCTATACGCCGCGATCCAGCTCGCGACCATGCCGGTGGATGCTTGCGGGCTGGTGAGCCTCAACGTACCCGAAGGTTGGGCGTGCCCGGTGCGTGCCCGCTCCATTGCGGCCTCTGCGCCGGCCAGCAGCTCACGGCAATCAGCGAGAAACGAAGCCCCTGCTTCGGTGATGGCGAGCTTGCGCGTGGATCGCTGCAACAGCTGCGTGCCCAACTCCCGCTCGAGCAACGCCACCGCCTGGCTCACCGCGGACTTGGTCGTGTTCAGGCGGCCTGCGGCGGCGGTGAAGGTGCCGGCCTCGGCGACCGCGACGAAGGCCGCCAGGCGGCCGAAGGAGATGGCGGGAGCCTTCATGCGATTGTTCTCCACAGCTGGACAATGAATTCTCTCGCAGGCGCTTTCTGGAAACAACCGCAACGCGCACCATGGCACCCATCGCAACCTCACCCATGAAGGGAACCGCCATGTATGTACTTCTCGGCTCCAACGGCAACATCACCTCCAAAGCCGCGGCACTGCTGCTCGCACAAGGCACGGCCGTACGCGTCGTCGGCCGCAATGCGGGATCGCTCGCTTCCCTGAAGGCTGCGGGCGCGGACATTGCGGCCGGCGACATCGGCGATGCGGGCTTCCTGGCCCGCGCATTCGCCGGCGCCACGGCCGTGTACACGATGATCCCTACCGACTACGCAGCGGGCGATTTGCTTGCCGAGCAAGATCGACTGGGCGATGCCATCACGCGCGCAATCGCCGCGGCCGAGGTGAAACGCGTCGTGAATCTCAGCAGCGTCGGCGCGCATGTGAGCTCGGGAACCGGACCGATCGCGGGCCTGCATCGGCAGGAGCAGCGCCTCAACCAACTCGCTGGCGTGAATGTTCTGCACGTGCGGCCCGGCTACTTCTTCGAGAACCACTTGGCCGCGATAGAGATGATCCGCAGCATCGGCGCGTATGCGGACATGACCGCGCCCGATTCACCGCTGCCGATGGTGGCAACAGCCGACATCGCGCAAGTCATCGCGCGCGAGTTGCGCACGCCTTCGGGCAAGGGCAAGCGTGTTCTCCATTTGCGCGCGCCAAGCCTCTACACGATGAAGGAAGCGACGGCGCTGCTCGGCAAGGCCATCGGCAGGCCGGACCTCGCGTATGTTCAATCCGATCCGGAGCAAGCCAAGGCGGCGCTGATGCAACAGGGCTTCTCGGCGAGCGCCGCCGCGCAGCTGGAGGAAATGAGCGCGGCCTTCTCTTTGGGGCGCTTGGACGGCGAGTACGACAAGGGCCCTACCGAGATCACCCCGACGACGCTCGCGGATTTCGCGGCGGGGGTTTTCAGGCCGGCGTTCGAGGCGACCTGAACTTCGCGGTGCGGTGGTGCCTTCGACAGGAATCGAACCTGTATCTGAGTCTTAGGAGGACCCCGTTCTATCCATTGAACTACGAAGACGCGGTGGACGGCCCGAACTTTACCAGTTCGCTTGCGGCTCGAACTGCCCCCTGCTTGGGGGCGGCAGCGCTCAGCGCAGGCCGACGCGCGAGGCGTGCCAGCGCAGCACGGCTGCGCGCGCCGGGTCGGAGGCTTCGATGCGGTCGGCGCGCGTTTGCAGGGCGCGCATTTCTTCGACCTCGCTGATGATCTTGCCTGGGCTCAGCAAGGCCTGAACGAGCACGCTTGCTTCTTCCGCAAGCGCCTTGAGCGCGCCAGCCAAGCCACTGCCGAATGTGCTCGCGCTGGACGATCGGTCAAGGGTAGACATAAAGGGGACTCCTGGATCTGGTGAGTGGGTAGACCCCTCTATTCTAGGGTTTACCCGAATACACGCTGGAGCCGGGGGAATGGGCACCGCGGGCACCAGGAGTGGGCTCCGCGCGCCTCGCTTGCGCAGCCCGTCCAACCACACGGCGCGGGCTAACCCCAAGACAAAATCTTTGAAAAGTTGACCATGGTCAAGCAAGCGATGTTCGTGCTGCGCGCACCATCTGCCCTGTTCGCATCTCGGCTCAGATTCTTTAAAAAATAGAGCGCACCCTTACACAGGAGACAACATGATGAAGAACTTCTTTTCGCGTGCCCACGCTTGCCGGGCCAAAGTCTTTACCGCTGCCATGCTGGCACTCGCGGCCACCGCACCAGCTGCAGCATGGGAGCCTGCCAAGCCGGTGGAGTTCGTGATTCCAGCGGGCACCGGCGGAGGCGCCGACCAGATGGGCCGGCTGCTGCAGGGCATCGTCATCAAGTACAAGCTCATGAAAGAGCCGCTCATCGTCGTCAACAAGTCGGGCGGCGCGGGCGCCGAGGGCTTTCTGGCGGTGAAGGAAGCCAAGGGCGATCCGCACAAGATCATCATCTCGCTGTCGAATCTGTTCACCACGCCCATGGCCACCGGCGTGCCCTTCAACTGGAAGGACATGACGCCTGTCGCGATGCTGGCGCTCGACCAGTTCGTGCTGTGGACCAATGCCGAGCAGCCGTACAAGAGCGCCGCGGAGTACATCGCGGCAGCCAAGGCGGCGGGCCCGAGCAAGTTCAAGATGGCCGGCACCGGCTCCAAGCAGGAAGACCAGATCATCACCGTGGCTCTCGAGAAGGCCACCGGCACCAAGTTCATCTACGTGCCGTTCAAGGGCGGCGGCGAGGTGGCGGTGCAGCTGGTGGGCGGCCATGTGCAGTCGACCGTCAACAACCCGATCGAGGCAGTGGCCCAGTGGCGTGCGGGCAAGCTGCGCGCGCTGTGCGTGTTCGACGACGAGCGCATGCCGTTCAAGGCCAAGGTGACCGAGACGCAGTCGTGGAACGACATTCCCACCTGCAAGGAAGCCGGCGTTCCCACCAAGTACACGATGCTGCGCGGCATCTTCATGGCCCCGGGCGTCACGCCAGAGCAGCGCGCTTTCTACGTCGACCTCTTGACCAAGATCGCGGCCACGCCCGACTGGAAGGAATACATGGAGAAGGGCGCGTTCAACCCGACGTTCATGACGGGCGAACCCTTCACCAAGTGGCTGACCGAAGCGGAAGCCACGCACCGCACGCTGATGAGCGAAGCCGGTTTCCTGGCCAGCAGCAAGTAGCAGCAATCGAGCGCCCTGCAGCGCTCCCTGCCTGACGACGCGGCCGCCGGCTCAAGGGCGGCGGGCGGGGCGCTGCTCTCTCGTTTCTTTCCCGGTACATACACACGAACGATGAGGTCTCCATGGAGCACGACGAGAATTCCGAAGGCGCGGCACGCACCGGCGTAGCGACCAACGTGGTCGAGGCGGTGGTTGCGGCGGTTCTGCTGGCAATAGGCCTTGTAGTCATCGTCGAGAGCCAGAGGCTGGGCTCTGGCTGGACCAGCGACGGCCCCGGCTCGGGCTACTTTCCCTTCTACATTGGCGCGATCATCGCGATCTCCGGCGCCGGCATCCTGTACCAGGCGCTGCTCGGCAAAGAGAAGAAGACCGAGATCTTCGTCGACTCGGTGCAGCTCAAGCGCGTGCTCTCGGTGCTGTTGCCGGCCATCGTCTACGTGCTTGCCATCTCGTTGCTCGGGCTGTACCTGGCGTCGGCGATCTACATCGCGCTCTTCATGGTGTTGCTCGGCAAGTACTCGTGGGTGAAGAGCGTCATCGCGGCACTGGTCGTCAACACGATTTTCTTCTTCATGTTCGAGGTGTGGTTCAAGGTGCCGCTGTTCAAGGGCGCCCTCGATCCCCTCCGATTCCTCGGCTACTGAATTTCACGGAGCAAACGCGAAATGGAAGAAATCAGCGCCCTGCTGCAGGGCTTCTCGGTGATCCTCACCCCCATGAACATCGGCCTGATGTTCGTCGGCATCATCCTGGGGGTACTGATCGGCGTGCTCCCGGGGCTCGGCGGCGCCAACGGCGTGGCCATTCTGCTGCCCCTCACGTTCACGATGTCGCCCACCTCGGCGATCATCATGCTGTCGTGCATCTACTGGGGGGCGCTGTTCGGCGGTGCCATCACCTCCATTCTGTTCAACATACCGGGCGAGCCGTGGTCGGTGGCCACCACCTTCGACGGCTACCCGATGGCGCAGCAGGGCAATGCGGGCGCGGCGCTCACCACGGCGTTCACCTCGTCGTTCATCGGCGCGCTGCTGGCGGTGATCATGATCACCTTCCTCGCGCCGCTGGTGGCCAAGTTCGCGCTGAAGTTCGGCTCGCCCGAATTCTTTGCGGTGTACCTGCTTACCTTCTGCAGCTTCGTGGGAATGGGCAAGGGGTCGCCGTTCAAGATCCTGGCGTCGATGGCGCTCGGCTTTGCGTTGGCGAGCGTGGGCATGGACACGGTCACGGGCCAGCTGCGGCTCACGTTCGGCCAGCCCGAGCTGATGCGCGGCTTCGACTTCCTGATTGCGGTGATCGGCCTGTTCGGCATCGGCGAAATCCTGCTGTCGATGGAAGAGGGCCTCAAGTTCTCCGGCAAGAGCGCGAAGATCGATCCGAAGGTGGTGCTGCAGACCTGGAAGCAGCTGCCGCAATACTGGGTCACGTCGCTGCGCAGTTCGCTCATCGGCATCTGGATGGGCATCACGCCCGGCGGCGCCACCCCGGCTTCGTTCATGGCCTACGGCCTGGCCAAGAAAATGTCCAAGCGCGGCTCCAAGTTTGGCACCGGGCAAATGGAAGGCGTGGTTGCGCCCGAGACCGCGGCCCACGCCGCCGGCACCAGCGCATTGCTGCCGATGCTGGCGCTCGGCATTCCGGGTTCTCCCACGGCCGCGGTGCTGCTGGGCGGCTTGCTGATCTGGGGCCTGCAGCCCGGGCCGCTGCTGTTCGTCGAGCAGAAGGACTTCGTCTGGGGCCTCATCGCCAGCATGTACCTGGGCAACATCGTCGGCCTCATCGTGGTGCTGAGCACGGTGCCGCTGTTCGCCTCGATCCTGCGCATTCCGTTCTCGATCATTGCGCCGGTGATCATCGTGATCTGCGCCATTGGCGCCTACACGGTGCACAACGCGATGCTCGACATCTGGTTCATGCTCGGCTTCGGCGTGGTGGGGTATCTGTTCAAGAAGCTCGACTTCCCGCTGGCGCCGCTGGTGTTGGCACTGGTGCTCGGCGACAAGGCCGAAGACTCGTTCCGCCAGGCCATGCTGGTCTCGCAGGGCGACGTGATGATCATGTTCTCGAACCCGCTGGTCGGTGGCATCACCACCCTGGCGCTGGTGCTGCTGTTCTGGCCGCTGATCTCCAAGGTGCTGGCCTTCATCAAGCCGAAGAAGCCGGACGAGTTTGCCGTCGAGCGGCCCGTGGATTGATCGGAGAACAACCAACATGCCAGTGATTGCACTCACCCAGGAGATGGGCTCCCTCGCCAAGGACGTGTCGCAGCGCCTTGCCGAGCAGCTCGGCCTCGAGATCATGCGCCACGAGACCATCGAGCGCGTGGCCGACCGCATGCAGGTACCGACCAGCTTCATCGGCCGCCTGCGCGACGGCAAGGCCGGCTTTGTCGAACGGCTCACCGCCGACAAGCGCAGCCTTGCGCTCTACACGGCCGAAGAACTCTTTGCACTGGCGGACCGCGGCAACGTGGTGCTGCGCGGCTGGGGCGCCACCTGCCTGCTGCGGCCTGTGCCGCACGTGGTGTGCGTGCGCATCACCCGCTCGATGAAGAAGCGCGTCGAATGGCTGATGGCGCACCTGGAAACCGACGACGCCGAGTTTGCCGAGGCCGAGATCCGGCGCAGCGACGACGCGCACGCCGCGCGCATGCACGCGCAGTTCGGCGTGACATGGGGCGACCCGGTGCTCTACGACCTGGTGCTCAACACCGATCGCATCTCGGTGGACAGCTGCGTGGCGCAGATCCGCTCGCTGGTGGAGCGCCCGGAGTTTGCCGAAACACCGGCCTCGCGCGCGTTGCTGGCCAACATGACGCTTGCGGCGCGCGTGAAGTCGGCGCTGAAGGACAACGAGGCGACCAGCGACATCCGCGTGACCGTCGAGGCCGACCAGGGCGAGGTAAAGCTGAGCGGCATCGTTCTCAATGCGGAAGAACGCGCGCTTACGGAGGACGTGGCCTCCAAGGTGGGCGGCGTAAGCAGCGTGGACAACGCGCTGCGCCTCATGACCGTTCCACGCCGCTTCGCATCGTCCAAGCAGACCTGAATACCGCGCGCGACTGCGCGCCTGCCTAGATCTTCCCGCGCTTGCGCAGGCGGCTAAGGGTCTCTGCGGAGAGGTTGAGATACGACGCAAGCTCCTTGCTGGGAATGCGGTCTTCCAACTCGGGGTGCTTGCGCATGAATCGGTGCACGCGCCCGGGTGCATCGAGCAGATGCAGCGTGATGGTGTGCGCCATGATTTCGCTCATGCCACGCATCACGCAGTATTCGAACAGCTCCTTGGTCTCGGGGTGGCGGTCCAGGAACGCGATCCACTCCTTCAGCGGCAGACTGGCCACCCGGGCCTTGGTGACGCACACGATGCCGTAGGGCGTGGGCGTCCCCAGCCGCAGGGCCGCATAGCTCGTTTCCATGTCGTGCGCATCGGCAAAGCGCAGGATCATTTCCTTGCCCTCGGGGTTGCTCACCACCCGCTTGAGGATGCCGTCGAGGATGAAGTACTGCTCCATCTCGCGCACGCCCTGGTGCAGCAGAAAGTCGCCCTTGTTGCCGTCCACGATGACGAGATGGGTTTCCAGCTCGGCGCGTTCGCTTTCGCTCAGGTCCTTGAGAAGGATGTTCTGCCGCAGCTGCGCGCGAATGATGTTTTTCTCCGGATGGTTTTCCAACAAAGTCATGGGTCCCGTCTTGCTCGAATTCGCAACAACAACTTCTGGTTCATCTGGCTGGTGCCGTTTTCCGGAAAGTTGACCGAGGTCAACGCCCGAAAGACATGCCCCGAATCATAGTCCCGGCTCGGGCCTCGGCCATTCACCCAAGCAAGAAGGAGAGACATGTCTTCAGTAAGAACGGATAAAGAGGCATCCACGACCCTCGACGACGCCCTCAAGCCAAAGAACAAGGCTGCCGAAGGCGACGCGGTCGTGCTCGCACTCAAGCAACCCCCGGAAGAGGCGCACGACACCACGATCGACGGCTTCCACCTGGTCATCGATGCGCTGAAGCTGAACGATATCGACACCATCTTCGGCCTTCCGGGCATCCCGATCACCGACCTGACCCGCATGGCACAGGCAGAAGGCCTGCGCGTCATCTCGTTCCGCCACGAGCAGCATGCGGGCAACGCTGCCGCCGCCGCCGGTTTTCTCACCCAGAAACCGGGCATCTGCCTGACGGTGTCGGCGCCCGGTTTCCTGAACGGCCTGACGGCGCTGGCGAACGCCACCACCAACTGCTTCCCGATGATTCTCATCAGCGGCTCGAGCGAGCGCGAGATCGTCGATCTGCAGCAGGGCGACTACGAAGAGATGGACCAGCTCGCAATCGCCAAGCCGCTGTGCAAGGCCGCCTTCCGCGTGCTGCATGCCGAAGACATCGGCGTGGGCATTGCGCGGGCCATCCGCTCGGCCCTGTCGGGCCGCCCGGGCGGCGTGTACCTGGACCTGCCGGCCAAGCTGTTCGCGCAGACCATGGACGCCGAAGCCGGCCGCAGGTCGCTCATCAAGGTGGTCGACCCGGCACCGCGCCAGATTCCGGCGCCTGACGCAGTCAAGCGCGCGCTCGACCTGCTCAAGGGTGCGAAGAAGCCGCTGATCCTGCTCGGCAAGGGCGCAGCCTACGCACAGGCCGATGTCGACATCCGCGCATTGATCGAGAAGACCGGCATTCCCTACCTGCCGATGTCGATGGCCAAGGGCCTGCTGCCCGACACGCACGAGCAGTCGGCCGCGGCCGCGCGCTCCTACGTGCTGCAGGAGGCCGACGTGGTCATGCTGGTCGGTGCGCGCCTCAACTGGCTGCTCTCGCATGGCAAGGGCAAGACCTGGGGACAGGAGAAGGGTGCCAAGCAGTTCATCCAGATCGACATTGCGCCGACCGAAATCGACAGCAACGTGGCGATTGCCGCGCCGGTGATCGGCGACATCGGCTCCTGCGTGGCGGCACTGCTCGCGGGCGTCGATGCCAAGTGGGCCAAGCCGCCGGCCGAATGGACCGGTGCCATCGCCGAGCGCAAGGACAAGAACCTGTCGAAGATGGCCGCCACGCTGGCCGCGCGTCCGTCGCCGATGAACTTCCACAGCGCGCTGAGCGTGATTCGCGACCAGGTGAAGACTCGGCCCGACGCCATTGTGGTGAACGAAGGCGCCAACACGCTCGACTTCGCGCGCAGCATCGTCGACATGTACGAGCCGCGCAAGCGCCTCGACGTGGGCACCTGGGGAATCATGGGCATCGGCATGGGCTTTGCCGTTGCGGCCGCGGTGGTCACCGACAAGCCGGTGATCGCCATCGAGGGCGACAGCGCCTTCGGCTTCAGCGGCATGGAGGTGGAAACCATCTGCCGCTACAACCTGCCGATCTGCATCATCGTGTTCAACAACAACGGCGTCTACCGCGGCACCGACGTGAACGTGAGCGGCACGCCCGACGTGGCGCCCACCGTGTTCGTGAAGAACGCGCGCTACGACAAGCTGATGGAAGCCTTCGGCGGCGTGGGCGTCAATGCCACCACCGCGGATGAACTGCAGAAGGCCCTGGCCGAAGCCGTCGCCTCGCGCCGTCCGACCCTGATCAACGCCGTGATCGACGAGACCGCCGGCACCGAAAGCGGCCGCATCACCAGTCTGAACCCCAGCACGGCGAAGAAGAAGTAACCCAGCATCATCAAGGAGAACCTCATATGAGCAACAAACCCCTCAACGGCATCAAGATCATCGACTTCACGCACGTGCAAGCCGGTCCGGCCTGTACGCAGATGCTGGCCTGGTTCGGTGCCGACGTCATCAAGGTCGAGCGCCCGGGCGCCGGCGACGTCACCCGCAGCCAACTGCGCGACATCCCGAACGTCGACGCGCTGTACTTCACCATGCTGAACAGCAACAAGCGCTCGATCACGCTGGACACCAAGAAGCCCGAGGGCAAGGCGGTGCTGGAAAAGATGATCCGCGAATCCGACGTGCTGGTCGAGAACTTCGGTCCCGGCGCGTTGGACCGCATGGGCTTCACCTGGGCGCGCATCCAGGAACTGAACCCCAAGATGATCGTCGCCTCGGTCAAGGGCTTCAGCGACGGCCACCACTACGAGGACCTGAAGGTGTACGAGAACGTGGCGCAGTGCGCTGGCGGCGCCGCCTCCACCACCGGCTGGTGGAAGGGCGAAAACTCCGCCCCGACGATCTCGGCGGCCGCACTGGGCGACTCCAACACCGGCATGCACCTGGCCATCGGCATCCTGACGGCCATCATCGGTCGCCAGCAGACCGGCAAGGGCCAGAAGGTGGCCTGCTCGATGCAGGATGCCGTGCTCAACCTGTGCCGCGTGAAGATGCGCGACCAGCAGCGCCTGGACAGCGTGGGCTACCTGGAGGAATACCCGCAGTACCCGCACGAGATGGACGCCTTCAAGGACAAGGTGGTGCCGCGCGGCGGCAATGCCGGCGGCGGCGGCCAACCGGGCTGGATCCTGAAGTGCAAGGGCTGGCAGACCGACCCCAACGCCTACATCTACTTCACCGTGCAGGGCCACGCCTGGGACCCGATCTGCGACGCGCTCGGCAAGCCCGAGTGGAAGACCGACCCGGACTACATGACCCCCAAGGCCCGCCAGCCGCACATCGACCAGATCTTCGCGACCATCGAGGACTTCATCAAGGACAAGACCAAGTTCGAGGCGGTGGACATCTTCCGCAAACACGACATTCCTTGCGCCCCGGTGCTGTCGATGAAGGAACTGCTGCACGACGAGTCGCTGCGCAAGAGCGGCTCGATCGTCGAAGTGCCGCACAAGGAGCGCGGCAGCTACTGGACCATCGGCAGCCCGATCAAGTTCTCGGACCTCCAGCCCGAGGTCACCGCCTCGCCGCTGCTGGGCGAGCACACTGACGAGGTGCTGGCGGAACTGGGCTACACCAAGCAACAGATCGACAACCTGAAAGAAGCAAAAGCCGTGTAGCGGACCCACCCCAGCCTCGCCCGTTTGACGACGGGCGGGCTGGAAAGTCGACATGAAGCGCCAGAGGTAAACATGCAAGCGAACGTGGATTTGAAACAGCTCGTCGAAGGCGCCGGCGACGCGATCATGGTGTGCGATGCGAAAGGGGCGATCACGCTCTGGAACCGCGCCGCCGAGCGGATCTTCGGCTTTACCGAAGCCGAGGCACTGGGCCAGTCGCTCGACATGATCATTCCCCAGCGGCAGCGCCAGCGCCACTGGGACGGTTACCACAAGACCATGGAAACCGGCATCACCAAGTACGGAGCCGACCTGCTGCGCGTACCGGCGCTGCACAAGGACGGGCACACGCTGTCGATCGCCTTCACGGTGTCGATGCTGTTCTCGGAGGATCGCGAGGTCACGGGCATCGTTGCCATCGTGCGAGACGAAACCGCCCGCTTTGCCGAAGAGCGTAAATTGCGCGCTCGACTGCAAGAAGCAGAGACCACGATCAAAGGAGACAGCTGATGAGCAAGGCACTTGAGGGCGTTCGCATTCTCGACTTCACCCATGTCCAGTCCGGCCCCACCTGCACCCAGCTGCTGGCGTGGTTCGGCGCCGACGTGATCAAGGTGGAGCGTGCCGGCGAAGGCGACGCAACACGCGCGCAGCTGCGTGACATCCCCGGTGTGGACAGCCTCTACTTCACGATGCTGAACCACAACAAGCGCTCGATCACGCTGGACACCAAGAAGCCCAAGGGCAAGCAGGTGCTCGACTCGCTGATCAAGACCTGCGACGTGCTGGTGGAAAACTTCGCGCCCGGCGCGCTCGACCGCATGGGCATTACCTGGGCCCACATCCAGGAGCTCAACCCGCGCATGATCGTGGCCTCCGTCAAGGGCTTTGGCCCCGGCAAGTACGAACATTGCAAGGTGTACGAAAACGTGGCGCAATGCGCGGGCGGCGCGGCGTCGACCACGGGTTTCGAAGACGGACCGCCGGTGGTCACGGGCGCGCAGATCGGCGACAGCGGGACCGGCCTGCACCTGGCGCTGGGCATCGTGGCGGCGCTCTACCAGCGCAACAGCACGGGCCGCGGCCAGCAGGTGCTTGCGCCCATGCAGGACGCGGTGCTGAACCTCTGCCGCGTGAAGATGCGCGACCAGCAGCGCCTGGAGCGCACCGGCACCATGCACGAGTACCCGCAGTACCCCGACGGCAAATTCGGCGACGCGGTGCCGCGCGCGGGCAACGCCTCGGGCGGCGGCCAGCCGGGCTCCATTCTCAAGTGCAAGGGCTGGGAGACCGACCCCAACGCGTACATCTACTTCATCACTCAAGGGGCAGTGTGGCCCGCGGTGTGCAAGGTCATCGGCGAAGAAGGCTGGATCAACGACGAGGCCTATGCCACGCCGGCGGCGCGCCTGCTGCACCTGAAGCCGATCTTCGCGCGCATCGAGCAATGGACCATGACCAAGACCAAGTTCGAGGCCATGGACATCCTCAACCAGTACGACATTCCGTGCGGGCCGATTCTTTCAATGAAGGAAATTGCCGCCGACGAGTCGCTGCGCGAGACCGGAACCATCGTCGAGGTGGACCACCCCACTCGCGGCAAGTATCTGACGGTGGGCAACCCGATCAAGATGTCCGACAGCCCGACCGAAGTGACGCGTTCGCCGCTTCTCGGCGAGCACACCGAAGAAGTGCTGACGCAGCTCGGCTACACGGCGGGCGACGTTGCGGCGCTGCGCGCCGAGGGCGTGATCTGAGCTGAAACGCTGCTTTTGAAGGCTGAGGAACCGCGGATGCGAATTCTTTCGCAATGGAAATTCGCACCAATTTATATATAACTTATCGTGAATGCATTCAATAAAATAGTTTAACTATTATTTATCGATCATTGAATCTACATTTTGATCATGCCGACACGCAAGACATTTGCCGCACGGCGTTCAATTTCTAGGAGAAATTTCATGATCGATGATTTGCCGATTCAATATTGGAGCAGTGAAACGGAACGCAATGCCTACAACGCGGCGTTCTATGAATTGGGGTTCCGCTGGCATTGGGACCGCGAAATCTACTGCCAGTTGCTGCGCCAGAGCCAAGACGGCATCGAGCGCGTGTGCAATTACCTGGCCGACCACCAGCCGCATCTTCTGCGCGCCTACGACGCCAAATTTTTGGCTGAAGTGATCGAGCAGAAGAAGGAAGAGCATCAAAAGCGGGAGCTCGAAGCCGGCGCCATGAAAAAGCGCTATTTCAATTGGGCCGAAAGCCGCGGCGCCGAACTCGGCGCCTGAAATTGCCATGAATATCCACGAATACCAAGGCAAAGACGTATTGCGCAAATACGGCGTGCCCACGCCGCGTGGATATGCATGCTTTTCGCCCGACGAGGCAGCCGATGCCGCCACGCGGCTCGGTGGCCGGGCCTGGGTGGTCAAGGCGCAGATTCATGCCGGCGGCCGCGGCAAGGGCGGCGGTGTCCGGCTCGCATGGTCACCGGCCGAAGTGCGGCGCCATGCGAACGAGCTGTTGGGCATGACATTGAAAACGCATCAGACCGGCCCGCAAGGCCGTGTGGTGAGGCGCCTGCTGGTCGAGGAGAGCGTCGAGGTCGAGAAGGAGTTCTATCTCGGCATGGTGGTCGACCGGGAATCGCGCCGCGTCGCGCTGATGGCGTCGAGCGAAGGCGGCATGGACATCGAAGAGGTAGCGGCGCGCACCCCGGAAAAAATCCGCAAGCTGTTCATCGACCCCGCCACGGGCGTGAAGGCCACCGAAGCCGACAGCCTGGCGCGCGACATCGGCTTTTCCGGAAAGTCGATGCTGCAGGTGCGCACGCTGGTGCAAAGCCTCTACCAGGCCTTCGATGCCTGCGACGCATCGCTGGCAGAGATCAACCCGCTGGTGCTGACGCGCGACGGCCGCGTGATGGCGCTGGACGCCAAGTTCAACTTCGATCCCAACGCGCTCTTCCGCCAACCGGAGATCGCCGCGATGCGCGACTTCGACGAGGAAGACCCGGCCGAGGTGGAAGCTTCGAAGTTCGACCTTTCCTACATTCAGCTCGAGGGCGACATCGGTTGCCTGGTGAATGGCGCAGGGCTGGCAATGGCCACGATGGACGCGATCAAGCTCTACGGCGGATCGCCGGCCAATTTTCTCGACGTGGGCGGCGGCGCCACGGCCGCGAAGGTGACCGAAGCCTTCAAGCTCATGCTGCGCAACCCGAACCTGCGGGCCATCCTGGTCAACATCTTCGGCGGCATCATGAAATGCGACGTGATTGCGCGCGGCATCGTCGCCGCGGCGCGCGAGGTCGAGCTGTCGGTGCCGCTCGTGGTGCGCATGAAGGGCACCAACGAAACCTTGGGGCGAACCATCCTCGGGCAATCGGGGCTTCCGATCATTTCTGCCAACGACATGGCGGATGCGGCTCAGACGGTTGTGGCTGCGGCTCGTCGGGGGGCTCGATGAAGGGTCACTGCTTGATTTGCCGGGTCGTGCGTTCAGGGCGGCGCACCCGCCGACGGGGTACCTTTCTCCGCGAATGTCCCCCGGGGCTGCGCCCCTCCTCCTTTATTTCGCTGCGCAAGGCACCCCGCCAGCGGGTGCGTTGCAAAGAGCGGTCGTTGATCAGCGGTGCACCAGCAGCGTGCCCCAGTGCACAGGGCATCGGGTGCTCCGCGCAGCGAAATAAAGGAGGAGCCGAAGGCGGGGGACATTCGCGGAGGGGAGTACCCGGTGGCCTTTGCACACGCCCTGAACAGCAGCGCCAAGAACACAAGCAACGCAAGGTGGAGAGCTGAAGATGTCGATCCTCGTCAACAAGCACACCCGCGTGATTACCCAAGGCATCACCGGCAAGACAGGACAGTTCCACACCGCCATGTGCCGTGACTACGGCCACGGCCAGAAATGCTTCGTCGCCGGAGTCAACCCCAACAAGGCCGGCAAGACCTTCGACGGCATTCCCGTGTTCGGCACCGTGAAAGAAGCCAAGGCCGAAACCGGCGCAACCGTTTCCGTCATCTACGTGCCGCCGCCCTTCGCCGCCGCTGCCATCGACGAGGCTGTCGATGCCGGGCTCGATCTTGTCGTGTGCATTACCGAAGGCATTCCGGTGCGCGACATGATCCGCACACGGCGCCGCATGGAGGGTAGCAAGACCCTCCTGCTCGGCCCCAATTGCCCCGGCCTCATCACGCCCGACGAGATCAAGATCGGGATCATGCCCGGCCACATCCACCAGAAGGGCCGCATCGGCGTGGTGTCCCGCTCGGGCACGCTGACCTACGAGGCCGCGAGCCAGCTTGCGAGCTTCGGCATCGGGCAGTCGACCGTGGTCGGCATCGGCGGCGACCCCGTCGGCGGGCTGCGGCACATCGACGTGCTCAAGATGTTCAACGACGATCCTCGCACCGACGCCGTGATCATGGTCGGCGAAATCGGCGGCAACGACGAAGAGATCTGCGCGCGCTGGATCAAGGACCACATGCAAAAGCCCGTGGTCGGCTTCATTGCCGGTGCCAGCGCACCGCCCGGCAAGCGCATGGGCCATGCGGGCGCCATCGTGTCCGGGGGCAAGGGCACCGCGCAGGAAAAGCTCGCGGTCATGAAGGAGTGCGGCATTCACGTGACCGACAACCCCGCCGAAATGGGAAAGCTCCTCGCGTCGCTCGTGGTTCCCGACTACCTGCCTTTCGACTGAGCCCTGAAGAAACCATTCCAACAGATATCAAGGAAGGCACGACATGCAGCAGCAAGCACAGCAACAGCAGCGATGGGTCCGTTTCGAACACGGCGGTGAAACCGGCTTCGGCACGCTCGAAGGCGACACCGTGCACGAGCACCGCGGCAACATGTTCGACCGCCCCGAGCCCACCGGCCGTGTGTTCGTGCTTTCCGGCGTGCGGCTCCTCACGCCCACCGAGCCCACCAAGGTCATCGCGCTGTGGAACAACTTTCACGCGCTCGGCGAAAAGCTCCAGCTGCCGGTGCCGGCGGAGCCACTGTATTTGCTGAAGGCTCCCAACTCCTATCTCGCACCCGGCGCGGACATCCGCAAGCCCCTGTGCGACGGCAAGGTGGTGTTCGAAGGCGAACTCGGCATCGTCATCGGCAAGACCTGTACCGCCGTGCCCGAGGCCGAGGCGCTTGGCCATGTGTTCGGCTACACCTGCGCCAACGATGTGACGGTGGCCGACATACTGAATCGCGACGCTTCCTTCGCGCAGTGGGTGCGCGCCAAGGGCTTCGACACCTTCTGCCCGATGGGCCCGGTGGTCGCCACCGGCCTCGACCCCGCCACGCTGACCGTGACCACGCTGCTCAACGGCGAGGTGCGCCAGAACTATCCGATCAGCGACATGCGCTTTTCGGTCCAGCAACTCGTGAGCCTGATCTCCCTCGACATGACGCTGTACCCCGGCGACGTGATCCTGTGCGGCACTTCCATCGGCGTCGGTTCGATGAAGCCCGGCAGCCTTGTCGAGGTGGAGATCGGCGGCATCGGCAGGCTCGGCAACCGCTTCGGCTGATGTCTGCCCGCGCGCAAAGAATCAACAACTTGGGGATCGACATGAAGATAGCAGTCATCGGAGCGGGCGCCATTGGCGGCCTGGTGGGCGCAAAGCTCGCCCTGGCCGGCGAGGACGTGACGTTCATCGTGCGCGGAAAGAATCTCGACGCCATTGCCACCAACGGCTTCAAGCTCATCGGGGCCGATGGCACCGAGCAGGTGGCGCTCAATGCAAAGGCCACCGACCGCTACGACCAGGCGGGTCCGCAGGACATCGTCATCCTGGCGATGAAGGCGCACCAGGTCGAGGCCGTGGCGAACGATGTGCCCAAGCTCTTCGGGCCCGAGACCGTCGTCGTCACCATGCAGAACGGCATTCCCTTCTGGTACTTCCACAACCATGGCGGGGCATTGGCGGGCACGCCCGTGCGCAGTGTCGACCCCACGGGCGTGGTGGCCGCAAGGATTCCGGCCGAGCGCGTGATCGGCTGCGTGGTGTACCCGGCCTCGGAGCTGATGGCGCCTGGCGTGGTGAAGCACATCGAAGGCGACCGCTTTCCCGTCGGCGAGCTCGACGGCTCTTCGAGCGAGCGTGTGAACCGCGTCTCGGCCTGCTTCACCGCGGCCGGATTCAAGGCGCCGGTGCTCGACAACATCCGCTCTGAAATCTGGCTCAAGCTCTGGGGCAACCTGACCTTCAACCCGATCAGCAGCCTCTCGCACTCCACGCTGGTCGACATCTGCCAGTACCCGCCGTCGCGCGAGCTGGCCGCCGCAATGATGCAGGAGGCGCAGGCCGTGGCCCACAAGCTCGGCATCGAGTTTCGCGTGACGCTCGACAAGCGAATTGCCGGCGCCGAGAAAGTGGGCAAGCACAAGACCTCGATGCTGCAGGACGTCGAGGCAGGGCGCGCGCCCGAGATCGATGCGCTGGTGGGCGCCGTGGTCGAACTGGCGCGGCTCACCGAAACCCCCACGCCGCACATCGACACCGTGTATGCGCTCGTCAAATTGCTGGCGCGTACCATGGAAGAGCAGCGCGGCCGGGTTTGCCTTCAAGAGATGGCCGGCTAGCACCACTCGGGCTGGGCGATTTTGCGCAGCATGTGTGCGCTGTGATCAATGAAATGGAACGGATGATGCGACGTACACGCAGCGCGAAGATCGTGGCCACCCTGGGCCCCGCCACCACCGACGAGCCGGCCATTCGTGCCCTGTTCGAACGCGGTGTGGATGTGTTCCGGCTCAACTTCAGCCACGGCACGCAACACGACCATGCGCGCCGGCTCGACACCATCCGCCGGCTCGAGGCGGAGTTCGGCCGGCCCATCGGCGTGCTGCTCGACCTGCAAGGGCCCAAGCTGCGGCTGGGCACTTTCGAAGGCGGGCGCACGCAGCTCGACGCGGGCGCGCGCTTCCGGCTCGACATGGACAAGACGAGTGGCAATGCGCGCCGCGCACCGCTGCTGCATTCCGAGATCTTCGCGGCGCTGCAGGTCGGCACCGAGCTGCTGCTCGACGACGGCAAGCTGCGGCTGCGCGTGGACAGCTACGGCGCCGACTTCGCCGAAACCACGGTGCTCGTCGGCGGACCCATCTCGGACCGCAAGGGCGTCAACGTGCCGAGCGTGCTGCTGCCGATTTCGCCGCTCACGCCCAAGGACCTGGACGACCTGGCCTGCGGCCTGGCAATGGGCGTGGACTGGGTGGCGCTTTCGTTCGTGCAGCGCCCCGAAGACATCGAAGAGGCGCGCGCCATCATCGGCAACCGCGCATGGATCATGGCCAAGCTCGAGAAGCCCGCGGCCATCGACCATCTGGACGCCATCGTGGACCTGTGCGACGGCGTCATGGTGGCGCGCGGCGACCTGGGCGTGGAGCTGCCGCCCGAGCGCGTGCCCGAGCTGCAGCGCCTCATCGTGCGCGCCTGCCGCAAGCGCGGCAAGCCGGTGGTGGTGGCCACGCAAATGCTCGAGTCGATGATTGCCGCGCCGGTGCCCACGCGCGCCGAAGTGTCCGACGTTGCAACCGCTGTCTACGACGGTGTGGACGCGGTGATGCTCTCCGCCGAATCCGCCTCCGGCAAGTACCCGCTCGAGGCCGTGGCCATGATGGACCGCATCATCTCGCGCGTGGAAGCCGACGCGTCCTACCGCATCGGCATCGATGCCACGCACGAGGCCTCGCTCTCGACCACGGCCGATGCGGTGTGCGCTTCGATGCGCCAGGTGGCCGCGCTGCTGGCGCCCGCTGCCACCGTCACCTACACATCGTCAGGCTTTACCAGCATGCGTGCCGCGCGCGAGCGGCCGGCGGTTCCCATCCTGAGCCTGACGCCCGACATTGCGACCGCCCGGCGCATGGCCATGGTGTGGGGCACGCATGCGGTGCAGGTCGAGGACGTGCACGACGTGGCCGAGATGATCGAGTGCGCCTGCCGCGTGGCGTGCGCCGAAGGGTTTGCAAGCACGGGCAGCGATGTCGTGGTGGTGGCCGGCCTTCCGTTCGGACTTTCGGGAACGACGAACCTGCTGCACGTCGCGCGAATACCCTAGGCCTTTCTCCAGGGCGGCCTGGTGCGAAGTACGATGCCCGCTCGTTTGCAGCAGCCACCTTTTTCCGAATGAAGCACGCGACCCTGCGCCAGTTGAAAGTCTTCGAAGCGGTGGCGCGCCTGCTGAGCTTCTCGCGCGCGGCGGAAGAGCTTCACCTCACGCAGCCGGCCGTTTCCACGCAGGTGCGCAAGCTCGAGGAACACGCGGGCAATGCGCTCTTCGAGCAGTTCGGCAAGAAGATCTACCTGACCCCCGCGGGCACCGAGCTGCTGCAGATCAGCCGCGCGATCATCCAGCAGTTCGAGGCCGCCGAGAACGCCATGCTGCAGTTCAACGGTGTCTCGGGCGGCAAGCTCAACGTGGGCGTGATCAGCGCGGGCGACTATTTCTTTCCGCGCCTCCTGGTGGAGTTCGCGAGCCGGCATCGCGGCGTGACGCTGAATTTCACGGTGCACAACCGCGAAGGGCTCATGACCCACATCGCGGAGAACCTCACCGACCTGGCGATCATGGTGCGGCCCCCGACCGATCTGGACACGGTCAACCAGCCCTTCGCGCCGCACCCCTATGTGATCGTTGCGGCGCCCAACCATCCGCTGGTGGGCGTGCCGAGAATCCCGCTGAACCGGCTGATGCGCGAGCCCTTTGTGGTGCGCGAAAAGGCCTCTGACACCTGGCATTCGATGGAAGAGGGCTTCGGCGGCGACCTGAGCGGCATCAACATCGCGATGGAGATCCGCAGCACCGAAACGATCAAGCAGGCCGTCATCGCGGGCATGGGCGTGAGCTTTGTCTCGGCCCACACCATCAGCCAGGAAACCCGCGCGGGCAGCCTGCGCGTGCTCGACGTGCAGGGCTTTCCGCTGATGCTGAACTGGTACGTGGTGCACCGGCGCGCCAAGCGCCTGCCACCAGTGGCGCAAGCCTTCAAGGACTTTCTGCTCGCCGATGGCCCGACGCTCATTTCGCAGATCGTGCCGTTCGAGTCGGCCTCGCAGGGCACGCCGCAGTCTTGACGCCGCGAGGGCGCCAGTGGCTCAGCGCAGGCCGATGCGCGAGGCGCGCGAGCGCAGCACCTCGGCTTGCGCCGGATCGGTGGCTTCGATGTTGTCCGCCGCAACCTGCAGCGAACGCATCTGCTCCACCTCGCTGATGATCTTGTTCGGGCTCAGCAGGGCCTCGCCGAGCATCAGCGCTTCGTCGACAAGCGCCTTGAACGCATCGGCAAAGCTCTCGGTAGAAGCGGCATGGAACGGTTGGCGAAGAGTCGGCATTCGGAAGCTCCTTGGTTGCTTTTTGGATGCCCCGATCTTCCGGCTGCGTTCGGATCAAGTAAAACGATATTAATTGCCATTTGAATGCAAAAATAATGCATTGAAACTGGAGGCGCCGAGATGGACATCAACCTGGCCCGGACCTTTCTCGCAATCGTGGATACGCGCAGCTTCCAGCGAGCCGCCGAGCGGCTGCACGTGACGCAGACCTCGGTGAGCGCGCGTGTGCGCACGCTCGAAGAACTGCTGGGCCGGCCGCTCTTCGTGCGCAACAAGGCGGGGGCGGTGCTCACCGCGGCAGGCGAGCAGTTCTTGCCGCATGCCACCACGCTGGTGCAGGTATGGGAGCGTGCGCGCCATCAAGTCGCGGTGCCAAGCGGCAGCCGCGCGGTGCTCGCCATCGGCTGCGAGATCAGCTTGTGGGACCCGCTGCTGCTGCAATGGCTGCTGTGGATGCGCACCGCCGCGCCGCAGTTGGCTATTCGCACGGAAGTCGGCTTTCCGCACGACCTGCTCGACAAGGTGGCGGCCGGCGTGCTCGACATTGCCATTGCCTATGCGCCGCAGCAGCGGCCCGGCCTGCGCGTGGAGCTGCTCATCGAAGAAAAGCTCGTCATGGTCACCACCGCGCAACGCCCGCGCGTTCCCAAACCTGCAGACTATGTGTACGTGGACTGGGGCCCGGAGTTCGCGGCGCAGCACGGCCTCGCGTTTCCGGAGCTCTCGAATGCGGCGGTGATGGCAGGGCTGGGGCCGCTCGGCCGCGAATATCTGCTGGCCGCGGGCGGCACAGGCTACTTCAGGCACGACGTGGTGCGCAGCCATCTCGAATCGGGCCGGCTGCGCAGGGTGCCCAATACGCCGGAGTTTCTGTACCCGGCCTATGCGGTGTATGCGGTGGGCGCGGACGTCGCCATTGTCGAACCCGCGTTGCAGGGCCTCAGGCAGGTGGTGAAGACCAAGCCTGCCAACGCAGACTAGGTGGGCGTGAGCGTGTGCCTTGCGTGCTCCACGCGCTCTTCGTGCGACTGGAGCAGCGACTCGTAGTAAAGGCACAGCGGCATGGCGATGAACACCATGCCGGCCACGTAGACGATCAGGCCCATCAGCGGAAAGTCATCGCCGCCCCAGTAGGGGATGGACGCCACCGCGGCGCCCGCCGCAATGGCGGCAATCACGCAGCGAAGTGCGTTGCGCAAGAACGTGGTTCGCGAGTACCCAGGGGGGTCGTACTTCTGACGGTCCAGCCGGGAACACTCGCCCTTGTCTCCATCATCGTGCATCGTCGTTCCTTGTATTGGAGGGCGCAGATGATTCTTATCCCTGGCGATTGCCGCGGTCAAGGCGGCAGACCCGGA
>NZ_RWKH01000023.1 GCF_003984625.1 Variovorax sp. DXTD-1 | reverse complement strand
ATCGGCTCCCGGGGTTCACAGTTCTCAAGTGCGGACCGTATTCGTTGGCAAGAACGATTGGCGATGCTTTTTGCTTGACCGCCGAGCACCTCGTGGCGGTAGGTTTGATTCTGGTTAACCCACCAGTACCGCATGTGGCTTTACGTAGTTCCGGCCTAAGACTGGGCGGTCCGTGCTTGCGCCTGTGCAACGGCTGCGCTCAAGACGCTTTCTCCTTGTCGGAGTACTTCGGCGCAACCGTGCGGCAACGCTGTTGCACCTGGTGTGCGACGCGTTGAATATCCTGGTCGGACAGAGGCTTGGCACCCCGAGATCTCAGCAACTGAGACAGTTGTCTTCCACTGTAAACATTTACGTTGCTCCGACCACTGAGTTCGACGAACCAGCCCGGCAGTGCCAGTACGGGAAGCGCATAAACCGGGCTGCCGGTCGCGCTTGTCAACCATTTGGCGAGCCAGTCAGCCTGCCGCTCGGCCTGCTCCAGCGGTTCCTTGGTCGTCCACGTGGGGAACTTCAATACCTTGCCATCGAACGCCACGGTCGCATCGGCTCTGCCGAGCCCTCGGTTCGGCTTTGTGAAACCCTTGGTCTCCACCGCGAAAACGCCTGTGGTAGCGATCACGACATGGTCGATATTGAAGCCGTCCGCTGGAAAATCATGGAACACATATGCGCCTTGACGCATCAGTTGATCGAGTTCCTGCCCCACGGCCAGCTCGGCGTCGTAGCCGGCCTTGAGCTTGTCAAGTTGCCCGCCCGCCCTCCAAAGCTTGCGAACCATGACGGCGACAAAACTCAAAACCAAAACCACATAGATGGGGCTCAGAGGCATCATTCCCTGGAGGCCACGCAGGTGGCTTTGTGCAAGGAAGGTAGCGAGCGCCAGCAGCGGGATCAGCATCAATAGAAATACATTGGTGAGCACGTCGATGCCGACTTCGTCGAGCTGCTCTCGGATCGTATGCCCGGGACTACGAAGAAGATCGATCGCAACAGGTGATCGACGACGAGCCCTCGCGCGGCGCTTGCGAGCGACCAGAAAGCCAATGGCTAGCAGTGGCCCGGCGAAGCTTGCGGCAAGCAGACCGACAATGATGCCAACTTGCTGGGCGATTTCTCCCATTACTTCGATCCGGCGAGTTGTACTGAACTTCCCTCTTGTGCAGAGGCCAGCCCAGCGTTGACGCCCTCGGAAAACATCAACACGAAATCGATCATGAATTCCGACAAGATGGCCCTTCTACATTAAGGCATTTAGCTCAAGAGCTGCGGCGGTGAGATCGTCTGCGCGCTTGTAGCTAGCAGCGTCGCAGCCATCATCTGTGGTGACTTGTCGTCATTCGTGATCGGTGGCCAACCCAAGATAACGGCATGCTCAGCATAGTTTGGTTGAGGGGCTGCTTGCGCCATAAGCAGGGCTTCGTGGGCTACGACTATGCCGACATCAGCTCTCGCAAGAGCCTGCATCGGATGACGGCAAACTCGCGATAGCTCCCAAACTCTGCTCTCTTGGATCCCGGTGTTTCGGCAAACCGACGTTTCAAAATTTCCCTCGTAGAGCATGGGCATGAACCCTTGCCATTTCACATTTCGAAACTTCTTGTCGATGTGGCGCTCGCTGAATACAAAACGAGCGACATATTCGTCCGCACCGAGCGCGGCCGGCAGGAGCGGCTCGGCAAGCTCGAGCTGAGGTTCAGGTTGCTCAGGCGTAGAGCTGTTTAACGGCCTCAACAATCTGTTCAGGAACCGAGTCATCAAAAGCTTCAGTTCCATGGACAGTTCTCCTTGCACTTAGACGCCCGGCATATGACACACGTCCGTCAGAGCGAAGGCTTACTGAGAACACGCGCCTATGAGAAGCTGACCAGTCGAAGGTGACCTCGCCGTCATGATCCAAAGCAAGCTCAGGAGCCGGGAGCGTCTTCGGCCAAGCGAGCAGAAATCGTTTACCTATTTCGAGCATCTCTGCTGTCAACGAGGCGCCCTCATCTGCCTCGGATTCTTGTCTCAGTGTGTACAAGTCGTGGATGGCTGGTTCGATCGGATTTTGCCGGCTGAGGGGGCTCAGAGCATCCGCGAGCATCGCCCCGAGCTTGGTTGCCTCGGGACCAATGCCGTAGTTGGACAAGCCTGCTGACAGCGGGACGTATGTAGCGTCAAGTGTGCTCATTGAAATAGCTCCGCAGTTTTTTCGGTGATGTGATCAAAGAAGATTGCGTTCTTGAAGTCGCGAAGCTGGTCGAGTGCCGCCCACACTTCAGGGCTTGGTGAGTCGACGCGGGCCACCCGGAACGTATCGATGTCCAGGAAAATCCCGACGGTCCCGGTTTGTACACTACTCTGCGATTCCTCCAGCGCCTGCGTAACTATCGCCTTTCGATTCTGGGCGGGATCAACGATCACCACGCGCTGAAGAAATGCGGAAAGTCCTTGAGGCAAATTGGGAGGAACATTTGGGGCCGCAGTAAGGTACTCCGAAAAGTCGTTGAAGGGTGCCGGCAATGGCAAGAGATTGATGAACCGGACCGCCATGCGACTGACTACTTCCGGCTGAACATCGACGACGAACCTGTCCCAGACAGTTTTGGCTGTTTCTCGCAAATCGGCCCAATCCTCGTAGGGAGCCAGTCGGCTAAACGCGAAGCCATTTGTGCGAATCGACAAGATTCTCCCGGAGGGATCGGACTCAAGGCGAACCCCTAAAGGCGTTCCCTCACTAGCTGCGTTGTGCTTGCCGCCGGTGCTTATCTCAACGCCAAACGAGTGTTGCCATAAGCGAGTCCGCTTCGGAAATTCAGTGGCAAGAGAGTCTGCGAAGCGCTCAATCCGTTCCAGAGGGATTGGGGGCTCAAACTGAATGTCGACCATGCCTTCCCTGATGGGCGCGTGTTCTAAGTGTCTTGCGGCGACCATAACTACTAACGCTTGTTTGCGATTGATCGCGAACGCGGAGCATTTTCAGGGGCCACGAACACGCCGTTCTGCATCAACTTTTCTTGATTGTCCCAAAGCCACATGCGAAGGATTGAGCATGCTACCTCTGCCTTTGAAGTGCCATGAATACCTATCCTGGCCAATTCGTCAATGAGGCGGTCCGTGGTGGCATCCACGGTGACTTGGAGCTTAGATGTCTCGACGACGTTCGAGCGGGCCAACGCGATCCCCAGAGAATCCAGTTAGAGTGAGTTTAGATTGTTTGTTGCCGGATGCATACAGGGGATTGAGCTCTAGGACTGTGTTTATATACAGCCATTCCTTGACTGTTGGATTCCGCCGATCTCTGACCCTAGATTTCCATTGAATACTGACCCACCCGTTTTGTGAACTCGAAGGCTTCACGATGTGGATAAGTGCTTGATGTTCTCCTTTTTAGGTTGGGACTTTGCAGAACTGTTTTTGAACCGGAAGCTATCGTTTCCGGTCTCCAGGATGTGGCACCGATGTGCCAATCGATCCAGCAATGCAGTCGTCATCTTCGCATCTCCGAAGACGCTGGCCCACTCTCCGAAGCTCAGATTGGTGGTGATCACCACGCTGGTTCTCTCGTAGAGCTTTGAGAGTAGGTGGAACAGGAGTGCGCCCCCGGACTCGCTGAAGGGCAGGTAGCCCAATTCATCCAGGATCACCAGGTCCACGTGCAGGAGCTTGTTGGCGATCTGACCTGTGTGCCCGTTGGATTTCTCCACCTCTAGCGCGTTAACCAGTTCGATCGTCGAGAGGAACCGCACCCGTCGACGGTGATGCTCGATGGCCTGCACCCCGATCGCGGTGGCCAAGTGGGTCTTTCCAGTTCCGGGCCCGCCAACGAGAACCACGTTGTGCGCCTGATCGAGGAACTCGCATCTGTGCAACTGGCGCACCGTCGCTTCGTTCACCTCGCTGTGTCCGAAGTCGAATCCGACCAGATCTCGGTACGCGGGGAACTTGGCCAGCTTCATTTGGTAGGCCAGTGAGCGCACTTCGCGTTCTGCTGTTTCAGCCTTCAGCAGCTTCGATAGGATTGGTTGGGCCGCTTCGAAGGCAGGAACGCCCTGTTCGCCCAGTTCCGATACCGCGTGGGCCATGCCGTACATCTTGAGGCTCTTCAGGAGGCTGACGATCGCGGTCGTCGTGGAATCATGTGCCATGGCGTACCTCCTTGTCCTGCTGCGCTGCCCTGAGTAGGTCGTAGCGCAGGACGTTGGCCTGCGGCTCTGTCGAGAGCCTGAGGGCTTGCGGCGCGATCACTTCAGGCGCGGCAGACTTTCCGTCGATGAGGCGATGCAGGATGTTCAGGACATGCGTTTTGGTCGCCACACCCGCGTCGAGTGCAGCCTCGACGGCAGCCAGAACCACGTGCTCGTCGTAGTGCAGCACCAGCGCCAGGATTTCCACCATCTCTCGATCACCGCCCGGCTTCTTGAGTAGCATGGCCTGCAGCCGCTTGAACGGCACCGGCAGCTCTGCAAACGGAGCACCGTTCCTGAGGGCACCCGGCTTCCTTTGCAGCACCGACAGGTAGTGACGCCAGTCGTAGATGGTCTGTCCCGTCACATCGTGCCGTCGATCGATGATCCTCTGGTGCTCGCACACCAACTGGCCTTCGGCGACCACCACCAACCGGTCGGCGTACACCCGTAAGCTGACCGGCCGATTGGCAAACGAGGCCGGAACGCTGTAGCGCGTGCGGTCGAAGGTCACCAAACAGGTGGGCGAAACACGCTTGGTGTGCTCCACGAAGCCGTCGAACGCAGGTGGCGGAGGCATCAGGAAGGGTTTCTCCTGAGCCCAGACGTCGGCGACGGTACCTGGCAGTTGCCCGTGGGCAATCTCCTTCCACAGCGCCTTGCAACGGACCTCGAGCCAGTCGTTGAGCTCGGCCAGCGTCGGGAATGCCGGAACGGGCTGCCAAAGCCGATGGCGGGCATCACGCACATTTTTCTCGATCTGGCCTTTTTCCCAACCGGAGGCCGGATTGCAGAACTCGGCCTCGAAGAGGTAGTGGCTCACCATCGCGCTGAATCGAACGTTGACGTCTCGATCTTTGCCAGTGCGGACCTTGTCGACCGCCGTCTTCATGTTGTCGTAGATGCCACGCTTGGGAACGCCGCCCAGCACGCCGAACGCATGGTTGTGCGCGTCAAACAGCATTTCGTGGGTCTGAAGGGGGTAGGCGCGCACGCTGAAGGCCCGGCTGTGGCTGAGCTTGAAATGCGCCACCTGCAGCTTGGTGCGCTCACCAGCGATCACGGCCCAGTCTTCGCTCCAGTCGAACTGGAACGCCTCGCCCGGGCCGAACACCAGCGGCACGAACGTGCCGCGGCTGGCGATACGTTGTGCCTCCTGCCGATCGGCTTGCCACTTCCGGTAGAAGGCCGCCACGCGGCCGTAGGAGCCTTCGAAGCCTAATGCGACCAGGTCTGTGTGGATCTGCCGCAGATTGCGCCGCTGTTTCCGCGATTTGGTGGCCTCGATCGCGAGCCAGGTCGCGAGCTTGTCGGCATAGGGGTCGAGCTTGCTTGAGCTCGCCCGCTTGGCGTAGCGCGGCGCTTCTTCGCCGGCTCGCAGGTACTTCTTTACGGTGTTGCGAGACAGGCCTGTACGCCTGGCTATCTCGCGAATGGACATCTGCTCGCGCAGGGCCCAGCGTCTGATGACACTCAATGTCGCCACGTCTATCACTCCTAGGATCCCCTGCCTTAAAAATGAGCAGGGTAGAGTTTTACGTGGGTCAGTCTTAGACGGAAATTAGTGCGTTAGCCGGGTCAATTTTCGGTGGCAATCAACACGGGGTATGTTTTTCATTCAAAAATGAGCCAAATTGAAGATAATTTTTTGCGACCCTTTGAGCCATCATTCACCCTTATTCCCTTGGGGCGACACGCGCGCGCTGGGTCAATTGAGATGAAAACCAGGGATCAGTATCGAGCGAATTCAGCAGGCATGTAGAGTCGCTTTAAGCCTTGAATGACGTCGACCCCCGACGATCAACGTTGTCGCTGCGCGGCAGAAGCAGCCATCGTTCACCTGAGTGAACCTGGATGGGTTCTAATTTCATGCTTGAGAGACCTAAAAGGATCGCCGTATGGACCCAATCAATCTACTCAAATCGGTACCCGGCGAAATTGCCAAAGAGGTTTATGGAGACGCGCTCTCTGGCGTTCTCAAAGAGGCTGGCAAGGCGGGCACTGACTTTGCCAAGACGATTCGGCTCGTCTTGTTTCCACTGCAAATTACAGGTGCGCTTCAGGACCGGTTGGCTGTATTTATCGATCGTTCAATACGAGCAGTCCCCATAGACAAGCGAATCCCTCCCGTACCATCACTGACGCTGCAGGTTGCCGAACGCCTCAAGTACCAAGAGGACGACATCGTCGCGGCGATGTACATGAGCTTGCTGAGCAGTGCGATGAGTCGGGACAAAGTTGGCCGGGCCCATCCCGCGTTTGTGCACCTTATCGCGCAACTTGCCCCGGATGAGGCACTCTTGCTTCAGCAGCTTTCTAACAGCGATCCTTGTGCTTATTTACGTGGGCATCCGCGAGAAAATAAGGCTGTTCTCAAGGAAGAGCGTCGCGAATCGCTTCAAACAGCGAGCCTTCAGTACCCAGCAAGAGAGAAGCTGCTTGAAATACTAGTTCGTCCGGAAGACCTTGGGCAGCCGGACCTGATCTATACATACATCGAACACTTGGTATCACTCGGCCTGGTGTCATATACAAACGAGCCTTGGGAAGGCCCGTTCGCGTCGGTTCGAGGTCAGTCCGCTATTCAAAACTACCGGCTTCATTTCATTCGCTTAAATGAGTTTGGGCGGCTGTTTCATCTTGCATGCCTCAGTGCGGCAGATCATTGATGCCTATCAGTTTGTCTGCGTCCGTGCCCTTGCGGCACTGCTTGACGCTCGTATCGGTTAACTACTGTCGTTTGACCGACGAGGCAGGATGAAAACAGGGGTAGGAGTTCCATCAGGCCGACTCAGCCGATCTGAAGCTCTAGCCCATAGTGGGCCGCAACAACTGGTGCTACCAGCCGCCGTGCGCGATTTGGAGCTTCCCAAGCGCGAGCATGCGTTACGCTTGCAGCGGCCCAATCTGGGCTGTATCTCAGGGATTAATGAAATGAACGTTGATATGAGCCCGCTCTCGGACGTGGGCGAAGCCAAGCGCGATTCGGAAGGCACCTATCGCCGCGGCTTTCATCAGGCTGTTGCCATGGTGGCAACAGCGCTGCGTGCAAACCCGCAATTGAGTGCTGACCAGCTGCAATCATGGGTAGATGGTGCTGGTTCGCAGTGGCGACACAACTTGCCCATGGATCGGCAGATCATGCCCCCACAGATCCCCTGAGCCTTCTTCTCCTGTGGGGTATTTCTGCCCCGTCCGTGCGCGCAAGTTGATGTCGGCCATCACTGGTGGCACACCTCTGCGGCGGTTGGGACGGTGACCGGTGCTCATTTATGGCCCCGGCACGCTGAAGTGCATTTGCACGCCGCGCTACTGGAGTTCAGCGAGCGCAGCCCGCGTCCAGGCGGTGCGGTAACGCTTGGACGCAGTGGCGCTGGACTAGAAAAGCTCGGGCTGATCCAGCGCCACGCATCGCTTGCGCACATCGAGGCCATGCAGTTGGCGGATGCCCCCGCGAAACTCTGTGACGCCCCATAGCTTGGATGTCGAACGCTGACCACCTCCACACCGAACTTGGCGGCATAGCTGGCCGCGTCCTGCCCGATCGATACGATCCGCCGAATGCCCAGCCAGGAGATCAGCGCTGCGTTCAGCTCGTCGACCTCTCGTAGCTCGCGCGTGGTGAACTTGCGATTGGTGAATGGGTCGTCTTTTTCGTGGGAATGAAAAGGAAAGACATTCCACAGGAGGGGTGGCTTGTCTAGCAGTGTGAGCACGGCCCATATTTCGGCAGCGGTACGCTCTGCGACCTCCGGTCCCATGGTGGACCTCGTTGACTCGGTCCCCGGCAGATGCGGCTCATCGCCGGCAGATGACGCTCGTCAGTGAGCGCCAGGCCTGTGCGGCGCCCGCCGCGGTACCCGAGGTCCCTGCCCATCCAGATCGTATCGATACCCAACTGGCTCGCGGCGCTCAGCAGCGTCGTGAGGTTACGTCGACGCATAGCGGGCGCACCAGCACGGTCGTGCACCGAGCACGTGTCGGCGTACGGGTTGAACACGTCCGGTATCGTGGCGCAGGCTTCTTCTTGCGTTGTACGATCTTTTTCGCGGCGTCGTAGTCTTCGCGATGGACCTCAAAATCGAGCGTCATGGCGTTCTCGATCGTGGGCTCATACTACAAGCCTTGCCGCTGACAGAAGAGGCGGTTGCATATAGGCAGGCGCCATGATCACGCACAAGATTTCTGCTCCCCTTCCCCCCGCCCACCCCGCCGCGGGTCCCGCACCGAGCGTGTCCGCAGCGCCACCCACCGCAGGAGCAGCGCCTCTCTGCGCTTCGCCAATTCGGCTCGCTTGCGTCGAGGTCAGCAACTTCCGACGTCTAGGCAAAACCCGCCTTGAGCTCGATGAGTCCACCACGATCTTGGTTGGCGCTAACAACAGCGGCAAGACTTCTCTACTCACCGTCCTTCGAAACTTTCTTAGCGAGGCGCCCGGCTTCCGCGCTTTCGACATCAGCCTCGCGCAGTGGGCGAAGTTGCGCAAGTTGGGCGAGCTCTGGGAGGCGCTCGACGAAGATCCCACGACCGAATCCAAGGATGCCGAAAAGTGGGAGGATCAGTATCAGCAGCTCATCGCTTGCATGCCATTTATCGACCTTTGGTTCGATGCGAAGGAAGGGGCGTACAACCATGTTGCTCCATTCATTACGTCGCTGAAGTGGTCGGGGGGAGCCGTTGGCGTGCGGGTTCGGGTGGAGCCCGTGGCAGCCGCGGACGAACTTCGTAAGCTGGCTTGGCGATATCGTGAAGCACGCGTTCCTGTGCGGAAGCTTGCGAAGGACGGCCACGCATGGCCAATGGACCTGCTTGATTACTGGCTCCGGAACTCTGCCGACCTGCGCCGCATAGCCGCATATCGCCTCGACCCCGCGAAGGGGCCTCTGGCGGACAAAAAGCGTCGTGACCTGCAGCATCTGCCGCTTGGCTCACAGCCGGTCGAGCTGTCGCTCCTACGCAAGCTCATCCGCGTGGACTTTGTTCCGGCTCAGCGCGGACTCGGCGCCGAGGAAGATGAGTCGCGGTCTGAGTCAGCCAACACTCGACCCGGAATGTTCTCGAGCCAGCTCCTGAAATTTGCTCGGCAACATTTGAACGTCGCGCCGTCCGGCCATGGACATCGGGAGGATCTAGTCGAGGCTATCGCCAAAGCTCAAGCCGAACTCGACGACTCGATTTATAAGGCGCTGCAGCCGGCGATGGAGGATGTGGAGGTCCTCGGATATCCGGGCATGCACGACCCTCAACAGATCTACTTCCGCACCCGTATCCAGACCTCTGATCTTCTGGCGCACAGTACTGCCGTTCAGTATCGTCTAGACAAGAGCGAGGTAGACGAATCGTTGCCCGAGCACTCCATCGGGCTGGGCTATCAGAATCTTCAGTCCCTGAGCTTCATGCTCGTGTCGTTCCGTGCTGCGCGCCTCAATCCGCCGCAGGGCACTCCGGCCGCAGTTCACCTCGTGATGGTTGAAGAGCCTGAAGCCCACCTTCACGTGCAAGTCCAGCGCAACTTCTCATCGAACGCCCACGGGCTCATTCGCCCTAAAGAGCCGGTGCATAGCTACCTTCGCAGCCAACTGCTCATCAGCACTCACTCAAGCCATCTGGCCCATGGCGACAGCTTCACGAGACTTCGATATGTAAAGCGGGTGGCAAGTACTGGCGCAGGGGTCAAACCCAGCACGGAGGTCATCAATCTCGGCGATGCCTTCGGCGACGACATCCAGACCAGGACGTTCGCCGAGCGCTACTTTCAGGTCCAGCACACAGACCTGCTCTTCGCTGATGCGGCCGTCTTCGTGGAGGGCACCGCCGAGCGGATGCTCGTGCCGCTATTCATCGAGCGGGACTTCCCCAAGCTTGCCAAGAAGTACGTGTCTTTCCTCGACATCGGAGGCAGCCATGCTCACCGGCTTAGGCCGCTTGTGGAGCGGCTGGGAATTCCAACCGCCGTCATCACCGATTTGGACCCTGTGCTGCCGACCACGAATGCCAAAGGGCGAATCGTGCGGGCGGCGGTGCACATTGCAGGCCAAGCGGGCCTGGAATGCGGGAACGACACGCTGACCGCGTGGCATCCGAAGCTGCCGAACTTCCAAGCTTATGCAAAGCCAATGGCAGCCCAGCTGGAGTGGACCTCTGACTCCGGCGTCAAAGTCCGCTTCGCATGGCAGTTACCCATTGCGGCCGCCAGTGACCAATGGCCCAGCTCGTTCGAGGACGCTCTGGTGCTCTCCAACATCGACTGGTTCAAGGCGTTGAATGATGAAAAGGACCCCACCACTGGCAAGAAAAAAGACCATCGTGGCACTCTTGGCAAGGTGATAGGCCTCGTGCTCGATCACCCTGAGCACGCTGAGTTGCTGAAGGAGCTCCACGCAATGCTGCGCGGGAACTTCAGTAAGGGCGACTTCGCCGCCACCCTTTTCGAGCGACTGAACAATGGTCAAGCCTTGGCATGTCCCATGTACATCGCTGACGCACTTGCTTGGCTGGGCGATCAGCTCAACGTTGCAGCGGGAGAAACCCCGTGAACGCCGCAGTGCAGCCGCTGGACAATGACCGCGACGCACACGTTGTCGAGGACATCTGCGGCTACATCACAGCGGTTCCGCCGCGCAGCTTCTTCCTTTTCGCCGGAGCTGGGTCCGGGAAGACTCGCACGTTGGTCGAGGTCCTGCGACGACTCACCGGGGTGGTGGAGCATGAAGCAGGTGGACAGTATGCCGAGCGGCTCCGGTCTCGCGGTCAGTCGGTTCGCGTCATCACCTACACCAAGAACGCGACCGCCGTCGTCACCGGTCGGCTTGGCGAGAACTACCTGACCGCCGTATCGACGATCCACGCTTTCTGCTGGGAGTTCATCAAGGGCTTCGACGAGGACATCCGAGACGCGCTGCTTGCTCGCAATGCCAAGAAGCTTGCGGATGCCAAAGCATATGCAATGGGCAAAAAGAAGGGGGAGTCGGACAGAGACCGGGAGAAGTACGCTGAGCTTGAGGCAGAGGCCGACGAAATCCGCAAGACGGAGGCGTTCATCTATCACCCGGACCGGAACACCTACGGACAAGGTGCGCTGTCACACGCTGAAGTCCTGGAAGTGGCGGCATGGCTCATTCGTGAGCGACCTACTCTGCAGCGTATTTTGGAGGATCGACACCCGCTCATCCTCATCGATGAGTCGCAAGACACGATGAAGGGTGTTCTCGACGCGCTGTTCGGACTTTCGAAGAGCCGCCCGGGTCACATCGCGCTCGGCCTCTTAGGCGATCATCGGCAGCGCATTTACCCTGATGGCCACGACGACCTGCCGTCGCACGTGCCCGAGGATTGGGAGCGCCCCGCGTTGCAGATGAACCATCGCAGCCAGCAGCGCATCGTCAAGCTCATCAACAAGATTTGGGATGCGGACATCGAAGGCCGTACTCAGCCCAGGACAGGCGTGCCTCAGCATTCGCGGACGGAGAAGAACGCCGGCACGGTCCGCATCTTCGTCGGCGACACCAAGACAGATACGGCTAACAAGATTGAGAAGGAGGCGAAGTGCGCGCAAGCCATGGCTGTCGCGACTACCAGTGCGGCTTGGCAAGGGGGCGTGCGAAGCTACAAGACGCTCGCGCTTGAGCACAAGCTGGCCGCCAAACGAGGCGACTTCTTCGAGGCATACAACGCGATGGATCTGCTAGACAAGGATGCCGCAATGCCTAAGAGCAACGGGGAGCGAACCGGTCCTGCCATGGTTCGGCCGATCCTCGGCCCAATGCTTGAGCTTGCCGAGTGCCTGCAGCCGGATGGATCGCTAAACGAGTTTGCAGCCATGGATGTGCTGCGCCGCCATGGCGCGCTTGCGAAGCTGCCGCAGACCAGTGCTGAACGTCAGGCGGCCTTGGGCAACATTCACGACGCAGTCATGGGGTTCGCCGCCGCCACGATCAGAGACGGCGCTACGGTGCGGGAAGTCTTGTCGCCTGTCCTTGAGGGGAGGCTGTTCGATGCGGACTCACGTTTAGTCCAAGCATATGGAGACACCTCGGCTCCACCACCCGAGCCGAAGATCAAAGGCAAGGAAGCAAAGGAAGACCGGCTAAAGCGCGGATGGCACGCTCTCTTCAACGCGCCCTGGAAAGAGATTGCTAGGTATCGCGCCTACCTTGCCGGCGAAGCCGAGCTCGCCACACACCAAGTGGTCAAAGGCTCCGAGTTCAGGCACGTCATGGTCGTCATGGACGATGAGGAAGCTGGCGGCAACCAGTTCTCCTACGACAAGCTCTTCGGAGCCGAGGCGCTGAGCCCAACCGACCGAGAGAACGTCGGGGAGGGCAATGAGACGACCATCGATAGAACGCTGCGACTTCTTTACGTCACCTGCAGCCGAGCTGAAGAAAGCCTCGCTCTGGTTCTCTGGGCCCAAAACCCCGCAGCAGCGCTTGCCGCAATCAAGCAATCTGAATGGTTTGCTGAGGAGGAAATAAACGCTTTGTAGTGCTGCTGGATGGCAAGATTCGGCTGCGGATTCAAGCGATCGATGTTCAAAAAGCCTCTCGGGCAACTACCCGGTCGGTACAAAGCTCTGAATTCAGGCGAAGCTGACGGACCGAAAGAGCGGTGGAGAATACCTCTACAGCTACTACGGGTGGGCCTACAAAGTCTTCGAGTGATTCGGCCGGACGCCGTCATGCGCGCCAGGCGGCGCGTCACGCCCTCAGCGTCTTATATCGGGTGAAATGAGCAGTTCGCGCAAGTCGTCCCTGGCTCCCGCGCTTACCAACTCTGCCTGATACAGGGCGTGCACGAAGCCCAAGCCGTACTGAAAAGCAGCCTCTGCTTTCTTCTCATCTTTCGTCCGATACGCCTCGCGTCGGTCAGCCAGGGTCCTGAGCCAACCCTCACGCAGTTTCTCTGGAAGGAGCTCCTCGAGGCTGCGCTGTGGTTCGATGCCTGATTTCGTCATGGTGTCCTTACCGAGTTCTCGACCTTCGACTCTGCCGCTTTCATGAGTTCATGGAGCTTTGCGCGCTCCAAGTCGGGCCACTCGACAGCCCAATCTCGCGGAAATTTCATGGGCTGGAGGCCGTCCCATCTGTTGGGGTCGAGCGTGTATGCCCGGTTTTTGGTGCGCTCCCACCAGACGCTGTAGCCGTCGACCTGCTCTCGGCGGTACTGCGTCAACTCATCGCCGGCCGGCGATGCTCGAAAGGCAATCTCCTTCGCCCGTTCGTCGATCTGCAGTTGCGCCAGCGACCCCTTACGAGGTGTCGTGAAGAAGAGGAACGCGGCGACCAAGCAAACGATGCCAACAAGTATTTCGACCATGCCATCTCCAGCAGATAAGACATTGTCGGACAAACCGCACTTGGCAACGTAAGTTCGATAAACAGTGCGGTCACGCCCGTCCACCGCTTTGGCTCAGCCTTGCATGACGCACGCGTGCGCCGCACAGCGCACATCTGCGTCAGTCAGCTAAAGCGACGAGCGCCCGCCGCCGCTGAAGGTACTGTAGCTGCGGAGACTCGTCCTCTGGCGCCCTCAACTTCTGCCCGTCGTACGGTTCAAGCTGGCTCCGAAGCGCGTGATCATTTCCGACTCTGTCCCAGTCGATGCGAATCGTGAGATCGTCCTCAATTAGTAGCTGTCCCTTCTCGAATGCTCGGTCAACGAGAAGTGAAAGGCAAATACCGTTCGACGGGTCCAGTCGGACGCTTTGATCTGCGCTCCACGGAACGATGTGCGATGCGACGAGAAAGTCCTTAGTCCCGATTCCAGTAATCGCGCACCGATATCCATAGTTTGCCTTGACCGCTTCGGCAAACACCTTCTGCGCGCTGCCTCTGGTCTTGACCGTCGCTGTCGAATCTGCCACTTCGTAGTTTTTTTGCCCAATTTTCTCGCGGAAGGCTTCGACCTCTACTGGATCAGATTCGAGTGCCTCGGCAGCCGCGTCTCCTTGTGAGATGGCGGGGAAGCGCGCCTCCAGCGCCTGCAAAAAGTCATCGATGGACGCGGCGATGTCTTTGGTAAGAGAAGCGGGCTGCATCCATGCGTCATGATTCCGCGCCGGATCGAAGAACAGCCCGTGACCAGGTGCCCGGAGGTAGCTGATGAGTGCACGGCCCGCATCTATTTCAAGCGTGTCGATCACCGACGTGCGATTTTTCGATTGGGCGAGTCGCGAAATCGCGTCACTAACCTGTGCGCTCGGCGCAATCCCCGCGCTATGAAGGAGCGACCATGCAAGAGCTGACTTCTGAGATGTCGTCGCAGCAAGATCTTGGATTTCCTGCGGTGCAAGTCTCAAGTCGGCCCACCCATAGCTTTCGCTCGGATTCTTGAGGTAGGCGCGCAGGTGCAACGTCCTCGGTTCGTCCCGAAGCTTAATTGCCAGCAGGTACGGCTGCCCAGCGCCACGATCTGCAAGTAGCGCGAGTTCGTTTTCGGCAGCTTCGAAATCGAGGTGGGAGGGATCTCCCGGGATCGTCTCGGCCGTGGTTTCGCTCGGTGCGAGCGACATCCTCCAGGCCTTCGGCGCGCCGAGGATTGTTTCCCATTTGAGGTGTGGCCGGTCTGCGGAGTTGAACACGAACGCGCCCGGCGTCGTTCCCGTAGGCCACCGATAGGTAAGCGGCACCGACCCAGCGCCGCTGACGTCCACTGGGAAGAGGCGGGTCACTGCATCGAGAAATTCAGTCCTTTTAGAGAGCTGAAGGTAATCCTTCGTGTACGTGGTCCCTGCTAAGCGCCCATAAGTAGCGCGGTGCGCTGACGGGCCATAGAAGATTACGAGCACCCACTCAACTGCCTGTGCACCCATTCAGACTCTCCCGATGATGATCGCTTCGGGCGAAAGGTGCGCTTCGACTTCCCGTCGACTCTGCGCGGCCAGCGAGCGATGAGTTGTAAATCCGATGATTTCAGCGTTTGGGAACAACTCGCGAACCGACTCGGTGTCGCGATTGGACATCATCCATCGCACGCCTCGATGAGACAGATCAGCGCAGATCTTTGCGAGCTCGATGAGGTCCACCATCTCAAAGGTTTTCGCCGTGTACTTGTTGAACTTTGCGGTGGGCTCTTTCTCCACATCTGGTCGCGTGAACACGGGCAAGTACGGCGGGTCAAGGTACACGAAGTCTCCGCGTGTGGCGGTGCCAAGCACTTCGCGGAAGTCGGCGACCACGATGTCCGCACGAGTCAGAACTTCGCCGATGGACTTCATCGTCGCGTCGTTGATGCCCTTGAAGCTGCGGTCGCCCCAAGGCACGTTCATGGCTCCGGTTCGAGAGTTTTCCCGCCACAGGTGGTTCCACGAAACCGCGTTTAAGTAAAGGAAGCGCGCCGCCTTTTCAACGAATCCAACAGGAATGGTCGACCGCACCTCGTAGTAGAACTCCTTGGAGTCGTTCGCCAAGTACCAGTCGAGCAAAGGACGCAGCTCCGCCTGGTGGTCTCTCATTGCAACCCAAGCTGCGACAAGATGCTCATTGAGATCCGCAAGCCGCGAGCGGCCAGACACACGGGAGGCACATGCGAGAAAGACTGCGCCACCACCTAAAAACGGTTCGTAGTAATTCTTTATGTTGGCAGGCACGTGCGGAAGGATGCGCGGAAGGAGTCGTGCCTTGCCACCTACCCACCTGATGAAGGGCTTGATGGGCATCGCGTCAGCCTGAACAGCGTGCAAAATATCGGGTGGCATGTCCAGAGCTGGCAGCGTCATTCTCTTTGTGGTCCCATCGTTCCATCTGCGTTTCGATGGCTCATGATATCCTGTAAAAATCACCAGTATTGAGCGCCAGTTGCTCACCTCCGGTCTCTAGGTTTCTATGTCCGACGTTCAACTCATTTGGCCGAACAAAGACCTGCAGTTGCGGGCCTCGGGTGAGGCGGGCTTAGAGTGGGTGCAGCCAACCGACCGGCGACTGTTGATGCCGCTCAAATTTGAACCACTCACGGCGGCCCCATTGAACGCTCAGGCGAACGTGTTGGCCTTCGGCGATGGCTTGGACGTTCTGGAGGCGCTGTCGTCACAGACGACCGTCCTGGACGGCGGCATTCGGCTCGTGTACATCGACCCGCCTTTCAACACTCAGGTGAACTTTCGTCAGTACAACGACACCATGCAACGGCCGATGTGGCTCAGCATGATGCGCGACCGTCTTGAAGCGCTGCGCCCACTTCTCGCAGAGGATGCTAGCGTCTGGGTGCATCTTGATGACTCAGAGGTGCACCGGGCACGAGCAGTGATGGACGAAGTTTTCGGCGAGAACGCGTTTGTCGCCTCTGTCGTCTGGCAGAAGAAGACCACACGTGACTCCCGTGCAGCCTTTTCGTCGAACCACGACACAATCTTGGTGTATGCCCCGAGTGGGCCGAAGAAATGGAAGACATCGCGCAATCTGCTGGTCAAGGACGAAGCGCACTTGCAGAACCGCGATGATGATCCTCGCGGACCTTGGTCCGACGCGCCCTTTACGGCGCCCGGCTTTCGCAAAGCGCAGCAGTACGACATCGTCACGCCGACCGGGCAAGTATTGCGGCCTCCACGAGGCCGTTCTTGGTACGCCACCGAGCAGACCTATCGCGATTTGCTTGCAGATGACCGACTATGGTTCCCTAAAGGCGGCGACGGTTCTCCGCGGCTGAAACTCTTCGCCCATCAACTCAGAGGGCTCGTTCCATTCACGGTGTGGGGGCCACCGGACACCGGAACGAACGACGACGCGAAGCGGCACTTGATGGCAATGTTCCCGGATGTCGAGGTGTTCGACACTCCTAAGCCTGAGTCGCTTCTGGAGCGAATCATTCACATTGCGACCAATCCGGGCGAACTCGTGGTCGACATATTCGGCGGTAGCGGAACAACTGCTGCCGTCGCACACAAAATGCGCCGCCGATGGGTGATCGCGGAACGCAATACGCAGACCGTCCTCGACTTTCTGCTGCCGAGACTTCAGCAGGTGATCGACGGCGCTGACTCGGGCGGCGTTACTGAGGCCACTTCCTGGGTTGGAGGTGGCAGTTTCGGGGTCGTCCATGTGGCACCTCGGTTCGGGACACTTACCGGGAAGTGTCGAGCTGAGGCCATCAAGCGGCATATGGCGGCGCAGGCGGCGGCGCGCAGCCCATCGTTGATCCGTGATGGAGCATCCTTCGCTACAGCCTGATACGCGCCTCCGGACAATGCGCCACCTTCAGCGCTAGCTGAAAAAACGGCGAGGCGCGTGATTCACGTGTGACTCTTCACGTCGTCCAATCTCATATTGCCCCGCAAACGTCTGTGCAACTGCGGGGAGATGGCGGGGATCCAGACATCGGCCGCAGGGGACCGGTCTAGCGAAAATGGATGTCAGCCCGACGATAGAAGTATTGCCGGCTGCCGTCGATTGACGGGCCGCAGACCGGAGTCGCATCTAGCGCTTTCAAGATAGCCCGGGGCAGGTGTCCTGAGTGTTTTGCAAGTTCAGCTAGAGACACGAATGCTTTCCTGAATCGATCAATCTCCGTGCGAGCAACAACTCGATGATTTCCGTCGTGAGCTACGGTGGCTCGCAACAGTCCGGTCCTCGTCAGCGCATACGCAACCTGCTGTTTGACGCCCAACGTTTTCGCCGCCGTGTTAATGGATACCGTCGCCTCAGTTGTCGACCGGCGGGAGTCAAGCCAGTCTCTGACGGCGAGCGGACTCAACAGAACGTTGCCCAGGCCTACGCGCGTACAGCCATCACCTTTCACAGGCAGATCGCCCGCCAACACAGCCTTCGCCAGCGCGGCCGGCTCAGGTGGTCGTAGGTGCCAGTACCTCAGGATTTGCCTGAAAGTAATCACTGTCACTGACGAAGTGCCGTTCGGCGTCAGGGTCAGTCGCTCGACCTCTGCTTTGCTGAACACCCATGCGGCTTGGCGCTGTCGCCCACTCTTGGCGATAAGCGGCACGACGACATTAGCAGCGACCAATTCCCGGAGTCGCCCTTCCGGCAGGCCGAGGCGTTCGGAAGCTTGCCCGAGGTTCAGGCCGCCAGCGGCCGCTATGGTTGCGTGTTCCAGGTCCTCACTGCCGATCGTTCGAGCGCGACGGCCAGAAGGAAGAAGGGCAACAGCCGAGGGCAGCAACTCCGCTTGCACCAGGTGCCGGATGACCGCTGGTGTCAAACCTGACGTATCCGCCGCCTGCCTTGTGGTCAGACGCGGGTGTGCCTCAACAGCCTGTCGTGGCAGCAAGCGATTTCGTTTGCAAACCAGCCCCCACCAGTGCTCGCGCAGGTAGTCCTCAAAAGCGTCGCGCATGAATTGAAACCACGGATCGGACAGATCGACATATAACACTTGATACAGCGGAGAGAACGATCGGCGAAGGCTGGGCGATTGCGCGACAGTCGATTGCATGGCCGACAACAATGAATGGAAGCCTGTCGGCCAGTCCTTCAGCAGTGCTGCGGTGCCCGAGACAAGGGCGCTCGCAACGGCCAAGCGATCAAGGCCTGAAATCTGACCAGGCCGGGACGGCCGGGCTTGCGGCGAAAACTGCCCGAGATAACGCACCAGAAGATTTGCCACTGACGCATTCGCGGGTGGCGCCCCCGCGGTCAGTCGCATGCCTTCGGGGGAACCCCCGAGAGCATGGGTAAGGTCGACGACCTGTGGTGGCGCCGGCGAACCCGGGCCGTCGGCCAGGGGTGACCCGCATTCGCAATGTCCGGTGATGACAGTTGCTCGCGTTGGGCGCCGCCCACATCGGCCGCAGCTCTCACGCAGCCAGATCGAGTGGTACACACAGGCACAGACTAATTTCAGGTCCCACCGGCCATCCAGAAAGCCCTTCTCGTCCAAGCACCGCGGACACCAGCGCACGCTCTCGTGATTGAAGTCCCGCGCAGAGAGCCCGACTCCCATGATGTCGGCATCCCATCGTCGCGGCAACGTACCGAAGAGCCGTGATCGCTCGGTATCGCTGAGCGACAGTCGGTCACAAAGCTCCTCGAAGGCCGGTTGCCTGCGGCGCTGGAGCGAGGTCAGTAACTGCGACTCCGTCGTGTAGCCATTTCGTTGGGCCACACGCAGAACGAAACCGGCCAGGGATTCCCCAACGTACGGCCTTGGTCGCACAGCGTAGCTGACGCCGGGCACACGCGGTTGGTCGATGTCAGCCATGATTGGGATAGTCAGTGGGAGGCCTGTTGCTCGACATCGGCGCAGACATCAATGCGTCTACGAAGGCAAGTTCTCTCAGGCTCAAGGTTGTGAGATAGGCACCGACCGACTGCAAAGTCGCACCAGATCGCCGAAGTTCTTCTGGAGGATGCCAACGCCGAATCAATTGAAGCAGGCCGTCACGAGATCGCTTGCCGCTTGCAACATCCAAGAAAGCATTGAGTATCGACACGGCGTGGTGTCGGGAATCCCATACCGATAGCCACTCCTCTTCGTCGGACGGATCGTCAGCAAAACAGTCTGCGGGATCGCGCGGCTGGATTTGCGTGACAAAGCTCGCCCACCAACGGCTGAATCCATCGAGGATCGGCACGCGTTCATCAAGCCGAAGCTGTGGGTTGAAGCAAACCGTCTCCAGCGACGAGATGCCGATGTGCGAACTGCGCCAGCACTCACCGACGGTACAAAGCGCAGGGCCGGCAAACGGATTCCCTGCGGCGCTCAGGCTCTGGAGCGCATCGAGCATCGGAGTAAAGCGAGGGTCATCGCCCATGTCGACCAGCGTCTCGGCTGAATGGCGGCAAAGCCATCGCATGAATCTGCCCGCCTTCACCTGAAGACTGGGTGACAGCGTGCTCAGCAGTGTGACCTCAGGTCTCGACGGTGCCGTACGCTCACCATATCGCCGGAGTTCTGACCACGCGGCATCCATCGACCGGTGCCCGCCATTGCGGACATACCTTCTCGCCGAGAGCAAGTAGACGAGAAGCCCGTAGAGATCCCGCGTTCGATATTGGCACCGGGTCATCGGCTCGTGTGAAGCTCGATGTCGAAGTTCAACTGGGGCGTCGCTATCACACGCACCCGCCAAGAGCCGGCTGAAGATCACTTCCCAGCGATGTGCTCGCAAGGGTATCACCGTCGACATGGCGGTTTTGCATGTGCAGCGCCAGCCGGAGCCCAGCGTACTCCAGCTCAGTGAAGCGCTGCATCTTGGACAGCGGCTCAGCAAACGACAACCATGAACACCACAGGCTGACATGAGCGGCATGTCCCAAACAGCCAGGTGGTATCCGAGTTCGGCGATGCACACGCTGCAGAAACGGGGCATCCGTGAACGTGCAAACCAGTTGGCGGGCGGCAGCGAGCCTTGCCAGGTCAGACGATCCCGTTCCGCAGATCGAAGTCGATCGATTACGTGCGGACCA
The DNA here is from genome assembly GCF_003984625.1 of Variovorax sp. DXTD-1. GTDB lineage: Bacteria > Pseudomonadota > Gammaproteobacteria > Burkholderiales > Burkholderiaceae_C > Variovorax. The sequence goes on along the minus strand of NZ_RWKH01000023.1, from coordinate 81,692 downwards.
ACCATCGCGCTGATCTTTCTATCCACTGGCAGGTCACTACGTGCCGCAACTCGCGCCGTTGCCGGCGCGGTGTGGCCATTCGCGTCGAAGAAGCGCCAGCAATAGCCGGCTGCGCTCTCCCCTTCCCGAGGCAATGGCCTTACGGGAAATTCAGTGAACGTCGTCGATTCCGTCATCTCGCTTTGCGCGGACGCCCCTCTTCGGCCTGTTGGAACGGCTCCCCGCCGCGATCGAGCCGGCGAAACTCGAACTTCGGATTGAATGGATTGAGCTTGCCAATGCCTTCCCACCAAAGTTCGTCGGTGAATGCCCTCTCGAACACCTCGGCATCGACGACGTCGAGGTTCTGATCGAGCGCCTGCTGCAAGGCGCTCGCCAGCAGCTTTTTGATGTAGGCAACACGGCCGTCACTCGCGAAGTACAGCCGCATGCCCATCTCTTTGGAGTCGTACGGGCGAGACGAGACGGGCACAGACACCAGCGACACCAACGAGAGAAAGAGCTGCAGGCATTCCGTCTCGACGCTGTCTGTGTCACTCTGTCCGAGTCCCAGCCTCAATCGCCGTGAGAACCGGCGCCGGAGCTGATCGTTGATCTCCAACAATCGTTCGAGTCTCGGCAGTCCGAGCATGACGGTGGGAATGCCGATCGCATCAATGAGGTGCTTGAGCCAGTCACCGACCATGTAGTGGGTGCGCGTATCGCCCCGGTCATGAAGGTGCTGTGCCTCGTCGAGCAGCATGATCTCGACACGGCACTCCCGGCACAAGGTGACGATTCGGGCAGTCTTGGCCGTGACGGACCCGCGCTCATGCCATGGGTCACCTAGTGCCGTCAGGATCGCATCGGCTATGCCTATGACGGTGGCGGCAGGCGGCGTGGCCACAAACAGAGCTTCGACAATATTGCGTTCGGGCAGGACCCGTTTGGGATGGCGCTCGGCCAGCCAGCGACACAGGCTGCTTTTTCCTGTGCCAGCCTCGCCGAGAACGAGCATGTGCTTGGCAAGCCCTGTCTCGCGAAACAAGCTCAAGCTCGACTCGATCGCGTCCTTTGCTGCGACGAAGGTTGGGAACGGTATGTACTGCTCCTCGAACTGTTTGAGCTGATCGAGCACGTCAGTCGCCGCCATGGTCACCTCGTTTTGCGGTGATCTTGAACGCTGGCAGCAGGACGGGAACGTCTTGGCCCTCCTGCATACCTGTTTTGCGCGGAAGTTGCTTGCGCACCTTCGCCTTTGCGTCTTCGGACCCCCCGGCACCAGGCGATGGTGCAAATGGATCGGGCTTGCTGCTGCTGATCCCGCGGATCGCCGCGGACCGTTGACGAGCCTTCTGCTTCCGACTGGTCATCAGTTCCAGCAATGCCTGGGCAATTTCATGTCGGGCGCGCAGTACTGCCTGTCGGTCTTCAACCCTGGAGCCGTTCTCTCGAACGATTTGTCTGATCAACTCATTCTGTCGAACGGTGAGGCCTTTCGCGAACTCCAGGTCCGTCGCTTGGACAGGGATCGGTTCGACGTCCGATGGACCCCAGACCTGCACTTCGCCAAGGTCCTCAGGGTCAAAAACGACTCGAATCTCAACTCCTTCACCGTACTGGCGCAGGATGGTGCCGAGCTGACTTCCGTTGTAGCGAATGCTTTTGAGTTCAAAGCCATCGCGACGCAGCTTTCGTGATGTGCTCTGCCCTATTCGAGACTGAAGCAGTCGCAAGTCTGCTGGAAGCGTGGGCTCATAAACCACGATGCCCTCGCTCCAGCGCGCCGCAGGTGTTGTGCCGATCCCTTTGTGAATGCGCTGGGCATATATGTCGATGATCCATTTTTCGAGTACGTGTGTGAACTCGCCAAGCGTCAGGATTGCTTGTCCCTGAGGATCGTGGTCGCCTCGAAGATGGAAGCGCGCGAAGCTCGCGCCGGGGAGCTGGTGAGCGAAGCTGTGATTGACGGTTCCCAGAAAGCGTTCCACCGTTCCTTTGAAACGGGGCTGACGCGCAGGGCATTGCGTGATCGCAAATCCCAGATCGAACGCAATCGCTTCGAGGTCGGCCCCTAGAAACTCGAGACCGTTGTCGACCACGAGACTTTGGGGGATTCCGTAACATGGCCAGCTGCCTTCGACCTTCAACGTCGGGATTGCCGGTGATGCCGGATTTTTCGGAAGAATGGCGTGTCGAAGAGCCCCCACTACCGCCGCCGCGGACGGGCTACCGTAGCTGATGTAGTAGCCGAGTGGCATTCGGCTGAAGTGGTCGATCAGCATGGTCAGTGTGGGGCGACCCAATGGCAACCAGGTCCGCTCATCGATTAGAAATACATCAAGGGGCGTGTGATCCATTTCCACGCGCTCAAGGATTCTTGCCGTCTTGATACCGGCTTTGCCCACACGAGATCGCTTGTCCGCGGTTGCCTGGCCATCCCTGAGGACCGTCATCTCGTAGAGGCTCGCACTGGCGATCATTCGATTCACCGTCCTTTCGCTGGGAGCCACAAGCTGATCGCTAGGGAAGGCGCAGCGGTTCTCTGCCGTGATCTTTCCGAGCAGCGAGGCGTGTATTTCACGACCAGTCGTGAGGGGCGATAGCCTGAATGCCTCCGTCAGGGCTTCTGACGCAAGAGTCATCACCCTGTCGGCTTGGCGGGACCGATGCACCCCGCGGAGGTCATACCGCGGGATCAGCGCCCGCGAGTCACTGCTGCGAGAGAATCGCTGGTACCAGCGGTAGACAGATGTGGCGCTAGGGGGTGTGACGTCGCCTATTTCTGCGCAGATCTCCTCGAGGATAGGGACGATGTATTCCGGAGTGAATACGGGTCTGCCTCGTGCGAGGAGTCCGTCGAGATAGCGCTTCCTGCGAATTGCTGCATTGAGCACCTTCTCGGGAAGTTGGTCCAGCGGCCTCGAATAAATCGGACGACCTGACGTGACAGCCAAGTTCGAGGAAGGTCGAGCGACAAGTCCTTTGGTGTAGTCGTCTAGGAGCTCCTGGCGAGTGGTGAAGCAAAGCTTTCCACCATCGAGGTTTTCCAACACGACGCCGTCGCCGGGTTGCAAGCGCTCGACTCGGAACATTGCGCCTTTCCACTCAAAGGCCGTGTTCTTCTGAAAGCCAAAACCAGCCATCATTTGCCTCCGTTGTAGATGTGATGCAAGTGGCGGGACCGATGGGTTCTTTTTCCAACGGGCAGCGCAACAAGCCCATCATCAACAAGCTGTACAGGTCGATGTCATGCTGGGCAAAATGCCGTGTGGCTTCGCTGAGCGTCGTTGGCAGTTGCGCGATGCAGCGCTCCAGAGCGATCCGAGCGAGCCTAGGTGACGGTAGAACGCGAGGTGCACGATGGCAGATCGTTCGAATGTTAGATTGCCGAGGTTCACGCCGAAGCACTTGTTCGGTCAGAACCACGAATGGCTGGCCGCTGCGGTGCATGTGGTCGGCAATGCGTGCGAGCTTGTGAGCCGTTTCCGCGGACGCAAGAGCTGCGGTCGGCTTTACCTCGATTAAGACAACGCGGCCGTCAATCAGCCTGACTTCAAAGTCCGGTGTGTACCTGCGAACGCGATCGCCGTCTGGATAGGGAATCTGTGTTGGCTGCTCGCGGTAGCCGTCTATCGCCGGCGAAGCTTCAAAGAGGTAGATGGCGTCGAGCTCAAGGAGCCCTTCATGGTGAACCATGCGGCCGTTCTTGCGGCTCGGAAACTTGCCGCGCATGATGCCGCCGGAAGGACTGAGCACCTCGCGTGAGCGCAGGTGTGTATCGCCAGCGGGTTTGCGGCCATTCCATAGGCCGGCCCAGAATTGTGTAGACATGCATTGCTCCGTCGATCAAAGCGTGACTGCAGCTCCGCAGCGGCCTTGACGGATTTGGGTTGCCTGTTTTCGGGCGTAGATATTCCCGCGCTCGGCAATAAAGCCGTGCGAATAACAGGTGCAAAGGTGGAGCGGTCTTGACGCTGGCCGGAGCGGTCGCGATACTGGAGGTGCGAACTGCGTATCGTGAGATGCTCAGACCAACGGGGCAAGCCGCAAGGTTTGTCCCGTTTTTTACATGGTGGCCTCCTGTTTTCTTCTGCGCCCTATTCGCCGCAATGGATCCGACCACGGCTCCGAATGTGCGTCCGTCATATCGAGAACATCTTTGATCAATCGAACATGCTTCGGGCTCAGGGATGGAAGCTTGCGGCGTAGCTTATTGAGCAGCCAGTACACGTCCTGAGGTGTGTCAATATCGATCACGAGTTTCCGTTGAGAAGCCTCGACGGCCGCCCTCAGTTCGTCGGCTTCTGGGGTCGCAAGCGGCAACGCTTCGATCAGCTTCTCGACGAACTCGGGAGTGGGCGGCCCCTTCAATCCAACCTCTAAGGCCGACACATAGCTTTGCTCGTAGCCAAGCAATGCGGCAAGGTCCGCCTGGCGCACGTTGTGCCGCAGGCGCAGTTCATGGAGCAAATGCGAGAAGGGACTCATCGACATCAACCTGTGTGTATCGTGAGGATTCATGCGAGGCGAAGGCCTGGGCGGCTTGAGCGGAACGCCTCCGTATAACCATCATGAAACCCGAGTATCGCGGGCAGCGTATTCGCACATTGGACGGCGGTCAATGTCCCGTTTATCGTGGTCCTGCAATATGAATTTCTGCCGCGATTAACTTCGGAAGACAGCCTCGCATGGTGTGCGTGCGGACCGCACTATGTGCGTGTTATTTGGCTCAGTGCGTCTTCTCTACGCGCATTTCGTGCTCGCATTAATCGCTTTTTGCGACTCGCTACCCGGGAGCGCGCACTCCGTTCTTCTGCACAACCTTGATTGCTGCATGGGCATTTGGCGCGACACGCCGGCGCCGATTTGATCGACCCTCCATCAGATATACGCCTCGAGGAAAGTCGTGGAGATCCTTCGAATCCACAGACGCATATCGAGTCGATGCATCGAAAGGACGACTTTCAACGACAAGAGCAGAGACTGCAGCTGTTCAGTCGGACCAAGTTGCACGCGGGATCGGCCCCCCTTCTCCCCTCTTCCTGTTTGCCAGTCCTGCGTGGCATGCTCCACCGCATGAGTCATGCCAAATTGGACGCCAATGCCAATCGATCTTTTTGCAAACCTTGGTAGGCCGGACAAGGCGCTACACCCCCAGTTTCTGACTCTTCGTGACAGCGACGGCTTCGAACCTGCGCGCGATGAGCTGAAAAAGACGCAGGCGTCCTTTGAAGACGTCGATGGCAATTTTGTCGAGCAGTTTCAAACAACCGGCTTTGACGCCCGAACATTCGAGTTGTATCTCTTCGAGTTCTTTCGCGAAGTTGGCCTGACCGTGGATCGAACTCACAACAGTCCTGACTTCCTGATATCTCGCGATGGCATCACCTCAGCCGTGGAAGCCGTCACAGCGAACCCGTCCAAGGGCGAACCGTACGAATTTTTTGAGGCTTCGGAGAAGGACGTTTTGCACCATGTGCGCCACGAAGCAGCGGTCAAGCTTGGGAGCCCGCTGTTCAGCAAGCTTCAGAAAAGGTATTGGGATCTTCCGCACGTCAACGGGAGACCATTGATCTTGGCGATCGAGGATTTTCACGGGCCCGGCTCGCTGATGCAGACCGCTGTCCCGTTGATCCAGTACCTCTTCGGCTCTGAAGAGCGCTGGTATCACGATGCGCAAGGCGAACTTGTTATCAGCGAGCATGCGATTGAATCACATCTGAAGAAAAATTTGACTCCCATACCATCTGGCTTCTTCAGTCAGCCAAATGGCGAGATGGTCTCCGCGGTCCTCTTTTCCAATTCCGGTACTATTTCGAAGTTCAATCGAATGGGACAGCAGGCGCTCGGAGCGTCGCGCAAGCTCGCAATGCTCAGGATTGGGATGGCGCAAAATCTGGATCCCAATTCCGCCATGCCGGACCCATTCATATATGAGGTGGGCGAGGCAAGCGCTCCAATAGAGACTTGGCGGCAAGCGTCGACGCTGATCCTCAATCCGACAGCAACACATCCGCTTCAAAAGGGCTGGCTTGGCGCTGCGGTTGAGGTGCGCAGGGAAGGCGACAAGATAGTTTCCACGGCCGCAGAGCCCTTCATTCCGCACTCTTCCGGGACACGCATCTACCCTGCCAAAACGACGCGCACTGAACTTGCGCACGAGGTGGCCCTGCATGAAATGCTGATCTCGGCCACCATGAAATCACTGAAGCCGCTATTGAAAGTCATAGGCTCGCGCCCGCTATAGATTCGGTGGCGATGCATTCGCGGCCGTTTCCTATGACGAAAGCGGGAGCTCAACGTATCAACCGGACCAGTCATGCCGGTGTGTGAGGCGCTTGAGTGAAGGCTGGGCCTTACAACTTTTCCCAGGTCTTGCGCGACCTGAAGTAGCTGTCGTCGTTATTGAAGATCGCTAGGACTTCAGAGAAGTGGGGTATGTCGTCACTGACCTGCATGGCAGGGTACTGAAGTTCACCGAGTACCTCCACCCAGTACCTGATTATCTGCAGGACATATAACTGACGGTACGGCCCTACCGCCTCCATTGCACCAGTCCGGAAACTCGCGTCTTCTAGATTGTCGATGGCGTCTCCGGTCTCTGATAGATGGACCACCATGGACATTGGGCCGATGAGTTGGTCGATCATTTGGGCATTACGGCGAATCCGGGCCTGCTTCGCGGGGGAGACTCGCAGTCGAAAGAGCGGTAGGTCGACTTCTTGATGCCAAGCCGCAACCGGATCCGTTGCGGACGGTGCGCCCGCGAGGAGGTTGATGTTTGCGTACCGATCCCCTTCTGCGAAGTTGTGTAGGCATCCAAGGATGGCGCCGTGGATCGGATCTTCGAGAGTCTGTCTGAACTGAAGCGTGAGGCCCCGACGTTGGACGAGCGCTTGTGTCCGTTCGTGAATCAGTGAGAGGCGGTGTCCGATCTCGCGCTTGAGTTGCGCGAGATCTGGGAAGCTGCCGTGCAAAAGGAGGTGATCCATCATCAGGCACAGCTTTCCCAAGCGCTCAAGTCCGGTCGACAGACTTACGAGAGCGAGGAAATACGTACCCTTTGATGCGTAGTTGGCACGACGAATCTGAGTTGCACCGGCTCCAAGAATGTCGCGGGTGAACTGCACTTCCTTCAGCAGTGCCTGAAATGTCGGTGAGAACGAAGGATTGGACATCGCGTATTGGCGAAGCCTACTCCGAGCCGACGCTACTTCTCAGGGAGGCGTGATCGCGCACCTGGATTGAGGTGCGGGAATTTTTCACTTTCCGCGTCGGAGCTTTTTCACTTACTTGGCGCGTTTTTCACTTTTCGTGTCGCCCGACACTTCTTACACGTCGATGTTCGCAGCCCGCAGCGCGTTCTGCTCGATGAACTCGCGCCGCGGCTCCACCTCGTCGCCCATCAGCATCGTGAATACGCGGTCGGCTTCGATCGCGTCGTCGATCTGCACGCGCAGCAGGCGGCGCACGGTCGGGTCCATGGTGGTTTCCCACAGCTGTGCGGGGTTCATTTCGCCCAGGCCCTTGTAGCGCTGGCGCGAGGTGGCGTTTTCGGCCTGGCCGATGAGCCACTTCATTGCGATGCGGAAGTCGGCCACCTTTTCTTCCTTGGCGCGCTCGCCCTCGCCGCGGCGGACGATGGCGCCCTCGCTGCTCAGCAGGTTGCGGAAGGTGTTGGCGGCTTCGGCGAGCGCGGCGTAGTCGGCACCGTGCACAAAGTCTTGCGTGAGCACGCTGCTCTTGATGTTGCCGTGGTGGCGGCGGCTGATGCGCAGCAGCGGCTTGTCGGTGCGGGCGTCGAACTCGCTGCTCACTTCGGCGGGCACGCCGGTGGTGTTGAGTTCGCGCAGTTTGGCCTGCAGTGCCACAGCCGAAGCTTCGGCCGCGGGCGTGGTGTCGAGGTCGAGCGCCACGCCGTCGGCAATGGCGCGCAGCGCTTCGGCGTCCATGAAGTTGCGCAGGCGCGCGATCACGGCCTCGGCCAGCTGGTGCTTGCGCGCCAGTTCGGCCAGCGTGTCGCCGCTCAGGGTGGTCGAGTTGGGGCCGCCGGTCTCGATGCTCGCATCCTTCAGCGCCACCTTGAGCAGGAAGGCGTCCAGCGCGGGGCCGTCCTTCAGGTATTGCTCTTCCTTGCCGACCTTCACCTTGTAGAGCGGCGGCTGCGCAATGTAGATGTGGCCGCGCTCGACCAGCTCCGGCATCTGCCGGTAGAAGAACGTGAGCAGCAGCGTGCGGATGTGGGCACCGTCGACGTCGGCGTCGGTCATGATGATGATGCGGTGGTAGCGCAGCTTGGCAACGTTGAAGTCGTCCGCCCCGCCGCCTGCGCTGGTGGCGCCGGCACGGCCGATGCCAGTGCCGAGCGCCGTGATCATCGTGAGAATTTCGTTGCTGGTGAGCAGCTTCTCGTAGCGCGCTTTTTCCACGTTCAGGATCTTGCCGCGCAGCGGCAGGATGGCCTGGAACTTTCGGTCGCGGCCCTGCTTGGCGGAGCCGCCGGCGGAGTCGCCCTCCACCAGGTAGACCTCGCACAGCGCGGGGTCCTTCTCCTGGCAGTCGGCCAGCTTGCCGGGCAGGCCCATGCCGTCGAGCACGCCCTTGCGGCGCGTCATTTCGCGGGCCTTGCGCGCGGCTTCGCGGGCGCGGGCGGCCTCGACGATCTTGCCGCAGATGATCTTGGCGTCGTTCGGGCGCTCTTGCAGGTAGTCGGTGAGCAGGCGGCCGACGATGTCTTCCACCGGTGCGCGCACTTCGCTGGACACCAGCTTGTCCTTGGTCTGGCTCGAGAACTTGGGCTCGGGCACCTTCACGCTCAGCACGCAGCACAGGCCTTCGCGCATGTCGTCGCCGGTGACTTCGACCTTCGCCTTCTTGGCGAATTCGTTTTCTTCGATGTACTTGTTGATGACGCGGGTCATCGCGGCGCGCAGGCCCGTGAGGTGGGTGCCGCCGTCACGCTGCGGAATGTTGTTGGTGAAGCACAGCACCTGCTCGTTGTAGCCGCTGTTCCACTGCATGGCCACTTCAACGCCGATGTGCGTGCCGGGAATGCCGCCGTAGGTGTCGGCCGGCTTTTCGCCCGCTGCATAAAACGAGTTCGGATGCAGGACGGTCTTGCCCTTGTTGATGAATTCGACAAAGCCGCGCACGCCGCCGGCGCCCGAAAAGTCGTCTTCCTTGCCGGTGCGCTCGTCCTTCAGGCGGATGCGCACGCCGTTGTTCAAGAAGCTCAGCTCGCGCAGGCGCTTGGAGAGGATTTCGTAGTGGAAATCGTTGTTCTCCTTGAAGATTTCGGTGTCGGGCAAGAAGTGCACCTCGGTGCCGCGCTTGTCCGTGTCGCCGATGATCTTCATGGGCGAGACCTCGACGCCGTTCACGGTTTCGAGCAAGCGGTTCTGCACAAAGCCGCGGCTGAATTCGAGTTCGTGGATCTTGCCCTCGCGGCGCACCACCAGGCGCAGCATCACGCTCAGCGCGTTCACGCAGCTCACGCCCACGCCGTGCAGGCCGCCCGACACCTTGTAGCTGTTCTGGTTGAACTTGCCGCCGGCGTGCAGTTCGGTGAGCGCAATTTCAGCGGCCGAGCGCTTGGGCTCGTGCTTGTCGTCCATCTTCACGCCGGTTGGAATGCCGCGGCCGTTGTCGGTCACGGAGATCGAGTTGTCGCTATGGATGGTCACGACGATGTCGTCGCAGTGGCCGGCCAATGCTTCGTCGATGGAGTTGTCGACCACTTCGAACACCAGGTGGTGCAGGCCCGTGCCGTCGGAGGTGTCGCCGATGTACATGCCGGGGCGCTTGCGCACCGCCTCGAGCCCTTCGAGGATCGTGATCGAGCCTTCGCCGTAGCTGGTGTCGGCGGGCGTGATCTCGATCGGCACCGCACTCTCGATCTCGGGCGTGTAGACCGGTTCGGTGTGGGGTACTTCGGGCTTGTTTTCTTCTGCACTCATTCGGATATTCCTCTATCTCTCACGGCATTCACGGGATTTTTCGGGCCTTGGCGGCCTGCTTTTCCTGCCTCTTGAAAGCGCAAACCCGCGGAGGGCCGCGGGCTGTCTGCGCAAGGCGCTGTGTTTTCTGTCTTCTAGATTCGCATCGGCATCACGACATATTTGAAGGATGCGTTCTCGGGGATGGTCAAAAGCGCGGAGCTGTTGGAGTCGGCCAGGTCCAGCTTGACCATGTCCTGGCCCATGTTGGTCAGCGCGTCGATCAGGTAGGTCACGTTGAAGCCGATTTCGATGGCGTCGCCGCCGTAGTCGATGTCGAGCTCGTCCTGCGCTTCTTCCTGCTCGGCATTGTTCGATGCAATGCGCAACGTGCCGGGCTCGATGTTCAGGCGCACGCCCTTGAACTTCTCGCTGGTCAGGATGGCGGTGCGCTGCAGGCTGGCCAACAGGGGGGCGCGGCCGAGCGTGACGCTGTTCTTGTGGTTCTTGGGAATCACGCGGTTGTAGTCGGGGAACTTGCCCTCGACCAGCTTGGTGACGAACTCCATGCCGCCGAAGCTGAACTTGGCCTGGTTGTTCGCAAACTGCATCTCGATGGCGCCTTCGGCGTCCGACAGCAGGCGCTGCATTTCGAGCACGGTCTTGCGCGGAAGAATGACTTCCTGGCGCGGCACTTCGACGTCGAGCGTGGCCGACGAAAACGCCAGGCGGTGGCCGTCGGTGGCGACCAGGCTCAGCTGCTTGCCTTCGGCCACGAACAGGATGCCGTTCAGGTAGTAGCGGATGTCGTGCACGGCCATGGCGAACGAAACCTGCGAGAGCAGATCCTTCAGCGTCTTTTGCGGCACGCTGAACACAGGACCGAAATTGGCGGCCTCTTGCACCAGCGGAAAGTCTTCGGCCGGCAGCGACTGCAGCGTGAAGCGGCTCTTGCCGCCCTTGAGCACCAGCTTGCTCGCGCTTGATTCGAGGCTCACGGTCTGGTCGGCCGGCATGGTGCGCAGGATGTCGATGAGCTTGCGCGCGCCGATGGTGGTGGTGAAGTTGCCTTCGTCGCCGCCGAGCTCGGCCGTGGTGCGGATCTGGATCTCGAGGTCGCTGGTGGTCAGCTGCAGCTGGCCGCCGGTCTTGCGGATCAGCACATTGGCCAGGATCGGCAGGGTATGGCGCCGCTCCACGATGCCCGCCACCGACTGCAGCGCGGCGAGGACTTTGTCTTGGGTTGCCTTCAAAACGATCATGTCTTCTTCCTCTTCTCTTATCTCTTTGAATCCGCTTGTAAGACGCCATTCTCCGCTGTTGCGGGTGGCTGATGACATCCGGGGTCAGCCCTTGAGCGTTTGTTCGAGCACGTGGAGTTGCTGGTTCAGTTCGGTGAGCTGCTGGCGCTCGCCCGAGATCTTGCGAACCGCATGCAGCACCGTTGTGTGATCGCGCCCGCCGAACAGCTCGCCGATTTCCGGCAGGCTCTTCTGGGTGAGTTCCTTGGCCAGGTACATCGCGATCTGCCGCGGCCGCGCAATGCTGGCCGGGCGTTTCTTGCTGTACATGTCGGCGACCTTGATCTTGTAGTAGTCGGCCACCGTCTTCTGGATATTTTCGACCGAGATCTGCCGATTCTGGATCGACAGCAAGTCGCGCAGCGCCTCGCGCGCCAGGGCGATCGAGATTTCTTTCTGGTTGAACCGCGAGTAGGCCAGGATCTTGCGCAGCGCGCCTTCGAGCTCGCGCACGTTGGAGCGCACGTTCTTGGCAACGAAGAAGGCCACCTCTTCCGGCATTTCTGCCGATTCGGCCCGCGCCTTGTTGATCAGGATGGCCACGCGCATCTCGAGCTCGGGCGGCTCGATGGCCACCGTCAGGCCCGAATCGAAGCGCGAAACCAGCCGCTCGTGGATGTCCGCCAGGCCCTTCGGGTAGGTGTCGCTGGTCATCACGATGTGCGATTTCTTGGCGAGCAGGGCCTCGAACGCGTTGAAGAATTCTTCCTGTGTGCGGTCCTTGTTGGCGAAGAACTGCACATCGTCGATCAGCAGCAGATCGAGCGAGTGGTAGCGTTCCTTGAACTCGTCGAAAGTCTTGCGCTGATAGGCCTTGACCACATCCGAGACGAACTGCTCGGCATGGATGTAGAGAACTTTGGAATCGGGCCGGTCGGCGAGCAGCCGGTTACCCACAGCGTGCATCAGGTGGGTCTTGCCGAGGCCGACGCCGCCGTAGATGAACAGCGGGTTGTACAGATGGCCCGGCATGCCGGCCACGTGCATGGCCGCGGCGCGCGCCATGCGGTTGGCGGTGCCCTCCACCAGGGTGTCGAAGGTCAGGCCCGAATTCAGCCGATTCTTGAAGCCGGCCGCGGCCGGCTCCTCGCCCGGGCCGGCCATGTCGCGCGGCACATCGGTTTCTGCCATGACGGCAATGGGTGCAGAGCGCACGGGCGCTTCACGCGGAGCAAGCGCTAACTCAACTGCCACCGGCTGGCCGTACATCTTCTCGGCCATGGCGGCGATCTTGCCGGCGTACTGCGCGCGGATCCAGTCGAGCTTGAAGCGGTTGGCAACGAACACCGTCATGCGCGAAAGGTCGTCGGTGACCTGCGCCGTCAGGGGTTTGATCCAGGTATTGAATTGCTGCTCGGACAGCTCCTGCGCGAGCTGGTCGACACAGGCCTGCCAGAGGCTTTCACCGATGCCGTCAGTCGACATGGGTGCTTGAAAAAGTGGTGAGTCCCTCGTCCATTTTTTGGTATATGTATTGTGGATATTCTCTGCTGCAAGGCGGCCCGCATTCTAACTTGTCAAAACCTTATCCACATCCCCCCGGGCACTATGCAAAGGCCCGCAAAGTTACTCGATGTTTGGTGTTGGGCCGAATGTTTGCGATAATTGCGGGTTTCCCTGAAAACCTCATTGCGTCTTTCGGGGGTCATCCGAAAAACGCTCCCAGCGCCCGCCTGCCCGATACAGCCTTTCCAGGCTTCGTCGGGCTCGGTGGATATCGGGGGAACCAGCAGGAAATCTCATCATGAAACGCACTTACCAAGCTTCCAAAGTCCGCCGCGCCCGTACCCACGGCTTTCTGGTCCGCATGAAGACCCGTGGCGGCCGCGCCGTCATCAACGCGCGCCGCGCCAAGGGCCGCAAGCGCCTGGCCGTCTGACGGCAGTTCCTCTGCCGTTGCCAGCCGCCGACCCGCCAGCGCCAGCTTCCTCAGCCAGTGTTTCTGGCGTGTCCGGCCCGGCTTCCGTGCAGCGGCTCAAGACCCGCGCGCAATTCCAGGCCGTCCTCGCAGGTGCCACCGTGGCGCGCACTGCTCATTTCGCATTGCATCGCTGCGCACTCGACTCGACATCGAGCGCGCAGCCCTTGTTCGCGTCCGACGATGTCTGGCTGGGCGCCATGGTGCCCAAGCGCTGGGCGCGTCGCGCGGTCACGCGCAACGCCATCAAGCGCCAGATCTACATCGTGAGCGCTGCGCCCGACGCCGGCCTGCCACGTGCGGCGCACGTAGTGCGGCTGCGCGCGGCTTTTGACCGCAAGGAATTCGTGAGCGCCAGTTCGGACAAGCTCAAGAGCGCTGTTCGCGCCGAGCTCCAGCAACTGCTGGCGCGCGCCGCGCGCTCCTCCTCCGCATCCTCCCCATGAAGCGCCTGCTGATCGGCCTTGTGAAGGGCTACCGCCTGCTGCTGAGCCCCTGGCTCGGGCAGTCGTGCCGCTTCGAGCCGACCTGTTCGCTCTATTCGATCGAGGCGCTGGAAGTCCATGGTGCCCTCAAGGGCAGCTATCTCACCCTGCACCGCATCGTGCGATGCCAGCCCTGGTGCCAGGGCGGGCACGATCCGGTTCCACCGGCATCACAGTGTCGCACTGACAAGTCAGGCTCGCTGTTTTCGTCTCTCCTTTCCTCCGACAAGAAGTCTTCGTCATGAACGATATACGCCGCACGATCCTGTGGGTGATTTTTGGTTTCTCGCTGGTGCTGCTGTGGGACCAATGGCAGGTCTTCAACGGCAACAAGCCGACCTTCCTGCCGTCGAGCAAGCCGGCTGCCGTGGCCAGCGCGCCGGCAGGCAGTACGCCGGCGGCCGGCAACGGCGTGCCGACCGCGTCCACCGCTGGCGGCACTGCCGCCGCCGTGCCCACGCAGGCCGCGCCGGTCGCACCGCGTGAGCAGGTCAGCGTGACCACCGATCTCTTCAAGGCCGCGATCGACAGCGAAGGCGCCACGGTCAACTACCTCGAACTGCTCAAGTACGAAGAGGCCGACCGCACCAAGCACGTGGTGCTGTTCGAGAACGACTCGCCCGCGACGCGTTACGTGGCGCAAACCGGCTTGCTGAGCCAGACCGGCGAAGCCTTCCCCAACCACCTGACGCCGATGACGCCGAGAGCCGGCCCGCGCGAAATGGCCGAAGGCCAGAACACGCTCGAAGTGAGTTTCGAAAGTGCGCCCTCGGGCGGCCTGAAGTACGTCAAGACCTATGTCTTCAAGCGCGGCGAATACACCGTCGGCGTGCGCCATGAAGTGGTCAACGTGAGCGACCAGCCGCGCGATGCGCAGCTCTACATGCAGCTGCTGCGCCACGGCACGGTGGCGGCGGGCACGATGTTCGGCACCAACACCTTCACCGGCCCCGCGGCCTACACCAACGAAAAGAAGTTTCACAAGCTCGACTTCAAGGACATTGCCAAGGGCAAGGTCGAGCCGCCGCCGCCCGCCAACGACGGCTGGATTGCGATGGTGCAGCATTACTTCGTGTCGGCGTGGCTCCTCAAGGGCGACCCGGCCAGCGAACAGCTCCGGCGCGAGTTCCGCGTGAAGGACCTGGGCGACAACCTCTTCACCGTGGCCATGGTGGCCACGCTGCCGAAGATCGCCCCGGGCCAGACCCTGGTGGTCAACAGCGCGCTGTTCGCCGGCCCCGAAGAAGAAAAGAAGCTCGAAGCCATTGCGCCGGGCCTCGACCTGGTCAAGGACTACGGCATCTTCGCGATCATCTCCAAGCCGCTGTACTGGCTGCTGAACGAGCTGCACGGCATCCTGGGCAACTGGGGCTGGTCCATCGTGGCCCTGGTGGTGCTGCTGAAGGCGGCCTTCTACTGGCTCAACGCCAAGGCCTACGCCAGCATGGCCAAGATGAAGGCCATCAACCCCAAGATCATGGAAATGCGCGAGCGGCTGAAGGACAAGCCGCAGGAAATGCAGCAGGAGATGATGCGCATCTACAAGACCGAGAAGGTCAACCCGATGGGCGGCTGCTTCCCGATCCTGATCCAGATTCCGGTGTTCATTGCGCTCTACTGGGTGCTGCTGTCGTCGGTCGAAATGCGCCACGCGCCGTGGATCGGCTGGATCACCGATCTGTCGGCGCCCGACCCGTGGTACATCCTGCCGGTCGTGATGACGCTGACCTCGCTGTTCCAGACCTGGCTCAACCCGACGCCGCCGGACCCGATGCAGGCCAAGCTGATGTGGATCATGCCGCTCGCGTTCAGCGTGATGTTCATCTTCTTCCCGGCCGGCTTGGTGCTGTACTGGATCACCAACAACGTGCTGTCGATCGCGCAGCAGTGGTTCATCAACAAGCGGCTGGGCGTGCTGGGCAAGTAAGCCGCGGCAGCTTCCGCCACTGTGCAAAAGGGCCGCATTCGCGGCCCTTTTGCTTTTGCTGAAAGAATCGCGCTTCCATGACATTCGCCCGCACCACCGATCCCATCGTCGCCATTGCCACCGCCTCGGGGCGCGGGGCGGTGGGCATCGTGCGCGTTTCGGGCGCGCGGCTCGCGCCGCTGAGCGACGCGCTCTGCGGCCGGGCGCTCAAGCCGCGCGAAGCCACCTACCTGCCCTTCCGCGATGCGGCCGGCGAGCCGGTCGACCACGGCCTGGCCATCCACTTTCCCTCGCCGCATTCGTTCACCGGCGAAGACGTGCTCGAGCTGCAGGCGCATGGCGGAACGGTGGTGCTGCAGCTGTTGCTGGCGCGCTGCCTCGAAGCCGCCGCCGAGCCCGATCCGATGACCGGCCGCGCGCGGCTGCCCGGCCTGCGCGTGGCCGAGCCGGGCGAGTTCAGCCAGCGCGCTTTTCTCAACGGCAAGATCGACCTGGCCCAGGCCGAGGCGATTGCGGACCTGATCGACGCCAGCACCGAGGCGGCTGCGCGCAGCGCCGGCCGTTCGCTCTCGGGCGCCTTCTCGCGCGAGATCCATACGCTGCGCGACGCGTTGATCCACCTGCGCATGCTGGTCGAGGCGACGCTCGACTTTCCGGAAGAGGAAATCGACTTTCTCCAAAAGGCCGATGCGGCCGGGCAGCTGGTGAGGCTGCAGGCGCAACTGGCGGCGGTGCAGCAGCGGGCGAAGCAGGGGGCGCTGCTGCGCGAAGGCATCAAGGTCGTGATTGCGGGCCAGCCCAATGCAGGCAAAAGTTCGCTGCTCAATGCGCTCGCCGGGGCCGAGTTGGCTATCGTGAGCGCCGTGGCGGGCACGACGCGCGACGTGGTTTCGCAGACCATCCAGATCCACGGCGTGCCGCTGCATGTGGCCGACACCGCGGGCCTGCGCGAGAGCAGCGACGAGGTCGAGCAGATCGGCGTTGCGCGCGCGTGGGGCCAGATCGAGACCGCCGACGCCGTGCTCTTCCTTCACGACCTGACGCGCGCGGCCCTTGCCGACTACGCCGCGGCCGACGCGGAGATCCTGCGCGGCCTGCGGCAGAAGCTGCCCGCGAGCGTGCCGGTGCTCGACGTATGGAACAAGCAGGACGCCGCGCCGGCAGCCGGGATACCCGGCTCGGCCCAAGGCATCGTCCTTTCCGCCAAGACCGGCCTCGGCATCGAAGCGCTGCGCGAACAGCTGCTTGCCATGGCGGGTTGGCAGTCGGTGCCAGAGGGTGTCTACCTCGCACGCGCGCGCCACCTGCAGGCGCTGGGCCGCGTCCAAACCCACCTGGAGTTGGCTGCAGGCCACTTGGCGGCACAAGCCCAGCTGCTCGATCTGCTGGCCGAAGAGTTGCGCCTGGCGCAGAACGCACTGAACGAAATCACCGGCGAATTCGGCGCGGACGACCTGCTGGGGGTCATCTTTTCGCGCTTTTGCATCGGCAAATAGCGACAGCCGCAACGAAAAACGTAAAGAGTTGTAGCCGAAACCTGCGGCCTTCGCGGATACTTCGGCACAGATGCGGGGGTTGAGAAAAGCATGTCCATCCAGAACCTGAGCCGCGCCATCGCGGACAACAACAGCAACGACGCCTTCGCGTTGACGCTCAACGTACAGCAGTGGGAAACGCTGGCGGGCTACCTGCAGCCCATCGATACCGGCGTTGGCGACGTTCTCATCGAACAAGGTACCCACGACCGCTCGGTGTATTTCCTCGAAGGCGGCGCCATCAGCGTGCATCGCGTCAGCAGCAAGGAACAGATGAAGCTGGCCGTGCTCATGCCCGGATCGGTGGTGGGCGAAGGCTCGTTCTTCTCGCGCGAGCCGCATTCGGCCAACGTGGTGGTGACCGGCGCCGGCCGCGTGTGGCGCCTCACGGCCATCCGCTTTGCGGAAATGTCCAACCGGCAACCCAACCTCGCCCTCGAAATCGCCATGGGGCTCGGCGCGGTGATCGCCAAGCGCATGGGGCACCGGTCCAAGCGCGTCGCGGTGACCTGAACATCCATCGGGTCGGTTCGGCAATTCAGGCCCAGACGGCTCTTCGCAGCCAGTTTTTGAAATCGTTTTCCCTAGAAGTCAGTCGTCATGGCCTTGATCTGTCCGGTGTGCAGTGCGGAGAACCGCGAGGGCGCGAATTTCTGCAGGAGTTGCGGCGGAAAGCTGGCGCCTGCGGCACCGGCGCCGATGGCGCCGCCCCCGGGCCCTGAAAGCCGGTCGGAGCGCGAATGGGCCGCCACGGCGCCCGCGCAACTGCGCGCACCCACCATCCCCGGTGGGCTTTTCGACGGCAGCTTGCCGATCGCTTCTCAAGCCGCCTACGCGCATGCCGGGTCGCTGGCTGATGAGAAGACCGTCATCGTCGGCGCGGGCCGCTCCAAGCGGCCGCCTTCGCCGCCGCGCGAGCCCAGGGTCAAGAAGGCTTCGAGGCCTCGGACGCCGCGCCCTGTCGGCGCGGAAGTGCGCAAGCCGCCGCGTGTGCGCGGCATCCTGCTGTGGCTGGTGCTGCTGGCCGTCGGGCTGCTCATGATCGTCGCCGGCTGGTACGGCTACGGAAAAGGCACGCCGGCCGAACAGGCCGAAGCGGCGTCGACTGCCGCGCCTGTTGCCGCACCTGCCGTGGCGCCTGCTCCTGCATCGCCAGCTTCCGAGGCGGCACCGCTCGCATTGCCGCCCATTGAGCCCCCGGCTGCTGCAGATGCGGCACTTGCCGCCGCAGCCCCGGCCACGCCGACCATCGCCACGCCGAAGCCGCCATCCGCGGCCAAGTCCCGCAAGCCGGCGCCGGCAGCACCATCGCAGCCGAGTGCGCCCGAGGCCGCACCCGCAGTGGCCGCCGCGCCCGCGCCGCAGCCCGCGGCCGCGGGGCCCACCGATCCGCAATCCATCTGCGGCGACCGCAATTTCATCGCGAAGGCGCAATGCATGGCTGCGCAGTGCCTCAAGCCCGAATTCAAGCCGCACGCGCAATGCGAGGCGGTGCGCCGTCAGCAGCGGATCGAAGAAGAAAAACGCAATCCCACGCTGGTGAACTGAGCGGGCTTAAAGCCGCGGCCGCCCCTGCCGGGCGCGTACTCTCAGCCTTTTTGCAGCCGCTCGATAGCGACCGCCAATGCGGCCGGCTTGCCCGACAGCACCAGGGTGTCGCCGTCCGTCAGCACCGTGTCGTCGGTGGGCACCTGGGGTTGGCCGTCGTGCCGGCGCAGGCCGGCAACGCGCACACCCAGTGTTTCCAGCGCCATCCGCGCCAGCGTCTGGCCGACGGCGCGCGCACCCGGCGTGAGCGTAAAGGTGTTGAGCCGCTCATGGTCGAGTTCGTCGGCGTTGTCGTCGTCGGCCCCGTGAAAGTAGCCGCGCAGCAGGTTGTAGCGTGCGTCGCGCTGGTCCTGCACCACGCGGATCACGCGCCGCATCGGCACGCCGACAAGCGCCAGCGCATGGCTCGCGAGCATCAGCGAACCCTCGATGGCCTCGGGCACCACCTCGGTCGCACCGGCCGCCTGCAGCTTTTCCAGGTCGTGGTCGTCCTGGGTGCGCACGATCACCGGCACCTGCGGCGCGTGGGCGCGGGTGTTGGCCAGCACCTTCATGGCGCCGGGTACGTCGAGATAGGTGACGACCACGGCGCTGGCGCGGGCCAGGCCGGCCGCCATCAGCGCCTGCAGTCGCGCCGCGTCGCCGAACACCACCGAATCGCCGGCCGCGGCTGCCTGCCGCACGCGGTCGGGGTCCAGGTCCAGCGCCATGTAGGGAATGCCTTCGCGCTCCAGGATGCGCGCGAGGTTCTGGCCGCAGCGCCCGTAGCCGCAGATGATCACGTGCTTGGCGGTGTTGATGGTCTTGCGCGCGATGGACGTCATCTGCAGCGACTGCTGGAGCCAGTCGCTCGCTACCAGCTTGCGCACGATCGCGTTGGTGTACATCACGATGAACGGCGTGGCCAGCATCGACAGCACCATCGACGCCAGCACCGGGTTGGCCAGCCACGGCGGCAGCAGGCTGCGCTCCTGTGCGAGCGTCAGCAGCACAAAGCCGAACTCGCCCGCCTGCGCCAGGTAGAGGCCGGTGCGCAGCGACACGCCCGAGGTGGCGCCCAGCACCCGTGCCAGCACCGTCACCAGAACCAGCTTGAACGCCAGCGGTATCAGCAGCAGCACGCCCACCAGCGCCCAGCGGTCCACCACGATGTGCCAGTCGAGCGACATGCCCACCGTGATGAAGAAGAGCCCCAGCAGCACGTCGTGGAACGGGCGGATGTCGGTTTCGACCTGGTGTTTGTATTCGGTTTCGGAAACCAGCATGCCGGCGATGAAGGCGCCCAGCGCCAGGCTCAGGCCGGCCAGTTCGGTGAGCCAGGCCAGGCCGAGCGTGATCAGCAGCACGTTCAGGATGAAGAGTTCCTCGCTGCGCCGCCGCGCCACCAGCGTGAGCCACCAGCGCATGATGCGCGGCCCGCCATAAAGCAGCACGCCGATCAGCAGGATGGCCTTCACCGTCGCGAAGCCGAGCGCCTTGGCCAGCGCTTCGGGCGGCGCGCCCAGCGCGGGAATGAGCACCAGCAGCGGCACCACGGCCAAGTCCTGGAACAGCAGCACGCCCATCACCCGCTTGCCGTGCTCGCTTTCGAGCTCGAGCCGCTCGGCCATCAGCTTGACCACGATGGCGGTGCTGCTCATGGTGAGCGCGCCCGAGAGGGCCAGCGCCGTCTGCCAGCCGAGCCGCCAGGCCGGTGGCAGCTGCGAGGCAATCAAGAGCGCGCCGGCGGTGGCGAGGGTCATCGTCAGCAGCACCTGCAGCAGGCCGAGGCCGAACACGTGCTTGCGCATGGCGCGCAGCTTGGGCAGGCTGAACTCCAGCCCGATGACGAACATCAGGAACACCACGCCGAACTCGCCCAAGTGGCGGATGGCCTCGGAGTTCTGCGCCAATGCCAACGCATGGGGGCCGATCAGCACGCCGGCCGACAGATAGCCCAGCATCGGCGGCAGCTTCAGCGAGCGGCAGATCACCACGCCGATGACCGCGGCAAGCAAATACAACAGCGTGAGATCGAACGAAGACATGGCTGGATGCTAGAGCAATGTCCATGCCCCGCGCGCGCCGCTTTCACCCGATGACGGCGGATGCCGGCCGCCCCGTAAAATCCGCCGATGAGTTCAGCTCCCCTGCCCCCCGTGGTCGACGCCGACGCCATCCTTGCGCGGGCCCGTGCCACCTTCGACATCGAGTCCGATGCCGTACTCGGCCTCAAGTCGCGCGTGGGCCCGAGCTTCGTCGAAGCCGTGCGCAAGGTCCTCGAAGTGCGCGGCCGCGTGGTCGTGATGGGCATGGGCAAGAGCGGACACGTCGGCCGCAAGATCGCCGCCACCCTGGCCTCCACCGGCACGCCGGCCATGTTCGTCCACCCGGCCGAGGCCAGCCACGGCGACCTCGGCATGATCAAGTCGGTCGACCTGGTGCTGGCCATCTCCAACAGCGGCGAGGTCGACGAGCTTACCGTGATTCTCCCCGTGGTCAAGCGCCAGGGCGTGCCCCTCATCGCCATGACCGGTCGCACCGATTCCACCTTGGCGCGCCACGCCGACATCGTGATCGATGCCGGCGTTGCCAAGGAAGCCTGCCCGCTCAACCTGGCCCCCACCGCAAGCACCACCGCCCAGATGGCAATGGGCGATGCGCTGGCGGTGGCGCTGCTCGACGCGCGCGGTTTCGGCTCCGAAGACTTCGCGCGCTCGCACCCCGGCGGTGCGCTGGGCCGCAAGCTGCTCACCCATGTGAGCGACGTGATGCGCTCGGGCGACGACGTGCCGCGCGTGGCCCCCACCGCAACGCTCAGCGAATTGATGCGCGAGATGAGCTCCAAGGGCCTGGGCGCCACGGCGGTGGTCGACGCCGACGGCCGGGCCATCGGCATCTTCACCGACGGCGACTTGCGCCGGCAGGTGGAGACCGGCGGCGACCTGCGCGGCCTGACCGCCGCCGACGTGATGCACCCCGGCCCGCGCACGCTGCGCGCCGATGCGCTGGCGGTCGAGGCGGCCGAGCTGATGGAAGAACACCGCATCACCAGCGTGCTCATCGTCGACCCCGTGGGGCTTTTGATCGGCGCGCTGAGCATCAACGACCTGATGCGCGCGAAGGTCATCTGATGCCGCTCGACTTCCAGGCTGAAACCTTGCTGGCCGCGCAGGATGTGCGGGTGGCCTTCTTCGACATCGACGGCGTGCTGACCGACGGCGGTGTGTACTTCACCGAGCACGGCGAAACCCTCAAGCGCTTCAGCATCCTCGACGGCTACGGGCTCAAGCTGCTTCGCCTGGCGGGCATCACGCCGGCGGTGATTACCGGACGCGATTCCAAGCCGCTGCGCGTGCGGCTCGAGGCACTCGGCATCCAGCATGTGCGCTACGGCACCGAAGACAAGCTGCCCGCGGCCGAGGCCATGCTCGAACAGCTGGGCTTCGGCTGGCACCAGGCCGCCGCCATCGGCGACGACTGGCCCGACCTGCCGGTGCTGGCGCGCGTCGGCTTTGCAGCGGCGCCAGCCAACGCGCACGTGGAAGTGCGCGACGCCGTCAACTACGTCACCCGGGCGCGCGGCGGTGAAGGCGCGGCGCGCGAGTTCTGCGACGTGCTGCTGACCGCCTGCGGCCAGTACCGGCGCCTGCTCGACGCTGCGCGAGGTCCCACGCAATGAGCCGCGCCTGGAACCTGCTGCGCAACGCGGTCGACCGCGCCACCATCTACCTGCCCATCATCCTGACGGCGGCCGTGGCGCTCGGCACCTACTGGCTGGTGCGCAATGCGCCCAAGCTGCTCGAGCCCACGGTCAAGGCCGCGCCCACCCACGAGCCCGACTATTTCATGCGCGGCTTCGTCATCAAGAACTACCTGCCCAACGGCGACTTGCGCAGCGAACTCCACGGCAAGGAAGGCCGTCACTACCCCGACACCGACACCACCGAGGTTGACGAGGTGCGCGTGCGCTCCGTCTCTCCGCAGGGCTACACGACCCATGCCACGGCCAACCGCGGGCTGTCGAATTCCGACGGCAGCGAGATCCAGCTCTTCGGCAATGCCATCGTGATTCGCGATCCGGTCGTCGGCCCCAACGGCAAGGCCACGCCGCGCCTCGAGTTCCGCGGCGACTTTCTGCATGCCTTTCTCGACACCGAACGCGTGACCTCGAACAAGCCCGTCACCCTCATTCGCGGCACTGACCAGTTCACCGCCGACAACCTCGACTACGACAACCTGAGCGGGGTCGCCAACCTGACCGGGCGAGTGCGCGGCGTCCTGATTCCGTCGGCAGCCGCCTCGGGCGGCAAGCCGCGCTGAAGAAAAAAATCACCGGAAGCCGCCCGCACCCATGACTACGTCCCCGCTGGTCTTCATCACCGGTGCGTCGAGCGGCATCGGCCAGGCCCTGGCCGCCAGCTTCCACGAAGCCGGCTACCGGCTGGCCCTTGTGGCGCGGCGCACCGCGGAAATCGAAACCTGGGCAAACGCCCGCAACCTTGATCCGGCCACCTACCGGATCTATAGCGCGGACGTGGCGCAGATCGACAGCATCCTGGCCGCGGGCGCCGCATGCATCGAGCGCCAGGGCTTGCCCGATGTAGTCATTGCCAACGCCGGCATCAGCGTGGGCATCGACACGGCGGAACGTGAAGACATTGACGTGATGGCGCGAACCTTCGCCACCAACAACGTGGGCCTGATGGGCACCTTTCACCCTTTCGTGGCGGCAATGAGGCAGCGCGGCAGCGGCCGGCTGGTCGGCATCGCGAGCGTCGCGGCCATACGCGGCTTGCCGGGGCACGGGGCTTATTGCGCCAGCAAGGCGGGTGTCGTCGCGTACTGCGAGAGCTTGCGCGGCGAGCTGCATGGCAGCGGCGTCAAGGTCGTCACCCTCTGCCCCGGCTACATCGACACGCCGTTGACCCAGGGCAACCGGTACGGCATGCCCTTTCTCATGAAGGCCGAAGATTTTGCGGACCAGGCGCTGCGCGCCATCGAGGCCGGCACCAGTTACCGCGTGATTCCCTGGCAGATGGGCGTTGTCGCCAAGCTCATGCGCATGCTGCCGAACGCCGTGCTCGACCGCGCCGTGCAGGGCCGGGCCCGCAAGAAGCGCAGCGGCGAAAGCTGAACGGCAGGGCTCTCGGCAAGGCTGCGCGAGCGGATTCTTCGCGAGCGCCAAAGAAAAAGGCTCCCTCGGGAGCCTTTTGCCTGTGTGCCTGGAATGCAGGGCTCAGTAGCCGCTGTTCCCGCCGCCGTAGCCACCGCCACCACCGCCGGAGCGGCCACCGCCGCCGCCACGGGGACCGGCGCCGTAGGGGCTGCGGAAACCGCCATCGCCACCACCGCCGCCGCCGCCACTACGGCCACCACCACCGCCGCCGTAGCCGCCGCCACCGCCCGAACGGCCGCCACCGCCGCTGCGATCGCCGCCGCCACCACCATAGCCGCCACCACCGCCGCCGTAGCCACCGCCACCACCGCCGCCATAACCACCACCGCCGCCGCCGTAGCCACCACCGCCGCCGCCGTAGCCTCCACCACCACCGCTGCGCGGGGGACGTGCTTCCATTGGGCGTGCTTCATTGACGACGACGCTGCGGCCGCCCAGGGGCTGGCCGTTCATGCCGTTGATTGCTGCTTGTGCTTCCGCGTCGCTGCCCATCTCGACGAAGCCGAAGCCCTTCGAGCGGCCCGTGTCGCGTTCCATCATGACCTTGGCGCTGGTTACCGAGCCGAATTGTCCGAAAGCCTGTTCGAGATCACCGTCGCGCACCGAGTAAGGCAGGTTGCCGACATACAGTTTGTTGCCCATCAAGGGACTCCTATAAACACATCAAGAAAAGCGATGGAGTCCCGAAAGCATCACTCAACCAAGAGCTGTCGAGTCGCGCGAAACTGACCGATCACCGAACTGCCGCCCCGGCAAAATGAAGAGGGAGGCTCGTGCATTATGGGTGAAATACACGAAATGCAAGCAGGAATTTGCTGCTTGCTGTAGGGCTTCCGAAAATTAAAAGAAGCTAGCGCCCGCTTACAAGAACGGCGCCGAAGGGGCCGCAAAGCCGCAGGTAGAATCCGCTCCGTCATTGGGGAGTAGCCGCCTTCCACCGCGAGAAGGGCCCGCGTCAACAGACTTGTCCTGCCCCACACGGGACATGGCGCGCGCAGTGATTCACCTGGCGAGACCTTTGACCGTGCAACTTCGGGAATTTGGCCGAAGGTGTTGCACGGTCAATTGCGTCCTTCGGCCCAAGGAACCCCTGCCCTCATGGAAGCTTTTCTCGTTGCAACCGGCGTGGTCGCGCTCGCCGAAATGGGCGACAAGACCCAGTTGCTGGCCCTCCTGCTGGCCGCCCGCTTCAGAAAACCCTGGCCAATCGTGCTCGGCATCTTCGTTGCCACCATCGTCAACCATGCCCTGGCCGGCGCCGTCGGCAACTGGATCACCCATTGGCTCGGCCCCGACCTGCTGCGCTGGATCCTGGGGGGCTCGTTCATCGCCATGGCCGCCTGGATGCTGGTTCCGGACAAGCTCGACGAAGACGACGCGCCCGCGGCCTCGCACTACGGCGTCTTCGGCACCACGCTCATCGCGTTCTTCCTGGCCGAAATGGGCGACAAGACCCAGATCGCCACCGTCATGCTCGCCGCCCGGTTCACCGACGCCTACATCTGGGTGGTCACGGGCACCACGCTCGGCATGATGCTGGCCAATGCGCCCGTGGTCTGGCTGGGCGACAAGCTGGTGAAGCGGGTGCCGATCACGCTCGTGCACGGCATCTCTGCGGCGATCTTCCTCGTGCTCGGCATCGTGATGATCGTCGGCTGGTAATGCGGCAGAGCGATATACTGCCGGCTGCGCCGATTTGCTTCAGCTTGCGGGCGCTTTATAAATTCAGCTAAAGACAGTCAGTGGGCGAACAACCCGGCTCGTTTTTGGCGAGGCCGGGTTTTTTATTGATGTCGTCAACTTCTTTGGTCGTCTCTGCGCAGTCGATGCAGTTCGCGGGCCCGCTGGCCCTGCGCAGCGGCGCGTCGCTCGGCAGCTACACGCTCGCCTACGAAACCTACGGCACTCTGAACGCCGACCGCAGCAACGCGGTGCTGGTGTGCCATGCGCTCAATGCCTCGCACCACGTCGCCGGCGTCTACGAAGGCCAGGCCAAGTCCGAAGGCTGGTGGGACAACATGGTGGGCCCGGGCAAGCCTGTCGACACCAACCGCTTCTTCGTGATCGGCGTGAACAACCTCGGCTCCTGCTTCGGGTCCACGGGTCCGATGCACACCAACCCGGCCACAGGGCGCATTTACGGCGCAGACTTTCCGGTGGTCACGGTCGAGGACTGGGTCGATGCCCAGGCCGTGCTGCTCGACGCGCTCGGCATCCGCACGCTCGCGGCTGTGATGGGCGGCAGCCTCGGCGGCATGCAGGCGCTGTCGTGGACGCTGCAATACCCGGACCGCGTGCGCCACGCCGTGGTGGTGGCCAGTGCGCCCAACCTCACGGCCGAGAACATCGCCTTCAACGAAGTCGCGCGCCGCGCGATCGTGACCGACCCCGACTTCCATGGCGGCCACTTCTACGAACACGGCGTCGTGCCCAAGAGGGGGCTGCGCATCGCGCGGATGATCGGCCACATCACCTACCTGAGCGACGACGTCATGAACGAGAAGTTCGGACGCATCCTGCGCAGCGCGGTGGAAGGCGAGGCGGCCACGCTGGACTACCGCTATTCCACGCAGGAAATCGAGTTCCAGATCGAAAGCTACCTGCGCTACCAGGGCGACAAGTTCAGCGAATATTTCGACGCCAACACCTACCTTTTGATCACTCGCGCGCTCGACTACTTCGACCCGGCACGCGCGCACGGCGGCAACCTCAGCGCTGCGCTTGCGAAGGCCACCGCCAAGTTTTTGCTCGTGAGCTTCAAGACCGACTGGCGCTTTTCGCCCGCGCGCAGCCGCGAACTGGTGAAGGCGCTGCTCGACAACCGCCGCAACGTGAGCTACGCCGAGATCGACGCGCCGCACGGGCACGACGCGTTCCTGCTCGACGATGTGCGCTACATGGGTGTGGTGCGGTCCTATTTCGAGCGCGTGGCGCTCGAGACCGAGGCTGAAGGGAGTGCCGCCCAATGAGCGATATCGAAGCCCAGCGCCTCATCGCCAACCTTGTGCCCGCGGGCGCGCGCGTGCTCGACCTCGGCTGCGGCGACGGCGCCCTGCTCGACCTGCTGCAGCGCGAGCGCGGCTGCACCGGCTACGGCGTGGAAATCGCCGACGGCAACGTGCTGCAGTGCATTCGCCGCGGCGTCGACGTGATCCAGCTGAACCTCGACGAAGGCCTTGCGGTGTTCGACGACGCCACCTTCGACGTGGTGCTGCAGATCGACACGCTGCAACATTTGCGCAATGCCGAGGTCATGCTGCGCGAAACCGCGCGCGTGGGCCGCATCGGCATCGTCGCGTTTCCCAACTTTGCCCACTGGCCGAACCGCATCAGCATTGCGCGCGGCCGCATGCCGGTGACGCGCCGCCTGCCTTACCAGTGGTACGACACGCCCAATATCCGGGTCGGCACCTTCAAGGACTTCGAAGTGCTGGCGCAAAAGAACAGCCTGCGCGTGCTCGATGCCTTCGGCGTGCAGGAAGGCCGCAGCGTGCGCTGGCTGCCCAACGCGCGCGCGAGCACGGCCGTGTTCAAGTTCGAGCGGGAGCGCTGAGCGCTTTGCGCCACGCAAAAGCGAACACGGCGGCCTCATGAGCTTCACGCTCTCGCAACCGGCGCACAGCGAACTGCTGGTCAAGAAGAGCCGCTTCATCGGTTGCGTGCAGCCCGTGGCCGACCGTGCCGCCGCGCTGGCCGTGGTGGCGGCGCTTCGCAATGAACACCCCGCCGCGGCGCATGTCTGCTGGGCGTTGATGGCAGGCGGCCAATCGGCGGCCAACGACGACGGCGAGCCGGGCGGCACCGCCGGACGCCCGATGCTCGAGGTGCTGCGGCACCAGCAACTCGAAGGCGTGCTCGCCACTGTGGTCCGCTACTTCGGCGGCATCAAGCTGGGCGCGGGCGGGCTCGTGCGGGCCTACACCGATGCGGTTGCGCAGGCTTGTGTCGGCGCAACGCTGGTACCGCTGGTGCGCCAGCGGCTGCTGCAATGCACCGTGCCTTATGCGCTCGAAGGGCTCGTGCGCCGTGAGATTGCAGCTGTGAGCGGCGCCTCCATTACAGACGTGCGGCACGGCGACGCCGTGGAATTCGCATTCACGCTGCCCGAGCCCGACGCCAGCGCCTTCATCGCCCGCCTCGACGATGCTGCGCAAGGGCGCGCCGTCTGGCCGCAGGCGTAAGCCGCCGCGCGGGCACCACCGGGGGCGCGGCCATCGCCAGCACGCCGCGCGGCGCGAGCACCACGGGGGCCTCATCGTCGCCCGGGCCACGGCGCGCCATCTCGGCGGTGACGATGCCGGTCGGCACCGCCAGCACGCCCCAGCCCACCAGCATCATCACGGACGCAATGGCGCGGCCAAGGTCGGTCTTGGGTACCAGGTCGCCAAAGCCCACCGTGGCCATGGTCGAGATCGCCCAATAGATCGCCACCGGAATACTGGTGAAGCCGTGCACCGGGCCTTCCACCACGTACATCAGCGTGCCCATCACCAGCACCACCAGCATCACGAAACCCACGAACACCGTGATCTTCCGGCGGCTCGCGGCCACGGCGGAGACCAGCGCGCGGTATTCCACCGAGTAGCGCGACAGCTTGAAGATGCGGAACACCCGCAAAAGCCGCAGCACGCGCACATCGATGAGGTAGGCGAGCTCTGGCGCAAACGCCACCAGGTACGTTGGCAGCAGCGCGAGCAGGTCGATCACGCCGTAGAAGCTCAGCGCATAGCGCATCGGCTTGTTCACGCAGGCGAGCCGCGCGATGTATTCGAGCGTGAAGAGAATGGTGAAGCCCCATTCGAACGCATTGAACAGAGGCCGCCACTGGTCGCGGATCGATTGCACGCTGTCGAGAATGACCACCAGCACGCTGGTCACGATGACGGCGATCAGCGCCAGGTCGAAGAGCAGGCCGGCACGCGTGTCGGCCTCGAAGATCACGGTGAACAGCCGGCGCCGCCAGCCGCTTGCCGGCTTGTCGAAGCGCGCGTCGATGGTCGAGGAGATAGCCAGGGTCCGGGCAGCGGGAGCGGTGTTCGTTCGGGTCATCTTGCGGGCCGGGAGGTCACGAAAAGGGGGATTGTCCAACGCCGGGGGATTTATTCAGTTACGTTTCTTGCGCAATGAAGTGCCGCAGGCCGTGGAGTGGTTCTTACGATAGCCCCTTTGTTGAGGAGCTCCCCTTTGGCTACACAGTCCCCATTTTTCGGCAAGCGTGATCGTGACACCGACTCGTTGACCTCCCGCCCCGCGCCGCTGGTGGGCTCGGGTACCAATCTCTCGGGTTCGCCCGTCAACCCTTCTTCCCTCAGCGCACAGCAAGGCGGCTTGGCTCCGGCGGCCGCTCCCGTCGCCAAGGAAGGCGGCAGCAAGCTCACCGTCGGCCCCAACATCAAGCTCAAGGGCGTCGAGATCACCGATTGCGACACGCTCGTGGTCGAAGGCCTGGTCGAGGCCACCATGGACTCGCGCCTGATGCAGATTGCCGAACAGGGCGAGTTCAAGGGCTCGGCTGAAATCGACATCGCCGAAATCCGCGGCATTTTCGACGGCAGCCTCACGGTGCGCGAAAAGCTCGTGATCCATTCGACCGGCAAGGTCACCGGCAAGATCCGCTACGGCAAGATCGTGATCGAAGAAGGCGGCCAGCTCTCGGGCGAAATCAGCTTCGGCGCCAAGCAGTCGCTGCAATCGGCCACCTGATCCATATCTGACTCCTAGCTGTCAGGCCGCCTCTTCGGGCGGCTTCCAACCCAGGCGCTCCAGCAAGGCACCGGCCGCGGCCGGTGCTTTTTCTTTGGCGCCGTTGATGAAATAGACGAACACGTCGCGCTTCTTGGGCGACCCGGCCCATTGCTGCGCGCGCTCGGCCCAGCTGTCGAGCGCCTTCGGCGCATAACCGGTCTTGAGCTTGGCGTCGGCCATCATGAGCCGCGCGTAGGCGAAGTCGCCTTCGGGCTCCTCGAACGACGGAAACTTGTCGGCGTCGGTGAACACGGTCGACACCTTGTGCTTCTTCGCGAGTGCCCGGTAGGCGGGCGTGATGAAGCTCTCATGCCGCACGTCCATCACGTGGCGCAGCACGCGGCTGCCCTCCTTCTTGGGCAGCAGCTCCAGAAAGGCCTCGAAGTCTTCCGCATCGAACTGCTTGGTGGGCATGAACTGCCACACGATCGGCCCGAGCTTGTCGCCGAGTTCACTCACGCCGCTGTCGATGAAGCGCTTGATCGAGTCTTCCGCGGTGGCCAGCACCTTGCGGTTGGTCGAAAAACGCGAGGCTTTCATCGAGAACATGAAGTCGTCGGGCACCTCGTCGTGCCACTTGCGAAAAGTCTCCGGCTTGAAGGTGCTGTAGTAAGTACCGTTGATTTCGATGGCGCTGACCTTGCGGCTCGCATAGCGCAGCTCCTTTGCGTGCGCGAGCCCCTTGGGATAGAAGTTGTCCCGCCAGGGCTCGTAGGTCCAGCCGCCGATGCCCACCTTGATATTCGCCTGGGTCCGAGTCGATGTTGCCTTGCTCACATTGCGCTCCGGGTTGAGAACGCCGCACTCTACGCGGGGTCGCGACGAGGCGCAAAATGCGTTTTTTTCGTCACCCGCGGAGAACCCACCGATGAACGCCCCCCTGCACCGCGAAATGCCCGCCGGAACGCTCGACGCCGAGCGCGCTCTCTCCGATGTCACCGCCCAATGGGACGGCGACATCGTCAGGCAACTCACCGACTACATCGCCATTCCCGCCAAGTCGCCGGGCTTCGACAAGGACTGGTCGGCCAACGGCTACCTGGAAACGGTGCTGCGCAATGCGGCGGCCTGGGTCGAGGCGCAGAAGGTCGAAGGCCTGAAGCTCGAGATCGTGCGGCTCGAAGGCCGCACGCCGGTGCTGTTCTTCGAAGTGCGGGCCACAGGCACCGACATGAGCGAGACCGTGCTGATGTACGGCCACCTCGACAAGCAACCCGAATTCACCGGCTGGCGCAACGACCTCGGCCCCTGGACGCCCAAGTACGAGAATGGCCTGCTCTATGGCCGCGGCGGCGCCGACGACGGCTACGCGGTCTACGCCAGCGTCGCCGCGCTGCAGGCATTGAAGAACCAGGGCGCGGCGCATCCGCGCATCGTGGGCATCATCGAGACCTGCGAGGAAAGCGGCTCCTACGACCTGCTGCCGTACGTCGATGCGCTGCGCCCGCGGCTGGGCAATGTGGAACTGGTGATCTGCCTCGACTCCGGCGCCGGCAACTACGACCAGCTGTGGCTCACCACGTCGCTGCGCGGCATGGCGAGCGGCACGCTCAAGGTCGAGGTGCTGACCGAGGGCATTCACTCCGGCGATGCGTCGGGCCTGGTGCCTTCGAGCTTCCGCATCATGCGGCAGGTGCTCGACCGCCTCGAAGACAGCGCCACCGGCCGCCTGCTGCCCGCGAGCTTCCATTGCGAAGTGCCGGCTGACCGGCTGGCGCAGGCCAAGGCCACCGCCGCCATCCTCGGCGAAGAGGTCTACAAGCGCTTTCCGTGGGCGCACTACGACTGCGGCGGCTCGACCATGTTCGCGCTGCCGACCACCACCGACCCGGTCGAGGCGCTGCTCAACCGCACCTGGAAGCCCACGCTGTCGGTCACCGGCGCCGAAGGCTTTCCGGCGCTGAAGGATGCGGGCAACGTGCTGCGCCCCTACACCGCGTTCAAGCTCTCGCTGCGCCTGCCGCCGCTGGTCGACGCGGCCGAGGCGGTGCAGAAGCTGAAGGCGCTGCTCGAGGACAACGCGCCCTACCAGGCGCGTGTCACCTTCGAAAGCGGCGGCGGCGCTACCGGCTGGAACGCGCCGACGATCACGCCGTGGTTCGAGGACGCGCTCAACAAGGCTTCGCAGGCGCATTTCGGCGCGTCGTGCGGCTACATCGGCCAAGGCGGCACCATTCCGCTGATGAACATGCTGAGCGCCGGCTTTCCCAAGGCGCAGATGATGGTCTGCGGCGTGCTCGGCCCGAAGAGCAACGCGCACGGCCCCAACGAGTTCCTGCATGTGCCCTATGCCAAGAAGCTGACGGCCGCCGTGGCCGAAGTGATTGCGGCCTTGCCGGCCGCGCACCGCACCGCCGCCGCGGAGCCGGCTGCTTGATCGGTACCGCGCTGCGGCAGCCCTTGCCGCAGCGCGTTTCATCGTCACGCGCGCTTGAAGCGGCGCGTCATGCGTTTGTAGCGGCCTCGCACCGGCGCATCCGGGCAAGCCACAGCAGCCCCGCGCCCGTGAGCACCACCGGCACCAGCGAACCGTAGTTCAACAGCTGCCAGCCCTGCGTCGTGACCAGCACGCCCGAGGCGAACGAGGTCAGTGCCACTGTCGCGAATACGCAGAAGTTGAGCGCACCCTGTGCCCGGTCTCGTTCTTCCGCCGTGTAGGCGGTGAGCGAAAGCGTCGTGCTGCCGGTGAACAGGAAGTTCCAGCCCACGCCCAACAGGCACAGCGCCACGAGAAAGTGCTGAAGCTCCACACCCGAGAGCGCGACGGCAATGCAGCCGAAGTTGAGCGCAACTCCCACGCCCATCACTGGCAGCGCACCGAAGCGGCGGATCAGGTGGCCGGTGAAGAAGCCGGGCGCGAACATGCCGATCACGTGCCATTCGAGCACCAGCGCGGCATCGGAGAAAGGCAGGCTGCAGATCTGCATCGCGATGGGCGTGGCGGCCATCAGCAGGTTCATCACGCCAAAGCCCAACGCACCCGCCGCGGCTGACACGACGAACACCGGCTGGCGGATGAGCTGCGACAACGTCCTTCCACCCATTGCCTGCTGGCGAGTGAGCGGGGGTGGAAATTCAATGAAGTGCATGACCGCCATGGACAGCAACGCCACCGCCGCCAGCGCAATGTAGGCACCCGCGAACGGCACGGCAAACACTTCGCGCGTGGCCGTGGCGAGGTTGGGCCCCGCCACGGCGCCGATCAATCCACCGGCCATCACCAGCGACACGGCCTTCTCGCGCCACGCCGGTGCCGCAAGTTCGGCGGCTGCAAAGCGGTAGAGGCCGGCGTTGGCGTTGTAGTAGCCGGCCACCACCGTGGCAAAGCACAGCAGCCAGAAGTTCTTCGAAATCACCGCGAATGCGCACAGCAGGGCCGATCCGAGCCCGACGGCCAAGCCGATCTGGAACGACCCGCGTCGGCCGAAGCGCTGCTGCGTGCGTGCCACCAGCCCGGTGGTCAGCGCGCCGCCCACCACGTAGCCCATGATCGGCAGCGTGGCCATCCAGCCGCGCGGCGCAATGCTCAGGCCCACCAAGCCGTTGATGGCAATGAACGTGACGTTGTTGGTCAGGAACAAGCCCTGGCAGATGGCAAGCAGCCAGAGGTTGCGGTTCATCGGAAGAAGGTGGAAGCAGGTTGCGGCATGAAGGTTTGAGGTTCTACGTGATTCGCCGCGGATGCGCCAGTCGAAATGCGGCAGCCAAAAAAAAGCGCCCTCGCGGGCGCCATAATTCTTGTGAGCAAATTGGCTTACAGCTGCTTGTTCTGCAGCAGGCTGCCGAGCGAACCCAGGAGGTCGTTCGGCGTGTCCAGGCCTTGCTCAGGCACCTTGCCTTGCGGCGTGAGCTGGTCGATGAGGGTGGGCAACATGGCCGCCAGCATGGGCAGCAGGGTTTGCGCATTGATGCCGAGCTTGGAAGCGATGTTGGCGATGGTGTCGCTGCCCAACGCCTCTTGCAGCTGTCCGCCGGAGACCGGCTGGTTTTCTCCCTTGCCGATCCATGAGCCGATGACATCGCCCATGCCGGCCTGTTCAAACTTGGAGACCAACCCTCCCAGGCCGCCTTGGCCGCCGTTGTTGGCGAGCAGGCCGCCCAGCGCACCGGCCAGGCCGCCGAGATCTCCCAAGCCGCCGATGCCGCCGCCTTGTGGCTGCTGCTGTTGGGCAGCGCCTCCCAGCACTTGGCCGAGTACCGAATCGAGCATTCCCATGGACGTTTCCTTGGTGTGTGACAGAACTGCCGGCATTGTCGCCAGCGAGATGAGCCGCGCGCGAAAGGGGTTGCCCACTTTCGAACGCGCGGCGTGACAAATTACTTGGTGCGCACCGCGCGCTTCGGCAGCAATGCGGGGCTGACCCCTTGCACGCCGACCAGGCCGAGCACTGTCACCAGCGAATTCTGCGCGCCTTTCCAGGCGTCTGTCACGTCGATCGATTCGCTCAGGGCGTGAAAGCCGGCGGACTTGCCGCCGCCGCCGATGATGATGGCCGGAATGCCATACGACATCGGCACGTTGGCATCGGTGCTGCCGCCGCGCAGCAGCGTCTTGTGGCCGAAGGCGGTGTTCGAGCGGATGGCTGCCTCGACGATCACCGAGTCGGAAGGCGTGCGCCCGCCCGGCCGGTCGCCGATCAGCTTGTTGCTGGCGCTCAGCGTGCTCACGTTCCAGCGCTTGTTCTCTTCGGCCACGGCTTCGTCGATGGCGGCGAGGATCTTCTTCTCCGTTTCGAGCAGCGACGCCATGTCGTCCGAACGGATGTCGATCGCCATGCGCGCATCCGGTGCAATGGTGTTCACCGAGGTGCCGCCGCCCACCGTGCCGACCGTGAAGGTGGTCTTCGGAAAGCTGGGCGTGCGCACTTCCGCGATCTTGGCAATGGCGCGGCCCATGCCGTGGATGGCGCTGGGCACCTGGCCGAAGGCGGCAAAGCTG
Organism: Variovorax sp. DXTD-1; assembly: GCF_003984625.1. Classification (GTDB taxonomy): domain Bacteria; phylum Pseudomonadota; class Gammaproteobacteria; order Burkholderiales; family Burkholderiaceae_C; genus Variovorax. Next base: position 47,219 of record NZ_RWKH01000023.1, on the reverse strand, counting down.
TGGCCGCCCGGCCCCTTGAACGTGACTTCATAGCGGTGGCTCGCGGTGCCGAGAATCAGCACGTTGCCGTCCGGCGACGGCTCGAGTCCCACCATGCCGTCGATGTCGAGGTTGTCGCGGAAGATGGCCTTCATGCCGCGCAGGTTGCCGAGCTCTTCCTCGCCGACATTGGCGACGAACAGCAGGTCGCCCACGGTCTGCACCTTGTTGTCGTTGAGCACCTTGAGCCACGACAGCAGCACCGAGAGGCCGCGCGTGTCGTCTGCGATGCCGGGCGCGTGCAGCTTGCCGTCGCGCTCCTTCACCTTCACGTCGGTGCCGGCCGGGAACACGGTGTCGAGATGGGCCGAGACCAGCAGCTTGGGGCCGTTGCCGGTGCCCTTGCGCAGGCCGATCACGTTGCCTTCGGCATCGATCTTCGCGTCGGTGAGGCCGAGTGCCTTCATGCGCGCCAGAAAAGCCTCGGCGCGCTTCTGCTCCTTGAACGGGGGCGCCTCGATCTCGGTCAGCATCTTCAGGTCTTCGATCGAGCGGTCGTGGTCGGCCTTGACTGCGTCGAGCAGCTTCTGGATCGAAGGCGCCGCCGTCAGCTGGGTAAAGACCTTGTCCACCTCGGGAGCGACTTGCGCGGGCGTGGGCGCCACGGCGGTGTTCTGAGCCTGCGCACCCTGGGTGGCGAAGAGCATGGCCAGCACAAGGGGAGCGAGGGGCGCAAATCGGAGCGCGCGTGGCGAGCGAAGCATGGCGTGAAGATCCTTCTCTGGTCGTGATGAATGGGTGAAGCAAGCATTGTTCCGCAACTTGCTCTCCAGCGGCCTGGCCTAGCTACCGGCCAGCAATACCAGCGCAGCGAGTGCCGCGGTTTCGGCGCGCAGCACGCGGGGTCCGAGCGTGACCGGCGCAAAGCCGCAGGCGAGCGCTTCTTGTTCCTCAGCGGCGCTCAGGCCACCTTCGGGTCCGCTCAGCACCAGCACGCCGCGTTCGGCTGGCGCCGAAGCGGTGGCGTCCGTGAGGCGCCGCGTGCCTTCGGCGAGGCTCAGGATGAGGCGCAGTGTGTCCTTGCCGGCGGCCGCATCGATCCACGCCGAGGGGCTGGAAAAAGACCGCACCGGATGAATCACCGGCACGCGGTTGCGGCCGCATTGCTCGCAGGCCGCAATGGCAATGGCCTCCCAGTGGGCCCTCTTCTTCTCGGCGCGCTCGCCCGAAAGGCGCAGCACGCCGTGGGCCGTTGCCAGGGGCTGGATGCTTGCGACACCCAGTTCGGTGGCCTTTTCGACCAGCCAGTCCATGCGCTCGTTGGCGGGCATGCCGACCGCGAGATGCACTGCGCGTGCGGCTTCGCGCTCCGCCGGCGTGTGGACGCCGACCGTGACGGAAACGTCGCTGCGCCCCATGCGCTCGACCGTGGCCGCGTATTCGCCGCCGGAACCGTCGAACAGCGTGAGCGCATCGCCGGGTTGCATCCGCAGCACCTGCACGTGGCGCGCCGCGCCGGGCGGCAGGGCCAGTGTGGCGCCGGCGGCCAGCGGCACCGGGCAATGAAAGCGGGGCATCTAGACCCTGCCGTAGGCAAAGCCGGTGATGGCCGAGCTGCCTTCGATCTCGTCGATCACGCGCAGCAGCGGGGTCAACTCCATGTAGCGGCTGGCCGTCGAGCGGATGTAGGCGACGAAGCGTGGCGTGTCGGCCAGGTAGCGCGGCTTGCCATCCCTCAGCGTGAGGCGGGCGAAGATGCCGGCCACCTTGAGATGGCGCTGCAGCCCCATCCATTCGACCGAGCGATAGAAGGCGCCGAAATCCGCGTCGACCGGCAGCTTGGCCTTGCGGGCGGCCTCCCAGTAGCGGATCGTGATGTCGAGCACGAATTCTTCGTCCCAGCTCAGGAAAGCGTCCCGCATCAGGCTGGCGATGTCGTAGGTGATGGGGCCGTAGACCGCGTCCTGGAAGTCGAGCACGCCCAGGTCGGTACCATCGCGGACCATTATGTTGCGGGGCATGAAGTCGCGGTGAACGTAGACGCTGGGCGAGGCCAGGTTGCTCTCGACGATGAGCTTGAAGCTGCGCTCCAGCCGCTCCTTGAGCTTGCCCTCGACGGCAATGCCGCGGTGGCGGCCGATGTACCACTCGGGGAAAAGCGCCAGCTCCCGCTCGAGCAAAGCCCTGTCGTACGGCGGCAGCACGCCCGGCCTGGACGCCAGTTGCCAGCGGATCAGCGCGTCGATCGCCTGGTCGTAGAGCGGACGGCTCGCGTCCGGCTGGGCCGGATCGATCACGTCGAGCATGGTCTGGTGGCCGAGATCGTCGAGCAGCAGAAAGCCGTTGGGCCGGTCCCATTCGAGCACCCGCGGCGCCGTGACGCCGGCCTCGGCCATCAAACGGGCGACTTGCACGAACGGCTCGCTGTTCTCCTTGTCGGGCGGCGCATCCATCACGATGCGGGTGCCGGCGGCCTCTGAGGTGTCGACGCGGAAGTAGCGCCTAAAGCTCGCATCGGCCGACGCGAGGCGCACGGTGCCGGGCAGCAGGCGGTGCGCGGCGGCAATGCCGGCCAGCCAGCCTTCGAACACCGCGGCGCGCTGCGGATCGGCCCACAGAATGGGGTTGGCAGGGGGGGCGGGCTCGGTGGCGGGGGACTGGGGTGCTGTCATGGATAATCGATTCTACAAATCCGCCTGGCGCGGCAACTCCTGCGGTCCTCCCTGGTCGAACAGAGTTGCCGCCGGCTCCTGCAACCTGCCGGCCTGCCGCGCCGTCCTCCCGACGATCCTTCGTTCCTGACCGATGCCTACGATCCAAAGCTCCCACGTTTGGCACCTTGTGCACTCGCAGCCCTCCTCGGGGAGACTGCGGTCCTTCTCCGGAACGATGCGGCGGGGCGCTTGATGAGCCGACGTGCTGCTGCCTTGCGGCGTTCCGGTCCGCCGCTGCCATTGGCGTTGCTGTCGCTGGCGCTGCTGCACGCGCACGGCGCCTCCGCGCAGCCGGCGGGCGGCCTCGACGGCCCCCTGGTGCTCAAGCGCACGCCGCAGCTGACCGAAACACTGCCCCCCGCCGAGCGCAGCCAGTTGCCGAGCCTGATTACCGGTGACCGCCTGTCCGGCCGCCAGGACCTGGAGACCGTGGTCGAAGGCAATGCCACCCTGCGGCGCGGCGAAGTCGCCATCACCGCCGACCGGCTCGAGTACTACCAGCCCGACGACCGGGCCAAGGCGCGCGGCAACGTGCGGGTGAACCAGGCCGGCAATGTGTACGAAGGTCCCGAGCTCGAGCTCAAGCTCGAGACCTTCGAAGGCTTCTTCAACAATGTGCGCTACAGCTTTCTCGCCACCGGCGGGCACGGCGAGGCGCAGCGCATCGATTTCGTCGACAGCAGCGTGTCGGTGGCGCGCAGCGCCACCTACACCACCTGCCGGCGCGAAGACTACCCGGGCTGGATGCCCGCCTGGCTGCTGACCGCGGCCACCATGACCACCGACACCGAAGAAAACATCGGCGTGGCCACCGATGCGCGGCTGAGCTTCATGGGCATCAGCACGCCGCCGCTGCCGAGCGTGAGCTTTCCGCTGTCGAGCGAGCGCAAGAGCGGCCTCTTGCCGCCGACGGTCGGCATCGACAACACCAACGGCATCGAGATCTCGCAGCCGTACTACTGGAACATCGCACCCAACCGCGATGCCACGTTCACGCCCACGCTGATGAGCAAGCGGGGGCTCAACCTGGGTTCGGAGTTCCGCTATCTCGAGAAGGATTACAACGGCACCATCCGCCTGGACTTCATGGGCAGCGACCGCCTGGTGGGCCAGCGCTACAACGAGCTGCGCGCCAGCCAGCTCCAGCAGCTGGCCAACGGAGAAATCCAGGCCAAGGACCTGACCTCAGCGCCCAACAGCAGCAAGCGCTGGGGCATCTGGGGCACCCATCACCAGGAGTTCAATGCCAAGGCGCTGGGCCTGGATTCGCTGTCGGCCAACATCAATATCAACCGGGTCAGCGACGACGACTACTGGCGCGACTTCACGCGCACGCCCACACTGGCGCAGCGCCAGCTGCCGAACGAAGCGGCACTCAACTGGGCCAAGGACGACTGGAGCGGCATTCTGCGCACCACGCGCTACCAGACGCTGCAATACAACCTCTCGCCGATCGTGCCGTCGTACGACCGGATGCCGCAGATCACCGCGAACTACGCCAAGTACGACTGGCACGGCTTCGACGTGGGGCTGAATCTCGACTACACGCGCTTCCGGGTCAACAGCATCCTGAGCGGCCAGCCTGGCTTCGACGTCAACCAGCAGTCGCAGCCCGACGGGGATCGCGCCTTCGCCCAGGCAACCATCAGCCGTCCGTTCATCACGCCGAGTTCCTTCGTCATTCCGAAGCTGCAGCTGCATGCGACTTCGTACAACTACTACCTGCCGCAGGCGGACGTTCCGAAGCTCACCGTCAACGGAATCACGTACGTCAACGGCGTGCCCTACAACCCGAACTCGCTGTATTTCTTTCCGACCTCGAGCAACCGCACGGTGCCGACCTTCAGCCTTGACAGCGGCCTGATCTTCGAGCGGGATGCGAACTACTTCGGCCGTGCCTTCCGCCAGACGCTGGAACCGCGTGCGTACTACGTCTACACGCCGTACCGCAACCAGAGCATGCTGCCGAACTACGATTCGGCGGCCAACGATTTCAGCTTTGCGACCATCTATACCGAGAACGCGTTCTCGGGCAACGACCGCATCTCCGACACCAACACGCTCACGCTCGGCGTGACGTCCCGCCTGATCGACCCCGCCACGGGTGTTGAAGCAGCGCGTTTCGGCATTGCGCAGCGGCTGCGTTTCAGCGATCAAAAAGTCACACTGCCGGGCGGCGTGCCGATCACCGATCGCGCGAGCGACCTGCTGGTGGGCGCGCAGATCAACTGGACGCCCAAGTGGAGCCTGGACACGGTCGTGCAGTACAACCCCGACACGCAAAGGTCGACGCGTTCGGCCATCAGCGCGCGTTACAACCCCGAGCCGTATCACAACCTCAGCGCCGCATTCCGCTACCAGGCGCCCAGCACCCCGACCGCCACCGACGGCAACAAGTCGTTCGACGTGGGCTGGCAATGGCCGCTCAACGACCTGTGGGGCGACAAGGGCAAGGACCTCGGCCCGGGCAAGGGCCAGGGCGGCGGGCGTTGGTATGCCGTGGGCCGGCTCAACTACAGCCTGCAGGACAAGAAACTCACGGACGGCGTGCTCGGCTTCGAGTACGACGGCTGCTGCTGGATCGGGCGCGTGGTGCTTCAGCGCGTGACGACCGGGCAGGTGACGGCCAACACCCGCATCATGTTCCAGCTCGAATTCGTCGGATTTTCCAGCATCGGATCGAGTCCCATGCAGGCCCTGCGGCAAAACATCCAGCGCTACCAGCCCCTGCGCGAGCCCACCGAGGCGCCGAGCCGCTTCACCAATTACGACTGAGACGATTGAGCAAAGCCATGAAACACATCCGTTCCATCCTTACCTTGAGCTGCCTTGCGGCGCTGGCTGCAACGTCCGGCGCGCAGGGCCTGCGTCCCAGCGGCGGCGGGGGCATCACGGACATCATGCGCGCCGGCCCGCGGCTTGCGCCGCCGGTCCCGCGTACCGCGCCCTCCACCGCGGCGCCGGTGCAGCGCTCGGCCGAGTACATCGTCGCGCTGGTCAATTCCGAGCCCATCACCAACACCGAGGTGCAGACGCGCGTGACTCGCCTCGTCCGCGAAAACGCCGAAGCCGAGCGCGTGCCCCGCGCCGAACTCACGCGCCTCGTGCTCGAGCGCCTGATCTCCGAGCGTGCCCAGCTCCAACTGGCGAAGGAAAACGGCATCAAGGTGGACGACGTGGCGATCGACCAGGCCGAACAGACCGTGGCACGCCAGAACCAGCTCAGCGTCGAAGAACTGCGCCGCCGCGTGGCGGCCGAAGGCATTGCACCGCGCGAATTCCGCAACGATCTGCGCGACCAGCTGCTGCTCACGCGGCTGCGCGACCGCGAAGTCGAATCGAAGGTCAAGGTCAGCGATTCCGAGGCCGACGAATACCTGCGCGACCAGCGAAACTCCCCCACCAAGGACGCGGCCCTGCAGAACATCAATCTCGCGCAGCTGCTCGTCGCCGTGCCCGAGAACGCCACCCCCGCGCAAGTGGCCACGCTGCAGCAGAAGGCCCAGGGCCTCGCGCAGCGCGCCCGTTCCGGCGAAGACTTCGCCAAGCTGGTGCAGGAAAACTCCGATTCGCCCGACCGCGCCAACGGCGGTGCCATCGGCATGCGCGGCGCCGACCGCTATCCGTCGCTGTTCGTCGAAGCGACGCAGTCGACACCGGTCAACGGCATTGCGGGGCCCATCCGCTCGGGTGCGGGCTTCCATGTGCTGAAGGTTCTGGCCAAGGCCCAGTTGGGCGCCATGGACGCGACCGTCACCCAGACCCAGGTGCGCCACATCCTGCTGCTCAACGACCCCAAGCGCACGACAGCGCAAGCGGTTGCGCAGCTGGCCGAATTCAAGCGCCGCCTGCAAGCCAACGCAGCCGACTTTGCCGGTCTGGCGCGCGACAACTCGCAGGACGCGAGCGCCAAGGAAGGCGGCGATCTCGGCTGGTCGCGCCCGGGCCAGTTCGTGCCCGAGTTCGAGGAAGCCATGGACCGGCTCGCACCCGGCCAGATCAGCGACCCCGTGGTGTCGCGCTTCGGCGTTCACCTGATCCAGGTGGTCGGCCGCCGTGAATCCAAGCTCACGCAGACCGAGCAGCGCGAAGCCGCACGGGCCGTGCTGCGCGAGCAGCGGGTCGAAGAAGCCTTCACCACCTGGGTGCAGGAAGTGCGGGCGCGCGCCTACGTCGAATACCGCGAGCCGCCCCAGTCCTGATGGCACATATCGCCAGGAAACGGTTCGGGCAGCACTTCCTGTCCGACGGGGGCATCATCGATGCGATCGTGCACGAGATCGCGCCGCAGCCTGGCGACGCCATGGTCGAGATCGGTCCGGGGCTGGCGGCGCTCACGCAGCCGCTGGTCGAGCGGCTCGGGCGCCTGACGGTTGTCGAGCTCGACCGCGACCTGGCCAAGCGGCTGCGGGACCATCCGCAGCTCGACGTGATCGAGTCGGACGTGCTCAAGGTCGATTTCGCCGAGCTGGCCGCCAGGTTTCCGACGCCGCTGCGCGTGGTCGGCAACCTGCCCTACAACATCTCGACCCCCATCCTGTTCCATCTGCTGGGCTTCGCCCACCTGATTGCCGACCAGCATTTCATGCTGCAGAAGGAAGTGATCGACCGCATGGTCGCCAAGCCCGCCACCTCCGACTACAGCCGCCTGAGCGTGATGCTGCAGTGGCGCTACCGGATGGAAAACGTGCTGTTCGTGCCGCCCGAGAGTTTCGATCCGCCGCCGCGTGTCGACAGTGCCGTGGTGCGGATGGTGCCGCTGACCGAGCCGCCGGCCGTCGATGCGGCCCGCCTCGGTGAAATCGTGCAGGTTGCCTTCAGCCAGCGCCGCAAGATCATGCGGCATACCTTGGGCCGGTGGCTCGAAGAGCATGGCTTTGCGGGTGAATTCGACGCCCAGCGCCGGGCCGAGGAAGTGCCTGTGGCCGAATACGTGGCCTTGGCCCAGGCCGTTCCTCCTGAGTCCAAATAAAAAAGCCCGTCGCGAGACGGGCTTTTTGTAGCGCCTGGGGCGAGAGCGTCTTACGCGGCTGCTAACCAGTAGCCCGCATTAAAGGGGCTGCTCATACGCAATGCGAGCGGCGAAACGTCGACCAGTTTATCGGTCGGCATTTTTTCGCCTTCCGGCTCCGCGCCGGCTGCTGCGGTTGCATTGTTGCTGTTGATTTCGATGCCATCGAGTGCTGCGCCGTTCGGCTGAGCCTCGTTCGCCCGTTCTGCTTGGCTGGTGTGTGCAGAACGGGCTACAGAAAAGAATAGAAGCACCGGAACGGGACCTTCCGGTCGCCCCAGTAGTCGGAGGCGTCGCGGAAGATGTCGAGCAATTGCTCGCGCGCTTCCTTGTCGAACTTGGCGTTGGCCGGAATCTGTTCGAGCACGATGACAAAACCGGGCTGCGGGCCCGATTTATACAACGGGTCGGTCATGCAGTCGTACAGCGCGTCAAAATTCTTGCCGAAGTGCGCCGGAAAGGTGAACTGCTGCGCGATGAGGTCGAGAACGTCCTGCTTGGTCTGGGCATTGCCCAGGTTGGCGTACAGGAAGTGCTGGCCTGCTGCGTTGGCGGCTTCCTGCAGGTCGTTCACGCGGAACGCACGAATCGATTGCACGATGTTCGGGCGTACGGCACGAAGGGATAAAGTCATCTCCGCTGGTCTTTCCATAGTCATCATCATTTCTTCGGGGCGCTTCGGGGCGCCGCTCAAGTCGTTGTCATCGCTCATGGTGCAATCCGTCTGAAACTCGCGTAATGGTCTGCCGTGTACCAGCAGGCCTCAGGTGTCGTGCGCTGTTCACCGCCGCAGACAATGCGCCGTGCGCCGCGATCGCGCGAGCCGGGTGTTGCCACCGTGTACTCGCGGTAGTGACCGCGCCGCGCCGGCGGCAAAAGACGCTCGCGATTGCCAAATACCGTGCCGTCCTTTTCGTATCGGAAGGGGCCGCCACTCAGAATGGCTTCGTAGGTTCGCTGGCCCTGAGCCGGCAATTCGGTCAGTGCAATCGATTCCTGGGCGGGCTTTCCGGTGCCGAACCACTCGCGGCGGGCCTCGGCCCCCGTCGCCAACGCCGCCAGCACGAAGCCGGTGAGCGCAAACTTAGTGACAGAGGACGTGATCGAGGCGTAAGCCGCCATGGGGCACCACAAGAAAAGAGCGGGGGTTCCAAATTGGCGTGCAACCCTGGGGTTAACCCGCAAATTCAAGCCCGCGAGTGTGCACCACGCTGGCGAAAATAGCAAGCGACTGCCCAAAGTTTGAGCAGTCCGAAGGGGCGGAGAGTGGCCCCTTAAGTGGGCAGCCACTCTCGCCAGATGGCCTATCGCTCTGCGTTTGCGTCAGCGACTGTCAAGGCTGTCATGTTCACGATGCGCCGAACGGTTGCGCTGGCCGTGAGAATGTGCACAGGTTTGGCGGCGCCGAGCAGAACCGGGCCGATGGCGATATTTCCGCCTGCCGCAGTTTTGAGCAGGTTGTAAGAAATATTGGCTGCGTCGATGTTCGGAAAAACCAACAGATTGGCGTCGCCCGCGAGCGCGCTGTGCGGCATGACGACCGCGCGTTGCTTGCTGTCGAGCGCCACGTCGCCGTGCATTTCGCCGTCCACTTCGAGCCAGGGTGCCTGCACGCGCAGCAGGTCGAGCGTCTTGCGCATCTTGACCGCGCTGGGCTCGTTGCTGGTGCCGAAGTTGGAGTGCGACAACAGCGCAGCCTTGGGCTTGAGGCCGAAACGCATCATCTCCTCCGCCGCCATGGTCGTGATTTCGGCCAGTTCCTCGGGCGAGGGGTCGTAGTTGACGTGGGTGTCGACCAGGAACACCTGGCGGTCGGGCAGCAGCAGGCCGTTCATGCAGGCGTACACCGGCACGTCCTGCGGGGTGCTTTCGCAGCCGCCCGGGCGCTTGCCGATCACCTGGTCGATGTAGTGCAGGTGGATCAGCGTGGTGCCCCAGGTGCCGCAGATCATGCCGTCGACCTCGTCCTTGTGCAGCAGCATGGCGCCGATCAGCGTCAGGCGGCGGCGCATCTCGATCTTGGCGGTTTGCACCGTCTGGCCTTTGCGCTCCGTCATGCGGTGGTAGGTCTGCCAGAAGTCGCGGTAGCGGTGGTCCTGCTCGACGTTGACGATGTCGTAGTCGAGCTCTTCCTTCAGGCGCAGGCCGAACTTCTCGATGCGCTGCGCAATGATGGCCGGGCGGCCGATCAGCGTCGGGCGGGCAATGCCTTCGTCGACCACGATCTGCGCGGCGCGCAGCACGCGCTCTTCCTCGCCTTCGCAGTACGCCACGCGCTTCTTCTGCGCCCGCTTGGCGGCGTCGAAGATCGGCTTCATCGTGGTGCCCGAGGCATAGACGAAGCTCTGCAGGCGGTCGCGGTAGGCGTCCATGTCCTTGATGGGACGCGATGCCACACCGCTTTCCTCGGCGGCCTTGGCCACTGCGGGTGCGATCTTCATCATCAGCCGCGGATCGAAGGGCTTCGGAATCAGGTATTCAGGGCCGAAAGACAGCTTTTCGCCGACGTAGGCGGCCGCCACGCGCTCGCTCTGCTCGGCCTGCGCCAGGTCGGCAATGGCGCGCACCGCGGCAATTTCCATCTCGTCGGTGATCGTGGTGGCGCCCGAATCGAGCGCGCCGCGGAAGATGTACGGGAAGCACAGAACGTTGTTGACCTGGTTCGGGTAGTCGGTGCGGCCCGTGGCCATGATCACGTCAGGGCGCACCGCATGGGCGTCTTCGGGCGCGATTTCCGGGTTCGGGTTGGCCAGCGCGAAGATCACCGGGCGGGGGGCCATCTTGGCCACCATGGCAGGCTTGAGCACCCCGCCGGCCGACAGGCCCAGGAACACGTCGGCACCGTCGATCACCTCGGCCAGCGTGCGGGCCGTGGTTTTTTGCATGTACTGGCGCTTGTCGTCGTCCATCAGCTCTTCGCGGCCCTCATAGACCACGCCGGCCAGGTCGGTGACGAACACGTTCTCGCGCTTCAGGCCCACCTTGAGCAGCAGGTTCAGGCAAGCCAGCGCCGCAGCGCCCGCGCCGGAGGTGACCAGCTTGACCTCGGTGATGTCCTTGCCCGCCACCTTCAGGCCGTTGAGCATGGCCGCCGCCACGGTAATGGCCGTGCCGTGCTGGTCGTCGTGGAACACCGGAATCTTCATGCGCTTGCGCAGCTCGCGCTCGACGTAGAAGCAGTCCGGGGCCTTGATGTCTTCCAGGTTGATGGCGCCGAAGGTCGGCTCCAGCGAGGCGATGATCTCGACCAGCTTGACCGGGTCTTTTTCGTCGATCTCGATGTCGAACACGTCGACACCGGCAAACTTCTTGAAGAGAACGCCCTTGCCTTCCATCACCGGCTTGGAAGCCAGCGCGCCGATGTCGCCCAGGCCGAGCACCGCGGTGCCGTTGGTGATCACCGCCACCAGGTTGCCGCGCGCCGTGTACTTGAAGGCGTTGGCCGGATCCTTGACGATTTCCTCGCAAGGCGCGGCCACGCCGGGCGAATAGGCCAGCGACAGGTCGCGCTGGTTCACCATCTGCTTGGTGGCGGCGATGGCAATCTTGCCGGGCACCGGAAGCTCGTGGTACTCGAGGGCGGCGCGCCGCAGTTCGGCGCGCTTGTCTTCGGGCGTAGGGGTCGATGAGGTCGTCAAATCGGACATGGGCCGTTGCTCCTGGTGGCGCTTCTTCTGGGGGCGCCGATTGTAGACCTCGGCCCATGACGCCATGGGCCGGTATGGCGGGGTATGGGCCTTGCCGAAAGCACGCCGGCCTGTCAAGGCGATGTGGCAATATGCGCAGTCTGTAAAAAAACTCGACGAGGAGCGGCCATGGCCCTGATGGATTTCATCAAGAAACAGTTCATCGACATCATCCAGTGGACCGAGTCTGGAGACGGTACGCTGGCCTGGCGCTTCCCCATGGCCGAGATGGAAATCCAGAACGGCGCCTCGCTCACCGTGCGCGAGTCCCAGGTGGCCGTGTTCGTCAACGAAGGCCAGGTGGCCGACGTGTTCGGCCCCGGCATGTACAAGCTCACGACGCAGACGCTGCCCGTGCTCACGTACCTCAAGAACTGGGACAAGCTCTTCGAATCCCCCTTCAAGAGCGACGTCTATTTCTTCAGCACGCGCCAGCAGGTCGATCAGAAGTGGGGCACGCCGCAGCCCATCACCATCCGCGACAAGGACTTCGGCGCCGTGCGCCTGCGCGCCTTCGGCAACTACTCGTTCCGCATCGGCGATGCCAAGCTGTTCCACACCGAGATTTCCGGCACGCGCGACATCTACAGCGTGGCCGATCTCGACGGCCAGCTGCGCGGCCTGGTGCTGCAGAACATCAGCAACGCCATTGCCTCCAGCGGCGTGCCCTTTCTCGACCTGGCGGCCAACCAGATCCAGTTTGCGCAGGCGCTGGCCGCGCAGCTGGTGCCCGAGTTCGAGAAGATCGGCATCAAGCTCGAGAACATCACGGTCCAGAACGTCTCGTTGCCCGAAGAGCTGCAGAAGATCCTCGACCAGAAGATCGGCATGGGCATGGTCGGCAACGACATGGGCAAGTTCATGCAGTACCAGACGGCGCAAGCCATTCCCAAGTTCGCCGAAGGCGCTGCCAACGGCGGCGGCATTGCGGGCGACGCCATGGGGCTGGGTGCCGGCGTGGCGCTCGGCCAGGTGCTGGCGCAAAACCTCGCGCAGGGCCTGAGCCCCAACGCAGCGGCGCAGGCTGCGGCAACCCAGCAGCAGCCCGCTGTTGCCGTGGTGAGCCCGAACGATGTCATGACCACGCTCGAGAAGCTCGGCGAGCTCAAGACCAAGGGCATCCTCACGCAGGAAGAGTTCGACGCCAAGAAGGCGGAGCTGCTCAAGAAGCTGGTCTAAGCACCGGCAATGGCTGAGCAACCAGGCGCCCAGCGCGCCTACCGTGCGCCCTGCCCTGGCTGCGGCGCACCGGTCGAATTCCGTTCCGCGCAATCGACGCATGCGGTGTGCCCGTATTGCCAGAGCACCGTCGTGCGCCAGGGCGACACGCTCGCGCGCATCGGCAAGATGGCGGAGCTGTTCGACGACTTCAGCCCGCTGCAGCTGCTTGCCGCGGGCCGCATCCAGGACCAGCCGTTCACCATCGTCGGGCGGCTGCAATACAGCCATCCGGGCGGTCGCTGGACCGAATGGATCGCCGCGCTCGAAGACGGCCGCGCCGGCATCCTGAGCGAGGACAACGGTGCCTATGTCTTTGCGCTGCCGCTCGAACTGCAGCGCGCCGCGCCGCCGCCGACCGACCTGCGCGTGGGCGCCACCAGCGCCTTCAACGGCCAGAGCTACACCGTGTCGTCGAACGAACAGGTGGCGCTGCTTTCCGCGCAGGGCGAGCTCTCGCATCTGCCGGAACTGGGCCGCTCGTTCCCCATGGTCGAGCTGCGCAGCGGCAACGGCCTGGTGCTCAGCCTCGACTACAGCACGCAGCCTCCCGGCGCGCACCTGGGCCGCTCGGTACAGCTTGAAGACCTGCAGCTCACCGGCCTGCGCGACGAATCCGCCAAGGAAGAAAAAGGCCGCGCCTTCAACTGCCCCAATTGCGGCGCGCCCGTTACCGTCAACCTGGCCGACAGCAAGAGCATTACCTGCGGCTCTTGCAACAGCATCATCGACCTGTCGCAAGGCATCGGCGGCGAGCTGAAGCACGCGGAGCAGAACGAACCCGTTCGGCCGCTCATCGCCATCGGCAGCGTGGGCCAGCTGCAGGGCGCGCAGTGGCAGGTGGTGGGCTTCCAGCATCGCATGGGCACCGAGCCCGGCGACGACGAGCACTTCGGCTGGAGCGAGTACCTGCTGTACAACAAGAAGCGCGGCTTCAGCTTCCTGGTCGACGCCGAAGACGGCTGGAGCATGGTCAAGCCGACCACCGGCGCGCCCGTCATGGCCGAGAACGGCAGCAGCGCCAGCTATCTTGGCAAGCGCTACACCCAGCAATACGCCTACAACGCCGAGACCACCTATGTGGCCGGCGAGTTCTACTGGCAGGTGGAGCGCGGGCAGAAAACCTTCAACCGCGACTTCGCCAGCGGCAATGCGCTGCTGTCGATGGAGCGCTCGGCCAACGAGCTGACCTGGTCTTCGGGCAGCAAGCTCGACAGCGGCGCGGTGTCCGCCGCGTTCAAGCTCGACGACAAGAAGGACATGTTCGTGCGCGGCGACGCACTGCCCGTCAGCGCTGCGTCGGGCATGGGCTGCGGCACCATCATCTTCATCGTGATCATCGTCATCGTTGTGCTCATCATCCTGAGCACCTGTTCGTCGCGCTGCGACCCGCGCGTGCAAAACTGTTCGAGTTCGCGCAGCACGGGCGGCTCGTACGGCGGCTACTCGAGCGGCGGCGGCCACAAATGACGGCGGGGTTTCGCGCGATGTCTTCTCTCACTACTGCTACTACGACTGGAGGTCCCCATGGGATTTGAATGGCTGAAACCGGGCGTGGTCCTCGGATCGCTCGTGTATGCGCTGCTTGGCGTGCTGATCTTCTGGCTCTGCTTCCTGATCATCGACAAGCTCACCCCCTACGATTTGTGGGGCGAGATCGTCGAGAAGCAGAACGTCGCGCTGGGGCTGGTGGTCGCGGCCATGAGTCTGGGCATCTGCGTCATCGTGGCCGCGGCGATCCATTAGCGCCTGCTTGGCTTCCGTGGATGCTCCTGCCAGTCCGGCGCCGCCGGCCAAGGGGCCGCAGCCCGTTGAAATTGCGCTGCTTGCCAGCGTGTTCGTGGTGGCCGCCTGCGGCCTGGTCTATGAACTGACCGCGGCCGCGCTGAGCTCCTACCTGCTCGGCGATTCGGTGCTGCAGTTCAGCACCATCATCGGCACCTACCTGTTCGCCATGGGCGTCGGCTCGTGGCTCTCGCGCTATTTCGAGCGGCAGCTGCCCGCGCATTTCCTTCGCATCGAGTTGCTCGTCGCGCTCATCGGCGGTGCGCTGCCAGCCATTCTTTTCCTGGCCAACGCCTATGTGCCCGGCGCGTTCCGCCTGCTGCTCTACGGCCTCGTGATGGTGGTGGGCACGCTGGTGGGGCTCGAGATACCGCTCGTGATGCGCATCCTCAAGCGCAACATCCAGCTCAAGAACCTCGTGTCGCAGGTGCTCACCTTCGACTACCTCGGGGCGCTGGCGGTGTCGGTGGCTTTTCCGCTCATCCTGGTGCCGCAGCTCGGCATGATCCGCACCGGTCTGCTGTTCGGCTTCATGAACGCGGCCGTGGCCGTGTGGGCGCTGTGGCTGTTTCGCCATGAACTGCGCCGCATGGGTGCTCATGCGCTGGCTTGCTTTCTTTCGCTCGCGGCGCTGCTCGGCGCCTTTGTGTGGGCCGACCACATCACCACGTTGGCCGAAGACAAGTTCTACCAGGACCACATCGTGTTCAGCGCCAGTTCGCCCTACCAGCGGATCGTGGTCACGCGCGGGCAGCTCGGGCACCGGCTGTTCCTGAACGGCAACCTGCAGTTCGCCGAGCGCGACGAATACCGCTATCACGAGGCACTCGTTCACCCGGCAATGGCCGCGCACGGCGCACCGAAGAAAGTGGCGGTGCTCGGCGGTGGCGACGGCATGGCGGTGCGCGAGATTCTCAAGTACCCCTCGGTCGAATCGGTCACGCTGGTGGAGCTCGATCCGAACATGACCCAGCTTTTTACCGGACATGAAACGCTGGCTGCGCTCAACGGCCATGCGCTGTCGTCCCCCAAGGTGAAGGTCGTCAACACCGACGCCTTCCAGTGGCTGCAGCAACCCGGAGACATGTTCGACGTCATCGTGGTGGACTTTCCCGACCCGACCAACTTCGCCATCGGCAAGCTCTACACCAACAGCTTCTATTCGCTGCTCGAAAAGCGTCTTTCCGCGAGCGGCTATGCGGTGATCCAGACCACCTCGCCGCTGGTGGCGCGCAAGAGCTACTGGACCGTCGCGACCACCATCGAATCGGTCGGCCTGAAGGCCACGCCCTACCACGCGCACGTGCCGAGCTTCGGCGAGTGGGGCTACATCATCGCCAGCCGCCGCCCGTACCGCATGCCGGATGCGCTGCCTTCCGGACTGCGTTTCCTGGCACCTTCGACATTGCCGTTGATGTTCGACTTTCCGCTCGATATGGCGCGTGTGCCGGCCGAGGTCAACCGCCTGTCGAACCAGACTCTCGTCACCACTTACGAACAGGAGTGGGGCAAGGTTATGACGCACTAGCCCCGGCATGCAGCGGCGCGATTTTCTCGGTGCAGTGGGTGCGGCGGGCGCCTTTGCCCTCGCGGGCTGCGAGGCGCCGCAGCCAATCATCGAAGGCGGCTTCACCGGCATCGACATGGCGCGAGGCCACGCCATGCGCGACGGCGCGCTCAAGAGCCAGGCCCCCGCAACCGTGAAGCGCACGCGCGTGGTCATCGCCGGAGGCGGCGTTGCAGGCCTTGCCGCGGCGCGAGCCTTGCGGCTTTCGGGCATCGAAGACTTCGCCCTGCTCGAACTCGAAGACACGGCCGGCGGCAACTCCCGCTCCGGCATGGTCAACGGCATTGCCTGCCCGCTGGGCGCACATTACCTGCCGGTGCCCGACGACAACGCACGCGAGGTGCAAGACCTGCTCGAGGAACTCGGCCTGCGCCGCCGCGTGGCCGGCCGCTGGGAATACGACGAGCGCAGCCTTTGCCATAGCCCGCAGGAGCGTTTGTTCTTTCGCGGCGAGTGGCAGGACGGCCTTCTGCCCGTGAACGACGTCGGCGAGAGCACCCATGCGCAGTACCGCAAGTTCGCAAAGCGGATCGATGCGCTGCAACACGCGGCGCATTTCGCCATTCCCACGCTCAAGGTGGCGGCAACCCCCGAGCTGCTCGCGCTCGACGCCGTTCCGTTCGAGCGCTGGCTCGACAGCGAAGGCTTCAGCGATCCGCAACTGCGCTGGTACCTCGACTACTGCTGCCGCGACGACTATGGCGCCGGCATCGCCCACGTTTCGGCCTGGGCCGGCATCCACTACTTCGCAAGCCGGCACGGGTTTCACGCGCCGGGTTCATCGGGCACCGGTGCCGATTCGAACCCCGAACGCGACGGCGTTCTCACCTGGCCCGAGGGCAACGGCTGGCTCACGAAGCGGCTCGCCGAGCCACTTGGCGACCGGCTGCGTACGGGCCAGGTCGTCACGCGCATCGCCGATCTGCGCGGCGGCGTCGAGGTCGACGCATGGGACGCGAAAACAAAATCGCTGGTGCGCTGGCAGGCCGAGCGCTGCATCGTCGCGCTGCCGGTGTTCATCGCCGCCCGCATCGTCGAGAACGCACCGGAGGTACTGCGCAATGCCGCCGCGCACACGCGCCATGCGCCCTGGCTGGTCGCCAACGTGCACCTGAGCGGCCCGCTTGCCGACCGTCCCGGCGCAGCGCCGAGCTGGGACAACGTCGTGTACGGCACACGCGGCCTGGGGTACGTCGATGCGCGCCACCAGACGCTCGATCCCACGCCGCGCAGCACCGTCATCAGTTGGTACCGGCCGCTTGGCCCGAGCAGCTACGACACGGCCGACGGCCGCCGCCTGCTGCAGGACCGCCCCTGGACCGGATGGCGGGACGATCTGCTCGCCGAGCTCTCGGTGCCGCACCCGGACCTGCCGGAGCTGGCCACGCACGTCGAGATCACCCGCTACGGCCACGCCATGGCCATTCCAACGCCGGGCCTGCTGGCACGGCTCGGTGCGGCGCACCGCGGCGACGTTGCCGCCGGGCGCCTCTCGTTCGCGCATGCGGACTGGTCGGGCTACTCGATCTTTGAAGAAGCCTTCACGCGTGGGCACGTTGCGGGCATGGACGCCGCATGAAGATCTTCGCCGCACTGGCCGTGTCCCGGCTGATGATGAACAAGCCTTCGCTCCAGTTCTGAACGCTGCATGTCATGGCCGCGTCACGCGCAATCGGCATGGTCTCGCGTTTCGACTGAAGCCTTTCTTCTTGCTCTCATGACGCGCATCGCTTCTCTCTCCTTCATCGCCCTTGCCGCCGCATTTACTTGCGGCCATGCCGCCGCACAGACCGCTTTTCCCGCCACGCTCGCCGGCCATGCCGTGCTGCCCGCGCAGAGCTTCGTTGCGGCGCCCAAAGACGCGCCGGCCGATCTGCACGTGAGCGGCAAGTTCACCACGGGCAAGCGGGCGGAGGCGCCGGGCACTGTGGAAGGCCTCTCGGGCGGGCGCGGCACGGGCGTTTCGGTGCCTTTCAAGGGCCAGCCGCTGCAGGGCCATTCGGGCATCAAGAAGATGGACGATGGCTCGTTCTGGGTCCTTACCGACAACGGTGCGGGCGCCAAGGCCAATTCGCCGGACTTCATGCTCTACCTGAACCACTACAAGGTGGACTTCAAGAGCGGCAAGTTCAACCGCCTCGAGACCGTCTTCCTGCACGACCCCGACAAGAAAGTGCCCTTCCGCATCGTTCATGAAGGCACGAAGCAGCGCTACCTCACGGGTTCCGACTTCGACCCCGAGAGCCTGCAGTTTGCCGGCGGCGCGATGTGGATCGGCGATGAGTTCGGTCCCTTCCTGATCAAGGCCGGCCTGAAGGGCAAGGTGCTCGCGGTGTTCGACACGCTGGTGGGCGGCAAGGCCGTTCGTTCGCCGGACCATCCCGCGGTAACGACGCCGGGTGCACCAGGTGGCGCGGTCGAGTTCCAGGTCAAGCGCTCCAAGGGCTTCGAAGGCATGGCGGCGTCGAAAGACGGCAGCAAGCTCTATGCGCTGCTCGAAGGCCCGGTGTGGAACGCGGAGGCCAAGGACTACGAGAAACAGGACGGCAAGGAAGCATTGCGCGTGCTGGAGTTCGACGTGGCCTCCGAAAAATGGACCGGCCGCCACTGGCACTACGTGCTCGAAGCCAACGGCCATGCCATCGGCGACTTCAACATGATCGATGGCGCCACGGGCCTCATCATCGAGCGCGACAACGGCGAAGGCACCAACGACAAGGCCTGCCCCGAAGGCCAGAAGCGCACCGACTGCTTCCACGACATCGCCAAGTTCAAGCGCGTCTACAAGGTCGAGCTGAACGACGCCAACGTGGGCGGCGCGGTGCGCAAGATCGGCTACATCGACCTGCTGAACATCGCCGACCCGGCCAGGCTCGCGCGCAAGCCGCTGAACGAGGGTGTGCTCAAGTTCCCGTTCTTCACCATCGAGAACGTCGATGTGGTCGACGCCACGCACATCGTGGTGGGCAACGACAACAACCTGCCGTTCTCCAGCAGCCGCGAGCCGAACAAGGCGGACGACAACGAGCTGGTGCTGCTCGAAGCGGGGGCGTTGCTGCAGGCAAAGTAGCCGGGGTCTGCCGCGGTCTCGATAATCGGGCGCATGTCGCCCGAACTGCTTCCCGCCATTGCCGCCTTCGCACGCGTTGCGCACCACGCCAGCTTCACGCGGGCGGCGGAAGAGCTGGGCGTCTCGCCTTCGGCGCTGTCGCAGACCTTGCGCACGCTCGAGCGGCGGCTGGGTGTGCGCCTGCTCGACCGCACCACGCGCCGCGTGGGCGTGACCGAGCTGGGCCAGCAACTGCTGAAGGGTGCGCAGCCGGCGCTTGCCGCGCTCGCGCAAACGGTCGAAGGCATCAACGAGGCGCGCGACAAGCCGGCCGGGCTGCTGCGGCTGAACGTTGCGCGCGCGTCGGCCGAGCTTCTGCTGTATCCGCACTTGGGGGACTTTGCCGAAGCGTTTCCCGACATCACGCTCGAACTGGTGTGCGACAACCGCATGGTCGATCTGATCGAAGGCGGCTTCGATGCGGGCATCCGGCTTGGCGAAAGCCTGGCGCAAGACGTGGTGGCGTTGCCCATGGGCGGGCCGCAGCGCATGGTGACTGTTGCGTCGCCGCGCTACCTTGCGAAACGCCAGCTGCCGAAGACGCCCGAAGACCTGCGCGAACACCAATGCATGAACTACCGCCTGACCACGGGCGGCCTTTATCGGTGGGAGTACGCGCAGGACGGCCGCGTGCTCGACGTCGAAGTGGCCGGCCCGCTGATCAGCAACGACGGCGACGTGCTGCTGGCCGCCGCGCGCGACGGCGCGGGCATTGCGGTGGCTTTCGAAGGCTCGGTGCGCGGCGATCTCGACAGCGGCCGGCTGGTTCCGCTGCTCGAGCCCTGGTGGCCGACCTTTCCGGGCTTCTACCTCTATCACCCGAGCTCGGCGCAGATACCGCGCAAGCTGCGGGTGTTCATCGACTTCCTGCAGGCGCGGCATGTGCCGCCGCCGGTGTCTCAGCGGGCGGTCAAGCTCGCATCAGTGCCTCGATCTCGTCCGCCTTCACCGGCACGCCGCGCGAAATAAGCTCGCAGCCGGTGGCCGTGACGATGGCGTCGTCCTCGATGCGGATGCCGATGTTGTGGAACTGCTCGGGCACCCCGTCGGCGGGCCGCACGTAGATGCCGGGTTCCAGCGTCAGCACCATGCCCGGATGCAGGATGCGGCTTGGCCGGTTCTTGATGACCTCATTGGACAGCGGATCTTTTCGTTCGCTCACCTCGCCCACCTGCGTGGGCTCGACGTAGCTGCCGCAGTCGTGCACGTCCATGCCCAGCCAGTGGCCGGTGCGGTGCATGTAGAACTGGAAGTAGGCGCGGTTGTCGATCACGTCGTCCACGCTGCCGACCTTGTTGCCGTCGAGCAGGCCCAGGTCGAGCATGCCCTGCGCAAGCACCTTCACGGCCGCATCGTGCGGGTCGTTGAAGCGGTTGCCGGCCTTGGTGGCCGCGGCCGACGCGTCCTGGCTGGCAAGCACCAGGTCGTACAGCGCGCGCTGCGGGCCGCTGAACTTGCCGTTGGCCGGAAAGGTGCGCGTGATGTCGCTGGCGTAGCCGTCGAGTTCGCAGCCGGCATCGATGAGCACCAGCTCGCCGCTTCGCACCGGGGCCGCATCGGCGCGGTAGTGCAGCACGCAGGCATTGGCGCCCGCCGCCACGATGGAGCCGTAGGCCGGGTACTGCGAGCCGCCCAGGCGGAACTCATGCAGCAGCTCGGCGTCGAGGTGGTATTCGCGCACGTCCTTGCCCTCGCGCAGCATGCGCGCCGAAAGCTCCATCGCGCGAATGTGCGCCCTGGCGCTGATCTGCGCGGCGCGCCGCATGATGTCCTGTTCGTGCGCATCCTTGATCAGCCGCATTTCGTCGAGCGGGCCGCACAGGTCGTGCTGCTCCTGAGGGCACAGCGCGCCATAGCGCACGCGCGCACGCACCGATTGAAGCCAGCCGTCGATGCGGGTCTCGAGT
This sequence comes from Variovorax sp. DXTD-1, assembly GCF_003984625.1. Taxonomy (GTDB): domain Bacteria; phylum Pseudomonadota; class Gammaproteobacteria; order Burkholderiales; family Burkholderiaceae_C; genus Variovorax. The sequence continues at coordinate 26,243 of NZ_RWKH01000023.1, read as the reverse complement.
CCCTTGTGGGTGGCGAACGGAAACCACACGGTCGACCTGTTCTCGAGCAGCTTGGGCAGCTTGGCGTCAAGGTCGTTGACAGAGAAGGCCTCTGTCACGCCGAGCGCCTCGGGCGCGGCATCGGGGCCCAGGCGGTAGCCGTCCCAGATCTCGCGCTCCAGGTCCTTGGGGGCGCAGAACAGCGTGCTTCGGCCGTCGCCCGCCAGCACCAGCCAGGCGTTCGGTTCGGTGAAGCCCGTCAGGTAATAGAAGTAGCTGTCGTGCCGGAACAGGAAATCGCTGTCGCGGTTGCGCTGGCGCTCGGGCGCGGTCGGGACGATGGCGATGCCGTCCTTGCCCAGTTGCGAGGCGAGGCGCGCGCGGCGCTCGGCGTAGATCTTGTTGTCTTCTGAGGTCATCTTGGCGTGTTCAATTGAAGAAGCCGTTCGGGCGTTCCCACATCGGTCCATGGCCCGGTGTAGAGCTCGGCGCTCACGAGTTCATTGTCCATCGCGGCGCGCAAGATCGGTGCCAACGGGGCTTTGACGCCCGCCGGGTTGCCGGCGGGAATGCTGCAGTAAGGCGGTGAAAAGAGCGCGGCCCGGTACAGGCCGATGGTCGAGAAGGTGTACTTCTCGGCCGCCGAATTGAGCGCCAGACCTTCGGCCGAAAGGCCAAAATCGCCCTTCGGGTTGTGCGCCGGGTTGGGCACCAGCCACAGGTGCGCAAGCTTGCCGCTGGCCATGAACCGCGCCACCGAAGCCTGTGTGAAGGCGAAATCCGGCGCGAACACATCGCCCGCGGCCACCCAGAAAACATCGCCCAGCAGCGGCAGTGCGCGCACGATGCCGCCCGCCGTTTCCAGCGCGCCGCCAAAGTCGCGGCCTTCGTCGGAATACGAAACTGACAGCGCGAGCTGCTCGCCAAGCTGCGGTTCGGTGCCGAAGCGGGCGTAAATCTGCTCGCCCAGCCAGTCGGTGTTGACCACCAGGTCGGTGAATCCGCCGGCCGCCAGGGCTTCCATCGGCCATTGCATCAGCGGCTTGCCGCGCACTTCGAGCAGCGGCTTGGGCGTGGTATCGGTCAGCGGACGCATGCGCTCGCCGCGGCCGGCGGCGAGGATCATCGCCCGCGCGGAAGCCGGGGCGCTGCTCACGCCGCCACCTTGCCGCGCAGCAGCTCGTTTCGTTCGCTGCGGCCGGGTTGGAACAGCGCTACCAGGCATTCCATCAGCGCATGCGCCTTGGTCGAATGGTCTCCGCCGAAGTTGCACACATACACGTCGAGCGTGGCGCCGCGCTGTTCGGGCCAGGTGTGGATGCACAGGTGCGATTCGGCCAGCAGCACCGTGGCCGTCACGCCGCCCGGCCCCTGCGGCGTGGCCGGAAACCCGTGCACCAGCTTGCCCACGGGCTGCAGCCCGGCGGCCGTTACGGCCTTCAGGCACACGGCGCCGAGCGCCTCCTTGTCGGTAAGCCATTGCATTGCGCATTGGCAGTCGTGGAGATCGGCGGTGAGGTGCAGCCCGTGCATGGGTGGCAACTCTAGCAGTCCGGGTGTCGCCAAAGAACATCAGTCGGGTGTTCAGGCCGTATTGGAGCGGGTTGGAGCGAGCCCGGTAAAATCGCGGGTTCCCCCCAATCCACATTCCCCGAAAGTCCACCGCCCATGGCAAACCAAGCCCTGATGGCCAACGCGATTCGCGCGCTGGCCATGGATGCCGTCCAACAAGCTAACTCCGGACATCCGGGCGCACCGATGGGCATGGCCGACATGGCCGTCGCACTCTGGGGCGAACACCTGCGCTACAACCCGGCCAACCCGCATTGGTTCGACCGCGACCGCTTCGTGCTCTCGAACGGCCACGCCTCGATGCTGCTGTACGCGGTGCTGCACCTCACGGGCTACGACCTGCCCATCGGCGAGCTCAAGAACTTCCGCCAGCTGCACAGCAAGACCGCCGGCCACCCCGAGGTCGACGTGACCCCCGGCGTGGAAACCACCACCGGCCCGTTGGGCCAGGGCATCACCAACGCCGTGGGCTTTGCATTGGCCGAGAAGCTGCTCGCGGCCGAGTTCAACCGCAAGAACCACGACATCGTCGACCACCACACCTACGCCTTCCTGGGCGACGGTTGCATGATGGAAGGCATCAGCCATGAAGCCTGCGCACTGGCCGGTGCCTGGCACCTGAACAAGCTGATTGCGCTGTACGACGACAACGGCATCAGCATCGACGGCCAGGTGAAGCCCTGGTTCATCGACAACACCGAAGAACGCTTCAAGGCCTACGGCTGGAACGTCATCGGCCCGATCGACGGCAACGACGCCAAGGACGTGTCCAAGGCCATCGCCAAGGCCAAGAAGGAAGATTCGAAGCCCACCCTCATCATCTGCAAGACGCAGATCGGCAAGGGCAGCCCGAACCGCGCCAACACCGCCAAGGCCCACGGCGAGCCGCTGGGCGCCGATGAAATCACGCTCACCCGCGCCGCGCTGAACTGGCCCTACCCTGCCTTCGAAGTGCCGCAGGAAGCCTACGCCGACTGGGACCACAAGGCCGAGGGCGCCAAGGCCGAGGCTGCCTGGAACGACAAGTTCGCCGCCTATACACAGGCCTACCCGGGCCTGGCCGCCGAGTTCACCCGCCGCATGAAGGGCGAGCTGCCCAAGAACTTCCATCAGGTGGCGTTCGACACCGTGGTGGCGGCCCACACCAAGGGCGAAACCGTGGCCAGCCGCAAGGCCAGCCAGCTCGCTCTGGAGGCCTTCACCGCCGCGCTGCCCGAAATGCTCGGCGGCAGCGCCGACCTCACCGGCTCCAACCTCACCAACACCAAGAGCACCGCGGCCCTGCGCTTCGACGCAAAGACCGGTGCCGTGGTCATGGGCCAGCCGCAGCAGCCCGCCCAGGGCGCCGAAGACGAGCCCAAGCCCGACAGCACTGCCGACAAGGCCGAGCCGCCCCACGGCCTGATCGGCCGCCACATCAACTACGGCGTGCGCGAGTTCGGCATGGCGGCCATCATGAACGGCGTGGCGCTGCACGGCGGCTTCATTCCCTACGGCGGCACCTTCCTCACCTTCAGCGACTACAGCCGCAACGCCATCCGCATGGCCGCGCTCATGAAGCGCCGCGTGGTGCACGTGTTCACGCACGACTCCATCGGCTTGGGCGAAGACGGCCCCACGCACCAGTCGATCGAGCACGCCGCGTCGCTGCGCCTGATTCCGAACCTCGACGTCTGGCGTCCGGGCGACACGGCCGAGACCGCCGTGGCCTGGGCCGTGGCGCTGCAGAACCAGTCGCGCCCCACCGCACTGCTGCTCAGCCGCCAGAACATCGCCTACGCGCCGAAGGGCGACCTCGGCGACATCAGCCGCGGTGCGTATGTGCTGTCGGAGCCTGAAGCCGTCGGCCTCAAGAGCAAGAAGACCGCCGCGGTCATTATTGCCACCGGCTCCGAAGTGCAATTGGCCCTGGCCGCGCAGAAACTGCTGGCCGAGAAGAAAATTGCCGTGCGCGTGGTGTCGATGCCCTCGACCACCACCTTCGACCGCCAGGACGTGGCCTACAAGAAGAGCGTGCTGCCCAAGAAGCTGCCGCGCATCGCCGTCGAAATGGGCTGCACCGGCGGCTGGTGGAAATACGGCTGCGCGGCCGTCGTGGGCATCGACAGCTACGGCGAGTCGGCACCCGCACCGGCGCTGTTCAAGCATTTCGGTTTCACGGCAGAGAACGTTGCCGCCACCGTCGAAGCCGCCTTGCGCGACTGAGCTGGCAGCCAGGCGCTTCTTCTTTCCGTCAGATCACAAGTTTTTCAACCTTAGGAGCAAATCAGATGGCTATCAAACTCGGTATCAACGGCTTCGGCCGCATCGGCCGCAACGTGCTGCGCGCTGCGGTGCAGAACTTCAAGAACGACATCGAGATCGTCGCCATCAACGACCTGCTCGAGCCCGACTACCTGGCCTACATGCTCCAGTACGACTCGGTGCACGGCCGCTTCAAGGGCGAAGTCACGGTTGAAGGCAACATGCTGATCGTCAACGGCAAGAAGATCCGCCTCACGCAAGAGCGTGACCCGTCGCAGCTGAAGTGGAACGAAGTCGGCGCCGACATCGTGCTCGAGTCGACCGGCCTCTTCCTCACCAAGGAAACCTGCCAGAAGCACCTCGACGCGGGTGCCAAGAAGGTGATCATGTCGGCCCCGTCGAAGGACGACACCCCCATGTTCGTCTACGGCGTGAACGACAAGAAGTACGCCGGCGAAGCCATTGTCAGCAACGCCAGCTGCACCACCAACTGCCTGGCCCCGCTCGCCAAGGTGCTGAACGACAAGTGGGGCATCAAGCGCGGCCTGATGACCACCGTGCACGCCGCCACCGCCACGCAGAAGACCGTCGACGGCCCGAGCAACAAGGACTGGCGCGGCGGCCGCGGCATCCTGGAAAACATCATTCCTTCGAGCACCGGCGCCGCCAAGGCCGTGGGCGTGGTGATCCCCGAGCTCAACAAGAAGCTCACCGGCATGAGCTTCCGCGTGCCGACCTCCGACGTGTCGGTGGTCGACCTCACGGTCGAGCTCGAGAAGGAAGCCACGTACAAGGAAATCTGCGCTGAAATGAAGTCGCAGAGCGAAGGCGCGCTCAAGGGCGTGCTGGGCTACACCGAAGACAAGGTGGTGGCCACCGATTTCCGCGGCGACCCGCGCACCTCGATCTTCGACGCCGAAGCCGGCATTGCGCTGGACGGCACCTTCGTCAAGCTCGTGAGCTGGTACGACAACGAATGGGGCTACTCGAACAAGTGCCTCGAGATGGTGAAGGTCGTCTCGAAGTAAGGCTTCGACGCTTCAATGAAAAACGCGCCTCCTGGGCGCGTTTTTTTATGCGTCCGGTCAGCAAGCACAGTATTTCAACGCAGCTTCTCGTTCCTGCGGATCTCGCTGCTGAGCTGCGAAGTCATCTGCTTGGCCGCGCGCCGGGCGGCCAGTCCGTAGTCGCCATTGAACTCGCCGAAATCCGCCGTGCCGTTGCCCACCGCCCGCACGCGCGTCACCTCCCCGCCAGCCGCATCGCTCACCACGCAGCTCACCTCGGCGGTGAACGAGGTGGGCGGCCAGGTGATCCATGAGGACGAGCTCGAATCGGTCTTGATCTGCGGCGTGAACACCAGCGAAACGCCCGCCGCCTCGTTGGCCTTTGCGTCACCGGCGGTGCGCAGCACGATCACGTCGCGGTACACCGCGCGCAAAGCATCGCGAATCGACTTTTCCAGATCGCGGTAGGGGTAGTAGCTCACGCGGTCGCCGCTGCCGCCGGGGCTCGTCACCTGCTGGTCGCGCTGGGCGTCGGTCATCACATAGGCCACCTTCTTGGGGACCAGGTGGGCCATCGACCGCGGCGGCGCGGTCTCGGTGATCATGGTGATCGGATGGGCGCAGGCGGCGAGCAAGGCCGCGAGCGCCGCGGCAGCGCACGCGCGTGCAGCCGAAGAAGAAAAAGCGAACGACATGGTGCGGCTCTCTGCAGCGTTACGGCGCAATGGCCGCGATGAATTGCGGGTCGGCATACACCTGGCGCAAAAGCGCGCGCACCAGCCTCGGGTAGGCGGCTTGCCCGGCGGGCACGGCGACGATGTTTGCGTAGCTCGAATCGAAGGCGATCTCGCCGCGGTAGGTCTTGCGCAGCCGCTGCGCGTTGGCGCGCGTCACCACCACCTCCACGTCCATGCGGCCCGTGCCGTTGATCACGCCAAGATCAAGTTCATTGACCAGTATTCGCGCCGCGATGCGGGTGGGCGCCTTGGGGTCATATGCCGATATCTCGCCCAGGTCGCGCATCAGCGCGTCTTCCAGGTATTGCGCGAAGGTGCCGCTGGGCGAAAGCAGCTTCGCGCGGCGCAGACTCAGGCTGTTGATCTTGTCGTTCGGGGCGGTCGGCTGAACCTTGGCCACGGCCACCATGCCCGGGCGCGTGGCCTCGAGCCGGTCGAGCGCTTCATAGTCGGCCGCGTAAGGCGGCGCAGCGAGTTGCGCGCAACCGGCCAGCAGCACGGCCGCGGCCATTGCGCAGAGCCTTGGCGCGAAAGCGCGCACGTGCCAGCCGCGCGGTCTGAAGAAGATCGCCATGCCGTGAGTCCCTCCTCGGGATGCCTGATCCCGGCGCGAGGGTAGCAGGCATTGCGCCGCGCGCGAAGGCCCGTTGCCCGATCTCTTAGACGGGTTCGAGCACGTGGATCAGCTTGCTCTCGACCAGCGCCTTGGTTTTCTCGCCATGGGCCTTCATGTGCGGTGCGACACCATGCGCCTGCAGGTGGGCCAGTGTTTCCCACTTTTCAATTACCACGAAGGTGTCGGGCCCGAAGCTGGCCTTCGACGACGGAACGCCCTGCGCGTCGATAGTGGCACCGTATTCGATGCAGCCCTCTTCGGCCAGCACGGCCGCGCGGTTGGCGGCAAAGGCTTCGAGCAACTGGGCGCGCTGGCCGGGCTTGGCGGTAATGACGGCGACGACGTGGATCATTGAAACGGACTCCGGTGGTGTGAGTGATTGAATGGCGAGCGTCGAATCTAAAAGATCCGGCGCTTTGGTGTCGGTCCCGCGCGAGACCCGATGCGCCACCCCTATCATCGCCCGCATGTTCTTTCCGCTGCCCCGCACCGCCACCGCGCCGTTCTGCCCTTCCGAGGTCAAAGGCAGCGTGGCGGTCCCGCAGGACCTGCCCTTCGGCAAAAAGCTGCTGCGTTACGCGGGCCCGGGCCTGCTGGTGTCGGTCGGCTACATGGACCCCGGCAACTGGGCGACCGACATCGAGGCCGGCTCGCGCTTCGGCTACGGCCTGCTCTTCGTGGTGCTGCTTGCGAGCCTGGCCGCCATGCTGCTGCAAACGCTGTGCGTGCGGCTCGGCCTCGTGGCGCAGAAAGATCTTGCGCGCGCCTGCCGCGAACACTATTCGCCGCGCGTCAGCCGCTTTCTGTGGCTGGGCGCGGAACTCGCCATCGTGGCCTGCGACCTGGCGGAGGTGCTGGGCAGCGCGCTCGCATTGCATCTGCTGTTCGGCGTGTCGATTCCGGTCGGCATTGCGATCACGGCGTTCGACACGCTGCTCGTCCTCGGGTTGCAAGGCGCTGGCTTCCGGCGCGTCGAGGCGATCGTGCTCGGGCTGGTGGGCACCATCGCGGGCTGTTTCGTGGTGGAGCTTGCGATGTCGCAGCCCAACTGGTTCGGCGTGGCCATGGGCTTTGCGCCGAGCTTCGAGCGGCTGCAGCAGCCCGGCGCGCTGTACCTTGCCATCGGCGTGGTCGGCGCCACGGTGATGCCGCACAACCTGTACCTGCACTCGTCCATCGTGCAGACCCGGCTGGTGGCCGACAGCGATGCGGCGCGGCGCGAGGCGGTGCGCTTCTGCACCTTCGACGCGGTGATCTCGCTTTCGCTCGCGCTTCTGGTCAACGCGGCCATCATGGTGCTGGCGGCCAGTGCCTTCCACAGCACAGGCCACGTGGAAGTGACGGAGATCGACGATGCCTACCGGCTCATCGAACCCATCGTGGGCAGTGCGGTGGCGGCCACGCTGTTCGGCATTGCGCTGCTGGCCTCGGGCCAGAGCTCGACCTTCACCGGCACCATTGCGGGCCAGATCATCATGGAAGGCTTTCTCGACCTGAAGATTCCGTGCTGGCAGCGGCGCCTCATCACGCGGGCGCTGGCACTCGGGCCGGCCTTTCTGGGCGTGTGGTGGTTCGGCGACGGCGGCGTGGGCAAGATGCTCGTGCTGAGCCAGGTGGTGCTGAGCTTTCAGCTGCCGTTCGCGATGTGGCCGCTGATCCGCTTCACGAGCAGCCGCGCAATGATGGGCGGCTTTGCCAACGGCCCCGTGGTCAAGCTGCTGGCGTGGGGGCTGTTCGGCGTGATCAGCTCGGCCAACGTGTGGCTCGTGGTGTCTACGATCTGCGGCGGGCTCTGAACCGAGGCTGCGCTCAGCGGTCGGCCGCATCTTTCCAGAGATGCACCAGCGCCTCCGGCGCTTCGTTCTCGGGCACTTCGAAGCTGACCGAACCCGAATGCGTGGTGGCGCTTTCCACCACCACTTCCACGCGGTAGAAGCGCTGGTCGCCGCCCGGCGAGGCGGGTCCGTCGCGCTGCTCTGCATGCGGAGCAGCGCTTTGCAAGGCTTCGCCGATCTGCTGGCGCAGTTCTTCGCTGCAATTGCCCAACTGGTAGCTGCGCGGCCGCGAAAGGCCCGGCATGTAGGCAACGCCACCTTCGCGCGTCACCCGCACGACCGAAGCCTGGTCCAGAGGCGGAAGCTGAATCATGATGGTGTGACCCCCACGGTGTTCCATGCGGCGCCGATGGCCTTGTGCGCCGCGCTGTCGGCGCCGAAGCGCCTGGCCGCATTCTCCACGGTCAGCTGTGCGAAGGCCAGGAAATCAGAGTCCTGGCGCAGCCGCCTGTCGCACACGGTGTCGTACCAGACGCGGCCCGCCGTCTCCCAGGCCGGACCCTGCATGGCCGTGGCCGCAAGATAGAAAGCGCGGTTCGGAATGCCGGAATTGATGTGCACGCCGCCATTGTCCTGCCGCGTGACGACCAGGTCTTTCATGTGGGCGGGCTGCGGGTCTTTGCCGAGCACCGGATCGTCGTAAGCCGTGCCGGGCTCGGCCATCGAACGAAGGGCGCGTGCCTCTACCTTGGCGGTGAAAAGCCCCGCACCTACGAGCCAGTCGGCCTGCTGCGCCGTCTGCTTGAGCAAGTGCTGCTTCACCAGAACACCGAACACGTCGCAGACCGATTCATTGAGCGCGCCCGACTGCCCCTGGTAGATCAAACCCGACTCGTGGTCGATGACGCCGTGCGTCAGCTCGTGGCCGATGATGTCCACCGCGATGGTGAAGCGGTTCATGACTTCGCCGTCGCCGTCGCCAAACACCATCTGCTTGCCGTTCCAGAAGGCGTTGTCGTAGTCGTTGCCATAGTGCACGCTGCCCGTGAGCGGCATGCCGGCGTTGTCGATGGAGTCGCGCTCGTAGATGTCGCGGTACAGCCGGTAGGTGGCGCCCAGGTAATCGTAGGCCTCGTCGGCTGCAATGTCGCGTGTGGGTGCCTGCCCTTCGGCGCGCACCAGCCGGCCCGGCAGGCTCATGGTGTGCTCCGCGTCGTGAACGGCGCGCTGCGGCGAATCGCGCCGCACATATGCCGGAGGCCGGCTTGACGAGACCCCTGGCGGGCCTTGGGCGGATACCGTCTCGCGAAGGCCGCGGTGCTCGCGGTCGATCATCAGCGTTTGCGCCGCCCGCGCGCTCGCATGGGCGCTCGCACGCTCGGCCAGCCGGTCCAGCAGATACGGCGGTACGAAACCAGGCGGCAAAAAACGCGGCGACTGAAGCGGCATTGAACGACTCCCCTGGGCAGTTGAAGCAATGAAAAAGAAGTTAGCAGAAGCTGCAAAACATAGATCACTTCGTTACTTCTCGTGTCACGGAATGCCCACGCTTCAGGCCATAGGATTGCAAGTTCCAGATCTACTTGCCGCCTCGTCCATGTTCATCGTCACTCTCACCTACATCCGTCCGCTTGAAGAGCTCGATGCGTTGATGGATGGGCACATGACATGGCTACGAAAGCACTACGCAAGCGGCCTCTTCGTGGCCTCGGGCCGGCAGGTGCCGCGCAAGGGTGGCGTGATCCTCGCGCGCTCGGGCGACCGGGCCGCGCTCGACGCGGTGCTGGCACGCGACCCGTTCGTGCAGAGCGGCGCCGCAAGCACGCACGTGATCGAGTTCGTGCCCAGCATGACCGCGCCCGCCGTCGAGCTGCTTAAAACTTTCTGATGCGCCGCGGGCTGGCCTGCGTCTTCTTTTTCAAGGCCTCGGTTTTTCTTCGCGCCCACCCGGGTGCCGCGCAAAACGCGCCTCATCGCGGCCATGCACCGGCGCCGGGTCGCTCCACGGCCAGCCGCCGAATTGTGTGCGGCGGTAATCGGCCAGCGTCTGGCTGATCTCCGCCTGCGTGTTCATCACGAAGGGCCCGTACTGCACCACGGGCTCCGCAATCGGGCGGCCTTGCAGCAGCAGGAATTCGCTGGCCTCTTCGTTGCCATTGACCAAGTCCACAGCCGCATCGGCGCGCAGCTCGATGGCGGCCGGGCCTTCTATGCGCTGCCCCGCAACGTGTGCGAAGGCGCCCTTGAAGAAGTACAGCATGCGCCGCGTGCCCTCCCCGGTTGCGCCAGGCAGCGTCCACTGCGCGCCGGGCGTCATCTTCAGCGTCCAGATCGCCACGTCGGCATTGGCCTGCGCAGCCCATGAATCGGGCGGCGGCGCAAGCGGTGCGATCGGCGCCGATGCGTTGCCATTGCCCGCGGAATCGCCGAAGCGGCCCGCGATGATCGCGACCTCGGTGCGGCCGCCGTTCGCATCGTCGGACGCAAAGCGCGGAATCGCCTCCGACCAGAACATCGTGAAGTGCGGATCGGCCATCTTGCTTCTGGCCGGCAGGTTGAGCCAGATCTGGAACAGCTCCAGCGGGTTGGGCGCGTTCGCATCGAGCAGCGGAAACATCTCCGAATGCACGATGCCCTTGCCCGCTGTGAGCCACTGCACATCGCCGCCGCCGAAGCGCGCGGTGGCGCCCAGCGAATCGGAATGGTCGACCAACCCCTTGCGCACGATGGTCACCGTTTCGAAGCCGCGGTGCGGGTGCGATGGAAAGCCCGGCACCGTGTCGCCGTGGTACATGCTCCAGCCGTCCTTGCGGCTGAAGTCCTGGCCGATCTGCCGGCCCGCCAGCGGAGCCTCGGGCCCCATCTGCGCGTTGGCCTTGGGATAAGCGTCGTCGTGGTAGACGCAGAACAGGAACGGGTCGATCGTCTGCCACGGAAAGCCGAGCGCGCTCACCTGCAGCACGGGGCTGCGGCCTTCTTCATTGCTGTCGTTGTTGCTGGACACCTCGATATTCCTTTCCGTTGATCGCGCCGCGGAACGCGCGGCAGCATTGTTCTTCGGAATATCGGGGCGAACGTGCTTTAAGGAAGGTGCCTTCCGTGCAACAGTGAAGAGCGCATATGGAACGATGGGCATCGTTCTCTCGTTCTCTTCGGCCGTGCCTTACTGCGGGGGCATCTCGGCGTTCGGGTCCATGTAGCTCAGCTCCCACAGGTGGCCGTCGATGTCCTGGAAGCCGTGTCCGTACATGAAGCCGTAGTCCTGCGGCGCGCGCGGCACCGTGCCGCCCGCGGCCACCGCCTTGGCCACCATCTCGTCCACCTCCGCGCGGCTTTCGCACGACAGGCACAGCAGCACCTCGGTGCTCTTGCTGGTGTCCGTGAGGCTCTTGTCCGTAAAGGTCTTGAAGAAGTCTTCGACCAGCAGCATGGCGTGGATGCTGCCTTCGTTGATCACCATGCACGTAGCGTTGGCGTTTGTGAATTGCTCGTTGAAGGTGTAGCCCAGCGCGGAAAAGAACGCCTTGGACTTTTCCAGGTTCTTGACGGGGAGGTTCACGAAGATTTGCTTGTTGGCCATGGTGGTCTTCCTGTGTCGATGAAGAGTGGATCGGGTGGTTTGCCAGCGCGTTGTGTACGCCGTCCACAAAAGATATCAAAGAAAATGGACGGCGTCCACATATTTTTTCAGACTCGGAATCGCGGGGGCATCCCTGGCCCGCCCGGAAGTGGCGCCGGGCGGAAAAAGAGCGGGCATCATGCCCTCATGGAAATCGAGTTCAAGTTTCATATTCCCGCCGAGCGCCTGAAAGCCGTCGAGGCCGCCATGCGGCGCGGCACCGTGGCGCGCACCCGGCTGCAGGCGCGCTATTTCGACACCGCCGACCAGGCGCTGGCCGCGCAAGGCATCGTGCTGCGCCTGCGCAAGGAAGGGCGGCGCTGGGTGCAGACCGTCAAGGCCACCGGCGACAACGCCTTGCACCGGCTCGAACACAACGTCGATCTTGGCGCCGCGGCGGGCGGCGCATCGCCCACGATCGACCCGCAACGCCACCAGGGCACGCCGGTCGGCGAGCGGCTCGCCAAGGTGCTGGCCGAGAGCGACGCGGCACTGGTCGAGCGCCAATCGACGGACATCGTGCGGCTCACGCGCGACGTGCGCACCACCGGCGCCAACGCGGCCGTGGTGGAGCTGGCGCTCGACGTCGGCAAGGTCGTCGCCCACGCAGGCACGCCCGAGCAGCGCGAATCGCCGGTGTGCGAACTGGAACTCGAACTCAAGCGGGGCGATGTGCAAGGACTGGTGGCGCTTGCGCGCCGCTGGTCGCAGCAGCACGGCCTGTGGTTCAGCACCCTCTCCAAGGCCGAACGCGGCGCCCGCCTGTTGGCAAAGCTCGAGCTCGTGCCGGCCGTGAAGGCAGAGACGCCCCGCTTCGCCGATGAAAAAAACAGCAAGCTCGACGGCCGCACCATCCAGCAAGCTGTGGTTGCGTCTTGCCTCGCCCAGATGCTGCCCAACGCCAGCGAGATCGCAGCCGGCAGCACCGACGAGGAACAGATCCACCAGTTGCGCATCGGCATCCGTCGGCTGCGTACCGCATTGCGCGAACTCGCGGGGCTCGATGCGAGCGCGGGTCTTCTCGACGCGGCCGCATGGGAGCCGCCCCTGGTCGAAGCCTTTCACGCCCTTGGCGCGCTGCGCGATCGCCAGCAGGTCGTGAAGCTGGCGCAGCCGCAATTGCGTAGCGCAGGCGCACCGGAGTTCGATCCGCTCACGGGAGACCAGGCCGCGGCTCGCGTACAGTCAGCCGGCGACATCGTGCGCACGCACGCATTCCAGTCGGTGCTGGTCTCGCTCATCGGCTTTACCGCCACGACGACGCACGCGGAAGCGGCGAAAGCCGGGGAAGCCGCGCAGCAGGAGCAACCGGCGCCGCTGGATGCCGGCGACGCCCGCGGCTTCTTGCGCAAACGCCTGCAGCGCTTGCATAAACAGGTCGTCCGAGACGGCCAGCGCTTCGAGTCCTTGCCCACCGAAGACCAGCACCGCACCCGCAAGCGGCTCAAGCGCCTGCGCTACCTGGCCGAGTTCGTGGCGCCGCTGTTTGCCGACGCGGGCGATGGAAAAAGCTCAGCTGCCGAGCGATACCTGAAGCGGCTGCGTCCGGCGCAAGACGCGCTGGGCGAGTTCAACGACGAAGCCGTGGCGATGGCGCTCTACCGCGAAGCCGCTGCGCACGATGCGCGCGCATGGTTCGCGGTCGGCTGGTTCAGCGCGCGCCATGCGGCTGGCGCGAAGGCGTGCCGCAAGGCGCTGGGCAAGATCGAGAAGGCGCGGAGCTTCTGGGCAAAGAAGTAGGCCGCACGCCGGAAGGCCGAAGGATCGAAGCTTCGATCAGTGGTGGTGCCCGTGCGCCCCATGCACGTGACGATGCTCGATCTCCACCGGCAGCGCGGCGCGCACGTCCGTCACCTGGAGGCTGAACTTCAGCGCCTTGCCCGCCCACGGATGGTTGCCGTCGAGCAGCACCACCGGACCCTTGATCTTCATTACCGTGAAAACGTGCTCGGTGCCGTCGTCGAGCCGCCCCTGCAGCTGTCCGCCCACCTTCACGCCCGGCGGAAATTCGGACTTGGGAATGCTGCGCACCAGCGATTCATCGCGCAGGCCGAAGGCGTCTTCAGGCGCAAGGTTCAGTATGGTCTGGTAGCCCTTTTCCTTGCCATCGAGCGCTTCCTCGATCTTGGGCAGCGTGTTCTCGTACCCGCCATGCAGGTAGGCCATCGGCTCGGGGCTGGCTTCGATGAGCTTGCCCTGGGCGTCGGCGACCTTGTACTTGAGGGTGACGACGGTGTCTTTTTCGATTTTCATGAAGGCATTTTCTGTGCAAATCGATCGGCCGGTGAGGCTAGGCCTTCGCCACCCGCAGCATTTCCGGCAACGCCTCCTCCGCACTCAGCTTCTCCGTCACCACGTCGATGAACGCCGACACCGCCAGCGGCAGGTGCTTGCGGCTCGGATACAGCACGCTCAGCCCCTGCCCCGTGCGCTGGTATTGCGGCAGCACCGGTACGAGCCGGCCGGCCTGAACGTCGATCCGGGCCATGGTGGGCGGCAGCAGCGCGACGCCCAGTCCGGCGATGGCAGCCTTGCGCAGCGCCTGGGCGGTGTTGCCGCTGAAGCGGCCCGCGACCTGCACCTCTTCCTGCACGCCGTCAGGGCCCGCCATGCGCCAGATGGTGCGGCCGCTGGGGTGCGGCGAGGTCACGCAGTCGTGGTTCGCCGCCAGGTCTTGCAAAGTGGCGGGTGCGCCGCGCGCGGCAATGTAGGCGGGGCTGGCGACCATGCCGTCGGTCAGGGCGTTCAGGAGCTTGCGGGCGATATAGCCTGAGTCGGGCAGTTCGCCGCCGCGGAATGCGATGTCGATCTGCTCGGCGATCAGGTCGGCCTTGGCGTCGCTGAGCACGAAGTCGACGCGCACCAGCGGATGCGCGGCCAGAAAGTCGGCCACCCACTCCATGGGAAAGAAGTCGAAGAAATCGGCGGTTGCCGCCACGCGGATCAAGCCGCTCGGCTCGCGGCTGCCGGTCATCAGCTCTTGCCCAGCCTCCACCAGCCCGTCGACCGCGCCGGCGCAGCGCTCGTGAAAAGCCTGGCCCGCACTGGTGAGGGTGAGCTTGCGGGTGGAGCGCTGCATCAGCCGCGTGCCCAACCGTGCCTCCAGCTGCTGGATGCGCCGGCTCACCGTGTTGGGCGGCAGGCCGAGCCGGCGCGCCGCCCCGGCAAAGCTGCCGTGGCGCACCACCTGCACGAACATGGCGATGTCGTTGAGGTCGAGCATGGCGGCGATTCCTTGCAACAATGGATGAGTGAAATCCGATTCTGCCGTCTAGTCGATCAATGGGTGCAACCCTAACCTTGTGCCCATGACCTCGCAACAACAACCACCTCGCATCGGAATCATCATCGGCTCGACCCGTGAAGGCCGTTTCGGCGAAAAGCCCGCGCATTGGATTTACGAGCTGGCCAGGCAGCGCACCGATCTGTCGTTCGAACTGATCGACCTGCGCGACTATCCGCTGCCCTTCTTCAACGAAGCAGGCGCGCCGGCCTGGGGCCCCGTAAAGAACGAGGCCGCGCAGCGCTGGGCCGCCAAGCTCGACACGCTGGACGGGCTCATCGTCGTCACGCCCGAATACAACCACGGCCCGAGCGCGGTGCTGAAGAACGCCATCGACTGGGCCTACAAGGAGTTCATCCGCAAGCCGATCGCTTTTGTGGGCTACGGCGGCGTGGGCGCTGCGCGTGCCGTGGAGCAGCTGCGGCTCGTCGCCGTCGAGATGCAGATGGCGCCGGTGCGCAACGCGGTGCACATCGGCATGGTCGAGTTTCTCGGCATCTGGCAGCAGGGCAAGACTTTCGACGACTTTCCGCACCTGGCGCAGGCCGCCAACGGCATGCTCGACGACCTCGCGTGGTGGACCAAGGCGCTGAAGACCGCCAGGGAGGCCGCATGAGCACCGCAACCGCCATCACTCCTGCCGCCACCGCGGCGCGCGCCATCGTCTACCGCACGTTCGGCTCGCAGCACGGGCCGATCGTCCGGCTCATGAGCCCGGGCGACCTGGGCGAGTTTCTGAAGCCGTTCGTGTTCCTGGACCTCTTCGGTTTCGACACCACGGGCGGCCACAAGGGCTTCGGCATGCACCCGCACTCGGGCATTGCCACGCTCACCTGGCTGATCGAAGGCGACACGCAATACGAGGACACGACCGGCGAGCAGGGCGTGCTGCCGGCCGGTGGCGTCGAGTGGATGCGCGCCGGCAACGGCGTGTGGCACGACGGCGCACCCGCGCCGGGCACGAAGCGCGTGCAAGGCTTCCAGCTCTGGGTGGCCTTGCCGGCTGCGGAAGAAAACGCGCCGGCCCAGAGCATTTATCTCTCGCCCTCGCAGGTACCGGCGGAAGGCCCGGCGCGCGTGCTGCTCGGCCGCTACGGCGCGGCGCAAAGCCTCATTCCGGCACCGGCGCCGATGAACTACCTGGCCGTGCAGCTGAAGGACGGCGAGCACTGGCGCTACACGCCGCCCGCCGGCCACACCGTGGGGTGGGTGGCGGTGAGCGCGGGCCGCCTCGGCACGGGTACCGGCGGCGAACCCGTCGGCACGGGCGAGCTGGCGGTGTTCGAAGAGTCCGGCGCGGCCATCGACTTCGTGGCGCGCGGCAACACGTCCTTCGTGCTGGGCTCGGCCGTGAAGCATCCGCATGAACTGGTGATGGGGCACTATTCGGTGCATACGAGCAAGGCCGCGCTGGACCAGGGGGAGGCCGAGATCCGGCGCATCGGCGCGCGATTGCGGCAGGAAGGCCGGCTCGCCTGAGCCTGTGTTTTTGCGCCCGATGGGCAGCTGCGCCAGAATCGTTCGCTTCGAACGACTCCGCTGCAGCTCCCATCCTCATGAACATCGTCGATTCCTTCGCCGCCAACGTCTCCCGCTTCGTCGATATCCGGCGCGACATTCACGCCCACCCTGAGCTCGGTTTCGAAGAGCACCGCACCTCCGAAAAGGTGGCGAGCCTGCTCGCCGAATGGGGCATCGAGGTGCACCGCGGCATTGCCGGCACGGGCCTTGTGGGCGTGCTGCGCAAGGGCACCAGCTCGCGCACCATCGGCCTGCGCGCCGACATGGATGCGCTGCCGCTCCACGAGGCCAACGAGTTTGCCCACAAGTCCACCCACGCAGGCCGCATGCACGCCTGCGGCCACGACGGCCACACCACCATACTGCTGGCCGCGGCGTGGCACTTGTCGCAGCAGGGCCCTGACGATTTCGACGGCACGGTGCATTTCATCTTCCAGCCGGCCGAGGAGATGGGCAAGGCCGGCGCCAAGAAGATGATCCAGGACGGCCTGTTCGAGCGCTTTCCGTGCGATGCGGTCTTTGCGCTGCACAACTTTCCGGTGGGCGACGTGGGTCGCTTCGCGCTCAACGAAGGCGCACTGATGGCGTCGAGCAATACCTACAAGATCACCGTGCGTGGGCGCGGCACGCACGCCTCGATGCCGCACACCGGCATCGACCCGGTGGCCGCGGTGGTCACGCTCGCGCAGCAGCTGCAGACCATCGTGCCGCGCACCATTCCGAGCACCGAGCGTGCCCTCCTCGCGGTCACGCAGCTGCAGGGCTCCGATGCGCCCAACGTGATTCCCGACGTGGCCACGGTCGGCGGCACCATCCGCACCTTCTCCATCGAGGCCATCGACAAGATCGAGGCGCGCCTGCGCGAGGTGGCCGCCGGCGTGGCCGCGGCGCACGGCTGCACGGCCGAGGTTTTCTTCAACCGTTCTTCGCCGCCGGTGGTCAACCACGCGGCCGAGGCGCGCTTTGCCGCCGGCGTGATGCGGGAGGTGGTGGGCGACGACATGGTCACCGACAACTTTCCTGCCGTGATGGGCGCCGAAGACTTTGCGCACATGCTGCTTGCGCGGCCCGGCTGCTACGCCTTCCTGGGCAATGGCGAAGGCGACCACCGGCTCGACGGCCACGGGCCCGGCCCTTGCATCATCCACAACACCTCGTTCGACTTCAACGACGAGATCATTCCGATCGGCGCCAGCTACTTCGTGAAGCTGGTACAGCGCTGGCTGCCGTCGGGCGCCTGAAATTTCTTACTGCCAACGATGATGAAAGCGGCCACCCCAATGACCCCGACCCTGTTCACCCGACGTTCGCTCGCTGCCCTTGCAGCTGCCATGGCCGTGGGCGCCCTCGCACCCGTTCACGCGCAACAGCGCGTGATCCACATCGTCGTGCCCTTCGGCACCGGTGCGGTGCAAGACACCGTGGCGCGCGCCTTCAATGCCGAGCTTGGCGCGGCGCTCAATGCCAGCGCCGTTGTCGAAAACCGTGCGGGCGCGGGCGGCACGGTGGGCGCGGCAGCCGTTGCCAAGGCGCCGGCGGACGGCAACACGCTGGTGCTCGCCGCCGCGAGCCACAACATCGCCGGCTTTCTGTACAGCAAGCTCTCGTACGACCCGCTGAAGGACTTCGTGGGCGTGGCCAACATCGGCAACGCGGGCTATGTGCTGGCGGTGGCGAGCGAGCTCAACGTGTCGAACACGGCCGACTTCATCAAGGAGGTCAAGGCCAACCCGGGCAAGTACAACTACGCCTCGGCGGGCAACGGCAGCGCCACGCACCTTGCAATGGCGTCGTTCCTCGCCAAGGCAGGGCTGGAGATGACCCATATTCCGACCAAGTCCACGGGCGAGGCGGTGAACGAAGTGCTCGCGGGTCGGGTGCAGGCGGTCATTTCCTCGAGCATCGGCGTGATGGGTTTCCAGGCAGACCCGCGCATGAAGCTGCTCGCGTCGACCGGCAAGGCGCGCAGCCCCTTCCTGCCCAGCCTGCCGACCGTCGCGGAGAGCGGGCTGCCGGGCTACGCCTTCGATTCATGGATCGGCCTGCTCGCACCTGCCGGCACGCCCAAGGCTGAGGTCGAGCGCCTGAACGCGGCCGCCAACAAGGTTCTGGCCGATCCGGTGATCCAGGAGCGCTTCAAGCGCCTGGGCGTGGAGCCCCGCACGCAGAGCGCCGAGGAGTTTCAGAAGCTGCTGCGCGCGGATTGGGATGCGATGGGCGCGGTGGTGAAAGCATCGGGCGCGAAGATCGACTAGGAGAGCCCGCCAGCGAACCGCGCCAGGCCAAGCCTCGTTCCAGGGGCGTGGCAAAGCAGAAATGTCTTGACGATATATTGTTAATATATTTAAAGTGCACCTGATTTCCACCGCACACCTCAGGAGCACCATCCGTGACCAATCCCCGCTGGCAAGGCATCTTTCCCGCCATCACCACCAAGTTCCACGCCGACGAAAGCATCGATACCGAAGGCACCGCGCGCCACATCGATTTTCAAATCCGCAACGGCATCCACGGCCTGGTCACCTGCGGCTCGCTGGGCGAGGCAAGCACGCTCACGCTCGAAGAAAAGCTGCAGGTCGCCAAGATTGCGCTCGAAGCCGCGGACGGCCGCATTCCGGTGCTGGCGAATGTGTCCGAAACCAGCACGCGTGAAGCGCTGCGCTATGTGGACGGAGCCAACAAGCTGGGCGTGGCGGGCTTCATGGTGATGCCGTCGGTGATCTACGTGGCCGATTCGCGCGAGGCAATGCTGAATGTGCGCACCATCGCCAATGCGGCGCAAAAACCCGTCATGGTCTACAACAACCCGGTGGCCTATCGGGTGGACCTGAAGCCCGAGCACATGGTGGAACTGGCCGACTGCGAATGGATCGCGGCCATCAAGGAGAGCACGGACAACATCCGCCGCATCACGGACCTGCGCAACACGGTGGGCGACCGCTACCAGCTGTTCCTGGGCGTGGACGACCTGGCGTACGAAGGGCTGGCGCTGGGCTGCGACGGCCTCCTGGCCGGCGTCGGCTGCGCATTCCCGCGCGAGACGGTGGCGCTGTACGACCTGATGAAGGCCGGCAAGTTTGCCGAAGCGCTGAAGCTGTACCAGTGGATGACGCCGATGCTGCACCTGGACGTGTCGACCAAGCTGGTGCAGAACCTGAAGCTGATCGACGCACTGGTGGGCGTGGGCAGCGAGCACATGCGCCGCCCGCGGCTGCCGCTCATCGGCGAAGAGCGAGCGGCCGTCGAGGCCATCGTGAAGAAGGCGCTGGCAACACGGCCTGTGCAATACCAGTCGGTTATGTAATAACCGCTCTTTTCGTTGTTCCCAACCTAGGAAGAAGCATGAAGACAAAAGTAGGCATGGTTCCGTTCATCGGCCTCGTGGGCTTCGCCGCCCTCACCCTCGCAGGCCACGCCGGCGCGCAAGAGCAGGTCGTCAAGATCGGCCACAGCGGCCCTCTCTCCGGGCCCAATGCATTCGCGGGCAAGGACAACGAAAACGGCGTGCGCCTTGCCATCGAGGAACTCAACGCGAAGAAGATCACCGCGGGGGGCAAGACGCTGAAGTTCGAGCTGGTGTCCGAAGACGACCAGTGCGACGCCAAGACCGGCGTGAGCGTTGCGCAGAAGTTCGTGGACGACGGCGTCAAGTACGTCATGGGCCCGTACTGCTCGGGCGTGGCCATTCCGGCTTCGCGCATCTATGCCAGCGGCGGCACCATGATCTCGACCGTGGGCACCAACCCGAAGGTCACGCAGGGCGGCTACAAGAACCTGTACCGCATCATCGCGAGCGATAACCAGATCGGCTCCAGCATGGCGGTGTACGCGGCCAAGGTGCTCAAGGTCACCAAGGTGGGCGTGATCGACGACCGCACCGCCTTCGGCCAGGGCCTTGCGGAAGAGTTCACCAAGGAGGCGAAGAAGCAGGGCCTCACCATCGTCGGCCAGGAGTTCACCACCGACAAGGCCGTGGATTTCACCGCCATCCTCACCAACATGAAGTCCAAGGCGCCCGAAGCCATCTTCTTCGGCGGCTATGCGCCGCAGGCCGCACCCATGGCGCGCCAGATGAAGCAGCTTGCCGTGCCCGGCAAGCTGCTGGGCGGCGACACCGTGTGCAGCCCGGCCACCGGCAAGCTGGGCGGCGACGCGGTCAACGACCTGGTGTTCTGCGCACAGGGTGGCTCCATCCTTGAAAAGGCGCAGAGCGGCCCGGCGTTCAAGGCCAAGTTCAAGAAGCGCTTCAATGTCGACGCGGATGCCTATGCGGCCTCGTACTACGACCAGGTGATGTTCATCGGCGAATCGATGCAGAAGGCCAACTCCATCGACCCCGACAAGGTGGGCGCCGAGCTCTACAAGACCACCTACAAGGGCGTGGCCGCAACCTACGCCTACGACGAGCAGGGCAACATGAAGCAGGCACCGATTACGGTGTACACCTTCAAGAACGCAGCGCCCGTTCCCCTGGCCAGCTACTGAGCCGAAGGAAGACATGCAGCGCATCCAGATCGTCGATTCGCACACGGGCGGCGAGCCCACGCGCCTGGTCGTTGGCGGGTTCCCCGACCTGGGTGGCGGCAGCATGGTCGAGCGCCGCGCGCTGCTGGCCGAGCGGCACGACAAGTGGCGCGCCGCCACCGTGCTAGAGCCGCGCGGTAGCGACGTGGTGGTGGGTGCGCTGCTGTGCGAACCCGTGTCCAGGGATGCAGCGGCCGGCGTGATCTTCTTCAACAACACTGGCTACCTCGGCATGTGCGGCCACGGCACCATCGGCTTGGTGGCAAGCCTTGCGCACATGGGGCGCATCGGCGTGGGCGAGCACCGCATCGAAACGCCCGTGGGCACCGTCACGACCACGCTGCATGCCGATGGTTCGGTGAGCGTGCGCAACGTGCCTGCCTACCGGCATCTGCACCAGGTGGCCGTCGAGCTTCCGGGGCACGGCACTGTGCATGGCGATGTGGCGTGGGGCGGCAACTGGTTCTTCCTGGTGAGCGATCACGGCCAGCGCGTGGCCAGCGACAACCTCGCCGCGCTGTCCGGCTACACCGAGGCACTTCGCAAGGCGCTCGTTGCGCAAGGCATCACCGGGGCGGAAGGCGCGGAGATCGACCACATCGAACTCTTTGCCGATGACGACGGCGGTGCGGACAGCCGCAACTTCGTGCTCTGCCCCGGCAACGCGTACGACCGTTCGCCATGCGGCACCGGCACCAGCGCCAAGATCGCCTGCCTCGCGGCCGACGGCAAGCTCGCGCCGGGCGAGGTGTGGACGCAGGCCAGCGTCATCGGCAGCCGCTTCGAAGCCAGCTACACGGTGGAAGACGGCAAGGTCATCCCAACCCTGCGCGGCCGTGCGCACATCAGTGCCGAAGCCACGCTGCTGATCGACGACAACGATCCTTTCGGGTGGGGCATCCGGATATGAAGCTCGCTTCCAGTCTTCGCGCACTTCGTGTCGCTGCGCCAACCCCCTACCGGGGGCAACACCAGCGGCCCGGCAAAGCCGGTTCCGCGGTGTTCCCCGAAGTGCAATAGGCCGTGCACGCCGATGTCATCGTCATAGGTGCCGGCATCGTCGGTGCCGCTTGCGCGCATGCGCTGGCACAAGCAGGCCGCCGCGTGCTGGTGCTCGACGCGCGCATCGGCGGGGCCACCGGCGCCGGCATGGGGCACCTGGTGGTGATGGACGACAACCTGGCCGAACTTGCACTGAGCAGCCACTCGACCGCGCAATGGCGCGCGCTGGCGCCGCGCATGAGCGAAGAGTGTGCCTACAGCGCCTGCGGCACCCTGTGGATTGCCGCGAACGAAGAAGAAATGACCGAGGCCGAACGCAAGCAGCAGAGGCTGCGGGCGCACGGCATCGAAAGCCGCCTGCTCGATGGGGTCGCACTGGCGCGCGCCGAACCCGCGCTGCGCAACGGTCTTGCAGGTGCGCTCGAAGTGCCTGGCGACGGCATTCTCTATGCGCCCAATGCGGCGCGCTGGCTGCTCGCACAGGACGGCGATTCGGTCCGCGTCGAACATGCGAAGGTCGATGAGATTGAAGGCGACGGCACGCTGCGGCTCGTTGGCGGCAGCCGCCGCACTGCACCGCAGATCGTGCTCGCCAACGGCATCGAGGCCCCCACGCTGTGCCCCGAACTGCCGATTCGCCCCAAGAAGGGCCACCTGCTGATCACCGACCGCTATCCGGGCACCGTGCATCACCAGCTCGTCGAGCTCGGCTACGTGACCAGCGCGCACCACAGCGACGGAGATTCGGTCGCCTTCAACGTGCAGCCGCGGCCGACGGGGCAACTGCTGATCGGTTCCTCGCGCCAGTTCGACACTACCGACCCTGCCGTCGAGGCGCCGATGCTCGCGCGCATGCTGCAACGCACGCTCGAGTACCTGCCCGGCCTTGCGGACCTCACCGCCGTGCGCTCCTGGACCGGCATGCGCGCTGCCACGCCCGACGGGCTGCCCCTGCTGGGCAAGCACCCGTGGCGCGAAAAGCTCTGGCTCGCGGTCGGCCACGAAGGCCTGGGCGTGACGACTGCGCCGGGCAGCGCGCACCTGCTTGCGGCGCTCATGAACGGCACCGCCCCTGAATTCGACGCGGCGCCTTACGCGCCGCGCGGCCTTGCTTCAGAAAAATTCGCATGAGCGGCGAGACCTCGCTGCACATCGATGGCCGCCGGGTTCGCGTAAAGGCGGGCACTTCGGTGGCCGCGGCATTGCGCATCGCCGGTGGCGTAGGCGTTGCACGCACCTCCGTCTCGGGCCAGCCGCGCGCGCCGTTCTGCGGCATGGGCGTGTGCCAGGAATGCCGTGTACGGATCGACGGACGCCGCATGCTGGCCTGCCAGACGGTCTGCGCCGAAGGCATGCAGGTGGAGACCACGGCATGAACGCCATGGCGCTGGAGCATTGCGATCTGTTGATCGTCGGCGCGGGTCCCGCGGGCATGGCCGCGGCGCTGGCGGCGGCGCCCAGCGGCGCATCCATCGTCGTCATAGACGACAACCCCGCGCCCGGCGGCCAGATCTGGCGCGATGGTCCCGGCGCCGCACTACCGCCCGCCGCGCGCAAGTGGCGCGAGGCACTGGAGCGCCACGCCAACATTCGCGTGTGCAGCGGCACGCGCGTGATCGCTGCGCCTGCAGACGGCGAACTGCTGCTCGAAGATGCCGTGCGCGGCTGGCGCATGCAGTGGAAGAAGCTGATCCTGTGCACCGGCGCACGCGAACTGTTGCTGCCGTTCCCGGGCTGGACACTGCCCGGCGTCACTGGTGCGGGCGGCTTGCAGGCGCTCGTCAAGGCAGGCTTGCCCGTCGAGGGCGAGCGCATCGTCGTTGCGGGCAGCGGGCCCTTGCTGCTCGCAGCCGCGGCCACCGCGCGCGCCGCGGGCGCGAAGGTCGTGCGCATCGCCGAGCAGGCATCGCTCGCGGCGGTGGCGGGTTTTGCCGTCAAGCTGCTGCGCTGGCCGGGCAAGACAGTTCAAGCGTTGACGCTGGGCGATGCACGGTACCGCACCTCGTCGCACATCGTCGCCGTTCAGGGCGATGGCCAGGTCGAATCGGTCCGGCTGCGCCAAGGCGCGCGAGAAGTGCAGATCGAATGCGATCGCGTGGCGTGCGGCTTCGGCCTCACGCCCAATACGCAGCTCGGCCAACTGCTCGGCTGCGGCCTTGCGCCTGCAGACAACGGTGCACTGGCGCTGGCGGTCGATGCCTTGCAGCGCACCAGCCTGCCCAACGTCTATGCGGCCGGCGAATGCACCGGCTTCGGCGGCAGCGAACGCGCGCTTGCGCAGGGCACCATTGCCGGCTACGCGGCAGTCGGCAATGAACGCGCGGCAACGCAGCATGAACACGAACGTGCCCGCTGGAGTGCCTTTGCCGCACAGTTGCACCGAAGCTTTGCACTGGCCCCCGGCATCCGCCAGATGCCGCAGCCCGACACGCTGGTGTGCCGCTGCGAAGACGTGCCCTTCTCGGCGCTTGCAGGCTGCAGCGGCTGGACCGATGCCAAGCTGCATCGCCGCTGCGGCATGGGCGCTTGCCAGGGCCGCGTGTGCGGCGATGCGGCGCAGTTCCTCTTCGGCTGGACGCCGCCTTCGCCGCGGCCACCACTCTCGCCGGCGCGCATTGCAACCCTGGCCGGCCTTGCGGTCCACGGCAACGATGTGGCCCGACAATGAAACCGAAGCAGCTTCAGAAGAAAAAAACCATGGCCCCACCGAAGACCGTCTCCCGCCCCCAGCCCAAGCGACGGGCCGCCGACCTCGCCTACGACGCGATCGAGACGCTGCTTTCCACCATGCAGCTGGAGCCCGGCAGCCAGGTGGTCGAGGCCGACCTGGCCGAGCGCACCGGGCTTGGCCGCACGCCGGTGCGAGAGGCGCTGATGCGCATGGTGTCGATCGGCCTCATCGTGCAGCAGCCGCGCCGTGGCCTGCTGGTGTCGACCATCGACCTGGCCGACCACCTCGACGTGATCCAGACCCGGCGCGTGCTCGAACTGCTGATTGCGGCCTGCTCGGCGCGCCGCGCCACCGCGCTGCAGCGCAAGGAGATCGTGCGCTGCGCCGAGGTGATGGTCGAGGCCGCCCATCGCGGCGACCTGAACGACTACATGCAGGCCGACCGGGCGCTCGACCTGGTCAATCACCAGGCGAGCCACAACGATTCGGCGGTGAAGGCGGTGATCCCGCTCATCGTGCAGTGCCGGCGCTTCTGGTACGCCTACCAGCATGAAGGCGAGATCGTGGAAGGCGCCAATGCGCACCTCGAACTGGCGCAGGGCATTGCCACCGGCAACGAGGCCGCGGCCGTCGCGGGTGCCAACCGGCTCATGGACTACCTCGAGCTTTTCGCCCGGAAAATCATCGACAAGTAGGCCGAAGGGCCGCTCGGCCAACACCGGGGAACTACGCGTGATCTGCCGCGGCCTCCGGCGCATACTGGCGCGATGGCCGTCGCACCCCGCGCCCAACCCGAAGACTTCTTCACCGCCGAAGAGTGGCAGTCGCTCACCAGCCGTTCCTCATGGAAGGGCCTTTGGCTGGTTGCGCATTGCTGGGGTGTCATCGGCGCCGCGATGCTCGTAGGCATCGCGTGGCCCTGGACTGTGCCGTTCATGGTGCCGATCGTTGGCGCGCGGCAGCTGGGGCTCTTCATCCTCATGCACGACGCCGCGCATGCGGGATTGCACCGCAACCGCAAGGTCAACGACTGGGTGGCCTACTGGCTGTGCTCGTCCACGCTGCGCGACTACCGGCCGTATCACCTGCAGCACCACCGCTTCGTGCAGCAGACCGAAGACCCGGACCTGGTGCTGTCGGCGCCTTTTCCGATCACGCGTGAATCGATGTGGCGCAAGGTCGTGCGCGACCTGAGCGGCCAGACCTTCTACAAGCAGCGCTTCGGCCACATCGCCGAAGGCATCCGGAACCGCGCGCCGGGCGAGTCGGCGCTCCGGGTGTTCGGGCGCGAGTTCGCCAAGGACCGACGCTTCCTGCTCGGCAACGGCCTCGGCTTCCTGGCCTTCGCGCTGGCCGGCTACGGGTGGGTCTGGCTGCTGATGTGGCTGCTGCCCATGGCCACCTGGCTGCCGCTCGTGAGCCGCGTGCGCAATATCGCCGAGCACGCGCTGGTGGCGCAGAACGAGGCCGATCCGCTGCGCCAGGCGCGCACCACGCATGCCGGCTGGCTCGAGCGCGCGCTGGTCGCGCCCTACTGGGTCAACTACCACTGCGAACACCACATGTTCACGAATCTGCCCTGCTGGAGCCTGCCGAAGGCGCACCGGCTGCTGCAGCGACGCGGCGCAACTGCGCGCATGGAAGTGCAGCCCGGCTACCTCAGCCTGCTGAAGCGCGCGGCCTCGGCCCAGCC